>JADYUK010000010.1 GCA_021531755.1 Hoylesella loescheii
GGGCTTATATGGGGCATGTGGGGGGCTCAGGGAGTATATATGGCCGGCTGATGCAGTGCATGTCGGGGTGGCGGCGTAAAGGGCGGAGAATGAGGGGGTTAGGAGGTGAGTGATATACATGGTGATACATATGGTTATATACATGGTGATATGGGTTGTGATACATATCTTGATACACATGGTTATACACATCTTGATACACATAAAACTTGATTCCGCTTCCTGGATGTTGTAACTTTGCACCCAGAAAAAGACGGGAGACCGTTCCCCCCAGGTTTTCACGAGGCCACGGCGAGTTAATCCACGGGAGACCGTTCCCCCCAAAAACATATCAGATGGATAATATATAGAGACTGTTCATTAATAATAGAAACACCATGACAAACACACCACAGATTATCTCCACCCCTCCGCAGGTGGTCGTGGAGACGAGTATGCCGAAGGTTGTGGACGACGTGCAGTTGTCGCCACATTTCACACTGAGCGAGATGACACGCTCGGCCACAGCCATACGGCTTAACATCAACAACACGGCCGACGCGCTCGCCGTGACTAATCTCCAGCTCCTGTGCCGCTTCATCCTTGAGCCTCTGAGGATGCGATTCGGAGTGATAAAGATAACGAGCGGATACCGTTCGAAACGCCTCAATGACGCTGTCGGCGGGGCGGAGTTCTCACAACACCGCTACGGACAGGCTGCCGATATATATATCCGTAACCACGAGATTGGGCGCAAGATGTTCTTCTTCATAAAGGAGAACACACCGTTCGACCAGCTCATATATGAATACCGTGAGAGCGACGGAAGCCAGTGGCTACATGTATCGTACAATATCGACGGCGGACGGCGCCAGGCTTTCATGAACTATATCATGAAGCGGAAATAGGCATTCGTGCCTTCTTTTTGGGGGAGGAGGGGAGAGCGGATGATTCTCCCCCACCCCATGGCTGGGAGGAAGAGGAAAGGACACGTGTCACACACATTATAACATGGCCGAGGGCAGACGTGCCTGAGGAAAAACAAAATTCATTAACCCTAAAAAAACACACAGAGAATTATGGCAGTAATGTACAAGCTCTACAAGATGCAGCGCACATTCAAGGATGGGCGCACAGACACAGCAAACGGAAAATGGTATGGCCGCGCGATACGCGTGGGCACAGCGGACACGGCAGACCTGGCTGAGATAATACAGCGCAACTGCTCTATGAAGCGCTCGGATGTTCAGGCTGTCCTCACTGAGCTGGTCGAGGTGATGACCGACAAGCTGCAGGAGTCATACGCGGTGAAGATAAACGGCCTCGGGACATTCAAGGTAGGTATATCGACACGCGGAGCGAACACTCCGGCGGAGTTCAGCGTGGCGAAGAATGTCATAGGCACTCATATAAACTTCGTGCCGTCGTATACCGTCGACCTCTCCACCGGCCGCCGCACTCAGGCGCTTCTCAACGGCGTGAAGGTGGCAGAGACCGCCAAGAACGCTGTTGATGTTGTCAACGAGGCGTGATTGCTGACACCAGCCTGAAAACAGGCTGGCACAGGGGAAAGGGGCGGCCCCATAAACCCCGGGCGGCCATAGGGACCGGGGCGGCTATATAACCCCCGGGCGGCTAGAGGGACCGGGGCGGCTATAGGGTGATTGCTGACACCAGCCTGAAAACAGGCTGGCACAGGGGAAAATAATAAACCATAAAACAACACACACACAGCGCTTATGAATAAGAAAGATATCGTAGCAAAGGTAATACAGTTTCTTGTTACTGTCCTCTCGGCAGTATTGACCACATTCGGCCTACAGGGCACGATGTAGTAAAAAAGTTATTCCCCCCACCATCCCGCCAGATAATCAATGGCGTGGTTGGTGGGGGGAAGTTTTTTATACACTATGATAAATAAACACACCCAGGCACAGACATAAAAAAACACCAACATATTTAGAGAGAGCCCTTTCACATCTGCCCTGACTCCACGAGTCTTGCTATGCGCTCTATGTCGGCGTCTTCTTTGTCCTCCTCGGGGGTGTAGGTTTTCTTCAGCGACGCTCCGAAGGTCCATGCGAAGACTTGGTAGAAGCCGGCCTTCAGCGGACCGATGAAGGCGTTGATGAGCTCGTAGCCCGACGAGTGGCACTCCCTGTATACAAGCTTTATGAGGAGTTTGCCCTGGGTCAGTGTCAGGCGTTTCATCTTCGGCGTGTACTGCTGCTTCACTCCTTTCTCGACAAGCTTCAGATGCTCGTCGCGCTCACGTTTCGTGGGGAGAGTCTGCAGATACTCGTATGTCTCCATCATTATCATCCTCACCTCCTTTGCTATGGGCAGCACACGCTTCACATCGCGCACGAGGCGGTTATACTTCATGCGCTCCTTTGCCGATGTGAATGTCTTGGGCGGATAACAGTAGACGCGGTTCATCTCGACATACTGCACCGAGTCACCGTCGAGCATCACCTTGCCCACACGCATCGTGGGGAGGAATGTCGGCGATGTGCCGTCCTCCACCGTCCCTGCTGTCCCTGCTGTCTGGCCATGGGCAGCGAGGGTGAGGAGAGTGAGGAGTATGGTTATATGATGTTTCATCATCATTTTTTACTGGTATATGAACTGTATGACGGCTTGTCCTGCGGCGCGGAGAGTCTCGCGCGAGATATGGTCCATGGTGTCGTCGACGGTGTGCCATGTCGGTCCGAACGACGATTGTGGGCAGTCTTTGTAGTATGGTATGATGTCAGTGCATGGTATGCCCGCGATGTTGTTGACCGGCACGTGGTCGTCGGTGACATATCCTCCCATCGACTTTGGGAAGAACACGCCCACGCCGGCAGCCTCCGCCGCCTGCCAGACACGTGATGTGAGGTCGCCAGCAAGCTCCATGGACATCCCTTCCTGGTAGAACTTGGCTCCCTCGCCGCCTACCATGTCGAGCAGTATGCCGCATGTTATCTTCACGGGGTAACGCCCTGCGGCATACTCGCTTGCCCAGTGTTGTGCGCCAAGGGCCCAGGGGTCAGAGACCTGTGACTCGCCCTCGAACCATTGTGGCGTGCCGTAGTCCTCGGCATCGAAGCATACGAAATCGACAGCCATCCGCGCCGAGTCGGCCAGCGAGAGGAGGCGTGCCACCTCGAGCATCACACCAACGCCCGAGGCACCGTCGTTAGCGCCCATGACAGGCTTACGGTGGTTCTCATCGTCAGCGTCGTTGTCTGCCCACGGACGTGTGTCGTAGTGTGCGCAGAGGAGAAGGCGTGGCATATCGGCCGAGGCGCCGCGGGGGGTGAAGCGCGCTATGATATTCGATGATGATAGCATCGTGCCGTCGTAGCCCTTCAGGCTCGCCTGCTGTAGGGTGACCTCCATGCCGTGGCGGCGGAACTCACCGGCTATCCAGTCGCGGCAGTCATCATGGGCCTTGGTGTTCATCGCCCGCGGACCGAAATCACACTGTCGCGAGCAGTACATATAGGCTGAGTCGGCATTGAACACCGGGCCGCAGGGCTGTTGCAGTGACACAGCGCTGTCGCTCGCTGTCTTCGTGTGCTTGCATGATGTCAGCGACACCATGCCGAGCAGCATAAGGATGTATATTATGCGTGACATGTTCTCTGGTTTATCTTATCTTTCTTTTCTTTTTCTTTGTTCTGGGTTTATTCCTTTATATATATATGCGTGCGTCTGTCTCCCACGGTCAGCTGGCCGCGGCCTGGCAGAGGTTCATCACACGCAGCCAGTTCTTGCCCCAGAGCTTCTCTATGTCGCCCTCCGGCATGTTGTAGCGCAGCAGATGGCGTGTTATGTTTATCAGCTCTGATGCCGATGCTATGCCCCTCACACCGCCGTCGCCGTCAAAGTCGGTCCCTATCCCGACATGGTCTATGCCCATGATGTCTATGGCATGGTACAGATGGCGGATGAAGGTGTCTATCGTGGCCTCCTCACCGTCCTTGGCGAGGAATCCGTGGTACAGTGTTATCTGCATCACTCCGCCAGCCGCCGCGAGGGCACGCATCTGGTCGTCGGTGAGATTGCGTGGATGGTCGCACAGCGCGCGGCAGCTGCTGTGGCTGCATACGATAGGTGTCGAGGACAGCTCCAGGGCCTGGTAGAACGATGTCTCAGCGGCATGGGAGAGATCGACCATGATGCCGAGGCGGTTCATCTCGCGTATGACATCTCGCCCGAATGATGACAGGCCGCCATGTGTCTGGCAGCCGCGCGCCGAGTCGCAGATGTCGTTGTCACCATTATGGCACAGCGTGATGTATGTCACTCCCCTCTGGCGGAAATGCTGTATCTGGCGTATGTCGTGCTCAAGAGCCAGACCGTTCTCTATGCCGAGGATGATGCTGTGGCGCCCGCTGCGCTTGTCACGGTAGACATCGGCCGGGGTGCGCGCTATGGAGAGACGCGACGGGGCCTGGCGGCAGATATCCTCAATCTTGTCGAAGATAAGGTCGGCATACGACGCAGGGCCGTCGACAGCGAAATCGACACACTCGCTGAAACGCTGCCCCAGCTTGGGCTGTGGAAGATAGCAGACCATCTGGACAGCGTCAATATGCCCCTCGTCCATCTTGGGCAGGTCATAGAGGATGCGGCTGTCACGGCTCAGGAAGTCGACACCCTTGGCGAAGAACATCGGGGTGTCACAGTGTGAGTCGACTGTCATGATGCGCCGGTGGAGCGATTTTGACTTGCTGAATATCCTGGCCTCTGACACTAACCACTGGAATAGCGGCAGCCCCTCCCTGCCCATCTGCTCGGGATGCCACTGCACACCGAGGGCGCTGTGGCCGGTAACACACTCCATGGCCTCCACGATACCGTCGGCAGAGCGGGCTGCGACACGGAACAGCGGGCCGGCATCGTCGACTGCCTGGTGGTGGAAGCTGTTGACATAGTGTGGGAAGAGACGTCGGGCGCAGACACCATTGCCCAGCACTCCGTACATATCCTCCCCACCCCCGCCGCGCGGCTCTATGATGATGCTGTGGGTAGGCTCCCACTTAGGGGCGTCCTGGCTGTGCTTCACACGCGAGGTGATGTCCTGCACGACGTGTCCGCCGAAGGCTATCGCCATGGTCTGTATGCCGCGGCAGATGCCCAGCATGGGGATATTGCGGTTATAGGCGAGACGCGCCAGGAGAAGCTCGAAGCGGTCGCGGGCGGGATTGATGCCTCCCAATCCGCGGACAGGCTCCTCGCCCATCCACAGAGGGTTATGGTCGCTGCCGCCAGTGAGGATAACCCCGTCGACAATGTCAAGCATCGAGGCACACTGGCGGGCATCCTCCATCGGGCAGAGCATCACAGGCAGTCCGCCAGCCTCTGTGACCTGTCTGAAATATGCCTGGCGGTGGGCATAGTCCTCGCCGCAGACATTGGCAGTGATGCCTATGACAGGCCGCCGCGAAGAGTCAGGATACCCGGAATACGCCTCGCTGACAATATCGTCAATGGAGAACGATGCCGAGGGGCATGAAGCGGACATGACTCCGCCCTGAACTCCGCTGCCTTGGGGTGGGTATGCTGCGTAGTTTCCCCCTTGTTGGTATGCTGCGTTATTGCCGCCGGTTATGCCAGGGCTGCCAGGTTTCCCCGTGGTGTTCCTCTCCGTGGTCTGCCTGGCCTTGCTGCCGTCCCTCAGTGGTGTTGCCGATGAGGGAGAGGCGTTCTGCTCTGAGGGTGACGTCTCGCCGCGCGATGATGACGGCGATATGGTCTTCAAGATATTGTGTATCATAGATGCATATAGGTAGGCTCTATAAACATATCATGTTGAAGATATTATAGAGCCTACCTATGGGTATTTTTCCTTTCTCTTTTCTGTGTTATATCCCTCACCTCCGTGTCCGGCACATGGTGGGAGAGAGAGATGTGTGGGGGGATTAATCCTCTGTTGTCACAGGAACCTCACGCTTTATTGACTGCTCGAGACTTATGAGTGTCTCTGTCGATACCACGCCGTTGATATTCTGCAGCTTGTCGTTAAGCAGCTCCATCAGCTGCTCGTTGTCTTTCGCGTAAAGCTTTATGAGCATCGTGTACGAACCGGTGGTGTAATGACACTCCACAACCTCAGGAATCATGGCTATCTGCTGAGCCACATCGCGGTACATATTGCCGCGCTCGAGGGTTATGCCGACATACGTGCATGTGGTATATCCGAGGGATTTCGGGTTGATGTTGAACGACGAACCTAAGATGACGCCAATCTCTATCAGACGCTGTACACGCTGATGGATGGCTGCGCGAGATACTCCACATTCTGCCGCTACATCCTTGAAAGGCATACGGGCATTCTTTGACAATATGTTAAGGATTTTTTTGTCAAGTGTGTCAATCTTCTCTATTTTCTGCATACTGATTAAACTGTTGGATTTTAGTTTTTGATTTCAAACTGTCACAAAAGTACATATAATAACCGATATAACCAAGAATTTTAAGAATTTTTGCCTTATTTGACTGACAATATGAACAAATATCACAACAGAAACCGCATTTTTATCCCTATTATGACCATACACGACATTCTGACACTTCATATCCTCTCTTTCTTTCCTCCCTCTCTTTCTTCCCTTTCCTCTCTTTATTCCCTTTCTCTTCTTCTTCCCTTCTTTCTTTCCTCTCTCTCTTCTCTCCCTCTCTGTTTTCTCTGTCTTCTATCGTGAAGGGCGCAGATTATCTCACCATCCAGACGTCGAGCGTTATTGTGCCCGGTTGTCCGAATGACGGCGAGCAGACATATATGGCATTGTTCAGCCATGCATACTTGCTGTCTGCTGGGGCCTCAAAGCGTGGTGCAGCCTTGAAGTAGAATGTCTCCTTGCCATCGCTGTCCCTGCCAGAGTATACTATGCCCTCGTTCCGCACATGGATATTGATGCCGTCGTGGGTCTTTATAGAGTATATGGCTTCGAGCGTCGTCCGCTTTCCGTCGTGGCTTATGAGCTGGTAGTCCGCTCCGCCGTTGATAATCGTGCCGTGGAGCCGCGGCCCCTCAAAAACTCCGCCTGTTATGGGGATGACATGTCTGTGCCCTGCTTGTGTCTCGCCTACGGTGTACGCCTCGCCGAGTGTCACATTGAGCTGCATGATAAACTCCATCTCAGGCGTCGCAGCCTTTGGCGTGATGCCCTGTGCGCTGGATGCCACCGGAAAGAACGCGATAGCCATGGTTATCAGCAATGACCTTATCATGTTTTTCTTTTTATTTATTATCGTAATTGTAATTGTCAACAGCCGCGGTGTGGGGCGACACCCGTCCACAAACATTGTCAAGCCATAGTGTCCCCCTGAGTCTATGGGCGTGGGTCGCCTCTTCTGTGGACAATAGCAAGCTCATGGTTCTTAGCTTGATGTTGGTTCTCCCCTACCCTCTCCTCCTATGGACAAGAGTTCAATCCTCATTTACAGTCTATACTGATAGCTTATATCACGACTGCCGTTCCGCTTGCTGTCACCATAAGCATAGAGCTGTTAGAGCCGAGAGCCTCATAGTCGAGGTCGACGCCCACTATGGCGTTGGCACCCATCATCTCTGCCCTCTCCTCCATCTCCTTCAGCGCGGTGTCCTTGGCCTCGCGCAGCACACTCTCGTACGAGCCGCTCCTACCGCCAACGATATCACGTATGCCAGCGAAGAAGTCTTTCACGAAGTTAGCACCGATGATGGTCTCGCCAGTCACCAGCCCCTTATACTCTCTGATTGGATGTCCCTCTATGGTAGGGGTTGTTGTTATTGTCATAATCTTAGGTATTTTATATTGTTATTATCGTTCCAAGCGTCCAGATGGTTTTTATATTGTTCTATTATTATCGTTCCAAGCGTCCAGATGGTTTTCCTTCTGCCTGTACCTTATCATTCGTCCCGTTCCTCCTGGTGTCTGTCTTGCCCGTCAGCCTTCTTCCCTTTCATGTTTCCTGCCAAGATGAGACAGTTGGACAGGCAGACACATGCCACGGCGATTTGCAGCGGATGGATGTCATCAGTGTTTTCTCCGAACATCGAGATACACAGGAACACCACTCCCACTGCCAGTAGCACCAAGATGATTGCGCTATATATCTTTTTCTTCCACATGGTATGAGTATATTTTTTGATGATTATCTCTATATCCCTTTGACGCTACGATATGGTGGAAAACTACACATTCATCCTCACTTTTTTCCTTATATGACTCTCGTCCCGTGCGCCACCATCATCATCCCTTCCAGGCTACAGTAGCACCTTCTTATGCCACATCGGCTGTCCAATAAATCTGCCGCTATTCAATCTAAAGTATTACTGGACAGTAATAAAAGAATAAATAAGCATAGCCTTGCCTAAGTTTGTGATTTTAATGATTCAATAAATTCATTCTCTTTCACTTTCATTGCCCCACAGAACTCAGCATACGAAGCAGCCGACTCACATATTTCTATTCCGAATATTGACAATGTGGAATCAGAGCCTTTGATACGCTTTGTCGGAATAATGGCTTGTTTGTTCTCTAATGGCGACACGAATCCACCTCTCTTTGCATTCAAGGCATTAACGTATGCGATGACCTGATGAATATCGTCTCTGCCAACCTTTGCAACATCTTCATAACTGCCCAACCGCTTGTATTTGGCATCAAGCACTATATCCTTCTTATAGAAGTCGGGGTAGCGAACACCACTCTTATCTTCGAAAAGGTATATGCCCCCTTTGCGTCGTTTGTTCTCAGGATGGACGAAACCATAATTCTGCAATATGGTATTTACATATTCCTCCCACAGCCATGCTCCGTCAAAAAGAATACCGCACACCTCATCATCGCTTTCGCCATATTTCAGTTCTTCCATCCTAAGTATTTGCAAACAAAGACTCCGCAATGGGATGTATTCTGTATAGAACGGGTGGCACTTCATGCGCAGATTCTTGCTTATGATTCTGTTACGCTCATTCTCATTGTAGGATGGCGTTTGTTCTATAATCAGTTTTACATTGTCTATGGTCTCCTTGTCAAAATTAAGAACAGCCTTGCCATACTTGTTTTTCCTCATATACTCTATGGTATGGCGTATCAGTTCTGTCATACCGTTGTCTTGACAATACTCACGGGTTGAATAGGCGATATTCCCGACAAACGGCACATTCTGAGCAATGTGTCTGCCAATGTCTATTGTTCCCTTTACATTTGAGTTATTGTACTTATGAGTTTTATACTCCCTGTAAACTCCTTGTCTGAGGGCTTTCTTCAGGAAGTAAGGAAACATAAACATCATAAAGTCAAAGACATCCTCCTGTTCATTATTGTGGCTGAGGTCAAACAGATTGAACGACAACACTTTCTGCAGCATATAGTGCAACAGATAATCATCGTGTCCTTTGTCAAATCTCGATTGTATCTTGACTTGGAGATTTCCAATGCCAATGAATCCCATAATATTGCCAGTGGAAATCTTCACTCTATCCGGATTTTCCGTGTTCAGAATGCTTACCACGGCAGACTCTCCAATCCTGTCGTCTGTCTCATCTATGCAGTAAGGGAATATAAGCAGATTTTCATTTTCACGGCAAAGCTGACCTATTGTCTTGTCGGCAATAGGGAACAATGCAGAGACATCATTTCTATTATAAGTCTTTGCATTCGCCTTACCAGTATCGTTATCTGTCAGATATATTCTCATTGCTATTCTAACTCGTCAGATTCTTCCTGCCCCGTCGGTGTTTCTTCTGAATTGAAATATGCCTTACTGTACTTCTTCAGTGTTTCATCAGCCTTGCGGAAACCACGTAGATACTCTTTCAACAGTGGCTCAATATTCATATCCCAGAGTCTTTTGAAATCTCCACCGTAATTGCCCAATTTGAGAAAATACGAAGGGCCTATCATATATGCAGTTCCAAGGCCTTCGGTATCAGCGATTTCTTCGTTCAACCTTTTCATCGCTTTCTTTGCCTCATCGGCACAAGGCAAAGTGTCAAGCATTGACTGAGTCTCAGCCGGTGTCACCTCCTTCCAAGTAAATCGGCGACGCATAGCGAAGTCCATACTCTCAACGCTCCGGTCTATATCATTCATTGTGCCAATGATATAGACATTATCGGGAACATAGAAGCCATCGGCAAAGACATCACTTTCGGGAATAAGGTTCTGGTATTGGGTCTTGACCTTTCCTTTTTCGCCTCTATATCCAGGGTCAACAGAAAAGAAGAGTTCACCAAAAATCTTGGAAATCTCACCTCGGTTTATTTCATCTATGATGAAGACAAAAGGTTTACGGTCTATCTTGTTTACAGGAGACAGCACCAACTTATTCTTCTTCCTTTTCCGAATTTCTTTTGTGATAATATAAGCATAGGAATCAGGTTGGGAACCATACTTTCGCTTAAAGAATGTCCGTATGTCACGAACATAATCAAGCTGAACTTCATTGCTTAACAATTGAATTATATCATCTGCATTAACATATATTCTGGTTATTTTTTCATTCTGTTCATTATGAACAATAATGACTCGGCCTTTTATCTCTTCAATGCAGAACTCGCTTTTATTGGATAGAGTAAACTTGGTATTGTTTTCTATTGCATCTTCAATGAAATCTTGAAGTTTTTCTTCCCAAGACAATTCCTTGCTAAGGCTCTCAACGCTCTTTTCGGAGTCTACAATATTCTTTATCGCTCTCTTGCAAAATTCCTTGAATACACCATCTTTGCGTTCAAACCCTACTTGTCCGTCACTTTTCTCAATAGGTCGGAGTCCCTCAACGAAATCCGTATAATCATATGAAGGATGGAATTGGACAAAGCACATTTCATCTTTGCCACAGCCCATTTCTTCTGCAATAGCTTTTGCCATAAACGTTTTACCTGTTCCAGGTGCACCTGTGAGAACGAGATTGTGGTTTTCTTTCAGTAAATCTATATATTCAGAGTATTTCTTCATTGGACTGCATTCGGAATTATTGTTTTCATTATCTTTGCTCGCTTCAACCAATGATTTGGACGAGCGTGAAGTATTGACATAATACCACAACGCCGTTTGTGCAACAAGGATTGAACTATGGATATAGCCTTTATTGTCTATCTCCTTATTGATTGAGTCCATCAATTCCTTGTCATTCTCCACAACAGGAACAACGTATTTGTTTAATAACTCATAGAAATGAACCAGTTTATAGCCCGCCTTCTTTGATTCTACTCCAAGTATGTTACATAAACTTGAATATACATAACTTTTATAGAAGGTGTATTTCTTTGGATATTTGAGGGTCAAAAAACAACTTATCAATCGCTCATCACACATGGCACTCGTATTCTGTTCAAAGTGACTTTTTATTTTGTTGTCCCATAACGCCTTACAAGTTGATGTAAAAGAATCCACACGTTCTTGCAAACCAACAGATTCTGTAAAGAGCATGCGAAGAGCCATCCTGTATTCCTCTGGAGTATATTTAGCAAAATTCCTATATGCTGTTATTTGAGGAGGATAACAGAGATTATGCAGCTGAACTGAGTATATCTCCTTTGCGAAATCAACCGCATCTGTATCAGGACGACCAAGTTGTTTGGTCACCAACTCCCATTTATAAAGTTCTTTTAATCCAGAATATCCATCTAATCCGTATTGGAGTTGATGTTTCTTAAAAGCACTTATAATTTCTTCTATGTTCATCATAAATATATTAAAAGTGATGGGATGGTGAATAATTCTTTCAAACCATTGTAGTAATAAGACCACACGCTCATCTCTAATACTGCTCCATGCAATTTTTTCTCTGTCATTATCGTCGTATATCATCCAACCGTCAACCTCATTCATAAACAGATTGAATAGGTTGGAGATACCTGTGGAATATCTTCTGACAATGACATCTCATTACATCATGCTAACGGATATATAAAAATCGAGCCATATTTTCACAAAACTACAATAAAAATATATATTCTCCAAACAATTACATGAAATTAACATTATTATCATACTTTATCCAAAGTACGAGACGATAATCTCTCATCCACTATTTTTTATTACCCCCCGTTGAAGCGTTATGATTCGACAAGGATAATAGGGGGCACATAGGCCCCACATACTTACCTTTGGGTTCGTCCTTTCTCTGCACGATTCCTCTATCCTCATCATAGCCACCAACGCCCATTTCTGGCTGCATGGAGTTTTGTATTCCTATACGATTATTACACTATTATTTTGGCAACTAATCATGTTGAAAGTCTGCTCACTGCTGCCTGGAATACCCTTGCATTCACAAAGTTCTGGAAGTCAGGATTAGCGAAGTACGTCTGTACGAACTCTGTCTTCTCCTCCAGCATGGCAGCGACGATATTGATGATGTCATCATTGAAGGTTATCTGTGCTACCTGCCTGTCGCCATTGCGGACGGCATTCGCGAAGTCAACGCTTGTGGCGATACGGGCTGGCAGTTCCTCAATCTGTCGCTGCACTTCGTCACGATTTTTCCACTCGATATTGCCGTAGGTGTCATTGAAGTCCTTTACGATACTTGACAAGGCATCCATTTCTGGCTGTGGTTTGCCGCCACCTGTGCCTACAGGGATTGGCATGACGTTGGTGTTCTCGTTTTCGAGCACAATGGCACGTTCCTCTTCCTTCACGATACGATACTTGTCAAAGTCGATGTCATCAAGCAAGCCATCTGTATAGTCATCTATCTTCAACTTTGGCAACTTCTTTACCAGGAGGGAATAGAATACATATTGTTTTTCCCACTCCGGACTCTCATACGGCATGATGGCAGAGAAGTAAGGGTAGCAGCGGTTGAAGTTCTTGATAGCACTCTTACATTTTATCTGCTCATCATCGTTGAGTTCTGTCTTGAAGCGTACCACCACGGCATCAATGATAGAGTCTATCCTAGGGCGGTCTTCGTCTGTTCCCATCAGTTTGAGTGTAGCCACTTGGTCAACATCATCCTGAGTATAGAAGTTAAATGCCTCTATTGTCTCGGTGAGGTCATTGAGCTTGTTCACATCCGACTCTCCTTCGAGGATAGTCGTCTTGTAATACCTCTGGAACGCCTCCCTAATCATCTCTGGGTCATTGGCAAAGTCAAGAACAAAGGTATCTTGTTTCTTGGGATGGCAGCGGTTCAGGCGTGAAAGTGTCTGCACGGCCTTCAAGTCGCTGAGCTGCTTATCCACATACATCGTGTGCAGCAATGGCTGGTCGTAACCTGTCTGGAACTTGTCTGCTACTATAAGGAAGCGATAAGGCTCCTGTTCCACACGCTGTTCTATCTCGGCAGATGGAAAACCGTTCAACTCCGCTTCTGTTACGACCTTGCCGTCTATCACCTTGTCAGTGAATGCCACAATAGCCTTATAAGGACTGTTGCGCTCTTCAAGCATCCTGGTAATCACCTTGTAGAACTCAATGGCACGCTCAATACTGCTGGTAATCACCATAGCACGAGCCTTACCCCCAATCTTCATATATACCTTCTTCAGGAAGTGCTCTACTATGATTTCAGCCTTCTTCTCTATGGTTTCCGGCTGACGCTCCACGTATGCACGAATCTTGCCCATCGCCTTCTTCTTATCGTATTCAGGATCGTCTTCGACAGCCTTCAGCACACGATAATATGAAGAATAAGGGGTATAGTTCTTCAGCACATCGAGGATAAATCCCTCCTCTATGGCTTGCTTCATAGTGTATTCATGGAAAGGAATGTAGAGGGGGTCCTCGCCGATGCGTTCCACCTTGTCGCCGAACATCTCCAGAGTCTTGTTCTTCGGTGTGGCGGTAAAGGCATAGTAGTTGGCATTCTTTGCCATCTTCCTTCCCTTTATTATTCTATGAATCTTGTCCTCAATGTCTTCTGGTGCACCATACTCAGGCATCTCTTCTGCAACCATACCGATTGACGTTTCTTCTGGGTGAAGAGGGATGACAGGTGCTGCATTGCCAGATATACCTGTGGCAAGGTTAGCAGACAGCGAACCGTTCTGGCTGCTGTGTGCTTCGTCTATGATAATGGCAAAACGCTTGTCCTTCAATGAACTTCCAATCTCATCAAGGATGAACGAGAACTTGAAGATAGTACTTATGATTATCTTCTTTCCTCCCGTCAATAGTTCTCGCAGTGTTCCAGACTTATCTGCCCATCCCACAAGATTGCTCAATCTCTGGAAGGCATTGATGTTGTCGCGTATCTGTTTGTCAAGGTTCACACGGTCAGTCACCACTATGATGCTGTCGAAGAATGGTTCCTGATTCTGTTGCAGCAGGGTGACAAGCTGATATGCAAGCCATGTGATAGAGTTAGACTTTCCGCTTCCGGCACTATGCTGAATGAGGAATCTACGACCGATAGGCGACATCTTTGTCACATTCAGCAACGTGCGGACTGCATCCAGCTGATGGTATCGTGGCCAGATGACCATCTCTTTCACCTTGTGCGTCTTCGGGTCTTCTTTCTTTATCACCTGCGCAAAGTTCTCGATGATGTTGGAGAGTGTCGGTTTGGTCAGAACGTCCTTCCACAGATACGAGGTCATGGTGTCGCCTTCAATCACTGGGTTACCAGCACCACCATTAACACCACAGTTGAAAGGCAGAAACCAGGAGTCCTTGCCAGCCAATGCGGTACACATCCACACTTGGCAGTCATCCACGGCAAAGTGTACGGCACAGCGTTTCTTCTGCAACAGCAGTTCCTTCGGGTCGCGGTCGGTACGGTATTGTGCAATGGCATTCTCGTAGGTCTGCCCGGTGAAGTTGTTCTTCAGCTCGAAGGTGGCGAGAGGCAGACCATTGATGAACACCACAAAGTCTATCTCGTTGGTATTCACCTTCGAGTACATCACCTGACGTATGACACCGAAGATGTTATGCTCGTATGCAACCTTTGCACTGGGGTTCAGTTCTGAGGGCAACGGATAGTAGAGGTCGAACGTAGAGCCATTGAACTTATATCCCTTGCGCAGTACGTCCGTCACGCCACGTTTGGTTATCTCGTTGCTCAGTCGGGTGAAGAACTTCAGACGCTCGCTTGGCGAGGCGAAGCACATCGACTGCTCCACCTTCTCCGGCTGCGTTTCCGTAATGAACCGTTCCACCCACTTATCGACCAAGGCAAAGTCCTTGTTGTAAGCGTGTGGTGTCTCCTGCTCGTAACCGTTCTCCTTCACGAGCCAATCGACTATTATCTTCTCAAGTCCTGTTTCTGATGTGTCCATTGTAGTGTCCTCTAATGATTGTTATCTATAACCACCCATGTTCCGCTCTTTCTTCCACCTTCACGTTTCAAGAGTCCGTATTGCTGCAGTTTTCCTATATTGAACTTTATGCCGTCTTCGGTAATGTCGCCAATAACAACTGCCATATCTTTTCTCGTAGCATGAGGATGCTCTTTCAGGTAGTTCAGAATCTTCTTTTGGGTAGTATTAAGCGTCTTTTGGGTAGTATGCTGTGTCTTTTGGGTAGTGGTTAAATTCTTTTGGGTAGTCGAATCCATTTCCGCATCAACACTCTTCAAGTATTGGTCGATATCATATCTTAGGTGCTGGCAGTGGAGGCGGCTCATACAATTCAGGAAAATCTTCCTCAAAGATGTCAACATTGAGTATTTATTCGTCCGTCATGGTGAATTTACCTTTTTGAGTAAATAATTCTTGAGCCGTCTTCAAATCTAATCCAAACCAAATCAGTATCGTATTCGTATGTGAAACGATATTTTGATATAGTTCGTACCGTTATTTTCGGCAGCTTATCAATTTTACGAAGTAATGCTAATCCTGAAAGCTTATTGATTTTCTCGTCAAAAACCAATGAATCAGGCAAGTCCTTAATCTGTTCTCGCACTTCTGAACGAACTTCTTCCATAGTTTCATCTGTTATTACAATATATCGTGATTCGTACCCCCAAACATCGGATACGATGTTAGATAAACTATCACGGCTACCTTCATGCGCAGAAAAGAACGGACCATCTATATACCAATACGTCTTAGGTTTGCTTCCTTTCGTCTCAATGACAAATGTAGTATCAGTTTTTGTGATCAGAGTCTTTATAGTCTTTTCCCACTCTACATCGTCAAATTTATCATATTTGGTAACTTTTGTATAAATGCCTTGTGCATTAACAACGATGGAGGTTAATATAAAACATATTGAGAAAATTAACTTCTTCATATTTGTTATTAATTTACTTTAATTTGACCAGTCACAACGTCGCTGATGAGACGCTGTTTGTATTCCTTGATGCCTTCTATCTCCTTGTTGATGTTGGCAATGAGCTTGTCTATCTTGGAGGTCTTATCCGTAATGTGAGCAACTATCTGCTTCTGTTCTTCGATAGTAGGAACAGGAAGCCACAAATTTGCAAACGTATCAAACCTAAAATCTGAGGAACGTTCACGAATACCTCTATACAAAGATAGAATGAATCCGTTTTTGCCCATCAATCTCACTATGTGAGCATAATATTCATTCAAGATATTATTTGACTTTGGTGTGCAAACGCTTAACACTGGAGTACCCATACCATCGGAATCCGACACACCAGCAGAACCAGCAAAAGCATCCATCTGATGAATAACAAGATCACCTTTACAAATGTGCTGATAATGGCTATAATCTGTTGCTTCTGTGAAGCCTGTTGTTCTTCTGTTCTTTCTCAGAGTTACTTCACCATCACGGAAACAAGTTACAATCTCATCACCCTCTTCAACAGGACGCTGTTCTTTATTGAACATGTGTTTTGCTCGAAGTGCCTCCCAATGCTCAGGAATCTCCTTTATCCAAGGAATATTGGTAGCTTTCATTTTGACATGCGGATTGAGACCTCGTGTCACGGCATCTGCAATAACACGTTGTTTCAATTCTTGAAGATGCTCCACTTCCTTTTGTTTCTTTGTTACCCATTCGTCAATCTTTCCACACTTGTCATCAAGGAAAGAGACGATGGAGCGTTGTTCGGAGAGAGGAGGAAGGGCAATTCTAACATGTTTGATTTTGGTTCCAGTAATTAGTGGTTGAGCGTTTGCAGCATTTAACCGATTTAGGTCAGCTGCAACCAAAACAAAAGCTGTAAATCGCGGATAAAGATTGGTTTTGATAATTAATGCATTATCTGTTGCCCATACTTTTTTATTGGGGAATGTTACGCAACCGCATTTTGCGCCGACTCTTCCGACAATAATTTCAGTTTCTTCGCAATTGTATTTGTTGCAAAAACCTATTTGGGAACCACCCCCATAAACTGGATACGTACCTTTATCGTCAAGCTCTTTTACATTAATGGCGGTACCAGATTTGGTTTCTATAAAATATTTCAGCGGCACGCACTCCCAATGCCCCGGAACTTCCCCGAGCCATTGCACTCCACTATCCTTATATGTATCGTATCGTTGTGTCATAATGGTTAGTCCTCATTGTCCTCTGTTGGTGGTAACAGATAATCACTTGCCTTGGATGAAGATATGGCAGACTTGCCCGTCTTGCTTTCCAGCTGCTTTCGCGCAGCCTTTGCAACACTGCCACCCTCCTTGGCTATTTTCGCACTCTGCGTGTAGCCTTTTGGATTCTTTTGCTTGGATATTTCTGTAGTCGAAGCCTCTGCCAACATATTGAGAGCAAGCTCCACGTTGGTCATGTTGTCTCGAAGATTCTCTTTCTTCAATCCCTTGTGTTGCTTGTACTGACGTGTGGTCATGCCGCTCCATTCACGTGTGATGATGTCGGTCAGCGAAGCGTACTGTTGTCCTTGCTTCACACCGGCTCGATCCCATTCGTCTGTCAGTTCCTTGCGTACCTCAATGCCTTTCACACGACTGTTTATCCATTTGTCGCTATACCCCAAACGCTTATAGTCGGCAATAGCTTGTTCGATGGAGAGTTCAGGGTCCTGCATCTGGTCGAGACGTTGCGATGCAACCTGCGCCATCCATATCTTGAATGGCTCAGCCTTAGGCGAAGGGATGGACTGGATGATACGGAAAAGTCCCTGTTGTGTTGCGCAGTTGACACGTTGCTTTCCTCCAGCGGTCTGTACAGAAAGGGGGGAGACAATTTGTCCCCACCCTTCAGCAAGGGATGGATCACGTTTCTTCATCTTTTTTATATAGTCCGTCGGATTCTTACTATCGGTTAGAACCTCTACTACATCCACAACGCAGAAGTACCACTGTTCAGTCTCGGAGTCCCACACTGTGCGTACCCTCTTGTCTTCAAATATCTTTATCTCTTGTTTCTTTGTCATAAGTATTTGATGTTTTGTAGTAAGAATCTGCAAACGTGTTTGCAAAATCCATACGCTTACTTCATTATCTCGTCCAACATCCGTCGGTGTCGCACTCTAAGCTGCAGGGAGCGAGCCATTGCACTCCACTATCCTTATATGTATCGTATCGTTTCATATTCATCTTACTTATATTGAGTCTTGAGAAATTCGCAATACTCCTGTAGCGACTTAGTCATTACTTCCCGAGGAATTAGAATTCTTCGGTATTCAGCAACCATTGTTGGGCTCATACTGCGACAAAGGCTATATTCCACCTCGGCTTTATCTGCTGATGGACAAAGAATGATGCCAACCGAGGGATTTTCGTTTGGGAGCTTGTAATCACGGTCTAATGCTTCAAGATACATATCCATTTTACTGACAAACTCTGATTCGAAGTCAACGGATTTCAATTCTATAGCAACAAGGCATTGTAAAGCACGGTGATAGAATACCAAGTCAATACGCTTTCGCTTGCCACCAACCATTACAGTATATTCGTCATCAATGTAGAGGAAATCCTTGCCGAGTTCCAGCACAAATTGTTTCATCTGCTCGACCAATTTTCCATGCAGCTGGGACTCTGTATGTTTTTCCTTCAAATTAAGGAAATCAAGCAACACCCTGTCCTTCAGCATATATTCTGCACCGGGGTATTGTTCGAGGAGAACTGGCGTCATCTGCTTGTCTGTTTTCATGAGTGCCTCAAAAGTCTGATTGACAATACAACGTCGAAGTTCCTTATATGTAAGATGTTGATGCGCAGAGTATAACATATAGAATATGCGTTCCTCTATATCTTTACATCTGTTAAGAATCTCTGTATGGTTTGAAAAAGTCGTGAGGCATAATACGGCAGGAACACTACATTCTTCTATTTGTGCAGATGGCATCTGCACAAATGGCTGTGCTTCTATTCGAGCCGTTTGCGAATGCACAAAATTGCTCAAGTTCAGTTTCTTTACGACATTCATAAACTCGATGGAACTATAACTGTCATAGAAAGTAACCATATTATAAAGGTTACGCTTGCTATAACCTCTTCTTTTCGGATTGTGGCGCTTGAGATAGTCAGCCAGTTCGCTCACTATACTATCGCCCCATTGAGCATTCTTCAATCGGTCAGAGATGAATGCGCCCACTTCCCAATACGTTTGTAAAGCCTCTGCATTCACTTTAGCAATTGCCGTATTGGTGTGTCCTGTTATCAGCGAATCCACATAAGCAAAATCTTGCTCATGCTGCTGTGTTTCTATGTGTCCTTGTTGTGTCATAACCTATTTCATTATTTCGTCCAACAGTCCGTCGGTTTGCGAGCATCTTCCCAAAGATTAGCAATATGTGAGACGAGACTCACATATTCTTGTGTAGGTTCCGGGGTAATTACGACTAATTCATTCATACGCTTACTTCATTATCTCGTCCAACAGTCCGTCGGTGTCGCACTCTATGCTGCGGGGAGCGAGCCATTGCACTCCACTATCCTTATATGTATCGTATCGTTGTGTCATACTGCTCAGTCCTCCTGTTCATAATAATAGGAATAGTCAATACCTTTCATAAACATCTCGCGGTCGTTGATGCGATCCGTCAGAGCCCCATGGAGCAGAGCTTTGAGGCGTGTAGCATCCGCCACACTCAAAGTCATGGCTTGAAGGTAGTCGTTCTTGTTTATCTTGCTCCAGTCAACACATCTTTGCAGACGCGCCTTCAGCATGAGGTCCAACCAGATGCGGGTGGTTCGTCCGTTGCCCTCCATAAAAGGATGACAGACGTTCATCTCCACATACTTGTCGGCAATCTCATCGAATGTCGTTTCCGGCATTCGCTCCACTATTTCCAACTGCTGTGGCAGATACTCATGCAGGCAAAAGGTGAAACCACCCTTCGAGATGGTCTTTGTGCGTATCTGCCCTGCAAAGTCGTAAAGACCGCCGAAAAGCAACGAATGAATCTGCTGCAACCCTTGTACGGTTCCAACCGGTATGCTATCGAGCAGGTTGCTCTCAAAAAGCATGTACGCCTTCTTGCGACTCTGTCCGTCGATGGTGTTGTCGCTGTATGTCAGCCAATCGAGGAAGGCTGTTGCACGATGGTTTGGAACTGACTTTGCCAATAGGATAACGCCATTGGCATCAAGCATATCTGTGTTGTATCTCTTTCCGTCGGCAGCCCGCAGTTTCAGTTGGGTAGTGACACTAACCAACTCAGGCGAATCTTTCTTCAGCTTAGTCTTCAGATACTTCCAGTAGTTACGTGTCTTCTGGTAGTCATCCTGATTGTTGATAGCCGCCAACACATCCAGCACAGAGAAAAACCATTTATTGTCTTCCTCACTCCAGACGGCTCGCACCTCGTGGTCGTTATAGAATCTTATCGAGACCTTTTCCATACGCTTACTTCATTATCTCGTCCAGCAATCCATCGGTGTCGCGCTCTATGCTGCGGATGTCCTCCATGATAGCATCGAGGGTGCGGAGCTGCACGGGCTTGTAGAAATACTTGGTGAAGGAGAGTTCGTAGCCGATGATAGGCTCACCGAATTCCGCCTCTGCATCGTATGGCTTCACCTCCTTCTCATAGAAAGCCGCTATGCCGCCTGGATAGAGAAGCGGAATCTGCTCACATTCCTTCTTGATGCAAGCCATGACAGGCTTTCCCTTTTTCAGCATGATGTTGCCCTCCTTGTCTCGCTTGGGGCGAAGCACAGGCACCTGCCAGTAGCCGAACTCCTCATTGCGGAATATCTTGCTTTCAGGTGTCTCCTTGAAATCCATGAGCAACTTGACAATCTGCTGGCGGTCGGCCTCCGATGTCTCGCAATTCTTCTCGCCAAGGTTCTTGCGGAGCGGTGTGCAGATGGCGGTAGCATCAATAAGTTGCACGAACCCTTTGCGACGCTCCTCTTTGCGGTTGGTGATAATCCAGATGTAAGTGCCGATGCCTGTGTTGTAGAAATCCTTCTCAGGCATGGCAACGATGGCTTCCAGCAGGTCGTTCTCGATGATATACTTGCGCAGATTGCTCTCTCCACCACCAGCATTGCCCGTGAAGAGCGAAGAGCCGTTGTGTACCTCAACGATGCGGGTGCCCAATGGCGTGTCCTTCATACGGCTGATGTTGTTGGCAAGGAAAAGCATCTGGCAGTCGCCGATGTCGGGAATGAAGCTGTTTGCTCCGTCGAAGAATCGAGGGTCGGTAATCTCCTTCTTGTCGCCAATGCCCCAGTTCTTCAGGTCTTCCTTCCAAGGAGTACCGAAAGGAGGGTTCGAGATACAGAAGTCGAACTTCTCGCCAGCATGGCCATCCTGACTGATGGTAGAGCCGAAGGCAATATACTGATGGTCAACAGTGCCAAGACGATAGGAGAACTTGTTGATGTTGCCACTTATCATGAGGTCAGCCTTGCAGGTGGCGTAGGTATCTGGCTGCAACTCCTGCCCGAAGATGCTTGTGCGGACACGCTTGCCCTCTTCATTGGCAATGCGCTCAATCTCTTCCTGTGCAATGGTCAGGATGCCGCCCGTGCCGCATGCACCATCATATACAGTGTATGTGTTGTCGGTTATCTTGTCTTTGATAGGCTCAACAGCCAACTGTCCGAGCAGACGAACATAATCACGAGGTGTGAAGTGCTCACCGGCTTCGGTCACGTTGTTTTCCTCGTTGAACTTACGGAGCAGTTCCTCGAAGATGGTTCCCATGGTGTGGTTGTCGAGGCCTGGCAGACGTTCAACCATCTCCCTTGTGCCATCCTCATTGGTCACTTCCTGCATAACAGGCTTCACGGAGAGGTTGATGTTCTCATCCGTGAACTTCTCCAGAAGCGAGCCGAGACGATTTGCCTCTGTCAGGTTGTCCACCTGCTGACGGAGCTTGAACTTGTCGATGATGTCCTGCACGTCCTGAGAGAACCCATTGAAATACTCAATGATGTTCATCTTCAGACGTTGCGGGTCAATCTCGTTCTTCAGCGTCTTCATCGTGAAAGCACTTGTGTTGTAGAATGGATAGCCCGTCACCTGAGTGAGGAACGGAGTATAATCGATGAGGTTATGGCTGTCGCAGAACTCCTTCTTCTCGAGAACGGCAGCCTTGGTGGGTTCAAGGAGCACGTCGATGCGGCGCAGCACAATGAACGGAAGGATTATCTTCTTGTAGTCGCCCTTCTCAAAAGCATGCACCAGAACATCGTTGGCAATGTTCCAGATGAAGGAGAAGAGAGCGTTATATTGTTTGTTGTCCATAGGATTTTAGATTTGAGAGTTATTAAGCCTCAATTTGCACCTCGTCAGTACGAAGCAGCTCTGAAACCTCAACGTTCAGAACCTTTGAGATTTTGATGAGCATTTCGAGATTTGGCTGAGAGGAGTTCGTCATCCATTTAGAGACAGTCGCCTGACTGACTCCTAACTTTTCCGACAACCATATATTTGACAGATCCTTCTCTGCCATAACGACCTTTAACCGATTCAATTTCTTTACTTCCATATTCGTTGTATTTTTCATGGTACAAATATAACAAAAATAATTGAAATAAATTTCGATTTACGAAAGAAATTAAATATCAAGTGTAGGTTTTTTATGTTTCAGGTCCAATTTTAGGCTTTTATTGACCTTTATCCGTTGAACTCATACCATTGAGCTCATACTGTGCAGGTGTATCTTTCTCATTTATCCAAAGAACGCGTTCATCGGCCCGTGTGTAAGGATGCAGCACACTGTGCTTTGGGTCCTGCTTCGTATGTAGACTAACAGCAGGCCATATGCGAGACCGAACAGCAGTTCTTTTATTCAGAGGGATGACTATGCTTGCATAGAACAGCAACAAGAACCCATGTACTCCTTGTGTGAAAAAGAACGCCGTGGAACTTATATCGTGTATCTGTTATCCAACAAACGACGATATCTCTATCAGGTTGCCCTCAGGGTCGGCCACATAGCAGGTGCGCTGCCCCCATGGCTCTGTCGTAGGTGGGAAGACAGGTTGGGCTCCCATACCCACCGCACGCTCATACTCCTTGTCGACATCGGCAAAGGTCGGGACATCGAAGGACAGCTCCATGGTTCCGTTAGTGCCGTCGGTTCCGTTGGTTCCGTTGGGATAGGCATACCTGCGGGATGTCATCTGCTCGAAGGCGTCGCGGGGGAAGAGGATGATGCGCGATGCGCCGAGTGTCATCTCCACGTTAGGGTCTGTTCCGTTCCATGCCGTCTCGAAACCGAAGATATCACGATAGAACGCCACCATAGGGGCATTGTCGGTGGTGAAGAGCCCCACGGTGTTGAACGTGAAACGCGGTTTCGCCTGCGACATCATCTTCCCCAACTCCACGAGTCCCATCTTGTAGAACATACGGTACATCTCTATCTCCTTCGGCTCGTCGTTCTTGAGCAGACGGAGTATCTCGCATGCGAACTCAAGGCTGGCGCTGCCATTTGCCGTGACAATATTCTTGTCGCTGACAGCCTGCTCGTTGACATATCCGGCGGCGTTGGTGTATGCCTCCCCACCCCACAGCTGCAACTGCTCGATGCCATTGCCTGTGTGGCGGACATCGTTGAGGAATCCGCGGCTTGCCATCCATGAGGCGGCATTGCAGATAGCGCCGACTATGCGCCCTTTCCTGATAGCATCGGCAACGAGAGGAGCGACACGTTCTGCCGCCTCGCTCTTCCACCCGTAGCCGCCTATGAGCACGAGGGCGGCATAATCGTCGGGAATGGAGTCAAAGGTATAGTCGGGTAGCAGACGGAAACCACTTATTGCCTCAACAGGCTCCATCGTCTCCGCCACAATCCTGTTCTCATACTCCGGATGCTCCTTCATTGCAAAAGAGTCAGAGCGCAACGGCTGGGTGAGATAAGGCATCTCATGCTCCGCAAACTGTGGCAGCAGTACATACAATACTTTCTTCATGTCAAATTATTTATCTGTTTTTATAAAGTCTTCTTATAATTACTGGTGTATGGAATCACTCCACGGGTATCATCACTCCGCATTTATAGTCAGGAGAGTTGATGTCGCCCATCGTGTACCATTCAACGTTCACCGCCATCACAGGCTTGTACTCAGGATGCTGCGGGAGCCACTCGTCATACACATTTGTGTAGTTGTTGTGGAAAGCAGCCATGCCGCCCTCGAAATGGAATTTCAGCCAGCGTTTGTATTCCACCTTCCTCACCTCCATTCCCTCGGGCACATTGCCGCCCTGGTAGCTGCCGCTGATGAGATAGTCGAATGTTCCGGCAGCCATGTCACAGTCGCACAGCGCGTATTCGCCGATGCTGTTCTCAGCCACAGCCGCCTGCCGGTCGTTGAGCGGTTTGCCGGCCTTCATCATCGGTATGCACAGCTGCTCGCTGAACTCTTTCCAGAACGCGGGGCATTCCTCTGCCCCTTTCCTCATCTCAATCTTCTTCACGATGCCTATCAGTTCAAGGCCGTTGTTCTCAATGATTTCAAAATTCATGTTCATAATTAATTATTAAATCCGGATGCAAATTTACTGTATCAAATTGCAGACAGCCAAAGAATAGGGACAGAATGACTATATATGTGATGAATGGCATGAGACAACATGATAAATAGAAGTGAGATAATAATAAAAAAAAGAATATAATCGTATTTGTTTTTTGTTTATTCTCATTATTTATTTGTATCTTTGCCTATGAATTGTAGGCTTACCACTCCTGCAACAGTCGCTGACCTATGGGTATGTACATCAATAAAGGCAATAATGATTTCCGTGACATCGTGGCTCACGAGTATGTTGACAAATCGTCGTTGATACCTCTCATCAATGCCATGCTCAACTCTGAGAACAGATATAGCTGCGTTACACGCTGCCGCCGCTTCGGCAAGTCGATGGCGGCAAAGATGCTATGTGCCTACTACGACAAGTCGTGCGACTCACGTGAGCTGTTTCGTGGACTGGAAGCTGAAAGGGACGCGTCGTTCGGGACTTTTCTGAACAAGTACTATGTCATCAGCATCGACATGACCGACTTCACCACGAAATACAGAGGAGAGAGGAACATTGTGAAACTCATTCAGCATGAAATCATGGATGAGGTGTTGGAGATATTCCCTGAGATAAAGTTAAAAGAACGGGATGACCTGATGGACATCCTCTACCGTATCAGCGAGAGCACAGGCGAGCGATTCTTTATGATTATCGACGAGTGGGATGCGATACTGCGTGAGATGGGGACAGACGAATCCGTCACCACATCATACGTTGACCTTCTCCGCCGCCTCTTCAAGGGCTCAGGTTCAAACACCGTCTTTGCCGGAGCGTATCTCACCGGCATTCTGCCAATAAAGAAATACAACACCGAGTCGGCATTGAACAACTTTCGGGAATATACAATGATACGTCCGGGCAAAATGTCAGAAGTTCTTGGATTCACTCACGAGGAAGTAGAGATGCTATGCAAGAAACACGGAATGGATATGAATGAGATGGAAAACTGGTATGACGGATACCGTATCGGAAAGGCATCACGTATGTTCAATCCATATTCTGTCATGAGGGCTATCAACGACGAGGAATATGGAAGCTACTGGACAACCACGGGCGCCTACGATTCTGTCAACACCTACATTCAGATGAATTTCGACGGACTGAAGGATGATATCATACGCATGTTGTCTGGGGAGCATGTGTATGTAAACACTCTCAAATTTCAAAATGACATGCGTGTCATAAACGGTAAGAATGATGTTCTTACGGTGTTGATTCATCTTGGATATCTTGCATACGATGGAGACGCACAGGAATGTTATATCCCGAACAAGGAGGTGGCAGATGAATTCCTTAATGCTGTGGAGGATACCTCATGGGAACGGCTTGTCGAAGCACTCACTGCTTCTCAGAACCTTCTCGCCGCCACCATCTCAGGCAACAGTCAAGCCGTGGCAAAGGGCATCTCCCAGGCACATGACGAGCACACCAGCATCCTCTCCTACAACGACGAGAACTCCTTGGCATGCGTGCTTTCAGTGGCATATATATGGGCAAGGAACGAGTATATCATCCACCGTGAATACGCCACGGGCAAGGGTTATGCCGACCTTGTTATGATTCCCCGCCGCAATGTCAGCAAGCCGGCACTTGTCGTTGAATTGAAGTTCAACCATTCTGCCGACACTGCCATCGACCAAATCAAGCGCAAGGAATATCCCGCTAAGATAGCCGACTACACAGGCGATATCCTCCTCGTGGGCATCAACTACGACAAGGAGTCGAAGCAGCATACTTGTAAGATAGAAAGCTACACGATACGATAAACATCGCACATGCTGTGTGACAGAGCCTATGATTGTCCTGCGTCAGGCGTTGGTGATGAGCAGTAGACAGCTGCCATGAACGTCGTTCATGACCATACTCTCCGTCTTTGTTCCAGATATCATGCTGATTATCTCCTTGTGAGATTATACCTCTCCCGCAATTCTTCTCTCTCCTCCTCGCTGAGGCTGGCTGTGTATGCCTTCCAGCCTGGGCAGAAGCGGGTGTGCCAGTGCCAGAAGCGGGCTATGAGAGATTTCGGGTCCTTGTCATACTTGCGCCGCATCTTGCACTGTGCGCATGGATATTCCTTCTCCATTGTTCTTCTTCTTTATTAGGTTTAAGTGTGTGAGTGTTGTCGTCATGAGGGGTGTGGGCAATTCAGTCAAGCAGCTCGTGTATATGGCTGATGTGTAGGTTCAGGTGGTTGATATATCCGCGTATCATGGCGTCGAGCGTCACGCGTGTCCCCTCGTAGTCAATCCAGTAGTTCCTGAGCTTTTTCTTGTCCACCGAGCGTATGACATGGCATATGTGCTGGTTGTAAAACTTCAGCAGCATCACGAGTGTCTGCCAGTCCTCATGCTGGTAGTCCTGGAGCTTTATCCACAGGTCGTTGTCCTGCGTGTAGTCGGGGAATACGAGCATGCCCATATCTGTTTTAGGCATGGAGTGTCCGCACCGCGGGGCGTATTGCAGCCTCACCATGCGCTGGTGGTTGTTCGATGCCGAGTCTATGAGATGCCCCACGAGCATCTTCACTGTGCGGTTCTGCACGTTCCGTCTCACACTGACCTGCTCTTCTCTCAGTGTGAGCAGTAAAGGTATCTCGCGGTCCATGACCTTGTTGATACTGTCTATAACGCCTTGGTATTTCATAATAAATAATCTCCAGCTGGTTGTTTATGTTATACAATTAGAGCCTACTGATATTATTTCTCTCCCACACGCAGTCTCCTCTCCTCTCCTGTTTCTGTGAAGGCGGTCTCCTCTCCTCTCCTATTTCTGTTAAGGCGGTCTTCCTCTTATGTTTCTGTTAAGCGGTCTTCTCCTCTCCTATTTTTGTGAAGGCGGTTTGCAAAGTTCTATCTTTCAGTCTGTCCTCCCCTACCCTCTTTAGTCTGTCCTGTGTCCCCGTCTGTCCTCCTGTGCCGTCCCTCTTTATCCGTTTGACAGATATGCTGTGAAAAAAAAAAATTATTGCTGTCTGTCAAACATTCTAAAAGACTCAAGGAACGCGTCGTTTAGCCTATATATTGTGGACAAAGAGCAAGCTCATGGCTCTCGGCTGCTCTATCTTCCGCCCAGTGACACTCCATGTGCAGCCCAGTGATACTTAATGGGCGGCTCACTGGCACTGAACGGGCAGATAATTAGCACTGAATGAGGAGGGGCATTAAATCACAATCTATGGCAATAACAAACAAAAATGGATGTGCTTGTGTTTGCCATGGGTCGGAACCAGTCATTGACATCATTCGGAATACTCGCTATTACTGACAGCATTCATGTCCTGCCGGATGCAGTGATGGTATGTTTTTCTTTAAAACAAGCAAGTTTTCCAGATCAATGTGGCGTTTGGCTTGATTCTGATGTGGTATTTGGATTAATTCTGATGTGGCATTTGGCTTGATTCTGATGTGGCGTTTGGCCTAATTCTGATGTGGCGTTTGGCCTAATTCTGATGTGGCGTTTGGCTTGATTCTGATGTGGCGTTTGGCTTAATTCTGATGTGGCATTTGGCCTAATTCTGATGTGGCATTTGGATATTATTAATTAATACTGTCCGGTAAAACTTTAAGGTGAGAAACGATAGTTTTACCAGACAGTAATATTCTTTTCTTAGGGTCAGGGGACAGTTTACTGATTATTCTCCACACTCATCATTTCTCATGACCTTTGCAAGCACTCCAAAGGGGACACATTGGCAACCGCTGATCGCAGACCTGCGGCAGTTCCAAGACAGAAGCGAATCAGGGACCTGTCCCCCGACCCTTCGAATGGGAAATACACAAATGCTAAACTAAAGAAGATATTGGCCAAAATAAACGCTATACCGAGAGAGAAACTTGATTTTTCAACTTCCTAAAACGGTGTTGTTTAAACATTTCTACTTATTTGTACTTGCCAGTTGAACCTACGCTTCCCTAATAAAATGTCTATGGTAAAAAAAGTTAAAAAATCCTCCCACTTTTGTTAGATATATTTTTTTTGTGTAATTTTGTAATCGTTATGCGGCAGTAATAATATACATATTAATACGAGTTAGTAATCCTGTAGTTCTCACATGCTACGAGGAGGTATTAAAAGGTGCGTTTCGACAATGCATCTATTGTAGTATATTATTGCTTAATCCAAATGAATATTATAAATTTAGGAATTCTTGCTCACATTGATGCAGGAAAAACTTCCGTAACCGAGAATCTGCTGTTTGTCAGTGGAGCAACGGAAAAGTGCGGCTGTGTGGATAATGGTGACACCATAACGGACTCTATGGATATAGAGAAACGTAGAGGAATTACTGTTCGGGCTTCTACGACATCTATTATCTGGAATGGAGTGAAATGCAATATCATTGACACTCCGGGACACATGGATTTTATTGCGGAAGTGGAGCGGACATTCAAAATGCTTGATGGAGCAGTCCTCATCTTATCCGCAAAGGAAGGCATACAAGCGCAGACAAAGTTGCTGTTCAATACTTTACAAAAGCTGCAAATCCCGACAATTATATTTATCAATAAGATTGACCGTGCCGGTGTGAATTTGGAGCGTTTGTATATGGATATAAAAACAAATCTGTCGCAAGATGTCCTGTTTATGCAAACTGTTGTCGATGGATCGGTTTATCCGGTTTGCTCCCAAACATATATAAAGGAAGAATACAAAGAATTTGTATGCAACCATGACGACGATATATTAGAACGATATTTGGCGGATAGCGAAATTTCACCGGCTGATTATTGGAATACGATAATCGCTCTTGTGGCAAAAGCCAAAGTCTATCCGGTGCTACATGGATCAGCAATGTTCAATATCGGTATCAATGAGTTGTTGGACGCCATTTCTTCTTTTATACTTCCTCCGGCATCAGTCTCAAACAGACTTTCAGCTTATCTCTATAAGATAGAGCATGACCCCAAAGGGCATAAAAGAAGTTTTCTTAAAATAATTGACGGAAGTCTGAGACTTCGAGACGTTGTAAGAATCAACGATTCGGAAAAATTCATCAAGATTAAAAATCTAAAGACTATTTATCAGGGCAGAGAGATAAATGTTGATGAAGTGGGTGCCAATGATATCGCGATTGTAGAAGATATAGAAGATTTTCGAATCGGAGATTATTTAGGTGCTAAACCTTGTTTGATTCAAGGATTATCTCATCAGCATCCCGCTCTCAAATCCTCCGTCCGGCCAAATAAGCCCGAAGAGAGAAGCAAGGTGATATCCGCTCTGAATACATTGTGGATTGAAGACCCGTCTTTGTCCTTTTCCATAAACTCATATAGTGATGAATTGGAAATCTCGTTATATGGTTTGACCCAAAAGGAAATCATACAGACATTGCTGGAAGAACGATTTTCCGTAAAGGTCCATTTTGATGAGATCAAGACTATCTACAAAGAACGACCTATAAAAAAGGTCAATAAGATTATTCAGATCGAAGTACCACCCAACCCTTACTGGGCCACAATAGGGCTGACGCTTGAACCCTTGCCGTTAGGGACAGGGTTGCAAATCGAAAGTGACATCTCCTATGGTTATCTGAACCATTCTTTTCAAAATGCCGTTTTTGAAGGGATTCGTATGTCTTGCCAATCTGGTTTACATGGATGGGAAGTGACTGATCTGAAAGTAACTTTTACTCAAGCCGAGTATTATAGCCCGGTAAGTACACCTGCTGATTTCAGACAGCTGACCCCTTATGTCTTCAGGCTGGCCTTGCAACAGTCAGGTGTGGACATTCTCGAACCGATGCTCTATTTTGAGTTGCAGATACCCCAAGCGGCAAGTTCCAAAGCTATTACAGATTTGCAAAAAATGATGTCTGAGATTGAAGACATCAGTTGCAATAATGAGTGGTGTCATATTAAAGGGAAAGTTCCATTAAATACAAGTAAAGACTATGCCTCAGAAGTAAGTTCGTACACTAAGGGCTTAGGCATTTTTATGGTTAAGCCATGTGGGTATCAAATAACAAAAGACGGTTATTCTGATAATATCCGCATGAACGAAAAAGATAAACTTTTATTCATGTTCCAAAAATCAATGTCATTAAAATAATGGAGCGGTCAGGAAATTTCTATAAGGCAATACGGTTGGGATATATACTTATCTCCATTCTTATCGGATGTATGGCATATAATAGCCTCTATGAATGGCAGGAGATAGAAGCATTAGAACTTGGCAATAAAAAAATAGACGAGCTCCGAAAAGAAATAAACAATATCAATATTCAAATGATAGAAAACACTAGTTCCAATACTTGTCACAGAATTCGGGATGGTAATTAATGTCAAGCGGTAGCAACCATTGAAAGCCCCTTCTCCAATACTTGTCACAGAATTCGGGATGGTGATAGATGTCAAGCCGCTGCAATAAGAGAAAGCCCAATCTCCAATACTTGTCACAGAATTCGGGATGGTGACTGATGTCAAGCTGCTGCATTCATAAAAAGCACGATATCCAATACTTGTCACCGGATATTCTTTTCCTTTTGATGTGATAGAACTCGGAATAACCACTTCTCCGGAATATTTCTCTTCACCATAAGTCACCCCTGCGGTTTCATCAGAAAATATATTGTAATATATTCCATCAATCTTTACATATGCTGATGCAGAGGTTGAGAATACTACACTTAGAATAAGTGAAAATAAAAACATAATTAACTTTTTCATAGATTCTTCCCGGCACATATTTCAGCCACGAGGTCGGGCGTTGGCATATTGTTATAATTAATTTTTCCTTTACTTGCAAGCACAAATGAATCGCAGCGCAATGCTGTCAGAAACGGATGTGTAGTTATACTTTTTCATAGATAAAACATTTTATTCTGCAAAATTAAGAAAAAATACTTGAAACTCCGAAAAGATTCACTTGACTTCTCTCCTTATTACAGTTTTGCTATGTCATCTTCCGACAATCCTGTAGCTTTGATTATATCGGCAACACTAAGGCCCATCGTCTTTAAGTTCTTAGCTATTAACATAATACCTTCGTTAATTCCCTCAGCACGCCCCTGGGCATGACCCTCTGTATGTCCCTGGGCATGACCCTTTTCCTCCGCTGTATACAAGCTGTTCCTCAGGTCACGGTAATGCTTAAGGATATCCTCGTATTCTTGAAGTTCCTTTTCTTCCATCCTATTAGAATGCCCGATTACATTACTGCTTGTAGAATGCTTATAATTATAGTTTATTTCACACGCGTCATCTATTAGATTTTCGGGCAGACCAGTGTGCTTGGCGATTTTTTCCGTGGTAACGTTCAATGAAAATATATTTATATATATTCCCTTGGCCTCATGTCTGTCGCCAAGCCATCATGCGGTCGCCCCATACACCGGCGTTCTTGTCAGTGTGCCTCAAGCCAGTTGTCGCCCCAGCCGTGGTCCGCCACGAGTGGGACGGAGAGAGGGTAGGCGTGTTCCATCTCGTGTATGACGATGTCCTCGACACGCTCACGCTCGTCAGGATAGACCATGAAGTTCAACTCGTCGTGCACCTGAAGTATCATCTTCGACCTCAGCTGCTCTTCCTCGAATCGCTTGTGGATTCTCACCATGGCTATCTTTATTATGTCAGCTGCCGTGCCCTGTATCGGCGCGTTGATGGCATTGCGCTCAGCGAAACCGCGCACGGTGGCGTTGGCTGAGTTTATATCGGGCAGATAACGGCGGCGGTGGAGTAGGGTAGAGGCGTATCCTGTCTCACGGACACGCTCTTTCGACACCTCCATATACTCTTTCACCTTAGGGAATGTCTTGAAGAATCCATCCATCAGCGCCTTTGCCTCCTTGCGGTCTATGCCGAGGTTCTGGCTCAGTCCCCATGCCGATATGCCGTATATGAGTCCGAAATTGGCACGTTTGGCCTTTGTCCTCTCGTCGCGTGTGACAGCGTCGCGCTCCTTGCCGTATACCGTCGCGGCTGTCGCGGCGTGGACATCATATCCGTTCCGGAAAGCCTCGACCATCTTCTCGTCCTGACTGAGATGGGCCATGACACGCAGCTCTATCTGACTGTAGTCAGCTGAAAAAAATAGACATTTCTCTCCCTCGTGGTCATGGGCGCCGCTTGTCTCATGGCCAGCGGCTGTGGATGGCTCGTCGCCTTCCTCACCGAAGAGGTTGTCGAAGAGGCTCCCGACATATCCCTCCTCGGCCTTCGCCTGCCTCGCCGCCTCTTTCTTCTCAGCCACAGGAGAGACACCGTCAGCGACTGAGGCCACGAAACAGCGGCGTATCTCCTTGCCGTCCTCGCCCCGTACAGGGATATTCTGGAGGTTAGGGTCGGACGATGAAAGGCGTCCTGTTGCCGTAACACACTGATTGAAAGAGGTATGTATGCGCCCCGTCTCGTGGTTGACAAGTTTCGGGAGAGCATCGACGTATGTCCCGATGAGCTTCTTCAGTCCACGGTAGTCGAGAATCTCAGCCACTATCTCATGCTCTCCGCGCAGTGATGTCAGCACCTCCTCCGATGTCACATACTGTCCAGTCTTCGTCTTCTTCGGCTTGTCGATGATATGCATCTCTCCGAACAGAATCTCCCCGACCTGTCTCGGCGAGTTGATATTGAACTCCCGTCCGGCTATAGAGTATATCTTCCGCTCATGTTCATTCATGCGCTCAGTGAAAAGTTTTGACACTTCGGCCAGCGCGTTCGTGTCTATTGCGACGCCCGTCAGCTCCATATCAGCGAGCACATCGACGAGAGGCATCTCTATGTCGGTGAAGAGTTGCCACAGTCCCTCGCGCTCCTTCAGTCTCGGTTCGAGCGTTTTCCATAATCTCAGTGTTATGTCCGCGTCCTCACAAGCATAGTCCCTCACATGTTGTGCGGGGATGTCGGCCATCGTCTTTCCCTTCGGTACGATATCGTCATAGTGTATGGTGCGGTAGTGGAGTAGGGTCTCGGCCATGTAGTCCATATTGTGCCGCAGCTCAGGCTGGAGCAGGTAGTGGGCCACCATGGTATCGAATTTCGTTCCGTTTACCTTGACTCCGTATTTTGCCAACACTTCAATATCGAATTTCATGTTCTGACCGACCTTCTTGATTCTCTCGTCGGCGAGGACAGTCGACATTATCTCTGCCACTCGTCCCATCTGTCCTGGTACAGAGACATACCAAGCCTTTCCCTCGTCGACAGCGAAGCTCATTCCGACCAATTCTCCCTCGATAGCGTTCTTTGATGTCGTCTCGGTGTCAAAACACAAAAGTCCCGTTGTCAAAAAATAATCACATAATTCTCTCGCACCCTCCAGATTATCAACCAGTTGGTAATCATGGGCAATGTCGTTAAGGCTCGAAATTTCGGCTTTTTCGTCCGTTCCTGCCCCGTTGTCGGTAAATTCAACGAGGAAATCGGCTTTATTGTTATCTTTTGTTTTCGTTCTTTCACTTCCGTTAACAATACCGTTCTCACCCTCATTTCCGCCACCGATAATCTTCTTTGAGAGCGATTTGAACTCCAGTTCGTCAAAGATGGCGCCGAGGGCTGTCATGTCAGGAGCCGTCAGTCGCATGGAGTGGAGTAGGGTAGGGGCGTCGTCGGTCAGTCCCGGAATATCGGTCACGATGACCGACAGGAATTTTGACATCTTTATATTATCAATGTTCTCAGCGACCTTCTTGCCCAGAGCTCCCTTTATCTCCGCGGCATGTTCGATTATACCCTCTGCCGTACCGTACTCCCTGAGGAGAGTCGCAGCAGTCTTGTCGCCCACACCGGGGCAGCCGGGGAAGTTATCGGCCGAGTCACCCTTCAGCGCGAGGAAGTCAGCCACCTGCTCCGGACGCTCCACCTGGAACTGCTGGCAGACCTCCTTCACCCCGATTACATCATAACCGCCACCGTGCTGGTGAGGCTTGTATATGAATACGTTCGGTTTGACCAGCTGCCCGTAGTCCTTATCCTGAGTCACCATGTAAGTCTCCACAGCCGATGAAACCGCATCTTTCTGCATTCCGTCAGTTCCGTCCTGTCTGTCCTCAGAGACCTTTTCTGTCTCATTTTGTCCCACATTCTTGTTGTCACCGACGCTGTTTTCCGCCTTTTCATCGGCAGTTTGCTGTCCCATTCCTGTCTCACAGGAAGCGATATCAGCCCCTGTCAGCTTCGACATCGCTGTCGCCACAGCCCCTATGACATCGTCAGCCTCATATCCATCAGCCTGGAGCACAGGGATATGCCATGCCTCAAGGATGCTTTTGATATACGGCACAGCCTTCTTTATATCCTCGGGAGTCTCCTGGCGTTGAGCCTTATAAGGAGGGTAGGCCTCGTGGCGGAATGTCTTGCCATGGTCGAAAGCGACAGCGAGATGTGTGGCTCCGCCTTTCGATATTATCTCGTGGAGCATATTGACGAAACCGAAGATGGCACCCGTGTTCATCCCTTTCGAGTTGATGCGCGGTGTGCGTGACAGACCGTAGTAGGCACGGTAAATAAGAGAGTAGGCGTCGAGGAGGAAAAGTTTGTTCATGTCTAAGTTACTATGATTCATTCTCCCTGCATATATCCATCTGTAAGACAGCCATCAAGCGTATGTCACAGAGCCATAAGAGCATTGAGAGATGCGGGAAGATATGACAAAATATAATAGGTAGAGAAGAAAATGATAAATTATGTGTACAAATTTACCAAAATTATTTCACTAATCCCAATAAATTAAGTAAATTTGCAGAAAATTTTTCTACAATATGTCAGATACATTATCGCTCATCTCCAAGCCAATAGAGAAAGATATGAAACAGTTCCAGGGATTGTTCTCTGAGTTGCTGTCTCATAACGACGGTCTGCTGCATGATGTCTTGCAGCATATCATGAAACGTGGAGGAAAACGAATGCGTCCTATGCTCACACTGTTGATAGCCAGAGCGTTATACACTCAGGAGCATGGCGAGATGTACCGTGACTTCAAGAAGCTGTGCAATATCGTCGGGAGCGGAGACAAACAGCTGATACAGAAAGCATTATATGCAGCATGCAGTCTGGAGCTGCTCCATACCGCCTCGCTCGTCCATGATGATGTCGTAGACGAGGCTGACGAGCGCAGAGGACAGCAATCGGTCAACGCGTCGTACACTAACCGTATAGCCATCCTTGTGGGCGACTATATCCTCTCGGCATCACTCAAAGCCATATCAGAATGTGCCGACCAGCGGATGACAAACGGCATCGCGAGACTCGGACTGACACTCTCTGAGGGCGAGGTGAGACAGATACAGAACATATCAGACAAGGCATTCTCAATCGACGCTTATTATGATGTGATAGGGAAGAAGACCGCCGCGCTCTTCGAGGCATGCTGTTACCTCGGCGCACTCTCTGTCGGGGCATCGGAAGAGAACACGGCAAAGGCGTGCCACTTCGGTCATGACCTCGGCATTGTCTTCCAGATCAGGGACGATATATTCGACTATTCAGACTCGAAGGAGGTGGGGAAACCCACCGGCAAAGATATGAAAGAAGGCAAGCTGACACTCCCCGCTCTCTTCGTCTTGAACGACCCTGACTGTCCTGAGAACATCACGGCTATCGCTCTGAAAATCAAGAATCTGTCAGCCACAAAGGAAGAGATTGACTGTCTCGTGGATTACACTAAGCAACACGGCGGAATCAACTATGCGCAGCAAGCTATGGAGGAGTACAGCCAACGCGCGATGACATTCATCGAGGGCATACAGGACGAGCGTCTGAAAGCCTCGCTGAAGGCATATCTTGACTATGTCGCTGGGCGCAGTTTCTGAGCCCGAGACTGTCCGTTGAGACTCTCATCAACATAAATCATTCTGCCGCAAATCAAGCATAACGATATTTCTTGGCCTACTCACGGCGTCGAATTTACATTAGGATAAACAAGAGAACAGGGGCATCCATATCAGGTCTGCTGGTATGTGATGTCCCTGTTCGTTTTGTGTCTGCTTATATATCAGACGGACCCGACGGCATGATGCGGCGGTGTCATTCCAATCATTGAATCCGCCACCCGCTATCCTCTGTCAGTCACTCAGATACGCCTCTGTTCCAACAACAGAATAATATGCCAACCATCATACCATGTTTATTCGCCCTCTGACGGGTTTTCCTTGATTTGCGGGATAGTTCCTCACAAACACAGAGAAACGCCCGCAGAGGCCAAATAAACGCGTATTCTGGCTATGTTGGCAGCCTGTGCTATCAGAAGAACTTCACGTCCTTGCCCTCGATATCGCTCAGCAGCAGGTTAGCGAGGCGCGATGTGCCCAGGCGGAGCCACTTGTTTGTCAGCCATTCCTCGCCCAGGACCTCCTTCACGATGGTGTAGTAGGTCACGGCGTCGGCAACAGTGTTTATTCCGCCGGCAGGCTTGAAGCCAATCTGTATGCCTGTCTCGTCGTAGTATTCCTTTATCGCCTTGCACATTACGTAGGCAGCCTCAGGTGTCGCCGAGACCTTCTCCTTGCCCGTGCTCGTCTTGATATAGTCAGCGCCGGCGTACATGGCGAGGATTGAGGCAGTCTTGACATCGGCAGCTCCGCCGAGGCATCCCGTCTCGAGGATGACCTTCATGGCATGTTCGCCACAGACGCTCTTCAGCTCCTGGATATCCTCCACGACACCCTCATAGTCACCGTCGAGGAATTTCCCGACAGGCATCACGATATCAATCTCTGTGGCGCCGTCGGCGATAGCCAGTGCAGTCTCTGCCACCTTCACCTCGCTGCGTGCCTGTGACGATGGGAACGAGCCGGAGACACATGCTATCTCGACACCCTCAACACGCAGCGTGTCCTTGACAGCCTCGGCGAAACACGGGAACACACATATCGTGGCGACGTGGGGTAGGGAAGGGTACTCCTCGTCGAAACGGTTGACACGCTCGGTGAACTCCATCACAGAGCGGTCACAGTCGGTGCATTTCAGTGTTGTCAACTCTATGCTTCCCATAAGGAATTTCTTCACCTCAGGAGTCATGTTCTCCTCAAGATGAGCGTCGAGGAGAGCCTTCACCTCAGCAGCCACCTGCTTGTCGTCGAGGTTGAGGTCATACTTCTCCAGCGCCTGTTGAATCTTTGTCTTTTCCATAGCTTCTTTTCTTTTTATTGTTATGATGTTATCATTAGTCTATAACGGGGTGTTGGCAGATGTTGGGATGCTGTCATTACCATCGCTCAGACCGCTTTGTGGGGTGTAGGGAATGGCGTTCACTCCTTGTTCTTGCTGTCCATGATGATTGTCACGGGGCCGTCGTTGACGAGGCTTATCTTCATGTCTGCCCCGAAGACACCGCGCTTGACATCTTTGCCCAGAGCCTCCTCCATCAAGCGGCAGAAATCGTCGTAGAGCGGTTTTGAGACAGTGGGGTGGGCTGCTCTGTACCATGAGGGGCGATTGCCCTTCTTGGTCGAAGCAAACAGTGTAAACTGGCTTATGCACATGCACTCTCCGCCGATATCGAGGAGTGAGCGGTTCATGACACCATCCTCATCGTCGAAAATGCGCATCATGGATGCCTTCTGCACCAGCCAGCGGGCATCGTCGATGGTGTCGCTGTCTTCCACGCCGACGAGAATCATCAGTCCTGCGCCTATGGCAGAACGGAACGTTATGTGGTCGGGGCTGTATTCGTGGCCAGTCTCGTAGACTGTGCATTCAGAGGAGTGTACGCGTTGGATGACTATTCGCATTGTTATATATTGGTTTGTTATTGTTCTCTCATGTTTTCTTGTGTGACTCGTCGGCCTTGTGGTATGCCTCGCTTGCCTTGAGTATTATGCCCTGCCGGCCTCGTGGTATGCCATGCTTGCCTTGAGTATTATGCCCTGCCGGCCTTGTAGTACGCCGCGTAGGCCTTGAGTATTATACCTCGTAGGCATTGGTAAGCCGTTTCCCAGACGGCGTAGGGCATATTAGCCGTCTGTCCGCTATTAAAATTATTCACGCTATACGGTGTATATCGTTGGTACTGAATGGGATAGGGTAGGGGAGTGGCGGCTTGTCATGACCTTCCTTCCATGTATCCCACCCCTGTCATCCTGCTCACGGATAGGGCTGGAGCGTATGGTTCATTTCCCCTCACGCCAGCTGTCTATTATCCTCGCCTTTGCCGGACCTATCACCTTGGCGATATCCTCCACCGTGGCCTCCTTGACCCTCTTGACCGATTTGAAGGCTCTCAGCAGGTCGTCGACGGTCTTCGCTCCAATGCCCTTGATATCAGCGAGTTCGCTATGTAAGGCATTCTTTGAGCGTTTCTCTCGATGGAATGTTATGGCATACCGGTGTACCTCGTCCTGCAACTGTGCCAGGACACGGAACAGCTCGCTCTCAGGCTTTATCTGCACGGCGGCGGGAGGGAATCCGTAGAGCAGCTCGTTAGTGCGGTGGCGGTCATCCTTCGCCAGTCCGGCGATAGGGATTGAGAGCCCCAGCCTGTCCTCTACAATCTCCCTCACGGCGTTCATCTGGCCTATACCGCCATCACACACAATGAGGTCGGGCAGCGGCTGACCCTCGTCGCGCATACGGCTGTAGCGCCGCTCTACAACCTCCTGCATCGAGGCATAGTCATCAGGACCCTCGACAGACTTGATGTTATACCGCCGGTAGTCCTTCTTCGATGGCTTCATCTTGCGGAAGACGACACATCCAGCGACAGCGTCAGAGCCCTGGATGTTCGAGTTGTCGAACGCCTCGATATGCATGGGCAGGGAGGGTAGGTTGAGAAGTTGTCTCAGCTCTGTCATGAGACGTGTGGCGCGCTGCTCGGGATTGAGCTTCTCTGACTGTTTCAGGCGGTCGACACGATACTGCTTGCAGTTCATCAGCGAGAGCTCAAGCAGATGGGCCTTGTCGCCCCTCTGAGGCACGAAGAACTGTGCCGATGGAATCTGCCAGTCGAGCGGCCGGGCTACGATAACCTCTTTCGCCACCGACCCGAACCGGCTTCTTATCTCAGGGATGGCATCGACAAGAATCTCCTCCTCTGTCTCCTCAAGATGGCGCTTGTACTCGAATGTGAACGACTGGTTTATCTGTCCGTTCTTGACGTGCATATAGTTGACGTAGGCATTGCTGTTCGTCTCGTCGGCAAGGCATGTGAAGACGTCGACATCGGTTATTGTATGGCTGACGACCTCGCTCTTGGCACAGAACTGCTCGACAAGCTGGTACTTCTCCTTAAGCGCCTGGGCGTCCTCGAAACGCATCTCCCCGGCGGCCTTCTGCATCTCGTCCCAGATATGTCGCAGGAGGCCTCTTGTGTTGCCTTTGAGTATCTCCCGCGCGGCGGCGATATTAGCCAGATAATCCTCCCGCGACTGCCTTCCTATGCAGCATCCTCCGCAGTTCTTGATATGGTATTCGAGGCAGGGTTTGTGGCGGCCGCTGCTGATGCTCTCAGGCGTTATCATCATGCGGCAGGGGCGTGGGTGGTAGATGCGCTTTATGAAGTCGAGGATGGTATACATCGACCCGATATGAGAGAACGGGCCGAAGTACTGGCCTGTCTTCCGGTTTATCTGGCGTGTCTGGAAAATGCGTGGGAACGGCTCGTTCGTAATCACTATCGAGGGGTATGTCTTCCCGTCCTTCAGCAGGACATTATAGCGTGGGTTGTATTTCTTTATCAGGGCGTTCTCGAGGAGCAGCGCGTCGTCCTCTGTGTTCACCACGGTATACGTGATATCCATAATCTTCGAGACGAGGACTTTCGTCTTGAACCTGTCCACCTCCTTATGGAAATACGAGGCGACGCGGCGCTTCAGGTTCTTCGCCTTGCCTACATATATTATGACGCCGTCAGCATCGAAATACTGGTAGCTGCCCGGTTTCTCCGGCATGTTTGCCACGATATTCTTCAGTCTGGCGAGTCGTGCCTCGTTTTCTTCTCTTGTCATATCACGCTGGTGTTTTTTTCTTCTTCTTTTCTTTTTTCCCCTCCGCACCTGTATTTTCTTTCAGGCTCCGGCTTTTTCCTTTTCTTTTTTCCTTTCAGATGATGTCTGCAAGGGGCAGTGTCTTTTCTTTCAGGATATGGTTTTTCCTTTTTCCTTTTCTTTAGGTTCTGTCCGCGTGGGGCAGTGTCTTTTCTTTCAGGCTAATGTTTTTCCTTTTTCCTTTCTTTAGGTTCTGTCCGTGTGGGGCGGTGCTTTCGTGGACAGCCCTGAGGCATTGTCCTCGCTGCTGTTCCTTACTGGCTATCTGTTGGCCTGCCATGCAGTATTCATGAGCCCATCATCCAGTATCTCTAAGCCCGCCATCCAATACCTGTGGATGTGGCCCGGAGGCTCCGGATACTCTGGATGATCCGGAAGCCCCGGATGCCCCGGAAGCCCCGGATGGCCCGGAAGCTCCAGATCCTCCGGGATATCCGGATAATCCGGAACATCCGGTCTCCCAGGTCCTCCGGTCCCCTGGTACCCCCCGTATACACTAATCATGAAACCCTCATAAATAAACGCTCCACGCGATGTTGTTCAATGAAAAATGTTTCACGTGGAACGTTCTTTTCTCCATCTTATTCTATGCGCATGAGGGTTGATATCTCCGTGTCCTTGTCGAACACCTTGCGGCCCTCAAGTCCTTCGATACACAGCTCGATGATGAAATTGATGTACACCTTCTTCGGGTGGAACTTCTGCACGAGGTCGTAGGCTGCCCTCATGCTGCCACCTGTGGCGAGGAGGTCGTCATGGATGAGCACCACGTCGTCCTCGGTGATGGAGTCCTTATGAATCTCTATCGTGTCCTCGCCATACTCTTTCATATAGCTCTCCTTTATTGTCTCGCCGGGAAGCTTGCCAGGTTTGCGGCACATCACGACACCCGCGCCAAGCTCTGCCGCCACGACACCGGCAAGCATGAATCCGCGCGACTCTATGCCCACGATTTTCGTTATACCCTTGTCACGGTACATGTCGACAATCTCGTCGCGCATGATGCGCAGACACTCGGCGTTCTTGAAGAGAGTGGTGACATCCTGAAACTGAATGCCCGGCTTCGGGAAATCAGGAATACATCTGAGGTTTTTTAGTAGGGTAGGATTGTTCATCGTATTATATGTGTTATGGTTAATGGTTTCATGATATTCACGGGTGGTTCGGTTTCTCCGCTCTTGCGGTTCGGCTTCTCCGCCATGGTGGTTTGGTTTCTCCGCTGTTACGGACGATATTGACGACATGGACGATAATAACGAATAAACGCGGCATTGACGACATGGACGATAATAACGAATAAACGCGGCATTGACGACATGAACGATAATAACGAATAAACGCGGCGACAACATCGTAATCGGAACACAACACCACTGGGCGAAAAGATCCCGCCATCCATCTCCATTTTCGTTCATTTCATCGGCTGTTACACATCCCCATCCCTTTATTTACAAGGGTTTAGGGATAATGATGTTTCACGTGGAACACTACATATAAAACATCTTATTCCGTCGGTTTTATCGGCCTTTCACTCCGATGGCAGGAGCGGAAAGTCCCGTTCCATCGGCAGGGAGGGAGGAGCTGGATTATCTGCCCAGCAGCACGAGCAGGACGTTGATATCAGACGGCGAGATGCCAGGGATACGCGAGGCGTGGGCGAGAGTCTCCGGGCGGCGTGCCGTCAGCTTCTGGCGTGCCTCGGTAGACAGGCTCTGGATGCTGTTATAGTCGAAGTGACCGTCAATCTTGATGTCCTCAAGGCGGTGCATCTTGTCGGCATACTCACGCTCGCGGCGTATATATCCGTCATACTTTATGAGAATCTCTGTTGCCTCAGTCACCTCGTCGTCGGCCGTCAGTTCCGGGCGCAGCTCCTGCAGTCCGGCGAGAGTGACGCCAGGACGTGTGAGGAGCTCGTCGAGATGTACTGACCTATTGACACGTGTCGAGCCGATTTCATCGAGATAAGGGTTTATCTCATCCTGCTTCATCGTCGTCGAGCGGAGCAGCGCGTGGAGGTCGTCGATAGCCTTCTCCTTACGCTTCCAGATATCGAGGCGGGAAGTCGTCGCCAGTCCGATGGAATGGCCGATAGGTGTCAGACGCCTGTCAGCATCGTCCTGACGCAGCAGGATGCGGTACTCGGCCCTCGATGTGAACATACGGTACGGCTCGTCGACACCTTTCATGACAAGGTCATCGATGAGAACGCCGATATATGCCTCGTCGCGTCCAAGAACGAGAGGGCGCGCCGCAGCCGCTGTCGAGAGGTCTGTCCCTGTGGCATGGTGGCCGGCAGAGATGGCGGCGTTGACACCAGCCACGAGGCCCTGGCCTGCCGCCTCCTCATAGCCCGTGGTGCCGTTCACCTGTCCCGCGAAGAACAGTCCGGAGCAAAGTCTCGACTCGAGCGAGTGGTGAAGCTGGGTAGGGTCGAAGAAATCGTACTCTATGGCATAGCCGGGACGGTAGACACGCAGTTCCTTGAACGCTGGAATCTTCCGCAGCGCCTCTATCTGTATCTCCATTGGCATCGACGAGGAGAAGCCGTTAAGGTACATCTCATTGGTGTCCGTCCCCTCCGGTTCGAGGAAGAGCGGGTGGGAGTCCTTGTCGGCGAATGTCACCAGCTTTGTCTCCACCGACGGGCAGTAGCGCGGGCCGATAGACTGTATCTGTCCGTTGAAAAGGGGCGAATCCTTCAGTCCGGAGCGCAGCACATCATGACACTCGCTGTTTGTCTGTGTCGTCCAGCAAGGCAGGAAATCCTCCGTGCGTGGCCGGCGTGGCGATGCGTAGCAGTCACGTGAGAAGAGCTCAGGGTCGGCGAGATACTGTGAGTCGATGCTCTCTGTGCCGTGCATGTATGAGAAGAGATGAGTGACGGGGTCGCCCTGCTGCAGCTCCATTCTGCCGAAGTCAACGCTGCGCGCGTCGATACGTACCGGGGTGCCCGTCTTCATGCGGTCAGAGCGTATGCCGAGCGCGTTGACAGATTCTGTCAGCCGCAGCGCCGCCGGCTCTGCTATGCGTCCTCCGGGCAGCATCTTCCGCCCGATGTGGAGCATGCCGTTGAGGAATGTTCCCGCGGTGATGATGACAGCGGGAGCCATGATGTCTACTCCCCAGAGTGTCCTCACGCCCGTCACGCGGCGCTTAGGTCCGTCGGTCATAGCGGTGTTCTCCTGCGTCTCTGTCAGCAGCTCCATCACCTGGTCCTGCCAGATGTCGAGGCCTGGTGTCGTGTCGAGCTGGTGTCTCCACTCCCATATGAAGCGCTCACGGTCACACTGTGCGCGTGGCGACCACATGGCCGGTCCCTTGGAGCGGTTCAGCATGCGGAACTGTATCGCTGTGCGGTCAGTGACGATGCCCATCCTTCCGCCCAGGGCGTCAATCTCACGTACTATCTGCCCCTTCGCTATGCCGCCGACGGCAGGGTTGCACGACATCTGTGCAATCTTGTTCATATCCATCGTGACGAGGCATGTGTGTGCGCCGAGACGTGCTGCAGCTGCCGCCGCCTCACATCCCGCGTGTCCCGCTCCTATCACTATGACATCATACTTCAGAATCATCTTTATGCTCTCTTGTTGTGTGTCGTTATCCTCCCCGTGTCCTGGAGAGTCAATATTGAAAAATGACATGGATACTGTCACTCCACCTCCAGCCCCATGTGCAGCCGTCGGTCTGTGTCCCGTAGTCCGCATTGCGGCACCTCCCACGCCAACAACATTAGCCATTGTCATGGCCACTTGTCGCCTGCGGAGTATCGTGTGGCACCTCCGGCTCCCATGATATGAGCCGGGAAGGATAAGAAAATACATGTGACAGGCATTTTTTTAGCCTTGTCTGTCTGATTTTGCCACAAAAGTAAGAATTATTTTTCAATTCTTGAAGAATTATTTTGATTAATCGCTATATTTTCGTAATTTTGCAGAAAATCAAACAGTGTATATAATTCACCGCGTCCGTATGTGTGCGTCCGTGTCATATTGAGTCTGGCTGCCCCGTATCATCAGTCTGGCCTCTGCTCATGCCGTGGACAAGCAATCTGCAGCCCAGGGGGGCAAGTGAGGGAAGCGTCATGCTTGGCTCCCGTCGTGATGCAGCTGGCATAAACGTCTGTGAGCGGATGTCCCATGGATTAGTACAAGAAGCATAACAGCCTTATAATCAGCGTATAACGCATTGTTATGGCGGTCTGTTTGAATATTATTGGCTGTCATGTCGGCGGCCATGGACATAGAAGGCGCCGGGCTGCGGCAAGAGGTTGAGAGATAATCATTAATAATCAATTATAAACCAAAACATCAATCAAAACATTTATGTGGTTAATTAATTCTTCTATCGGCAGGAAGGTAGTGATGTCAGTGACAGGCATCGCTCTGATACTCTTCCTCACATTCCACATGAGCATGAACGTGGCGGCTCTGTTCTCGGCAGAGGGCTACAACATGATCTGTGAGTTCCTTGGTGCAAACTGGTATGCTGTAGTGGCTACCTGTGGTCTCGCCGGCCTTGCCGTTCTCCACATCTTCTATGCCTTCTGGCTGACGATGCAGAACCGCCGTGCGCGTGGTAACAACTCTTACGAGGTCACCGACAAGCCTGCCAAGGTGGAGTGGGCAAGCCAGAACATGCTTGTTCTCGGCATCATCATCGCCATCGGCCTTGTCCTCCACCTCTATCATTTCTGGTACAACATGATGTTCCAGGAGCTTGTCGACCCATCAGCAATCTACAGCAATCCAAGTCCGGCAGACGGCTACGCATGGATAGAGCAGACATTCGCCAATCCGGTGAACACCATCCTCTATCTCATATGGTTCGCAGCCATATGGTTCCATCTGACACACGGTTTCTGGTCAGCACTCCAGACACTCGGCTGGAGCGGCAAGACATGGTTCTGCCGCTGGAAGGTCATCGGCATAGCATACACCACAGTGCTTATGGTCGGTTTCGCTATTGTGGCAATAATCTTCACCCTAAAGTAAACGAAAAATCATGGCAAAGACATTAAATTCAAGAATACCAGAGGGGCCAGTAGCTGAGAAATGGACCAACTACAAGGCACACCAGCGCCTCGTGAACCCAAAGAACAAGCTTAAGCTCGACGTCATCGTCGTAGGTACAGGCCTTGCAGGAGCATCAGCAGCATCATCACTCGGAGAGATGGGCTTCAATGTCATAAACCTCTGCATACAGGACTCACCACGCCGCGCACACTCAATAGCAGCACAGGGCGGTATAAACGCCGCCAAGAACTACCAGAACGACGGCGACTCAGTATACCGTCTCTTCTACGACACAGTGAAGGGTGGTGACTACCGCGCACGTGAGGCAAACGTATACCGTCTCGCAGAGGTGTCAAACGATATCATCGACCAGTGTGTGGCACAGGGCGTGCCTTTCGCACGTGAGTACGGCGGTATGCTCGACAACCGCTCATTCGGTGGAGCACAGGTGTCACGTACATTCTACGCCAAGGGACAGACAGGACAGCAGCTCCTCCTCGGAGCATACTCCTCGCTCTCACGCATGGTGAACGCCGGTAAGGTGAAGCTCTACACACGCTATGAGATGGAAGACATCGTCATCGTCAACGGACGCGCACGCGGCATCATCGCCAAGAACCTCGTGACAGGCAAGCTCGAGCGCTTCACAGCCAACGCTGTCGTCATAGCCACAGGCGGATACGGCAACACATACTTCCTCTCCACAAACGCCATGGGATGTAACTGTACAGCAGCGATACAGTGCTACCGCAAGGGAGCCATGTTCGCCAACCCATCATACGTGCAGATACACCCGACATGTATCCCTGTTCACGGCGACAACCAGTCAAAGCTGACCCTCATGTCAGAGTCTCTCCGTAACGACGGACGTATCTGGGTGCCAAAGAAGCTTGAGGACGCAAAGGCCCTCCAGGCAGGTACAAAGAACGGATGGGACATACCAGAGGAGGAGCGCGACTACTATCTCGAGCGCCGCTACCCAGCTTTCGGTAACCTCGTGCCACGCGATGTCGCCAGCCGCGCAGCCAAGGAGCGCTGTGACAAAGGCTATGGTGTCAACAACACAGGCCTCGCCGTGTTCCTCGACTTCTCTGAGTCAATCCAGCGCCTCGGCATCGATGTCATCCGCCAGCGCTATGGCAACCTCTTCGACATGTACGAGGAGATAACCGACGTCAACCCAGGCGAGTTCGTACGCTCAGAGGGAGGCTTCGACTACTACAAGCCAATGATGATTTTCCCTGCCATCCACTATACAATGGGCGGCATATGGGTAGACTACGAGCTTCAGACAACAATACCAGGACTCTTCGCCATCGGTGAGTGTAACTTCTCTGACCACGGCGCCAACCGCCTCGGAGCGTCAGCCCTCATGCAGGGTCTCGCCGACGGTTACTTCGTCCTCCCATACACCATACAGAACTATCTCGCCGACCAGGAGATATGGCCACGCCTCTCTACCGACCTCCCAGAGTTTGATGAGGCAGAGAAGGCAGTCAACGCAGAGCAGGACCGCATCCTCAACATCAAGGGCAAGCGCTCTGTCGACTCCATACACAAGGAGCTCGGACACATCATGTGGGAGCACGTCGGCATGGGACGTACAAAGGAAGGACTCGAGGAAGGCCTCAAGCTTCTGAAGAACATACGCAAGGAGTTCGACACCAACCTCTTCGTGCCAGGCACAAAGGAGGGACTCAACATCGAGCTCGACAAGGCTATACATCTCCGCGACTTCATCCTTATGGGTGAGCTCATCGCATACGACGCACTCCACCGTGAGGAGTCATGCGGCGGACACTTCCGCGAGGAGCACCAGACAGAAGAGGGCGAGGCAAAGCGCGACGACCAGAACTTCTTCTACGTAGGAGCATGGGAGTACCAGCAGAACGATGATACAGCCCCTGTTCTCACAAAGGAGCCTCTGGAGTACGAGATAATAAAGGTTCAGACAAGAAATTACAAGAACTAATCAACTCGCGTTTACTTGTAAACTATAATATTATTATGGCAAAGAATATTTCATTCACAATAAAGTATTGGAAGCAGAACGGCCCACAGGACAAAGGCCACTTCGAGGAGAAGCAGATGCATAACATCCCTGATGATACCAGCTTCCTTGAGATGCTCGACATGCTCAATGAGCAGCTCATCAACGAGGGCAAAGAGCCTTTCGTCTTCGACCACGACTGCCGCGAGGGTATATGCGGTATGTGCTCGCTCTATATCAATGGTACACCACACGGCAAGACAGCCTCTGGAGCCACAACATGCCAGCTCTACATGCGCCGCTTCAATGACGGAGACGTCATCACTGTCGAGCCATGGCGCTCAGCAGGATTCCCTGTCATAAAGGACTGCATGGTCGACCGTAACGCATTCGACAAGATTATCCAGGCCGGAGGATACACATCAATACGCGCCGGACAGGCACAGGACGCCAACGCCATCCTCATCTCAAAGGAGGCTGCCGACGAGGCAATGGACTGCGCCACATGTATCGGATGCGGAGCATGCGTCGCAGCTTGTAAGAACGGCTCGGCTATGCTCTTCGTGTCATCAAAGGTGAGCCAGCTCGCCCTCCTGCCACAGGGCAAGGTAGAGGCAGCCAAGCGTGCCAAGGCCATGGTGATGAAGATGGAGGAGCTCGGTTTCGGCAACTGTACCAACACACGCGCTTGTGAGGCCGTATGCCCTAAGAACGAGTCAATCGCCAACATCGCACGCCTCAACCGTGAGTTCATAAAGGCAAAGCTCGCTGACTGATAACCATAACCTCTCACCCCCAGCCAGACAAGGCTGAGGGTGAATACAACGATGCCAGGCACTCTGTAAGGAGCGTCTGGCATCGTCTTTATATATATATTCATGAATTACGGTCCGGGAAATATACCTGACACCATGGGCAGTGACAGCTCTACCAGCGGACAAGCCCCTCTCCTCTTACCTTTTTTTTTCATTATTACTGTCCGGTAAACATTTCAATGGACCTTGGCATAGTGGTCTAAAATAATGAACAAGCCTCCTCTCTGACAAAGAATCATGGCAGTCTGGTTGACTTTTATCCACAGAATAATGCAGATGACCCAAAAAATATCTCTTTCTTTTTTCCCTGTTTCAAAAAAAAACATATAACTTTGCATCCGCATTTGGTTCTCCCCCTTGTGGATAATACCATGAGGACACGGAGCTAAGATGGGAACGCAGTGAGAATCTGCGACATTACCCGATGCTGTAAATCCTTTTTTTAGGCCGACCAATAGTGTCACTGGATATCAAAACCAAATAAGGTTTGTATATCGGTTTTGATGATGTCTGGGAAGACCGTGTCGGCAAGGATAAGTCAGAAGACCTGCCATTTGCCATTAGTAATATGTGTCTGCGGGACTACGGACACGGAAATACAATATTCATTTATGTTATTGCGTGGCAATAGTGCTGCCCTTCCTTGTGTTGTGGCAATGCTTTTGTTCTTGTGCGGTATTACTGTGCAAGCCCAGACTGTGCGCCTTGACTCCGTGTATCAGATTAACGAGATAGTCGTCGACGGACATAGGGAGGTGAGTGCGAATCAGGTTATTGGCTATGAGCAGATACAGGCATTGCCATCGTCATCGGTTGCCGATGCCTTGAAGTATATGGCGGGCGTACAGATAAAAGACTACGGCGGACTTGGTGGTCAGAAGACCATCAATGTCCGCTCGCTTGGTTCCCAACATGTCGGGGTCTATCTTGACGGTGTGCGCATCACCAATGCACAGAATGGCACCGTCGACCTCGGCAAATACTCGCTGACCACGCTTGAGTCTGTCAGCCTCTTCAATGCCAACAAGACCGAGATGCTCATGACCGCCTCTGAGTATGCCTCCGCAGCCACTGTTTACCTGAAGACACACCGTCCCGACTCCACTTCGCTCTCTGCCTCCTATAGTTATGCCTCCTTTGATACGCATAAGGCAGCGGCTACCTTTTGCTATAAGGACTGGCTTCTTCTCGACGCTGCCTTCACGTCATCGTCGGGTAAATACCCTTTTGAATACCATACCGAATATGAGGACACGACGGGGACGCGGCGGAACTCCGACATCAGGATGTTCCGCATAGAGGGATGTGTATTCTGGAAGGGATTCCAATGGCACACGTATTACTTCGACTCTCAGAGAGGACTGCCTGGAGGTATTGTCCGCCGCCTCTCTGATACCTATACCGATGTGGGGCGTGAGTGGGACCGCAACTTCTTCTCCCAGCTGACATGGCGTGAGCAATATGGCGACCTGAGTCTCCGTGCCATCGGCAAATATACCAATGACTATCTGCACTACCGCTCCGACTATCCGGAGAATATTTCAGTCCACTCAAACAACAAGTACCACCAGCAGGACATCTACGGCGCTGCCACGGGTGCCTACCGGTTCGGAGACTTTGGTGTCTCCGTGTCATCTGACCTCCGATGGTCGGACTTGACGTGCGATGTGAAAAACTTCCACTATGTCTATCGCCTTGACAGCAAGACTTCAGTCTCCGCCTTCTACAACCATCGCGGACTGAACCTCACGGCAAGCGGACTATATACCCGCGTGAGCGACCACACGAAGGGCAGTGCCAAGCCGCTCTCCCGGTGTACATGGAACATGCTTGCCTCATACGCCATAGGCCGATGGCAAGTGCGCGCATTCTACAAGAGTGTCTTCCGTGTGCCTACTCTCAATGACCTCTACTATACGCTCGTGGGCAACCGTAATCTCAAGCCTGAATACACGAAGCAGCTGGATATGGGGATAACCTACCAGGACAACATCCTCAACATCCAGCTCGACGGCTATTACAACCATATAGAGGACCGCATCGTGTGCCTTCCGCTTAAAGGCTCCTACCAATGGACGATGCTCAACTACGGCTATACCCGATGCCTCGGTGTGGACCTCTCGGTCAATGCGCATTATAAGAACCACTCCCTCCTGCTGACCGGCACATTCCAGGACGACCGCAACCGCACCGACCCAACAGAGGATGCGTATAACGACTTCATAGCCTATTCGCCCCAGTGGTCGTTCACGGCTGTCTATACCTTTACGTACAAGGGGCTGACAGCCTCGCTTTCCCACATGTTTGTCGACAAGCGGTACTGGACAGCAGAGAATGCCATCGACGATCCGCTCACGGCATATAACTGCACCGATGTCAAGGTAGGCTATCGCTTTGCCCCAAAAGCATGGCAGGGGCATAGTTTGACAGCCGAGGCAGAGTGTCAGGACCTCTTCGATGTGAGATACGAGATGATTCAGCGATGGCCTATGCCAGGCAGGCGTTTCGGCATAACGATAAAATATACACTATAATAAATATATATAACGATGAAGAAGTTTTTACTGTTTATGCTGCCTTTGATGCTCCTTGCGTCCTGCAGTTCAGACGATGCTCCAGACAATGAGACACCTGTCATCGACCCAGTGCTGACGGGTGAAGACCTGATTGTATGCAACGAGGGCAACTGGCAGTCGGACAACGGACAGCTGTCCTACTACAACTCTGCAACGGGAGAACTGACCAACCAGTGGTTCCGCTCCACCAACGGCACGAAACTGGGCGACACTCCAAACGACATCCTCCAGGTGAACGACACGCTGATAGCCATTGCCGTCAACTGGTCGAACATAATCCAGTACATCCACCCCGACGGCACAGCATGCGGTGCCACAGAGAACGTGCCCAACAACCGCCGCATGTGTTCAGACGGAACATTTCTCTACATCACAAGCTATGCCCACAAGTGTGGCGACAAGACATTCGAGAAAGGCTATGTGGCAAAGATAGACATCAGGACAAAGGAGGTGGTGGCAACGTGTGAGGTGGGTTGGGAACCCGAAGCCATCAAACTCTATGACGGGCGGCTCTATGTATGCAACACGGGAGGGTACGCCTTCTCGGAGAATCATGAGTATGAGACGACGATAGAGGTGGTAGATGCCAAGACGATGCAGTCTCTCAGGAAGATTGACACGGGCTGTATCAACCTCTATGGTGAAGCCTCACAGGCAGGGCAGTATCTCTGCATCAACTCCTGCGGCGACTACTACAGTGTGAAGCCCCACACCGTCGTCTTTGACTGCAAGACGGAGACATTCCGCACATACGACTTCCCCTGCACCTACAATACCACCGACGGGGAGAAATTCTACACCGTAGGGTCAGAATTCTCTTATGACACAGGAGAATACATCTATTATCTGAAGACCATCAACCCAACGGACGGCACCGTGACCGACGGGATATTATGCGATGCCATCACGGAGAAGCTCCGCTCGCTGGTGTCACCCTATGAAATATACATGTCGCCTTATACGGGAAACATCTATTTTACCGATGCCAAGAGTTATGCCACGGCTGGCTACCTCTATGGCTACAGGCCTGACGGCACACCTGTGTTTGCCGAGCAGAAAGTATATATCAATCCTGCACACATCATTGCATTGCCAAAATATGAGTAAATAAATGAAAAACAAAATTTTCCTTACCATGTCATCCCTGCTCATGAGTCTTGGGATGACGGCGCAGACACAGACAGTCACTGTCGTCGAGCTGCATCCCGCACCGGGGCAGTTTGTCAACACGCTGCCTGTGGCAAGCGAAAGTGTCAAGCTGCCGACCTTTGATGACGGCATCGAGGTGACCCACGAGGAAATGTGCCAAAGGGCTACCGAGAGCCTCAACAACAACGAGCTGGTTCATCTCGGCACGTATGGCGGCTACGTCACCGTCAAGTTCGACCATGCCGTGCAGAACCTCCGGGGCTCAGACCTTCGTATCACTGGAAATGCCTTCTATGCAGCCTCCGACCCTGTCTATGGCAGCGAGACCATCGGCGGAAGCATAGAGCCGGGTATCGTCTATGTCGGAGTGGGCGATGATGTGGAGACCTGCCAATGGTATGAACTGGCAGGCTCGGAGTATTACACCAGTGAGATACACGACTTCTCCATCACTTACTACAAGCCAACGGCTGAGACTGGCGAACACAACCAATCATTCTCTCTCTTTGATGATTACATCCGGTGGGAGGCAACGTGGACGGAGAATGGTGAGCGTCGCGACTCCACGGGCTATCACATGAAGAACTCCTTCCACCGTCAGACCTACTGGCCGCTATGGGAAGAGGGCGAGACACTGACATTCAGCGGTGGCAAACTGCCCAACAACGCTATCGACCAGTCGGGCAACGGAACCTACTGGGTGCAGTATCGCTATTCGGCCGACTCCTACGGGTATGTTGACGCAGCAGGTAATGACGAGGACGCTTCGACATTCGACATTGACTGGGCGGTGGACAAGGAGGGCAACCATGTTGACCTCAAGGAGATAAACTTTGTCAAGGTGGTATGCGGCATCTTCCAATACTGTGGCTGGCTTGGCGAGACAAGTACCGAGGTAAGCGGGTTTCAGGACCTTCATCTCGTGGAAGGTTATGACGACAATCCCATCATCATCACTCCAAGAGAGATACCCTCTGGCATAGAGAGCGTGTCAACGTCAACACCTTCACCTGCCAACGGCTTGTGGTATGACCTCAGCGGACGCAGGGTGAGCAAGCCGACAACAGGACTTTATATACGCAACGGGAAAAAGGTTTTTATTAAATAATCATTAAAAATTCAACATTATGAAAAAGATTTTTACTATTATGGCATTATGCCTTAGTGTGATGTGCGCTTATGCACAGAACTACACGCTCCGCACCCTCACATTCGAGGACGCAGACTATGTTTCCACAACCCCCAACTATCTTGGTTTCTACAACTGGTCATCGCTCATCGACTCACCGCAGTATGGCGGCGACCTCCTCTACGGAGAGAACCATGGAGATACCACACAACAGTATTCAGACGTAAACTATCGCTGGTATGACAACGGAAATACTTATCTCTACTCTGAACTTCCCGAGAACTGGGGAACTAAGATGTACTGGGGTGGTGGACATGCCATTTCCAACTATTGGAATGGTAACCTGTCTGACGGAGATTATTCGCACCAACTTTCCGTATATGTCCCCAACAACAGCGGAAACGGACAAGGAGGACACGGGCATAACGGTTCAAACAATTTCTGTGTACACTATGGCTATCATGATGATTCAGGTTACTCAGCTGACAATTTGCCATTTATCATATTCAAAGATAGTATTCCAAGAACAATAGATCATATGTTTGTAAATATCACAACATATCTTGCAAATTGCATCGTCAATGGCAATGATCTCACTTCGCTTCTTGGGGAAAATGATTATCTGGCTATACAAGCTAAGGGGTATAAAAGTGATGGCACTACAAGTACAAAAACATTCTATATTGCCGATGGACCGGATCATGTAATAACGGATTGGACTTCTTGGAGTTTGTTTTCTTTAGGTGATGTAAATAAAGTCGAGTTTAACGTCATTGGGTCGAATGATAACGGTTATGGACTATCTCAACCTGCATATTTCTGTTATGACGATCTGTCTGTTAGATTTCCGTTAGAAAATGCAACAAATCATGCAAAAGTATCTGCTAACATTAGTTCAGACATTCAAAAATGCATAAAAGTAACAATGGATCAAGGATACATGTTATCTGGAGATATTCCCTCAGGTGCAACCTATGATTTTACAAGTGACTACAAGTATAGTCCCGCATATCTGGAAGAGGGACAGAAATACCAATTAATTATAAAAGGAATGCCTACCAATGCATCAATCACAGCCGTTGAGGTTGTGGGATATTGCGAACAAAGGACAGGTAAGGCAACAGTTCACGCTTTTATGGGAGAGACAGAATTCGCATCATTGAAATATAGTGGTACCCGCGTAGAACATGGAATAGAAGTCGGTCAGACAGAGACTACGATGTCTATGGAAATGACAGAAGAAATGGTATCTTGTACTGGTGACTTGACTTTGGCAGCAGAGTGCGAAGGTGCAGATATGACAATTACATATTACTACATCTACTACACCTTGTCAGACCCCACGGGTATAAGCAATGTCATTGACAGCGACAATGAGTGTAAAGACAATTCTTATTATTCACTCGGCGGCACACGGGTTGCCAATCCAACCAAGGGACTGTATATCCATAACGGAAAGAAGATTCTCATCAAATAAGGAATTACTGCTGTCCGGTAATATTGTCTCAAGCCCTTGACATAGTGGTCTTTGACTCTTTACAGACCCCTTCAGGCATAGAATCATGGCAGTCCATTCAATTTGTCTGCTGTACAGTAAACATAATAGCTATTTACAAACCAGAGAACTTATGCCCACAACCCCGAAGAGACTGTGCTCTTGGACATACTCTTAGCCATTGACTCTTATCCACAGGTAGGGTTTCTATCAGTCGCGCCTCTTCTGTGGACAATAGCAAGCTCATAGCTCTCTGCTTGGCGTCGGGCCTAACAGTCGCGCCCCTCTGGGGCTGTGGATAATAACAAGTCCATGGCCCTCAGCTTGGCGTCGGGCCTAACAGTCGCGCCCCATATTTAAGGTGAGAGACGATAGGTTTACCGGACAGTAATAGAACCCTATAAAAAAGGCTGTCACGGCTTTTTCCCTTGTGTTCTGGATAAATGCTCCGCCTTGGGGTGTGATGTCCCCACCACGCGCCATTATGGGCATTCTCGTGTGTCTCTGATGTCCCCATACTTCTCTGTGTCACCTGTAGCATGATATGAGAGAGTGCTGCGTATATGTTCCAGATGACGAGTTATGGGATATGTGACAAGCTAAAAAGAAGCTGTCAGCAATAGGAGGGAGTTCTTCCACCTATATGCTGACAGCTTTTGTGTGTAGCAAGATTGATATAATCCGTAGATACGTTCAGTCCATGTCTTCCATCAGTCTGTCGACATCCTCCAGTCCAAGTCCCGTTGCGGCAGCTATTGTGGCCTTGTCTATGCCTAAATCCCTTAGGCTCCTTATTGTTGCCGCCTTCTCAGCCACTATGATATCCACGGCTTTCGCCACTACCGCCATGATAGCCTGTCAGCCTGCTGCGAGGTCCTGAGTAATAGGATATTGCAGATGACAGATAATAGAAAAATTTGTCCGATACGTAAAATATTATGTCTAAAGCGAGGGTTTTCTCTGAATTTTATGTATCTTTGCCATGTCATTGATTAATTTCAGTTACACCAGTTAGCAGCGCTGAGACAAGTGATGGCTATGACATGGACAGACATTGTGTGGATTCATGTCACGCTGTTATCTGTAGACAATGTCAAGCAAAAGTGCTGCCGATTAAAGTAATAAGAAGAAATTATCCTCCAACATAACACTATGAACAGCAAAGAGAAAATACTGGGACGTCTCCGTCAGAACACACGCGAGACATACGAGACAGCAGACCTCTCATTCCCAAAGACCGTCTATGACGACCCCGTGGCAGAGTTCATACACGCCACGACAACCACAGCAGGCGCACGCCTGATGGAGATAGGCGAGGGCGACGACCTCAACCAGAAGATACGGGAGGCTTATCCCGAGGCGAAGGTGATAGCCACGAACATACCAGGCATCAGCGCGACACTCAATCCCGACACCGTCACAGAGGCGCAGGAGCTGGAGCGGACTGACGTAGGCGTAGTGAGAGGCACTGTCGGAGTGGCAGAGAACGCATGCGTATGGATACCACAGACAATGAAGGAGAGAGCCGTATGCTTCATGGCAGAGTATCTCGTCATACTCGTGTCGAGGAAAGACATCGTCAGCAACATGCACGAGGCATACCGCAAGATTGAGTTCACTGACTACGGATTCGGCACATTCATATCAGGCCCCTCAAAGACTGCCGACATAGAGCAGGCCCTCGTCTACGGAGCACAGGCGGCACGCGGAGTGACAGTCATGCTCATGCCCTAATCCCACAGCATTATCGCAAGCCACACCGATACTACTACTAACAACAATAATAAGCAGACACAAGTATCAGCAATATCACAACTGACGACTCCCGCCAGCCAATCACTGCCAGACTGACAATCAGAATGGCAGCAAAGAACGGCTGGCGGGAGTCGCCATATACAACAATCTGTAAAAGAACTATTACTGTCCTGTAAATTCTTATCCACAGCCCGGGAGGGGCGCGACTGTTAGACCCGATGGAGCAGCGAGAGGTCCGTGTGCTTGCTCTTATCCACAGCCCCTGAGGGGCGCGACTGTTAGCTCCGGCGTCAAGCCGAGAGCCGTTTTCTTGCTATTAACCACAGCCTCGAAAACAACTATCCGCTTCTTCTCACGACTTCTTGTTATTGACCATGCCGCGCTTCCACATCTCATGGAATGATAGCTTGGCGAACTCTGGCATGCTGTGTCCCTTAGCCCATGTGTTGGCCTTTATGTTGGTTATGAAGCTGGGCAGATGGTTGGCCCATGGCGCCATGCGGAGGGCTGTGGTGTAGAGCGATGGCCTCTCGAAGACATAGCGCATTCCGGCGGACATCGTCTTCTTCATCTTGTCGGCGTGGTGCATGCTGTCGAGGTCCTGACGCCAGCGGTATATCTGTGATGAGAGGTCGACCTTGACGGGGCACACGTTGTCGCATGAGCAGCAGAGCGAGCATGCCGAGCAGTTGTGGTAGTGCTTGCCCGAGTCGCGCAGCATGCCGAGGTTCACGCCGATGGGTCCCGGTATGAAGTATGTGTATGAGTATCCTCCTGAGCGTCTGTATACGGGGCAGGTGTTCATGCAGGCTCCGCAGCGCATGCATTTCAGTGTCTGCCAGTGTCCCTCGTTGGCGAGAATGTCCGAGCGTCCGTTGTCCACGAGTATTATATGCATCTCCCCTCCGGGTCTTGGCTTGCGGAAGTGTGATGTGTAGACTGTTGTCGGCTGTCCTGTCCCGTGTCGTGCGAGGAGGCGCTGGAACACGGCGAGCGAGTCATAGTCAGGTATGAGTTTCTCTATCCCCATGCTGACGATGTGTAGCTTGGGGACGGATGTCGACATGTCAGCGTTGCCCTCGTTGGTGCATACGACGATGTCTCCCGTCTCTGCCACGCCGAAGTTTGCGCCCGTCATTCCGCAGTCAGCTGTCATGAAATTGTCCCTGAGGTGGTATCGTGCGCATCGTGTGAGGTATGTCGGGTCGGCTGGTGGCGCTGCATCGCGCTCTGCTTTCGAGATATGCGGCTCGGCGTCGCGTATGACGCCTTTCTTCTCGAAACACTCCTCCACCTCCTCTTTCGTTATGTGTATCGCCGGCATGACGATATGGCTTGGTGCGAGGTGCATGAGCTGCAGGATGCGTTCTCCGAGGTCAGTCTCCACGACGTCTATGCCCTCTTTCTCCAGATGCTCGTTGAGATGGCATTCCTCTGTCAGCATCGACTTGCTCTTCACCACTTTCCTGACGCCGTGGCTGTGCATGATATCGATGACGATGCTGTTATACTCCTTTGCGTCCTTTGCCCAGTGTACGTGGGCTCCGTTCTCTGTGGCAGCCTTCTCGAACATCTCGAGATAGTCAGCCAGATGTGTTATCGTGTGCTTCTTTATGTTGTTTGCCGCCTCGCGCAGGTCCTCCCATTCTGGTATGTTGTGTGCGAGGGAGTCACGGCGCTGGCGCACGCTCCAGAATGTCTTGTCGTGGCGTGAGACACGCTCTGTGTCGCGGTTGAACTTCGCGGCACGCTTTGAATGTTTCGTACTCATAGTCCGCTTGCTAATATTTCTACGACATGGATGAACTTTATCTCCTTTCCGTTGGCAGCCTTGAATGTGCCGGGGTTCTTCTTCACGATGCCCTGCATGTGCATCAGGCACGATGAGTCAGGCCCTGTGATATACTCCGCACCTGTCTCTATATGTCGGGCCAGCTTGTCGCGTCCCATGCGTATGGAGACATCCGGCTCCTCGATTGAGAACATTCCGCCGAATCCGCAGCACTCGTCCTTCCGCTCAGGCTCACAGACTGTTATCCCGGGGACGAGAGAGAGGAGGTCGCGTATCTTGTTGAACTGTGGCACATTGCGCTCGGAAGGCGATGCGAGTCCGAGTTCCCTGACGCCGTGACAGCTGTTGTGTATGCTCACCACGTGTGGGAAGCTGCTCTTAGGGAATGACTTCACCTTCACCACATCATGCAGGAACTCCACCACGTCCATTGTCCTCTTGGCTGCCTCACACTCGTGTCCGGCTATGCCGGGATGGAATATTCTCGCGTATGCGGCACAGCTTGCCGATGGCGCCACGACATAGTCATAAGGGGCGAAGAGGCGGTCATAGTCCTCGACGAGGCGTTCTGCCTTCTGCTGGAATCCCGCGTTTCCCATTGGTTGTCCGCAGCATGTCTGCCGCTCCGGATACTCCACCTCAAGCCCGAGGCTTGTCAGGAGCTTGTAGGTGGCCACGCCGACACCGGGATAGAGAGCGTCGACGTAACATGGAATGAAAAGTCCGATTTTCATTTTCTTATGCTTGTTTTTATGTTGTTTGTCCTGTTGGATTTTTTGGTTTGACCTGCTGGATAATGTTGTCTGTCCTGCTGGATTTTTTTGTTTGACCTGTTGGAATATGCTGTTTGTCCTGCTGGATTGTGTTGTTTGTCCTCTCCGCTGTGTCCATCCGTCATGCCGTCCGGCTGTCCATATTGGCCGAGCCTGCATATTATGCTGGATAGCCGTGCCGTTCATGAGTCAGAGGCCGTGCCCCATGATTCATTGTCCGTGCCATTCATACTTAATGAGTCTGCCAAAGATACTTAATGGTTGTGCCATCCGTATTGGATGAGCCTGCCAATGATGCTTTATGGGATGATGCCGGATTGCTGCCGCTGAGGCTGTTTCTGATGCTCCGTCTGTTTGCCGTCAGCGTGCTGTGTGCCTGTTCAGAATCTCCTCTCGTCTATGACAGCACCGTCGGCATCCGTCACGCGCCAGTGGACGATGTTCCTTGCCTCAGACGATATCTCCACTCCGCATTTTGTCACCCTCCTTCCGTCGGCCTCATACGGTATGGCATATCCCCGGCTGTCAATCTGCCGGAGTGCGTTGTCCACCGTGTCGTCCACCTTCAGCTCCATGACGAATATATCAGTCTTTGTCCTTATGACGACGTCAGCCCTGCCGAGTATGCTCCTCACCTCAGTGTCTACGATAGAGTTGAGCATGGAGAACGCCATGTACATCAGCAGCTTGTAGAATGCCTCCCTTCGCTCCTTGTCGTCCCACTCCTCCTTCGTGATGATGTCGTACGGTATCTTTCCGATGTAGGCCCTCAGAGCTGTTAGGGCTGTGGCGATGTCACCGCCGAATACTGCTGCCGCCATCTTCCTCGTCAGGCTGTTCCCGTCGGCTGTTGAGCGTCTCAGAATCAGCGGCATCAGTCCGCTTATCATACCCTCCCTCACCTCAAGGTTAGGGAAGTGCAGCACATAGGATTTCAGCAGAGGGTCATACTCGTCAATCGTCAGATACCCGCTCTGGTAGAGCAGAGGCATCGGTGTCTCGGCTTTCTCACACGCTATGTTAAACTCGTTCTCGCTGACAACCACACCGTCATACTCCAGAGCGTTATATTCCGGGTAGTGTCTCAGATGCTCTATCAGCGCGGTCATTGTGCCCGATTCAAACCAGTAGTAGCCTGTCGATTTGTTGTCCAGCGCCCTCAGCAGACTGAACGGCGCATAGACATCCTTGCCATGTGGTGAGAAGTGGTAGCCGTCATAGTTCTTCTTCAGCAGGGTGTATGCCTCGCTGGTGGTTATGCCCAGTCCCTCGGCATAGTCCTCAACGCATGGCCTCAGTGTCGTGTCGAGCTCCTCCTGTGTTATGCCGCAGATGCCTGAGTAGTCGTCAATCATGGATATCTGGTTGAGGTTGTTAAGATCAGAGAATATGCTGAGCTGTGAGAACTTCGTCACTCCTGTTATGAACACGAACCTCAGGTAAGCCCCCTCGTCCTTCAGGACCTGGTAGAACTCCCTCAGCATTGTCCTCATCTGCTCCAGCTCTTTGTCCTCATACATGAGGCGCATGATGGCGGCGTCATACTCGTCGAGAATCACCACGACCTTCTCTCCGGTCTTCTCGTAGGCCCGGTGAATCAGTCCGCGGAATCGTTTCCCCGGTGTCTCCTCAGCCATGTTCCGCCCGTATATCCTCTCGTAGTCGCTAATGTACAGCTCAAGGGCGCTCCTTGCCTCCGGTATGGTGCAGTTCTTCAGTCCGCTCATGATGAAGTGTAGGACGGGATATGTCTTCCAGTCCCTCTCCATGTCCATTATCTTCAGTCCCCCGAAGAGTTCCCTCTGTCCCTGGAAATACGCCTTGAACGTGTTGCAGAGCAGGGATTTCCCGAATCTCCTCGGTCTTGACAGGAAGACATACTTGTACCTGCTGACGAGGTCGAACACCATGTCGGTCTTGTCAACATATACCCTTCCTTGTTCCCTTATCTCCTGGAACTGGTCGGTGTCTACTGGATATAGGAATCTGCCCATATTGTTATTGTTATTCTTCTTGTGTCTTCAACCTTGTTATCTTAGAATCTCCTCTCGTCTATGACAGCTCCGTCGGCGTCCGTCACGCGCCAGTGGACGATGTTCCTCGCCTCAGACGATATCTCCACCCCGCATTTTGTCACCCTCCTTCCGTCGGCCTCATACGGTATGGCATATCCCCGGCTGTCAATCTGCCGGAGTGCGTTGTCCACCGTGTCGTCGACCTTCAGCTCCATGACGAATATATCGGTCTTTGTCCTTATGACGACGTCTGCCCTGCCGATTATGCTCCTCACCTCAGTGTCAACCTTGCTGTTCAGCAGCGAGAAGATGATGTAGAGGAGCATCTTGTAGAACGCCTCGCGCTTCCTCTTTGCCATCCATTCCTTCCTCGTTATTATATCGTACGGCAGTGTCGCTATGTACGAGCGCATCTGCTGGAGCATGGCAGGCATGTCTCCTCTCATCATCGCACGCGCCATGGCTACTATAGTGGCGTTCCGTTCGAGGTCGTCAGTGTCCATGAGATAGTTCGTTATGCCGTAGACCATGCCCTGCCTGACCTCGTAGTTGGGGAAGTGCAGTATGTATGTGTCCATCTCCTTGTCGTATGAGTCGATGGTCAGATACCCGCTCTGGTATAGCAGAGGGATGGGTGTCCTTGCCCTCTCACACGGCACATTGAAGTCTCCGAGGTCCAGCTCAGCCCCGTCAAAGTCGAGAGGGTTGAACTCCGGGTAGTGTCTCAGATGCTCTATCAGCGCGGTCATTGTGCCCGATTCAAACCAGTAGTGGTCTGTAGAGTGATAGTTGAGAGCTCTGAGCAGACTGAACGGCGCATAGACATCCTTGCCGTGTGGCGAGAAGTGGTACCCGTCATAGTTCTTCTTCAGCAGGGTGTATGCCTCGCCGGTGGTTATGCCCAGTCCCTCGGCATAGTCCTCAACGCATGGCCTTAGTGTCGTGTCGAGCTCCTCCTGTGTTATGCCGCAGATGCCGGAGTAGTTGTCAATCATGGATATCTGGTTGAGGTTGTTAAGCTCAGAGAATATGCTGAGCTGTGAGAACTTTGTCACTCCTGTTATGAACACGAACCTAAGGTAAGCCCCCTCGTCCTTCAAGACCTGGTAGAACTCCCTCAGCATTGTCCTCATCTGCTCCAGCTCTTCGTCCTCATACATGAGGCGCATTATGGCGGCGTCATACTCGTCGAGAATCACCACGACCTTCTCTCCAGTCTTCTCGTAGGCCCGGTGTATCAGTCCGCGGAATCGTTTCCCCGGTGTCTCCTCGGCCATATTCCGCCCGTATATCCTCTCGTAGTCGCTAATGTACAGCTCGAGGGCGCTCCTTGCCTCCGGTATGGTGCAGTTCTTCAGACCGCTCATGATGAAGTGGAGGACGGGATATGTCTTCCAGTCCCTCTCCATGTCCATTATCTTCAGTCCCCCGAAGAGTTCCCTCTGTCCCTGGAAATACGCCTTGAACGTGTTGCAGAGCAGGGATTTCCCGAATCTCCTCGGTCTTGACAGGAAGACATACTTGTACCTGCTGACGAGGTCGAACACCATGTCTGTCTTGTCAACATATACCCTTCCTTGTTCCCTTATCTCCTGGAACTGGTCGGTGTCTACTGGATATAGGAATCTGCCCATACTGTCTTGATGCCTTTCTTGGTTTATGGTTATGATATGTCTCTGTAGCGTTGTGGGCTGCCTTCCAGTCCCTCCCGCCTCATGCCCGGCCCTTTTGAGGAGAGTCATCCTGATGTGCTGTGCCGTCGGCCGTCAAGGTTCCGGGCTTCAGTTTCATAGGCAGAGGGGTTCCGGGGGCCAGGGCATGCTCAGTATTCTGCTCCTCGCTGTCCACTCCGGAACCCCTCTCTCTCAGATTATCCTCAGATAGAGTTATCTTGTCTGCAGGTATGTCACATGTGTGCGGAGATACTCCTCGACGCCGTGCTTGCCGTCAGCTCCGCCTATGCCGCTCTTCTTCACTCCTGCATGGAAGCCCTGTATGGCCTCGAAGTGGAAGCGGTTGATGTATGTCTCGCCGAACTCCAGCTCTCTGACACAGCGTGTCGCGATGTTTATGTCGTTGGTGAAGACAGACGATGCGAGGCCGTACTCACAGTCGTTGGCCCATGCCAGTACCTCGTCGATATTCTCCCACTCCACGATAGGGAGCACAGGGCCGAATGTCTCCTCGTGTATGATGTCCATGTCCTGGCGGCAGTTGTCGAGCAGGGTGGCAGCATAGAAGTATCCCTTCTCGCCTACGCGGTGTCCTCCGCAGAGCACCTTCGCGCCCTGCTCAATGGCTCTTGCCACTTTCTCCTCGACACTCTCAAGGGCGCGTTTCTCTACGAGTGGGCCCATGTCAATGTCGTCGGCAGAGAATGGGTCGCCAACCTTCACGGCCTTGAACTTCTCGAGCAGGAGGGCTGTCAGCTTCTCCTTCACGTCCTTGTGTATGTAGAGACGCTCTGCGTTGTTGCATATCTGACCGTTGTTGCCGATACGGCTGTCGAGGATGGCCTGTGCCGCGAGCTCGAGGTCAGCGTCTGGGAAGACGATGACAGGTGCCTTTCCGCCAAGCTCGAGCGATACCTTTGTGATATTCGTTGCCGCTGCCTTCATGATGCTCTCTCCTGCTCCTACCGAGCCTGTTACGGAGACGATGTCAATCTTAGGGCTTGAGGCGAGGGCGTTGCCTACCACCGAGCCCTTGCCAGTGACAACATTGAACAGTCCGGCAGGGAGACCTGTCTCGTCGACCACCTCGGCGAATACGGTGCAGTTCTCCGGTGTCAGCTGGGCTGGCTTTATGACTATCGAGCAGCCTGCTATGAGGGCTGCGCCAGCCTTGCGGGCTATGAGGAAGAACGGGAAGTTCCATGGGAGGATGCCTGCTACGACGCCGATAGGCTTCTTCGAGAGGAATATTGTCTCGCCACGGTTGTCGCTCTGGATTATCTCTCCCTCTATATGGCGTGCGAAAGAGGCCATGTAGTCAAAGTAGGCTATTGTCGCACCGACCTCTATCTGTGCCCATGAGCGTGTCTTGCCCTGCTCGCGCATGATAATCTCGACAAACTCCTTCTCCCTCTTGCGTATTCCATCGGCCATCTTTGAGAGATAGGCGGCACGCTCTATTGCCGGAGTCTTCTCCCATGATTTCTGGGCGGCGCGTGCGGCGTCGAGAGCCTCCTCGACATCCTCTACAGTGCCTTCGGGCTGGCGTGAGCATACTTCCTCGGTTGATGGGTTGAGGACATCAATCCATTTGCCGCTACGGCTCTCAACGAACTTGCCGTTGATGTACATTCTAAGGTCTTTCATTTTAGTATTTCTGATTTAGATGGTTAGTGATTCCCACACTTGCAGCGGGTCCAGCCACAGTGTGGTATATTTAGGAAAAGTATAGTCTCGCTGATGCCCTGTGCCCACACCCGTGACATGTGGATGAGGCCGTGTGGCGGAAGAATATGTCCCCCGTGATACAGGGAGATGAGGGAGAATGACTGCCTGGCAGCCACCGACACAGCCTGACAGGGAGAGGGGAGAGCTATGCCAACCTCTACAGACAAGGCCGCCGGACAGCCTCCCGGGCATGTTGTGGGCTATGGGACAGCCCGTGTGCAAAGATAGTGAATTATTTTTAAACTGTAACGTAAAGACATAAAAAACTTCACAAAAGTTTGGTTGTTGGGATTAAAATTATTACTTTTGCGGAAATAAACAATCCTGCCAGAAGGCATTCCCCGCCATGCCCATACCAGGAGGACAGAGGCCCGTATGTACAGCAATGGGCAGTGGAAAAGAGTCGCGCCAACAAGTATCACAGGCGCATGGGACGGCGCTCCCTCAACACTGGCCTCACCCCCTGCCACAGGCTTCACGGGAACCATATCCGGGAGAGCGCGCTGGAGGCCCATGTCCTCGCCCGGTACATCGTGCCAGGATATAATCCCCTTGGCAGGGAGAGCGCGCAGGAAGCCCATGGCATGCCCCACACATACTGAACCTAAATCTGTATAAATAATACTTATGAGACCAATCGAATTGAAGCAGCCGCAGCGCATAGTCTTCGGCAACGGCTGCATGGAGCGTCTTTGTGACGACTTCCTCGCAACAGGCAACAAGCACTTACTCATCATCACAGCCCCACCAATCCTCCCGCAGATTCAGCCCATGATATGCAGGCTTGAGGAAGAGGGCATAAGCCTGAAGACAGTGACTGACATCATGGGCGAGCCCACCGTGGCTGATTTCCACCGCATCATGGACGTGGCGAAGGACTTCGGCGCGGACGCCGTGGCAGGCATAGGAGGTGGGTCGGTCATGGATGTGGCAAAGCTCATAGCCACTTTCATAAACAGCCAGCAGAGAATAGAGGACTGCTACGGCATCGGGAAGATACAGCGGAGGGGAGTATGGTCGGCATGCTGCCCGACAACAGCCGGCACAGGCTCTGAGGTGAGCCCTAACGCCATCCTCCTCGATGAGGGCGACAACCAGAAGAAAGGCATTATATCACACCATCTGCTCTGCGACGCCGCATACCTCGACCCACAGCTGACACGCACCGTGCCGCCACGCATAACAGCAGAGACAGGCATGGACGCTCTGACCCACTGCATAGAGGTATACACCAACATACACGCCCATCCATGTGTCGACATGTACGCCCTTGAGGGCATCAGGCTCATAGCGCGCAACCTGGAGCGTGCCGTCAGCGACGGCAATGACATGGAGGCACGCGAGGCGATGCTGCTCGGAGCCATGTATGGAGGCCTCGGACTGGGACCCGTCAACACCGCCGCCGTGCACGCACTCGCATATCCCGTCGGCGGAATGTTCCACAAGAGCCATGGCCTATCCAACGCTGTCCTCCTGCCAACGGTCATGAAGTTCAATATGAAGGCCGCTGCCAGACGCTATGCCGATGTAGCCATCGCATGCGGATGCCAGCCGGGAGAGAACGACGAGGAGACAGCAATGAGAGGCGTGGAGTATGTCGCTGCCCTCTCGAAAGCCTGCGGCATACCACAGACTCTCTCAGAGATAGGCATACCACAGGATGCTGTCGGAGATATGGCAAAGGCTGCCATGCTCCAGCAGAGACTGCTCGTGAATAACCCTCGCCCTGTCACAGAGCAGGACTGCAGGGATATATACAACGAGATCTTCTGACACCCGGGCAGCACCACACATACCCACCCACACCCCCCAGACCATAATACGGCGCCAATGCCCCCGCGCCATAAACCACAGAGTAACACAGACGGCCAGCCCCGCCGACACACCATGACAGCAGCCACAGCACCAGTGGCTGACAGAGAGGACGGGCGAAGGCCGCGAAAAAGACTGAAAGCCATGCTACCAATATTAGCCATAACAATGGGCGACCCTGCCGGCATAGGGCCGGAGATATGCGTCCGCACACTGTCACATAAGGAGACATACACCAAATGCCGCCCAGTCATAGTGGGCGACGCGAAAATCATAAGCCTCGCCATAGACCTCCTCGGACTCAGCGGGACGCTCTCCGTGAACACCATCGGGGATATAGCCGACGCACGCTTCACACACGGCACAGTGGATGTCTATGACCTCAACATCATCGACATAGACACCTTCCGCTTCGGAGAAGTGCAGCACCAGTGTGGCGACGCGGCATTCCAGTATGTCGTGAAGGCCATCGACCTCGCCATGAGGGGTGAGGTGGACGGCACATGCACCGCACCTATCAACAAGGAGGCCATACACCTTGCAGGACATAACTTCGACGGACACACAGAGATATACGCCACATACACAAAGACGAGGAAATACGCCATGCTCCTCGCCGACGGCCCTCTGCGCGTCATACACGTCTCGACACACGTCTCTCTGCGTGAGGCTTGCGACCGCTGCAAGAAGGACCGCATCATCGAGGTCTATGAGCTTATCGACGACGCATGCCGACAGTTCGGCATCGAGAAGCCACACATCGCCGTGGCAGGACTGAACCCTCACTGCTCGGAGAACGGACTCTTCGGATGGGAAGAGGAGAAAGAGATTATACCAGCCGTGGAGGAGCTGCGCCGACGCGGATACAACGCCGACGGCCCTATACCGCCTGACTCTGTCTTCGCGAAAGCAAAGTGCGGATGGTATGACGGTGTCGTGGCTCAGTATCATGACCAGGGACACATACCTCTCAAGGTGCTCGGATTCAACTGGGACGCTGAGTCAGGAAAGATGCTGCCACAACGCGGCGTGAACATAACGCTCGGCCTCCCCATCATACGCGTCTCTGTCGACCACGGCACAGCGTTCGACGTGGCAGGAAAAGGCATCGCCGCCGAGGACGCGCTGATAGCATCAATCGACTATGCCGCGAGAATGGCGGCAAACAGGAAGCCTGCCCAGGCATAGTAACAATACACATGACATGCTGACCATTATAGCTGACGACATAACAGGGGCGGCAGAGATTGCCGGCATAGCACACAGATACGGGCTCCACACCATGCTCACCGTCTACAAGGACGGCATGGTGTGGCCCGACACTGATGCCGACATACTCGTCGTGGCGACCGACACACGCTCCATGGACCCTCATGGAGCCATGTGCGTGACAGCACGCATAGCACACGAGGCCGACAGACACGGGGATATCATATTCCACAAGACCGACAGCGCGCTGAGGGGACATGTCGTAGAGGAGATACACGCCATAATGGACAGCACACACTATACTCAGGCCCTCTATCTCCCCGCCAACCCCTCGAAAGGGCGCATCATAAGCCACGGCATATACTACATAGCTACACCATCCCACGGCGGAGAGCACAGCGTAATGACACCGATAGCCGAGACACCATTCTCGTTCGACCCCGAGTTCCCCGCAACGACAAGCAGCCTCGCAGAGCGTTTCGCCACCACAGCCTACACCTCCACACTGGGCAGGATATCCATGCCCGACGCCGTGTCAGCAGAAGATATCATGCTGATAGTGGACGGCATCATGAAGAGAGACGGCGGGCGGCAGACAATCATGGCAGGGGCGGCAGACCTCTTCACGGCTCTCATAGAGCGCCTCTACGGCATCAGTCACCGTGAGCCGGCACCATTCGCAGGCCTTGCGGCGGGAAGAGGGAGCGAAAGGAGTGTCATGATTGTGCGCGGCTCGACACAGAGCACACACCAAGGACCTCTCCTGCCCGTGGAGACAATGCCCGACAGCGTGTTCCATGAGCAGCAGGAGCCCGACGTGTGGGCACAGCAGGCAAGGGAAAGATACACCAGCCGCTACGCCCAAGAGGGAGGATGTATCCTCACCATTGGCGACAAGCCAGTGAGGGAGGGAAAGCATGCGGCAGTATATCTCCGCACCGCAATGGCAACGGCATGCCACAGGATGACAGAGGGAAACGAGCCCGACGAGCTCGTCATAGAGGGCGGAGCGACAGCCTACGCCATAATATCCCGCATGAGACAACACACATTCAGCATCACCGACGAGATAGCCCCAGGAGTGGTGAGAATGGCAGTCAGCAACGCCAATGGGACAAAGACAACATATATAACACTCAAACCCGGCAGCTATGAATGGGGAAACATCTGGAAAAAAGACAACGATAACAAAGCCAAGGCATAAGGCAATATCCATCATGACACTCGTCGTGATTCTCCTCGCAGCCCTCACCATGACCCTCACAAGGACATGCCGGGAGGGTGGGGCAGAGGAGACCGACCGCCCAAGACCTGTCTCTGACTCAACAATAATAATGGCCATACAGAGCCACTCAAGGCTGTACACAGCAGAGACAACATGCCTGAAGACTATAAGATACTCTGCCGACAACGCCGTCAGAATAGACGTGGCGGGCATAAAGAAGGATATCGGGCTGCCAATGTCGAGGACAGAGTATGAGATTCCGGTGAGAGTGACATACAAGGCTTTCATTGACCTCGAGAAGATAAGGCGCGGAGACATCGTGACAAAAGGCGACACAGCGATACACATAACACTGCCTGACCCCGTCATAACAGAGACAGCTGTCAGCATAGACCACGACAACGCGAGATACAAGAGGCAGATGCTGGGAAGAAGACTGACACAACAGGAATACAACAACATGGTGACAAAGGCCAAGGACGACGCATGGAGAGACCTCAGCAAGGAGGACCGCGACGCCATGGTACATACGGCAAAGATATCTGCGACAGAGACTCTCGTCCCTATGATGAGGAAACTGGGATTCAGGCATATCACCGTAGACTATAGGAACGACTACACTATCCTGCATAACGGATGACAGGAAACACCGCCCATAAAGCGCCACAGGCCGCCCATAAGGCGGCGGTCAGGCTGCCGGACGACATATCAACGTGAAGAGAAACGGCATTCAACGTGAAAGGAAACGGCACCCAACGTGAAAGGAAACGGCACCCAACGTGAAAGGAAAAGAAACAATCTACTTGAAAGGAAACAATACTCAAGCGAAAAGAACTCATCAACAAACAACACACGAATGAAGAGAACACTGATAATCATCGCTGCCGTCATGACAGCCATGACTCCTCTGAAGGCACAGAACACAACAGCAGAGCATAACCTCGAGGTGGCAAAACAGCTGGAGACTTTCTCTACCCTATACAACTATCTCGACATGATGTATGTCGACACGCTCAACGCCGAGAAGGTGATAGGCAAGGGGATAAACTCCATGCTCGCATCACTCGACCCCTATACCGAGTACTATCCCGAGAGCGAGACAAAGAAGCTGAAACGCATGATGACCGGAAAATACGGCGGCATAGGCTCGGTCATAGCGTTCAACTTCAAGGAGGACGCATGCGTCATCGAGGAGCCTTACTACAACATGCCTGCACAGACTGCCGGACTGAAGAAGGGCGATGTCATCGTCAGCATTGACGGTGAGAACATGAAAGGAAAGGGGACACCATATGTCTCAGAGCATCTCAGAGGTGACGCCGGCACAAGCTTCATGCTCACAATAAAACGTCCCGGAGAGAAAAAGCTGCGGAAGATGAAGATAACACGACAGACAATACAGACACCGTCGCTCCCATATTATGGCATGCTCACTGACTCCATAGGATATATCTCATTGGGGGAGTTCACCGAAGGCTCGGCAAAAGAGGTGAGACATGCCGTCATAGACCTCAAGCGGAATGGCATGCAGAGCCTCCTGCTCGACCTCCGTAACAACGGCGGAGGGTCACTGACAGAGGCTGTCTCCATACTTAACATGTTCGTTCCGAAGGGAACGTCAATAGTCAAGACAAAGGGAAAGCTCACAAAGGCAAACCGTGAGTACAAGACCGGAGACCTGCCCATAGACACCATAATGCCCGTCGTATGCCTCGTGAATGGCAACACCGCATCGGCATCAGAGATAACATGCGGAACAATGCAGGACCTCGACCGCGGTGTCGTCATGGGAACAAAGACATACGGCAAGGGACTTGTCCAGACTCCTCTGGAGCTGCCGTATAACGCGAACATGAAACTGACTACAGCACACTACTACATACCCTCAGGAAGATGCATCCAGGCGATAAAGTATAAGGGAGAGGGCAAGGAGGAAGTCGTGGCTGACTCGCTGAGAAAAGACTTCAAGACTCTCCACGGACGGACAGTGAAGGACGGCGGAGGCATTATGCCCGATGTGAAGGTCGAGCCTGACTCCCTCCCCAATATCGTCTATTACCTGTCGGCTGCCGGACTCGACTCGACTATGGTCATGATGGAGTATGTCGTCGATTATGTCAGCAAACACCCAACAATTGCTCCAGCACGCTCCTTCCGTGTCTCTGACGCCGACTATGAGGCTTTCAAGCAGAAAGCAATAAACGACGGATTCAAATATGACCGCGAGAGCGAGCGCTTCCTCAAGGACCTCATAAAGGTGGCACGCTTCGAGGGATACTACGACAGGGCGAAACCTGAGTTCGAGGCGCTCCAGAAGAAACTGAGGCATGACCTCGCCGCTGAGCTCGACTATCATAAGGATATCATATGCCAGTATCTGACATCGGAAATCGTCTCATGCTATTATTATCAGGCAGGTGCGATAGAGAACTCGCTACAGTATGACAAGCAGGTGAGAGAGGCTGTGAAGCTCCTACGAGACCCAAAGCGCTACGCCTCTATCCTCTCGCCTGAGAAGACTGAATGACAAAAGGCCGACGGGCTTTTCCCGCACAAGCAAGACAGACAATCCAACGGGAATACACTAACGCCGCATGCCGAAAGCATGACAGCAGTCAAAAAATACAGGTGTCCGCCGCCAAGTCCATAAGGCTTGAGCGGCGGACACCGTCTTTATACCTAAAACAAATCTCTCTCTTCCTCCCCCTGCCGCAGTGTCATGGCTCTACGGCAGGGACAAGGAGTATTAGTCTACAAATCTCTTCACACCTCTCACGAAGTGTCTCAGCGCGCTGAGCATCTCCTGAGACTCCTGCACGAGGTTCAGGTAGACGGTCATCGTCTCTATGTTCAGCTGGTGCTGCTGTATGGCGTCGATTATCACCTTGCGGTATTTTGACAGTGATGCCTGCAGCGCAGCCGCATCCTGGCGTATCAGCTCACCGTCGGCCATATCGCCGCTGTCGAGCATCTTTATGGCGCGTCCGAAGAGAGCGGCCATCTGGTTGCGGAAGTCGATGAATGTCTCAGCATACTCTCCTTTGACAGGCGAGAAGTTGTTGCCCACATGCTCACGCAGAGGGTCGTTGATGCGCTTCAGGCAGTACATCATCATACCTATCTCATTTGTCGTGAGGAAATACCATGTGTTACGCTCCACAGCGAGTATCGGGTCGATGCGCCTGAGGCCGATTATCTCGCGCCTCCTCTGCCGTTTCAGCTGCTTGCGCTTGTCCTCAATCTCTACGGCGAGACGCTTCAGCGGACGGTACTCCTCCTGGAAGAAAGCGTCGGTGGCTATCTGGAACGAGCTGATGGCGAACTCCAGGTTCTCGCGGTTTGCCACACAGACATGCTCCCTGAGCAGTGTCCAGCGCTCCGGAAGCTCCTGGCTGCGCATCATGTTCTTGAATGTGACATCCTGTGGAGCCACAGCCTTCTTCGCCTGATAGCGGATATTGCTGCGCACAAGGAGGAATATGGCGATGATGACAGCGAGCGTCATGGCGACGAACGAGCCGAAGAACATCAGGTTGGTGATGAGGAAACATGTGATGAAAGCCACACCGGCCGTTATGAACCATCCGCCGATGACACTCAGCACACCTGTTATCCTGAACACCGCACTCTCTCTGCTCCATGCCCTGTCGGCAAGTGATGAGCCCATGGCGACCATGAATGTGACGTATGTCGTTGAGAGAGGAAGCTTCAGCGATGTGCCCATGGCGACAAGGAGACCGGCAAGGACAAGGTTTATTGAGGCGCGGATATGGTCGAAGGCGGCACCGTCGGCAAGGCGTGCCGCATCAGCGTTGAAGCGTGAGTCAACCCAGTGGCGGACAGAGACAGGGACAAGTGATGTCACACGCTGTGCCGTCTTTGTCGTCGAGCGCACCAGTACGCGTGCCACAGCAGACGAGCCGAACATCTCGTCACCCTCTGCCTGGCGGCTGAGGTCGACACTTGTCTTCACCACATTCTGCGCCTTCTTGGAGAATGTCAGCGAGAGAACCATTATCACACCGGCAAGGATGAGGAAGACAGGAGGGGTGTTGGCGCTCGCCATCAGTGATGTCATGAGGAATCCGTCTGCGTTGCCCTGCCCGTGGGCCATATAGTCGTTGTATGACTCAAGGCCTGTCAGAGGGACACCAACAAAGTTGACAAGGTCATTGCCCGCAAACGCCATGGCGAGAGCGAAGGTGCCAAGGAGCACAATGCCCTTGAGGACAGGGAGGCGGAAAAAGCTCAGAATGGTCATCACGATAGAGAAAATGACGATTCCACCGCCTATTATGACCCATGTGTTGGAGTTTATCCATGCCTTTGTCTCAGGTGTCATGAGTGTCGTACCCTTGAGTCCGTTGATGAGGAGGAACCATATAATGCATGTCACGGCCAAGCCTGCGAAGATGCCAATCTTCAGCGATGACGACACCCTGCCGCCCATATCGCCGCCCGCGTCGGTCGTGACACCATTGACACGGTATGTGAACGAGAACACCAGACGCGCTATCCACTGTACCACGGTGCCGAAGAAGAACGCCACAGCGACGCTGAGGAATATTGCCATGATGACACTCAGGGCCTTCTCCGTGTTCAGCATGTCGCCGAGAGAGAGCAGAGTGCCGTCGGCTGCTGCCGCTCCCGAGGCTATCTTCAGTATGGCGATGGCGAACGCACCGCCCAGAAGCTCGAAGACCATGCTGACCGTCGTCGATGTCGGCATGCCCAGAGTGTTGAAGATGTCAAGCAGGATAACATCTGTCACCATGACAGCAAGGAAGACACACATGACATCATGGAAAGAGAAATACTCTGGAGTCATGATGCCGTGACGCGCCACATCCATCATGCCGTTGCTGAGGGCAGCACCGGCAAAGACACCTATGGCGGCTACAAGAACAATCGTCCTGAAACGCGCTACACGCGCTCCAATGGCCGAATTAAGAAAGTTTACGGCGTCGTTGCTGACACCAACTACAAGGTCGAACACCGCAAGGACGATGAGGAAGACCACAATGCCTAAATAGAAAATATCCATATATAGAATTAAAAAGATTATCTTTCCGGAATCCAAGCTCTCTCTCCCAGGATATCTGTGGCTGGCATCTGCCGGACATGATGTTCACCCATGGCCCGGTGACAGCCCTCTGATATCTGCTGCAAAATTATTCTTTGTATATTGCACGGTTGTTACATAGATGTTACATTTATGTTACGCGATGTCTTTTTTTTATGTATTCAAAGCCTTAATAAAGCCCCAAAATGAAAAAAATAAGGGGTAAAACGAAAAAAATCATGAAAAAATTTGGAGGATTAAAAAAAACGCCGTAACTTTGCATCGCAATTCAGAAATGATGAGCACATACAATGCTTCAATAGCTCAGTTGGTTAGAGCACCTGACTGTTAATCAGGGGGTCGTTGGTTCAAGCCCATCTTGAAGCGCAAAAGAGAGATGCTTTCGGGTATCTCTCTTTTTTTATATCCCTACCTCTAAAGCCCCTGTGAGGGACGGGTAGAAACGACACCGTACTGGCCAAACCGATGCAGCCGGAGGCCTGGGGACATATATATAATGTCATTTATCTTTATATATCATCTTCCATTCTGACCCATAGGAGCCATATTTCATCATCCATTCTAACCATAGGGGGCCAGATATCAGCACCCAATATCCCCATGAACACAATGACAGAGAGTGAAAAACAGATTTACCGCATCGCCGGACTCGTATACCATGTTGAGGTATCAGAGAACGAGTGTGGGAAATTTGACGGTTTCATCGAGCCTGAGCCGTCCAATCCCCATGACCCTAACGCTATGGTCATAAAGAAGAGTGACGGCAGGACAGTGGGCTATATACAGCGTGAGAAGGTTGAGATGTTCTGCATTGTAAATGGCAGACGGCGCGTCCCGTGCGAGATAACGATAAGGGGAAGGAAAGAAGATGGCGTGCTCGTATATATTGAGGGGTATGTCAGACCGACCACCACCACCACTTTCTTGTTCCCTGGCGCTGTCCCCCTCGGGAATGGGGACAATGCTATGCCGTCAGGCACAACACCCCAAAGTCCTCTCCCCACAACCCCACGGCGCCCCAGACATGCCAGGACAGGTCAGCAGGAGGCTGTACGGACTGCACAAAAGATGAACCGCGAGCCACTCCCTGCCGATGCGAGTCAGGGCAGTCTGGTTAGTCAGAAGTCCAGTCAGAAGTCCAAGACTCAGTCCAAGGCCCATCCAAAGCGCGCACGGCTGACCACCACCACACGCCCACTCACGACATCTACGGGCAATAATCCTCAGGCAGTCAGCGACAACCGGAATGTCTCTCCGCTTTCATCTTTTGAGCGCTTCCTGTTCATCATGATTGTTGTCGCCTTGCTTCTCGTGCTTGCCCATTTGCTCTCTTGATGTGCGGATATAACTTTCAGCTACTTTGTTTTTGCTGTTTCATAAATGATATTTGTAATATCTGACCAACAACCCGCTATGTGTTTTTGTTGTATTTCGACTATCAATCACTCGAAATGAACGATGAAACCGCAGTTTTTTATCCTATTTTCCCTATATAGTTGGATTTTTGTACACTCTATGTCTGATTCGTATAAAATGCATGTTTTATACAAATCAGATATGTTTTATCCTCCTTTTTGCGTATAATTTTCGTACATGTGAAGTAAAAAAAGCGTAACTTTGCATCAGAAAAATAAAGCATAAGTCCTGTGCTCCAAACAGTCACATGTGAGATGTCAATGAGACATGTCTGAGGTGTGATGAGCAGGGGGCTAATACTAAAGTCGGTTATTATTATTATGAAACATATTGCCGCTGTCTCTGTCCTTGTGAGAGGGTGATAAGATGAGAGGCCCAAGGCACAAGAACTAGACAGTGAACAGCGGAGACATAAACGTTTATGCCGCAGGAAGACAACAGGCATAAATGCTGGAAAAGTCCCATCATGGCTCATTTGAAAGCTGTGATGGGACTCTTTTTTTTGTTATCCACAGCCGAGGAGAGGCGACACACGTCCACATCTATCGTCTATCTATTTGTCTATCTATTTGTCTCTCCTTGAGTCTATGGGCGTGTGTCGCCCCTCCAGGGCTTTATTATACTTGGTCATTTATACCCCACCTTACCTCCCTACGGTCAGTGGGTCCAAAGGACAAGTCTCCCACTCAGTCACTCCGTTCCTTCGTTTTCAGGTGGGGTTTGACTTTGTCTTCCTCTGTCACGATTAACTTTCGTTGAATATCGGCTGCACTCGGCATAGCCAAGCAAGCTTGACTCTGCTCTCGTTTGCACGATATTTCGGGATAGCCCAAGCAAGCTTGGTCTCTCCTCTCGCTGCTCCATCGGTTCTAACAGTCGCGCCCCTCTGGGGCTGTGGATAATAGTATCTTCAAGACGCGGAGCATGGACATGTTTTTTGACATAGATTGCAACATCGGCTGCCCCTGGTATACCTATCGTTACTTATTCTGGGTATTCCCGGACAGTTATAATACATCAGAAAAAAGGCTGCCCCGGCATTGCGGAGCAGCCTTTTACTGGTGTCTGCCTTGTCTGAGATGTCGGTCTGTATTGACAGTCTCAGATGCTTATCTTGTTGTCTGACGGGCTGTGTCAGGCTTATCTCTTCATTATCTTGCGTGTTGTGCCGTCTGCCAGGCGCTGTATGAGTATGCCGTGTGCGGCAGCTGTTGTCTCGCGTCCGTCGATGGTGTATGTCTTCTCGACGCTCTTGTCGGCAGTTGTTATGACAGTCTCTATGCCAGTCGGGTCATAGTCGCTGATGTCCACCTTCACGGCGTTGATGATTACGCCACCTTCATCCTCTACTATCGCTACGGCGTGGATGTTGTTGTTCTTCTTCGCTGTGGGGAGGACGTTCTTCAGTGCTGATGTTGTCGGAAGCTCGAGTGTGGCGTTGGTTGACGCTGTGCCGCCGTCGTTCATCGCTGCTATTGTTGGCACTGTGGTGAGGTAGTTGTCGTATGATGTTGCTATGACGACATCGTTGTTAGGCATGTTCCTTACTGCTGCTGTGCCGTATTTTCCGCCATTGAGGAACATGTTAAGCCATTGGCTGTAGTCTTCTGACTGGTTTATGTTGCTAAGGCCGTTGGTCTGGCTCCATGTGGGGCTGACGTTCTTGAGCTCGTCGGCTGTCAGCACATAGCTGACCTTCATGTTGCCTATCTCGTTTGTCAGGGCTGTGACGTCAGATGTTATTCTTACAGCTGTCTTGTCGTCAGATGTCCACATTGCCTTTGCTGTTATGTCGGCTAAAGGCAGCTCGTCGGCCACCTCGTCGAGATACGCGCATAATATGTCACCCTCGTCGATGTACTGTCTGTTGAGCAAGAAGAATCCTATGCCTTGTGTCTCGCCGCCGTGCTTGAAGTATTTGCTGGGGGCTATGTACATCGGGTCGTTGACATCGCTCTGGTGTAGCACTACTCCGATATATTTTTCCTTGTACAGCTCTCTTGCCTCCTCGTTTCCTGCCCATCCGAGCGGAGAGTTTCCATTGGTTGTTGAGGCTATTATCTCGCCTACGTTATGGCGTACAGACTCGCGGCTGACTGTCATGAGCGGCATTTTGAGCTCAGCGTCCTTGGCGGTGTTTGCGGCGTTGTTGATTTTCGTCACCTTGACTTTCAGCGCGTTGTTTGTTGTCACTGACGATGGCGCGGTGTATGTGAAGCTGAACGGTATGTCTGTGCGGAGGGCCTGGAGCTTCCCGTCGAATGTGCAGTCAACTGTCTCTTTCTTCTCTCCGTTGTCCACTTCGATAGTGAATGATGTTATCTCCTCTGGCGAACCTATTGTCACTACGGCGTCCATCTCGCACTTCTTTCCTGCCTTCGAGACGAGGTATGACTTGTCTGGTGTGAGCCATGCTGAGGGCTGGAGGTCGATATTGCTGACGATGGCGAGGACGGCGACGGGGCCGTAGCCGAAGGATGAGGCGTCATAGACGTATCCGTTGACAATGATGAATGTCTGTCCTGGGACGGATTCCTGCTTAGTAGCAATTGTTGCTGCATCCTGTGCTGTCTTTACTGTGAATCCGATGTATGCTCCCTCGGCTGGAATGCTGACGGGCTGCTTGAACTCTATGATGTTGAAGTCTCCGTAGGTCAGGCTTGTCGCGGTCTCCTGGTAGATGTTGTTTCCCTGCAGCGTGTTCCTAACCCATACTGTTACCTGCTTGGTGTCGTTGACCATCATTGGGAATGCTAATCCGGCTAATGTGGCTCCTGAGAACTGCTTGTCGCCTGGGACATAGATGCAGATGTCGTAGGTGGATGTTGTTCCTGGACCCACCAACGTGCCTGCCTCTCCGCCCTCGTAGTAGCCCCAGGGGTACTTGTCGGTCAGTGCGCGTGTGATGGCGCCTGGCTTCTTGAGTGTTGTCACATTGGTCAGCCCGCCTTTCAGGTTCTGTGCCATGAGGCATACTGATGATAGCAGCATGACGAATGTAAGGAGTAAAGATTTTTTCATGTGTAATTGCTTTTTAGATTAATGATATACGTTGTTGATTGGTTTCTTTCAGTGTTGATGTGTGCATGGCGTGATATCACATCATGCCAATGCCAGCTGCAAAGGTAATGATTTATTTCTTGTCTGCAAATTATTTCTAAACATAAATCCATCTCCCCATGCTTTTTTGTTGAGTATGGAGAGATGGATGGTCTGGTTGGTCTGGATTATCCGGAGGCTCCGGAGGCTCCGGATTGTCCGGATGTTCCGGGTTATCCGGGTTATCCGGGGCTTCCGGTTCTTCCGGAGTTTCCGGTTGTTCCGGGCTGGTTTATGCTTTTGTCCTGAGCGAGAACCTTATTGTCAGTCCTCCGCCTGGTGTTGTCTCGGCGCGGCATGTTCCTCCGTATACTGTGACGGCGTTCTTCACTATGGCGAGTCCGAGGCCTGTCCCTCCGAGCTTGCGCGAGCGGCCTTTGTCGACACGGTAGAAACGCTCGAAGATATGCTTCAGATGCTGTGGCTCTACGCCCTGCCCGTTGTCGCTGACGAGGAAGTTGTACATTGTCCCCTCCTCGTTCTGCTCTGTGCCGCGGTATGCCATGCTCTCGCCGTGTTGCGCTGTGCTGTTGTCAGAGGCTCCAGCCAGGTCTTTCCATGCCCCCCTTGTTGTCTGGGTGTCTGCTCCAGCCAGGTCTTTCCAAGCCTTTATTGTCAGCGTGTCGGCTCCTGTGGCGTATGCTATGGCGTTGTCTATGAGATTGCGGAATATGCTGTAGAGGAGGCTTGGGTCGGCTGTCATCATTATCTCGTCGGGGAGTGTTGTCCTCACTCTTATGCCTTTCTCGCTGAGCTGCAGGGCTGTGTCGTCGAGTGCTGAGTTTATGATGTTACAGACATTGACATCCTGCATGGCCATGACGTTGTCGGCGGCTGGCGCTGTGCTGGTGGTGTCTATGTTGTCGAGTTTTGTCAGCGCTGCCATGTCGAGCAGCAGCTTTGTCATGCGCTCGCTCTGTGCGTAGCATCTCTCCAGGAAGTGCTGGCGTTTCTCCTGTGGCATGTCGGGGTGGGAGAGGATGCTCTCGAGGTATCCGTGTATGCTTGCCGCCGGTGTCTTCAGCTCGTGTGCGGCGTTCTGTGTGAGCTGTCTCTTTATGCGTATCTTCTCCTCCTCGCTGTGTCTCAGTTTCCAGTAGAGTGTTATGATGGTGTGTGATATGTCTCCGAGCTCGTCGTCGGGCAGGCGGCGCTCCAGCTCGTGGTCGAGCGCCTCGCCGTTCTCGGCCATCACGGCGAACTCTCGCAGATAGCCTATGTGGCTTCCTATGCGCTGTGTGTAGCGGTAGAGTATGATGACGAGTATTATGCTGACGGCGAGCGCGTACCATATGTATGAGTGGTCTATCTGCAGCGAGCGTGTCAGCTCTGCCGAGTATGGTACGGCCACTCTCACGACGTATGGCCCTGTCAGTGCCGCTGAGTAGAAGTATGTCTCGTGTGTGGAGGCTGAGAGTCGCTTTATGTCATATCCGTTGCCGTGTCTGAGAGCCTCACGTATCTCGTGGCGTGTGCTGTGGTTTGCCATCCGTGAGACGTCCTTCTCGCTGCTGTCGATGATGACGTTGCCGTGGCGGTCGGTCACGGTGACGCGCAGCCCCTGTATGTTGTGCGATGCTATGTATGCCCTGAATGCCTTGTCGTCGGTCATCTTCTGCCCCAGGGTCTGTCTCATCTCGTATATGTACATCTGGAGCCTGGAGTGCATGATATCTGTCTTGAACTCCTTCTCGCGGCGGTACTGGTATATACAGAAAGAGAGCACAAAGATGAGGAAGACGCTCCCTACGCTCAGGAAAAGGTTCTGTGTGAAGTGTCGTGAGAAACCTTTCCGGTGCGCGGCCTGTCTCCATTCTTTCTCTATACTCCCGTCGTGGCTGTTGTATGGTCTTGCCGTTATGTCATTTCTCGAATGTGTATCCATATCCGAATCGTGTCTTTAGCTGTTTGCCGTACTCGCCTATCTTCTTCCTCAGGCGTGTTATGTTGACATCAACGGTACGGTCGAGGACATAGGTGTCTGTCGGCCAGCAGCGTCTGAGGAGGTCTTCGCGCGAGAAGACTTTGCCTGAGTGCTGCACGAGGAGCGCCAGAATCTTGTACTCTATCTTTGTCAGCTGTATGTCTTTCCCGTCTATTGTGACGGTCTTCGAGTTGTCGTCGATGCGCATCCTGTCGTATACTATGCATTCATCCTCGTTCTGTTCCTCTATGTGTTGTGTCCTTCTCAGCACGGCCTTCACCCTCGCCATGACCTCCTTCATGCTCAGCGGCTTGGCGATATAGTCATCGGCGCCGATGTCGAGTCCGCGTACGGTGTGGTCCTCGCTGTCGAGGGCTGTGATGAAGATTATCGGGATGCAGGCTGTCGCGGCGTCCGATTTCAGCCGGCGTGCCATCTGGAATCCAGACATCTCGCCCATCATGACATCGAGAAGGATGAGGTCATAGTCAGTCAGTGGCAGCAGCAGGGCCTCCTCTGCCGAGTTTGCGGTATCGGCGATATATCCCTCCGTCTCAAGGTTATACTGCAAGATGTCACAAAGGTCCTGCTCGTCGTCGACGACAAGTATTCTGCTTTTTGTCTTCTCCATGATGGTTTTCTCGTTTTTAGCTGGGAGAGGGTCTGCCGGTTGCTTTGCGGCGGCGGGGCGGCGGGGCTTTTCTCCCTGTCTTCGTTATGGTTATGTTACGGATGCAAAGTTAATGGATTTGTTTCATTTTTGTGTCATCGTGTGTGTTAAATTATTGTGACATTTTCTTTCTTGCCGTTGTCCCCGCCGTAGGGTGTCGTGTGCGTGGTGTGCGGCGCTGGTGCTGTCCGGTAAAACCTCAGGGTGAGAAAATATTTAGGGTGTCGTGTGCGCGGTGTGCGGCGCTGGGCAGAGTCCCTTTCCCGTAACCAGTGTTTTTGGGCTGCCCATTCATACTGCATGAGCCGCCCATTGGTATTGTATTGGAGGCTCAAACAGTATCAATTCTCGCTTTGACGTTGTGACAAGAGCTTTGCCCGTGTTGCCTCCGCGCGTTTCTCATGGAGCCGCTCCGCCCCTCTCGTGCTGTCCTTTTCCTCTGCTGTTGCCGCCCTTCTTCTCTGCTGTTGCTGTCTGGCTGTTCTGCTGTCAGCCCCTCATGCCTTGTTCTTCTTGTATAGCTGCCATGAGTTGACTATATTGTGCCAGATGCTGTAGAATCCGCCTGTCACGCTCGTGACGGGGTCGAGGAACATCAGTCCCATCCAGATGGCGAAGACGGTGTTCTTCTGTCCCATGGCCTGTCCTGCTGTGATGGCCGAGCGTTCCTTGGCTGTGGTGTATGTCGCGGGGTCATACTTGTGTCTCTTCCACTCGTCGGGGGCCTTTGTCGGCTGCACGAGACGCATTCCTGTGTGCCGTCCCATCCAGAACTGCATGATGCAGCTGGCGAGGCTCACGGCGGCGAGTCCGGCGAGTGTCTGTGGCGCTATGTCGCTGTTGGCTATGGTGCGCACGGTGACGGTGATGGCGAGGGCGAGGGCCACGAGCCAGAGGTAGAACGCCATGTCGGGGATGGCGAGGAGACGGTCACGGAGACGTGGGGCGTAGTGCTGTATCATGACGGCGAGGAAGAGCGGGCAGAGCAGGAGGGGGAAGACCTTGCCCATGATGAGGAAGAGCTCAGACATGAAGTCCATACCCGCATGTGGCTCGACAAGGGTGAGGAATGCCGGGGCGACGACAGCCACCATGGTGTTGCAGACGACGATGTATGTCACTATCCCACTCAGCGACCCTCCCAGCTTCTGCACTATGACGGCGCTCGCTGTCGCTGTGGGGCATATGAAGCAGAGCATGGCTCCCTCAAGGATTATCTTCAGGCGGGGGAATCCCGCATTGCCTGCCATGAGCGCCAGGATGGCGCAGAGGGCGAAGATGAGGGCCTGGAGCATGAGCACGACGACATGCCAGCGGTGGGGCTTGAGGTCGTGGAGACTGACTTTCAGGAAAGAGAGTGTCAGCATGGCGAAGATGAGCAGCGGCTGTATGATGTGGGATATGACGCCGTACAGCGCGCCCTCTGTCCCTGACGATACGGATGCCTCAAGGATATAGTAGAGGATGATGCCGCAGAGCATGGAGACAGGGAGCTTCCATGTGCGGATGAGGTTTATGATGCGTTGTCGCATAGTTGTGTGAGGGTTTTGGGGGGGGCCGGGTTGTCCGGAGGTTCCGGATTATCCGGATGGCCCGGATGTTCCGGATTGTCCGGATGTTCCGGATTGTCCGGATGTTCTGGATGGCCCTGATTGTCCGGATGTTCCGGGTCCTCCGGAGTCTCCGGATGACCCGGAGGATACCACCTTGTGGTTTATAAAAAAACTCCGGAGCATGGGGCCTGTCCGCGCTTCTGGGCGGTCAGTCTCTTGCTCCGGAGCGTTGGGCTTTCAGTTTGTGGCTGTCATCCCTTTATAATGTTGCTTGTCTTTACAGCAGGCTCTGTATCTCCTTGTCTATGTCTTTCACCTGCACGTCCCTCTTCACAGGAGTGCCTTCTCTGTCGAGGATGAAGAATGTCGGTATGCTCTGCACGTTGTACATGACGGCCGATGTGCCGCTCTTGTCATAGACGCAGACCCATGGCAGCGCAGCTACGGATGTCTTCCAGAAATGCTCGTTAGTGCCCATTCCCACCTGGTATATCTCCAGTCCCTGGGCGTGGTATTTGTTATACAGCGAGCGCAGTGTCATGATACGCTGTGCCGAGCCCTCTCCCTCGAACGAGTGGAAGTCGAGGATGACCACCTTCCCCTTGAGGCTTGAGAGATTCCGCTCGTTGCCCTTGTTGTCTATGAGGCTGAGGTCTATGCTGTTTGTCTCCTTCACCTTGCTTGCCTCCACCTGCAAGCCGCGGTTGTTGTTGTCGACGATGCGCACGGTCTTCATTCCCTCAATGGCTATGTTGTGGAGGTTCTTGCCGCGCTCGGCGTTAGGGTAGAATGTGTCCCATGATGTCGCCACGGCCGCGAACATCTTTATGTCGTCACGGTTCTCGCGAGGGTTGAATATGAGTCGTGAGCCGATGGCCTGGAACAGAGCGAAGTATGCGTATGCCTTCATAGGCTCACGTATGATGTAGTTCTCCCTGATATCGCGCTTGTACGCCTCGATGATTCTCTCTATCGAGTCGCTGGCGTTACGCATGCTGAGGCTCGGGTTGCGGTCTATGGCGATGCATCTGTTCTGCAGCTCTATCTGCTTGTATGCCAGCTCCTGTATCTTCTTGCAGTTCTCTGAGCCGCTGACCTCATATTTCCATGCCATCTCGGGGTACTTAGCCTTCACTGTGACAGTCTCGGTAGAGTCGGCTGAGATATTTATTATCTGTCCTGCTATGCGCAGGCGGTAGAACTCGGGAGCGTCGGCTTTGTCGGCTGAGAAGGAGAATTTGCCGTCTGAGGTGAGCTTTATCGAATCGACTGTGACAGGGCCTTCGAGGGATATGTTCTCAAAATAAAGCGTCGAGTCGGCGGCGTTTGTTATCTCGCCCTCAACGTTGAATTTCTCCCCTTTGCAGGCTGTCATCATGGCTGCCATAAGCGTGATGCCGATGGCAGAGAAGAGTTTTGTTTTCATTATTGTCTGTTGTGTTATGTTCTCTGTATGATTATGTTGTCTGCAAAAGTAGTTATTTTTCTCCGTTCCACCAAATTTAAATCCGAAAAAGGCATCTTTCTGCCCTGCGGGCTGTTGTGGATAGGGCTGAGACGCTGTGCAGGCGCGTCCTGTCTTGCCGTCTGTTGGGGGCGGCAGCGAGACTGTCGCGAACGGTGGCTTTGTGGTAAAAGGAACCACCGTTCACTGTCGCGAATGGTGGCTTAGGGGTAAAAAGAACCACCGTTCCAAGCGGTTTTCCGCTTGGCGTTCGCTGTTTTTCCGCTTGGCGTTCGCGGTTTTCCGCTTGGCGTTCATGCTGTCCGTTCCTCACCGCCTGCAATCCTTTCTGCCATAGCGATGAGCTCAAGACGCTGGGAGCGGGTTATGGCCCTCTGCTCCATGTGAGGCTCCCAAGGGCTTATCTGCAGAAGCAGGCCTTCAGCACAAGCCTCAAAGGCCTCACCAGCGGGCTTATAGAACTCCGGGAACCCGCTCTCGCGCAAGAGGATGATGCGGTAACCGCGACTCATCGCCTCACGCAGCACATCCTTCTCCTTTGGAGAGATGGCCGCGCTCACCAATACCCCACCACGCTCTCCACATGCCAGCCACTCGTCCCGCAGACGGGCGTTCTCCTCATCCGTGTTGCGGCGGTGCACAATGACCGCCATCTTGTCGGGAATGTCAAGCAGGAACCTGTTGCCAACAATCTGGCAACTGCGGCCTGCCACCTCCATGCCGGAGAGCACAGTGAAGTACTGGGGATGCTGACGCTTCAGGAGCAGGCGGCGAGGGTTATCGTCAAGGTAAGCCTTCCAGTTGTCCAACTGCCCCTCATGCATCAGAATCTTGTCATCGTAGCCCTTCTCAAACAAGCCTTGGCGTGGAGGTTCGTCCATGCCGAATATCCGCCAATAGGCTTTGTTGCAGCCATGTTTGAAGCCTGCCACAACCCTTCCCACATGCTTCCTCGCAGGCAGGTCATCCTTTACTCTGATAATCATGTGGATGTGGTCAGGCATAATGCAGACCTTCCACACCTCCACCTGAGGGAAGACCTGGCTGATTTTGCCAATCTCATCTCTCAGGATGGCCTCCCCTAACTCTGAATACTCAACGTGGGGAGCGTCAGGGGAGTCAAGGGGAGCATCAGCATTCCCTTTCATCTCACCGAGCAATGGCACATGGCCTTCTACCACAAGCGTCACCATGTAATTGCCTTTCTTGTGGTAGTCATGCCTCGGACTGCGGCGCTTCATCGAATGAATGGTATCGTGCACATCCATACCAAGCGCTATGGCTTCTTCGCGGTACATTGTCTTCATGTTATAGTAGTTGTGCAGAATGATTCTTGTTAATGATTGGCTTCCTCTATAAATGATAAAGCCTGGTTGCTTGTTTGGGTATGTGTGCAAAATTACGAAATTCTCTTCTAAATAAAGATAAACACCCAAGAAAATATCGTTTACCGGAAATCATATTGCCAGATATGAGAGTATAGGGATGATTAGGATGAGGGTGAGTCAGTCGCTTCTTTCACACCCCCATGCAGGCAAGGTCATGTCTCTCTGGTGTATGTGTAGAGCGGATGGAGCCCGGAACAGGGGCCAGTGTCTGCCGGATGGCATGTTAGGCGGTGCGGGAGGGCGGTAAAAACGAGAGCAGGAGACAAACGCCTGTGATAAGCGTCTGCCTCCTGCTCTGACAGGTGAAGGCTCCGTGGGTGCAGTCCACGTCACGGAGCCCGTGCTATGTCATTTTCCCATTGCTGTGGTATTATCTGATAATCTGCTTCACAGTCTTGCCACCTCTTCTCATGATGACGATGCCACGCTGGCGTCCGTCGGTCCTCATGCCTTGGAGGTTGAAGCGCTCTGTGCTGCCCTCAGCCGTCTCGATGGTGTTGATACCGGTCGATGTCTCCTTGGTTATGGTGAGAGTCATGCGGTCGATATCGAATGTCATGGTGTATGTTCCAGGAGCTGTCTTCCATGCTGTCGCGGCTTTCTTCACATCTGTCTCCTGGCCTGGTACGACAGCGTGTGCGTCAGTTGCAGGGCCGTATCTGTGGGCGTTGACCACATCCCAGTCCATATTAGGCTCCTCGACGATGGTGAAGTAAGCGTTCTCCTCAGCGTCAAGCTCCACGCCGTTGGCCTCGTAGATGCCTTCAGCCTTCTGCGTCATGACAGTGCCCTCATAGTCAGGAGCCCATGAGTTGCCCTTTATGTCGCCTATGATGTACAGCTTCTCAGGTATCTCATAGCGCTCGATGGATATTGTCATAGAGTTGAAGTCGACGGTGAACGCGTAGCGTCCCGGATTTATCTGCCAGATGTTGCTGTTTGACTTGATGAAGCTGTAGTCCACTCCGTAGTCAATAATCAATGTTCCTGTCACCTCTGGGCCATAGCAGTATTCGTTCACGATCTCAAATGCTCCCAGCTTTGAGGAGAGGCAGAAAACACCGTTCCCGACGATGACGACATTCTCCTGCTTGTATACACCCGGCTTGACCATAGTCATCGGCTGTGGGTCGCCCGAGGTCTTGTTGTCCCACTCGTGGTCCTTTATCATACCGATGATATAGAGATTCTCCGGATAAGTGGACAGCGCCCTCGTCACGACAAGCTTCATGGTGTTCACGTCCAGGTGCATATCGTATATTCCAGGCTCTATGGCCCACGACATGTCGACATTCCTCTGCACGTCATACTCCTCACCGAGTGTCACCTTGAGGTCACGCTCTGTCGGTGCGAGGCGGCTGCTGTTGACATCCTCCCAGCTGCCTGTCGGCTTCTGTGTGAAGGCGAAGTATGTCAGCGGGCTGCCATTCTCGAGCACGACATCCTTAATGTCGTATGTCCCGTCGCCGTTGTTTGTCATCATGGCCCCTGTGTAAGCAGGGTCCCAGCGGTGGTCGCTGATGTCGCCGATGAGGTATATGTCGCCTGTGATAGGCTTCAGAGGGTCGCCCTCATGGATATAGACCTTGTTATCCTCGATGGCGAGGTCGTATGTCTGGTGTGCGTTGTCGCCGTCCTCTCCGTTGTTGAAGATAATCATGTCGTATCTTGTATCTATCTTCAGCTTGAAGAGTCCGTCGTCTGTCATGTCGGTTATCTCTATGCCAGGCCATGCCTCAAGATACTGTGCAGGATATGTCTCGCTCTGCCATACGTAGGCATAGACTCTCTCCCAGTTGCTGTTTGAGTTGTCGAAGAATACGGTGTTCCGCTCCACGTGAGGCATGGAGTATGTCTTGCCGTCCTCAATCTCCTGCTCGATAGTCCTCTTGCCAGCGTTCAAACCGTCGTTGAAGATGACCATGTTGAGCTTCTTCTCGAGCACAACGACATAGCGGCCGTCCTCTGTCCTCTCGGTTATCTGCACTCCAGGCCACTCGGCGTTGTTCACAAGCGGGTCAGAGTTCTCCTTGTATGCGTAGACATAGACATTCTCCCATTCGCCCTCGGTGTTGTCGAAGTATATGGTGTTGGTGCCTGTCGGCTCCTCAGGCTCTACGGGCATGCCATAGACCTTGTTGTCCTCCACGATGAAGTTACGTGTCTGCTCCTTGCCCTCGTCGTCGTTGAAGAATCCGTTGTTGAAGACAACCTGGTCAAACCTCTTGTCGAGAGTGAGCTTCAGGTAGCCCTCCGCTGTCACCTCTGTCATCTCCTGTCCTGGCCATGACCCGTTCTTGTCGGCAGGGTCGGCCTTGACATAGGCGTAGGCATAGACCTTCTCCCATGCGCAGTTCTGGCGGTTGAAGTATATGGTGTTCACCTCGGCCGGTGTCTCGGGCGTTGTGTAGCTGTACACCTCCTGGTCGACAATGGTGAGGTCGGCAGTCTTGACGAGAATATCGCCTGTTGTCGCGCCATTGCTGAAGACAACCATGTCATACTCCTTGCTGAGCTCTATCTTCAGCAGTCCGTCCTCTGTCGTCTCGGTCATCTCCACTCCAGGCCATGCGGCGTTCTCTGTGCGTGGATCTGCCCCGCTCTTCCATGCGTAGGCATAGACTTTCTCCCAGCCACTCTCTGTGTTGTCGAAGAATACTGTGTTTGTCTCCACAGGCTCAACGACGCTCTCCATAGAGTAGACCTTCTTGTCGACAATGACGAGGTCCTTGGTCTGCTTGTCGCTGGCGACAGATTTCTCGTTGAAGTTGACCATGTCGAATTTCTTGTCAATCTCAATCTTCAGCAGTCCGTCCTCTGTCGTCTCTGTCATCTTCACTCCAGGCCATTCAGCGTTATGCTCCTCAGGATTCTCGCTGCTCCATGCGTATGCATAGACCTCTTCCCACTGGGAGTTGGTGTTGTCGAAGAATACTGTGTTGACAGTCGATGGCTCTGTGATTTCCTCCGATGAAATCGGCGTTATCTGGTATGTCGTTGTCTCATCCTTGACGTAAACAGAGACGAAGCCGCGCACGAGGACCTTCTCTCCGGTAGCCATCACGAAGTCTTTCGACAGGGTGCGGATGGCAGCCTCGCCCGTCTCGTCGGTCAGGGTGTAGTTGCGGTCAGAGCCTTCAACCTTTCCTGTCAGCTCTATGAAGCTGTTGAGAGGCTGTGAGGCGAATGTTCCGGCTGTCACCGTTGCAGGCTCCACGGCGCCATTGTTCCCTGCTGGTGTCTCGAATCCGGTAGGGTTCTGTATCTCAGGCAGACCGTTAAACAGATTGTATGTGCCGCCGTAGCCTGCTGGGATTACATCGCCGTTAGCGTATGTCTGGCCTGTGGCGCCGTAGACGAGCATCCATCCCGTCTCGTCCTTTATCCACAGGTTGTTGCCGAGCTGTGCTACAGCTGTGGCAGGAGTCTTCAGCTTGATGTTCTTTCCTGTGTGTGTGTCGCCTATGGCGGCTATGCCGTTCAGCTTGTAGACAGGGTTTGAAGCCTCGCCGACGGTCAGCTTGTTGTTCTTGAGGTCAGCTGTCAGCTTGTATATTCCTACAGGCAGTCTCCATGCTGTCTCTCCCTTCTTCACCATATCAACGTTATCGCCCAGGCTGATGCTTGTGTTGTCAGCCTCAGGGCCATAGCGGTTGGCGTTCACAGTCTCCCATGAGCCTAACTCTGTCGCTATGCAGAATGTTCCTGAGATGCCAAGGGCATCGAGTATCTCGACGTTGTCGGCCTCATAAATGCCGTTGCCTTTGTCTGTCATCTCCAGTCCGGAGGCAGGGTCCCACTCTGTTATTCCGTCGATATTTCCCACGAGATAGACACTGCCAGGAGCCATGTAGCCGTCGTATGTTGTGCCGGCAATGAGGTCATTGTCCGGTGTCTGATTTCCGATAGAGTTATTGAAGATAATCTTGTCCCAGTCACCGGTGTATTTGAATACATACAGTCCGTCGGCTGTCTTCTCTGTCAGCTGTTCTCCAGGCCATGCGGCGTTCTCTGTGCGTGGGTCTGCCCCGTTCTTCCATGCGTAGGCATAGACATTCTCCCAGTTGCTGAAGCTGTTGTCCCAATAGACTGTCTTCTCCTCTGGCTGAGGGTCTGGGTCGGGGTCAGGTTCAGGGGCAACAGAAACTCTCTTATAGAGCTGGATAGCATGCATCGTTCCTGCATAGCAAGTGAACCTCGGTTTTCCACTGTTGTAATTGAACATCAATTGGAAATTTTTATCTCCGTTCAATAGTGGAAATTTGATTATTGAATAGTTGTTCTCGTCAACTGTAATAGATGCATGGCTCTTCTTGTCCGATGTTTCTGTAGCCAGATATAGCTTCTTTTCACCAGCTAAGAAATAACCATCTTCTCCATCTTGCAATGCGTAAGGATAATCACTGTCTCCTTCAACAGTAGCAAGGGTTATAGGGTATACAGGTTCATCTGAGATGCTGATTAACCCTTCTGACTCTTGCACTAATACGCAATCACGGTTTGTTCCATTCTTTGCACCTAAAGCATAGTAGGATGTGGTACCTCCTTTAGGTGTGTACGGTGCCACAACCAGATACCTCGCTCCCACTTCGAGTTGCGAGACATCGGTCACGAGCTTGTAGTCGGTGGCATGGACGACAAGGCCCACTACCACGGCAAGCAGCGTTAGTAAAAGTCTTTTCATGATTTTTTTTGTTTAGTTATGTAATTTAGTAAATATGTCAGTTGTTGTTGGAGGAACGTTTTTCAGTCATTCCGCTGTCTAATACTCAAGCACTCTCATTCCCTCACGTGCGAAAATCTCCTGCGCCACGGTCTGGAGCTCGTCGGCTGTCAGGGCGTCGATGTTGCGGTAGAGCGCCTCGACATTCTTCTCCCAGCCATGGAAGAGGAACGACTTGGCGAAGTCAAGGGCGAACGATTCCCTTGAGTCTATCGACAGCGCTATCTGCCCCTTCATCTGTCTCTTGGCCTGTTCCAGCTGGCGTGGGGAGAGAGGTGTCGTCATCAGCTTGTCAAGCTCACGCCTGACAAGGCGCTGGCAACGCTTCACATCGTGGGCGTCACAGCCGAAGTATACCGCCCATATCCCAGTGTCGCCGTAGGCTGTCATAGAGCTCTCGACAGTGTATACCAGTCCGTTGCGCTCTCTCAGCGCCATGTTCAGACGCGAGGACATGGCGGGACCGCCAAGGATATTGTTCAGCAGACTCAGGGCGAGGCGGTGGGGATGGTGTATGCCGTAGGCCTCACGCCCCATGATGACGTGAGCCTGGTGGTATGTCGCATGTTGGCCTGGGGAGGCTGTCGGTGTGGCAGAGCTGCCCGTAGCGCCCGTCACGCTGTTGTCCCGAGCGTCAGAGACGGTCTTCTCCGGTGTGTTGGCTGTTGTTTTCTGTTGTGCCATAGCCCCCTCGCCGGCATGCATGCTGGTGCCGGCTTCTGTGCAGAGCGGGTATTTCCTGAAAGCGTTCTCTATGGCTTTCACGACAGGCTTTATGCCGTCAGCTGGTTTCTGTGTGCGCGGCTTAGGGTCTCCGTGTAGGAAGAATATGGTGTTGGCGGGTGTGTAGTGGCGTTTGGTGAAGCGCATGGCGTCGTCATGGCCGAAAGCCCTCACCGTCTCCTTCGTGCCGAGGATGTTGTGCCCGAGTGGGTGTCCGCTGAATATGATGTTCTCGAAGTCATCGTAGATAAGGTCGGCAGGGGTGTCGTTATACGATTCTATCTCATCGCATATCACCTCCTTCTCCTTCTCGAGCTCATGGTCTGGGAAGACGGAATGGAAGACCATATCCGTCAGGAGGTCAATGGCCCGTGCGAGATGCTCACGCCTTATGGCGCAGTAATAGACTGTCGACTCCTTGTTGGTATATGCGTTCAGCTCACCTCCGAGCTCTTCGAGTGTCCTTATTATCTGTGATGAGTTGCGCCGTTTAGTGCCTTTGAACGAGGCGTGCTCGCAGAAGTGTGCCAGTCCCTCCTCGCCTTCCTTCTCGTCGCGTGTGCCTGTCGCTATGGCGTATCCGCAGTATATGACATCGCCTTCTGACGGCCGTTGTATCACCCGTAGGCCGTTTGACAGTGTGTATGTATTGTACATCGATGTTTTTTGTCTTTTTTACCGCACAAAGATACATTATTATCTTCAAACTGCCAAATACATTGCCCATATATTTTGTGATTTGAAATAAAATAGTTAACTTTGCCGACATTCAGACAACGGATAATCGGCTGTATGGCGAGGGTCTGCCCCGTGGTATCGCATCCTGCCTGCAAGTCGCTTTTTACCATGTCCGTCTGCCAGCCGATACCTTACCGGCATCATGCCCGCAGAGGGGCTGATGCGCTTGTATATAAACTTAACTATAATGTCACGTAGCACAATTCTCGCGGCCTTCGTTGCCGCATCGTTATTCTCCCCTGACCTTACGGCCAGGGCACAGGGGTGTTGTTCTCAGTTAGAGGCCAGGGCACAGGGGTGTTGTTCCCAGTTAGAGGCCAGGGCACAGGGGTGTTGCTTCCAGCCAGCGGCCAGGGCACAGGAGGGGTGTCAGTCCCGTCCCCAGCCAGTTTATCTTGACGCCTCGCAGCCTATTGAGGCGCGTGTGAAGGATGCTCTCAGCCGTATGACAGTGGCTGAGAAGGTGGCTATGTGCCACGCCCAGAGCAAGTTCACCTCTGCCGGCTGCCCCCGCCTGGGCATTCCGGAGCTGTCATGGAGCGACGGTCCGCATGGTGTGCGTGCCGAGATAAACTGGAACGACTGGGGCTATGCCTCGTGGACGAGCGACTCCTGCACCGCCTTTCCAGCCCTGACATGTCTCGCCGCGACATGGAATCCCCGCATGTCGGCCCTCTATGGCAAGTCAGTCGGCGAGGAGGCAGCCTACCGCAACAAGAGTGTGCTCCTCGGTCCCGGTGTGAATATCTACCGCACACCCCTCAACGGCCGCAACTTCGAGTATATGGGCGAGGACCCATACCTCGCCTCTAAGCTCGTCGTGCCATATATCACAGCGCTCCAGGCCAATGGTGTCGGAGCCTCTGTCAAGCACTATGCGCTGAACAACCAGGAGCTGTGGCGCGGGCATATCGACGTGCAGGTCTCTGAGCGTGCCCTGCGTGAGATATACCTCCCCGCTTTCCGTGCCGCCGCTGTCGAGGCGAAGGCGTGGACATTCATGTGCTCGTATAACAAGGCGCGTGGCAAATGGCTGTGCGACAATGACTATCTCCTCCGCAAGATACTTAAGGAGGAGTGGCAGTGGGACGGCGTTGTCGTCTCTGACTGGGGAGCAGTCCACTCCACTGTCCCTGCCGCACGTGCCGGCATGGATGTCGAGATGGGTTCATACACTAACGGCCTTACCTCTGAGGCCGATGGATTCGGCTATGACGACTATTACCTCGCGCGCCCTTACCGTGAGGCTATCGCCAGGGGCGAGGTAGACATGAAGGTCCTCGACGAGCAGGCATCACGTATCCTCCGCCTTATCTTCCGCACCTCCATGAACCGCAACCGCGCCTACGGCTCGCTCTGCACACCAGAGCATTATGCCGCCGCACGCGAGATAGCCGCCGAGGGTATCGTCCTCCTGAAGAACTCTCCCTGGGGCAAGACACGCCAGGCTCTCCTCCCCATTGCCGACGGGCAGTACAGGCGCATACTCGTTGTCGGCGAGAACGCTGTGAGGAATCTCAGCGAGGGAGGTGGCTCGTCAGAGCTTAAGCCGAAGCGTGTCATATCGCCGCTGATGGCCATCAGGGAGCGTTTCGGCAAGTCAGATGTTGTCTATGCAGAGGGCTACCGCAGCGGAGCCTCTGTCTATGGCCGTGAGGAGCTGTACAGCGACGCCCTCTATGACTCGCTCCGCGCTGAGGCTGTCAGTGCGGCCAAGGGTGCCGACCTGATAATATATGTCGGTGGACTGAACAAGAACTGGCGCCAGGACTGTGAGAGTGGCGACCGTGTCAGCCTCAGTCTGCCTTTCTCGCAGGACAAGCTCATCGAGCAGCTCATAGCCACGGGTAAGCCAGTCGCCGGAGTATTCCTCACTGGCAACGCCTTTGCCATGCCGTGGATAAAGGGCATGGCGGCCATCGTCGAGGCATGGTACCCCGGCTCAGAAGGCGGTTACGCCATAGCCGACATCCTCTCGGGCGATGTCAACCCCTCGGGCAGGCTCCCCTTCTCGTTCCCCAAGCGTCTGGAGGACAATGGCGCACACAGCTTCGACGCCCTCACATACCCCGGCGACTCCATCAAGGAGATATACCGTGAGGATATCCTTGTCGGCTACCGCTGGCACGACACGAAGCGCATCCCCGCCCTCTTCCCCTTCGGCCACGGCCTCTCCTACACGACATACAAATACGGTAAGGCCACTGTCTCAGCAGCCGACGGCACATGGACTGTCACTGTCCCCGTCACCAATGCCGGCAAGCGCGACGGCATGGAGACAGTGCAGCTATACATAGGCGATGACAAAGCCAGCGTCCTGCGCCCTCTGAAAGAGCTCAAGGCGTTCGCGAAAGTGGCCCTGAAGGCAGGCGAGACCGCCCCAGCCGTGATGACCTTCAATCGCGACGACCTGCGCTTCTGGGACGAGAGCATCAACGGCTGGCGTCTCGAGCCAGGCACATTCACCCTCTACATAGGAGCGTCATCGACCGATATACGCCAGAAGATGAAGGTCAGGGTGGAGGAATAATCCCGCATGCTGGCCTACCCCGGTATGGCGCACAAGCCCACAACGAACATTGACTCACTATAAACACTCAAGGTGGATTCTGTAAAATCAAGTCGGGACACAATCCTCCAAGGCTTGCATCCAGCATGGGTAAGGCCGATTTCATGGAACCAACCGTAAAAACACACATAACAATGAACAGCAGCAAATACAACGGTGTCGTGGTCCCTATGGTGACCCCGGTGACACCAAGCGGATTCCTCGACAAATCCGCAGTAGAGCGTATCATCAAGAGTTTCGTATCAGCCGGCGTCTCACCTCTCCTCATGGGCACGACCGGTGAGGGCAACTCCGTCTCCACTATGGACGGCCAGGAGCTCATAGAGACGGCCGTCAAGGCCGCCGACGGCAAGATAACCGTCTATGCAGGGCTTACAGGCAACTGTTTCATCGAGCAGCTGAAGCAGGCCGGCTACTACAGCGCGAGCGGTGCTGATGTCATCGTCGCCACTCTGCCAAGCTACTACTCGCTGACTCCCGAGCAGATGGAGAACTACTACCTGCGTCTGGCAGACTCCATCAAAGGCCCTCTCATGCTCTACAACATAGCGGCAACGACCCACATGTCCATCCCGGTAGATGTCATCGAGCGCCTCTCACGCCATGAGAATATCGTCGGACTGAAGGACTCGGAGCGTGACCTTGAGCGCATGGAGCAGTGCATCTCGATAGCCCGTAACCGCGATGACTTCGCCTATTTCTGTGGCTGGGCAGCCCAGTCGGCCCACTCTCTTGAGCTTGGTGGCAACGGCATTGTGCCTTCGACGGGCAATTTCGTGCCGGGCATGTTCCGCCGCCTTTATGACGCTGCGGTCAGCGGAGACATGGAGACAGCCAACCGCCTTCAGGACGAGACGAACGAGATAGCGAAGCTATACCAGGCAGGCCGCTCGCTCGGCCAGTCGCTGACAGCGCTGAAGGTGATGATGCAGACCCGCGGACTGTGTACTCCTGATATGCTCATGCCCCTCACCAGGCTCTCCGAGGCAGAGGAGCAGGCAATACGTGAGGCTGCCGAGGTGATAACAGAGGAGTAGCCGTTCTCCCCTGTACGGACAACGGAATGGCGGCCTTGCAGGGCAGGATGAGGCTGGCTGTGGGGCTGCTGTTCTTCATTTCCTTTATGGTATGATGGGGCAGGGCGGGGGAACTGCCTGAAGCTGGGCAGGGGAACTGACTGAAGCTGGGCGGAAAACCGCCCAGAACGGGGGTTTTTGCTGCTTCTCTCGCCCTTCGGCTTCGCCTTGGGCTTTCGCCTCTTTTGCCTTGGGGGTTGGTGGCTTTTGGCTTGGGGGGTGGCGGTGTTTGGCCTCTTTTCCTGCTTCTTTGAGCTTCGCCTTCCCCTTGTTGAGCCTCGCCTTTCACATTTTTCACCCCGATGATAAAACCTAACCAAACCTAATATTAAGCACAACAACATGTATTCTCTGTTAACCTCTGTGGGAGGCATGCACTGGGTAGACTATGTCATAGTCATAGCGTCCATCCTCCTCGCCATTGTCATGGGAGTCTATTTCTCCCACCGTCAGAAAGACACGTCACACTATTTCACGGGCTCAGGCAAAGTCCCTGTGTGGGCAGTCGGTATGTCCATCTTCGCCACTCTCATCTCGAGTGTGACATTCCTCGCCTATCCTGGCGCGGCTTATGGTGGCAACTGGGTGCTCCTTGTCCAGGGCCTTATGGTGCCTATAGTCCTTGTAGCGCTCATCGGAGTCATCGTCCCGTTGTTCAGGCGAGTCATCCGTCTGTCCACGTATGAGTATTTCGAGCGCCGTTTCGGAGCCTTCGCTCGCTATTATAGCAGTATCGCCTTCGTGCTGACCCATTTCACGAAGATGGGTTCGGTGTTCTTCCTTGTCAGCATGGCTCTGTCCCAGTTCATGGCAGTAGATATCTTCTGGGTCATCGGAGTGCTCGGTGTCACCATCATCCTGCTGACATTCCTTGGCGGCATGGAGGCCATAATATGGATGGATGTCATCCAGGGCGGCCTTCTGATTGGTGGCGGTGTGCTCTGCGTCATCCTTCTCCTCGCCGCTGTCGGCACGCCCTATGGCCCGTCAGACATTCTCTCGACGGCATGGAACGCGACGACGATGGTAGGCCCATACGAGACGAGTAAGATAGGCGTAGGCCCATTCGAGTGGGACTTTGTCGAGACAACGTTCTGGGTGATGGCATTCAATGGTATCTTCTATGCCCTCCAGAAGTACGGCACAGACCAGACCATCGTGCAGCGTTACCTCACGGCCAAGGACGACAAGAGTGCGAAAAAGGCCGCTTTCATCGGTGTTTTCCTCTCCGTTCCGGTATGGACGATGTTCATGTTCGTGGGCTCCCTGCTCTTCGCCTACTACCAGCTCTCTCCCGATGCGGCCATTGAGGGCATGAAGCCCGACGCTGTCTTCCCACACTTTATCTCCACACAGCTGCCTCTCGGTGTGCGTGGCATCATCATCGCCGCTATCGCCGCCGCCGCGATATCGTCGCTCGACAGCGACCTCAACTGCCTCTCTGCGATAGCTGTCGAGGATTATCTCGTGCGCTTCCGCCCTGATGTGAGCGACAAGACGAAGCTCCGCGCGGGCCGTCTCGTAGTTGTCATAGCCGGCCTTGGCGCTGTTGCCATCGCTGTCCTCTACGCTGTCAGCCACGGCGGTGCGGTCCTTGAGACCATCTTCTCGTTCTATGCCATCTTCTCGGCAGGCATTGTCGGCATCTTCCTCCTCGGCCTCTGCACGAAGCGGGCCAACAAGCAGGGACTCTACATCGGTCTCGTTGTCTGCATCCTCTTCACCGCCTACGCCATGCTCACCTCGCCACAGAAGATGCCCGACGGCACAAAGCAGGCCCTCCTCGACTTCGGTCCGTGGAACTATACCCACTCAAAATACATGCTCGGTGTGTACAGCCACATCATTGTCCTTGTCGTGGGATACATCGCCTCGTTGTTCTTCAAGGCGCCTGAAAAGTGTGAAAGTGTAAGCAAATAGCGCGAAAAACCTTCCTGTTTCTTGCATAGTAAATCTTTTTGTGATAACTTTGCAGTCAGGAAAGGCGGTCCTTCTCCCTGTCACCTCCCGCCCCCTGGCGCCCTCATGGGTGTCAGCAGGCGGGAGGTCTGCTTATATACGGCAGGGTGTCGGAGGCTGGAGGGGCCGGAAGAACCGGATAGACCAGAAGGACCGGATGACCCAGATAGACCAGAAGGACTGGATGACCCGGATAGACCAGAGAGCTGTGAGCTTGTGTCATCCGCCTCTCCTGCCATCCCCTTTCCCCTCTCCCTCCATCCCCTCCCCACAGAAACAATCATCAGGAAAATAACATCAAAACACACAACCTACATGGAACAGCGACAACACTTCGGCTCACGTATGGGAGCCATCCTCGCCGCCGCGGGCAGTGCGGTAGGCCTTGGCAATATATGGCGTTTCCCTTGTGAGACCGGCCAGAACGGCGGTGCGGCGTTCATACTGATATATATAATATGTATAGCCCTTGTCACGGTGCCAGTGCTCATCACCGAGCTTGCCACCGGGCGTGAGGCCCGCTCCAACGCCTACGACACATACAAGCGTCTCGCCCTTGAGGGGCGTGGCGGCCGCATAGGGCGTGCCGTATGGCTTACGGCCGGCTTCATGTGCATCATCGGCGGCTTCCTCGTCTTCGCCTACTACAGCGTCGTGGCGGGATGGACACTTAAATACGCGTGGGCAGCCGCCACCGACACCCTCCTCGGGCGCACGGCAGCCGGTTTCACCGCCGATTTCGCATCCTTCACCGCCGACCCTCTGAAGCCTTTCCTCTGTCTCGTGGCGTTTGTCATCATGACGACAGCCATCGTCATCCTCGGCGTCAGGAAAGGCATTGAGCGCGGGTCGAAGATTATGATGCCCCTCCTGCTCCTGCTGCTTGTCGTCCTTGCTGTCTGCTCGCTGACCCTCCCTGGCAGCATGGAGGGAGTACGGTTCCTCTTCCAGCCCGATTTCTCTAAGATAACCACCCATGTATGGCTTGAGGCCCTTGGGCAGGCGTTCTTCACGCTGAGTGTCGGCATCGGGACGCTCATGACCTACGCGTCGTATTTCTCGCCCAAGGTGAACATCGTCAAGGACGCCTATCATGTCGCCGTCATCGACACCCTTGTCGCCATTCTCGCCGGTGTCATCATCTTCCCCGCCGCGATGAGTGTCGGTGTGAGCCCCGACGCGGGTCCCGCCCTTGTCTTCATCACCCTCCCCAATGTCTTCCAGCAGGCTTTCGGAGCCACCCCTCTGCTGTGCTATATTGTGACGGTGGCGTTCTATATCCTCCTTGTCATGGCCGCCCTGACATCGAGCATCTCCATGCTTGAGATAACGACGGCGTTCATCAGCGAGAAGACGCGCCTCTCGCGCACAATGTCGGCCATCGTGCTTGCCGTGCTGACATGCGCCGCCGGTTTCTGCTGCTCGATGTCGTTCGGCGACTGGTCCTCGGTGACAGTCTTCGGGATGGGATTCTTTGACCTCTGCGACTTCATCGTCGCAAAGTTTGCCATGCCCCTCGGCAGCATATTCCTCTGCCTCCTCCTGAGGCGCATGGGGCGTGAGCGTGTCACAAGGATGCTGACGAACGACGGCCACCTCCGTCTCGGCCGTTTCCCGCACATCTTCTATCTCCTGACGACGACCCTTGTCCCCGTCGCCATCCTCATCATCTTCATCAACGGAATCATCTGACACCCAGACATATCCTCCCCCTCGGCAAAAGGTACTGTATGACACGCTCATAGAGTACCTTTTGTCTGCTCATCCAGTACCTCTGAGCCGCTCATCCGATACTTATGCGTGGCATGCCATGATACTGCCCGCAAATTCCCATCCGGATGCCCCGAAGCCATAGAATCCTTATACTTTCTTATCATTCACTTGTACACAGACATGATATTAATCAAGAAGTGTAATATTCTGCTAATTAAGGCAAAGTGTCTTCCTTTCTTTACATGTATCTTTGCAACCACAATCAGCGGCCGCAACGTCACAATCCGCTTTACGGGCCATGATACCTGAATAATACCGCAAACCAACCTAATAAGACAACGACATCTATGAGAAAGACTATCCTGTTCACACTCCTCGCCATCATGCTGCTTCCCTGTCCAGTCCTCGGGGCCAGGAAGACTCCCAGACAGAAACTCATCGAGCGTCTGCAGCGCCTTCAGAAGCGCGGTATCATGTACGGCCACCAGGACGACACGTTCTATGGACTGACATGGGAGTGGGACGAGGACCGCTCAGACACCTACGCCCTCTGTGGCGACTACCCCGCCGTCATGGGCTTTGACCTCGGCGGCATAGAGATGGGCGACGAGAAGAACCTCGACTCTGTGCCCTTCACACGCATGCGGCGTGAGATAATCCGCCATCACGAGCGTGGCGGCATAGTGACCATCTCATGGCATCCGCGCAACCCCATGCTCGGCACCACGGCATGGATAGAGGGCGACATCAAGGCATACGAGGAGGCAGTCCGCCTGCTCAGGAAGATAGGCCAGGCCGACGTGGCGGAGAAAGTCACTGACCCACGCCTCACAGTCAGGAGCGTCCTCAAGGGCGGCTCGCACCATGAGAAGTTCCAGATGTGGCTGGAGCGTGTCACCGACTTCCTCCTCACGCTGAAGGACAAGAAGGGCAACGCCATACCAGTCATCTTCCGCCCCTGGCACGAGAACAACGGCGGATGGTTCTGGTGGGGAGCGTCAAACTGCTCGACAGCCGAGTACCACGCCCTCTGGCGCATGACACAGGACGCTGTCAACTCAAAGCTCAGGGAGAGCATCGTATGGGCCTACTCGCCCAACCTCCAGGGCAACTGGACCGAGGAGCAGTGGATGGAGCGCTATCCCGGCGACGACCGCGTGGACCTCATCGGCGAGGATGCCTACCAGTGGGGCACAGAGGAGGATTTCGTGAAGCAGATGTCGGCAGACATGGCGCTCATCTCCAAGATAGCCCGTGAGCACTACAAGCTGCTCGCCGTGACAGAGTGCGGCTACAAGAACTCGCCCGACGCTACATGGTGGCAGCGTGTCCTCAAGCCCATCATCGAGCCATACCCCACGCTCTACATCCTCCCATGGCGCAACTACAAGAAGGAACACTTCGGCGTGGCGCCCGAGACAACCACCGCCCAAGACTTCAAGGCATGGGTGGCAACAAAGAAGCTCCTCCTCCTCAAGGGCATAAAGTAGCCTCCTGGGAGATATCCGGGACACATCAACAAGAAAGTAATGATAAAAGAAATACACCACAATGTCAGCAGAATTCCAGAAGAAAGTCATCGCTCTGCGTGAGCGTCACGAGCAGCTGCTCAGCAGGAAGAACAGCCCCAAGCCATACGGCAACGGCATCTACGACAAATACGAGTATCCCATCATCACGGCAGAGCATACGCCCCTTGAGTGGCGTTATGACTTCAGCGAGCATGACAACCCCTACCTCATGCAGCGCATAATGATAAACGCCACGTTCAACTCAGGCGCCATAAAGCTCGACGGGAGGTATCTCCTCGTAGTCCGTGTTGAGGGAGCCGACCGCAAGTCATTCTTCGCTGTCGCCGAGTCGCCCAACGGCATCGACAACTTCCGCTTCTGGGACGAGCCGATAACCATGCCCGATGACATCATCCCCGCGACGAACATATACGACATGCGCCTGACACAGCACGAGGACGGATGGATATACGGTATCTTCTGTGCCGAGCGCCATGACGACACTCAGCCCGGCGACCTCTCAGCCGCCACAGCGACAGCCGCCATAGCCCGCACGCATGACCTCAGGACATGGCAGCGCCTGCCCGACCTCAAGTCAAGGTCGCAGCAGAGGAATGTAGTCCTCCACCCCGAGTTTGTCGACGGCAAGTACGCCTTCTACACCCGTCCGCAGGATGGATTCATAGACACCGGCTCGGGAGGAGGCATCGGCTGGGCCCTTGTCGACGATATCGAGCATGCCGAGGTCAAGGAGGAGAAGATTATCAACGCACGCCACTACCACACCATCATGGAGGTGAAGAACGGCGAGGGCCCACACCCTATCAAGACACCGAAGGGCTGGCTCCATCTCGCCCATGGTGTCCGCGGCTGCGCCTCAGGCCTCCGCTATGTCCTCTATATGTATATGACCGCCCTTGACGACCCCACCCGCCTCGTCGCACAGCCGGGAGGCTACTTCCTTGTCCCCGAGGGAGAGGAGTATATCGGTGATGTCATGAATGTCGCTTTCGCCAATGGCTGGATAGCCGACGATGACGGCCGCGTGCTCATATACTACGCATCGTCAGACACAAGGATGCATGTCGCCGTGTCGACAGTAGACAAGCTCATCGACTACTGCATGAACACACCCGAGGACGGGCTGCGCACAGCAGAGTCAGTAGAGACAATAAAGCGCCTCGTAGCAAAGAACAAAGGCTTAAGTTACTAACATATCTACTCGTTGAGGGACTGTCCCCGGGGCGCCCATGCCTTCGGGGCAGTCTCTTTTCAGACTGCCACTCACCACATCCACAGACCTAACTATCACCTTGTCCCGCCAGCAACATGCGGGACAATAACCAAAACCACCACATATACATGGCATCATTAAAGGAAAAAATCGGCTATGCCCTGGGCGACGCGGCCTCAGGAGGCATAACATGGAAGATTATGTCAATAGCCTTCCCGTTCTATTTCACAAACGTCTTCGGGCTCTCTCTCGCCGACACTGCAGCCCTCATGCTCATCGCCCGTATGTTCGATGTTGTCACCGACCCCATCATGGGCAGCCTTGCCGACCGCACCCAGTCGCGCTGGGGCATCTACCGTCCGTGGCTCATCTTCGGCTCCATACCGTTCGGCCTTATCTTCGCCCTGCTCCTCTTCACCCCCGACCTCGGCCCTGTCGCCAAGCGCGTCTACGCCTATGTCTTCTATCTCCTCATGATGGTTGTCTATACCGCTGTCAATGTCCCTTACGGCTCCCTGCTCGGCGTCATGACCGATGATGACAACGAGAAGAACGAGTTCTCATCGTTCCGTATGGTGGGAGCCTACGCCATGGGCTTTGTCACGCTGCTCTCCTTCCCTTACCTGCAGAAGATTGTGGGAGGCTCCGACGCCCACCAGTATGCTGTCCTCGGAGCCGGATTCGGCATCCTCGCCGCCTCCATGACCCTCGCCTGCGGCCTGCTGACGAGAGAGCGTGTGAAGCAGGTCCGTGCCGAGAAGTTCAGCTTCAGCCAGTTTGCCAATCTCTTCAAGAACAAGCCATGGCTCATCCTCACCTCGATAGGAATATGCACAAACTTCTTCAACGGATTCCGCTATGCTGTCGCCGCCTACATCTTCCAGTACTGCATGGGAGGCGACATAACCGTAGGCAGCCTCATAATCAACTATACTGTCTTCATGGCCTTTGGCGAGGTGACGTGCATGATATTCGGAGGCGTCTCCCCGAAGTTCACGGCGTGGGTAGGCTCGAAGCGCATGGCGTTCATCTTGTCGTCCATTGTCTGCCTCGTGCTCTCCGTCGCTTTCTTCTTCGTCCCCATGACGCCGTCGTCGATATGGATAATGATAACCCTCGTTGTGCTCACCTCTGTCGGTGTGGGAATCTTCTCCCCGCTCCTATGGTCCATGTATGCTGATGTGGCAGACTATGCCACAGAGACCTTCGGGACATCATCGACAGGCCTTATCTTCTCGTCGGGCACCATGGCACAGAAGTTCGGCGGCGCCGTCTCCGGCTCGCTCATAGCCCTCCTCCTCGGCATAGCCGGAGCGACGATGATATCCGACGAGATGGGCAACGAGAGCATCGACCCAGCCTCTGTGACAGAATCCGTCCGCACAATGATATGGGCGCTCTTCTCCCTCTTCCCAGCTTTCATAGCTGTCATCATGACCTTCCTCGCCTATATCTACCCGATAAAGAAGTAAAAGGCGATACGCCCGGCACCACTGCGCGCCATGCCCCGGACATCATCCAGCACCATAACACAAAGCCGGCGCCTGCACCACGCAAGGCCCCACGCACCGGCCGACAAAACCAGACAACAATGAACGAGACACTATCAACCCTGAGGGCCGAGATGCTCAGCACTGTCAAGGACAATATCCTTAGCTTCTGGCTCACGAACATGGTAGACAACGAGCGTGGCGGATTCTACGGACAGATGCGTGGCGACGGCACCCTCGTCGCCGACGCTGACAAGGGCGGCATACTCAACGCCCGCATCCTGTGGTCCTTCTCCGCCGCCTACCGTGTCCTCCATAACCCCGAATACCTCTCCGCCGCCCGCCGCGCCAAGGACTATATCCTCCAGCACTTCGTCGACCCCGTATACGGAGGCACATACTGGGCTGTGACATGCGATGGCGAGCCAGCCGACACAAAGAAACAGTTCTACGCCATCGGCTTCATGCTCTACGGCCTCTCAGAGTTCGTCCGTGCCACATTCGCCGACCCAGAGGTCCCCGCCGACGAGGTCGACGAGGCCTTTACCATGGCCATCAACCTCTTCAACACCATCGAGGACCACTCCCTCGACTGTGTCTACAACGGATACATAGAGGCACAGACACGCCAGTGGGGCGATATAGCCGATATGCGCCTCTCAGAGCTCGACGCCAATTTCCCGAAGTCACAGAACACACATCTCCACATCATAGAGCCATACACCAACCTCTACCGCTGCATGAAGGAGATGGAAGCCGCGGGCAAGGAGGTCGGCCTGAATACCATGTCGAAAGTCGAGGTGGCACTGCGCAATCTCATAGACATCTTCACCGACAAGATACTCAACCCACAGACACACCATCTCGACCTCTTCTTCGAGAATGACTGGACACGCGGCGCCGGACACCTTGAGAGCTACGGACACGACATAGAGTGCTCATGGCTCATGCACGAGGCAGCCCTCGTCCTCGCCGACAAGAAGGTGCTGGACAAGGTGGAGCCCATAGTAAGGCTCGTAGCGGAGGCATCGGAGAAAGGACTCAATGCCGACGGCTCCATGACACACGAGGCGAATCTCGACACAGGACATGTCGACGACGACCGCCACTGGTGGGTGCAGGCAGAGGCTGTCGTGGGCTTCTACAACATATACCAGCACTTCGGCGACGCTGAGGCGCTCGGCAAAGCCCTCGGATGCTGGCAGTATATCAAGCAGAACCTCATCGACCACGAGCGCGGAGAATGGTTCTGGAGCCGCGACCGCAATGGTCTGCTCAACCTCAAGGACGACCATGCCGGATTCTGGAAATGCCCATACCATAACTCACGCATGTGTCTCGAGCTCATCGAGCGCATCGGCGAGGCAGCCAGCTGACCGCCCCGCCACCCCCGCCATAGCCCACAGCGTGACGGGAAACATAACCTGATAAACAACCAACAGCAATATCTATGAAGAAAAAGATAATCCTCACAAGCCGTCTGCAGGCCCTCGCCATGGCAATGCTCATGGCCCTCCCCACAGTAGCAGAGAATGTAGCCATAAGCACACCGCACAACACCCTGGTCGTGGATATAGTGAAAGGCGTGGAGCCGAAGTTCGTCTACTACGGGCAGAGGCTGTCAGAGACCGACCTCGCCACACTGCCAGCACCGACGACAGCCAACTGGAGCAATACCGACATATACCCCGCCTACGGAGCCAACCGCATACAGGACGAGGTATGCCTCGCCATGCGCCATGCCGACGGCAACCTCTCGACACAGCTCGTCAGCCAGGGATATGAGCTGAGCGATGTGACAGACAAGGCCCCCAACGGACAGCCCCGCAAAGCCCGTCTCCTCACAATACGCCTCGCCGACACAGTCTATCCGACAACCGTCACCCTCAACTACCTCGCCTATACAGATGTCGACATCATAGAATCGTGGGCGGAGATAACCAACGGGGAGAATAAGACAGTCACCCTGACACAGTTCCTCTCGTCAATGATGCCTATACGCCGCAACAATGTATGGGTCTCACACATGCACGGCTCATGGGCAGCCGAGGCACAGCTCTCACAGCACAAGCTCGAGAACGGACAGCTGAGGATAAAGAACAAGGACGGCCTGCGCAATGCTACCAGCGACCGTCAGGAGCTGATGTTCTCGCTTGAGGGACGCCCGCAGGAGAACAAGGGCGATGTGATAGGAGCCGCGCTCATGTACTCAGGCAACTACGCCGTCAATGTCGACACACGTGAGGGAGAGTACCATTACTTCTCTGCCGGCATCAATCCCGACAACTCAGAGTACCACCTCGACCGCGGGAAGACACTGAAGACACCACACGTGGCATACACCTTCTCTGCCGAGGGACTCTCAGGAGCATCCCGCGCCTACCACCGCTGGGCACGCCGCTACCAGCTGCGCCACGGGGCAGACGAGCGCATGATACTCCTCAACTCATGGGAGGGCGTATACTTCGACATCAACCAGAAGGGCATGGACCAGATGATGCACGACATAAAGTCAATGGGCGGAGAGCTCTTCGTCATGGACGACGGATGGTTCGGCGACAAATACCCACGCAAGACAGACAACTCAAGCCTCGGCGACTGGGTCGTGGACAAGCAGAAACTCCCTGAGGGAATAGAGGGACTCCTGCGCGATGCCAAGAAGAACGGAGTGAGATTCGGCATCTGGATAGAGCCCGAGATGACCAACAGCGTCTCAGAGCTGTACGAGAAACATCCTGACTGGATAATAAAGGCACCACGCCGCGAGCCCGTCATGGGGCGCGGAGGCACACAGCTCGTGCTCGACATGAGCAATCCTGAAGTCCAGGACTTTGTCTTCAGCGTCGTCGACAACCTCCTCACAAAGTATCCCGAGATAGCTTACATAAAATGGGACGCCAACGCTCCCGTCATGAACCACGGCTCACAGTATCTCCCGATGGACCGCCAGAGCCATCTCTACATAGCATACCACGACGGACTGATAAAGACCTGTCAGCGCATAAGGGAGAAATACCCCGATGTCATCATACAGGACTGCGCCTCGGGAGGCGGACGCGCCAACTACGGACTGCTGCCATACTTCGACGAGTTCTGGGTATCGGACAACACCGACGCCCTGCAACGCATATACATGCAGTGGGGGACATCATACTTCTACCCAGCCATAGCCATGGCAAGCCATATCTCAGCCACACCGAACCATGCCGTCTTCCGCACCACATCGATGAAGCTGCGCTGTGATGTCGCCATGTCCGGCCGCCTCGGAATGGAGATACAGCCCAAGAACATGACCGACGAGGAGAAGGCACTCTGCCGACAGGCCATAAGCGACTACAAGATGATACGCCCTGTGGTGCAGTTCGGCGATATCTACCGCCTGCACTCTCCGTACGAGGGAGACAACCTCGCATCGCTCATGTATGTCGCTGAGGACAAGGCGAAGGCCGTCTTCTACTGGTATAAGCTCGAGACATTCCAGAACCAGCACTTCCCTCCTGTCAAGATGCAGGGACTCGATGCCAACAGGAAATACCGTGTCAAGGAGCTCAACCGCATAGACAACAAGCCGCTCGACTGTGAGGGCAAGGTCTTCACCGGACGATACCTCATGGCCAACGGACTCGAGATGCCATACACCCACGATGTCGATTACGGCAAGAAGAACGACTGGGCGAGCCGTGTGCTGATGCTTGAGGCTGTGGAATGACCTGATGATGAGAACCTGACATTATGATATGATAAACCTGAAAGGACAGCAAGCGAGGCCGCTGTAGCCCCGTTTGCTGTCCTTTCAGGTTGTCTCCTGCCATGCTTATTGCGGGCGGAGAGGTGTGCATGATGGTTGTTCCTTGTGTCCGGCGGGATTGTCGTGACTCATCATGTGGTCTCACCCGACAGCGACAATAGACTCTCCAGCATCGCTATGCCAGATGTCCGTAGCCGTCACAGAGACATTCACGGCCGCTCTCCGTGTCACTCCACTATCTCCATGCTGAGTATGCGCCTGTCCTTGATAGGGCGGTCGTTGGCGTCTCTCTCCGCCGCCTGTATCCTCTCGACAGTGTCCCAGCCTGCCACGGTCTCGCCAATGACAGTGTATCCGCCGTCAAGCCACGGTGTGCCAGGCTGCTGGTAGTCGTCATAGTAAGCGAGCTTGTCGACATATGGCGTGCGCCCCTTGACCACCGGCCATTTGCCCCAGACGATGTAGAACTGTGACGATGAGCCTTCCTTCTTGGGGTTGTCAGAGTCCGGCTCACGTGCTATGGCGAGCGCTCCACGCTTGTGGAAGAACCGTGGATAGACTATCTCTGCCGGCAGACGCTTCCTCCCGTCAACTGAGGGGATATCATCCTCGCCGAGCAATGGAGAAGGGTTCTCCTTCGTCGTGGCAGGAGCGTGGCGTGACTGAGGGTCGCCTGTCTGTATCATGAAACCCTCTATGACACGGTGGAAGAGTATGCTGTCCATGCCGTGTGATGTGGCGAGGTGCAGGAAGTTGTCGCGGTTCACAGGCGTCTCGTTATACAGCTCTACCGTTATGTCGCCCTCTGTGGTGTGTATCGTGACACGCTTGCGGTCATATCCCTCCACCTTCGCCCCAATATCCTTCAGCGCGCGGAGTATGTCGGTAGGGTGTCCGTCCTCTCCGAATGCCCCGAGCTTGTAGAGCGAGGGGCGGCAGGCAGGCTCCCAGTAGAAGACACCGCGGCAGCGTCCGCCTGTCTCTGTCATGGCGCGGCGCAGTATCTCACGGTATTGCTCACGGCCCTGGTGCATCACATAAGGGCGCTCTGGGTCGACAAGGAATCCTGTCTCGACAATCATCACGTCGCGGTCATACTTCTTCGTGACAGCACGGATATTCTTCATGCAGTCAGCGATGGTCTGCCATGCGTTAGGCTCCTTCTTCGCCTCCATGGCCCAGTAGGGGTAGAGCGACATGCCTATCATGTCGAATTTCCCTCCGTTCTCGAGTATTGTGTCGAGGTTGTGGTTGTACAGGGCGTTGTCGAAACCATTGTCGAGATGCACTATCACGATGGCTTCGGGGCACACGCTCTTCACGGCGTCGTAGCCCTCGCGGATGAATCCGGCATACTGCTTGGGGTTCCGCTCCACATGTCCCATGCTCTTTGTTATCGTCGTGTTGCCCTCTGCGTCCTTCACCTCCCATCCTGTGACGGGGTCTGTGACGACGCTCCACAGCATACCGTTCGATGTCTCATTGCCCACCTGCACCCACCGTGGGCTGACACCGTTGTCCTTGAGCAGTGTGAGCACCTCTATGGTGTGTGCCCTGAGAGCCTTCAGCATGGCCTTGTATGACATCTTCTCCCATGCCTTAGGGATATTCTGCTTGGCAGGGTCGGCCCACCAGTCAGAGTAGTGGAAATCAATCATTATGTCCATCCCGAGCGCCTTGGCCCTCAACGCCTTGACGAGGACATCCTCCTTGTTGCACCAGTTGCCATGTCTTGAGGGGTCGACCCATACCCTGAGGCGCACGGCGTTCATGCCCATGGATTTCATCAGGGCTGTGCATTCGCGCTCTTTCCCCTGCCAGTCGAAGAGCTTCTCGCCCTTCTGCTCCTGCTCCGTAGCCCAGCTTATGTCGGCTCCGATAGCGAAATCCTGTGCTGCGAGAGGCATGCAGAGGGAGCACAGGAGTGAGATGATGATATGTCTCATAGTGTGTGGTGGATAATGTTTCTACGGGTTGTGCCACAGCCATCGTCATTCAATCGTTGTGTCGATGATGTGTGGTGGATATTGTTTCTATGGGTTGTGCCACAGCCTTCGTCATTCAATCGTTGTGTCGATAGTGTGTGGTGGATAATGTTTCTATGGCTTGTGCCACAGCCATCATCATTCAATCGTTGAGAAAAAGGTCTGTGGTGGGTGTTGTTTCTAATGCTGCGTCCACAGCCTTTGTGGGGCTGTGGACGGTCATGATAGAATATTCCTCTGTCTTAGATAATCTTCTCCAGCTGGCTGATGTTGCGGTCTATCTCCTCCTGCTTCACCTCATAGTCATGCAGGTTGCCCTGGAGATACTGCTGGTAGGCATACATGTCGATGAGTCCGTGGCCTGAGAGGTTGAAGAGAATCACCTTCTCCTCGCCTGTCTCCTTACACTTCTCCGCCTCGTTTATGGCGGCAGCGATGGCGTGGCATGACTCTGGAGCCGGTATGATGCCCTCTGTCTTCGAGAAGAGCAGGCCAGCCCTGAACGCCTCAGTCTGCTGTATGTCGGTCGCCTCCATGCGCTTCTCCTTCAGCAGCTGCGATATTATCATGCCCGCACCGTGGTATCTCAGGCCACCGGCATGTATGTTGGCCGGCATGAAGTTATGGCCGAGGGTGTACATGGGGAGCAGCGGTGTGAGTCCCGAGAGGTCGCCGAAGTCATACTGGAAGACACCGCGTGTCAGTTTCGGGCATGATGCCGGCTCGGCGGCGATGAAGCGTGTCGTGCGTCCGTCGAGTATGTTATGTCTCATGAATGGGAATGATATGCCGCCGAAGTTAGAGCCTCCTCCGAAGCATCCTATCACGATGTCAGGATACTCCCCAGCCTTCTCCATCTGCTTCTCAGCCTCAAGGCCTATGACAGTCTGGTGGAGGGCGACGTGGTTGAGGACAGAGCCGAGGACGTATTTGCAGTTTGGTGTCGTCATGGCGAGCTCCACAGCCTCTGATATCGCTGTGCCGAGCGAGCCCTGGTTGTTAGGGTCGCGTGTCAGTACATCCTTTCCGGCGCGTGTCGACATTGATGGCGACGGGGTCACCTGTGCGCCGTATGTCTCCATGATGGCGTGGCGGTAGGGCTTCTGGTCGTAGCTTATCTTAACCTGATAGACAGCGGCCTCAAGGCCGAAGACCTTAGCGGCGTATGCCAGGGCGCATCCCCACTGTCCGGCTCCTGTCTCTGTCGTGACGTTCGTCACTCCCTCCTCCTTGCAGTAGTAAGCCTGCGCGAGTGCAGAGTTCAGCTTGTGTGAGCCGACAGGCGATACGCTCTCGTTCTTGAAGTATATATGTGCAGGCGTGCCGAGAGCCTTCTCAAGGCCGTAGGCACGCACGAGTGGTGTCGAGCGGTAATACTTGTACTGTTCCAGAACGGCCTGTGGGATGTCAATCCACGCATTGGTCGTGTCCAACTCCTGGTGGCACAGCTCATGGGCGAAGATAGGGTAGAGGTCTTCAGCCTTCATCGGCTCGTGGGTCTTAGGGTTCAGGGGCGGCAGCGGCTTGACAGGCATGTCGGCCTGGATGTTGTACCATTGTGTCGGGATTTCATCCTCCGTGAGGAAGAAACGTTTCTGATTTTTGTTCATCTCGTTTACATTTTGTTAGGTTATATTACGTTTCTTGTGTGCAAAAGTAATAAATATATTTTAAGTGGCAAAGAGAAAACATACCTTATTCTTGTCCATGTCAGGAAAAAAGCGTAATTTTGCAGCAAAATGATAACGTGGGGCAGAGTCATGTTGATGCCCAGAACGAAAAATAACAATATGTCAGAAAAGAACCAATTCGTGCGCCAGGTGGCAGAGCAGAAATATGAGTACGGATTCACCACCGACGTGCATACCGAGATAATACCCAACGGCTTGAATGAGGACATCGTGCGCCTCATATCGGCCAAGAAGGGCGAGCCGGACTGGATGCTGGAGTTCCGTCTGGAGGCTTTCAGACACTGGCAGAAGATGGAGGAGCCCAGATGGGGTCATGTCCATGTGCCGGAGATTGACTACCAGGCCATATCATACTATGCCGACCCTCTCGCCAAGAAGGCCGACGCGCCAAAGACAGCCGACGATATCGACCCGGAGCTGATGAAGACATTTGACAAGCTGGGCATCCCGCTTGAGGAGCGGCTCGCGCTGAGCGGTGTCGCTGTCGACGCCATCATGGACTCCGTGTCGGTCAAGACAACATTCAAGGAGAAGCTGAAGGAGAAGGGTATCATCTTCATGTCCATCGGCGAGGCCATCAAGGAGCACCCCGCACTCGTGCGTGAGTATCTCGGCAGTGTCGTGCCTTATAGGGACAACTTCTTCGCCGCCCTCAACTCGGCAGTCTTCTCCGACGGCTCTTTCGTCTATATCCCTAAGGGTGTGCGCTGCCCGATGGAGCTGTCGAGCTACTTCCGCATCAACGCACGCAACACAGGACAGTTCGAGCGGACGCTCATCATAGCCGACGACGACGCCTATGTGTCGTACCTTGAGGGATGTACCGCCCCGATGCGCGACGAGAACCAGCTTCACGCAGCCATCGTCGAGATAATCGTGAAGGACCGTGCCGAGGTGAAATACTCTACCGTGCAGAACTGGTACCCCGGCGATGAGCAGGGCAGGGGAGGCGTGCTGAACCTTGTCACGAAGCGTGGAGACCTCCGCGGAGAATCGTCGAAGCTCTCGTGGACACAGGTGGAGACAGGGTCGGCCGTGACATGGAAGTACCCCTCGTGCATCCTCCGTGGCGACAACTCCGTGGCAGAGTTCTATTCTGTCGCCGTCACAAACAACTACCAGGAGGCTGACACCGGCACGAAGATGATACATCTCGGCAGGAACACCAAGTCGACAATCATATCCAAGGGCATCTCGGCAGGCCACTCGCAGAACTCATACCGCGGACTTGTCATGGCGGGGACGAAGGCCGACAACGCCCGCAACTACTCGTCGTGCGACTCGCTCCTGCTCGGCAGTGACTGTGGCGCCCACACCTTCCCGTATATGGATGCCCGCAACGACACCGCGATTTTCGAGCATGAGGCGACGACAAGCAAGATAAGCGAGGACCAGCTCTTCTACTGTCAGCAGCGTGGCATACCGATGGAGCAGGCCGTAGGGCTCATTGTCAACGGCTATGCTAAGGATGTGCTCAACAAGCTCCCCATGGAGTTTGCCGTCGAGGCACAGAAGCTGCTCTCCGTATCGCTTGAGGGGACAGTGGGATAACCATCCCTCACGTGCGCCACACAATATCCCGTGCGCCATCATCGCCCACCTCTTCTCACCCCATCTTTCACCCCTTCTCACCCCATTGTCCACCCCTTCTCACCCCAT
>JADYUK010000011.1 GCA_021531755.1 Hoylesella loescheii
TTGTACGTCTTTTTGGTATTTCGCCTACGCATAGGGCTGCTTCATGGCCATGCCGATACACCCTGCCGAAACAATTTCTTCATCCCGTTGTAGTATTTAACGTGAGTTCGACGAAATATACTTTAGAATAAAGTAAACTGTCTGTCATTTGAAATATCAACGGTCTGTACTAAAAGTACAGGGACAGGTTCATCGACCCGAAAGAGTGAACCGATGTACCTGTCCGTGTGCCACGAGGTGCACATCTATATATAAAGGGTTGGCTACCTTCCATATAAGATGTAGCCGTAACTGCCAATGAGATGAGAGAAGGTCTCTCGGTGTCGGTGTGCAGGCACTGGCATCAAACCCTCTGCAAGCTGCTGCAGTCGGCAACGTTGCGATGGTGAGCGTTGCAGAGAGGTACGTATTACTGAGCTGAACGCAAGTGAACCACTCGATGAGGTGTCGTTAATCTTGGTTCAAGTCATGTCAAAAGTCAGTGTCGGACAGTTCTGGCGACAAGCAATGCAATAACCTGTCTATGGCATTGTGGCATGCGGCATAGAGGTGGCAGGACAGTGATACAGGCTCGTTGGTGGAACGTGGGAAGCAGAAGACGGAATGTCAAGGGAAATGCCGAAAGTGACGAACAAGGCAGAAACGTACCGAAGTCCTCTTCTGTGGCGGATTGCCCCGTAGTAGTGCTGAAGTGTCTGTAATGGGCATGGAGCGAAGGGGGTGACACACTAGCAACTAGAATTATACAACTCTTAAACAAAGAGGAGGATATGATGAAAGAAGCAAAACCATTTGTGATAGACAAGACGTTAATCTACAAGGCTTACCTTAAGGTAAAGGAAAACAAAGGCAGTGCAGGCGTTGACTCGGTCAGCATTGAAGATTATGAGAAAGACTTGGGCAACCGCCTCTACAAGCTGTGGAACCGAATGAGTTCGGGTTCCTACATGCCGAATGCCGTTCGGCTTGTGGAGATACCGAAGCCTGGTGGCGGCAAGCGTCCCTTGGGCATACCTACGGTAGAAGACCGTATAGCCCAGCAGGCAGCGGTATTGTTCATAGAGCCGTCCATAGACCCCTGCTTTGACCAAGACTCGTATGGTTATCGTCCAAACCGCTCCGCTTCCGATGCCATAGCCAAGGCACGTGAGCGATGTTTCAAATTCGGTTGGGTACTGGATATGGACATATCCAAGTTCTTCGACACGATAGACCACGACCTGCTAATGAAGGCAGTGGAACATCATGTACGCGAGAAATGGGTGCTGCTTTATATCCGCAGGTGGCTCAAAGTCCCTTACCGCACGTCAAAGGGAGAAACGATAGAACGTACTATGGGAGTGCCTCAAGGCTCGGTCATAGGTCCGGTTCTTGCCAATCTGTTTCTCCACTACACGTTTGACAAGTGGATGCGCATCCACTGCCCGAATATACCATTTGAACGTTATGCCGATGATACGATATGTCATTGTGTGAGCAAGGCGCAGGCGGAATATCTGAAAGAAGTTCTGACCTGCCGCTTTGAAGAATGCCGCTTGAAACTCAATGCGGAGAAGACCAAGATAGTGCAATGCCCCACATCAACCCGAAAGAAGGTTGAAGGCTATGAAGCTTCCTTCGACTTTCTCGGCTATACTTTCCAATGCCGCAAGTCATGGAATCGAAAGCAGTGTCAGTGCTTCACAAACTTTCTTCCTGCCATCAGCAAGAAATCGGTGAAGAAGCTGCATGAGAAGATGAAGGAGTGGAAGCTGCATTCCCATCTTGACTGGAAACTCCAACAGGTAGCAGTAGAGATTGAGAGCCAAGTGCGAGGTTGGTACAATTACTACAACAAGTTTGGCAAGACCGAGTTTGTCAAAGTTATGAACCACCTGAACATGGTGCTTGCCTATTGGGTACGCAGGAAATATAAGCGCTTCCACCGCAAGCCCATTGTCAAGGCTTTCAGTTGGCTGCAAGAGATAGCGGGCAAAGACCGCAGTCTTTTCTATCATTGGCAGAGAGGTCAGACCCCCAGGTTATGTCTATGCACGAAGAGTTGAGTGTGAAGAGCCGTGTGAGGGGAGACTTTCACGCACGGTTCTGTGAGAGGGTGAGGGTGAAACTCCCTCGCTCTACTCGACCTATGACCCCTTCCTGCCTCAGTAGAGCTACTGGGAATTAGATTAATTGAAAAGCTCATTTAATGTCACTTCGCTGTTTACAATGCTCTTGTGCATTCCGTCTGCCACACCGAAAGTTGTTACAAACGTATTCACCAGTGCTTTTGTACATTTCGTGGCCTCACGGAAAATTGTCATCCGCTGACGCAGTTTCTTTTCGTAGGCATCCTTTAGCTCATAAGGACCGACGCAGAACTTCATCTCGCAAAGATGCACCATGCGGTCTGCACGGTCGATGATAAGGTCAATCTGTGCGCCTTCCCTCTTGGCTGGATCTTGATTGGTCTTGTCAGCCAATTGCCGCCAGGAGGAAATACTGGTTGCCATACCAGAGATGCCAAGTGCCCGTTTTATCTGTCCTACGTGGCAAAGACAAAGCAGTTCGAATGACCTGCCCATCCAGGCTTCTACACTGTGAGACTGGAAATTATGGCTCCACCACTGCTCATCCCCCGATAAGTCTTCGGCAAGGAACTTATAATAAAATAAGGTGTAAAAGTCAACTAGCCTGTAAATGGCATCGGTTGACTTGTTTGGGAAACGAGCCATTTTGGCGATGAAGTCGCATCGCTCCAGATTACGAAGTACTGCCGTGAGATTGCGACCTTCTATTTTCAGAGCTTTCATCAAATCGTTCCGAGTCATGCCTTCTTTATGTTGACTGAGAGTTTTTACCACAGAGATATATTGGTCGGCATGTTTGAAAAGTGCCGTATATAGTTCCTCAAACTCTATTCGAAGTGGGGCATTCGGAGCAAAGCATAGTCGGTCAACATTTTGGACAAGACTCTGATTCGTCTTCAGAAGACTTAGGTAGAAAGGGACTCCTCCAAAGAGCATGTAACACTGTGCTATCTGGTATCGGTCCCATTTGCATTGGTGAGAGCGCAGGTATTCTTCTGTCTCTTTAAGGTTGAAAGGACGTAGATAGATGTTTGCAGTGATGCGAGCATGAAGCCCACCTTGGTTTTCAATCAGTTTGTCAACCATCCACGATGTGGCTGAGCCAGACCCTACAAAAACAATATCGTTCCGACGATTTGCCCAACCGTTCCAAAAGTTCTCCAAGGCTTCAACAAAGTCTGACTTTTGTGTGTCTATCCAAGGCATTTCGTCGAAAAACACTACTTTCTTCCTGTTGGCTGGAAGATTGCTCAAATGTTCCTCCAGCGCATCAAAGGCATCAAACCAGTCGGCATACTTTGGTACAGTCTTTAAACCTACATACTGTTTCATGGCTTTCCCAAAGTTACGTAGTTGAACCCTTTGCGTGGAACGATGCGAGCCCACGAAACTGAAATCATAATTCATCTTGAAGTACTGATCTATGAGGAAGGTCTTTCCCACGCGCCTTCTTCCATAAACGATAACAAATTCCGAACGGTCTGACTCCATGCAGTCCCGTAGCATAGAGCACTCTCGGTCTCTCGCAATAAGCTTCTGTTCCATATTGATGATCTTTTATTTGCTGGCAAAGGTACAAACAATTATTGAAATACTCCATTATTCGACATATTTTTGCCCCAAAACATAAAAATTTATTCATTGTTGGGGCAAAATGGAGTTAAAAATGAAGTCTGGGAGTGACATATCGATGAAGCCAGATGCTGATATGGTTATGAGAAAACTTGCACAAAACCCCTCTTTTTGTGGTTTGCAAAAGTTAAATTCGTTAAATCTTCATCCTTTTTGTCCTTCACAGAATCCACGTCGACATTTTTCTACTGTTTAACACACAAGTCGTTGATATAAAACGACTTGCAAATTCTGTGACTGCTCGGGCTTGACGAGCATCACAATTCCCAACTCTGTCACCAGTTTGGGAGATTGGTGCTTCTATGACTGCTCGGGCTTGACGAGCATCACAATTCCCAACTCCGTCACCAGTTTGGGAGATTGGTGCTTCTATGAATGCTCGGGCTTGACGAGCATCACGATTCCCAACTCCGTCACCAGTTTGGGAGGATATTGCTTCGATTGTTGCTTGGGCTTGACCGAAGTCCATGCAAACTGCGAAACGCCGCCTGCAACAGGATACGACATCTTCCACGCATGTAATTCACTCCAAACGATTTATGTACCCACTGGAGCATCAGCGAACTATGCCATTAACCCTTGGAACGCCTACAAAATCGTGGAAGAGGATGTGCTGAGCGGCATCACGGCAGTCACCGTCAAAGGAGAAACGGTAGCACCCGTCTATCATCTCAACGGTAGCCGCGCAGGAACGACGAAAAGCTTTAGCAAGCAGCCCAAGGGCATCTATATCGTGAACGGTAAGAAAGTGCTACGATAAGCCGCGGTCACGACTGCCTGTAAAAAAACATGATCCAAGTTTCGCAAGTCCAATCCGGTAACGCACACGCATCGCCTGATTGGACTTGTGAAACTTGGATTAACTTATCTGTAACTTGTACGTCTTTTTGGTATTTCGCCTACGCATAGGGCTGCTTCATGGCCATGCCGATACACCCTGCCGAAACATTTTCTTCATCCCGTTGTAGTATTTAACGTGAGTTCGACGAAATATACTTTAGAATAAAGTAAGCGCCTGTGGTCCCTCCGCATCCTCCACCCCGTATTCTCCACCCCTCCCCATGACTATGAGCGGCACGCCACGGCTGTCTTTTCTGTGTCTTGTAATATCTTGATTATCAGTGGTGTTGCCATTCGGTGCCTATGACGGTGCCATACAGTCTGTTTAGGCTCTCCATTCAGTCTGTTTAGGCTCACCATTCAGTATATGATGTTTTTCGCTTCTTATACTGATGGGGAGCCTGTTCTTTTTCCTGCGTATTCCCGACGAGCCCTGTGGGGAGATTTGCCGACATCAGTTTATCGGCTGTCCAGTAAATAAAGGGCAGGTAAAGTCGTGCCTCTTCTTTAGCCCCCAAAAGGTGGTGTGTCTCGCCAAGTAACCACCATTTAGCCCCCGAAGACGAAAACAGGCTTATTTTATGAGTTTGTAAAGCCTCGTAACTATCAGAAAAATAAGAGTCTTGCCTGCTCACGCAGACAAGACCCCGCAAACTTAAACAACCAATAAAAGAAATAGATTGTTTTCAATCATTTCTTGTTTTCCTTGTTCTTCTTTGGCAGAGCAGGCTCTCATGTATGGCATAGCGTGCATCGCGCATGATGTCACGCCGCTTGCCATTCCCGCTCTGTGTATACGTAAACTATCTGATGAATAGCAGCTCACGATACTTAGGCAGAGTCCAGAGCTCGTCGCTGACGAGAAGCTCCAGTTTGTCTATCTCATATCGTATGGACTCCATCAATGGTGCCACAGTGTCATGATATGCGATTGCCTTCTCGCGCTCGCTCTCAATCTTGTTGGCAATCTTGCGGTTGTCAACGAGCTCTGCCACACCAGCCTCGATTTTCTCGATGCGCTGTGCTATCTCACGTATGATGTCCTTGTTGCGCTTTGTGAGAACCTCTACCTCTGCCTTGTCGAATATCTTGTACATATTCTCGACATTCTCTACAAGCTCGCTCTGGTAGCGTGTCACAGTCGGTATGATATGGTTGAGAGAGAGGTCGCCGAGCACACGTGCCTCAATCTGTATCTTCTTTGTGTATGTGTCCCACTTCACCTCGTTGCGTGCCTTGAGCTCATACTCCTTCATGACGTCCATCGTCTCGAACATCTTAACTGACTCAGGGTCGAGGTAGCGGTCGAAAATCTTAGGGCATGACTTCTCAATGTCAAGACCACGCTTCTCTGCCTCAACGACCCACTCGTCAGAGTATCCGTTGCCGTCGAAGTGGATAGGCTTGCAGGTGACGATGTCCTCACGGAGCACCTTGACGATAGCCTCATACTTCTCCTCGCCCTTCTCGATGAGAGCGTCAACACGGGTCTTGAAGTTTGTAAGGGCCTCTGCCACTGCTGTGTTAAGCACAATCATGGCCGACGCACAGTTAGCCTCTGAGCCTACAGCGCGGAACTCGAAGCGGTTGCCTGTGAATGCGAATGGTGAGGTGCGGTTGCGGTCAGTGTTGTCTATCATCAGCTCTGGGATGACAGGGATATCAAGCTTCATGGCCTGCTTGCCTGCAAGGTTGAAGACATCCTTCGAGTCTGACTTCTCCAGTGCCTCAAGAAGGTCTGATACCTGCTTGCCGAGGAATGATGATATGATAGCGGGAGGTGCCTCGTTGGCTCCAAGACGGTGGGCGTTGGTAGCTGACATGATTGATGCCTTCAGCAGTCCGTTATGCTTGTACACACCCATAAGGGTCTCTACGACGAACACTGCGAAGCGGAGGTTGTCCATAGGAGTCTTGCCGGGGCCGTGGAGAAGCACGCCGGTGTCTGTCGACAGCGACCAGTTGTTGTGCTTGCCTGAGCCGTTGATGCCAGCGAATGGCTTCTCGTGGAGAAGGCAACGGAATCCGTGCTTGCGGGCAACACGCTTCATGAGCGACATGAGGAGCATGTTGTGGTCGATGGCAAGGTTTGTCTCCTCGAATATCGGGGCTACCTCAAACTGGTTCGGGGCTACCTCGTTGTGGCGTGTCTTGCATGGGATGCCAAGCTCAAGGGCTGCTATCTCAAGCTCACGCATGAACTGTGCGACACGCTCGGGGATGATGCCGAAGTAGTGGTCTTCCATCTGCTGGTTCTTTGCCGAGTCATGACCCATCAGCGTGCGGCCTGTCATCATGAGGTCAGGACGTGCTGCGTAGAGTTCCTCATCAACGAGGAAGTACTCCTGCTCCCAGCCAAGGTTTGACACAACCTTCTTCACGTCTGGATAGAAATACTGTGCTACGCTTGTGGCGGCCTTGTTGACTGCTGAGAGAGCGCGGAGGACAGGAGCCTTGTAGTCGAGAGCCTCGCCCGTGTATGATATGAAGACTGTTGGGATACAGAGTGTGTCGTCGATGATGAAGACAGGCGATGTCGGATCCCACGCTGAGTAGCCACGGGCCTCGAATGTGGCGCGGATACCGCCAGAGGGGAACGATGATGCGTCTGGCTCCTGCTGCATGAGAAGCTTGCCCTCAAACTCCTCTATCATACCACCCTTGTGGTCATGCTCTATGAATGAGTCGTGCTTCTCGGCTGTGCCCTCTGTGAGAGGCTGGAACCAGTGGGTATAATGGGTCACGCCATTCTCCTCGGCCCATTGCTTCATGCCTGCTGCCACTGCGTCGGCGATAGAACGGTCAAGCGGAGTGCCGTTGTCTATCACGTCGACCATCTTCTCGTAAACCTTTGATGGGAGATACTTGTACATCTTAGCACGTGTGAAGACGTACTTTGCGTAGTACTCTGACGGGCGCTCAATTGGGGCCACGACCTCAAGAGGCTTCTTCTTTGAGGCAGAAGCTACTGCCTGGAATCTTAAGTTTGCCATTGTCTTTGATATGTTATTTCTGGTTGTTATTCTTTTTTTTCTTTCTCTTGGTATGTTTTGTTTACGCCCTATGGCCTTGTCGTGAATGCCATCTGTGGTCCTCACACATGAGGATTATGGCTGGAGCGTTATGCCGAATGTGAAGTATGCCTTTTGTGTTGAAGGGTTGGTGTTGATGGCTGCGAATACCGGTACAGTGAATGTTGGGGTCACCTTGAGCTCCTTTGATGCCTTCAGCGAGATGTTTGTCACTGCGAATCCTGTAGCGTCGGCATAGAATGATGTCTCGAATGGTACCGCACCAACTGTCGCGTCCCAGTCCAAGCCGCCGAGCTTGAATGGCGCGTTCAGCTCCACGTATGAAGAATAAGCTCTGTCACCATCCTTGTTCACACCGTCTGCGCCAGCGAAGTTCGTGAACCACTGAAGTGACACCGGGCCGAAGTCATAGCCGATGTTCGCCTCGAACACGTGGGCTGTCTTGTGGGCTGAATACTCAAAATACTTGGCGTCGGCACTGCAGAAATAGTCTGTCACACCGATGTTCAGTCCGCCTACAGAGTAAGAGAGTGTGAGGTCAATCTCCTCCTCGCCAGAGTTTACAAGGCCGTATGAGCCCCATGCTGAGAGTGAGAGACCCTTGTATGACACTCCTGCTGATGGCTGAATAGCAGCAGCGCCGAGGTCCTGGCCGCGCCATACGTATTTGCTTACGAGATCGGCCGATACACTTGCCTCTACCTTGTCCTGTGCGTTAGTCGCTGTGGTGATGGCCATCATTCCGATGACGAGAGCACCTAATCTCCTGAATGTTGTCATAATCTTTTTACTTTAAGAACATTGTGTTGTCGCTGTCTATACGTTTCTCTTTAATGGATATAACGTGGAGAGTCGCGATTTATTTTGTGTTTGTGTCTAATATTCTGTGATTTATACCTGTCAGAGACATATCAGGGTGTTCTGCTGGCCCTTGCCTGTGAAGCTGTGCCGCATGTCTGAGTCCCCGCATGTTATCCTTTCAGCCATGTCTCGATGCGTCCCATGGCCTCCTCGACATCCTCACGGTTGCCGAAAGCTGTCAGCCTGACATATCCCTCTCCTGATGGGCCGAATCCTACACCCGGTGTGCATACCACGCCTGCACCGTATAGCATCTCCTCGAAGAATTTCCATGAGGCTGTGCCGTTTGGAGTCTTCACCCAGAGGTATGGTGCGTTGACACCACCGTAGACAGAGAGGCCCAGACGCTGAAGTCTCTCACGCATGATGCCCGCATTGGCCATATAGTAGTCTATAGTCTCCTTCACCTGCTTCTTGCCTTCTGGGGTGTAGATGGCTTCTGCCGCACGCTGTGAGATATAGCTTGTACCGTTGAACTTGGTACATTGGCGGCGGTCCCACAGGTGATTGAGCTCTATGCGCTCCTTGCCGTCGAGTGTTGATGCCTTGACATCCTTTGGGATGACCGTATATCCGCAGCGGACGCCTGTGAAGCCGGCTGTCTTTGAGTATGAGTGGAACTCTATGGCGCACTTCTTCGCGCCGCGTATCTCGTAGATGGAGTGTGGGATATCCTCCTCCTGGATGTATGCCTCGTATGCCGCATCGTAGAATATGATAGCGTCGTTCTTTATCGCGTAGTCTACCCAACGCTTCAGCTGCTTGCGTGTCAGCACTGTGCCTGTAGGATTGTTGGGGTAGCAGAGGTATATCATGTCGACACGGTGGTCAGGGATGGCAGGACAGAAATCATTCTCCTCTGTTGCGGGCATGTAGCTTATATTGCTCCATTTACCGTCAGCATATGTGCCGGCACGCCCTATCATGGCGTTCGAGTCGATGTATACAGGGTATACAGGGTCTGTTATACCGACGGAGTTATCCCAGCGTATTATGTCGCCTATGTTTCCTGTGTCGCTCTTCGCGCCGTCGTTGACAAATATCTCTGACGGGTCGAGATGTATGCCACGTGGGAGGAAGTCGTTCTTGATGATGGCCTCACGCAGGAAGTCATAGCCTCTCTCCGGGCCATATCCGCGGAATGTTGCCTTGTCCGCCATCTCGTCGACTGCCTTGTGCATGGCCTCGATGACCGCGGGGCAGAGTGGGCGGGTGACATCACCGATGCCAAGGCTGATGACGCGTTCTTTCGGGTGTGATACCTTGAAAGCGTTAACCTTCTTCGCGATGTCGGCGAATAGGTAGTTGCTCGAGAGCTTCAGGAAGTGTTCGTTAACTAATGTCATAATGTTTCGTTTCCCCTCCGGTTCTGCCTTTACTCTGGCTGGTCCCGTCTGTTTGGGGTCTATCGGTTTGTGATTAAGTCTGCTGTCTTCTTTTTATTGCGGTGCGGTGGAGGCTGGTCGGAAGTCTGTCTGAGTGTCAGGCTGCCGCCGTCGCGCTCCTTTTTTGTCCGCTTTCCGCTGTGCTTGTGTTGTTGTCAGATGTCCAAGTCTATAACACCCTCGAATGATATTGCCGCCGGGCCCGTCATCATGATGTGGTTATCGTCTGCCTTCCATTCTATGCTGAGTGTGCCGCCGTCCATCTCTATGTCGCTCTGGCGTGGACGGCGTCCTGTCAGATGGGCTGCTACTGCTGTCGCGCAGGCTCCTGTGCCGCAAGCGAGTGTGATGCCCGAGCCACGCTCCCAGACCCTCATGCGTATCGTGCCGTCAGCCTTTATCGTGGCGAACTCTATGTTGCAGCGCTGGGGGAAGACCTCATGATGCTCAAGGAGAGGGCCGTATTTCTCTATGTCAAGATGCTCAACATCATCGGTGAATACCACAAAGTGGGGATTGCCCATCGATACGAATGTTCCGCAGAACTGATGTCCGGCTACTGTCAGCTCCCAGTTCATTGCCTCGCCGTTATGCACTCCGAACTGTCCTGGCTCTTTCATCTTGGGCTCTCCCATGTCGACAGTCACTGTCTCCACCCTGTCGTCATCGTCGAGATGCAGGTTCAGCACCTTTATTCCGGAGAGTGTCTCAAGGCGAATGGGGTTCTTCTTCGTCAGTCCCTTGTCGTGGAGGAACTTCGCCACGCATCGTGTGCCGTTGCCACACATCATAGCCTCTGAGCCGTCATTGTTGAAGATACGCATCGAGAAGTCAGCATCGCTCCTTGTCGCACGCCCTATGAGTATCAGTCCGTCGCTGCCTATGCCGAAGTGTGGTCGGCTCCATGCTATTGACGCTGCTGAGGGGTCGGGTATATTATATAATAATGTATTTACATAAATATAATCGTTTCCTGCACCGTGCATCTTCGTGAAATGTATCTTCTGTGTCATCTTTTCGGGTTGTCTTTTTGTCTGCTTTATGACAAGTTATGATGTCATATTGTTCGTTTTCGAGTGCAAAATTAATACATTTTATTGAAATATGAATATATTTTGCATATTTGTTTGCATGTTTTTGTTGTCCGTTATAATCTGTAACCCAAAATCGCATTTTACCTTTCAGTTTAAAGGCAATATGGGGTTGTCGCTTACATTATGCAATGTCAGTAATTTTTCAAATATCATTTTGATAGTTATATCTTTTGTATGATGACAAAAAGTCGTACCTTTGCACCCGATAACGAGCAAAACGACAGCACAAACACAGAATATACATTCAATTCATTAAAAACTGATAGGTATTATGAAAAAGATTGAAGCAATCATCCGCAAAACCAAGTTTGATGAGGTGAAGGAAGCTCTTCTCGCATCAGACATTGACTGGTTTGAGTATCATGATGTCCATGGCATTGGACAAAGCAGGCAGGAGCGTATCTATCGTGGTGTGCAGTACAGCACTGACAACATAGAGCGTGTGAAGATCACGATTGTCTGCCGTGACATGTTTGTGGAGCCTACCGTGAAAGTGTTCCTGACGGTGGCACACACAGGAGAGGTCGGCGACGGACGAATCTTCGTCTCAGATGTTATCGACACATTCTCGATAAGGACAGGAGAGAGCGGCGACACCGTCCTCAGGGACAAGAAATAAACTCTTCTCGGGGGCAAGGGATACTCTTCCTGGGGCAAGGGATACACTTCCCTGGGACAAGGGATAAGCCGCCCTCAGAGATTAGAAATAACAAGTCAGAAACATAAGATAGCGGAAGGAAGATACGCTCTCGCGCCGCGCATCTGATGTTCAGCGCGACGCAGGCCTCCGCCTCAGACTTTTTTCAGGATAACACGCAAGGCGGGTGCCGGCGTCTTCCCAACGCTTCGTTACCATACAAGACAACAACACAAACAACAGGCCTTGAAGGGCGATAAGCCATAGAGGCTGACTCAAACGCAAACACAACTATGATAGATATTATGTTCACAACGCCTCTTGCAGCTATCACAGAGGCTCCAAAGGATTATGTCAACGGACTTGACACGTTATGGGTATTGCTCGGAGCTATGCTCGTTTTCTGGATGCAGCCGGGCTTCGCGCTTGTTGAGGCAGGCATGACACGCTCCAAGAACTCTGCCAATATTCTCATGAAGAACTTCTGTGACTTCATGTTCGGCTCTGTTCTTTATTGGATAATAGGTTACTCACTGATGTACGGTGCAGGCTCAGACTTCATCGGATGGGAGGGTTTCTGCTTCATTGGCTCAGACTCTAATGTCCCAGCCGAGTGCTCGTTCATCTTCCAGACAGTGTTCTGCGCCACAGCAGCGACAATCGTCTCTGGAGCTATGGCAGAGCGCACAAAGTTCTCGATGTATATCATATTCTCTGTCCTCACCTCTGCAATTATATACCCTATCGAGGGTCATTGGTCATGGGGTGGCGGCTGGTTGTCAGCCATGGGATTCCATGATTTCGCCGGCTCGACAGTGGTTCACCTTGCAGGTGGCGCCATGGCATTGGCTGGCAGCATCGTCCTCGGCCCACGTATCGGCAAGTATGGCAAGGATGGAAAGTCAAAGGCTATACCCGGCCACAGCCTCACACTCTGTGCGCTTGGTGTCTTCTGCCTCTGGGTAGGATGGTTCGGATTCAACCCTTGCTCCACTGTGGCAGCGACAGGCTATGACAATGCGGTCTCAATGTCACATGTCTTCGTCACAACAAACATGGCAGCCGCGACAGGTGGTATAGGAGCTATGGTATACACATGGCTCATCGACGGCAAACCGTCACTCTCAATGGTATGTAACGGTGTCCTCGCTGGTCTTGTTGGCATCACAGCCGGATGCGACTGTGTAGACATCTGGGCAGCAGCAGTGATAGGCTTCGTAGTCTCGGTTGTGATGTGTTTCTCTGTAGGCTTCATAGACAAGAAGCTCAAGATTGACGACCCTGTAGGTGCTGTCTCTGTGCACGGTGTAGGCGGTTTCCTCGGAACTGTGCTGACAGGCATATTCTGCAACACTGCCATTGACGGTGTGGAGTGCTCAGTCGGAGTGCAGGCACTTGGCGCTCTTTCTGTAGCAGCCTTCACATTCGTTGTCGCCTTCGTTCTCTTCTACGTCATCAAGAAGACCCACGGCCTGCGTTGCGACAAGCGCATCGAGGAGGAAGGTCTTGATATCTACGAGCACGGCGAGGCTTGCTACAACTGATGAACCGCTAATCATTCTTTATCGACATACGACCTTCGGAATATCATTCCAGCTACCGGTTTGCCGCAATCCCAGACTGCGGCAAACCGTCACTTTCACAAAGACAGCTACATGGATGGTGTTTCCGGACATAACATAACAACTTATTACAAACAACTAAAACAACCAATCTCTTACAGCCATGTGTGGAATAGCATGTATACTAAACATCCCTGAACAGACCCCGGAATTACGTAAGAAAGCCCTGAAGATGAGTCAGAAGATACGCCATCGTGGTCCAGACTGGAGTGGCATATATGTCGGTGGCTCAGCTATTCTGGCCCATGAGCGCCTGAGTATTGTCGACCCGGAGTCAGGACAGCAGCCGCTCTTCTCGCCAGACAGGAAGCAAGTGCTCGCTGTCAACGGCGAGATATATAACCATCGCGAGATACGCAAATGGTATGAGGGACGCTATGACTTCCAGACCGGTTCTGACTGTGAGGTCATACTCGCTCTCTACCGTGACTGGAAAGCGATGGGCGCTGACGACCCTAAGTGGATTTTCGAGCGCCTTAACGGCATCTTCGCCTTCTGTCTGTATGATGAGGAGACCGACGAGTATATCATCGGACGTGACCCGATAGGTGTCATTCCGCTATATATCGGTCGTGATGCTGACGGCAAGTGCTACGTCGGTTCTGAGCTCAAGGCCCTTGAGGGATTCTGTGACGAGTATGAGCCCTTCATCCCCGGTCACTATTATTTCTCCCGTCATGCCAGGATGGAGCGCTGGTACACACGTGAGTGGATGGAGAAGATGCCACAAGACTGCGGAGGAGAGACTGGCGAGACAGCCCGCCTTTCTTATAAGGAAAGCGTCCAGGCTGTGCATGACTCGCTCGAGGCAGCCGTCAAGCGCCAGCTGATGTGTGATGTCCCATACGGAGTGCTCCTCTCTGGAGGCCTCGACTCGTCCGTCACATCGGCCATAGCCAAGAAGTTCTCTGCCCACCGTATCGAGGCAGAGGGTGATGAGAAAGCCTGGTGGCCACGTCTCCACTCGTTCGCTGTGGGCTTAAAGGGAGCGCCAGACTTGGCAAAGGCAAAGGTTGTGGCTGATTATATAGGCACTGTCCACCATGAGATAAACTATACGATACAGGAGGGTCTCGACGCCATTCGTGATGTCATATACTTCATCGAGACATACGATGTGACGACAGTAAGAGCCTCCACTCCGATGTATCTCCTTGCCAGGGTAATCAAGTCAATGGGCATAAAGATGGTACTCTCGGGAGAGGGCGCTGATGAGGTCTTCGGCGGATATCTCTATTTCCACAAGGCTCCCGATGCCAAGGAGTTCCATGAGGAGACAGTCCGCAAGCTCTCCAAGCTCCATCTCTATGACTGTCTCCGTGCCAACAAGTCGTTGGCGGCGTGGGGAGTAGAGGGTCGTGTGCCTTTCCTTGACAAGGAGTTCCTCGATACAGCCATGTCTCTCAATCCAGAGTATAAGATGTGTCCGGGCAAAGTCATGGAGAAGAAGATTGTCCGTGAGGCTTTCTCTGACATGCTCCCTGAGAGTGTGGCGTGGAGACAGAAGGAGCAGTTCTCTGACGGCGTAGGTTATTCATGGATAGACACACTGAAGGAGATAACCTCGAAAGCTGTCACTGACGAGCAGATGGCACATGCTGCCGAGCGTTTCCCCATCAATACTCCGCTCTGCAAGGAGGAGTATTACTATCGTTCAATATTCGAGGAGCACTTCCCCTCAGAGAGTGCCGCGCGTGCTGTGCCCCATGAGGCCAGTGTGGCATGCTCGACAGCCAAGGCCCTCGAATGGGATGAGGCTTGGAAGAACATGAACGACCCTTCCGGCAGAGCAGTCTCTGGAGTCCATGAGCAGGCATATGAGTGATTCACACAGGCCGTAGACCACGCATCATAATTCTCCCTATGGTATATCAGGGCATGAGTCTGCAATGGCCGTGTATATATAGCGAGGGCGCACAGGTTATTTCTTCCTGCGCGCCCTCGCCGCTGTTTGTGGCATATCTCTCGCTATTGTATGCCTCGTTCTATACCAGGTTTATTTCCTTGCCTTTGGGGTCTGCTTTGCCTTGGTGGCTTTCTTGTTGTCCTTCTTGCCGTCCTTGGCATCCTCGGCAGGTTTCTCATCCTTCTTCACCTTCACCACCTCAAGCTTGAATATGAGGGTTGAGTAAGGCGGAATCTTTCCTGCCTGGCGTTCTCCGTATGCGAGTTCCTGGGGGATATACACTTCCCATTCTGAGCCCTCGGGCATCATCTTCAGAGCCTCTGTCCATCCCTTTATCACCTGTGATGGGCGGAATGATGTTGTCTGTGGGTTACGTGTGTAGCTGCTGTCGAACACAGTGCCGTCAATGAGACGTCCCTCATACTTCACCTCAACCTCCTCATCGTTGGCAGCGACAGCGCCGTTGCCTTCCCTGATGATTCTGTATTGCAGTCCGGAAGGAGTCACCTTGACGCCCTCTTTCTTGGCGTTGGCATCGAGCCATGCCTTTCCCTCGGCGCGTTTCTCGTCTGCTATGCGCTTCTGGATAGCCCTGATTTCCTTCTCCTGGTATCCGATAGCCTTGTCCAGGGTGAACACTGTTGTGTCATTCTCGACAGCATCGACAAATCCACGTGTCAGCAGCAGAGAGTCAATCTCCACTCCCATTTTCCCCATATCGGCCTTCATGCGTGGCAGCATGTCCTCCCTTACCATATTGGCGATGCGGTGTCCGGCTTCGACAGCCTTCTGCTGGGATGTCACCCCGCTTGTGAGGCCCTCGCGTATTCCGCCGATGAAGTCAGCCATATATGTTGTGTCGACCTTCAGCTGTGCGATGACATAGTCCATCATGCCCCTTGTGAGAGCCTGTCCTGACGCATAGGAGAGAGAGTCATTTGCCGTGTTGAGCGCCACGGGCTGTTTCACCACGGTGGTTGTGGCTTTCTTTCCCTGTTTCTTATCCTTCTTGCCTGCTGCCTGAGCAGACAAAGAGGCACCCGCAACGAGTGCGAGTGCCAGTATTACTGATATGTTTCTCATCTTTCTTTTACTCTTCGATACCGATGAGCTCAATCTTGAACTTGAGGCAAGAGAAAGGCTTGATGCGGCCAGCCTCACGTGGTCCATAAGCGAGCTCCTGTGGTATGTAGACCTCCCATACAGAGCCGACAGGCATCTTTGTGAGCACCTCTGTCCATCCCTTTATAACCTGGTTGACACGCATTGTGGCAGGTGTGCCGCGCTGGTAGCTGCTGTCGAAGATTGTGTCGTTGAGGAGACGGCCCTCGTAGTGAACCTTAACGGCAGAAGTGTCGGCAGGGATAGCGCCTGTTCCCTCCTTGATAATCTTATACTGGACGCCACAAGGGAGCACCTTCACTCCAGGGGCTGTCTTGTTCTTTGCGAGGAACTTCTCGCCCTCAATCTTATTGCCGCTGTACTGGGCCTCCATGCTGCGCTCCTTGACCTGTTCCATCATTGTCTGTGCTGTAACGCCAGCCTGCTCCATAGACATCAGGCCTCCCTTGCCTGTATATCCGCTTATGAAGCCAGACATGAAGTTCTTCAGAGAGATAGTCTTTGTAGAGTCCTCACCGAAAATCTCGTGGTTGATGCCCTTGATCATCTGGTTAGAGATTTGCTGGCCTATCTGGATGCCGGCATAGTAGGCTGCCTTCTTCTTGTCGTCGCCTGCTGAGACACCCTCGTTGAGACCCTTGATGAAGTCGTCAACATATGTTGAGTCGACACCCATGCGCTCAACGAGATACTGTGAGAGACCGTTTGACTGTGCCATACCTATGGCGTAGCTAAGTGTGTCAATGTCTGACTTGAGGTCAGCCTTTGGAGTTTTGTTGCCACAAGAGCTGATGCTTATTGCGGCGATGGCTGCGAGAGCCATGAAAGTAAATTTCTTCATTTCTTGTTTATTGTTATTTGTTTCCTATCCGTTTGTGGTCAGGGATGCTGTGGGGTGTTACCCTTCAGCTTGTTGCTGTGTGTCCCTTAGCTTGTTTCCGTGGGATTATTCCACAGCGATGAGCTCTACGTCGAATATGAGAGCTGCGTATGGTGGTATGCTTGCGCCTGCTCCTGCCTCTCCGTATGCGAGGTTGTAAGGTATGTGTAGGCGGTATTTCGCACCCTCAGACATCAGCTGCAGTCCCTCTGTCCATCCTGCTATGACGCCGTTGAGAGGGAATGATATTGGCTCTCCGCGCTGTATGCTGCTGTCGAATATGGTACCGTCGATGAGTCGTCCCTCATAGTGCACGCGCACTGTGTCTGTTGCGGCAGGTTTGCGTCCTGTGCCTTCCTGCAGCACTTCATACTGCAGTCCGGAAGGTGTCTCTATGACTTTCGGGCTCTTGCGGTTCTCCTCGAGATATTTCTCACCAGCCTCTTTGGCTGCTTTGCCAGCCTCACGGCGGCGTTCCATCTCGCGCTCCTCCTGTTTCTGGAAGAAGTCGTTCACAAGTTTTCTTGCCTCCTCCTGTGAGATTTGTGGTTCCTTGCCGTCAATCATGTCGCTGACAGCCTGCTTGAAATCGTCGAGGTTAAGGTGCTGTGCCCCTAACTGTGCCAGCTGTGTGCCGATACCGAGGCCAAGCGCATAACTTAGTTTGTCCATTATTATTGTCTGTTTTTATTTGATGTTTTATTCCAAATTGCAAAGTTACAACATTTTAGCGAGATGGTGCAATGGTATCTGAAAAATTATGATTTCTTATAGATTATCATTGCCATTGCCGTGTGTTTTCTTAGCCATTGCCGTATGTTTTCTTAGCCATTGCCGTGTGTTTTCTTACGGCAGACGCTGTTTCCGTGCCTGTTGTGACTTGTGTGGCCCCGTGGGCTTCAGCGTGTCTCAGAACTTGCTGTTGACGGCGTCGCGGTCATATTTGATGCCCATGTCAAGCGCACGTTTCGCATTCTGGTTCTTCACCTCCTTCTTCTTCTCTGCCTTTTGCTTCACGAGCTCCTGTGGTTTCTGCATGAAGAGCGGCCGTTGTCTGAGGTCGAATTTTGTCGTGAGGTCCCATTTCGCCTTGCATTCTACGGGCTCGGTGCGGAAGAATACCTCCTCGGCTTGTTTCCCGAGGGCATAGTCGCCGGTGTCCCATATCCCGTTTCCGTTCTCGTCGATGAGTGCGCTCAGGTAGTATGTCTCGGGCATGACGTAGTAGAATTCGGCTGTGCCGTCCTTCACGGGGGCGGAGTATTTTACATTGCCCGTCTTGTCGAGCATGTTCACTATGACCTGTGCCGAGTCGTTCCTCACCCCTGTCACATCGACGAAGAGCGACGCGAAGACGTCCTCGCTCTCCACTTTCAGTCCTTGTTTGAAAGCCTTTGATGTCTTCCCGTATATATCGGTGAATGCGGCAGAGTCCACTTCGAGCGAGTATTCTGTGCCCGGTCGCCATTCGCCCTTTATTATGTATGTCCGCTGTGGCAGTCCCTTGTCCGTTATCTCCACTGCCGCCCTGTACCACAGGGTGTCTATCTTCGAGTATAGATGTATGGCGGCTGTGTCGAGTCTTGCCAGCGGAGTGTCGAATGTCAGGGTGACATTCATTGTCGGGGACATATTCTGCGGGATGGTGTATCGTGGTTCGAGAGCTGTCTGTTCAGGGTGTGGCTCGGTGAATTTCTTTTCTTTCTTCTCGGCCTTCTCCTTTTTCTTCTCCCATTTCTCTATTTTCTCCATCCTCTCCTTGAGTCTCTTCTCGTATGCCACCTTGGCTATCATCGACAGTGTGTCGGTGCGTGATATCATGTTCCCGAGCGAGTCTGTCGCGGCGTATGTCAGCTCTATGTCGAGTGTGTCCTGGTTGACGAGCATGGTGTCCCTCAGCCAGTAGGTCAGAGTGTCCTTTCCCTGTGTCGCCTCTATGACGAATGCGCTGTCGGCATTGAAGTTGAGGGGTCTCAGCACAGGCAGGGTGTCGGCAGGTGTGCTGAAGTAGAACTGCAGTCTCTCTGGGTATTGCCGCTCGCTCTTTATGAGGTATCTGTCTGTCAGTTTCTGCTCGAAAGCCCTGAGGCATATATCGTCAGGGAGGAAGTGTGTGTATGGCACGGTCTGTATGCCAGCGATGTGGAGCGAGTCGACCCATGTTGTGTCCTGCCGTGTGTCGGGCTTTGATGTCGGCTCTATTATATCGTTCGAGAATGCCAGTCGCTCGCCCCTCTGCGACAGTTTGAAGTCTCCGTCGCTGTCGGCCAGTGCGAAGACGCGGTATTTCCCTGGTGCTATGCCTCTTATGACGAAGTGTCCTGAGGCGTCTGTGCGGCCTATCCTCTCCATCGGCATTGATGTGAAGGCGGTGTCGTTGAGGTTGCTGTACAGCCCGACGAGCGAGCCTTTGACCGGCTCGAGAGTCTCTGCGTCGAGCACATAGCCTGAGACTTCGAGCGTGTCGATTCTCTCTCCTGTCGAGAAGACATAGGTATAGTTGCCCATGGGGTTGCTCTCGTTGAAGTCTGTCACGGCGTCAGAGAAGTCGATGGTGTATGTCGTGTTAGGCTTGAGTGTGTCTTTCAGCTCTATCTCCACATCTTTTCCCTTTGCCTTTATCTCCGGAGCCTCCATCTGTGGCGGGCAGAATATGATGTTCTCTGTGGGGTTGTCTATGTTGACATACTCGCTGAATCTTATCCTTATCTTCTGCTTGCTGACCATTGTCGCCCTTTCCACGGGGTCGGCGCCCACCACTTTCGGCGGCACCTCGTCATACCATCCGCCGTCGGGCTGCCCCATTCTGGCGCATGATGTCATTGTCGCCGTGGTTATCAAGGCGATGAACAGTGTTGTCAGGCAGAGTGCGAGCCTGTATGTCGTGCTGTGCTTCATGTTATCCTTCCTGTGTCTGGCTTCTCAGTGTGCGGCTTGTGCTGTTCAGTTTCAGCAGCTGCTCTATATGCTCACGTGTGTTGGAGAGTCGTGGCACTTTGTGCTGTCCTCCCAGTTTGCCTCTCTGTTTCAGCCATGTGTGGAACAGTCCTTGCTTTGCCTTCACTATCTCGAGCGGCTGCAGGGTTATGTTCTTGTATCTCTTTGCCTCGTAGTCCGAGTTTATCTCTTGGAGTTTCTTGTCGAGCAGTGTTGCGAATCGGTTGATGTCTTCCGGCTCCTTCGCGAACTCTATGAGCCACTGGTGGCGGCATTTCGCGTTGCCGTCCATGAAGACAGGTGCCGCTGTATACTCTGACACCTCTGCTCCTGTCTCGAGACATGCGTATGCCAGTCCCTGCTCGGCGTTGTCGACTATCAGCTCCTCTCCGAATGCGTTGATGAAGTGTTTTGTGCGTCCGGTTATGATGAACTTATACGGATTGGTGCTTGTGAACTGCACTGTGTCGCCTATGACATATCTCCACAGTCCGCACGATGTTGATATCAGCATGGCGTAGTTCTTCCCTTTCTCCACTCCCCATATGGGCACGATGGTGGGTTTCTCGCTGCCGAACTCGTCCATCGGTATGAACTCGTAGAAGACATCGTAGTCGAGCATGAGCAGCATGGACTTGTCGGCGGGGTCGGACTGTATGCCGAAGAATCCCTCCGAGGCGTTGTATGTCTCCTCGTAGTGCATCTTGGCCGATGGTATGAGCTGCTCATACTGTTTGCGGTAGGGGGTGAAGGCTATGCCGCCATGGAAGAACACCTCAAGGTTTGGCCACACCTCGTCGATGGTGTTCTTGCCGCTTATCTCGAGCACACGCAGCAGGACGGAGAGCATCCATGACGGCACGCCCGATATGTTCGTGACGTTCTTGTTGACGGTCTCCTGGGCTATGCGCTCGCGTTTCACCTCAAAGTCTGAGAGCAATGCTGTCTTCTTCTTCGGCACACGCACGAGATTGGCCAGCGGGTTGATATTCTCTATGAGTATGGCCGAGAGGTCTCCGACGAGCGAGCCGTGTATGTTATAGTTTGACTGGTGTGACCCTCCGAGTATCAGGGCGCGGCCGTCGAAGATGCGCGACGCGGGGTTGTTCATCAGGTAGAACGCCACAGAGTCTGTCCCTCCGGCATAGTGTATGCCCTGCAGTCCGTCGTGCGAGACGGGTATGAACTTCGACTTGTCGTTTGTCGTGCCGCTCGATTTGGCATACCATTTCACCTGTCCCGGCCATAGTATGTCCTTCTCGCCGCGTCTCATGCGGTCTATGTCCTGCTTCAGCGACTCATAGTCGTTGACAGGGACATCCAGGCAGAATGTCTCGTAGTCCTTTATGGCCGAGAAGGCGTGGTTGCGTCCGTATTCTGTATCCTCTGCCCTCTCGAGCAGCGACTTGAGGACATGGCGCTGCATCTCTGCTCCGAGAGTGAGATGTTTCTCCAGGTCACGTTGCCTGTGGACGAAATACAGCTTCTGCGCTATGCTTGTTATACTCATTGTCTTTACGTTGTCTGCCGGGGTGGTGTTGCCCCGCATTGTCCATGATATTGTCTCGCACGTGTGTGCTTTGAATGTGCAAAATTAAGTAATTATAGTGAGAGTGCCAAATTTTATGTCCTTTTTTTCTCTCCTTCATGCCTTATAGTGTACGGAAAGTGGCTGTGTGTCTGTCTTTTGTGCCATATTCGTGATAATCAGATGTTTCGCTCTGTGCGCTCCCGCCATGTCCTCTCTTGCTGTCTCTATGGTAGTTTGGCTTTTGCGGCTTTCTCCCTGCTGCTGTGGCTGCCTGTCTCCTGTGCTCTCTTCTCTCTGTCTCTGTTGTCGTCTTTCCTGTCTTCTGTCTCCTCTCCTGTACTCAGAGTTTTTTCCTCAGCTGCTGTGGAGACATCCCTGTATGCCGCTTTATGAATGTCCCGAAGTGTGACTGGTTGGCGAATCCGAGTTTCAGCGCCACCTCCTTGACGCTCCTCTCAGGATTCTTGAGTAGCAGGGTGGCGTTCGCTACGATATTCTCGCTGATGATGTCTGTCGCTGTGCGGCCTGTCACTTGCTTGCATATGGCTGAGAAATGCTTCGGGGAGATGTTCAGCTTGTTTGCCGCATCTGCCACGGTCGTTATGTTCTCGCTCTCGTTCCTGAGCAGCGTGAAGAACTGTTTGAATATCAGTTGTGCCGCCGTGTTCGCCGGCTTGTCCTCCTCCTTGTCGCCAGAGAATATGGTGTATATCTCTGACGTGAGGGCTATGATGATGTGGTTGATGGCTGTGCTGCGGCGTTCGGAGTCCCTGTGGCTGATGGTATGTCTCAGCAGGTCCATGTATTTGCTCATCACGTCATATTCCTTCTCACCCAGATGTTTCACACTGTGTGATGCCGACATGTCGTAGTCTTGCCTCACGAGGCGTGCCTCTTTCGATACCATCTGCCCGTAGCGTGGCGACATGAAGAGGCCGAAGACTCTGAAGTCGAGGCTGAACATAGCGTTCTCGATGATGTTGCGTGGTGAGCATATCATGATGTCGTGTGCCTGTATCTCGTGGTCAGAGCCCGATATGTTCATCACGGCGTGTCCGCTCCTCACGATGAGCATCATGTATCCGTCTATGAGCAGCCGGTTGTCATGTGCCCTGAGGTCCTTTATGTCCTCTATGATGGCGAGATTGTTGTCTATGAAGGGCACGGCGCTGTTGTCCTTGACGTACTTGTCGTCGGGCGATATGTTGTTGAGGTTTATTGCCTTCATGTCGTCTTTGTTTATAGGGGGTGGTTGGCAGGCTTTCGCTTCCTGGGTGGCAGGCTGTCGCTTCCTGGTTGGCAGGCTGGGCGTGTGGCCGTGGTGTGTGGTGCATGGTGGCCTGTCGTGGGGTTGTGTCTGCAAAGTTACACTTTTGGCCTTGAATATCCAAATGTTTCCCTTCTTTTTCTTCTCCGTGGCGCCTCCTGCGGGCTTTGTGTGTCTCTTGCGGTGTGCTGCCCTCGGTCTTGGGCGGCTCTGTGGGCTTCTCTCCCCGCCTTGTGCCACGACAGTGGGGATGAGGCTGTGTCTCTTTCACAGTCCCCATCCCCACTGTCATTCTTGTCCATCCCCTCGGGTCAGGCTTCCCTGCCTGTGCTCCCCGTAGGGTCTCTCAGTATGGTGTCGGCTCAGAAAGCCACTCTCATGCCTATCGATGCCAGGCGTGGTGCGCCCCAGTATCCGCTGAATGTCTGTGCGTCATGCGATGCTCCGTCCACTCCGCGCTCTATGTATTTCTCGTCGAGGAGGTTCTGTATCGAGGCGAAGATGTTGAGCCTTGTACCTTTACCCACCATTCCCCGCCAGCCTATTGTGGCGTCGACGAGATGGTATTCTGGCAGACGGTATGCGTCGGCAGCCTCCCCTGTCTGTGCTGTGCCGCTCTCTATGCGCGACGAGGGCTCGAAATCGGCATACATGCGGGCGTTGTACTGCCATGATATCTTGGCGTACAGGCCGCGGTATAGCTTCGCCTCGATGGTCGCGCCGAGCTGTGTCTGTGGGGCGTCGCCGACATGGAGGCCGTCACAGTTGATGGCGTATGTGTTGAGCGTCTCGCCTGTGTAGTTGTCGTATATGAGGGCCTCGCCGCTGCTCTTCCATTTCCATGATGCCATCATGGCGAACGCCTTGGCCTTCAGCCAGGGGGTTATCTCCTGGTGGGCTGCCAGTTCTATGCCTGTGTGGAGGGCATTGAGGCCTGATATCTGGTATTTCTCGGCTGTCTCGTTGGCACGTTTTGCGAGGCTCAGTGTCAGCGTCTTGTCGCGCCATGACGCTATGTATGCCGACAGCTCCATGCCTCCTCCCTGCCATGATGCCCTGTATCCGGCCTCTGCCATGAGGTTTGTCTCGTTCTTCACGTCGTTCGTTATAGAGAGGTCGGACGATGCGAGATACACTCCGGCATAGGGCAGGCGGCTGTTGTATGCGGCGTTGAGGTATAGTGTCTGTGAGGGTGTCATGTGGTACAGTGCGCCGGCCTTGACGCTCGCTCCAGTGCCGTGGGCCCATTCGCTCTTCTCTCCGCTGATGTCGTTATGCCTGCGGTATGAGCCGTTGAAGACAGAGGCTCCGAGCGTGAGGTTCACTCTGTCGAGCCGCAGCTCGCCCTGTGCGAATGCCGAGACGTGATGTGTTGTGCGGCCGTAGCGTGCCCCGGTGTAGTCTCCGAGGCCCACTTCCTGCTTCGTCGTCGTGTCGTACCATGATTTGCCCCCGAGCAGGTCGAGCACTTTCATCTTTGACCATGTGCTGTAATACTGGTAGTGCAGTCCGCCGTTGAGCTTCAGCTGCTCTGTCAGCCGGTATGATGCTGTGGCGAGGGCTCCTGCCTGTGTGTGGCCTGAGAGGTAGTCAATCATGATGTTCTGCGATGCTCCCGCGGCCTCATTCTCGCGTATCACGGCGTCGAAGTCTATGTGTCCGTCGGCTGTCCTGTGGCTCATGATGCTTGTCGCGCCACGCTGGCTGTATGTCGAGCGTCCTCCGCCGTCGGCTATGGCCAGGTATATGGAGTTCTTCATCTCGAAGCGTTGGCCGTCGAGGATATGCTGGAGTGTGAAGTAGGGCTTCATGTAGTGGTTGCGCCCTATGGAGTATTGCTTGCCGCGCAGTATGCCCCAGTTCTTCGAGTAGTTGCGCCCGTAGGTCTCCACCTCGGCAGCTGTCAGCTCCGTGTTGCGCTGATCGTGCTCCTCGGGCGAGCCGAGGGCGGTGAACATCAGTGTGTTGTGCGCCCCGATGAGTTTGCTGACATTGAGCATGTACGACATTGTCTCCACGTCTGAGCATTCCACCTGTCCGTGGCCTTTCGTGTATGAGAGCATCATGTCTACGCTCCATCCGTGGCTGAGCCGTCCTGTCGAGTAGTTCATGACGGTCTTTGTCAGCCCTGTCTCTGTCGTCGAGATGCCGAATGCCGCTCCCGGTGTGCCCTCTGAGGTCTTCGTGATGATGTTCACCATGCCTCCCATAGCACAGTCGGCCACCATCGAGGCGCCGATGCCCTTCTGTATCTGTACGGCATACGTCGCGTCGGCAAGGCCCATCCAGTTGCTCCAGTACATGGAGCCGGAGGTGAGGCCTTGGATAGGGATGCCGTTGAGGAGGATGGCGATGTTGTCCTGCTTGAAGCCACGCATGTTGAGCGTCGCGTCGCCGTAGGAGCCTGTCGACGATGTGGCATACACTCCCGGCACGCCCTGCATCATCTCAACATAGTTGGGACGTGTGGCGTACAGACGTATGTGCTGCGGAGAAAGAGTGGTGAGGGATAACGGTGTCTCGCGCTCGTTGGCAAAGTGTGAGCGAATGGAGACTTCCTGAAGTGTGATGGTTGTGTCGGCTGCTGCCTCGTCGGTGTGTATGCCGACCTTCTCTACAGTGCCACCGGCACTTAGAGGCATCACCGCCATCGTGCTCACGATGCCGGTGAGGATAACTGATAATGTCTTTTTCATAAACAACTTCTTCCATCCAGACTGTAACTGTCGGTACCGTGGTCTCAACGGTTCGGCCTGCCTTGGTGTTCGGCTGGCTTGAGGACTATCACCTCCGATCGGGAATTTCACCCTGCCCTGAAATGTTTATTATATAATATGTCGTCCGCCGTCGTCATTCTTGTCAGGCAGTCATCGGCACAGCGTGGTGGACACGCTAATCCACACTCTACGCATAGCCCGTCATGGCTGCCGTGCCGCGATGGCTACGGCTTACGTGGTGCAAAGGTATAAAAAAAATACTTCGCGTGCAAGTTTCTCCGCCGTTTTTTCTCTCCCACCCCCGTGACTACCCCGCCGAGCCGCTGTCAGCTGGTGATGCGTCCGGTGGGCATAACAAGTGGCAGCATATCCGCCGAGGTGTCGTCCGCCCCCCTCCCTCCCACACCTCCCTCACCGCCCACAGTCGCGCCCCTCCGTGGCTGTGGGCAAAAGCAGGCTCACGGCTCTGCTTGGCGTCGGTTTCTAACAGTCGCGCCCCTCCGTGGCTGTGGGCATGTTGTGATGAGCGGGAGCCGATGACTTACAGATTGTAACTTTTCTGCCCCTTCTGCTTACGGTTTTCTTGTGCTGTCGTCAATCTGGCGATTGGTGCCGAATGGGGCCGCAGGAGATACTGCATGGGCGCCCCATCCTGTACTTATGGCGAGGTCATAGATGCTGCTTGCAGTCTGTTATAAATCAGTGAGTTCCACCAGGCTGTATACGATTTTTTAAAATATGACGCATCACTAGTAATGGAAAATGAAATAATAGTACAGGAAACTGCATCACCAGGTGTTTTCTTGATATAATTCTCCCAATAATGGTTTCCTCGCCAAACTCCATTGGTTATTCGCCGACTTGGGTGGACTAAGGGTGGCAAGCAAACAGGGGAAAGATATCATGTGTCCTACATACTGCGCGGGCTTATCCCAGCCCGCCATATGGCATCATACAGACAGTGCCACCCCGATAATTCTTAATTTGTATGAAACTAATCAGCCTGTGCAATCGATTGCTTATAAAAGAAGTTAAAGAATATGCACTTGATATATATTTTTTAAGATGTTGTGTGTATCTTTGCAACAGATAAAAGACATAACAATATATCACGGAACTTTTTGCATTTAAATTGTTTTTGGTCTAATCGTAATGCTCACATATGGCGCCTCGCGCGATTGAGGCAGTTAACGTGAGCGACCAGTATTTTAATCATAAATTAGTAGTTTTCTAACACATTAGTAGTTAATCTGACTATCGCGTTGTGATAACGCGATAGTTTTATTTATTATTATGTTTACTGGCCACCTGATGGAGAATATTGCAGTTTAGGACTTTCCCCCACAGCTTATGGGGGATTCCCCATTGCAGGTATGGATATATATATGTAACTTTGCACTCAGAAAAAAATAAGATAGAATCACTCACATTAGAAAAAACAGAAGGTTATGAAAAAGCTTACATCACTCTTGACAATGCTGCTGCTCGCAGTGACATCGGTATCGCTCACATCATGTGAGGACGAGATGATAGCCGACACACTCGAAGGGACATGGGAGGGAAACATGTATATCTCCTCATATTATGACAACCGTTACTACGACGCCACATATTCTGAGATATGCTTCCTCCGCGACCCTCTCTCCTATACAACAGGCGATGGATACTGGGTGGACTATTATAGCGGCGCACCATGGGACTATATCGCAAACCATATACGCTGGAGCGTCTCTGACGGTGTCATACGCGTGAGATTCATGGAGGAGAACTGCACGGTCTATATATACGATTACTACCTCTCTGGCAACCGCTTCGAGGGTGAGCTCGTAGATGAAGACAACAGGGTGAGGTTCTCTCTCAGACACACATCGTCGCCTAACTGGGACGACTATGATTACTGGGGATATGACTCTTGGTACGCAAAGAAGAACCCCGGGCTCTCAACACGCTCGGCTGCTGACACAACAGACGTGGAGAAGCCTAAGCGCGTAATAAGGACAAGATAGAGAGAAGAAAATGTCTCATAATGATAACCAACAGACAAACCCCACCTGTAGCATCCAGCCTCAGGTGGGGTTTGCATTGGTTGTCATCATTCGTCCTTCATCCTCATCGTCCTATGCACACAACATGCGGCAGGCTGCTCATTCATCCTGCGGATACTGGCAGGCTCCTAACTCATCCTTTGGATACTGCCAGGCTGCTCATTCATCCTGCGGATACTGGCATGCCCGTTCATTCAGCCAGAAGCTGCTCGCTGCCAAGAGAGTCGTGGAGGTAATCACGGCTTCCGCACAGCAGCTTGTGGGACGATGTCATAAGCCACAGCGTATCGGCAAGCCGGAGAGCCATCTCCATATCATGCGTGGAGAGCAGGACTGCCTTGCCCGAGGCGGCGATGCGCCTCATGAGAAGCAGTGTCTCACGCTTGGAGGGATAGTCAAGGAATGCCGTCGGCTCGTCGAGAAGTATCACAGATGTCTGCTGGGCAAGAGCCTTGGCTATCATGACTTTCTGGCATTCACCATCTGAGAGGGTGCCTATGTGACGCTCCGCCAGATGTGATATGCCCACAGTCAAGATGCTCTCACTCACTATACGCTCGTCATTGGCGGACAATGTGCCCCAAAGCCCGGTATATGGCGTGCGGCCGAGAGCCACAACCTCTGCCACCGTCAGCTGGCGGACATCAGGGCGGTGGGTGAGCACGACACTGACAAGACGCGACAGCGGGCCACGGGCCATGGACGATATCTCCTCTCCTCCTATGGAGACACGACCATGGAGAGGAGGCAGGAAACCTCCCAGTGTGCGCAGGAGGGTCGACTTGCCGGTGCCGTTGCGCCCTATGAGACATGCCAGGGTGCCGGAGCGCAGAGTGGCGTCAAGATGGCATGCCACAGTATGGTGGCCATAGCCTATAGCGAGGTCAGAGATTGTCAATGTATTCATAGAGACGTTTGTAGAATGGATGGCGGGTCATAGTGGGCGCGTCGCCAAGGATTATGAGTTTCATGCGGGCACGCGTCATGGCGACATTCATGCGGCGCAAATCACGCAGGAATCCTATCTGCCCCTCATCATTGGCACGCACAAGGCTGATAAGTATGATGTCACGCTCCTGCCCCTGGAATCCGTCGACAGTGTTGACGGTTATGAGATGACGGTATGGCTTGAACCATGGGTCGGCTTTTATCAGATGGCGCAGAAACTGTACCTGGGCACGGTAGGGGGAGATGATGCCGACATCGATGCGCTCACTGAGGATGCGCTCACGCCCCACCTTGTCAAAATAAAGCTGGAGGGCAGCGAGAGTCAGGCGGGCCTCGGTCTTGTTGATGCGCCCGTATGACTCGCCGACAAACTCCTCACGGCACGACATGTCGGCTGTGTCTATCCATAACATCGGTATGTCATAGTCGAGGACAGAGCGGTGGCGGACATCAGGGGCTGACTCTACCTTGCCGTGATAGAACCACTCTGAGGAGAAACGCATGATGTCCTCATTCATCCTGTACTGTGTCGTGAGCAGTGTCACAGCGTCAGGCTTCTGCCGCACGATGCGCTCCATGAGCGTCACACCGAGACCCTCACGCAGAGCCTCGTAGCTCTTCACCGTGGGCGGGAGCTGGCAGTGGTCGCCGGCAAAGACAACACGTGTGGCACGACGGATGGGTATCCAGCAGGCTGCCTCAAGGGCCTGGGCGGCCTCGTCGATAAAGAGTGTGGCATACTTCTGACCCTCAAGGATGCGGTTGGCAGAGCCTACAAGGGTCGACGCTATGACACGCGCCTCGCCGAAAAGCTGCTGGTTGATGGACATCTCTATCTCTGTCGCACGGGAGCGCAGACGGTCAAGCTTGTCATGGAAAGAGCGGTCGCCACGCTTGCGGTGGTGCCGCAGCTCGCGGATGGCTTTGCGGAGCGACCATAGCTGGGGATAGTCAGGGTGGGACTCAAACTGACGCTCGTAGGTGAACGACAGCATCTTGTCGTTGACACGCGTGGGGTTGCCTATGCGAAGGACAGGGACTCCGCGGTCGACAAGCTTCTCGGAAATCCAGTCGACAGCCATATTGCTCTGTGCGCAGACCATGACCTGATTCTCACGCCGCAGGCACTCGACAATGGCCTCGACAAGAGTGGTCGTCTTGCCAGTGCCGGGAGGGCCGTGGACAATGGACACATCCTTGGCGCGCAACACCTCGTTGACAGCATGCTCCTGGGCTGGATTAAGCCATGGGACAGAGATGGGGGCGAAGGTGAAACGCTGGAGGGGAAGGTCGGTATAGAAAAGGTCGCGAAGATAGGCAAGACGGGTGCCACGGGCTGAGATGACACGGCTCAGGGCATCGGACATGATACGATAGCTCGTCTCGTCGAACGACAGCTGGACACCAAGACCGTCTGTGGCGGCAAGACGCAGCGACTGGACTGAATCCTCGCTGCCGATGATGATGACCATACGGTCAGCATCGACATACGAGACACTGCAGCCCCTTATATCATTGAGATAGGTTATCGACGACATGCCTGCTGCTGACTGCTGCGCCTTGAAGAAACTGACGGGCCGGCCATACTCGAAATTGTGGTCGGTATCGTCATCCTCGCGGCGGGTCACCTCTACACAATACTGGTTCAAGGAGTTATAATATGCCTTGCCGACTGATAGAGGCCACCATGCGTCGCCACGTTTCAGCAGACGCCCCATGCCACGGGCTTCTGTCTGATGGCGGAACGCCTCGCGCTCAGCCTCATACTCTTTCTGTAGAAGAAGCTTCTGCTTCTCAAGCTCAAGGATGGGATTGGTATAGCTCATTAGTGTTCTGTGGTCTGGAAGAATGGTGGGGTCCGCGGCTCATGCGGGCACGGGTAGCATAAACAGCGGCCACGTTCCAAAGGGATAAGTGCGACGGCTTGCGGCTCATGCGGTTACGGTTGTCATAAACAGCGGCCCTGTTCATAAGGGATATGGGGGACGGCCCGTGGCTCATGCGGGGTGCGGGTAGCATAAAAGGGGACACGGCATTGCCACGCGCTCGGTGTGATGCGTGACAGCGGCGTGTCCCCTTCTGGCTTCCTGTATGACACCATGCCGGCACCTGGTGATGGAGGCATGGGCAGTGAGGGAGCCTATCTCATTATCAGTGCGACGGCGTAGGCAGAGATGCCTTCCTCACGTCCGGTGAATCCGAGGTGCTCTGTCGTCGTCGCCTTGATGGATATATTGTCCTTGTCAGTATCCAGACACTCTGCCAGACACTCACGCATAGCCTCGACATGAGGGTTTATCTTAGGGCGCTGTGCGCATATCGTGGCATCGATATTGCCGAGACGGTAACCACGCTCGCGCAGCATGGCGTACGTCTTGCGCAGCAGAATCTTCGAGTCAATGCCATCTGTCTCGGCCGATGTGTCAGGGAAATGGTAGCCTATGTCGCGCATGTTGGCGGCTCCGAGGAGAGCGTCGCAGATGGCATGGATAAGAACATCGGCGTCGCTGTGGCCAAGGAGACCAAGGGTGTGGGGTATCTGTATGCCGCCAAGCCATAGCTGACGGCCTTCAACTAACTGATGGACATCATAGCCCATGCCTATCCTTATTGTTTCCATATATGGGGAGAGAAGGGTGGGGGAAGATGTGTCAACGGCGCTGGAAAAGGTCTTTAAGGCCATCCATGTCGAACGAGAGGGAGAAACGGAGAGTCTGGTCGAGAGGGTTTGACTTGGCTGTCGCTATGACATAACCGACATCGAGAGAGAAAACATTCATGCGGAATCCTGCTCCGACGGTGTAGTACTTGCGGTTGCCTTTGTTCTCAGACTCATGATGATAACCCGCACGGACAGAGAACTGGTCGTGGTAGACATACTCCGCACCGAGACTCCACTGTACCTCCTGAAGCTCCTCCTTGAATCCGTTGGGAGCGTCAGAGAAACTCTTGAAGATGCCTGATATCGCTCCGACATCATAGTAGTCCTTCTGGACACGGTCCTCATACTCTGAGCTCGACTCGCCATCAAGCTGCTTGGGGTAGGTGGGGACAAGAAGCTTGTTGGCGTCGGCTGCTATCGTGAAACGGTTATACTCGTCAATAGGTACCATAAGAGAGAATCCGAGACGCATGTTCGTAGGGATAAACTCTGAATTGGTTGAGCCACCGAAAGATATCTTTGAACCTATGTTTGAGATGTTCAGGCCGAGGCCAAGCTGACACTCACGCTGCCCGATGTTGAGATAATTCTGATAGTAGCATGATATGTCGGCAGCAAAGGCAGAGCCTGGGGAGGTGTCCTCGGTATAGTCATAGGTAAGGTCAGAGTATATCCAGCGTATAGCGGCGCCAATGGAGAACTTCTCGCTCAGCATCATTGAGTATGCGACATCAAGCGACATCTCGTATGGATTGATGGTCATATCGTTAGAGCCCGCCTCGTCGCTCGAGGTGTATACCTCACCAAGAGAGAAATAACGGAGGGAGCCTGATACTGCTGAATAGTCGCCGATGCGGTAGTAGCCAGAGAGATATGCAAGGTCCATATCGCTGACAAGCTGGCGGAGCCATGGGGTATAGTTAAGCGATACGCCGGCACGGGAGATAGTGAACGGGTATTTTGCCGGATTCCAGTATTGGGACGCAACATCTGGGTCGGTGGCGACACCAACATCACCCATACCGGCTGAACGTGCGTCAGGGGCTATGACCTGGGATGTCACGCTGGCGTTTACAGGGTTGAACATGTCCTGCTTGTCCTGAGCTGACGCACACAGGGAGGACAGGATGAGCAATAGGAAGGATAATCTGTACTTCATAAAATGGAGGACAACTGTGTTATGGTGGGAGAAACGGTGTGGCTGCCCAGAATGGATTGGCTGGCTGGGGAGCCGGTGACTGTGTCCCACGTTATTTATATTGTGCTGTTTCTTGTTTCTTGAACGGGGGCGTGGAGGATTAGATGCATATCATGGATGGACTGATACGATATCAGGGATATGCCGCGACGGGATACCAGAAGGATGGAATGGCAGGGGATAATGCCACACATCGGTGACCGGAGGCATGGTTATCAGAGGATGATAATCTTCTTCGCCTTTGATACGCGGCGGCTTCCATCACATGTTATGCTTACGCGGTAGAGATAGACACCGGAGTGTATCTTGCCGCCAGTCGATGTCAGGAGGTTCCAGTCGATATGCAGGGTAGACTCTCCCGAGAGAGAGTTGGACGTGATGGAGTGTATGTGGCGTCCGCTTGTGTCGAAGATATCTATGGAGATGTCGACAGCAGAGCCGGGACGGTCATGCTGGACTATGAACGATGTCTGCTCACGGGCAGGGTTCCTCGTGGCATTGATATCTATGATAGACGGTGACAGACCGCTGACGACATTGAACTGGAGAGTGGTCGTCGTGGGGTTGTTCATGATGTCCCAGACACGGAAACGGAGCTGGTGGCGCCCCGGAGTGAGCTCGGGGATGCTGTAATATGTGCTGCCAGAGGTGTACGAGCCGAAGTCGTATTGGAAATTGTCGTTTAGCGAGTACTGCCGGTCGACATCGTTGTCTATGAATAACATCATGTCGTGGCCTATGCCGGCACCAGAGGCGTTTATGCCATCAGAGTCACGTATCTCTGCCACAAAGAATGGGGTGGAGTTGACATCGCCTCCGTTGACAAACTGGGGGGTGTTGAGATAGCAGTAGACTGACGGACCGATAGAGTCATTGAAAATCTCTTCTGAGCCACCAACAGTGAAGTGCTCGCTCTCGCCATGGGCTGTCTCGCTGCCGTCGGCGTTGTATGCGAAGAGGGTGATGAGTCCCTGCTCGCCTGAGTAGTTGATGTCTTTCGGCACTACAAAGTTTATGGCGAAGCGGCCATTGCGGACACTGTCTGTTCCGGAGAAAAGCGTCTTCGTGCGGTCAAAGAACTGGAATGCTGTCTCTGTCGTAGGGTCGTTCATGAGACATGTGCGCAGCTCACGATTGTCCTTGACAACGACAGAAACCAGGCCATTGAAGCTCTCCGCCTCTGTCTCGCCATCAGTGATATGGCCTGCTATGCGCACACGGCTGTTGGCACGCAGCTCAGGGAGTGTGCCGCCAGATGTCGGGATGCCGTTGATGCTGTCTACAACACATCCCAGCAGTGGGGTGTTCAGAGACAAGGCAGGGTCGCCAAGAAGAGAATATTGGAGCTTGTTGTCTGTCCTGTCGCGCCCCGTCTCGACAAGATACTGTTTCGCAAGACGGTTGGCATCGCCTAATGTCGTACGCCGTGAGCCTGTCCTTGACAGCGCATAGCGTGTGAAGGCTGAGTTCATCATCGTGTTGTAGTAGGCATATACGGTGCGCGTGGTGCCGTAGAATGCTATGCCTCCGCCATTTGGATTGGTCACGACACTCTCACCGATAGTCTCTGATATGCCGTCAAACGGGCCGATATCGCATGACGCTGTGAACCATAGGGGGAGGTTGGTGTTGGTGAAGGCGTCAAAATCGTTCAGCGTCAGGACATACTCATGGGATATGGCGTCGACAGCGCCGTGGCCGGCATAGTTCATGATGAGCGCGCCACTCTGCTGCTGTGACTTGATGATTGTCTCACACTCGGGATACCTGCTGCCGACAGAGGTCTCGTTACGCTTGTACATATCCCACATGACCTTGCGGATATTGTAGCCGGGATAATTGACTATGGTCTCCTCTGCTACACGGTCGGCATCGCTCATGTGGAGGTTATAGTTGCCGTCGTCGCCCATGAAGCAGAGCGTGTTCTGCCATGTACCGACATTCTTGTTCTCCTTATAAGCGATAATCTTGTTCACTACAGCCTTGGCAGCCTCTGGCGATGTGACAGGGATACGGCCTATGCCGATATCCGGAATGCCGAGGAATAATGCCCCCGTTGACAGCGACTCGTTGTCGTCAAGCAGCCCTATGAAGTCGTCAGAGACATAGCAGTGGACCTCGCTTATTGAGTTCTCGCTCTCGAAGCATAGGAGCATATCGTCGGCTGAGAGTGTGCGGCATCCGTCGGTAAGGAGCCTGTTGTCCCATACTCCGTCGCCGAGAAGCAGCAGATACTTGGGCTGTGACGCCTCGTCTGTGGCACGGTCGTAGAGCATCTTCATATAACGGCGGTAGGCGGAGACATCGGGTGTGCCGCTCGAGAACTCGTTGTATAGCTCGTCTGCCGGCACGATGCGCACTGTCATTCCGTCTTTCTGCTCGTGCAGCTCCTTCAGACGCTGTGCCTGTTCAAGAAGCTTCTGGGATGTCGGGATGATTATCGTGAGGTCGACAGCCTCGTCAGCATGGTGGTCCTGAAGGGTGATATTGTGGACATACTCTGCCGCGTCGAACTTCAATGTGTCAAGGTTGATGTCGTCGGCCGCCTTGTTAGCATATATCATGGCATAGTCAAGGCGCAGCGGACCGCCATAGGTGCAGCTCACCTTTATTGTGTTCACAGCCTTGAGGTTGTCCACTGGGAATGTTGAGCTGGCGAATATGGCTTTGTCATGGTCAGGGTCGGAGGAGACGCATACCCCTGAGCCGAGGAGCGAGTCGTTAAGCTCTATGCTGTAGCCTGACTGGTCTGAGCTGCTGACAACCACTGTCAGCTCTCCTCCGGCTGATGCGTCGGCATGGTCAGGCAGAGGGATTGTGAGGGTGCGGAGAGTGGTTCCAGACCCTCCAGCTGTGGTTGTGGCCGTAGAGCGTATCTCAGTCTTCTCGACAAGGTTGCGCCCACCATGAAACCATGCATAGGCATCTTGCTCGTAAAGGCTGTAATAGCGTGAGCAGTCGGCCCTCCACTCCTCTTTCAAGACATCAGCTGAGACTGTGTCCTGTGGTGTCTCAAGCTCTGTTATGAAGTAGTAGCCGTAGTCTGAGTAAGGGTTGCGTGTCCGTGAGTCCATGCCACGCTGGCTCCAGGAGACTGGGCCACGGGCATAGAAGACCCTCTTCCCGTTGACGATGGCTACCGCTGTCGGGGAAAGGTCGTCGTGGCTGGAGAGATACTCTGGAGTGAGGACCTCAGGCACGAGATTGCCTCCGTAACCGTATATGTGGACATTCTCGATATCCTTGAAGCCCGCCTTGCGCACAACATCGGCCGTCAGCTCGTAGAATCCCGTCTTAGGGACACGTATCTTTGCCCACTTGCCAGACGAGAGGACAGAGTGCTGGGCGTAGCGTGATGAGATATCTGTGCCTCTTGTGGGGGTGACGCCGGATGCTCCGTCTGCCTTCGCCCTCATGGAGCGGTCGGCAGGTTTTGACGTTATCTTCAGCATGAAGCTGACGAGGAAACGGTAGCGCCCCTCGTTGTATGCGACAGGGGTCAGCGTGAAAAGCATCACCGGCTTTTTCCGTGACACGACTATATCCTGGTGTATGGAGGGTAGCGGAGGCACAGCGCCAACACCGCTTCCCGGTATGAGCGACGGCAGGCCGTCGCGCGAGGCGATGCGGTTATAGCGTGCTATATCGTCATCGGCCATGTCAAGGAACTCAGGGTAGAGTATCTCGGCAGTATATATAGAGTCTGAATAATCGGAGGGTAGAGGAAGCGCATAACTGACAACCGGCATGACGGAGTCAATCGTGACTTCGTCTGCGGTGAGGTTTATGAAACGTTGTCCCATAGTGTTGGAGGCTATGAGAAGCAACAGAATCAGTATGATGTTATGTCTTGTTCTCTGCATTGTTGTCTTTTTCTTTGGCATGGATGTTTATTCTCATGCCGTGTTGCCCTTCTTGTCCTGTTATGTGATGCAGGTTTTTAGGATGTAGGGATGCTCGCTTGCCAACTTGTGGATGCTTGCTTTCAAGCTGTGTGGATGCTTGCTTTCAAGCTGTATTGATGCTTGCTTTCAAGCTGTGTTGATGCTCGCATCCTGGCTTCTATGGCTGTGTGAGGCTTCTATCACTTCACGTCGAACTCAAGCACCTTGCGTCCTTCCATGTATCCAGTGATATGGTCGTTGATGCTTACGGGGCCTACACCAACCGGAGTGCCGGTATACAGGATGTCGCCTGTCTTCAGCGTGAAGTATTGTGAGATATAGCTTATGAGGCGGTCGACACTGTGTATCATCTCTGAAGAGCATCCCTCCTGTACCGTCTTCCCGTTTATCTCTGCCGAGAAGTGAATGGCTTGTATAGGTGGCAGCAGGCTTTTGTCTATCCACTCGCCTATGACGGCAGAGCCGTCGAAGCCTTTCGCTATCTCCCAAGGCATGCCGTCGGCGCGCAGCTCGCGTTGCATGTCGCGTGCCGTAAAGTCCATGCCGACGGTGACAGCGTCATAGTATCGATGGGCGAACTGCTCTGGGATAGATTTCCCGAGACGGCATATTCTCACGACAAGCTCTGTCTCATAGTCTATCTGCCCCATGAAATCTGGCAGGAAGAAAGGCTTATGGTCCTTCAGCAGGGCTGAGTCTGCCTTGGTGAAGATTATAGGGTCGCGTGAGGAATCGGCAGATGCTGTCTTCTGTAATAACGTGTTTTGGACCTCTTTATTGTGTTGTGGGTAGTTCATTCCCACTGCAAAAATCTTCATTTTCGTTATATTTATGATGTGTTAACAGATTCTTGGTGTATACCGCTCTATGGGCAGTGCTGTTAATGGTGGGTATGCCATAATGTCTCATTGAGCTGAAGGGGTATGGCATGATGGGGGCTATGATAATACGAGAAAGCGCCAGTGGCTGTGTTTAGTCTCTGGCGCTTTCGTGTGGTTTTTATGTCAATGTGTTATATGCTATTAGTCTGCCTGGAGAGTGAAGCGCTTGAAAGCGACAACAGTAAGGTCCTTGTCTACAGACTGGAGGTACTGCTTGACAGTCATCTTAGCATCCTGGATGAACTCCTGGTTGAGGAGGCAAGACTCCTTGTAGAACTTGTTGACACGGCCTTTGGCGATGTTCTCAATCATGTTCATGTTGAGGCTTGCTGCCTTCTCTGCAGATACTGTAGCGATGATTTCCTTAGCCTTTGCTACGTCCTCAGCTGTGATCCATCCCTTTGTCATGTTTGACTCCATGTGGTCCTCGCTGTCAACGTGAGCTGGGTTGATGCCTGCCTTCTTGAGTGCAGCCTCAACAGCCTTCTGAATCTGCTCCTGCTTAGACTTCTCTACAGCTACGTTATACTCCTCGTCAACGACAGCCTGTGGTACAGACTTCTCGTCGAGGGCGATAGGCTTCATGGCAGCTACCTGCATGCAGATAGCGTGAGCCTGCTCAGCTGCTGGCTTGTTTGTCTGTACGAGAGTGCAGAGGCCGTTACGGTTCATGTGGTTGTAAGCCTCGATGTTCTCACCCTCGAGGTAGTTGTAACCGTCGAGCTCCATCTTCTCGCCTGTCACGCCTGAGCGCTCGATGACAGCGTCAGCGACTTTCTGTCCGTTAGCGAGAGTGAGGTTGTTCACTTCCTCTACTGACTTAGCCTTTGCAGCTACGGCAGCGTCGACAATCTCCTGTGTCAGCTTGATGTAGTCAGCTCCGTTAGCTACGAAGTCTGTCTCACACTTCAGGGCTATGATAGCAGCGAAGTCTGTGCCTACCTTAGCGAGTACGCATCCGTTAGATGTCTCACGGTCAGCGCGCTTGGCAGCGATAGCCTGACCTTTCTGGCGGAGGATTTCCTTTGCCTTGTCCATATCGCCCTCAGCTTCTGTGAGAGCCTTCTTGACATCAGCGAGGCCGGCACCTGTCATGGCGCGGAGCTTCTTGATGTCTTCCATTGATACAGCCATTGTATGTATGTTTTTGTTTTAATCCCTTGTTGTGGCGGGGCTGTCTCCCGTTATTGTCAGGTTTCAGCCTCTCAGCCCTCTCTCTCGGGATATATGGTTTGAAATTATTGTTGTCTTTTCCGGGGTGGTATACATAAACGAAGAAGAGTTAAGAATTGAGATTTGCCAATATGTCTTGTGAACGATTATTGAGTATAGGAGTCAGCATGTGCTGTCCTCCCATAGAGTATCTCTGAATTCTTAGCTCTTCCTTTTATGTGTAGAAATAAGATTACCTTCCGGGCCGCTGACATGCTGGGGTTGTCCTCAGTGTCAGGCCTTTGTCTTCATGTCATGCTGTGTCGTTGGCATCTGCCTGATTGTCATCATCCGGCCGGAGCCTGTATGTCAAGCATGTATCAGAAGACTCACCTTATTATATATTAAGGTATTATATATTAAGGCGTTGGTATCTTATTCAGCTGTCTCTTCGGCAGCCTCTTCCTTGCGTGCACGGCGTGGAGCGCGCTTCTTTCCCTCTGCAGCCTCTTCAGCCTGCTCAGCTGCAGCCTTCTCGTCAGCCTTCTCAGCCTTGCGCTCCTCGAGTCCCTCAGCTATTGCAGCGCAGCAAGCAGTGAGGATAGCGTCGACAGAGTCCTTAGCGTCGTCGTTGGCAGGTATAGGGAAGTCAACCTTGTTAGGGTTAGAGTTTGTATCGCAGATAGCGAATACAGGTATTCCAAGGCGCTGTGCCTCAGCGATGGCGATATGCTCCTTGAGCACGTCGACAACGAAGAGTGCGGATGGGAGACGAGTCAGGTCGGCTATAGAGCCGAGGTTCTTCTCGAGCTTGGCACGCTGGCGTGAGATCTGGAGGAGCTCGCGCTTAGAGAGGTTAGAGAATGTGCCGTCAGCCATGAGCTTGTCGATGTTCGTCATTTTCTTGATAGCCTTACGTATAGTAGGGAAGTTGGTGAGCATACCGCCTGCCCAACGCTCGTTGACGTATGGCATATTCACGCTTGCAGCCTTCTCGGCTATGATGTCCTTAGCTTGTTTTTTAGTAGCGACGAACAGGATTTTCTTTCCTGACTTTGCGATCTGCTTGAGAGCGTCGGCAGCCTGGTCGGTCATGGCGACAGTCTTGTGCAGGTCGATGATATGAATACCATTGCGCTCCATGAAGATGTATGGAGCCATAGCTGGGTTCCACTTGCGGCGGAGGTGGCCAAAGTGGCAACCTGCCTTGAGCAGCTGGTCAAAAGTTGTTCTTGACATTGTCTTTTTTCTTTGATTTAGTTGCTGTCGTTCACGACGTCAGCAACGCAGTTTACATTCTTTTTAATTCTTGCGGTTAGAATCAGCCATACGGGTAGCCTTACGGGTCCCGTCGGTTTAGATGCTAAACGATGTGATATTGTCTCCTGTTTAACGCTTAGAGAACTGGAAGCGGCGGCGTGCCTTTGGCTGTCCTGGCTTCTTGCGCTCCACCTCACGTGCGTCGCGTGTCATGAAGCCTGCCTGGCGCAGAGCCTTCTTGTCGTCGGCGTTGACCTTTACGAGGGCGCGTGCTATGGCGAGACGGAGCGCCTGGCTCTGTCCTGTGAAGCCACCACCATCGAGGTTTGCCTTGATGTCGTATTTTCCAGCTACCTCAAGAAGCTCGAGCGGCTGCTTAACCACATACTGCAGGATAGCTGATGGGAAATACTGTGTTAAGTCCTTCTTGTTGATTGTGATCTTTCCGGTGCCCTCTGTGAGGTAAACGCGAGCCACTGAGCTCTTGCGGCGACCGAGTGCATTAATCTGTTCCATCTTCTGCTGCTAATTATTTGTACTGGTTAATATCGATAGCCTTTGGCTGCTGAGCCTGCTGCTTGTGCTCTGTTCCCTCATATATATAGAGGTTGTTGAGGAGTGAGCGGCCGAGAGGGCCTTTTGGGAGCATGCCCTTCACAGCGTGACGGAGCATCTTGTCGATACCGTCCTTGCGTGTGCGGAGCTGTGCAGGAGTTGTGAAACGCTGTCCGCCTGGATAGCCAGTGTAGCGTGTGTAAACCTTGTCAGTCTCCTTCTTGCCTGTGAAGACTACCTTTGCGGCATTGATGATGATTACGTTGTCACCACAATCTACGTGTGGAGTGAAGTTTGGCTTGTACTTTCCGCGGATGAGCTTTGCCACCTTTGATGCGAGACGTCCCACTACCTGGTCAGTAGCGTCAACAACGACCCACTCCTTCTTGGCTGTCTCCTTGTTTGCGGAAATAGTCTTGTAACTTAAAGTGTTCATTTTCTCGATTAATAATTTTACTACTAAAAAACAGTTTTTTATTCTTTGTGCGCGGATTCACTAACCACTCTGCTCGGCCAAGGGCAGAGCTATTAACACCACGACACTTGGGGGCTCTAAGTTCACCCCCAGGACATAATCGGACTGCAAAGGTATACATTTTTATATAAATAGGCTCTCTCTTGTCCTCCCTGAAGGTGTTTATTTATGATTATTTAACGTATGATATTGTGTTTGTCAGCTTTTCCTTGTGAAGGATTGGGAAAATGTCACAGTATCTTTGGTTTGTGATGAGCTTCATGCCGTGATGTGGTCCGCCTGTGTCGTTTCAGCTGTCATTCAATCATCGGTGAGACAGGGCGCGAGAGGTGGTTTCGCCATAGGTACTGGATGAGGCTCCCATTGGTGCTGTATGACGGCCTCATTGGTACTGTATGACAGGCTCATTTGTGCTGTATGACGGAGAAGGCCTGTCCGTCCCGTTTTTCCCTACGCTGGGAAAACTTGATGAGGCATGGAACGCACTAAACGACCCCTTCGGAGAGAATATAGCGATGCTCGACAAGCCAAAGGCTCTGACGCTGACAGAGGATTTCCGCACCGTCGCACCAGAGACAGAGGATGGAGAAGTGACATATAAGAATGCTGACGTGAAGGCTCATAGCGGTTCTGGCAGTGATGCCCGGCTGCTATGAGCTGATGTGTCGTGATTGAGTGTCTGTATGACTAATAATTAGGGGAAAAGTTGCACGGTATATATTATTTTCCTATCTTTGCATAAGATAGGCTGCACCTCGGCATGACAATCAAGCGCGGATGATTCCACCGGGCGAGCGGACGATGAGCCACTTGCCTTGCACCCCCCTCTCTCCAGCGTCAGGAGCAGAAGACCATGCCTCCCCCTCAGCCAGAAACCTGACCATCATATACACTGAAATACTATATTTTATACTAAATAACACATACATCTTATGAGAAAAGTTATCAATAGAATCATGTCGGCTCTTGTGATGGCCCTGTTCTGCTGTGCTGGCTCGACAGCGCAGACATGGAACGGAGTGACAGGATTCGCAACATGCAATGCCCTGGGCACATCAGGTGTCACAGGTGGTGGAGCAGGCGAGGTGGTCCATGTCTCCACACGTGCAGACCTCGCCCGTTATGCCTCAAGCCCCCAGCCCTATGTCATCATCATAGACAAGGACATAACCGGCGGAGGCATGAACGACCTCCAGGACGAGCTCTCCATCAACTCAGACAAGACCATCATCGGCGCTGGGGGAGGCAAAGCCCTCAACGGCGTGGCGCTAATCGCAAGCGGAAAGCATAACATCATCATCCGCAATATCAGTCTGACACGCGGGCGCATAGACGGTGTGGCCTTCCACGGCTGCCACCATGTATGGATTGACCATTGTGACTTCTCCAACTCATACGACGGACTGCTTGATATCACCAACGGCTCAGACTTCTTCACTGTATCGTGGGTGAAGCTCCACGACCATAACAAGGTGAGCATAACAAACTCAGGCACATGCCACTATGATGACTATAACAAGGAGCGTGTCACATTCGCCCACTGTATGTTCAAGGACAATGTGCAGCGCAATCCCCGCATAGGCTACGGCAAGATGCATATCTACAACAGCTACTGGGAGAATATCAGCTCGTACTGCATAGGGTTCCACTCACAGGCACAGGTGCTGTCAGAGAATAACCACTTCTCTGCCTCTGCCAACAAGCCGTTCTGTAACCAGTATACTGACAAGCTTCCTTATTGCGGATATCTCACGGACAAGGGCTCATACTTCGCCAAGGGAGACCCGGGACGCTCAGACAATTACCCATTCACAGATATCACCTACACCCCTCTCGACTATTATGACTATAGCTTCGACCTTGACTCCACAGAGGATGTCGTCAAGAACACGCCTACAGGCATAGGCCCCAGAGAGGGTCTGCAGTATGAGCCAATCCTCAATCCTGGCAACGGAGCGATAGACATACCACTCTCGCAGCGTCTCTCATGGGGCATTGTCGACGGTGCCACATCCACCAGGATGTATATCGGCACATCGCCCGACGACTTGCAGCAGACACAGCCAGAGGCTGTCACCATGAAGCCCTCCACACGCTACTACTGGCGGGTGGCGGCTGTCGTTGACGGCAAAGACCACTGGTCGCCCATATATACCTTCGTCACAGCGGCAGAGAAAGCCACCAAGCCATACCCTGTCGTCGACACCATGCAGCCATGGCTGCGCTATCCATCCTCAGGCACACAGTTCTGCACAGACATGCCGCTGAGCTGGGCGACAGCAGCTGATGCGGCGAGATATAAGGTCTATCTGTCGACAGACGAGGCTTCTCTCGACAACAACCTTATAGGAGAGACAACCGGGCTCTCCATAATTCCCGGCTCATTGACCACAGGCACAAAATATTTCTGGCGTGTCGATGTCGTCAGGAGCGACGGCAGCATTGTCCGGGGCGATACATGGTCGTTCGCATCACCAGTGAAGAAGTGGATTGCGGGGAAGAATGAGACAGAGGACATGTTCCTCTCAGGCATAGCATTCCGGGAGATTAACTCAGCCGCCTCAAGAAGATACCTCGTCGTAGGAGATCAGGGACCGGGAGCCATCTGTGGCGTATGGGGCGGCGAAGAGGGGCGCTATGCCATAGAGACAGCTGTCTTCAACCAGAAGCTTGGTCCTAACTACGTCGGCGTGGCTGTCAACGGGAAGCTCATCGACGCATGGCTTACAACCGACGAGAATGACAACCTCGGCATCAGGAAGACACGCAACACCGTCATGCTGAAGCCCGGTGATGACATACGCATAGACTTCGTGGCGGGACTCGTGGATGGGAACACTAACCAGAGCCGTTCACGCATAGACTATGTCAATATCGTAGCCGCGGCAGGAGAGACAGTCGATGTCACACGTCCTGAGGGTATACACCACGCTCCCGTGTCCACTCCAGGATATGATTGCGAGTACCTGCTCCTGCGCAATGTCGTCTTCACCGACTCGCTCGCCACAGTCGGGGCGAAGGGCGAGACCCAGGTGAAGGACAAGTACTGCTCGTGGATATCGAAGACAGCTGAAGGCTATACACTCTATGTCAAGCAGACATCCATCGTCAAGCTCGTCTACAGGGATGAGGCAGGCACGGAGACAGAGGTGGAAATCAATATCGACAAGGCCGCCAACAACGAGGTCGAGGCGCCAGCTACGGCATCCGGCGGCACGCTCTACGCCATACGTCTCTACAAGAACCAGCCTGTCAAGACCGTCTACTACAAGCCCGTGGCAGCGGCAGGTAAGGACTGTGAGCTCATATGGTCGCCCGATGTCGTCTTCCTTGACAGCAAGGGCGTCAAGGGCAATGCCGGCAAGGTGCAGATGCGCGACGGGTATGACGAGTGGATGAAATATCACAACCCGTCGGCCAACGAGGTGCAGGCGAAGAACAATGTGATGGCTTTCATTGACCCTGCCACAGACAAGGAGTCGTCAGGCTTCAAGCCTAAGGGAGCCGATGGCAGTGAATACTCGTATGTCGTCGGCACAGAGAAACACATGACATACTGCCTGCAGGGCTGCAGCCGCGTCAAGTTCTACTATACAGGCACAGGCGGCGCAGCGAAGAGTGTCCTGCTGACTGTCGTCAACCTTGATACCGGCGAGGAGCATGTCTTCGAGGGCGAGCCGGCACCAGGCAAGAATGTCGTCTCCAATGTCACTGAGACAACCCTCGACGCTTCATGTCGCTATGCCGTCCGTATATCAGGCACGACAGGCGATATGCTCATATACGCTGTCAAACTGTGGCCGGGCGATGGCACAGAGACAGCCATAGAGAGCGTGGAGAATGGTGATGGGAATGCTGAGGGCGCATATTACAATGCGGCAGGACAGCGTGTCGGGCAATCAGCACGTGGCCTCCTGATACACAACGGGCAGAAGACCATAGGCAGATGACAGACCAATGGCCACATCCCTTGCAGATATCCCCTTTGCTGGCATCCCCCATGGCCACATCCCTTGCAGACATCCCTTGCATGCATCCCCATGCCCAAGGCTCGCTTGCCTCCGTCTGGGGGCACCGCACCCCCAGTGGGCATGCGGGGCGAGGGGGACTGTGTGGGGTGGATATCCCCGCAAGACAATAGTCGAGGGCAAGCGGGCCAGCAGCAGCGCCTGATGGACATAGACCGTCTGGAAGAATTTCACGGATAGCATAGTCAGGGGCGACGGAGAAGCATATCAGGACAGTAAGTCCATAGTGCCGAATCCGTCGCCCCTGATGCTGTGCATACGAAAAAAAACTGCGTCTTCTCTTGCTTTTCCCAATAATAATCGTTATATTTGCAGTCGGCAAGTTTTTTTACTTGTCAACCAGTTAACTCATCAACCTGTCATCTTGTCGACCTAATTATATGATTGGCTCCATGTTTATCACCCGACTATATACGCTGTTCCATATGCCTTTCCTCATTCTGTCCATGCTGTGCAGGCGTGCTTCAGGCTTTCTGCATGCCAGAGGCTCTGCCATTGGCAGCAGCCGTCAGCGCCAGATATTGGCAGGCAAGATTCCCTTCTCCTTCCCGCATGGCATGGATGTAAGCCGCAGTGGGGAGACATACCTTGCCGCACTGCTGTCAATAGCCATGCCCGCCGTCCTTCTCCTCACAGGATGTGGCAGCGGGGAGCAGCGTCGTGTCATAGGCATCGCCCAGTCATCGGACGACGGATGGAGACGCAAGGCAAACAGGGAGATGCTGACAGGCCAGTACCTCTATGACGGACTGAAGGTGGATATCGTGACGGCAGACGTTGACAGCAAGAAACAGCTTCAGCAGGTCAACGACTTGATATCGCAGGACATAGATATCCTCGTCGTGGCCCCCTGTGATACCTTCACCATAGCTCCAGCCTTAGAGAAGGCGGCAGGAAAGGGGATTCCGGTGATACTCTATGACAGCAAGGCTGTCTCAGACAAGTACACAGCATACATAGGAGCAGACAATAAAGATATCGGGCGTGCCATGGGCCAGTATATCGCATCTGTGCTTCATGGACGTGGCAAAGTGGTAGAGATAACAGGCAACATGAAGACATCGCCCGCCATGGAACGCCACAGGGGATTCACTGACGAGATAAAGAAATATGCGGATATAGAGGTGGTGACAATAAAAGGCGACTGGTTCAAGGACCGTGCTGGAGAACTCATGGGAGAATATCTTGACAGTGGAGGCACAGCGGACATCGTCTTCGGACACAATGACGCTGAGGCCCATGGAGCATACCTCGCGGCAGAGAAGCGGGGGAAGGCCCATGAAATCATGTTCGTCGGTGTGGACGGGCTTCCAGGCTCGGGCGAGGGAATAGAGCTTGTGCGCAAAGGCATTCTCGCCGCCTCATACATCTATCCCACCAAAGGAGAGAGCGTCATAGAGCTCGCCATGAGAGTGCTCGACGGGAAAGAGTTCAAACGGGACAATATCCTGCAGTCTGCCATGGTCACAAAGGAAAATGCCGAGATAGTATGGATGCAGGAGATAGAGCTCGAGAAGAAGTATGCCTATCTTGAGGATGTGCACAAGAAGACAGCTAACTACTCCAAGCTGTACAAGAACCAGCTCACGCTCAACATGCTCTTCGCCGCGGCAATAATCCTGCTCCTGATTCTCATGGCCTTCATCTTCAAGGCCAACAAGCTGAAAGACGCGCTCAACCAGAGGATAAAGGAGATGGCAGACTATCGCCTGAAGTTCTTCACCAATATCAGCCATCAGCTGAAGACACCTATCACTCTTATCACAGGCCCTCTCTTCGAGCTGGAGAAAAGCTCAGGCATCAGAGGGAAGGACCGTGAGATGCTCGAGATGACCATGCGCAATGTCAGCATCCTGGAAAGGCTCGTTAATGATATCCTCGGGTATAAGGAGCAGGGCGAGAGGCAGCCTATGCCTGATTTCATCGACACCGAGGAGACTGTCACCCCTGACGACTGCATACGCCAGCACAAGATAGAGCAGATTGTCGAGAATGACAGCACAGGCAAGAATCTGCCGTCAGTGCTCGTGGTGGATGACAATGCTGATGTGAGGAAATATCTCCGCATGATTCTCAGTGAGAGATATCACGTCATGGAGGCTACCGACGGCAAGAGCGGCCTCACGCTCGCCTTGGAGAATGTCCCCGACATCGTCGTCAGCGATGTCATGATGCCCGTTATGGACGGGCTGGAGTTCTGCAAGAGGCTGAAGACAGACACAGCGACATGCCATATACCCGTAATACTCCTCACAGCGCGTAATCTCAACTCCCAGCGCATAGAGGGATACGAGAATGGTGCCGATGCCTACATAACGAAACCATTCAACGGAGAGCTGCTGAAGTCGAGGATGGACAATCTACTCAGAAGCCGGTCGAGGCTGAAGGACCTGTTCGGACAACCCTATATGACAGCGGCAGACAGTGTGACGCGCCCTGCCACAACCCCTGAAGCGTCTGAGATAACATCCCGCGACAAGGAGTTCCTCGACAATCTCCGCACAGCCATACAGGAGAATATGTCCAATCCGAAGCTGAGAGTGGAGGACCTTAGCGACAAGGTAGGGCTTAGCCGTGTACAGATGTACCGCAAGATAAAGGCCATAACCGGCCTCTCCACGGTCGAGTTGTTACGTACGGCGCGTCTGGAACGCTCGAAAGTCCTGCTCCTGACAACAGACAAGACCATAGCACAGGTGGCCTTCGCTGTGGGATTCTCAACACCTTCTTACTTCACCACATGCTTCAAGCAGGAGTATGACATGTATCCGACAGATTACAGGGAGCGGCATACATCCCCGTGAATAATCCCTCCCGCTCTCGCTTTTCTCACCCCTGCCCTTTCCCCCTATCATAAGAGGAGCACTCTCCCCATTCAGAGTCTCATGCAGCTTGTTCTGTCATATGAGAGAGACTCGGATGAAGAGAGTGCTTCTCTTGTATTTTATATAAAGGTATGACTGATTCAATACACCTTTTTTGACAAAATACTCAACAATTCTTTCATGCAACATATTTTTTAGTCTCAGTAACATATTTGATAGTATCTGTTATGGTTTTGTGCTAAGTTTGCAACGTTGAAAAGCACGTGCTCCGCATCATAAGCGCCACCTCCGCCCCGCTTCACACAGCCTGACTGACGGCAGCCTGCACACCTCGGGGCTACGGAGGAAAGGACAGCGGACCTCTCAAGAAAAACGTCCTGGACAGGCTTCAGGAAAGGCGGAGATAACCGCACCCTGTGCCGCTGGCAGGACAAAGATGCATGAAAGAGACTATATACTACAAACATAATCATGAACAAAACCTAAGACACAATGGAAAAAATCAGAAGAAAGCTAATTGCCATTATGCTGCTCCTGTTGGTCTCTCTGTCCATTACGGCACAGGAAATCAACGTCAGCGGTACGGTCGTGGACACTACCGGAGAGCCTGTAATAGGCGCTACCGTCATGCAGAAAGGCTCCACGAATGGCACAGTGACAGACATTGAGGGAAATTTCAAGATTGCTGTCAACAGCGGGGCGACACTCGTCGTGACCTATATCGGCTACGTCACACAGGAGGTTGCTGCTGCCGACGGGATGAGGGTTGTCATCAAGGAAGACGCCCAGGGGCTTCAGGAGGTCGTCGTGACTGGTTATACGACACAGCGCAAGTCAGACCTCACGGGAGCTGTCTCTGTGGTAGATGTCGACGAGCTTCAGAAGCAGAACGAGAACAACCCTATCAAGGCCCTTCAGGGGCGTGTGCCTGGAATGAACATCTCGGCCGACGGCTCGCCATCAGGTGCGGCGACAGTGCGCATCAGAGGTGTCGGCACTCTCAACGACAATGACCCTCTGTATATCATCGACGGAGTGCCGACAAAGTCGGGCATGCATGAGCTCAACGGCAACGACATAGAGTCAATCCAGGTGCTGAAGGACGCTGCCTCTGCAAGTATCTATGGCTCGCGTGCTGCCAATGGTGTCATAATCATCACCACGAAGAAGGGCAAGAACGGGCAGGTGAGGATAAACCTTGATGCCAGTGTGGCCCTCTCGATGTATGCTCACCGCATGGATGTGCTCAATGCAGAGGAGTGGGGCAGGGCTTTCTGGCAGGCTAATGTCAACGACGGGCTTGACCCAAACAACAATTCGCTTGGCTACCATTTCAACTGGGCATACGATGCCAATGGAGTGCCCGAGCTCTATGGTGTCACCATGCAGAAGTATCTTGACGCCGCCAACACCATCCCAGCATCAGACACTGACTGGATGAAGGAGACAACACGCACCGGTGTGGTGCAGAACTACAACGTCAGTGTCAGCAACGGCACTGAGAGGGGGAGCAGCTATTTCTCTCTCGGATACTATAAGAATCTCGGTATCATAAACACTACTGACTTTGAACGCCTCTCGGCACGTATAAACACTGATTACAAGCTCATCGGCGACGTCCTCACCATCGGCGAGAACCTCACGCTGAACCGCACTTCTGAGGTGCAGGCTCCTGGTGGATTCCTCGGCAATGTGCTCCAGTATCATCCTGCCTTCCCGGTATACAACACCTTAGGCGAGTTCGCTAACCTCACCGGAAGTTATGCTGACCGTGAGAATCCTGTCGAGGTGCTCGACCGCAACAAGGACAACCGTTACACCTACTGGCGCCTCTTCGGCGATGTCCACCTCAACCTGAAGCTCGCCAAGAACCTCAACCTCCGTACCACAGCGGGTGTCGACTATGCCCAGAAGGAGCAGCGCATGTTCACATATCCTATCTCCAACGGCAATGTCTCCAACTCCACAAACGCTGTCGAGGCCAAGCAGGAGCATTGGATGAAATGGATGTGGAATGCTGTGGCGAGCTATAACTTCGAGATAGGCAGACACCGTGGCGACGCTATGGTGGGCATGGAGCTCAACCGCCAGGACAACAGGTGGTTCTCAGGCAAGCGGTATGACTTCGCTGTGCTTAATCCTGACTATATGTGGCCTGATGCCGGTGTGGGAGAGGAGAAGGCGTATGGATGTGCCGACGGTTTCTCTCTCGTCTCCTTCTTCGGCAAGGTCAACTACACCTATGCTGACCGCTATCTCGCTTCTTTCACCATACGCCGTGATGGCTCAAGCCGTTTCGGCAAGAACAACAAGTACGGCACATTCCCCTCTTTCTCTGCCGGCTGGCGTATCAGCGAGGAGAAATGGATGTCGGGTCTGCGTGACAGCTGGCTCTCAAACCTCAAGCTGCGTGCCAGCTGGGGACAGACCGGCAACCAGGAGATAAGCAACACGGCACGCTATACGCTCTACACCTCAAGCTACGGTGAGGCCAACTTCGGCGGACAGAGCTATGGCACATCATACGACATACAGGGCACAAACGGCGGCAACGCTCTCGATTCAGGCTTCAAGCGTAACCAGCTCGGCAATGACAACATCAAGTGGGAGACGACGACACAGACGAACATCGGTCTTGACTTCGGGCTTTTCAACAATGCTCTCTACGGAAGCCTTGAGTGGTATTACAAGAAGACAAAGGATATCCTCGTCTACATGCCGGGCATAGGTGTCATGGGCGAGGGAAGCTCGATGTGGATAAACGCCGGCGAGATGCTCAACAAGGGTTTTGAGCTCAATGTCGGATACCGTGGAGGTGTGGCTGATTTCAGCTATGACATAGCCGGAAACATAAGCACTAACCGCAACGAGGTGACCAAGATTCCAGAGACAATAGCTGCTGCGGGAACATTCGGCGGCAGCGGTGTGCAGAGCGTTGTGGGCCATCCTATGAACTCCTATGTGGGATATGTCTTTGACGGTATCTTCCAGAACCAGGATGAGGTGGACAACCATGCTGTGCAGGAAGGCGCCGGAGTGGGACGCATGAGATTCCGCGACCTCAACGAGGACGGGGTCATCACCACTCTCGACCAGACATGGATTTACGACCCGACCCCCGACTTCACATGGGGTCTGAACATATATCTGCAGTACAAGAACCTCGACCTGACCATGTTCTGGCAGGGTGTGCAGGGTGTCGACGCCCTCACCACAGTGGCTCCTGGAGGCGACACGAACGGTGGATACAAGGTGCAGACAGACCTCTGGGCAGGTGTCAATGTCCCATTCCTCAACAAGGGCGACAGGGTGCTCGACGCATGGAGCCCTACGAACACATCATCGACGATACCCGCCCTCTCGACCTATGACAACAACAACGAGAAGCGCTTCTCCTCTTACTATGTGGAGAACGGATCGTTCCTCAAGCTGCGCACTATACAGATAGGCTACAACCTTCCTGAGGCAGTAGTGAAGAAGACTCCAATGTCTAAGATAAGGCTTTATCTATCGGCCCAGAACCTCCTCACGATAAAGAGCAGCAGTTTCACTGGTGTCGACCCGGAGAACACACTCTTCGGATATCCAATACCGGTAAACCTGACATTCGGACTCAACGTGTCATTCTAATATATATAATTGTATCAATATTAAATATAAGACAGTTAAAATGAAACCGATATATAAATGTTTTCTTGCCTTTATGGCTGTTGCCTCCCTGTCATCATGCGACAGCTTCCTTGAGGAGCAGATACCCCAGGGCACACTGAGCGACGAGCAGGTGAAGAATCCCGCTTATGTGGACAACATGGTCACCTCGGCATACGCCGTGTTCACCACTGCTGAGGATATCAACTCGTCATTCTCTATGTGGAACTACGATGTCCGCAGTGACGACGCATACAAGGGTGGCTCGTCCACAAACGACGGTGATGTCTTCCACCAGATAGAGGTGGGGCAGGGAATACTCCCCACTAACTGGAACCTCAACGACATGTGGGTGCGTATATACAATGCCCTCTCGCGTGTCAACACAGCCATCGCTGTTGTCGAGTCGTGCGACGAGTCCTACTCACTCAAGGGCGAGCGTCTCGCCGAGATGAAGTTCCTCCGCGCCTATGCCCATTTCATGGCGAAGCGTCTGTATAAGAACATCCCGTTCGTCATGCGCACCGACCTGACCTACGACGAGTACAACACCCTCTCAAACCATGAGTATACCAACGACGAGGGCTGGGCGCTCATAGCCCGTGACCTTGAGGAGGCGTATGCTGTCCTCCCTGTGAAGCAGGCCGACAAGGGACGCCCGACAAAGGCAGCCTGTGCCGCTTTCCTTGCCAAGGTCTATCTCTACAAGGCTTACCGTCAGGACGACGCGTCGAGCAACCAGGTGACATCGGTAGACGCTGACGACCTCAAGAAAGTCATACAGTATACTGACCCCGCCATATACGCCGCAGGCGGCTATGGCCTTGAGAAGGACATACACAACAATTTCCGCCCTGAGGACCAGTATGAGAACGGATGTGAGTCACTCTGGGCCATACAGTATTCACGCAATGACGGCTCGACATACGGCAATCTCAACTGGTCATACGGTCTCATCACGCCTAACATCCCCGACGTGACAGACGGCGGCTGTGACTTCTACAAGCCCTCCCAGAACCTTGTCAACGCCTTCCGTACCGATGCTGACGGCCTGCCTCTCATCGACACCTTCAACCAGAAGAACTATGACAAGGCGACTGACAACGCTGACCCCCGTCTTTTCCTCACCGTCGGAATGACAGGGCTGCCATATATGTTCAACAAGGACTTCATCATGGACCAGTCTTCAGCATGGAGCCGCTCAGGAGGCCTTTACGGCTACAACGTCACCCTGAAGCAGAATGTTGACCCTGCCCTGATAGGGTCATACCTCATACGCGGCTCGTTCTGGGCAAGCCCCATGAACCGCATCGTGTTCAGATATGCTGATGTCATCCTCGAGCGTGCCGAGGCAGAGGCACAGCTCGGCAATGCCTCAGAGGCTGTGCGGCTTGTCAACGAGATACGCACCCGCGCCGCTGGAAGCACACAGATGATAGCCGACTATCCTAACCGCTACGGCGTGAAGCTCTACTGCAAGAACTACACAGGGTCATACTCTAAGGACGAGGCTCTGAGGATAGTGAAGATGGAGCGCCGCCTGGAGCTCGCCATGGAGTCAGAGCGCTTCTTCGACCTTGTCCGCTGGGGAGAGGCCTCCAAGGTCCTCAACGATTATTTCGCGGCAGAGAAAGAGCGTGTGACATTCCTCAGCGACGCTGTCTTCACTGCCAACAAGAATGAGTATCTGCCTATCCCCCACTCACAGATATCATCGTCCAACGGACACTATACGCAGAACATCGGCAACTGGTAATATCCCCTTCTCGGCCATCATAAACCAACCAACAACATGAAAACCAATATGAAGACTATATATAGAACATTGTGTGTGCTCCTCTCTGTGCTTCTCGGAGCCTCATGCAGCGACGATAACGTCAGCGACCTCCAGCTGTCGGGCGACTGCAGCATAGAGACGCTGGTATTGAACGACACTTTCACCGGACAGGTTGACCTCTCCAAGCGTAGCGTGAAGGTGAAGGTGCCGGCAGACTATACCGACAAGACGAAGATGAGGATAACACAGCTCGCCATCTCAGACGGCGCCTCGGCATCGATGAGACAGGGCGACATAGTGGATTTCACTGACCCTAAGGTGATGCACATCACCAACGGCGACCTCTTCCTCGACTGGACAGTCAGCGTCAGGAACGATGAGGCACGCATCCTCTCGTTCATCATCAACGACACCTACAAGGCGAGCATCAATGAGGCAGAGCATACCATAACGGCATCGCTCCCAGCCGATGTCGACGTGACGAAGATAGTGCCTACAATCACATATAGCGAGGATGCGGTGATATTCCCTCTTGACGGTACGCCGACCGACTTCTCCGAACCTGTGGAGTATACCGTGACCGACAACACGGCAACGGCGACATACACAGTGACCATCACCACCGTCTCAGCCCCCGATGTGATATTCCTCGGCAGTGCCGGAGCCTCCACGATGGACGAGCTCCAGCCTGAGGAGAAGGAGGCATGCAAGTGGATGCTCAGCAATGTCGAGAACTCACTCTTCGTCTCATGGGACGATATGAAGGCTGGCAATGCCGACCTCTCCAAGTGCAAGGTGATATGGTGGCACTGGCAGCACCAGCCCTCAGAGACACTCTCTGACTTCGAGAGCGGCGCCACATCATCGGCCATGGCAGCGAAGAATACCCTCGTTGACTACTACAAGCGTGGCGGAGCGTTCATCTTCAGCCGTGCCGCAGTCAACATGGCAGCGTCGCTCGGAGCCGTGAGGGACCAGCGCTGTGCCAACAACTGCTGGGGAGCCAGCGATGATGGAGGCGAGATTCTCGGCGCGTCATGGGATTTCCCCGTGGCTGACCAGAACGACTGGATGTGGAAGGGCATCATCGGCGGCACATCGCCATTGAGGACTCTCGATGCCGGATACCAGATTTCCAACTGTGTCTCACAGTGGGGAATGTGGGGCGACTATACCGACCACGCACGCTGGAAAGAGCTCACCGGATGTCTCATACATGCCCACGGCTGGGACAACGCCGTCACGATATGGGAGGCACCGGCTGCCGACGGGACATTCGGCCAGGGAGGCATAATATGCTTCGGCTCAGGATGCTATGACTGGTATTCGCCCAATCCTTACGTTGAGAACTACCATAAGAACGTCGGTATCATGACCCTCAATGCCATCAACTACCTTATGGGGAAGTAATCTCCTGATATTACACGGTAAAAAGAGTTCACTAATAATTGAAACATTAAGATATGAAAAATATGATGTTATCCACGTTGATGCTCATGACACTCTCCGTCGTGTCATGCAGCGACGACAACTTTGCCGGTGACGCCCCTAAGGACTGGGCCAACACTACCGAGCGTTTCGTGACTGCTGAGGAGCAGGGACTATCCACATACTATACCCCTGCCATAGGCCGCGTGGGCGACCCTATGCCTTTCTATGATGAGAAGGCAGGAGAGTTCAAGGTGATGTACCTGCAGGAGTTCAACAACAACAAGCCTTTCTGCTACCATCCTTTCTGGACAGTAGCCACCACCGACGGCGCCAACTACCGCTCGCTCGGCGAGACTCTCGCCGTGGGGACAAGCGACTACCAGCCCGACGCGGCCCTCGGAACAGGCTGCTGCTACTACAGCAAGGCAGACAATCTCTACTATATCTACTATACCGGACACAACCCCAACTGCACTGACGTGGAGGTTGTCATGCGTGCCACATCGCCCGATTTCAAGACATGGACACGCGACAACTCATGGACACTACGCGGAAAAGACTATGGTTTCTCCAGCGTAGACTTCCGCGACCCGCAGATTTTTGAGGATGGAGGCGTGTATAACATGGTCATCACCACAAGGAGGGGCGACCCCAAGTTCGCCCATTTCACCTCAACCGACATGAAGGACTGGACATTCGCCGGAGAGTTCAATGCCGTCTGGGACCGCATGTGTGAGTGTCCCGACATCTTCAAGATGGGCGACTACTGGTACTGCATATACAGCGAGGCATACCTCTCAACATGGAGCCGCAAGGTGAAATATATGATGGCCGACTCTTTCGAGGGGCTCAAGCGCTGCTTCGCTGACCCTGGAGCCAACTGGCCGAGGGACGACAAGGAGGGTGTGCTTGACTCACGAGCCTTCTATGCCGGCAAGACAGCGAGCAACGGCACAGACCGTTACATCTGGGGATGGTGTCCATACCGCTCAGGCAAGGACATAGACGAGATGAACATCAATGTGGGAGAGAAGGAGCCAAACTGGAGCGGAGCCCTCGTCTGCCACAAGCTCATACAGCACGCCGATGGCACTCTGAGCATCGGAGAGGTTGAGGGGATAAAGGCGAAATACAACGTCCCAGCGGAGCTGAAGGTGATGGAGAGCAACGGATATGCCGGCAACACCCTCTCGGGAGCAGGCGCATACGTCCTCTACAACCGCCTCGGCACACACAACCACATCTCTTTCACAGCCAAGGCAAGCAGCGACGACACACGCTTCGGAGTCTCTCTCTGCCGCAGCACCGATGTGAAGAAATACTACTCCCTTATCGTCAACCCTGAATGGGCCAACGGCCGGAGGAAGATAAACTTCGAGCAGGAAGGCGAGGGAGGCAAAGGCTTCATAGAGGGAGCTGACGGATATATCTTCCCACGTCCTGCCGACAATGTGTACAACGTGGACATATACACCGACAACTCTGTCGTGACCATGTACATCAACGGCGTATATGGATACACACAGCGCATATACGGAACACAGAAGAACTGCTGGAGCATCAACTGCTACAACGGACAGATAGAGATAAGCAACCTCTCCCTGACACAGTATTGACCTATGCTTATGTGCGTGTCCGGGGCCATATATCTCATAGTTTGTGTTCTCTGAGAAAAAGTATTGGATAATGCTTATGCGCGTGTCTGGGGCAGTCTGGGCGTTCAGTCCATAAGACAGACGCCACGGCAGCCACAGCCATAGCTTCTCTGAGAAGTGAATCCCCCTCACGCCAACAGCTGGAGACACTTACCCCCCGACACCCTTCCCGTCATCAGGACAGGCACCTTGTCTTGCGGCACACCGCAGACGGATGCCTGTCCTGATTGTTTTTCCCCCATGAGGGGGGACAGGACGAGGATGCGCTACACTTCAAGATTTACACCTCTCCTTTCCCCATGCCGTGGCGTGGGGCTCCATGCAGGCCCGTGCTTACAATTTGTAAGCAGACGGCACCCGCCAGCTTACAGTCTTCCTTGCGCTAACAGCAGAAAAGGGAGAGGTACAGAATGAGCCGCCCAAAGGTGCTTTATGGCTGGCTCATCCAGTATCTCTGGGACACCAATAGATAGCGCTTACAATTCTGCACCTGGGCCTTCACCGCAGCCACTCCCCGTCTGCCGCCACCCCGTGCTGTCCGCCTCCCCTCCCGCTTCTGTTATAGGCAGCGGTGGTGGAGCCCCATGGAGAGGTGTGGGAAGCCCCCATGCCCTGAGGCCATGACAGGCAAGGCCGATGACCAAGACCCCCTTATGCAGCATGAAAGCCCCGTCTGCCCGGCTTTAATCTTTTTTATATATTTATCTGTGCCAATAAGTGGTGGTTTTCTGAAAAGTTTTTCGTATCTTTGCATCTGTAATGCCTTTAGGCCAGTTTCTAACAAATATGGCCTCCATAACATGCAGGAGGCTATGTCGATACCTTATTATATACTATGACAATGACAAGACTTTTTCTCCCCCTTATTATGCTGATGGCTGTCCTCCCGTCGGCCGGTCAGGGCTACCGCCTGTGGTACACCTCGCCCGCTGAGGTATGGACAGAGGCGTTGCCTCTTGGCAATGGACGTCTCGGGGCCATGGTCTTCGGGCGTCCGCAGATGGAGCGTGTACAGCTTAATGAGGAGACAATATGGGCAGGACAGCCCAACACGAACGCCAACAAGCACTCGCAGAAATGGCTTGCGCCTGTCCGTGAGCTCGTATTTGCCGGACGCTTTGCCGAGGCGCAGCAGATGGCCGAGGAGCATCTGATGTCCGGCTCAAACAGCGGCATGCCATACCAGACATTCGGCGACCTCACCATATCCACCCCAGGCCATGAGACATACACCGGCTATGAGCGTTGGCTGTCGCTCGATTCGGCCGTGGCTGTCACGACATACACTGTCGATGGTGTCAGATACCGTCGCGAGGCGTACACGTCGTTCACAGACAGTGTCCTCCGCATACGCTTCACAGCGTCGCGGAAAGGCTCCATATCGTTCAACGCCCAGCTCTCCTCGCCACATCATGATGTCATCATCAAGAGCCGCGGCGGCGAGGTGTCGCTTGAGGGAGTGACACCAACCCATGAGCTGCTCAAGGGGAAAGTGAAGTTCCAGGGCCGCATAGCGGTCACAGCGACAGGCGGAAGGGCTGTCTCGCGCGATGGCATCATCACCGTGACCAGAGCCGACGAGGCTGTCCTGTATGTCAATATAGCCACAAACTTCGTCAGCTATAACGATATCAGCGGCGACGAGGAGCGGCGCTGCGTAGAGACCCTCCATGCGGCAATGAGCCATGATTACGAGGCCGACAAGGCCGCCCACGTGGGCTACTACAAGAATCTGATAGGGCGCTCTACACTCTATCTCGGCCCCGACCGCTATAAGGGGCTGACGACAGAGGAGCGAGTGGCATCGTTCGGCAAGAACGATGACGCATGGCTCGTCGCCACATTCTACACCTTCGGGCGATACCTCCTCATCTCCTCATCACAGCCCGGCGGACAGGCAGCCAACCTCCAGGGAATATGGAACGACAAGCTGCTGCCCTCGTGGGACTCGAAGTATACCTGTAACATCAACCTCGAGATGAACTACTGGCCGGCCGATGTCACCAACCTCATGGAGATGAACGAGCCGCTGTGGAGCCTCATACGCGATGTCAGCACAACAGGAGCCAAGACAGCCTCTACCATGTACGGCGCGGGAGGATGGGTGCTCCACCATAACACAGACATCTGGCGCATAACAGGCCCTGTCGACCATGCCACATCGGGCCTCTGGATGACAGGCGGCGCATGGCTCTCCCACCATCTCTGGGACCATTACCTCTTCACAGGAGACAAGCGTTTCCTCAGCCAGTACTACCCCATCATGAAGGGCGCGGCAGCATTCCTCGACGATATCCTCGTCAGAGACCCCAACACCGGGCATATGGTCATCTGCCCCGCCGTGTCGCCAGAGAACTCGCATCCGGCCGACCAAGGCATGAAGAACATAGCCTCTGGCGTGGCCATGGACAACCAGCTGTGTGCCGAAATCTTCGGCATCGTAGCCCAGGCAGCGGAGACTCTCGGCGAGGATGACACCCTCGCAGCCCATTACCGCGAGCGTATAGAGCAGCTGACACCTGGCCAGATAGGACGCTGGGGACAGCTCCAGGAGTGGGCACAAGACTGGGACAGCCCTGACGACACACACCGCCACGTCTCCCATCTCTATGGCGTCTACCCCGGCGCGAGCATATCGCCGCTGCGCACACCACAGCTCTTCTCTGCCGCACGCACATCACTCGTCCACCGTGGCGACCCCTCCACCGGATGGTCCATGGGCTGGAAAGTATGCCTCTGGGCACGTATGCTCGACGGCGACCATGCCTATAAGCTCATAAAGGAGCAGCTGACACTGACCGACGACAAGTTCGTGCCCTACGGAAAGGTGAAGAAGAAGGGCGGCACATACGGCAATCTCTTCGATGCCCACCCGCCATTCCAGATTGATGGCAACTTCGGTTGCACGGCAGGCATAGCCGAGATGCTCGTCCAGAGCCACGATGGCGCTGTACACCTCCTGCCTGCTCTGCCCACAGTATGGAAGAAGGAAGGCCGTGTGACAGGGCTCCGCTGCCGCGGAGGATTCATCATCGACGAGATGGAATGGAAGGACGGGCGCATCACACTCTGCCGCATCACATCGACCATAGGCGGCAACCTCCGCATAAGGACCACCCAGAAGATGAGCGGACTGAAGCGTGCGAGAGGCGGGAATCCTAACCCTCTCCTCAAGCCAGCTGTCACTCTCCAGACCGAGAATAACTATACTGGGAAGCTCGAAACCATCAACATGCCCGCAACATACGTCTACGACATACCGACAAAGGCAGGACAGACGGTCAGCCTGCCATGCTCACGCTGAGCTGAGACAGAGCTGTCGGCAGCCACAGGAATAAAGAATAGAAAAGAAACAGACATAACCAGAATCCACAATGAAGAATCTACTGTTAGTATTAATGTTATCCATCGCCCTCGGCGCCAGCGCACAGGGCAACAAGAAACCATGGGACAACGGCAAGCTGAGAGTCTCTGACAACCAGCGTTTCCTACAGCATGAGAACGGCGCTCCGTTCTTCTGGCTCGGCGAGACAGGCTGGCTCCTGCCCGAGCGCACAGACCGTGCCGAGGCAGCCTACTACCTGCAGCGATGCCGCGAGGCAGGATACAATGTCGTGCAGGTACAGGTCATCGACGGCGTTCCTGCCTACAACCACTACGGACAGATGTCGAACCCGAACGGATGGGACTTCTCTGCCATCGACCGCAAGGGCGTCTATGGCTACTGGGACCACATGGACTATATCATAAAGCAGGCCGAGCACGAGGGAATATACATCGGCATGGTGTGCATATGGGGAGGTCTCGTCAAGGCAGGACTGCTCAGCAAGGACGATGCAGTGAAGTACGGGACATTCCTTGCCAACCGCTATAAGGACTCGCCAAATATCATATGGTTCATGGGAGGCGACATACAGGGCGATATAAAGACAGAGGTGTGGAACACACTCGCCACGACAATAAAGTCGATAGACAAGAACCACATCATGACATACCACCCACGCGGACGGTACACAAGCGCGAAATGGTTCAGCAAAGCTCCATGGATGGACTTCCACACATTCCAGTCGGGCCACCGACGCTATGGACAGCGCATGGGCAACAAGGACTATCCGATACCCGACAACACAGAGGAGGACAACTGGATGTATGTCGACTCTACATGGGCCTATAAGCCTGTGAAACCCGTCCTTGACGCCGAGCCGAGCTACGAGGATATCCCACAGGGCCTCCACGACGCCAAGGAGCCACGCTGGATGGCAAGCGATGTCAGACGATACGCCTACTGGTCGGTCTTCGCCGGCTCATGCGGACACACCTACGGGCATAATGCCATCATGCAGTTCCTCAAGCCCGGCTACGGCACAAGCTACGGCGACGCCGGCGATGTGAAGACATGGTACATGGCACTCAAAGACCCCGGATTCTCACAGATGAAGCATCTGAAGAACCTCATGCTCACATTCCCATACTTCGAGCGTGTCCCCGACCAGACCATCATAGCCGGAGAGAACGGCACAAAATATAACCGCCTCATAGCCACACGAGGCACAGACTGGCTCATGGTATACAACTACACAGCCAAGGATATGAACATCGACTTCGGGAAGATAAAGGGCTCGACAAAGAAGATGTTCTGGATGGACGCCGCCACAGGCAACCTGCTGTACATAGGAGAGGTGAAGAGCAAGGTCCACCATATCAAGATGGACATGGTGAGGAAAGGCATAAACGACGGTGTCCTCATCGTCTTCGACGCCCAGAAAGAATATCTCAAGCCCGCTGACGAGCGCATACCAGAGGCGACAGACTGGAAGAGCCTGCGCGACCTGAATGAATGACAATACTCAACGCCCCACCATCACAACCATCAAAGAGCCTCTCCCCGGCACCCCGCGGGGAGGCTCTCACATAGAACTACGCCGCTACTACTATCACTCTTACATACAATTTCAAATCACATGCGCCAGCCTTCCGGGGCTCGCATCCATCAAAGCAACAAGCATGCAGAGACTAATCCTCACAACAGCGCTGCTCGCCACATTCGCGGCAGCGCCAGCCCAGCAGTCACAGACAGGGCCAGTAAAGACCTATGATGTCCTCGCCGCACAGATGAGAGAGGGAGAGAACATGACCGCCAAAGGCGATGCCGACGGCATTGCCGCCTACCGTATCGTCCCAAGGGCCCATGTGCCGTTCGCCCAGCAGGCCGTCAGCCAGCGCCGTGCGGCAGGCAACCGTGTCACATCACGCCCCTACTACCGTGTACGCATGGCACTCCCCATACCGTCGTGCTATACACCTACCGAGCAGGGCGAGCATGCCGGACTCGACTGGGGCGTATACACACACCTCCACTCCGGAGCCCTTGAGGTGCTACCCAACGGCGACCTCCTCGCCATCTACTTCTCCACACCGATAGGGAAGGCAGAGGCTGACACCTGTACAACATTCGTGCAGGCGAGACGACGCTATGGCTCTGACGAGTGGGACATGCCCGAGCTGTTCTTCGCCACACGTGGCGGCAACGACCAGTCGGCACTGCTCTTCAACGACAACGGCACGATATGGTTCTTCGGAGGTGGCCGCGACATGACAGATTATGTCCCCTTCCGCATCTGCCGCTCCACAGATAACGGCCGCTCATGGACATTCTCCGTACCACAGATGGACAAGAAGCTCGAGCGGTATACCGCCCAGCCCATAAGCAACGCCTTCAGGAACAGCCGCGGAGAGATGTTCGTGGCCCTCGACGGAGAAGGCGGCGAGAGCTTCCTCCTCAGGAGCAAGGACAACGGTGTGACATGGCACGACATGGGCGGACGCACATCATCACGCCACTCAACCATCGTCCCACTCGACGATAAGGGAACACTCCTCTCGGCAGGAGGAAAGAACAACTCCGTCGACGGATGGAACCCACAGAACATCTCGCATGACTGGGGCGCGACATGGGAGAGCCCGACACGCGGCATAATGCCACAGTACGGCACAGCACAGCGCCCATGCATGATACGCCTGAAGTCTGGAGCGCTGTGCATGGTGGCAGACAGCTATATGCACAAGAAGAAGATTGCGCCTCCAGCAGGATGGGACAAGGGCAACGACTGCTTCGCTGCCATCTCTCGCGACAACGGAAAGACATGGACCATGCGACGTCTGCCGGTAGCCCTGCCACAACACCACCGCACACAACACCCGTCATTGGGGTACGTCACACTGAGGCAGGGGCAGGACGGCATGATACATGTCCTCACCACAACCAACTATCCCGGACTCGAGATTGAGTTCAACGAGGCATGGGTGATGCAGGGTGATACCGGCGCACCAGAGGCGACACACCTCACACCTGACTGTCTCGACTCATCGCCCGAGGGACGCAACGCCACACTCTCGCCCATGACAGCAAGCGGCACATATGTGGCCAACGGCACAAAGGTGACACGATACGCCAACGGGAAGAAGCAGCACGAGGTGACATACCGCAACGGACGACGCACTGGCACAGAGACGCTCTGGCGACAGGACGGCACCATAGAATGGAAATGGGAGAGAGACCTCAAGACAAACCGAGGCCTGTGGACACAGTACTGGCCTAACGGGAAGAAACGCGTGGAGAGCTCATGGCTGCTCTACACATCACCACGCGACCTGCCAGGGACACCTCTCGTGGGAGCCATCGCCGACGGTGTGGCATCGCATTATGACCGTGAGGGGAACCTCGTCGCACAGTACAAGTTCAAGAACGGTGTAGAGGAAGGCACCGAGACCATAGAACAAGGGGCTGGAATCAAGAACGAGGGAAAATGAGACAGTAATGACATGAACGCCCCGTCATTAACCATCATCATTCCCATTCAGGAAATCATCTTCTCCATCCGGGGGAATGTGGGAGACTGACGGCAGGCTGTTTATATTGGAACACGGGCACGCTATTCGTCGAGAATGGCGTGCCCGTGACTCTTTTGCTGTGTCTGCTCGTCAGTAATATGTGTCATTGTCCCGTCCAGACCTATGCCGCTGTTCCCTGTGTCAGGGATTCTCAGGCCAGTCGTGCTTGGGGTATCTGCGCCGCAGCTCCTTCCGCACCTCGTAGTATGTTGTCTGCCAGAAACTGGCAAGGTCCTGAGTCAGCTGGACTGGTTTGAAGCCCGGCGACAGCAGCTCCATAAGCACAGGGCGCCGTCCGCCGTCTATACGTGGTGTCTCCCTCATACCGAAACACTCCTGTATCCTCGCCTTTAAGACAGGAGCTGACGCTCCCTGACGGTATTCTATCTTCTTCTCGCGCCCCGAGGGCAGGGCGATGCGGTCAGGCGCAAGGCGTTCCACCTCACACCGCTGCTCGTAGCTGAGGCGCGACCATACTACCTCACACATGTCTATCTTGCGCAACTCCGATGCCGTCGTCCTGTCACCGAAGAACATCGGTCCCCATTCTTGTGCCGACGAGAGGATAGCCTCTGTGTCACAAGGTGGGAGACACAGCTCAGGATGCCACTCGCTGACAACGGCCAGACGCTGCTGGAGCTGGCGCACAGCGTCGGCTGATAATGACAGCATGCTCTCACCATAGCTCCTCACAGCAGTGGCGAGAGTGTCGTGGATGACATCCAGTGGTATGCCCGTGAGCGGCTGGCTTGATATGATGAGACGCCCTATGCGCTGCTCGCGCTGCATGACAAGCACTCCAGCCTTGTTGTCCCAGTAGATGTTGTCGTAGGCTGTGGTGCTGCCTGCCACATCGTCCGGGGCGAGAGGTGCCGCTATGTGGATGCGCCCTTCATCGCCACGCATGGTCATGGTGGCCACTGCGAGGTATTTGTGGGCGGTGAGGTCGTCAGCGTCAGGCAGCAGGGCTGTGGCTCCTGAGGCGAGGCGGTAGCGTCTCATAAGCTGTATGGTGGCAGTGTTCCCTCTTCCTGCTGTGTCGTCTGTCGCCATGGCCACACGCTCCGGATAGGCGGCGGCAAGCAGACGCCCGGCTGTCCATACCGCGTCAGATGGTTGTGGCTCTTGGTGACGGGGGCGGCTTATGGCATGTGTGGAGACTGCCGACAGGAGCTGCCGATACTGCCGGGCCGACGAGCGGAGACGCTGCCAAAGGGCTCCGCGCTGTTGAGTGTGCAGCGCCTGGAGACGTGTGTGAATGTCTGCGTCATGCTCGGCTGACAATGGGTCGAGAGGGTCGCGGTCCTCAAGGATGGCTGCAAGGTCAGCCGCAAGGTCAGCCTCGTGACTTGTCGTCGCGGCGAGAAGCATGCCTGCTATGCGTGGATGGCAGGGCAGCGCTGACATCTTCTGCCCGTGAGGAGTGACTCTGCCATGGCTGTCAATGGCCCGCATGGAGAGCAGGAGGCCTCTGGCACGCTCCACACTCTGTGGCGGTGGCGGCGTCAGCCATGGCATCTCCTCAAGGCGCTCGCCACCCCATGCCGCGATGTCAAGCACAAGAGGTGTGAGGTCTGCGTGCTCTATCTCTGGCGTACGGCAGGGATGCATACGCGCTTCTGTCGCCTTGCTGTACATACGGTAGCAGACTCCAGGGCCAAGACGGCCGGCACGGCCGGCACGCTGGGTGGCCATATCGAGTGAGATGCGTGATGTCTGCAGACGTGACAAACCGCTACGGGCATCGTAGGCGACAGCCCGGCAGAGACCGCTGTCTATGACTATGCTGACTCCCTCAATGGTCAGAGAGGTCTCGGCGATAGGGGTGGAGAGGATTATACGGCGTGTGTGGCCGTCGCTCGGGGCGGTGGCAAGACGCTGTGACTCTGCGGGAAGACTGCCGTAGAGCGGAAGGATGCGCAGCGTATTGGCCATGTCGGCGAGAATATCCTGGCAATGTAGTATCTCTGCCTGGCCGGGAAGGAAGACAAGGAGGTCTCCGTCATGCTCAGAAAGGGCGCGGCGCACGACACTGGCCGTAGCTGCGGCTATATCACGTGAGGTGGATGTCTCGCTGATGCGGTCGCTGTCGGCCCGCTCGATGGCGACGGGGAATGACAGGCCATCACACGACAGGACCTTGCACCCCAGGGACTTTGACAGCCATGCGGTGTCGATAGTGGCAGACATGATGACAAGGCGAAGCTCCGGACGCAACATACGCTGGGTGGCAAGAAGCATGGCGAGCGCCTCGTCGGTATATATGCTGCGCTCGTGGAACTCGTCGAAGATGACAGCAGAGACACCATCGAGGGTGGGGTCAGAGATAATCATGCGGCACAGGATGCCTTCTGTGACAACCTCTATGCGTGTCGCTGCCGATGTGCGGCTCTCCATCCTCATCCTGTATCCGACGCTCTTGCCAGTCTCCTCGCCTGACATCTCCGCCATACGCTCTGCTATGCTGCGTGCCGCGATGCGCCTCGGCTCGAGCATGATGATGCGCCCTGAGGGAGCCTCACGGTCAAGCCATTCAAGCATGGTGAGCGGGAGGAGGGTCGACTTGCCTGCTCCCGGGGGAGCCGTGACTATAACGACAGACGCCATAGCCAGCTCCTTGTTAAGTGAACCGGCTATGGCGTAGGCGGGAAGGGCTCTTGCCCCATCTGGTATCAGCATAGTTGTGTGCCGTTTATGACAAGGCGGAACTGAACGCCGAGATACTCGGCAGCCTTGACACATAGTTTCATACGGGACATGAAAATCTCAAAATACTCCATCACAGAGCTGATGCCCGTATCGACAGTGAGGTCGAGGATGAATGTCTTGCGCTCATCGTCATAGTGGGTGTTGTTGTGGGTCACAGCGTAGTTCACCCTGTAGTGTATCTCACGGCAGTCTGAATTGCCTCTCACACGTGTGCGGCGGACATCACTCTTGTCGGCAAGTATAAGGGCGGCAGCCACCTCATTGACTGGCCATGCTGTCGTCTCGTCATGATTGCCAATAGCCGCAATAACCTTGGCGATATCCTCACAGGGCATCCCCATCTTGTCGAGGATGCGGAATGACATTATTGCGCCTGACTGGGCGTGGTCTATGCGGTTGACGACATTTCCTATGTCGTGCATGAAACCGGCTATGCGTGCGAGATCCTCTATATGGGCATCATAGCCCAAGTCATGGATAAGGTTGCCGGCGACAGTAGCCACCTTCGTCACATGGGCAAGGCTGTGCTCCGTGTAGCCCATACGCTGGAGTGAGAGGTCGGCACGGCGTATATAGGTGACAATCTCCTTAGACGAGCGGACATCGCTGAATGTTATTTCTCCTTCCATAGGCATGGATGTTTTCTTGCAGGTTAAAAAGATGATGATATTTGGGGCGGATAATTTGGCTCAGATGGTTCTTTTCCATACAGCGTGGCAGTATGTATGGGTACCTCCCAGCCTGAGCCCGTGTCAGCAGAGGCTGTGATGAGCCTCCCAGCCTAAGTCTCTCAGCTTTAGCGTGGAGAATATTGAGCGGGTGACGACATTATACCCCCTACGCTCGTTGTCGGGAGGTATCTGCATCACGACTTTGCGCCCATGGGCGGCTGCGATACGCTCTGCAAGCTGACGGATAGTCATGCATGACGCCTCGTCGGCTATGTTATACGCCTCGCCGTCTCTGCCCTTAAGCATGATGTACAATAGCCCACGGGCACAGTCAATGACATGACACCATGAGCGGAACTGGCTGCCGTCGCTCTTCATGATGATATCCTCGCCACTCATGGCATTACGCATGAACTGGGCGAAGACTCTGTTGTCGGACTCTGTGAAGTTCGGACCATAGACATGACATGGGCGTGCGATAACGACATCGGCACCATACTCTCCTCTGTATGCCATGCAGAGTGTCTCTGCGGCACGCTTTGATGAGGGGTAGCAGGCACGCTGTGTGGCACAGTCGACATAGCCGCTGTCGTGCTCGCCGAAAGCCATGCCGGCTTCAGTGGCTACCGTGGCGCCCCCTTCACCGTATATCTCGCCCGTCGAGACGTAAAGCATGCGCTCCATACCGTGGGACAGACCATAGTCCATAAGGTTTGAGACACCGAGAATATTGGCCTTGACAACCTCGACAGGGGTGTTGGCAAATGATGCCGGGCCTGCACCGCTGGCTGCGTGGACGATATAATGGAAAGTCTCGTCGCATGATAATGGCTGGCAGACATCATGCTGAAGGAAGTGGAAACGGGGGGAGGCGCTATACTGTGCGAAACGCTCATGGGCACGCACGGCATTGCGTCCGGAGGCAAAGACTTTGTAGCTGGCTGTCACGCGGGACATCAATATGTCGACGAGACAGCTGCCTATAAGGCCTGTCGCACCGGCGATGAGGATGTTCTTGCCCTCAAGACGCTCCCATGGGAGAGCCTCGGCGGCTGCGGCGATGATACCTTCCTTGTATGTCATCATATGTCAGTGGGTTTGGTGGATGAGGCTGGTGGGGCAAATGCCCAGTATAAGGACATGCCGGACTTGATGTGAAACACTGGGGCATGGGGAGACTGTGCGATACCTGGATGATGTATGCGTCCCATTACAGTGCTGCCCCATGTACTTTGTGGCATAGGGCGTTGGCTACTTAAGCCACGACTCTTTCTCTACATGCATCAGGGCCTTGAGTATCTCGAGGTCCTCGACAGTCGTCACCTTGATGTTCTTCTCAGAGCCTGGCACGATATGCATCTCACGTCCACCAAGCTCAGCCATGAGTGTGCATGATGCCACTGAGTTCGTGATGCCACGCTCTCGTGCTTCCTCATGGGCGGCGATGAGATTGCGCAGACGGAAGGTCTGGGGGGTCTGGGTGCGGATAAGCTTGTCGCGTGGGATGCTTGTTGAGGTAGAGAAACCATCGTCACTCTCGAGTATTGCCTCACGGCATTTGATGCCTGTGATAGCATAGCCATACTTCTTGCATATGGCGATATTCGACGAGATGATATCCTGTGAGAGCAACGGACGCACAGCATCGTGGACAAGGACGAGGTCATCACCGTCAATGCCAGCATCTCTCAGACCGTAGATGCCGTTGTGGATAGACTCCTGACCGTTGTCTCCACCATTGAAAATCCATCTCAGCTTCGTCACCATAAACTGGTTGGCGTAAGACTGAAGGACTGTCTGCCAGCCATCAAGACACACGACAGCGATGGCGTCTATGTCTGGATGACGCTGGAAAGCCAGTAGGGTATGTATGATGATAGGACAGTTGTCAACATGCATGAACTGCTTGGGGATATCCTGCCCCATACGGTTGCCGGAGCCACCGGCTATGATAAGTGCGTAATTCATTGTCTTTCTTTTTGATGGCAGGTCGGATGAAAGATGCTGCTGTTAGTGCTTGATGCGCCATCACTCATGCTGATGCGTTTATGGCATAGGCACGCCGGATAGCTGTTGCAAGCCCTTCCTGAGGCTATGCCCGCAGCTTCTTCATGACCTCTTGTGTCGTTTCTCTCTTATCCATATTGAGGTATGCGCGGTGGTGTTTCTCCACCCTCTGCTCTATAGGTGGCAGCTGCATATAGTCTCCGAAGAAATGCCTGAGATATTTGTCATACTCTTCAGGGAGTGTCACTTGCAGCCCGTCGAACTCGAAGAGGCTGCCTCTGCCAAGCCATGACTTGGGGAATATCTCCCTGTCACCGTATGAGCCGGTGAATACCTGGACGTTTTCTGCCGACGCATAGTCATGCCGATGGCTCATGATGTCCATCTCCTTGAGGAGCCTGCTGCGTATGGCGCTGCGGAAGAACCATGCCGCGGTCTTTATCACGAAGCGTCCCCACTCTTTCCGTTTCTTCAGCAGCGAGATGTACTCTGGGAATGTGTTGCGTGTCGAGATGGCGTTGAGGCGGTTGAGAAGCTTGCTGTATCGGCGGCGCTCACGGCGTGCCTCCGCTATGTCGTTGGCAGTGGCGTCGAGAGGGAAGATATCGACAAAGAGACCTATGACACATGGGCGCTCACGCTCTTCGACAAGTGTCGTGGTGCGGTCAGACAGCTTTGCGAAGTAAAGGGGGTAGGCTGGGTTGTTGTATGGAGTAATCAGCTCATACTGCCCGAAATCCTCTTGCTGCGCTATCTCCAGCAGGCGGTCATAGTCTGGGCGCGGCATGATGACATCAATGTCGTCGTCCCATGGTATGATGCCATGGTGGCGGACGGCACCGATGGCTGTCCCTGCACAGCAATAGTAGTGCAGGCCGTGACGCTCACAGATGGATATGAGCTCGCGGAGTATGCCGAGGATAGTGGTGTTCCAGCGCTCCTTTATATTCTTTATCTCCATGAATAGATTGTATATTGTGATGGCAAAGGTAGCGTTTTTTCTGCATACAGCAAAATAATTCAGTCAATAACTTCTTGGAAGAGACGAATATGGCTGGGCTGACAGGCTGCCACTGCAAACGCATGGAGGTTATAGGAAAAGAAAAACGGCAGCCTGTGTGACACACTTGTCATCACCTGGCTGCCGCACATTCATAAAAGGGAAATGTATTTGTATTCTGTCTTTCTGGTCGTAATAATGAGTGCAAAAGCCCTGCACTGACCAGAAATATTCCAATGCGTGATATTTCTTTTCTTTATCTGTTATTTCTTCTTGAGGAACTCATCGACACGTTTTGCTGTGTCACGTCCGCTCGCCATGGCCCTCACCACGAGCGATGCACCGTTCGCGGCATCGCCACAGACAAAGACATTCTGTGCGAACTCTGGCTGCTGTGGCTTCAGGAATCCCATTGCGAGGAAGCATATCTCGCATTTGATGACCTCTGGCTCGCCAGCCTCGACCATAATGGGGCGGCCGCCTTCTGGGTTCGGCTTCCAGTCGATAGGCTGCACGCGGACACCTGTCAGCTTGCCATCCTTACCGAGAAACTCCAGAGTGTTGATGTTCCAGCGTCGTGTACAACCTTCCTCGTGGGATGATGTTGTCTTCAGTGTGCGAGGCCAGTTAGGCCAAGGATTCTGTGGGTCGTCCGGTCCCTCGACAGGTTTAGGCATGATTTCTATCTGTGTCACCGACTTGCATCCTTGTCTGTGGGATGTACCGATGCAGTCAGAACCAGTGTCACCACCACCGATGACGAGCACGTCCTTGCCTTTGGCAGTGACGCGGTCGGCCTTTGCGAACTCCATTCCAGCGAGGACACGGTTCTGCTGTGAGAGGAGCTCAAGGGCGAGATGCACACCTTTCAGCTCACGTCCCGGAGCGTTAAGGTCGCGTGCTGTCGGTGTTCCGGTTGATATGACGTAGGCGTCGAATCCCCCAGGCAGATTCTTCACGTCTATCTCCTGCCCGTACTCGAATGTTATTCCTTCCTTGACAAGCAGCTCTATGCGGCGGTCTATGATGAGCTTGTTGAGCTTGAAGTTCGGTATGCCATATCTGAGCAGGCCGCCAGCCGCCTCGTTCTTGTCGTATACGGTCACTGTGTATCCCATCTTGTTCAGACGGTTTGCGGCGACGAGACCTGCTGGTCCGGCACCTATGACAGCCACTTTCATGCCGTTACGCTCATACTGTTGCGGCTTGATATAGTTCTCGCGCCATGCTGCCTCGGTTATGGCACACTCGTTCTCGCGGTTTGTTGTCGGTGCGTGGTCTGTAAGGTTCAGCACGCAGGCTTTCTCGCAGAGGGCGGGACAGATGCGTCCGGTGAACTCAGGGAAGTCGTTCGTGTCGTTCAGCCGTTTGTATGCTTCTTCCCATTCTCCTTTGTATAATGCGTCGTTCCATTCTGGAGCCTTGTTGCCGAGAGGGCATGCCCAGTGGCAGAAGGGCACGCCACAGTCCATGCATCGTGATGCCTGGCGGCGGCGGTCGCTTGTGTTGAGAGTCTGCTCCACCTCACTGAAGTCCTTGACGCGGTCATGTAATGGTCTGTATCCTGCCTCTACCCGAGGCACGGTAAGGAATGCTTTTGGATTTCCCATTGTCTTCTTTTCGTTTGGATTTGTTGGGGGTGATGGTTATCAGTTGTTTATAAGCTGCATGTTAGCGATTTTCTCCTGCAGCTGTCTCATCTTCTCTTCCTGCAGCACACGCTTGTACTCTATAGGTACAATCTGCACGAAGTCCTCAACGTATCTGTTCCAGTCGTCGAGCATCTTGCGTGCGAGTGCCGAACCAGTATAGAGGTAATGCTGCCGTATGAGCTCATGCAGCTCCTTGCGGCTTGATGCTTCCTCGACGAGGTTTATCTCCACCTGGTCCATGTTGCAGAAGTAGTCGAAGTTATGATTCTTGTCCCAAACGTATGCTACGCCGCCTGACATGCCCGCTGCGAAGTTGCGTCCTGTCTCGCCAAGCACTACGACACGTCCGCCAGTCATATACTCACAGCAGTGGTCGCCAGCGCCCTCAACGACAGCTATGGCTCCTGAGTTGCGCACAGCGAATCGCTCGCCGACACGTCCGTTGACATACAGCTCGCCTGTTGTCGCACCGTAGAGGCCTGTGTTTCCGGCTATGATATTGTCCTCAGCCACGAAGCTCTGGCTTGAGCGTGCTGGCGGGAGGATGGATATACGTCCGCCAGAGAGTCCTTTGCCGAAGTAGTCATTGGTCTCTCCCTCAAGCTTCAGGTTGACGCCTTTCACGGCAAAAGCTCCGAACGACTGGCCTGCCGAGCCTTTGAACTTGATGTTTATTGTCGAGTCAGGGAGTCCCTCCTCGCCATATTTCTTTGCTATCACGCCTGACAGCATTGTGCCGACGGCGCGGTCAGTATTCTTGATGGCATAGTCGAGGTTCACCTCTTCCTTTGCGTCTATGGCTTTCTCGCAGGCCTTGATAATCTCTATGTCCTTGACATCCTCAACCTTTGTGAAGGCTCCACGGTCCCAGTAGAGAGGCTTGTCGGTAGGCTCCATGTGCAGGAGACGTGAGAAATCAATTGTTCCCTGCTTTGTAGCAGAGTCCGCCGGATGCACCTCGATGAGGTCAGTGCGTCCGATGATGTCCTTCAGATGTGTCACACCCATCTCTGAGAGATACTCTCTTACCTCCTCGGCGAGGAATGTGAAGAAGTTCACGACATATTCATAGTGTCCGCGGAACTTGGCTCTCAGTCTCTCGTCCTGTGTCGCCACGCCGACAGGACATGTATTCGTGTTACACTTGCGCATCATGAGACATCCGAGCACGATAAGCGGAAGTGTGCCGAAAGAGAACTCGTCGGCACCGAGCATGGCCATGATGATGACATCACGTGCAGTCTTCAGCTGTCCGTCGGTCTGCAGTCTCACTTGGTTTCTCAGTCCGTTCATGACGAGGGTCTGCTGTGTCTCAGCGAGTCCTATCTCAGGCGATATGCCGGCAAAGCGCATTGAGCTGGCGGGCGATGCTCCTGTGCCGCCCTCTGCTCCAGAGATGACGATGAGGTCAGCCTTAGCCTTTGCCACGCCGGCAGCTATCGTTCCGACACCGCTCTCAGCCACGAGCTTCACGCTGACGGCTGCTGTGGGGTTGATATTCTTCAGGTCGAAGATGAGCTGTGCGAGGTCCTCGATAGAGTATATGTCATGGTGTGGCGGAGGTGAGATGAGCGTTATGCCAGGTATGGCATTACGTGTCTTGGCGATAATCTTGTTCACCTTGAATCCGGGGAGCTGTCCTCCCTCGCCCGGCTTGGCGCCTTGTGCCACCTTTATCTGTATCTCCTCAGCATTGACAAGATACTCGGCTGTCACACCGAAGCGTCCTGACGCTATCTGCTTTGTCTTCGACGACAGGCTTATGCCGTCAACCTCAGAGTGGTATCGCTCGTTATCCTCGCCGCCCTCGCCAGTATTGCTGCGTGCGCCGAGCTTGTTCATGGCGAGCGCGAGAGCCTCGTGGGCCTCGATGGATAGGGCTCCGAATGACATCGCTCCTGTCACGAAGTGCTTCACGATGTTAGCCACAGGCTCCACCTCGTCAATCGGTGTAGGCTTCTCGGCCTTCTTGAAGCCGAGGAAGTCTCTGAGGAATATAGGGCGCTCCTTGTTGTCAACGCTGGCGGCCCACTCCTTGAACTTCTTGTATGAGCCTAAGCGTGTGGCTATCTGTAGATTGGCTATCGCCTCAGGTGTCCATGCATGGTCTATGCCGTCCTTGCGGTAGTTGAAGAGACCTGTGTTGGGGAGGAACGAGCCGACCTCTCCCTTGTAGCCCTCGTCGTGGAGACGGATAGCGTCGCGGGCGATGTCTCTGAGGCCTATACCGCCTATCGTGGAGACGTCAGTGCCGAAATATTTCTTCAGCAGTCCCTCGCTTACACCTATCGCCTCGAATATCTTGGCGCCGCGGTATGAGCGGATGGTGGAGATGCCCATCTTGGACATTATCTTCTTAAGGCCCTTGTCGACAGCCTTGATGTAGTTTGTCTCGGCTGTGTTGTATTCCTCCTGTATCTTGTGCTCTTTCACAAGACGGTCGAGTATGGCGAATGTCATGTAAGGGTTTATGGCCGACGCGCCATATCCGAGCAGCAGCGCGGCGTGCATCACCTCACGTATCTCGCCCGATTCTACTATGAGGGCTGTCTGCACACGTTTCTGCACAGAGATGAGGTAGTGGTGTACGGCGCTGACAGCGAGCAGCGATGGTATGGCGGCATGTGTCGCGTCGATGTCACGGTCAGAGAGGATGATGTAGTTTACACCATCGTCTACGCTCTCCTCAGCTTTCTTGCAGAGCTCGTCAATGGCAGCCCTGAGTCCGCTCTCGCCCTTGCTTATATCGAACAGCATGGGCAGTTTCTGGGTCTTGAAGCCCTTGTAGCGTATGTTGCAGAGTATGTCGAGCTGGGTGTTTGTCAGCACAGGCTGTGGCAGACGCACCATCTTGCAGTTTGACTCGTCAGGGGTGAGGATATTGGTGCCTACGGCTCCGATATATTCTGTCAGCGACATGACGAGCTCCTCGCGTATTGGGTCGATGGCAGGGTTAGTGACCTGGGCGAACTGCTGGCGGAAGTAGTTGAAGAATATCTGTGGCTTGTCAGATATGATTGCGAGCGGAGTGTCGTTGCCCATTGCTGCCACAGGCTCCTGCCCGTTGACAGACATCGGCACGATGGTCTTGTCTATATCCTCCTGCCCGTACCCGAAGACACGCAGGCGGCGCTCATAGTCAGCGACAGAGTTGTCGACCTTGCGGCCCGATTTGAGCTTCTCGAGCTGTATGCGGTTAGTCGAGAGCCACTGGCGGTATGGGTGTTCCGTGGCCAGCTTCTCCTTTATCTCTCCGTCATAGTATATCTGTCCCTCCTGGGTGTCTATGAGCAGTATCTTTCCTGGCTGCAGACGGCCTTTCGACACGACATCAGACGGCTCGAAATCCATCACGCCCACTTCTGACGCCACTACCATCATGCCGCTCTTGGTGATGGTGTATCGCGACGGACGCAGGCCGTTACGGTCGAGCATACCGCCTGCATAGCGGCCGTCAGAGAACATGAGTGCGGCAGGGCCGTCCCATGGTTCCATGAGGATTGAGTAGTACTCGTAGAAGGCTTTCAGGTCCTCAGAGATAGGGTTCTTGTCGTTGAATGACTCCGGGACAAGTATCGCCATGGCCTGTGGCAGTGACATTCCTGACATGACGAGGAACTCGAAGACATTGTCGAGAGAGGCAGAGTCAGACATATCCTCCTGAAGTATAGGGCGTATCTCCTTGATATTGCCCAATGCCGGAGACGAGAGGACAGACTCACGTGCCTTCATCCAGCCACGGTTGCCACGCACAGTGTTTATCTCTCCGTTATGGCAGAGGAAGCGGAATGGCTGTGCGAGCTTCCATTTAGGGAATGTGTTTGTCGAGAATCGTGAGTGGACAAGGGCCAGGCCCGATGTCAGATAATTGTTCGAGAGGTCAGGGAAGAATCTTCTCAGCTGGCCCGATGTCAGCATACCTTTATATATGATGTCCTTGTTAGACAGCGAGCAGATGTAGAAGTCCTCGTCGTCTATGCGGTTCTCTATCCTCTTTCTCAGCTTGTAGAGTATGCGGTCGAAGACAGGCACATCGCTGTCTTTCACTCCTGTTATGAAGACCTGCTTTATATCCGGCTGCACGCCACGTGCGCTGATACCGGGGACATCATCGTTGGTGGGGACATTGCGCAGATGCATCAGCGACAGCCCGTCGCGCTCAGTCTCCTCAATCATTATGGAGAGAATCTCGCTCTGGCGCTGCTTGTCCTTAGGCAGGAAGACGAGTCCTGTGCCGTATTTTCCCTTCTCTGGCACAGGTATGCCTTGCAGCAGAATGAATTCGTGAGGTATCTGGAGCAGAATACCTGCTCCGTCGCCAGTCTTGTCTCGTGTCTCTGCTCCGCGGTGCTGCATGTTCTCAAGCACTTTCAGGGCGTTATCGACAAGCTCGTGGCTCTTGTTGCCATGGATATTGACAACCATTCCTACGCCACAAGCATCGTGTTCGTAGGTGGCGTTGTATAGCCCATTTCCCTTTCTCATATCTTTTCTGTTTGTGTTTGTTTGTTTATCCTTACAATACGTCTGCAAAAGTACAAATTATCTTTCAAAATGATATTACCCGTATATACCTTCTTTATGTTATAGCGTGTCTTTCTTGATATATATTAAGGCATAGGGCAGGTGGGGGTGTTTTATTCAGGCATATCGCTATTCCGGCATATTGTCATGCCGCCTCCTTGCGTGCTTGTCGCCTGTGCTGTTGTCTTCTTGTCGTCATGGCCTGTTGTCTTAGTCTCTGTCGATTGCCGTACTAATCTCTGCCGCCTGTTGTCACGCCCCTTCCTGTCGCCCCCGCTAACTGCCAGTTCCTCTCCGTTCATCTCCCGTCTGTCACAGCCAATGATGCCCGTCGGCGCCACACAGCTTACGGTCTGTAACTTTCAGCCCCTGTTTGCTTACGGTTTTCACGTCCTGTCATCAATCTCCCCATTCGTGCTGAATGAGCGTCCCAAAGGTAGTGGATGATGCCCTCATTCAGTACCTTTGGCATAGCAAAAGAGACTGCTTACAAACCTGAAGATTAGCATAAAGCGACACGCCCCTTCTCTCCGCCTCATTTCCATCTCCAGCTAAGCCGACCATTTTATCTTCCTGCACGCTCATCAATCCATTCCTTGTATTATGCTTTTTCACCCAAAGACATACTCCTGCTCACTGCTGCTTATTAGGGCAGAAAAACAGAAAGCCTTCAAGATGTGGGGAACGACACGCTCATTCCGCCACATCTTGAAGGCTTGATTGTCATCTTTGTGTACCTTTTTTGCTGATGTCTGAATCATTCCCCGGCATACGGGGCATATGCTTGCAAATGCAGTCGTGCTGCCATGATATTTATGAAATTGCCAACAAAATATCATGTATTCTCTTTTTTCTTGGGATATATCTATGTGTCGCCTTGCCTTTTCCATTATACAGCTCTATTATGTCGGCCATATGTAAGAGCCTGCTGTCTATCACTTCATGTTATTCACTGTGTGCTCATGTGTCACGGATAGGGTAGGGGAGAATACAAAAAGAAGGTGCCTGTCCGCCAATGACGCGGGCAGGCACCTTCTGCGATATAGTCCTAAGGCTGTTTCTTGTCAGCCCGAAGGAATGTCATGTCGTGCCGTGAGGCAGACAGTATTATCAGCGGACAGCTATCTTCAGCTTCTTCTCTCCGCTCTTCACGACATATACTCCTGCTGCCGGCACGGTGATAGTTGCTGAGCCTCCGACAGCTGCTGCCTTGCCAACCAATGTTCCGTCGGCACGGTATACGGCTGCGTTTCCAGCACCGTTGACGGTGATAGTGTGGCCGCTGACTGTCACTCCGCTGAGGATATCTGACTCTATGTTCTTGATTCCTGTCGTCACGTTGACATGGTTTGTGAGGAGTGTGAGGTTCGGGAACTGAGCGTTGAGCATAGCGCAGACAACATTGTCGATATTCGTCATGAATCTCGTCACGCCATTCTTCACCTCGTATTCATCGTCGACATAAAGCTCCTCGCCAGTCAGCTCGCCTGTCTCCTCATCATAGTAAGGGTCGTCGACAAACCAACGGTAGGTTGTCTCTGTGCCGTTGACCATGGCCTGGTCTGAGAGGTCGACACATCCGTTCTCGTCGACACTAATCTCTATAGGAGCCTGGTTGGCGTAGGTGTAGAGCTGGAAGGTGTTCCGTGGGAGGGTCTTGAACGTGAAACGGTTGTTGTCAAGGAATATCACTTTGAGGGTATACTGGCCTGAGAGGTCAATCGATGAGAGGCTGTTGCTCGAGAGTGACACCTGGTTCAGCATTGGCAGTGACTTCAGGTCGATGTTCTCAAGCTTGTTGGTTGAGAGGTCGAGCGACCACAGTCTGCTGTTGTTGAGCTTCACGTCGGTCAGCTCATTGTCACCAAGGGAAAGGAGCTGGAGGCTCTTGAATGGTGTCGCGTCGAACGATGTCAGCTTGTTGTGGTTCAGGGCGAGAGCCACAAGGTTTGGATAGGCTGAGAGGTCAATGTCTGTGAAGTTGTTGCCGTCGAGCGAGAGCTCTTTGAGAGCGTCAGACTCAGGCAGCTTTATCTCTGAGAGACCGGCATCCCTGAGGTTCAGGGTTGTCAGCTGTGTCATGCCGCGGAGGTCAACATCGGCAAGGCTGCTGCCAAGGAGACTGAAGACAGTCAGGTTGCTGACATCCTCGTATGAGTAGACTGTTACATCGCCGTCGGCATTCGTTGTGACATCAAACGTGTATGGCTTGTCCCCGCTTATATCATACGTCTTCATGCCGACACCATTGCCCTTCCAGTCGATACAGATGATGGTGTTAGGCACAGCGGCACGCAGGATGAGGTTTGCGGTGCCTTTCTTCAGTGTCTTGAATGTTCCAAGGACATGGGTTGGCATGCCTGCTGCCTCGATGACGGTTGTCTGGAGGGTCAGCTCTGGGAAGAGTGTTGAGGTCATGTTACACTTGACCATCTTGCCTATCGCTGGCTCGAGGAATGATGTCATGCCGTCGGTGATGCTGTAGTCAGTGCCCTCGACGAGTGGCTCTCCCTCTGTCGTTGTCCATGTGTATGTCGTCTTGCCATCCTTGTTTATCTCCTGGAGGTCGACACCTGGAGCCTTAGCCGGGATGTTGATGTCTGCCTGGGGTGAGTAGACATAGCCCTCAACGTCGGGAAGCTGTGGCAGAGAGGCGAATGTGAGGTTGTTGTTGTTGCAGATGAAGTCGGTGAGAGAGTACTCTGTCGGCATCACGATGCTTGTCAGCTTGTTGTTAGAGAGGTCGCAGCGTGTCATCAGAGTACAGTAGTTGAGGTTCAGCTCTGTCAGGTTGTTGTACGAGAGGTTGAGCGTCTCTATATAGTCCGCGTCCTTGAACGACAGCGAGTCGAGCTGGTTATGCGAGAGGTCGAGATGGTGTATTGTGCCCATATCGTTCAGCACAACCCTCTTCATGTTGTTGTTGCTGAGGTTTATGTCGTGCAGGAGGGTCTTCTGCATGGCGTCATTATAGCCGCGTATGTTCAGCTCTGAGAAGTTGTTGCCTGTCAGGCGGAGCTTGTTCAGGCAAAGGTTCCATCTGAGGTCAATGTCATAGAGGCCTGCTCCATCGATGCTGAGGTCGCGGATGGATGACAGCTGGGTGAGGTCAATAGACGCCATCTTTGTGCCCTCAATGCCGAGAGCGAGTACACGCTCCTCTTCTGGGATGTAGAGGCTGACGTATCCATGGTCACATGTGCCGGTCACATTAGGCTTGTCGGGCATCGTCTCTGATGTCGCCACACACTCTACCTTCTCCTGGTCGAGCATGACATAGAACTTCTTTGGCGTTGCCTCAGAGGCTCCCGTTATGCCGACTCTCATGCTTACAGGCACGCCATAGCCGTCGGAGATGCCGGTGAAGGACATGGCAAGGTCGTCCTGCCCGTACTCTATGGCACGCTTAACCTTGAACTTCGTTGTGCGCAGTGGCATATACTCGAATGTCAGGTCAGGGAACTGGTCGTTCGTGAATGCTATGTACACACTGTCTGATGGTGCCTTGTGGAATGTCACCTTGCCGTTCTCATAGGTGTAGTATTCTGGGTCGACAGGGACCGATTTTGTCTCGCCGCGTCCGATAGAGTATACGGCACACTCTGTCACAGAGTTCTCGCGGAGCACACGGGATGAGAGGTCGATGACTTCACCTACCTTCACTGTCCTGGCTACAGGCATACTGCGCTGGTAATACTCGTACTGGAGCCACTGGATGTTGGGCGAGGGGAGAGTGGCGAAGTCGAAGCAGTTGTTGCGCAGCATGACATTAAGCAGCTGGCTGTTGTTAGACAGGTCTATGTCTGTTATGTAGTTGTCGCTCAGAAAGAGGTCCTGAAGGTATGGACACTTGCTGACATCAAGCTTCGTCAGGTTGTTGCCTGTCGCGAAGAGTTTTGTCAGGGATGGGAGGTTTGTTATGTCAAGCTCGCTGAACTTGCAGTCGCCGTTAATGGCTGACTGGTGGTCAAGGTACAGCTCGTTGATATACGGGTTGTTGCTCAGGTCGAGTTCCCTGATGCGTGTCTCGCTTATGTTGAGGATGTTCAGCTTCGGGTTTTTTGACACGTCAAGGCTCTCCACCATGGAGCCGTCGATAGAGATGCGGCGCAGCTCAGGGCAGCCCGTAGGGTCCAGTTTGCGCAGGCCTTTGTTGGCGTATGCCTCGAATGCCTGCATCTTAGGATAGTCAGAGAGGTTGAATGATTGGTCGAGATTCTCCGTTTTGCCCATCTCGAGGATGGTGAGGTCTGGCTTGTTCTTGCCTACGATGAGGGGCTTCTTGTTGAAAGGGTTGTCGTCAAGGTAGGCTGCATACAGTTTCGTGTTCGGTGTGAGGTCAAGCGCCTCAAGCTGGTTGTGGCACAGATTAAGCACATTGAGCTCTGTCAGCTTCGAGATGTCTATCTGGGTGATGTAGCATCCATCGAAGTTAGCGAGGTAGAACTGCTTAGGGTCACCGTATATCTTCACCTCTCCGGCGCTCGATACGTTGAGTGTCATGACTGTGCCAGACCATACTGCAGAGCCATTTGATGTGTCAAGTCCGGCTGGAACAAGCTCATACTCGTCCAGTCCCCAGCCAGAGTCGACATCGATATAGGTAGTGTCCTTGATGCTGCCGAATAGTAATGTGATGGAGTTGTTGGCACCTGCTGTCTCGTAGATGCTTGTCTTGAACGTGATAATTGGCTCCTCTTCCTGCGCCAATGCCGACAGGGGGACTGACAGCATGGCGCATACTATGAGTAGCGGGCGGATAATGTTCAGGATGATTCTTTTCATGTGCTATAGTCTTTTTTTTTGAGTTATGTCAGGTGTTTTATGGACGTCTAGTGGGGATGTTGCCGTTCCCCAGCCCGATGAAGAGTGCCGTATCAGCGGCTGTCTGTATGCCGGGCGCTGTCGACGACGTGTTATTTGACGATGATACACTTGGAGTGCTTGCCGTTGACTCTCACTGCGTATGCACCGCGTGGGGCGTTGTTGAGCGAGATGCTCGTCTCGTCTCCATTGGCTGTCTTCTTTGCCACAGGGACTCCGGAGAGGGTGAACACCTCTACGTCCATCCTCTCTGCTCCTGCAAGGAAGACATTCAGCTCGCGCTCACCACGCTGTGAGACAACAAGACGGCTTGCGGCATCCTGTGCCGTCTCCCTTATGCCGCTCGACTGTCCCTTGCGGCGCAGCACCTCTTTCAGGCCCGCATAGGCGTCAATCTTGCCATAGCCCACCTGTACAGGGTCGGCAGCGGCGGTGTGTTCGTCTTGACGTGATGTGGTCTTCAGTATATCCAGGACATCGTCAACAGTGAGGGTAGGGTCGGCCTCAAGCCATAATGCTATGGTGCCTGAGACAAAAGGTGTGGCCATCGATGTGCCTGACTGCCATGAGAATGGATATGTCGAGCCGTCCTTGGTGGCAGCGCCTGTCAGGGCTGTTGTAGGCATGTTCATGTCCTGCACATAGTAGCGGTTGTATGATGATATGATGACAGCGCCAGGGGCGAGGACGTGTGGAAGGTTACGGCCGTCACACAGTGTGCCGTAGGATGAGAATGGGGAGACACCGCCCTTAACAAGGTCCATGCCGTAGTCGGGCTTGTAGAGATATCCGTCGATGGCTCCATAGTTGCTGCTCGTGTTGTATGAGCCTACGACAATTCCCTTCTTGCCCGTGGCGAAGTCGCTGATAGAGCCGTTTGTGCTGCCGTCATCCCAGCCCTCAACGCCGAAGTTGTCCATGTATGAGTATGAACCGTCACAGTAGACATGGAAGGTCTGGCCTGGATCGCCTTCAATCTTGAAGCCTAACAGATAAGCGTTATTCGCGTTCGTAGAGTTGAGGTCATAGACATAATAGTCAAGGATGGCGTATCTGCGCATGTTTACGCTGTCCACTTCCCAGCCGATACCGATGTAGCCATTGAAGTATCTTGAAAGTGTGTTGTTAGTGACGTCGCTTTCTTCCTGCTTGGCGTCAGGTGTAACAAAGTATTTGAACTTGCCCATCGTCTCCTCGCTCATCTCGATACTCAAATTCGCTGCTATTTTATTGCGACTTCTGTTGCATATCACGGCAGTGATATTGAACGGCTTGTCGTCGTTGGCATAGATGTTTATGCCGCCATAGCGGGCGTAGACTATCTCGCCGTCTTTCTTCTCTGTGTCGTATCCTGCGATGAATGTCTTGAGCTGCTTGTCAGCCTCGGTGAATGTCTTTGTCGCTGCTATCTTGAGGCTTCCCTCGTTGCCGGCGGCAAGACAGATGATGGCATTGGCCTCCTCAGCGACAGCGTCAAAATACTGGCAGATGGTATTCGTGCCGTCGTGCGGACCGTAGTTTGAGCCTATCGAGAGGTTTATGATGTATGGCTGCTTGGTGTATTCCCTGGCGTAGTATGCGAGGTCGTCTACGGCTATAGCCATGAGGATGTCTGTGAACTGGCTGCATGCTGCGGCGACGATGTCGGCCTCAGGTGCAACACCGTAGTAAGGATTGGGCATATCGCTGACGTCAGCCTTCTTGCCGTCCTCGCTCACAATGGCTGTCTTTGTCGTCCCCTTGTAGCCACCGGCCATGATGCCCATGGTGTGTGTGCCGTGGAAATAGTCCTTGTTGTCGGTCGTGGCAACCTTTATGAGCTCAGGAGTGTTGTAGAGCTTGCGCGTCGCATAGTCGTCGATGGATGTTGAGTTCTGGTTGACATCGACATACTCATAGAACTTCACACGTGGTGAGCCATCCTCATTCTGGAAGTTGATGTGGTTGATGTCGAATCCCATATCGACAATGCCACATACCACACCCTTGCCTGTATATGCCTGTGACAGGCCTATACCCTTGTGTATCTCATCAACATGGGCATCGCGGCGGGCATCCATCATCTTCGGCTCGACAGGGTTGGCGAGCTGCATACGCCTTACGCTCTTCAGCGAGGAGATGCGCTCAACCTTGTCAAGCGGCATGTTGATGAATGCGAACCCATAGCGGCTGCGTATCACATGAGCACCTGCGGCCTCCAGCTCTTCTGTGCCTGCACCGTCGCTGAGACGTACAATGGCCATGGCATGGTTGGCGGGGACGCCAAGCTTCTGCTTCATGACCTCAAGGCTTTTTAGCTTAACAGAGTTGGGGGTTTCTGCCTCACGCTGCATCATACGCATCTGGCGGAGACGCGCCTGGCTCATGAGGTCAAGGCTGCTCTGTGCTGACACTGTTAGCGAGAATGCCAGCAGGAGAGCTGATAGGATAGGATGTCTCATCGTTCTATAAGTTGTTTTTGATTTTTATTATACAGCGAAGCAGGGAAAAGGACAGCGAAAGCTTTTGTCTGAAAGCATATACCATCCAGCAGACATACCATAAAGGTAGACTGCCAAGGTGGATACATGGTTCCATATAGCTTTTCCCATCTCTTCCCTGCTTCGCTTACGTTATTATGCATGGGCTGGCATGAAGGCTGGTATCATCCGCCTTGTGCCATAACCCACTGTCTTATGTTTGTCCACCGCTTATCGTGCGATGTGCTTCTTGCCGTTTATTATGACAATGCCCTTGGCTGTCTTGGCGTCGACTTCAATGCCCTGTGGGTTGAAGGCGCGTGTCCCTGTGGTCTCGGCGTTGATGTCATGGATGCCTGTCGACGAGCCTTTGAGCGTGATGGCTGTGTCTGAGTTGATTGTTATGACGGCCTTGCCCTCTGAGTTGGCTGCTACAGTCTTGCCGTTGGCTGTCACCGAGACATTAGCTGTAGAGACGCTTATCTCTGTCCCCTCGAAGCATGTCAGCCCTGCTGATGGGGATGTCACCTTAGCCACGCGGTCGCGGATGATTGTCACATCTTCTGCTTTCACACCGTCAAGCGTGAATTTTACGTTGTATGACTTAGGGTCTTTTGCGATGAAAGCCTTCAGGACATCACCGTCAGAGATCTCGTAGAACTCGTATGATGTTCCGTTGGCGTATGTTGGATTTGCCTTCGTGTTGTTGAGATATACATTGTTGTATGGCGCGCCATAGAATCCGAGCAGGAATGGTACGTCTCCGTCATAGAATTTTATCTCGTTATATCCGCTGACGATATTCACCGGTGAGCGGTCGCCACGGTTGAGGTTGAACTGGTATGCGGCGGCTGTGATATCATCAACGTAGAATGCTATTTTCTTGTTGCGCGCTATTGCGCTGGTCTCTATGGTCAGCTCAAGGCCTTCGGTGACATCGACATTATACTCATTGTTGAAGTCGGCATTGAGCTTCTCCTTGCCGTTGTCGGCGTATGTGACGTTGCAGCCTGAGTTGGCCTTGAATACAAGATGGTTGTCCTGCTCAGGTATCTGAAGCGTGTTGCGGCCTTTCTTCAGCTCGACTATCCTGTTCTGGTAGGTATAGCCATGGTACATGGTGATATTCTCAGGATTGTCTATGTTCACGACATAGTTGAGCTTGCCGTATTTGTGGGCGTGGATAGCAAAGTCAGTAGGACCTGTAATCTCGCATGTGTATGTCCCGTAGAACGACTGCTCGATATTGTTCACACGGAAAGAATAGACTTTAAAGTCACTTATGTTGCCTGTCACGACGAGTGTCGAGCCTGCTGGGACATCAATCGTCGAGTTGGCGAATCCTGTCTGCTCCTTACCGTCGACGGTGACGCTTGTGATACACGCTTCAGCGTTGTCTTTCAGCGTGAAACTCACGGGGTAAGTCACTCCGGCAGGGTAGTTTGCGGTGATGTCGATGGTGTTCTCTGCGTTGTCAAGCAGTGTCACATAATATGTGCCGCCAGATTGCTCCACATCCTTGCCATTATGCTTGACGTCGTAGAGTGTCTTGCCGTATGTGGTGTGCTGTATCTGTATGACGCTCTCAGTGCCCGGGACATATTTCACGGTCTGCGTGCCGTCTTTGAGTGATACGGTGGAGTATGTCCCCTGGCGCACCATTGATACTATCGATGCGTCGTCTACGTTCACGGTAAAGCTGCCCGTGCGCATCTCGTCTTCTGTGGCAGTCTTTATTGTGTATTTACCGTTATCGTCAGCTTTTGTCACGTAGACGTATGATGTCGTGAGGCCTGATATTGACTGTGCCACACCTGACGGGCTTGTCACTGACTTCAGGAAGTAGCCGTTGGTGGCTTTAATCTGTATGCCCTGCGACTCCTGTTTCTCGGCTAATGTTATATCCAGAACGTTGTCACCGTCTTTTATTGTGTACGGTGTGCCGTAACAGCTTATCTGGACATGCGACGCGTTGTCAACATGGAAGTTGACCTTGATACCGGCTGACGACTCCGTCGTGCCAGCCAGTCCACAGAGAAGGGTAAATAGTAGGTAGTAGAACTTTCTCATGATTATTCAGTTTAATGATTTAAAAGAAGTCAGTTGATTCGTATCTGCGTGTGCTCAGCTACTGTTGGGCGGCAGGTGGGGGTACCGGCTGTCTGTGCCACGTAGTGCTTCGCGCACCTTGTCCTATAGATATCAGGAGGGATTCAGGCTATGGGTAGCTTGTTCCAAAGAATAATTGCATTCTTCATAGCACACACATAAAGGCCATTGACATGATACCACAACATCAGCCCAAGACAGTGGAAAGGTGTCTCTCTGCTAATGTCGTGACCATGGAAATGTGGTTTATGCCATGGGAAAAGTGTGAGTGGAGGGTGTGTGAAAAAGACGCAGTCTGTTGTCTTTGACTGTGTGTTGGAGCCGTAGGCCCGTTTTCCCAACAGGTTGCGGCATGTGCTCTATGCATTATGACATAGGGCGTATGATAAGTAGGAATATATACGCGCGTGATGGCGTCGCAATCTTATACTCGCTATTCATTCTCGTATTATGAAACAATGCTTTGTGTCTGGCATGAAACAATCTCCTGGCTCTATGGCCGTAAAATGCAAGACGGGTTAATATTTTGTGCAAATTTATCTAATTTTATTTATATACCCAAATATTCATCCAAGTTTTTTCTCGTGCGACACGATATTTTAATGAATGCTTACAGTCGGGGTGTAATTAACTGTGTGAAATTATAATTTGTAAGTGATTGTGCTGTTTGTGCTTTTCTTTGGAATGTCCTCGTGTTTGCGAAACATGTATGTGTGACACTCTTCTCGGCTCTTTGCCTTCTTCTATGTATGTCGTCGCATTGTGTCTCCCGACGCTTCGCCTGTTGTCAGCCTTGTATTTTGTTGTCCCTGTCTGATGCCTTTAAGCTCTCACGGCTGTATGGATGGGGGCTTGTCTATGTCTCTTCCGATGCTCTCCGTGTCTCTTCTGATGCTCTCCTGTGTCTGGTCTTGATGCCTGTTGTGCTGTCGTCTGCTGTGTCTGCAAATAGAAAATCATGCGCCTACATACAAATAATGAGACACCTGTATATAAATAATCATGCACTTGCATATAAATTAATGTGGCGCCTGCATATAAATAATGAGACACCTGCCTATGCTGTCTGCTTGGCTGGTGCCTCATGCTCCTGTGGATTGTTATTATCAGAATTCCTTCAGGTTGTTTTTCTTTATGATGCCTCTTAGGACTGTTCCGTCGTCGATGTTGCCTATGAATCGTGTCATGACACGTATCTTCTTGCCGTGACCGGCTGCCACGAGGTCGTTGATGGTGTTGCCGACGCAGTAGTCACCACACAGTCCGGCAACGTAAATCTCATCGACATTGCTGCTCTCGATGATGCTGAGCAGACGCTCCGCGCTCTTCTTGTTAGCCATGATGGAGTATTCGTCGACTGCCACATCATCGCCTTTCGTCAGTACAGGCGCACAGGCTTTCTGCTTGTTGACAGCCTCGAAGACGGGCTGGTATATGCTGGCGCCGTGGCTGAACTGCACGCAGTGGACAGGCCACATGCCGCCGTTGTCCTTGAATGATGAGTGGTTGTATGGGTGGAAATCGGCTGTCATGACAATTTCCTTGTATGTCCCGGCTGGCTGTGCTGCTATGAAGCGTGCGAGGCTGTCCATAACTTCTGGTGCGCCGTTGACTGCCAGTGAGCCGTTGATGAAGTCGTACTGCACATCGACAAGGAGCAGCATCTTGCTCTGCTTGCCACATTCTTTCTGCTTGCAACAGTCCTGGGCTGATGCTGTCGCTGTTGTGATAATAGCTGTCATGATGAAGAATAATAGTCTTTTCATTTTTACCTTTTGGATTGGTTTGTTATGTGTTATCGTTCAGAAAACAGCTGCAAAATTACAAATATTATTTATAATGACGGCCTTTTATGACAAAAAAGCTTAAAACGGGGTTGACTTTTCTTGTCATTATCGGTCTATTAAGTAACTTCGCAGCATGATTCCATGCTTTCCGGACATTGAAAATCATAAGCATAAACATAACAAAACCAAGACATCATGAAACAGAGAAACATCTTCGCCATTGCTATAATGGCAGGCGCTCTCATCCTCAGCGGCTGCGCCAGCAAGAAGGATCTTGACAACTGCCGCATGGAGAATGACCGTCTATCGACAAGCTATCAGGATACGAAAGAGCAGCTCGCGGCTGCCAATGCACGCCTGCAGTCGCTGCAGGAGCAGCTCGCCGAGGCTAGAAAATCAAACGAATCCTTGCAGAAGAGCCTCGACAAGAGCCTTAACAACACATCGGACAACAATGTGAACATCTCTAAGCTCGTCGACCAGATTAACGAGTCAAACCAGTATATCAGACATCTCGTGGAGGTGAAGTCGAAGAGCGACTCGCTCAATCTCATACTTACAAACAACCTGACTCGCTCGCTCAGCAAGGAAGAGCTGAAGGAGGTGGATGTCCAGGTGCTCAAGGGTGTGGTGTATATCTCGCTGGCTGACAATATGCTTTATAAGAGTGGGTCGTACGAGATAAACGACCGCGCTGCGGAGACTCTGTCGAAAATCGCGAAAATCATCACTGACTACAAGGACTATGATGTGCTTATCGAGGGCAACACTGATGATGTGCCCATCTCACGCGAGAACATCCGCAACAACTGGGACCTCTCTTGTCTACGCGCGTCAAGTGTCGTACAGGCTCTGCAGACACAATACGGAGTGGACCCGAAACGCCTTACTGCTGGCGGACGTGGAGAGTATAACCCTGTCACAACGAACGACACTGCTGTCGGAAAGCAGCGCAACCGCCGCACACAGATTATCATCACTCCGAAGCTTGACCAATTCATGGACCTCATAGACAAGGCTCCAGAGGAGTAATGCGGCATGATAACGCCTCCCCTGCATGCCTCTACGGCAGAGCCATGCGCTCTGTCTCAGGCTTCGGGGCAGGTCCCCACGGACGGTGAGATATTACCGTCAGCATATAGACAATCCCAGACATGGAGAGATTCTCCCCTTGTCTGGGATTGTTCTGTTATCCAATGGACGGTTTGGGATTATGCCTGTCCGGCCTGCGTGGCATTGTGCCGGACAGGCTGTCATCCGCCTTTATTTCCTGAAAAGGTGTGGGACAAACTCCTTGAGGCATCTGCGCCATGTCAGCCACTCATGGTGTGTGCCGGGCGATACATATAGGTTTACGTTGATGCCCATGGACTTGAGCTCGCCTGCCATCTTCTCTGTGCCGAAGTTCTCCTCGCTGCCACAGCCCATGAAGAAGTATCTCATCTGTGAGTTGAAGGCGCCGGCATCGCTGAATACACCATTGAAACATGTCCTCACGTCTATGCCGAAGAGGGCTCCACTGAACGTGCCGAGATATGCGAACTTGTCAAGATGGGGCAGCACGACATTGAATGTCTGGAATCCTCCCCATGAGAGCCCGGCCATGGCACGGTTCTCCCTGCCTGTCTTGCAGCGGAATGTACGCTCTATCATAGGGATGACATCGTCGAGCAGGACGGTGTAGAATGTCGAGCCATACTGCATGCGCTGCTTCTCGACATCCTCGCCTCGGCGTGGCGAGAAGCCCACCTCTATGTCGCCACTCTCCATGACAACAATCATCGGCTCACACTCTCCAGTGGCTATGAGGTTGTCCATGATGTGGTTCATGTGGCCCTGTGTGCTCCAGCCTGTCTCGTCCTCGGCCATGCCGTGCTGCAGGTAAAGCACAGGATATTTCTTCTTCGACTTCTCATAGCCTGCCGGGGTATACACCATGGCGCGGCGCCAGCGCTTCTGTGACTCGGCGTAGTATTCAACTGAGCGCACTTGTCCTTTCTCCACTCCAGTCTGCGGACGGTAGTAGTCGCCCTCTGGTCCCTCTGCCACTTCTATCTGGCTTGCCATGCGGCTGCAGCCGAATATGGTGCGCGTGCTGGGGTCTGAGACACGGTAGCCGTCAACTTCGAGGAAGTAGTAGTGGTTGCCGACGACGAGAGGGTCGGTGACACATGTCCACACTCCCTCTGTGTCCTTCTCCATGGGGTATTTCTTTCCGGCGATATCAACCACGATACGGCTTGTGGCTGGGGCATGGATGGAGAAGTGGGCACGGTTCTCACGGTCAAGGCTTGGCGACATGCAACCCTCGAGGTTTGTCTCGGAGGGGATGTTGCCGGCCTTGTCTTTCCTCATCTCTGAGCCGTCGGTGAACTGCCACCAGTTGAGATTCATGAGCTTGACACCCTTCTCGCCCACGAACACGAAGTACACGTCGTGTATTCCGCCGACGCCTTTCTCCACATCGCTCTTTATTGATGTCCAGTTGTTCCAGCCTCCAGTGTTGCGTGTCCTTATCTCGGCTATCTTCTTTCCCTTTATGCTGTCAAGGCGCACTTCTATCGTTCCGCCGCGCATTCCGCTCGACACTGAGGCCTTGAAGAGACGCGGCTCACGGCTGAAGTTTACCTCTCTGACCTTTATATAGTCGCCATTATGTATCTCTGTGACATACACGCCGTCTTGTATGTTCTGCTCTGTCTTCACACCATGCGAGAAAGCCATGGTCTCTGCCTCCACACGCTTGTAGGGGTCGAGTGTGCCTAATGGCTTGACGCCCTCGTCTGTGTGGTGGATGACTGGGAATGTCCCGTCGGCGTTGTACGTGAACTCCTCCACGGCACTGCTGCGTCCGAAACCGCCTCCTCCTGGCAGTTTGCCTGTGTGGTAGAAGAAGTATGAGTGGCCTTTGTAGTCTGTCACGCCACAGTGGTTGGTGAATGACCTGGTGTCCTCGAGAGGCATTATCGGGCCCATATAGCGCCATGGGCCTGTCGGGGTGTCGCTTATGGAGTAGGCGATATGCTCTGGCACACCGCCGGCGGCATACAGCAGCATGTACTTACCGTTACGCTTCGTTATCCATGGCCCCTCTGTGTAGCAGTCCTTGTATTTCTTTCCCTTGACGCGCTTGTCCATTTGTGGCGCTCCGAATCCCTCCGTTGTCTGTTCTATCATCATCACGTCGCCGTCGATGCTGACCATGTCTCTGTTCAGCTTAGCGCAGTAGACGTTGGGATTACCCCAGTATATATACGCCTGTCCGTCATCGTCTATCATCACGGTTGGGTCGATATTGTCCCATGAGCCGTTATCGTACAGCGGTTTCCCGAGTGCGTCACGGAAAGGGCCGGTAGGCGAGTTGCCGACGGCTACGCCTATGGCCATGCCGCCCGTTAGCTTTGAGTGGGCACAGACATACCAGTAGTATTTGCCGTCGCGCTCTATGGTCTGGGCTGCCCAGGCACGGTCGTCGGCCCACGAGAATGTATCGAGGGACATGAGGCTGCCATGGTCTGTCCAGTTTACCATGTCTGCCGTTGAGTATGCGCGCCATTCGTACATCCAGAAGAAGTCTGCGTTGTCCTCGTCATGGCCGGTATAGACATAGAGCCTGTCTCCCGCCACCATAGGTGCGGGGTCGCTCGTGAAGCAGGTCTGCACGATGGGGTTCTGTGCCTCTGCCATCATGGGGAGAGCTATGACGAGTGACATCGCCATGCTCCTGAGTGATTTTGTCGTTTTCTTTGTCATATTTAGGTTCTGTTAGTTGTTGGTTTTCTCTTGTTCCTTTTCTTGCAGTGCCGTCAGCCTGCCGTGTGCCGCGTGCTGGCTGGCTGCGAGGCTTTGGGCGGTGTGCCTGTTCCTTCTCCCAAGGATATGATGCGTGTGCAAAGATAAGAAAAAATCCTATAAACCCAGCCTTTTTCCTCGTTTATTTGTCGTAGGTGTGCTTCCTGCCCGCCTTTTCTCCTGTTTTTCCCTCTTTCTCCTTCTTTTACTGTGGTTTGCTCATGGGCTTGGCTGTATATTTTTTAAATGGTTATAGCCAGTCTATAACACACACACCGCCAGGACAGCAGGTGCATTCTCTCCTGCTTGTCCTGGCGGTGATGTCATGCCGTCGGGGCCTTTTATTCGGCCAGCAAAGCGTCGGCGAGCTCTTTCAGCTGCTCGTCGTCGCCTTTGTGCATGCGTGAGACGATGGTCACGACAGGCTCAACGATTGTTATGCCCTTCATCTCCTCGAGCATCTTTCTCATGACCTTGCCTGCTGTCGGAGCCCATGAGCCGTTCTCGATGATTGCCACACGGCGGTTCTGGTAGCCCTTGAGCTGGAGGTGGTGGAGGAAGTCGTACATTGGAGGGAAGACGCTGGAGTCGTATGATGCGGCTGCCACGACGAGGCGTCCCATGCGGAATGCGTCCTCGACAGCCTCTGCCTGATCGTCGCGGGAGAGGTCGGTGATGGCCACCTTCCCGGCTCCCTTCTCCTTCAGTATCTCTGCCATGAGCTCTGCGGCAGCCTTTGTGCCGCCATGGATTGAGGCGTATGCCACAAGCACACCCTCTGTCTCCACCTCGTAGGCGGCCCATGTCTTGTACAGGCCGATATAGTAGCCGAGGTCCTCTTTGAGGATTGGGCCGTGGAGTGGGCATATTGTCTGGATGTCAAGCTTTGAGGCCTTCTCGAGAAGACGGGTCACCTGCATGCCGTATTTGCCACATATGTTGAAGTAGTAGCGGCGTGCCTCGCATGCCCAGTCCTCGTCGGCTGACAACGCTCCGAACTTTCCGAAACCGTCAGCCGAGAACAGTACCTTGTCCACATCATCATAGCTGACCATCACCTCTGGCCAGTGGACCATGGGGGCGGCATAGAATGTCAGCGTGTGCTCGCCGAGGGGGAGGGTAGAGCCTTCCTCGACAACGATGCTGCGGCCCTCTGTCTCTATGCCCTCAAAGAAGTTGGGGAGCATCTGCATGGCTTTGGCTGATGCCACAACCTTCAGCTCCGGATACTCGCTGAGCATATCGGCGATGAGGGCGGCGTGGTCGGGTTCCATATGGTGGGATACAAGATAGTCGGGGCGGCGGCCGCCAAGGGCTTCCTTGAGGTTGGCTTTCCATTCCTCACCCTTGCGCGCATCGCATGTGTCCATGATGGCTATCTTCTCGTCGAGGATAACGTATGAGTTGTACGACATGCCGTTAGGCACTACATATTGGCTCTCAAAAAGGTCGATGTCGAGGTCGTCAACACCGATGTACTTGATCTTTGATGTTACGTCTGATACCATAGATTTATATCTTTCTTGTTAAGTAGCTTTGCATGATTGTTCGCACAATGGTTGTATAGCATTGTGATGCAGAATCTGTATGTGGCATGAGGGAGTATGGCGGTTCCCGCTCTTCTGCTGACTCTTGATGATGATGTGCGGTAGGTGGTGCAGGGATTATACGGGTCATTATGCATACCTGCTTCCTCTTCCCTTTCTTGCCTTGTGTCTCTCTCCTGTATGCACCGGTGGTTTCAGGTGATGCCCTCCGGGCTTCGCCCCCTGCTTCTGTGTCCCGTGTCTGTGCCTTGTGCCTCTCTCGCAGTGTGCCGCCAGGGCTGGCATTCCGTTGCTGTCGTCCCCTGTGGCTTCATGGATAAAGCAGCAGAAGCCCGGCAAAGGCTGCCATGGCTATCATCTTCAGCGGATTGACCTTCACCCAGTAGGTACCGACGAAGCTCGCGATGAAGATGCCTGTCGATATGCAGAAGTACCATGGGTCGGCTGGGGTGGAGAAGTTCTCCTTGTCAAACAGCAGGAGCGCCGCTGCGGCAAGTAGACCGACAACGGCAGGACGGAGACCAAGGAAAATGTTCTGGACAGTGTCTGATTTCATATACTTCATCAGCATCTTCGATATGAGTATCATAAGTATCAGCGATGGGAGGACAAGGGCAAATGTAGCCGTGAGACTGCCAAGTATGGATGTCAGGTAGCCGTAACCTGCATTATGCACGGCCGTGTATCCGCAGTAGGTCGCCGAGTTGATGCCTATTGGGCCAGGGGTCATCTGGGAGATAGCAACAATGTTCGTGAACTCTGCCGAGCTCAGCCAGTGGTGCTTTACCACCACGTTGGTCTGGATGAGCGACAACATGCCATAGCCGCCACCGAATCCGAAGAGACCTATCTCGAAGAATGTTATGAACAATTGTAGGAATATCATTTCTTGTCTCTGTTTGTCGTTGTCATGTTACGCCCAGGCGTCTCCATCATTACTCACTGAGTGGGCAAGGCGGAGAGAATGCCTATCTCTCCATACTGCCATAGATATAACCGCCGATGCCCGCAGCGAGGATTATGTATATCGGATTCACACCTAACTGCCATATCAGAAGGGCGGAGGCAATGGGTATCCAGCAGTTGGCGAGAGAGATGCGGGCCGAGCGCGCAAGAGTGAACGTGGGGGCTGCGATGAGAGCCACAACAGCCGGGCGTATGCCATTGAAACATGAGGCTATCCATTTGATATCCTGAAAATGCTGGAAGAACAACGCTATCGTCAGGATTATCAGAAACGACGGAAGGGCAGCGCCCAACGAGGACAACAAGGCACCACGTGTCCCGCAGAGCTTGTAGCCGATAAACGTCGAGATATTTATCGCAAACACTCCAGGGCATGACTGGGCGACAGCGATGAGGTCAAGGAAATCCTCACGCGTTATCCAATGCCGCTTGTTGACAATGTCTTCCTCTATTATCGGAATCATGGCATAGCCGCCTCCTAATGTGAATGCCCCTATACGGAAGAATGTCGTGAACAGGCGCACACTGAGACTCGTAGCTCCTATGTTGTTCGCTTCTTGTGACATAATCGACTGCAAAATTACTAATTTTTTTCCATACTGACATTATTATATATGAAAAATAATTATTTTTATCACTTTTACATCTGGGCTTCACTCTCCACTCTTTTCCGTATTGCCTCCATACATTTCCTTAATGTTCACCATACATTTGCATGATATTCTCCTTACATTCCCATAATAATATCCATACATTTGCATAATAATATCCATACATTCCCATAATAATATCCATACTTTTGTATGATATTCTCCTTACATTCCCATAATAATATCCATACTATTGTGTGATATTCTCCATACATTTCCATAATGTTCACCTTACATTCCCATAATATAATAATGATGATAATTCCATCGTTTGTCCATCTGTGCTTCCCTACCTCTGCTTCCTCATGTTATCAACAACCATATTCCTGCCGGCATTTCAGCGTCGAGTTATTCAGCGGTAAATGAATTCATGCAATATATCTCTCCCGCACCTTCCTCCAGCCTGCCATAAAGCCCATCCCAACCATCCCATCCCCCACCGCTGTAACGCACGTCGCAATCTCTTTCCCCACTCGTCAGGACCTGCCCGACCCTCATTACCTCCAGTCGTCCCTTCACATAATTCCCCCACATGCAGTAAAGACTGAGTGATTACCACGCCATTCAGTACAAGTGAAACGGTAAAGACTCAGTAATTATTAAGCAAAGACTCAGTCTTTACCGTTTCATTGATAGCCTTTTCACCAGCCATGCCCGCTCCATGCCCCCTCCATATACATTCCTCAGTATGTTGCCCCCAGCCAAGCCATAATCCTCTCCTGCATCTTCCGCCGCCCCATCTCCACCCCTCTGTCCCTCCCGCTCTATTTTCCCTCCGTCTATATAATATATAATAATGTGTATGGTGTGTATGTCCTTGACCTCCGTCAACAACAGCGGAAAAATGCATTAATTTTGAAAATTTTTCCTGAAAACTCTTGCGTGGTTCAGAAAAAGTGCGTACCTTTGCACTCGCTTCTGAGAACAACGGTTCTCCTGAAAGAAGCTGATGACCCTTTGTAAGGGTCTGATAGATAAAGAGTTCTTTGAAAGATTTCAATAAACAGACAAGTAGTACAAG
>JADYUK010000012.1 GCA_021531755.1 Hoylesella loescheii
GGTTGGGGGTATGGGGCTGGGGGCGTTAGAGCGGTGTGAGATGCTATATCGCGTGGTGGCGGGATTGTCCCGTGGCGACGGGCTGTCAGTCTTTGAGCAGTTCTGACAGGGCCTCGCCGAACTCTTCCTGGTCCATGAATGGCTGCTCGGTCTTCTCCCGTGCCCATATCTCTATGCTATCGCCCATGCCGATGAATGATACCTGCTGGCTGATGCCTGCGAACTCCTGGCAGCGGCGTGAGAGGAGGAAGCGCCCGTTGGAGTCGAGGGTGACTATCTCGGCGTCGGATACGAACTGGCGGTAGACTTGCTGCTGGCGGGGGTCCCAACGGCTGAGACGCTGACGCATGGAGAGCATCATGGCGTTCCACACTTCCTCGGGGTACAGGACAAGGCAACGCTGGAAGACATCCTTGCGCATGACAAGGGTGTCAACGCCCGACGCCTCCATCTCCTTGCGGAAGACAGAGGGCAGGAAAACACGCCCTTTGACATCTGTCCGGGCCTCTATGTTGCCTAAGAATCTCATGCCGGTCTATACCTATTATATGCTTTTGCGGACAAAGTTACGAAAAATTCCCCCACTTCACTCCACTTTGCCCCACTTTTTTATACAAAAGTTTAAATTTAAATATTCTTAACAATACAACAACTCAGGAGAATTGCTGTAGTGGAAGGTAGGGAGAGCGGCTCGGAGTGAATACATGCCCAGCAGCAGAATGGTCGGGAGGAGACGGCGAGGGGACAGCCTTAGGCAATGGAGACTGTGAGAAACTGAAGCGCCAATATGCAGGAGAACGAGCAAAAGGAATACAGGAGAACGGGATATCAGAGACAAAAAAACACCGATGAAATGGGCAAAAATTGAACATTTCCGCAGTACGGAGAGGGGCATTGACAAGTCGTAAAGGCCATGAAACGCCGGCATCAATATCATAGGAAAATATTTCAATGAAGTTAATCGTGACAGAGAAAGGCAAAGCCAGCCGACGCCAAGCCAAGAGCCATGAGCTTGCGATTATCCACAGTCTCGAAGAGGCGCGACTGTTAGAAACCGATGGGGCAGAGAATCATGAACTTGCTATTATCCACAGCCCCGAAGAATGACTCAGGGGGACGCTCTAAGTGGAGGAATGTAAGCAGTAGGAATGGGGATGTGAGGAGCACTGGATGGGAGGGTCATCCTGTGCTTTTGAGGCCATGAAAGGCTAAGGATGGGAAAATTGACGAATAGCAAAGAAAACTGTAAGCGGAAACACTGCTCCAGGTTTCGAATTGTAAGTGCCGGTAAAACATAAGGGTGAGCAATGATTGTTTTATCGGACAGCCAATGTGACTATAGAAGAGTCAATGGCTTAGTAATGTCCAAGGAATAAGTCTCGAAGAGACGTAACTGATAAATTCGACGCCAAGCCGAGAGCCATGAGCATGTATAAGAGCTAAGTCTCGATGAGACGAAACTGATAAATCCGACGCCAAGCCGAGAGCCACGAGCATGTATAAGAGCTAAGTCTCGATGAGACGAAACCGATAAATCCGACACCAATCCGAGAGCCAGAGCTTGTCAATGTCCACAGCCCCGACAGGGCGCGACTGTTAGTAACCCCACCTGGAGTGAGGGAGGAGGCGAAGCCGACGACTGAACGCAAGGTGGGGTAAACACGAGGCTTCTATAACGAGCTTCGGAGAAGCGACACACGTCCACAAATATTTTCTATCAATCGCATTCCTTGAGATTATCGGCGTGTGCCGCCCCTCTGGGGCTTGACTACACTTGATCTTTTATACCCCACCTTATCACTCAGTCACTTCGTTCCCTCGTTTCCAGGTGGGGCCACTAACAGTCGCGCCCATTCTGGGCTGTGGACAACAGAAAGCTCATGGCTGAAGCGCGAAGGGGCCACTAACAGTCGCACCCCGTCGGGTAGGGTGTGGATAATATAAAGCGCTGGGTGGAAAAGCCAAAGACAAAACACGAAAGGCTCTCTCGACCGCCCACCTCGGTATATTTCCGCTATGTAGAGTCATGTCCTGTCATTGGCGGAGGTGTGGGGAGTGAGGGGTCAGCGCACTCTGACTCTACTGCGGAGAGGATACCAGCGTAGAGACTCTGGGACCCATCCGCTATGACCATCCACCTGTGTCTTGTACCATTGATAGCATACTCCGTCGCGGATGTTGGTGAACCCGGTACAGGGATATATCTTATCTTTTTGCCCATCGGGTTTCGTTATGGTGGCTACGACGCTGCTCGCCTTATCGGGCTTCTCATAGACAAGGATATCCTCATCGAGGAATGGCGGCACGAAGAGCCATCCCTCACCGTTCTCAGCCTTCATCACCCTCAGCTCACACCGTTGCTTGGGCAGGGCCTTTATGGTCTGGCTCTCAACGATATAGCGAGTGTCGTTCTCGCCACGGTAGATGTGCTGCTGGTGTGTCTGCTTGTCGACGACCATCCTTGCCTCGCAGGCTGACAAGTCACGTGGGCACAGCTCATCGGCCGATGAGATGCACATGTTCTGGTCAGGACGGAACGTCTCTGTATGCCACTCAACTGTCCCGTCGCCAATCAGCGCTACCATATAACTGTCTGAACCATAAGCGCGTACCGAATGCCATATCTCTGCCTCGCCGTCCTTGACGAGGAAAGGTGAGGCAGAGAAGAGGGTGTCTCTAAGGCATATCGCTGTCGGCACCTCGCTCTTTATCCTCAGCGTGAAGTCGTCAATCTGGTGGTTTGCCCAATGCATGGCAGGCATGAGGCAGTAGGGAATTGTGTATGTGGCGTAGATATTCTCGCTCATATGATAGGTGTAGGTGTGGCGGACGATATTCAGGCCGGGGCGGAAATGTGCTGTGAAGTAGTAGGCATAGGAAAAGGAGGCGAAGCTGTCGGCCTCGGCATTGTATACCTCGTCGGGCTCGGGGAGTATGCTGTCCGGCACCTCTCCATAGCCTTTCCATTTCTTACGGTCGGCGAACGAGAAGTCCACCTTGTATTCATCGCCAGCGTATTTTTCAAGTACGATGCCGTTATCCCATGTTAGAGCCTGGCTGTTCATCACGGCCTTGAAATCGTAGATGTAGGGGTGGCGGCAGTCTGACGGGATGCCTGTGAAGGCGTTGTATGGCGGATTGGCGAGGAATGCCATGGTGACGGTCTTGGGATTCGCACCGTTCATGAACTCATAATAGACATCGACATGGGCGAGAGAATCACGCCCGATAGTGATGGTTAGAATCTCTTTCTTGGCCGAGATATCTGTCTCAGCGACTGGGGTAAGCATACCGCCGTTGGCATAGAACACTCCGTCGTTGGCAACAGAGGGCATGGAGACGCCGAGGAGGGCGAGGAGGGTGAACAGAATTCTTGGTGTTCTCATCGTTAAGTCAGTTGTTTGTTATTGCAGAACATAGTTACAGTTCTGGCCGTCAGTTTGGTTTGAGAGCCATGTTTATGGCGACAAAGGTACATAAAGTTTTGTTTCTGCAAAAAGAATCGGTATTGTTTGTGATTTATTAACAGACCATGCGACACGTGTAAATATTCAGTTCACCACAGGGATCTTTCCCTGAGCAAAACGAGAAATAACAGATACATGTTATATAGAAGCGAATGCGTTTTGTAACAAGAAAATATAGATTTATATTGTCTCAGCCAGCACGCGCTGAACCAACGGTCGCTGGTTCAGTGCGTACTGCTTACTATGTCCGCTGCCTGGACAATAACAGCGCCTATCCCAAAACTGTTATTTTTTGCAAACAAATGGCTTTCTGATGCAATATTCTTGGGGGATGGATGATTATATGGATGTACAAGCATACTGAATGGCCAAAGGAAACGCTTGCAGACAAAGCAAACAACAAAGGTTGGTTCAATTAATGCCCACTGTCAAAATATTCATAAAGTATGGGATTGACATCCTGTCGTCTGACCACACTGACCGTAGGGAAGCGAATTAATATAACCCACCTAAAACAAGACAAAGTAAAACATTACCATGCCCGCCATGGTATAAAAAAGAAAGGAAACAGAAATGAAGAAACTGAACATCTATTTATTGTCCATGATGATGATAGTGACATCACTCTCGCTGGTATCATGTGACGACGACGACGACTGCTACGCAGATTATCTCCCGACAGCTCTCGTCACGGTATATCCGCAGGGCGACGACGCATTCACCATGCAGCTCGACGACAAGACAACCCTCGTGCCAACGAATATGAAGGCATCGCCATTCGGAGAGAAAGAGGTGAGGGCCCTCGTCAACTATGTCGAGGAGAGCAGCTCGAACGGCAGCTACCGCAATGTCCGTGTCAACTGGATTGACAGCATACGCACGAAATATCCTGTCATGACCACTGGCGACGACAACAGCGCCTACGGCAACGACCCGATAGAGATAGTAAGAGACTGGGTGACAGTGGCTGAGGACGGATTCCTCACCCTGCGCATACGCACTCTGTGGGGACTGGGACAGGGTCCGCATATTGTCAATCTCGTCTATGGAACAGAGGAGGGCAGCGAGGAGACTCTCGTGCTTCACCACGACGCTCAGGGCGACACAAAAGGCGTGATGACCGACGGACTGATCGCTTTCAACCTCAACAAGCTGTATGAGGGCAAGGAGAATGTCACGCTGAAACTTAAATGGAACTCATTCTCAGGACCGAAATCGCTCGATATTCCGCTGTCTATGCATAAAAAGGGCGTGACAGGAGAGGCGACAAACCTGAAGATGAACAGCCGCATAAAATAAGCTGGCATAACACCACACGGAGTGGGCAAAGGTGGCTGGCACTGTGGGACGGCTCGTCAAACCATCTCATTCGCCATGCCACATGGCTCACCTCCTGTCCGCGAATCATGTGAATCGTTCTTTTTCACACGGAATATCACGGAGTATCACGGGGATTTTTCTTTATCATGAATTAGTGAAAGGCTCTTTCTCACACGGAATATCACGGAGTATCACGGATTTATTTCTTTGTCACGAAGTTAGCGAATTAGCGAATTTTTAGGAGATGGCACACGGCCAGACGAATAGGATATGACTAAATATCCCGTGTCTGTTGACGTGTGCCACCTCCTTTATGTATATACCAATGATGACACAGACATGGACATGGGGTAACGGAATGAGCAAAAATGAGCAGGAAGAAGACGATATTCTCGGGCTTTCTGCATTTCTGAAAATAAAAAAACGAAAAAAACACTCAATACGATACCACAGTAACAGAATTATTATTATCTTTGCACAAGCTAAGCCGAAGCTCTGCAACGCGGAGCCAACACAGCCACTATATACCTGAGACTGAAACACCTATAAATAGAAACATGCATCAGACTATGAGAAACCTTATCATCACAGCCATTGCCCTCATAGCAGGGACAACGGGCAGCCAGGCACAACAGCAAGGCGACAACAGCATCTTATTCAAGACCTCGGAGGCGGCACTGCGCATAGAGCTGTGCTCAGAGACAATGTTCCGCGTCACGAAGGTGACAGGCGAGAGAATGCCTGAGAACGAGCAGTGGATGGTGGAGAGATACCAATTCCCGAAGGTGGAGCACACCGTCAGCGGGAAGACAATATCAACCCCGAAGCTCGACATCAGCATCATGGAGAACCCATGGCGCATAGAGGTGGCGACGAAAGACGGGAGGACACTCTACAAGGAGCTCGCAGCGGGATACGGAGACAGCATATACAACAAGGTGGAGATGGGATGTGACGAGCACTTCTTCGGACTCGGAGAGCGCATGGAACGTATGGACCAGCGCGGACAGCGCATACACCTGAACGTCGAACTGGGACGCGGAGCGAAGCCCGCCGTGGGCGGAAAGGACATACTGAGGGCTAACTACTGCCCTGTACCTTTCATGCTCAGCAACAGGGGTTACGGCCTCTTCTTCCACACAGCCGTGCCTAACGACTGGGATATGGGATGGACCGAGAGCGAGAGCTACTCATTCTCAGCGCCCGGAGGCGACAATGACTACTACTTCATCTACGGTCCGCAGCCTGAGGAGATAATACACAGCTACCAGCAGCTGACAGGCGTGGCGCCCATGATGCCACGCGCAGCATACGGCCTGCACATAGGGTCGTACAGCGGAGGGACATGGCACCACGAGAGCAAAGCCAACGACACATACGTCAAGAACCTCATTGACAAGCTGAGAGAAGAGCGCATACCATTCGATATGATGTGGCTCGACTCGACATGGAGACACTTCGCGAAGCTCGGCAACGGCGGATGCACATTCGAGTTCCAGGACCAGTTCCGTGACCCTAAGGGCATGATAGACCACGCCTACGAGAACCACGTGGCGATGTTCGGTCTGCATATACGCTCGCTTGTCGACGACGGGAAATACAACACCCTGCTGACAAAGGCGAGGAAGAAGGGATATACCATTGACGACGGCAGGACAAACGCCATCATAAACTTCTTCGACAAGAGGGCTGTCGAATGGTGGTGGGAGAACGCTGCGAAGCTCGTCACACGGCTCGGGGTGAAATTCTTCAAGACCGATGTTGGCAGCGCGCTCAACTATGCCGATGCCACAATAGCGCAGAAGGCAGAGCATAACCTCTTCCCGATAGCATACGCCAAGGCGCCATACGAGCTCTTCGCACAGGCGAGCGGGCAGAGGGGATTCGACCACACAAGAGAGGGATGGGCAGGAATACAGCGCTACCCATTCATCTGGGCAGGCGACTGGGGCTCTGAATGGCAGTGGTTTGAGCCGGTAATAAGGGCCGGACTGAACCTTGGGCTGTCAGGCGTGGGATACTGGAGCCATTGTATGGGCGGATTCGAGCAGTACTCACCACACGACACCGACCTCTATATAAGATGGTGCCAGATGGGTATGTTCTCGCCCGTTGCCATACTCTTCGGCATGGACCACCCACGCTACCACGCGCCATGGACATACGGTGACGAGGCGAAAGAGATATTCATCAAGTACGACTCGCTGAGATATGCTCTCCTGCCGTATATCTACACCAGCGCATGGGATATGTACAAGACAAGCCGCCCTATAATGGCGCCGATGGTCTACGACAACATCAAGGACATGGCGACATACAGCATCTCTGACCAATACATGTTCGGGCGAGACATCATGGTATGCCCTGTGACGGTGAAAGGGGCTCTGTCACGCCCCGTATATTTCCCTGGAGGAGAATGGGTGGACTACTGGACAGGAGAGCGGATAAGCGGCAGACAGCATAAATCATTCCTCACTCCGATAGACATCATGCCGATATTCATACGCCGCGGAGCTATCATACCTATGCAGGAGCCTATGCAGTATATAGGCGAGAAGGCGGGGACTGACATGACACTGCTCATCTACCCCTCAGCCAAATCGTCTTATCTGATGTACGAGGACGACGGCAAGACGACTGAATACCAGCAGGGTGTGTACGCCACGACTGAGTTTGTCAGCGAGCTGAAGGAGAAAGAGTGGACGCTACGCATAAACGCTCCGAAGGGCAGCTATAAGCCCAATGCCCACTACTTCACCGTCATGGCCTATCTCGACAAGAAGCCTAAGGAGATATACGTTGGCGGACGATTCATCGACGGGTGGACATACGACGAGGCACACCGTCTGCTCAGATTCACAGCAGGGCAGGGCGTGCTCGATGTCGTCGTGAAGCTGTAGGCAGGGAAAGCCCTGAGACGGTGTCTGGATGACGCCGGGCTTGCAGGCGATTCATGCCACGGGGGAGTATCGGACGATGGGTTGACACCCCACTGGAATATCAACACAATGCCGATTATCCGCACCAGAAGGATGAGCCAACAGCACCAGCGGGATGAGCCAACAATGCCGGCGGGATGAGCGATATGCGCCACAATATAGCTGCACCCTCAGGCAACATCACCACATCATAGTCAGCACGAGCCATCTGATGCCCATCTCCCCCACCCCATCATGATATATCCATCCTATCAAACACATCATAACACCATGAAGATAACCACAATAATCATATCTGCCGCCATGACGCTGACAGCCATGCCGGCAACAGCTCAGGACACATACAAGGCCCTGAAGTTCAAGACTGCCACATCCCTCTTCAACTACGAGATGCTCGATGTCCACCGCCAGGGATATGAGCGCAAGGAGAGTCTCCGTAAGGCGACAGCATCGAAAGAGGCCATGGAGAGCTACATACGCACAGCGAGAGAACGCTTCAAAGCCATAGCAGGTACCACACCGGCAAGAGGTGAGACCGAGGGACGCACCGTAGGGACTGTCCGGGGAGAGGGATTCAAGATAGAGAAGATAGTCTTCAAGAGTGCGCCAGGACGCTATGTGACAGCCCATCTCTATCTGCCCGAGAACGCCAAGGGACGCATCCCGGCATGCATAGAGATGTGCGGACACGGACTCGACGGCAAGGGCCGCGGGTCGGGGTCGGCAGAACAGATGGCTGTTAACGGCATAGCAGTGATGGTCGTCGACCCTCTGTCGCAGGGCGAGAGGCAGCAGACAATAGACAGGGATGGGAAGAACATGACTCGCGGAGTGACAACAGAGCATACCCTTCTGGCTCCGGCATACCTGCTCCTCGGGTCGAGTCTGGCGACACAGGAGTACTACGACAACAGCCGCGCGATAGACTATCTCATGACAAGAAAGGACATTGACCCTGAGAGGATAGGCTGTTACGGATTCTCTGGTGGAGGGACACAGGCGGCTTATCTCGCCGGACTGGACAGCAGGGTGAAGGCGACATGTGTAGGACTGTTCTTCTCCTCACGCGAGAGGACACTGGAGACACAGGGGCCAAGCGACGGATGCCAGTGGATGGCATACGAGGGAAGGGAGCAGATAGAGATAGCCGATATGGCGATGATGAATGCCCCACGGCCATTCCTGATACTCGACGGACGCTTCGACTTCGTGGACCACTGGGGCGCACTCCAGGGATATGAGGAGCTGAGAGCCTGCTACACAGCCCTCGGGGAGCCAGGGAACGTGGAGCAGTTCTACTATGATGACGGCCACGCCATACCTAAAGAGAGCCAGGAGAAGATGGTGAGATTCTTCCGCAAGGCTCTCACAGGAGACACGACAGGCGAGGTGAAACCATACAGATACTGGCGGGGAGAGAGGCAGGAGATGCTGTGTACAAAGGCCGGACAGGTGAATATGGAGTACAGTGACGCACTGAGCACAATGGCTGAGTGTGAGGCCGGAATGGACCGTCTGGAGCCCATGAGGGCGCGGTTCTGCCAGCAGGACGAGGCGACAGTGCAGCGCAAGATAAGGGAGCTCCTGGGCATCAACGGCAAGGAGAAGGCATGGAAAGCCACACAGACTGGCCATGCTACACTGCGCGACGCTGAGGAATACCGTTTCCAGATAGACTGTGAGGGGGAATATCCGGTGCCTGTCATTGTGCGGGTGCCAACGGTCAGCTCTCCAGGGTCTAAGATACGCATCCACCTCTCAGACAAGGGCAAGGGCGCTGTGCTCATGGAGAAAGACCGCCGCGACGCGGTATCTGACGGCACGATAGAGCTTTACGCCGACCTGAGGGGATATGGTGAGACAGCGGATATATTCGAGTACAACCTCTCGAAATACTGGAACACGCAATACCGCACAGCTGTGACAGCCCTGCATACCGGCCGCCCTATGATGGGACAGCGTGTCACTGACCTCATGACGGTGCTGGACTTCTGCTCGGCAGACGAGAGACTGAAGGGCCGCACGGTGGAGATAGAGGCCGATGGCGATAACGCTGTCATCGTCATGCACACCGCTGTGCTCGACAAGAGGATAGCCGCCACACGCCTGACAAAGACGCTGAAGACATGGAGGACATACATACAGAACCCCATGCAGCACGATATGATGCAGAATGTCATTCCCTCTGTGCTGATGTATTATGACATACCTGACCTGATAAGGATGGCGAAGGGACGTCTGAGGATAGACGACTGACAGCCATAGGACATACACCCCACGCCGCCAGCAGGGACATGGCATGACGGCCGGGGATAAGGAAAAGAATAATGGGTGTATCCCGTAAGCCAGTCGCGGCTGTCGGGATACACCCATAAACAGGTAATATAATAGTTGGTTCAGGTATCTGTGGCTCAGTCCCCAGCAGTATGGGGGCTGGTGTCACCTTACTCCTTGTCGAGCAGGCGGTAATACTCGCAAGCGGCAAGGAGGAAGGCTCCGACGCCGAAATCAGCCTGTGAGAGTGAGTCGACATGCTGTCCGGGTATGGCACGCTCACCGATTGGCTGCACATAGCCGACACGTCCGTCTGGCTGGAGAGCTACCTCTGAGAGATAACGCCATGCCTTGTCGACAACAGGGCGGAACTGACATGGGAGGAGATAGCCGTTATTGATGCCCCACGCCATGCCGTAAGCGAAGAACGCTGTGCCGCTTGTCTCCGGCCCGGGAGCATGCTCGGGGTCCACCATGCTGCGTGTCCAGTAGCCCTCGGGCTGCTGTATGCGTGCCACAGCCTCAGCGAGACGCTGGTATTTGCGCACAAAGAACTCACGGTGGCGGTAGTTCTTGGGCATATCCTGCAATACCTTCGCCAGGCCAGCGAGCACCCATCCGTCGCCCCTCGCCCAGAAGTCTTTCTTGCCGTTCGAGGTCTTGTGCTTCGGATAGACATACTTGCCGTCGCGGAAGTAGAGGCCTGTCTCGTTGTCAAGCATGATGCTGTCACAGTAGAGAAGGTTCTCATAGAGCTTGTCGAGATAGCGGCGGTCGTTCGTCAGCTTATACATCTTTGTCATGACAGGCATCACCATGTAGAGCGCGTCGGCCCACCACCAGTAGTCATGCTGCTTGGAGTAAGCCTCGTAGCGCATCACCTCCTTGGCCCTGGCTATCTTCCTCGCCTCGGGTTTAAGCCAGTAAAGGTCGATATATGTCTGGAAACATATCTGCCAGTCGCCGAAGAGGACATAGTCCTGTCCCTCGCCATAGTTCTTGTAGCGCCATTTGCGGCGGTCGGGCTCTGTGGCGCCCTTCCATTTGTTATGCTCCGCCCAGCGTATTGAATATTGCAGCATGGAGTCATCGCGCAAGAGCTTGTACACCTCCATGTTGCCTGTATGGTATGCCGCCCAGTTCCAGAAAGCGGAGCTCTCGGGCGAGTTATTCTTCTGCCAATAGTTATTGGCGAGACGTATCTTCTGCTCGACACCAGCCTTTGTCTCTGCCCACAGCTGTGGCACGAAGGCCATGATGGCAAGGAGAAGAGTGATGATTCTTTGCTTCATAATGAGTCTTTTCGCTTTTTATACGCTGTCATCCGCCCTGCCATGTGCTTTCGTTGGCATCATGGATAGGAGAGGATGACAGTGTCGTGAGTTACCATTTGTCTTTTGTTGTGATATTGTCGCGCCAGAGATGGTCCTTAGGGAATGGTTTTCCTCCCCATGCCTTCTCCTGTGTGATAGGCTCGGCGGGGGCTGTCCAGAACTCATGTGTCTCTGACAGACCGAGAGGCATGAAGCACAGTGTGGTCATATACAGCGAGCCGTTGTTAGTGTACCAGTCAGCGACATTAGGCTGTGAGCCGCAGAATCCGATGGTCAGATAGCCTCCCTCGTTGAAGTTCTGCTGGTGGTCGAACATGCGGTGCATGACGCGTGTCAGGGCGTTGCGGGTCTGTCCGTATGTGAGGTCGGCAGGGAGTTTCCCATACCACGCCATCAGGGCGAGAGGCTGGAGGGCTGCCATGCGGTAAGGGATGCTGCGTCCGAAGACTGGGAATGTTCCCTCAGGCGACACGAAGCGCTCGAGGATTATGGCGAACTTCTGTGCGCGGCCCAGTGCGCGGTCGTAGTATTTCTTATAGTCGAGACGTGTGTTGGCCTTGGCGTCAATCATCGCCTGGAGTGTCTCCAGGTACATGGCATGGAAGACATAGCTTGAATAATAGTCGAAAGTGAAGTACGGGCCGTCGGCATACCATCCGTCGCCCGCATACCACTCTTCCATCTTGCGGCATGTGCTGTTGACACGATACTCGTCATACTGTGCCCCGGCCTTGGCGAGGAAGCTCTCTATCGTTGAGGAGAAGAGGAGCCAGTTGGTATAAGGAGGGTCTATCTTGCGCATGCCCTGGAACTCCTTTATATACCGCTGCTTGGTGACATCATCGAGCGGAACCCACAGCGCATCGTATGCGCGGAGGAAACTCTCGGCGATATAAGCGGCGTCGACAAGGTTCTGTCCACCTATGCCCCAGCAGAGATAGTCAGGGCTGGAGGGGTCGACAGCGTTCTTATAGCTTGCCAAAGCCCACTCACGCAGCTGTGCGCGCTGCCGGCCCTCGGCAGTGCCATCGTCAGGGAGAGCTACCCATGGGGCAATACCGGCCATGAGACGGCCGAAGCATTCCATAAAGAGCACCTTGCGGTTGCGGTTGTCGAATGAGGGTGAGAACTCTGTCTGCATATTCTTCTGCAGCTCGCCCTTAGCCATATTCTCAAGCACCGGCTGAGACATCCTGTATGCAAGCTGGCACCAGTACTGGCGGTCAGTCTGCTTTACAGCTGCCTTCTTCTTTGCCGACACTGGCGAGATGGCGACAGCAAGAATAAAGAGAAATAATGTGATACGTTTCATGGCTTGATATTATCTTTATCGGTTCATTCTGTGATTATCAGACATCAATGCCCTCATTAACCATAACATCGTCAATAGCAGGCCATGGACGATTGATGTCATTCATAGAGTGTTTGATTCATCGTATATGCCATGGGCAGACATTGACCATGGCATTTTTCGTATGGAAGATTAAGAAAAGGTCGTAGCAAAAGACCTTTCTACATAAAGCAGATTATGAACATATTGCTACGACCTTATTATCAAAACAGATTACACATTAATTCTCATCGGCTGCAGCATCCTCCCAGTTGGTCCACATTTCGATACTGTCATCGTAGCCGTCATAACCGTAGTTCTGACGCAGTTTGGCACCGATGTTTACAGTGATGGCACTGTTAGGGATTGGCCAGAAGAGGTTATGCTTGTTCACCTGATAGTTCAAAGTATTCTTTGACACAATAGGGCCATGGTTGAAAAGGCTGTATCGTGTACAACGCTTGAACCAGTAGCTGCCTCCATTGAGGTCTGTGCCTTCCTGCTTGTCCCATGTGTTGATGTCGTAGGTCTCACCCCACTCGTCTGGCTTTCCGCTCTTGGCAAGACACCATGAGATGCGGGTCAGCTCAGGCTGGCGCCACTCCTCTAGATAGAGCTCACGTGCACGCTCGTCAGCAATGTCGCCGATAGTGACTGTGGTGTACATTTTCTTTGCATTAGCACGGCGGCGAACAACATTCACGTCCTGGGCAGCACCGGTGGCATTGCCCTGATAGAACTTAGCCTCTGCACGTAGCAGATAGGTTTCAGCAAGACGGAAGAGGTAGAGATTGCCGTTAGAGCATTTTGCACCCTTTGAAGCTCCATTGAACTGGTTGGCTCCCTTGTTTGCCTCAGCAGCCTCGTCTAAAATATAAACCTTGTATAGAGGTGTAGGATACCAGCTGCGGATAGTGTCGTTGCAAAGGAGTTGTCCCTTGTGGACGATGGTCTTACCTTCTTCATTAACATAATCTTCTTCAGCATAGAGCTTCATGTTCTGTCCGTAGTAAGGCTTTCCTGGAGTGTTATAACGGATGTCTGTCATCTCAATCCAGTTGCCCATTGAACGGTTGTGACGCAAATCTTGTTCGTCAACCTCGCCATCGTAGTTCCAAATGGTCTGGTTGTAGTGATAAGAAGTACGGAAGCAACCGATGCCACGACCCATGGCACGAAGCCAGTCGTTATTTTTATCATAACTGCCATTATTTCGTGCATAGTTATAAGCAGGATGCCCATACCCGTCAGGTCCCTGGATGTCGCCATTTGACCAGTGTACGCACATTGCACGCATTTGTGAATAACCGATGAAGCTCTGGCTGTCGAAGTTCAGAATAGGCATGATGGTCTCCTTGTTGTCTGCGCTTGTTATGTTAACACCACGATGGAGATCCCATAGAACGTTGCGTGTTACAGGCCAAGTGTCAGGATTGCCAGAAGGAACGTTAGTGCCGAAAGGCTCTGTCATAAGGCGCAGACCGTGGTTGTTGATAAGATCAGTAGCCATATCCTCAGCCTTCTTATACTCTCCAGTGACGAGATAGCACTTAATGAGCAGCTGCATACAAGCCTCCTGGTTTACAGTGCCGATGTATGGCATATCCTTCTGTGATGGGACATGCTGAACAGCAAACTCAAGGTCGTGGACGAGCATCTGGAAGATGGCCTCCTTGCTGCATGACTTATAGTCCTGCTTTGGAGAATCAATGATTTTTGTCACCAATGGGATATCACCGAACAGGAGCACCTGATGATAGTAAGCATAGGCACGGTGGAAGTAAGCACGACCCTTGTAGGCATCGCGTGTCTTCTCGTCAAGGCTCTTCACACCGTCAACATAAGAGAGGATGGTGTTGGCGAACTTGATGCTTGTCCAGCCTCGGTTCCAGAAACGCATCATAGCGTTGCTGTCGCCACCATCAGCCATACCAGATGTGGGAGTCAGTTTGTTAGCGAAGTCGTCCATGATGCCACCACCGGCGTCAGTCTTTGCATACAAGCCTATATCAGTCATGAAATAAACTGATGCTATAGGCAAGACGTTTCCATTACCATCCATCAACATCTCCTTCAAGCCAAGGTCGCACATGGCAAGAGCCGACTGCAAACCACTCTCGGTGGTATAAGTATTATCTGGGTTATAGAAAGACAAGGGGTCTTGATCAAGGAAACTGTCAGAGCAGCCTGTCAAGAGGGCTGCCGAAGTAGCGGCAACCATGCAGCCTTTCATTATATTAAGTATATTTTTCATAACTGTTTTCTTCTTTTTTACGATTAGAGTGTTACGTTCACACCGAAGTTAAATGTACGTGTAGCAAATCCGCCTGTCTCCGGGTCGCCATACTCCCAGCCGGAGATGGTGAAGACATTGTTGCAGCTAAATGTCAGGTGGATTCTGTCAACCATGAACTTACGTGTCATCTCACGTGGCAGAGTGTAGCCAACAGAGATATTGTCGAGACGGAGGAAGCTGCGGTTGTAGAGCTTGCTTACACCACCGGCGAGACCTGTATTAGGGCCTTTAGCGTCAAGACGGCAGTAGTCGTTGGTTGGGTTGTCTGGTGTCCAGTATTTCTTGTCAGGCATGTTGAAGCAGTTTGTAACCTGCGAACCGCCGTTATCCTGGTTGAGCCAGTTTCCAGAGAGGCTCTTGTGTCCCATGTATGAGTAGAGCGAGAATGCGAATGTGAAATCCTTCCACTCGAAGTCGTTGCGCATGTTCCAGTAGATTGGAGGAGTCTGTGGACCGAGGAATGTCTTGTCCTTGTCGTTATATACTGGCACACGTGTACCGTCAGAGAGAATCTTGTCGTCCTCTGTGTAGTTGTTAACCACCTTCGGGTCGCCCGGCTTCTGACCTACGAGGGCAGCCTGCTTGATATCCTCTGGAGTGTTCTGCCATACACCATCTGTCTCATAATACCAGATTTCGTTTGCAGCCTTACCGATGAACCATCCGTTAGAGCTGTCGTCTCTTTCTACTCCGTTCTCGTCATAATCATAGTAGATATGGATAATCTTGTTCTTGTTCAGAGAGATGCCGGCGGCTGTTGTCCATTTGAAGTCCTTTGTCTGGATGTTTGTAGAGTTGAGCGAGAGCTCGAAACCGCTGTTATGAACCTCACCGAGGTTGGCAAGAATAGAGCCGAAGCCTGAGAAGCTTGGCAGACGCTGTGCCATGATCATATCGGTTGTGTTCTTGAAGTAGTAGTCGAAGCTACCAGTGAGGCGGCTGCCGAAGAAAGCGAAGTCAAGACCCACGTTGTATGATGTGGTCTTCTCCCACTTCAGGTTTGGAGCGGCAAGGCGGTCCATATAGAGAGGATTCATCACGAGCGAGCCGTTCTGGTAGTAAACCATTGATGTGCCACCGAGGCCGAGGTTTGCGAGTGTTTTATACACATCGCCGAAGTCGCGGTTACCGTTGACACCGTAAGACACGCGGAGCTTACCCATGTCAAACCACTCCTGTGTGCTCTCCATGAACTTCTCGTTGGTGAATATCCAGCCAAGGCCAACAGAACCGAAGTTACCCCACTTGCTGTTGCTGCCGAATCCAGAATAACCGTCGCGACGGAATGTTCCGGTGAACATGTAAGTGTCATTGAAGCTGTAGAAAGCACGGCCGAGATAAGAGACACCTGTTGAGTGTGAATCGTTGGTGTTGAACGAGCTCTGCTCTTTGTTGGCGCCCTGTGTATAGTGGAATCCGAGAGCGTCTGAAGGCAGTATGTTTCGTGCGTAGATATTATCAGACCATGTGCGGTGTTCCTCTGCCTCCTGTACGAGAGTGAGGGTCACGTGGTGGAGCTTGTTGAATGTCTGGTCCCAAGCGATAGTATTGTTGAGGTTGTAATCAAAATTCTTTGACCATCCACGGTTGACACCACGGCTTGAAGCTGATGCATTAGGCAGGTCAGCCGACATGAAGTAGCGATCGTGGAACCACTGGTAGCGCGGAGCGATGTTGAACGAGTATGTAATATTTAAAGGCAGTGTCACCTTTGCATTGAATATGGTGTTCAGTGTGGTGTAGCCCTTCTCAAGTTCGTAGTACTGGCGGTCGAAGTAGTAGTTGTATCCGCCGTTGGTAGGAAGACTGGTCATCGGGTACTGCTCATAGCCACCGTCCTTTGCATAGAGAGATGCGTAAGGAGAGTTGCGAAGCATGTTGTTGTCCCAGTAGTTGCTGCCGAGGCTGACCTGAATGTCACCGTCTGAACGATCCTGGAAGTTAACATTGGCACCTATCTCAAGCCAGTTTGTAACCTTTGCGTTAATCTTCATGTTGGCACGGAACGCATTGTACTCATTGCCCTGTACCGCGCCCTGATTATTAACGTAGCCTAATGACATATAATAGTTTACATTGTCTGTAGCTCCAGATATGCTGGCGTTGTAGTCCTGATTGAAACCTGTGCGGAATGTCTCATCGTCCCAGTCAACTGTTTTGCCTGCGAGGAAGTTGTCATAAACATTCTGTGAGTTAGTCATACCAAGACGACGGGCGTAGAGTCCCATGATGCTCTCTCCCTCGGCAAGACCGACACCGCTGGCACCAATATTTGTTGCCCATAAGTCCTGGTCGCTGCTGCTCAAGCTTGAAGGGTCGTCGTAGTACCCCTGTGGATAGAGCACTTGCCCTTCCTTGTTCTTTGCGTTATAATAGCCATAGAGACCATTCTCGCCTTGACCATATGTATAGCTCATCTTGTTCCAGTCAGAGAGGTAGCGCACATAGTCGCTTGCGCTGAAATAGTCACGGTAAGCCGATTTGTTTCTTGCTGACAGGTTGGCGCTGACGTTGATGACCGGCTTGCCTGTCTTACCCTTCTTAGTAGTGATGATGATTACACCTGCAGCGGCCTTTGCACCATAGATGGCGGCTGAAGAAGCGTCTTTCAGCACGTCAATCTGTCCGATATCATCAGGATTAATCTCTGAAAGCTCGCCGTAGAAAGGCATTCCGTCGAGCACAATCATAGGGCCGGCAGAAGTACCGAGGGAGTTCTTACCACGAAGCTGGATTGATGCGTCTGTACCTTTAGCAGAGAAGTCAGCACCAATCTGCAGACCTGGAGTACCACGCAGCACGTCCTGAACAGAGCCAGGGTTCTGGTCGGCAATCTTGTTTGGGTTTATCTGCACTACAGAGCCAGTGAGGTCTTTCTTGCGCATTGTACCGTAACCTACTACAACAACCTCGCTGAGGGTCTTTGATTCATCCTCAAGGACAATCTTGAGAGGCTGGTTAGATGCCTTTACCTGCACAGTCTTGCATCCTATATAAGATATCTCTAGAGTCTGTCCGGGATTGGCTTTCACGGTGAAGTTGCCATCGATATCAGTGATGGCAGCGTTTTGTGTTCCTAAGACTCTCACCGTCGCTCCGATGATTGTCTCACCATTCGCATCGGTAACGGTGCCCTTTACATCGCCTTGCTGCTGAACTGCCTGTATGGAGTTCTCTGCCGAAGCAGCAAAAGCCATGAGGGAAGAACCGAGAGCCATGATGAGCATCATGGCCAGGCGTCGTGTTGACACCATGAACTTTCGTTGATTCATTTCCATAATGGTTTTTAGTTATTAGTTAAGCATTATAATTATTTATGTAGATTTTCCACTTGCAAAATTACGCAGAAAGAGGCTCTTGATATATAACAATGCGGTATTTGAATATAAAAAAGCGTTATTTCTCGTTAATTCTGCTTATTTTCAGGCCATTTTATGACGGGTTTCCCGTCTTGACCGAAATCAATGGGGAGCCAGATATAACGTGCGTCGATGGGGTGTTTCGGCCTCCATATATCTGCCATGAAGATATGTTGTCCGTCGGGCATGGTGAGAATGTATGTGCTTTGTCCGCCGAATGTTTTCTTCGCATTTGGCCCTACGCATGGCGAGGGGTGCTGTGTCCATGGGCCGAAGATGGAGGGTGCGGAGAACATGCGTGCCTCGTTGGGGTCCCATCCCGTGCATCCCGATGTTATCATCCAGTATGTACCGTTGTGCTTGAATATGGCGGGCGCCTCGTTCTGTCCTCCTGGTGCGACACGTGTGTAGCGTCCTGTGTGCCATGTGTAGTCACTGTTCAGCTCGGCTATATGTATGGTGAGGTTCTCCTCTGACGAGAAGATATGGTATGCCTTCCCGTCGTCATCGACATAGAGAGTCATATCTCTCGACATCTGCCCTCCCTTGAGGTCGCGTTTCAGGAACAGTCCTTCCTTTATTGCCTTGCGCCATGATGGTGTCCACCAGTCTCCTGCCTGCTTCTCGTCGAGGCTCTCGGCGTGCTTTATATCGTCTGCAGAGAACTCGACGGGCCATTTATAGGCATTCACACGTCCAGAGCGCACGAAGCGGTATGGCCCCTCGGGGCGGTCGCTGACGGCCACAGCGGCGCGGGCGGCACGGTAGCCAAGGTCTTTCAGCTCGAGGTGGAACCACATGACGAACTTCCTCGTCGTGGGGTTGTAGATGACTTTCGGGCGCTCCATGATGCATCCGCGCTCTATCTCACTGCCCTTCTCGTCGCTGACGGCGAGTGCCACACCGCGGTTGCGCCAGCGCTTGAGGTCCTTCGACGAGTAGCATGTGATGCCCACAAGGGCTGAGCTTGTGGTCTCTGACTTGTGCTCGCCAAACCAGTAGTATGTACCTTTATATAACAAGATGCCTCCACCGTGGGCATTGATATGCTTGCCGTCGGTGTCAGCGAAGATGCCTCCTGTCTGCACGATATCATCAGCCAGGATGCGTTGGGCCCCTGCTGTCATGCTGACAAAGAGAGCCGCCAGAGTAAGTATTTCTTTAAGCATAAACGTATATAGTTAATATAGGTGAAAGTCGGAGTTATTGTAACAGGCTGTCAGCTGATGTCCCGGATGGCCCGTATGTCCCGGATATCCGGGCTCTGATGAAGGAAGGACGACATACTGTTCACAATGCAAAATTATCCCATTTCACAGACACGGTGTATAACTAAAAGGTATTTGTTTGTAAGAAATGGGTAATTAGCCCGTAAATAATGTTACGTAATGGAGGTAAAGATGAGAAAAAATGATTCACAACGACATTATGAACGAATTTTTATGATGATATAACGAATATTTATAGCGGGTGGAATTTTTAATAATTAAATTTGCAACAGAAAAAAACAGGAGGGCACAATAGCCATGTCAAAGGCAAGCCGTCCTGAAACAGAAGACAAGAAAGGTTAGTTAGTTTAATATATAGTACCAACATGCATTAATTCTTTGCATACTCAAAAATTCTTCAGTAGGTATTACTTTTTAAGGTGAATGGACAGACAGGATACAATGTCTGTCCATTTTCTGCGTTATAGGGGATAGGACAGACAGCGCCCGGCACGCGACAGCGAGAGAGCCAACAGACGGCCGGCACGCCACGCCGTGACCATCCACCGCCCACAACCTCTGTTGAGAGAAGCGGGCAGGCGTGACATGACAGGAGCCTCTCCGCATACACATTAATATATATAGCCACCAGCCAGGACACGGGGAAAACCCCGTCGGACGGCTGAGTGGGAGAAACATACATACACGAATAAAAAAAACAAATATCATCTATGAGACAGACAAAGACATTATTACTGGCATTAATGCTCGCTTTCATGCTTCCGCTATGCGCCTCCGCTGCACAGCAGGGCGGCACATTCACGGCAGGGAAGCAGACATTCCTCCTGAACGGCAAGCCTTTCACGGTGAAGGCGGCCGAGGTTCATTACCCACGCATCCCGCGCCCATACTGGGAGCACCGCATCAGGATGTGCAAGGCGCTCGGCATGAACACGCTCTGCATATACGTCTTCTGGAACATCCATGAGCCGCAGCGCGACGCCTTTGACTTCACTGGCAACAACGACGTGGCGGCATTCTGCCGTCTCGCCCAGAAGCATGGCATGTATGTCATTGTGCGTCCCGGCCCATACGTCTGTGCCGAATGGGAGATGGGCGGCCTGCCATGGTGGCTCCTGAAGAAGAAGGACATCAGGCTGAGGGAGCAGGACCCCTATTTCATGGAGCGTGTCGGGAAGTTCGAGGAGAAGGTGGCTGAGCAGCTGGCACCTCTCTCCATACAGCATGGCGGCCCCATCATCATGGTCCAGGTGGAGAATGAGTACGGCTCATACGGCGAGGACAAGCCCTATGTATCGGCCATCCGCGACATGCTGAGGGCATCGTGGGGCAAGGAGATGACACTCTTCCAGTGTGACTGGGCCTCCAACTTCACCCGCAACGGGCTCGACGATTTGGTATGGACCATGAACTTCGGCACAGGCGCTAACATCGACGAGCAGTTCCGCCGCTTAGGCGAGCTGCGTCCCGACGCCCCGAAGATGTGCTCGGAATTCTGGAGCGGATGGTTCGACAAATGGGGTGCGCGCCACGAGACACGTCCTGCCGACGCCATGGTGGGCGGCATCGACGAGATGCTCTCGAAAGGTATCAGCTTCTCGCTCTATATGACTCACGGCGGCACATCATTCGGACACTGGGCCGGAGCGAACTCTCCTGGCTACCAGCCCGATGTGACATCGTATGACTATGACGCGCCGATAAACGAGTATGGCCACGCTACAGAGAAGTACTGGCTGCTGAGGAAGACTCTCCAGAAATACTCTGACCGCAAGCTCCCCGCTGTCCCCAGCGCCCCTGCCAAGATTATCAGCGTGCCTGAGTTCAGCCTTGACGAGTATATGCCACTGCTTGTCGGCTCTGACACGATGGCCATGAGCGACAGCCCGCTGACATTCGAGGACATGGACATGGGATGGGGCACGATGCTCTACACAACCACCCTGCCTGCAATACACGGGGGTGTGACGCTGACAGCCGATGTGCATGACTACGCCATCATTTACCTCGACGGCCGCCGCATAGGGACGATAGACCGCGTGAGGAACGAGCGCACAGTGGCTCTGCCCGACATAAGCGAGGGTACCCGCCTCGATATCGTCGTAGAGGGTATGGGGCGTATCAACTTCGGACGCGCCATAAAGGACTACAAGGGCATCATAGGCGATGTCACGATAGCATCCAACCGCGGACTGTGGACACCACGCCAGTGGACATGCTCGACAATCCCTGACAGCTACGAGACAGCCGTTGGAGCCCTCGCAAAGGGCTGCGGGAAGAATGTCCTCGACTCGAAGGCGGGATACTACCGCGGATATTTCAACCTCAGCCGCACAGGCGACACATTCATAAACACAGAGGCTTTCCAGAAAGGCCAGGTGTATGTCAACGGCCACGCCATAGGACGATTCTGGAGCATAGGCCCACAGCAGACGCTTTATGTGCCGGGATGCTGGCTGAAGAAGGGCAGGAACGAGGTCATCGTGCTCGATGTGGTAGGCCCTAAGGGCAAACCGACCGCCTTCTGCCAGGACAAGCCGGAGATAGACAAGCTGAACCTGGAGAAGACCAACAAGCATAACAATCCGGGCGACCGCCCTGACCTGAACTCAGCAAAACCCGCCATTTCATCGACACTGAAGGACGGTAACGGATGGCAGCGCATAGACCTGCCTGCGGCTGCGAAGGGACGCTACATAGCCATTGAGGTGACGGCGAACCACGACGGCAAGCAGCCGACAGCCATAGCGGAGATATACGCGCGGAACGATAAGAACGTGCGTATAGACAGGAACGCATGGGTGGCACGCTACGCCGACAGCGAGCGCGGCAACAGCACCCTCGACAAGATGTTCGATCTCCAGGAGTCGACCTACTGGCAGACAGAGAACAGCGCTGCCCTGCCCCACCTCGTCGTCATAGACATGGGCACGGAGCAGACTGTGACAGCCATAGAGTATCTGCCGCGTGCTGAGCAGGGCGCACCTCACAGCGCAAAGGATATACGCGTGTTTATATACTGAGCGGCCTGTCTGAATATACTGAACGTCCAGTCTGAATATACTGAGCGCCCTGTCTGAGAAGTAAAGACAGACTGACAGAGGGGCATGCCGTGACAGATGGCAGCCTCAAGACAAAACAACGAGAGCTACGGCCCGGAGACCGATGAAATGGCGGTTTTCGGGCCGTTTTTTTGTTTATGATAGCGGCAAGGAGGGGGAATGTGGGCAGGGGAAAGAGAATCAAAGTCAGCTGGGAAGGAGGGACGCAAAGACGGGAAGGATGGATGGAAAAGGGAGAGAGGGGATGAACGAGTGGGTGGAGAGGAAGAGAAAAAGAGTAAGGCGGCGATTGGATAAGAGAAAGTCGGGGATTGGAAAAGAGGGAGAAGAAGATTGGAAAAGAGGGAGAAAAGGCCAGACAACGTGCAGCTTACAGTCTGAAACAGGAAGGGACAATTTGCTTACAGTTTTGTTGTGTTATCAGCAAAAAGGCAGTAGGTACTGAATGAGCGTGTCATCCGTGTTGTTTGGGCGCGTCATGCAATAGCTCTTGCGGGCCCATCGGTAGGGGTTACGATATGTTACCGAAATACATAGATAGGAATGCAAGAGAGAAAGGATGAGAATATTCGACACCATCTTCAAAAACTTGAATATTGCCGAGGCGTGAAGGAGGAAGACGACACGTGTTAGCCCAAGCTTGGTCTCTCCTCTCGCTGCTCCATCCGTTTCTAACGGTCACACCAATCGAGGCTGTGGATATTGTCTTTTATACTATGAAATGTTTTCAAGATAGACTGTGTAGCGAACTTTTGTCCCCAGCCGACAATAATCAAAAAAAACGCTCCCCCTCACACCGTATCGCCATTCAGCAACACGGCATGAGGGGGAGCATCATATCTATACTATCAGCCGATGAAATGGGCTGTTTTTGCATATCTAGGGCTTATATCCGGAGCCTTGGGCACACATCCTGAGCCTTGAGCGCATATCCAGAGCCTTGGGACGGCATATCACCGTCCGAGCCACGCCTCGGGATTGAGCTTCGCTTTGCCACGCCTCAGCTGGAACTGTAGGATATTGTCGCTGCCGACAGTGCCGAGACGCTGGCGTGTGGATACCTTCTGGCCACGCGCGACAGAGGCGCTTGAGAGGTTACAGTAGACCGATATATACTGTCCGTGGCGCACCATGACAAACCATTTGCCGCCGTAACCGTACACAGCGCTGACCTCACCGTCGTATATGGCGCGCGCCGCACATCCCGACGTTCCAAGGATATTTATACCCTTATTGTCGAGGTGTATGTTAGGGAGCCCCTCGACGGTGTACTGCCCGTAGTGGGAGACGACCCTGTAGCTGCCTGTTATAGGCATAGGGAGGCGTCCCTTGTTCTGCTCGAATCCGCCAGAGAGCATACGGTCGCTGGCCGACATGCCAGTATTCTGCTCTGCCGCCTTCTTTGTCCTCTCCATCTCTCTCTCGGCTCTCCGCTTGTCCTCGTCTGCCTTCCGCTCAGCCGCTATGCGCTCAGCCTCAGCCTCGCGTGCCCTCTGCTCGGCACGTTCCTTCGCAGCCTTGTCACGTCTCGCTGCCAATGCTGCCGCTGCCTCGGCCTTCGCTTTCTCCTCGGCTGCCTTCGCCTCGGCCACACGGCGTGCGTTCTCCTCAGCCCTGCGCTGTGCCTCGGCTTTCTTGCGTGCCAGCTCCTCGGCAGCCTTCTTTCGTGCTGCCTCGGCCGCCTCTGCCTTCCGCTTGGCCTCTGCCTCAGCCCTCTTCCTTATGCGTTCCACCTCACGCGCTATCTCCTCCTCAATCTTCTGGTTGAGAGCGGCGTCCTTCTTCTTCTGCTCGTCGAGCACGAGTTGTATTGTCTTCTGCTGCTTCTTGAGCTTCGTGACCATCTTCTGCTGCTCGGCCTGTTTTGTCTGTAGCTCCTCCTTGGCCTTCTGTCCCTTGTAGAGGAGATTGTTCTTCTCTCCCTTTACGGCTTTCAGCTGCTCCTGCTTCTCGGCTATCTGCACCTGTTTCTGCTTCACCTGCTCTCCCTGTGCCTTCTGGTAGGCGGCATACTCACGCAGGAACCTTGCGCGCCTGTACATCTGTCTTAGTGACGATGCGGAGAATATGAACATGAGCTGGTCCTGTATGTTGCTATGGCGGTTCATGTAGCGCATGGCCTTGACGTATCGCTGCCGGCGCTGTTTCAGCTGCAGGTCGAGGGTAGCGAGCTGGCTCTCAAGGATGTCTATATTGCCCTGTATGCCCTTTATGTCCCTGTTTATGCTGTCTATGGAGCGGCGGTGGGTCTCTATGTCGCCGCTGATGACCATGAGGTCATTGAGGCGTTTGGTGACATCGGCCTTGTTTCTTCTCAGCTGTGCCTCCTGCGCCTGTATCTTGCGGCGTATGTCGGCCCTCTGCTTCTGCAGGCCCTTTATGGAGGCGTTGGTGGGCTGGGAGGATTTCTTGGTGGTGCGGGTGGTCTTTTTCCTCGTCGTTGTCTGCTTCTTTGCCTTTGTCCTGCCCGTTGTCTTTGAGGCCACGGCCTTCTTCTGTGTGGTCTTCCGTGTCTGGGCTGGGATGCCTATGGATATCAGCACGACGAGGAGTATGGTCAGTATTCTACGCATTGGCTTTATCGTTCTTGTTCTTATGGATGGTCAGGGAGTCTGGTGGGGGTGTCATCTGCCGGCGAAGCTCATTAGCTTTGCCATGAGTGTCTGTGCCGGAACCTCCTTGTACGTTGACTTCACTGTGGTGCGTGTGGCGAAGTCACGGCTTGTGTCAGGCTTGCCTATCTCTATCTTCACAGTGACGCGCTTCCCGTTGCGCATATTTGAGTTTATGAGGTCCTCTATGGCCTTGTCCATCGCGGTGTCGCTCTTCTTCTTGCCGTCGGCGGCGTAGAATTTGTCCCATGCCATGGTCTCTATGCTGCTGAAGGTGATGTTGTTCTTCCTGAGGGCGTCCATATCGTCGTATCTGAGGCGGGTGTATTCCTTAGCCATACGGTTGACTATGAGTATGTCCTCGGGTGTGAACTCTATTATGCCTACCTCTATGAATCCCATGAACGTGAGGTTAAGGCGCATCACCTCGTCGCGCTTCATGCTTATCTTGCCTCCGAGATGGTATGTGTCGCTGTTTATCCCCACGGTCAGGTCGAGGTCAGAGACGAACTGCCGCGGACCGTCAGGGCGTGGTGTCTGTCCGGTCTGTGGCTTTGAGGTGGTCTGTCCGGCGGGTGTCACCGTGGAGGGTACAGACGTGGTTGTCTGCTCTGCCACTTTCTTCTGTGAGCCACAGGCTGCCAGCATGGCTGCTGCGGCTATGGCGATGGTTATTCTTCTGAGTGTCATTATGCTTTGTTATACATTACCAGGTGGGTTCAACAAGAAACTCCCACCGTAAAGAGTTTATGGATTATGGGTTGATAAAATATGCGCCTTTCCGTTTCTTTCCGGCGCAGCTGATTTATTGAACCCATCTGTATCATCTGGATGGAGCGGGGTGTCATTCCTTGCCTTCGGTCTTCCCGGGAAGGGGCTCTCCCAGCTTCAGGTATATCGATTTCTGATGGTCGGTGATGGTGGTGTTGTCCTCATCGGGATTGAAGTTCTTCACTGCCATGTCTATATATATCCTCGCTTCCTCATATCGTCCCTGGAGATAGAGTATCCAGGCGTATGTGTCGAGGTATGTCGAGTTGTTCGGCTCGGCCTTGATGGTCTTCAGACTCATGCTGGCAGCGCGGTCGAGGTCGCCTCCATCCTCCGACAGGTAGTAGGCATAGTTGTTCAGCACGGGGTTCTGTGTGCCGTCGATGCGCAGGCAGTTATCGTATGCCTTGTATGAGTCGGCGTTGCGGCCGACAGTGTGGAGGGCGTCGCCGAGGAGGCCGTAAATCTGCACGGCGAGCTGCTTGTCCTTGTCCTCGTCGACATTATCCGCCGCCTTCTCGAGGACATTGATGCACTCTTTCTCCTGTCCGTCCATGTAATATGCCGTGGCGAGGAGGTATGAGAATGCCCACTCGTCGGGGTTATACTGTAGGGCGGGCTTTGCGAGACGTATCATCTCGGCATAGTCCTTGTTCTCGTTCGCCATGAGTATGAGTGTCGTGCGCGCCTGGACATTCTCTGGGTTGTCGTCGAGGATGCTGACGAGGACGGTCTTCATTGTATCGCGCGGCATGTTCTTCTGCTGCATGTATGCCAGCAGAATCTCCTTTATCGAGGTGTCTGGCTGTGGCTGCTGCAGTATGCGCCTGAAGAGCTGCAGGACCTGTGTGGAGTCGGTCGTGGCCTGCTCGCTGGCCCTGATGTATGTCTTCAGCAGGAATATCTTTGTCTCCTGGCTTGTCTTGGGGCTTATGAGGAGGCGTTCGCGCTCGTTGTCGGCGAGAGAGTCGAGGCCCTCAGCGCGGTAATAGTCCATGATGGAGAGCATAGCGTTCTCGTTCTCCGGCTCCTCCTTCAGCACGGCACGGTAGTCAGCGAGCGCCTCACGCTTCTTCCCGAGACCGAGATACCAGTTGCCTCGCATGATGCGGTAGTCAAGGTCGAGAGGGTGGTTGGCGACAAGGGCGTCAAGAGCCTTACGCGCACGGCGCTCATCGCCCATGGCGTTGTATATCTGGAGCTTGGTCATCGTGATGCGCTCGTTGTCCCCCTCCTGGACAGCAATGCGGTCGAGCGTCTGGAGCGAGCGCTCGTTGTCCTTCTGGTACTGGTAGATGGAGAGCAGCAGCTGGAGCATGTCGGTGCGGTCGGGCGATGCGCGGACGATGTCCTCGGCAAGGCTGGCTGCCGCTGTGACATCATTGTTGTCGAGGCGTATGGGCAGCAGGGCCTCCTTGTAGGTCACATTGTCTGGCTGCAGGGCTGCCGCCTTCTCTATCATGGCGACACGCATCGAGTCGTCGCTCTCTGAGCTGTAACACTTTGCAAGATAGAAATATGTCTCCGCCGCGTCAGGCATGATGTCGCGGCAACGCGTGAGCATGACACGTGCCGTATCTCTCCTCCCCGCCGCGAGCTGGGCGACAGCGTTGAGGAAGTGGTACTGGTAGCGGGCAGCCACTGTCGTGGTGTCGACCGTGAGAGTGTCGTCGGCATGGGCCGGCACAGCCGTAAGAAGCCCCGCGGCCACCATGGCGATGGCCACGACACACACAGCCACAGCCTTGCGGGCGGCGGCAAGCAGGGGGCGAAGCGTCATGTTCTGTTCAAAAAAATGTGTCATCTGTAGATTATCTGTGTCGCGTGGGTGTCACCCATGTCTTCATCTGACACCCGTGTGGCCGTATCCTCCCTCTCCACGCTGTGTCTCGTCGAGCTCCTCGACAAGTCTCAGCTCAACTTTCTCATATCGCGATATGACCATCTGAGCTATGCGCTCGCCATCGTTGACAGTGAAGTCCTCGCTGCCAAGATTGACAAGCACGACACCTATCTCGCCCCTGTAGTCGGCGTCGATGGTGCCCGGAGTGTTCAACACTGTTATGCCATGCTTCAGCGCGAGACCTGAGCGGGGCCTCACCTGTGCCTCATACCCCTCTGGAAGGGCTATGTGGATGCCGGTCTTTATGAGGCGGCGCTCAAGCGGACGGAGAACGATAGGGGCGTCGATATTGGCACGGAGGTCCATGCCAGCACTCTGGCTCGTGGCGTAGGCCGGCAGGGGCTGGTGGCCACGGTTGACAATCTTCACTTCTGTCATAGTTGGTCGTGGGATGGCTTGTTGGATTTGTATGGTGGGTTACAGTAACGCCCCTTTGCTGTCAGCAGGGGCTCATCAGCATCTTCAGGAAGATACTCATATGACTTGCAAAAATACTCATTTATATTCAATTAATCGTCATTTTGGTATAAAAAAGTTTGTTTGTTAGAGAATTTTAGTACCTTTGCAGCATGATGAACTGGAACCAACTTATATCGACAAAGCGTCTCGGACAGGAGGCACGACATACCGAGCGCCACGATGAGCGCTCAGAGTTCAAGCGCGACTATGACCGCCTGATATTCTCAGCGCCATTCCGCCGTATGCAGAACAAGACCCAGGTGTTCCCCCTCCCAGGGAGCATCTTCGTCCATAACCGCCTGACACACTCGCTCGAAGTGGCAAGCGTGGGGATGTCGTTAGGCAACGATGTGGCACGCGAGCTGACATCAAGGCATCCGGAACTCCGCGACACGCTGATACAGGAGATAGGGACCATTGTCTCCACAGCATGTCTCGCACACGATATGGGCAACCCACCATTCGGCCACTCAGGAGAGAAAGCCATACAGACATTCTTCACCGAGGGGCAGGGACAGTACATCAGGAATCTCGTCAGCGAAGCTCTGTGGAGCGACATGACACACTTTGAGGGCAACGCCAACGCCTTCCGCATACTCTCCCACCGCTTCTGCGGGCGCCGTGAGGGAGGTTTCGTCATGACATACTCCACTCTCGCCTCGATAGTCAAGTACCCATGCGAGAGCCGGGCGGCCGGGAAGAAAGGGAAATTCGGATTCTTCAACGATGACAGCCAGACATACATTAAGATTGCAGAGGAACTGGGAATACCACGCATCTCGGCTGACAGTCTCGCATACGCACGCCACCCTCTCGTCTATCTCACTGAGGCAGCCGACGATATATGCTACGAGATAATGGACATAGAGGACGCCCACAAGCTGAAGATACTGTCGTTCGAGGAGACCAGCGCGCTGCTCCTGGGATTCTTCGACAGCAAGACACAGGAGGCCATACGCAAGAGAATAATCGAGGAGGGAATCACTGACAGCAACGAGAAGGTGATATACATGAGGGCGAGGGCCATCGGACTGCTTGAGAGTCTCTGTGTGAGAGTGTTCGTGGAGCATGAGGAGGAAATTCTCTCAGGGACATTCAGCGGAGGGCTGATAGACCATATCGCCGAGCCATCGCTGTCGGCATACCGCCGGTGCCAGAAGGTATCGGGGGAGAGGATATACAACAGCAAGCCCGTCGTCGACATAGAGCTGTCAGGATACAAGATAATGGAGACACTCATGGAACAGATGACAAAGGCTGTGGTCCACCCCGAGCTGTTCCACTCGCGCCAGCTCCTGCGCCGTGTGTCGTCACAGTATGACATACACTCAGACGACCTCGGCACACGCCTTCTCGCCGTCATAGACTACGTCTCGGGCATGACTGACATCTACGCCCTTGACATATACCAGAAGATAAACGGCATAAGTCTGCCAATAGTATAAGGCTATGTAACAAGCCGACACACACGGACGGGAAAACCCGGACAACCGCCCAGCAGAGACCACGATGGCGATGATAGCCTGAAGAGGTCTTGCTGGGCGGTTGTCCCGGTTATGAATGGAATTATGTGCTTTGCTTTATTGTGCCGTCATCACATATGGATGGAGAGGTTACCACACATGGATGGAGGGACCATCATATACGAATATAAGGGCCATCATGCCATGGACGGCGGGTACGTGATGCCTTAAATCACTTCAGCTCAAGGGTCACGATTGACATTGGTGGGAGCTTGACATCGAGAGTGTTCTTCTTTATCTTCGCTCCGTCGAACGGCTTGCGTGTGATGCGCTCGGGGTTGTCAAAGTCGTTGTACTCGCTGACAGACTTCGCTGTCAGTATCTCTCCGCCGACGCTCTTAGCCTTTATTGAGCCGAGGTTGACAGCCACCTGCTGCGCCTTCTCGAGCGATGTGTTGGCTATCGCTATCACTGTTGTGCCAGAGGCGGTCTTAGCCGCTGTCGCTGAGATGAATGGGACAGAGCCGTCTTCCATATTGTGCATCTTTCCACCCTTGACATTGCGTGTCGATGTCTGTATGTCGAGCGGCACGTATGTGGCGTTCTGGAACGGGGTGTACATCTTGAAGACGTGGTATGTCGGTGTGAGCACCATGTGTCCTGTGCCCTTTGTGTCGGTGAGTATCATGCTCTGCAGCACGTTGACAATCTGCGCTATGTTGGCCATCCTGACACGGTCAGTATATTTATGGAAGATATTCAGCGAGAGAGCTGCCACCATGGCGTCGCGCATGGTGTTCTGCTGGTAGAGGTGGCCTCGTATTGTCCCGGGCTCCTCGTCCCACCATGTGCCCCACTCGTCGACCATGAGTGCGATGCGCTTCTTTGGGTCTTTCCTGTCCATTATGTCACAGTGGCGCTTTATGACACCCTCTATCTGCAGGCTCTTGCCGAGTGTCAGGTAGTACTCCTCAGGGCTGAAGGCTGTGGCAGAGCCTTTCGAGCCGCCCCATCCCTTCACGGTATAGTAGTGGAGGGAGAGTCCGTCCATGCGGTTCCCGACACGGTCCATGAGCACCTCTGTCCAGTTATAGTCATAGTCGCTGGCACCGCTGGCAATCTTGAAGAGCTTGTGGTCGTCATAGTTACGGCAGTAAGTGGAGTATCTGCGGTAGAGGTCAGAGTAGTATTCCGGGCGCATGTTTCCGCCACATCCCCAGCTCTCGTTGCCCACGCCGATGTATTTGAGGTTCCATGATTTCTCCCTTCCGTTCTTGCGTCGCAGGTTAGCCATAGGTGTGTCGCCGTCCGATGTCATGTACTCCACCCACTTCGCTATTTCCTCCACGGTTCCCGAGCCGACGTTTCCGCTTATATAAGGCTCTGCTCCGATAAGCTCACAGAGGTTCAGGAACTCATGTGTGCCGAACGAGTTGTCCTCTATTGTCCCGCCCCAGTTATTGTTCTGCATCTTAGGGCGCTGGCTCTGCGGACCTATGCCGTCCATCCAGTGATACTCGTCGGCAAAGCATCCGCCAGGCCATCGCAGCACAGGGACCTTGAGGTCCTTGAGCGCATTGAGCACATCAGTGCGGTATCCGTCGGTATTGGGTATCTGTGACCCTTTGCCGACCCACAGGCCGCCGTAGATACATGTGCCGAGATGCTCGGCAAACTGGCCGTATATCTCGCGAGGGATTATCTGTTTCGCCTCGTCAGAGCGGAGTGTCACTGTCGCGTCCTGTGCCATGACAGGCAGCGCAGAGGCTGAGATGATGAGTGTTGTGAGCAGATTCTTCATAGTTTCTTCTTGGTTTTTTGTTATGTTGATTGTTAGTTAAGCCGTAGGTCGGGGGTGTAAGGATTGATGGCGGGAGAGTACCTGAAGGGGGCTCCATAGGCTGGGAGCAGCGGGGATGGACCCTGGCAGGTATAGCCCTGCCACAGCCTGCCAGAAGGTGGGGTGAAGGCAGGATGAAAGCAGGATGAAGGCGGGGGCCAGGCAGGATGAAGGCGGGGGTGGCGCCAGAGCGGGGAGTGGGGTGTCACTTCTTGTCCTTCTGCTCCCTCATCTTGCGGTCGAAGGCCTCCAGGCGCTTGTACTCTTTCTTTGTCAGGCGCATGAACGAGCCGTGCTGTGGCCCTGTCACACCCTTTATGTCGACAGGGTCGTGGAAGTTCTGCAGGTTCTCGTCGGCCTGGCATATGCGGTAGTGCTTGGGCGAGTCAGAGTATTGTATATAAGCCACTCGCCACCCTTTCTCTCCCATTATCTGGAAAGCCGACGAGCCCTCACACATCTTCTTGCCCTCGAAGCTGACATAGTCGTCCTCTGACGGCTCAGGCCATGGACCGAGAAGTGTAGGCGCCTTTGTCGAGAAGATGCCTGTCTTGCCGCCCTCCTTCTTGATGAGCATGTGGTAGAGGCCGTCGGACGGGAGGAGGTTTATGTCTGCATCAATGGTGGCATAGCCCCAGTCGAAGAGCAGGCGAGGCTTTGTTATGCGTGTGAAAGAGCGGTCGGCATATGAGTAGTACATGCGGTCATACTTCTCCTCAGGGGTGTTGAGCATGGAGTAGTATATCATGTAACCGCCCTTTGTGCCGTCCTTCCATACGTAAGAGGGGTCCCAGAATATCTGTGGAGCCCATACGCGGCGTATTGTGGAGTAGTCCTTGTAGCAGTCGGGCGACTCAGGGTCGCAGAATATTGAAGGGCCTTTGCGGAAGTCGAATGTCACGGACTTCCAGTTCAGGAGATCGTCACTGCGCAGGAGGTCGATGCCGTAGTTATGCCATTGGCGTGAGCGGCGGACACACATGTCGGTAGTAACCATGACATATCCTTTGCCATTATAGGCGCGTGTGATGTAGGCATCGCGTGTGCCACCCTCTATCCTTGCATGCTCCCATGGCGAGAAAATAGAGTCGCCACCTATTATGTCCTGATAGTTCAGTCCGTCGCGGCTGATGGCATAGGCGGTCCATTCTCCCTTGTCGCTCATGTGGCAGTAGAGATATCCATAGTTTCCTTTCTGAAGATTCTGCGCGCTGGCTGACAGGCATGACATGACAGTAAGCACCAGCATTAGGGTCTTTTTCATAGGTCGAGGCTTGAAGTTAGGTTGGCCTCCCCACACTGTCCGAGGTGTGGAGACGGCACATTAATTTTGTGCAAATATATTAAAAATATCGGACATACCAACTCAACGAGGGGTATTTTTTTGCCATCAAGGTGGTTCCGAATGCAAAATTAGCGGTTTTTCCTTTACGTCATTATAACTTTTAGGTAATTTTCTTGCAATAATAGATAATAACCCTTGTTCGCCTGCTGAGCGACGTCGGCAGCATGCCCTGCGCCACCGTCCTGCATGTTACAGCCGCAGAGAGGATGACGTGCCGGGCAGATGTCCGGATAGTCGTGTAAACGCGTCTGCCACAGCACCATCGTCCGTATGGCTGATACACCGCGCGCACCAAGCATCAGGGGCACATATCACACCATACCTTCACCCTCAGACAACGACACACGACACATCCCTGGGGAGAGCCAAACATACCCTTATGATACAGCAAAGAATAACAAAAAGCAAGAAATTTTCAAAAAAATATACCATTTTGTTGCATAAATAAAATCATTTATGTACCTTTGCAACCGTTTTCAAGAGTTTTCCTTATTATCATGCCTTACAATATACCCCTGAGACAAGAACACGGCATGAGTATACGACCAATAGAAGCGAGGTCTCGCATATGGCTGGAAAAGCGTCCGCGTCGGCCAGGCGATGAGACTGGCGGATGTCACAAGAATGTCGCCATATAGCCGCTGCAAGACTTCAACCCAATAGAGGAGAGACAACAAAGCCCGGAAGACTACAGACAACAACCCAACAAGACACAAAACAACCACATATAAAGAAATATAACAGAAGATGAAAGCATCAGAAGTATTAGCAGACCTTAAGCGTCGCTTCCCCAATGAGCCTGAGTATCACCAGGCAGTAGAAGAGGTCCTCGGAACTATCGAGGAGGAATACAACAAGCATCCAGAATTCGAGAAGGTTAACCTCATAGAGCGTCTCTGCATCCCCGACCGCATATACCAGTTCCGTGTCACATGGATGGACGACAAGGGCCAGATACAGACAAATATGGGCTACCGTGTGCAGCACAACAACGCCATCGGCCCATATAAAGGCGGCATCCGCTTCCACAGCTCAGTGAATCTCGGCATCCTGAAGTTCCTCGCTTTCGAGCAGACATTCAAGAACTCCCTGACCACTCTCCCCATGGGCGGCGGCAAAGGCGGCTCAGACTTCTCTCCACGCGGCAAGTCAAACGCTGAGGTCATGCGTTTCTGCCAGGCCTTCATGCTTGAGCTGACACGCCATATCGGCCCGGACACTGATGTCCCTGCTGGCGATATAGGTGTCGGCGGACGTGAGGTAGGCTACATGTTCGGCATGTACAAGAAGCTGACACGTGAGTTCTCTGGCGTGCTGACTGGCAAGGGCCGCGAGTTCGGAGGCTCTCTCATACGTCCGGAGGCAACAGGTTACGGAACAGTATATTTCCTCCGTGCGATGCTCAAGACCAAGGGCGAGACCATCGAGGGCAAGAAGGTGCTCATCTCTGGTGCCGGCAACGTGGCACAGTACGCAGCAGAGAAAGTGCTGCAGCTCGGTGGCATACCGATGACCATGTCTGACTCTGACGGCTATATCTACGACCCGGATGGCATCACACGCGAGAAGCTCGACTGGATCATGCAGCTGAAGAACGAGTACCGCGGACGTATCAGAGAGTACATCGACGAGTATCCTACAGCAAAGTATGTTGAGGGTGCGAAGCCATGGTTCGAGAAGGCAGACATCGCTCTCCCATGCGCCACACAGAACGAGCTCAACGAGGAGGCGGCAAAGGCTCTCGTCGCAAACGGTGTCATAGCTGTCGCTGAGGGCGCCAACATGCCTACCACACCAGAGGCAATCAAGGTGTTCCAGGACGCGAAGATTCTCTACTCTCCAGGCAAGGCGTCAAACGCAGGCGGCGTGTCAGTATCAGGACTGGAGATGACACAGAACTCCGAGCGCCTCTCATGGACAGCAGAGGAGGTCGACGCCAAGCTGCTCTGGATTATGGAGAATATCCACGAGGACTGTGTCAAGTATGGCACAGAGGCCGACGGATATGTCAATTATGTGAAGGGCGCTAACGTTGCGGGCTTCATGAAGGTTGCAAAGGCGATGATGGCACAGGGTGTCGTATAAGACAAGAACCACCCGTCTGCCGTCTGACAGATATACACAAGCACAAACATTCAATTATAAGGATTAAAGATTAGGAATTGTCTCTTCGAGGCAGACCGCATGATTCTGGGTGACCAGGGGCATGATGGTCTGCCTTGTTTTTTGGGCTGATGGAAGCGGGAAAGAGGCAGAGAGATACGGGCATGAGAGCAGGGACAAGACGCAGGGAGCTGTGAAAGTGCCAGGCGTCCGGCACATCCGGCAGGACCACACGTCAGGGCTGAGGACAAGGACACCGCATCTTGCCGATGCGGACAAGGCCGACGTAGCGGGCGGTTTATATAGTAGGCATAAGCTGCAAATGGTCCCGTTTTCTTGTATAAGTCACGGAAAATGTGTAACTTTGCAGCAAAATAACATTTATAATGGCAAACTTTGAAGAATTAGGCATTAACGCCACCCTACGCAGAGCCATCGACGAGTTAGGCTTTGTAATGCCGATGCCGGTGCAGGAAGCCGTCATCCCACAGCTTTTAGCAACACTGTCGGCCAGAGAGAACAGCCGTGAGGCATCCCCTGACGATACGGACAGCAGCACGGCTCCCACTGACGGGACATCCCAGGAGTGTGGTACGGAGGCACCAGGCACAGAGACGTCCTCTGCCGCCGCGGCCACACCAGACACGACCCCCCACGACATCATCGCCCTGGCACAGACGGGAACAGGCAAGACAGCCGCCTTCGGGCTCCCTCTCCTGCAGGCTCTCGACCTCTCACGCCGTGAGACACAGGCTGTCATCATGTCCCCGACACGTGAGCTGTGCCTCCAGATAAGCGACGACCTCCGCGATTTCGGCAAGTATATGGACGGGCTCCGCATCACAGCCGTGTATGGTGGCGCGCCCATCGACTCACAGATACGCCAGCTGCGCAAGGGCACCCACGTCATCGTAGCGACACCAGGGCGCCTTGTCGACCTTACCGAACGTGGTGTGGCTGATATCTCCACCGCAAGCACCATAGTGCTCGACGAGGCCGACGAGATGCTCAACATGGGTTTCTCAGAGAGCATCAACGCCATCTTCGACCAGCTGCCGCCATCGCGCCACACACTGCTCTTCTCGGCCACAATGTCAAAGGAAGTGGAGCGCATAGCACGCCAGTACCTGCACAACCATAAGGAGATTGTTGTCGGCTCGCGCAATGAGGGCGCCGAGAATGTCGACCACACATACTATATGGTCCACGCCAAGGACAAGTATCTTGCCCTGAAGCGCATCGTGGACTATTACCCACGCATCTATGCCATTATATTCTGCCGCACGAAGATAGAGACACAGGAGATAGCCGACAAGCTGATACGCGACGGCTACAACGCCGAGTCGCTCCATGGCGACCTATCCCAGCCACAGCGTGACCAGACGATGCAGAAATTCCGCCAGCACACCGTGCAGCTGCTCGTGGCGACAGATGTCGCAGCACGCGGTCTGGATGTCAACGACCTCACCCACGTCATAAACTACGGCATGCCCGACGACACAGAGTCATACACCCACCGTTCAGGGCGCACAGGCCGCGCCGGGAAGAAGGGTTCGTCCATAGCCATCATACACAGCCGTGAGCAGAATAAGATACGCGATGTCGAGAAGATAATCCAGAAGAAATTCACACACGGCACACTCCCCTCTCCTACCGAGATATGCAAGAAGCAGCTGTTCCGCGTCATGGACCACATATCAAAGGTCGACGTGGACGATGAGACAATCAATCCGTTCATGGAGGAGATACAGCGCCACTTCCAATATTTCGACAAGGAGGATATCATAAAGAAGATTGTCATGATGGAGTTCGGCAGATTCCTTGAGTATTATGCCGACGAGCCAGACATCGAGGAGCCACAGCCAGGCAAGAAAGGCTCAAGAGACAGCCAGACAGGACGCCGCAAAGACCGCAACGGACGCGACCGCGGACCTGAGCACCGTGCCGAGAAAGGCTACAAGCGGCTCTTCATAAACCTTGGCAAAGCCGAGGGATTCTATCCTGGGGAGGTGATGCAGTTCATCAACCAGCATGTCTCAGGCCGCGGCAAGGGCGGACAGGCACAGCGCCAGGATGTGGGGCATATCGACCTCATGTCCCACTACTGCTTCATAGAGGTGCCTGAGCGCGACGCAAAGAACGTCATCGCAGCCCTCGACGGCACAACATACCACGGAAGACAAGTAAGATGCAACGCTGAGGGAGACGGTAAGCCAGAGGGGACATTCGACGCTCAGGCAAACAGACGCCGACGCCGTGACGACGGGAAACCGTTCATGAAGCCAAAGAGACAGCGCAACACACAGCGCGGAGAGTTCTCTGCCGACGACTGGCGCGACCTCATGTCGAGGGCACAGACCGAGCTGAAAGGCGACATACCCGACTTCAGCGAGGAGGGATGGGCACGCCGCAAACCACGTAAGAAGAAATAAACCTCACGTCCATCACCCCCTGTAACATGACAGCTCAAGGAGGGGAACATAAACTTAGAGACGATGAAAATAGCTATCTACTGCTCGGCGAATGACAATATCGCCGAAGAATACTACACAGCGACACGCGAGCTTGGAGAGTGGATGGCCCGCAACGGCCACACTCTCGTATGGGGAGGCGGAAGCACTGGCCTCATGGGATGCATCGGCGACAGCGTACACGACAACGGCGGGCAGACCATAGGCATGGTCCCGAGAGCCCTCGAGCATACAAACCGTGTCTCAGAACATATCGACGTCTATTTCCCATGTGACGGACTGGCTGACAGGAAAGAGCTGATGACCGCCCACTCAGATATCGCCATAGCCCTGCCAGGAGGCATAGGGACACTCGACGAGATATTCTCACAGGCCGGAGCGAACACAATAGGATTCCACAAGAAGAAGGTCATCCTGTATAACATAGCCGGATTCTGGGACACCACGATTGTCCTCCTCGACCATCTCCAGGCAGAGAACATGGTGCGTGGCGACTGGCGTGACATGATTGCTGTGGCTGAGACAATAGGCGACATAGAGGCCTTGATAGGCTGACAGCCGCCCCGTCACAGTCAGGCCAAGCCTTCCCTCACCATCCCCACAAACGGCAAACAAGAACTGCGAATAAAGAGAATGACATACCATTTTGAGACAACAATGCAGGTGCGCGATTATGAGTGCGACCTGCAGGGCATAGTGAACAACGCAAACTATCTGCACTATGCCGAGCATACGCGACACCTCTTCCTTAAGCAGCAGGGTGTCTCTTTCGCCGCTATGCACGAGGGCGGCGAGGACGCTGTCGTGGCACGCATGACTCTCCAGTACAAGACACCGCTGCGCTCAGAGGACACCTTCCGCTCATGCCTAAGGATAAAGAAGGAGGGTGTGAAGTATATCTTCTACCAGGACATCTACCGCATGAGCGACAACAAGCTCTCGTTCCGCGGACAGATAGAGGTCGTGTGCCTTGTCAACGGACGCCTCGCCGAGAGCCCCACATGTGACAAGGCATTCGCCGAATACCTCTCCGAGTGAACATCATCCACCATCTCCACCTGAATCATGCCATGCCCCAGGCCATAACAGCATCACAACGTGGAATATCTCTTAGCATTACAACGCCTCGCCTTCTTCTACCCAGAGCAGGCCATCGAGCTTATCCAGGCAGCAGGCACAGCCTCTGAGGTGTATGCCTCACGCCAGGACCTCTGCATGTCGCTCCATCTGCCTCCCAGCCTCGCACGTAACATTCTCGGCGACTGGGACACGGCCTTGCGCTGGGCCAGCGAGGAGATGGAATGGTGCGAGCGTAAAAAAATAGGCATCATAGCCTACGGCAGCGACAATTATCCACATAACCTCCTCTCATGCGGCGATGCCCCTCTGGCTCTCTTCTATAGGGGCACAGCCGAGCTGAACAGCCCGCACATAGTGTCTGTCGTAGGCACACGCGACGCCACACCCTACGGCGATGACATGACGCGCAGCCTTGTCTCACGTCTCCGGGAGCTTGTCCCCGACACGCTGGTCGTCAGCGGCCTGGCCTATGGTATCGACGTCACAGCCCACAAGGAAGCCCTGAGGGTTGGGGCGGACACGATAGGTGTCCTCGCACACGGGCTCGACACGATATACCCGGCGGCCCACCGCAGTGTGGCACGCGATATCATATCTCATGGCGGACTGCTCACGGAGTATCCCTCGAAGACACGCGGGGAGAGACAGAAATTCCTCCACCGCAACCGTATTGTGGCAGGCATGGCAGACTGTACAGTGGTAGTAGAGTCGAAGATACATGGCGGGAGCCTCGTCACAGCACGCCAGGCAGGCGAGTATGGGCGTGAGGTGTATGCCTTCCCCGCCCGTGTCGGCGACATCACGTCAGAGGGATGCAACAAGCTCATACGCGACAACAAGGCGAGACTGATAACATCGGCCGACGACCTTGTGAGCCTTATGGGATGGCACACGACAGAGGAGGTAGCTGAACGCAGGGCACAAGGCATAGTGCCATCACTCTTCCCCAACCTCTCGCCTGAGCAGAAGGCAATAGTTGACGCTCTCCGCGACGGTGACCTGCAGCAGAACACTCTCGCCACGAAGATACAGATGCCAATAGGCAAAGTGTCGGCGCTGTTGTTCGAGATGGAGATGGAGGGCATAGTAAAAGCTTTTGCCGGAGGAGTGTATCATCTCGTGACAGTGGTTTAGCCACACACAACAAACAAGGCAGCGACGGCTGACAAAACGAAACAGACAAACAATGAAGATAGGAACGATTGACCTTGGCGAGCGGCCCCTTCTGCTCGCCCCGATGGAGGATGTGACAGACATTGGATTCCGCCGTCTGTGCCGCGAGCAGGGTGCGGCGATGGTTTACAGCGAGTTTGTGGCAGCAGAGGCTCTCGTGCGCTCTGTCCGCTCGACACTCCAGAAGCTGACGATAGCCGACGACGAGCGGCCCGTAGGGATACAGATATACGGCCGCGATGCCGACGCTGTCGTAGAGGCAGCACGCATCGTGGAGGACCATGCCCATCCCGATGTCATAGACCTCAACTTCGGATGCCCTGTGAAGAAGGTAGCCGGGAAGGGCGCTGGGGCAGGCATGCTGCGCAATATCCCTCTCATGCTCGATATCACCCGCCGTGTCGTCGACGCTGTAAAGACCCCTGTCACGGCAAAGACACGATTGGGATGGAATAGCGACGAGCTTGTCATAACCACACTCGCCGAGCAGCTGCAGGACTGTGGCATACAGGCTCTCACCATACATGGCCGCACAAGGGCACAGATGTACACGGGCGAGGCTGACTGGACGCTGATAGGCGAGGTGAAGCGCAACCCGCGCATACACATACCCATCATTGGCAATGGAGACATAACATCGCTCGAGAAGGCTGACGAGGCCTTCGACAGATATGGCGTTGACGCCGTCATGATAGGCCGCGCGACATTCGGATGCCCATGGTTCTTCAACCGCAACACGCTGTCGCTGGCAGAGCGGATGCACCTGCTCAGGAAACAGCTACAGATAAACATAGAGCGTCTGACAGCCGACGCCGTGAGCCGTAATGACGAGCGTGACATTCAGATGGCGGAGCTGAGAGGCATCCTGCACACACGCCGCCACCTCGCCGCGACGCCATTGTTCAAGGGGATACCTGACTTCCGCCAGACTCGCATAGCGATGCTGAGGGCAAACACCCTCGCCGAACTGAACCCCATCCTCGACGAGGCAGAGCGCAGGGTCATGGAATATGAGGCGGGACTGGTAGCCAAGAGGGAGACAGAAGAGGCATAACACCTTAACCATGCACTGCTGAAAGCATAGCCAAGGACAAACCCCAGCACCCCCAGACAATATACATCAGATACGGAGAGAGGTCTCCTGACAGGAAGGAAAGCAGCAAAAGGCGTAATGCCTCACGGCTCTTCTTCCTGTCAGGAGACCTCTGTTTTTTCTCATATGGATATGGGCAGCGAGGGCCACATGTCATGTTTTAATGAGTTTATTCCCACGCCTTAATCTCACACAGACAGCATTCTGCACATCACAACTGGCTAACAGCGTCTCTCAGCTGTCTCAGTGCCTGCTCCAGGACACTACGCTGTGTGCCGACATTCATGCGCATGAAGCCGTGTCCCGGGCTGCCAGTCGCTACCCTGTCGAAAGCCTCTCCGCCAAAGAATATCTCGCCGTCGTTAAGGGCCAGGCGGGCCTTGTCGACGAAGAGGCTGAGGAGACTGTCGTGGTCAAGCCCCAGCTGCCGGCAGTCGAGCCATACGAGGAACGATGCCTGGGGTCTCAGAGGCTTTATCTGCGGGATATTCCGTGAGCAGTAATCTACGACGAAATCGATATTCCCCTCGACATAACGGAGCATCTGCCTGCGCCATTCCTCGCCGTTGCGGAATGCCGCAATGGTCGCTATTGGCGCGAAGAGTGTTGGCTCATTCAGCTCGTTCACCTGGAGCCACGAGTAGAAGCGGCGGCGTATGGTGTCGTCAGGGACGATGGCGAACGACGATGTCAGGCCTGCTATGTTGAATGTCTTTGTGGGCGCCATGAACGTTATGCTGTTGTCCGCGGCCTCCTGGCTGACTGTGGCGAAGGGTGTGTGACGGTTGTCCCACAGGGCCATGTCGCAGTGTATCTCGTCGCTGATGACAATGATGCCATGCTCTGCACAGAAATGTGCGAGGCGGCTGAGAGTCTCTCTGTCCCAGCAGATGCCGGCGGGATTATGTGGATTGCTTATGATGAGCAGGCGCACTCTGCCAGCCGCGTTAGCATTGAACTCGCCGACAAGAGTCTCCAGTCCGTCGATATCCATATCATAGCTGCCGTCCTCCCTCTCTATGAGTGGATTCTGCAGCAGCTTTCTGCCGTTGCCCTCAGTGGTGAGGCGGAAGGGGTGGTAGACGGGCGGCTGTATGACGACAGCGTCTTCCTTATCGCAGAAGACATTGATGGCGAAGCCTATCCCCCTTACTATTCCCGGTATGAATGTCAGCCACTCGCGTCTCAGCCGCCATGCGTGGTGGTCTCTGACCCAGTCTATTATGCTCGGCCAGAAGTCGGCGGGCTCAACGGTATATCCATAGAGCGAGTGGTCGAGGCGTTGTCTCAGCGCCTCTGTGATGAATGGCGGTGTCTCCCAGTCCATATCTGCCACCCATAGCGGCAGCAGGTCTTTGCGTCCCCATCGTGGCTGTAGCGCCTCGTGCTTGAGGTCTCCACTGCCCGAGCGGTCGACAGGTTTGTCAAAATCGTATATCATGATAGTGCCTGTTTTATGTCGTTGATGATATCCTCGCTGTCCTCAAGGCCGATGCTGAGCCTTATTGTCGTGGGGTAGACATCCATGGCGGCTTTCTCCTGAGGCGAGAAATTGCCGAAGATTGTCGAGTAAGGATGTATGGCGAGGGTCTTGTTGTCGAAGAGGTTTGTCGCCCTCCTGATGAGTCTCAGGGAGTCAAGGAAGTCATAGCATGCCTGCTCGCTGTCGAGGTCGATGGTTATCATGCATCCGCTCAATGGCCGAGTCGTGACAGAGGAAGGCAAAGTCAACCGACGTCAAGCTGAGAGCCATGAGTTTGCTTAATGGCTCTCAGCTTGGCATCGGTTTCTAACGGTCGCGCCTCTCCTGTGGACAGAAGTTCTTTGCTTTATTATTCGCTCTTCCGTTATACTGTATAGCAGGGTAAACAAAGACCACTATATCAAGGTCTTTAGAATATTTACCGGACAGTAGTATTTTTTGTGAAGCGCATCATCATTTTGTGAAGCGTATCCAGTCGACATCGAGGAATGCTCCGTCGTTCATCTTCGTCGGGCGGCAGTTGAAGAATCCCACTTTCGCGCCTATCCACTTACCTTCCTTTACGAGGAAAGGCTCTCCGGCGCGCTTGAATGTCTTCCCGTCGAGGCTGTACTCAAACTGTGCGTGAGACTTGATGCTGTTGCCTGTGCCGCTGCTCTTCACCTTCATGCGCACAAGGATATAGTCTGTGGCAAGGCGTGGCTGTGGAATATCGTCGACAGCATACTTCTGGGTGTATGGCTTCTCCAGAGACTTCAGCTCGACAGGTATCTCCATGATGGTCTCCTCGGCCTTGCCGTTGAAGGCGCCACGGCAGACGACATATCTCATGACACAACCTTCCTTCGTCGACACGAGCTTCAGGGCGGCATAGTCCTGGCCCTTCAGTATGAAGCCGGCTTCCTCGCCCTTGGCCTTGTTGCCGGGGTTGGGGATGAAGCGGAGACGTGCCGTGCAGGTGAAATTCTCTGTCGGGAGCTTCTGCAGGAGGGTGTTCTGCATGTCGCTGAGATTGCGGTAGCCCTCGGGCTGCTGCACACCATAGAGGCGCAGGCGCGACTTGGCGGCGTCGCAGAAGTACCAGTAGTGTGAGTAAGGCCCCTCAAACTGCCACTGCAGACCTAACTTTGTCGACGAGAACTCGTCGTCCTCGTTGGGTTGGAATACTCCGCTCGACTTCAGGTCTGGCTTCTTCCATACAGAGACAGGGTCGCCACAGCCGTCATTGTCCTTGTCGTCGCCGATGACGAGCCAGTCGTCAACCCAGCGTGCGGGCTGCAGGTGGACAACGCGTCCGTAGGCATGCTTGTCCTGGAAGTGGAGGAACCAGTGCTCGCCCTTCGGTGTGTCTACCCATGCTCCCTGGTGGGGGCCGTTGACCTTCGATTTGCCTTGTGCCATGCCGACATACTCCTCGTATGGGCCGAAGGGGTCCTTAGAGCGCAGTATGACCTGCCATCCGTACTTCACACCTCCTGCCGGCGACATGATGTAGTAGTATCCGTTGCGCTTGTAGAGCTTTGTTCCCTCGATGGTTGGCTGGTCCTCATGTCCGTCGTATATTATCCTCGCGGGGCCTGTCACATGGCTGCCGTCGGGAGAGAGGGGAGCCATGAAGAGGACAGACTTTATCCCCGCACGCGAGCCGGCACAGCCGAAAGAGAGGTATGCCTTGCCGTCGTCGTCCCACAGTGGGCAGCAGTCAATCATCCCCTTGCCCTTCAGCACCCACTCCACAGGGCTCCACTGTCCGCGGGGGTCCTGCGTCTTGGTCATGAAGAGGCCCTGGTCGGGGTCGCCACAGTATATGTAGAACCACCCGTCATGATAGCGGATGGATGGCGCCCAGACATAGTTGCCGTGCTGCACGCGGCGTTTCCAGTCGAGGTCTGTGCCCTTATACTCGGGCAGGACAGGATAGTCGTCGGTCAGAGCCGCACCGATAAGCTCCCAGTTGACGAGGTCTGTGCTGTGGAGAATCTGCAGGCCGGGGAAGCAGGCGAAGCTCGACGAGGTCATGTAATAGTCATCCCCGACACGGCAGACATCAGGGTCAGAATAGTCAGCGTCGATAACCGGATTGCGGTATTTCCCTCCGCTGACATTGGGGTTCCATGTCTTTGAGGGTGTCTGGGCGGCAGATGGCGATGGCAAAGCCAGGGCAGCCGCTGCAAGAAGCGTGATAAGGTTCTTTCTAGTCATTAGTTTTTAGATTTATGGTTTTATTTCTTTAGATTTATGGTTCTATATCTTTAGATTTATGGTTTTATATACGACATGCTGCCAGATGTAGGGTAAAGGATAGCCGTTGACATGCGCAAAGTTACAAAAATTCCTTGACAAGCCACCAACACCCCACCACTTTTCTATGTGGATAAACATTATTTATTATATAGAAACGAGTAAATTGGAAAAAACTTTGTAATTTTGCACCCGGATATCGCCATTATGCCGTCATCCCACAGCAAAGGGACAGCAGCAGCATGGCACAAGGAAACACCACACATCAGAACAAGAACAATATGCTTGAAGTCAAGAACCTGCACGCCTCGATAGGCGGAAAAGAGATACTGAAAGGTATAAACCTCACCATCGGCGATGGCGAGGTGCACGCCATTATGGGCCCTAACGGCTCCGGAAAGTCAACACTGTCGGCTGTCCTCGTCGGCAATCCCCTCTACGAGGTGACAGAGGGTGAGGTATGGTATAACGGCAAGAACCTGCTCGGGATGTCGCCCGAGGACCGCGCACACGAAGGGCTCTTCCTCTCCTTCCAGTATCCCGTGGAGATACCGGGAGTGTCAATGACCAACTTCATGCGTGCAGCCATTAACGAGAAACGCAAGTACCAGGGACTTGAGCCAATGAACGCCAGCGACTTCATGAAGCTCATGAGGGAGAAGAGAAAGGTCGTAGAGCTCGACAACAAGCTCGCACACCGCTCCGTAAACGAGGGATTCTCAGGAGGAGAGAAGAAGCGCAACGAGATATTCCAGATGGCTATGCTCGAGCCGACACTAAGCATTCTCGACGAGACAGACTCCGGACTCGACGTCGACGCCATGAGAATAGTGGCTGAGGGCGTGAACAAACTCCATACAGAGAAGACCTCGACAATCGTCATAACACACTATGAGCGCCTCCTCGACATGATACGCCCGAGCCTCATACATGTGCTCTGGAACGGACGGATAGTGAAGACAGCAGGCCCAGAGCTGGCTAAAGAGATAGAGCAGAGGGGCTATGACTGGATAAAGGCTGAGGCAACAGAGGCCTGACAACACTGACACAAGGAAGACAGAACGGCCGGAACGAGACGCTAAACCCTCACAACGGACAAACAAGAAACGGAAAATGACATCTCCCGAGAAACAATATACTGACCTCTTCACACAATGCCGTGGCATGATAGACAGCCATAGCACAGCCATCATGAACGCACGGAGGGACGACGCGTTCAACACTTTCAAGGAGAAAGGGCTGCCGACACGCAAGTGTGAGGAATATAAATACACGGACATGGCGGCATGGTTCGAGCCTGACCTCGGACTGAACATCAACCGCCTCGATATCCCCGTGAATCCTTATGACGCGTTCAAATGCGACGTGCCCAATCTCTCCACACAGCTCTATTTCGTCGTCAACGACATGTTCTACCACAAGGCGATGCCCAAACCCGCCCTGCCCGAGGGGGTCATCGTCAGCTCGCTGAGGGATGTGGCAGAGAGAATGCCACAGATAGTCGACGGATACTACGACCGCCTCGCACATGAGAGCGGCGACAGCATAGCGGCTCTCAACACCATGCTCGCACAGGACGGCCTCGTCATATACATACCCGACAACGTCAGGATGGACCGCACGATACAGGTGGTGAATATCCTCAGGAGCGATGTCGGCATGATGGTCAACCGCCGTGTGCTCATAATTGCCGGACGGAACGCCGAGGCTGACATACTCTTCTGCGACCACAGCGCGGACAACCAGGACTTCCTCACAACACAGGTGGTCGAGATATACTGCAAGGAGAACGCCCACCTGCAAGTCTACGGACTGGAGGAGACTCACCTGAAGAATACTCTCGTATCGAACACATACATAGAGCAGCAGCGCGACTCCCACTTCTCTCACACACTGATGACACTCCACAACGGGCGCACACGGCAGACAACACGCCTCATGTTCAAGGGTGAGGGGGCTGAGTGTAACCTATATGGAGGAGTGATAGCCGACAAGGAGCAGCATGTCGACAACAATACCGTCATAGACCATGCCGTGGCCCACTGCTACAGCCACGAGACATACAAGTATGTGCTTGACGGGAAAGCCGTCGGAGCGTTCGCCGGAAAGGTGCTCGTAAGACACGGGGCGCAGAAGACAACAAGCGAGGAGACAAACCAGAACCTCATAGCGACAAAGACTGCACGTATGTTCACACAGCCTATGCTGGAGATTTACGCCGACGATGTTAAATGCTCACACGGTTCGACAATAGGCCAGCTGAACGACAAGGCTCTCTTCTACATGCAGCAGAGGGGCATATCGCTCAGCGAGGCACGCCTCCTCCTGCAGACAGCTTTCATAACAGAGGTAGTAGACAAGATTCCACTCGAGCCTCTCAGAAACCGCCTCCACTATCTCATAGAGAAACGTTTCCGTGGAGAGCTCTCCAAGTGTGAGGGATGCAAACTCTGCAAATGACTCCCAGCCAGGTGGCATGACGGATGACCAAAACGCCTCCATGCCACTGGCATAACCCACAACACCATGCCCCTGGGAGAGGGGCGAGGAGAAGAAGGCAGGACACCTGACCCTTGTATTCTCATCCATCTTGATACCCAGGGAGAGGGGCGAGGAGAAAAAGGCAGGACACCTGACCCTTGTATTCTCATCCATCCTGATACCCAGGAAGAGGGGCGAGGAGAAAAAGGCAGCACAACATAGGAGAAGAAACGGGCCGGACAACAGCCCATGCATAACAACAGCAGACCGCCATACCAGAGAGAAAAGGTATGGCGGTCTGCTTGTTTATTGTCATAAAGACAGCCTGTCATGAAGCCCCATGTGGCGGATAGGGACGGCTGGGGTGTCAGACAATGACGTGTTTCTTGTGATAATTCTCGCGGAACTCGGTTGGAGTACACCCCTTACGCTTCTTGAATATGCGGTTGAAGTTGGAGATGTTATTGAATCCGCAGCGGTAGCATATCTCCACAATGGCCATCGTGCTGTCAGCGAGGAGACGCGCGGCATGGCCTAAGCGTACGTCAATGACATACTCTGAGATGCTCTTCGCAGTCCGCAGCTTGAAGAATCGAGAGAACGCGGTAGGTGTCATGGATGCTATCTCGGCAAGGTCCTGCAGGCGTATCTCGTCACGGTAGTTCTGGTCGATGTACTCTTTCACACGCTGCACACGGCGGCTGTCGGTGCTCACGACGGTGTGGGCGAAGGCACTCGACGACAGCATATGGTAGTCAGTGCTTATAGACAGCTCGTACATGAGCTCGTAGAACTTCATGACACTCGCGAATCCTGGCTCCATCTCCACCAGCTCGTTGATGCGGTCGTAGACATGCAATATGGTCTTCATGCCAAAGGCTACGCCCACCTCGGCCCGCTTCATGAGGTCGTTGAGAGAGGCCATATATGTCTTGTTGAGCAGAAGGTCGGGGAAGAGGTCAGTCGTGAAGTGTATCGTTATCTCACGGATATCATTCGATGTACACTCATACTGCTCCCATGTATGCTCCAGGCCGCTACCCATCAGGCACAGGTCATAATTGCCCAGAACCTCTATGTTGTCTCCAACAATGCGGCGGTTGCCGCAGCAGTTCTCCACGAAGTTGATTTCAAGGTCCGGATGCCTGTGCAATGGATATGTATGCTGTTTCTTGTGGCGTTCAACAAGATGGTAGCAGTCTTTCTCGGTCAAAGGAGTTATCTCGGATATTACATCACTCATAATTATTGGGGTTAAGGATGTTGATATATTAGTTAGTTACAGATGCAAAGATAAATAAAAATTTTTAAAACAGCAAGAGCAATATCACAAAAAAGTATCATATCGTTATTATTTTTTTACGAACGTATCATTCTATACACTATAAACTGACCGTTAACAGATGCCGATTAACTACCAGAATATAAGCTAAAAGATGCATAACACGCTCATTCATGGTAGTCATTGTGACATATCTTGGCAAAAGAACCCTTATCTGCATCAATTTGTCTTGTTATCGTAATCGCGAACATATTTGCTAACAACGATGCTTATTTTACCTTATCTTACTACAAAATGATGTTAGAACAGTCTGCGGGATAGAGATTATTTTCAGACGAAGACCTCACAATGGGCATTTATCAACATGATAATCTCAAGCATCGCAAGCGAGGGATGTGGTCTGCGACTTGGTGTATGCTTGCGGGGAAATGCCTGCCTGACCGGGCGGGGAGTGTTGCAGATGGCAGCTGGACTGTCCTGATTACATGTCCACGAGCCATCTGGCAGCCTCCGGCCCCTCATTGAAGAGGAGGTCAAGTATAGACATATTGGGCTGGAAACCCGTCTCCTCCCTGTAGACTTGGTAGTATGGGCGGGGCCTGAAATCAGCGTCGTAGGGCGCGTTCTTCGGCCTTATATCATACCTCAGGTCGCCTCCCTCGAGAGGAGGGAGATACTCTGACGTCGGGCGGAAGTCGACATCGAGGTCGAGGAGACGGCATACAAGGCGCATGCCCGCCATGTTATAGTCGAGGAGACGCTGCAGACGGACTGGCGAGCCAGGGCCTTCGTCGATATAGAACGGGCGGAAATCGTCGGCATAATACTCGAAGAATGCTGATTCGCCGTAGGCTGTCTGCAATGCCTGCCAGTGGAGATGGCGCCAGTTGCCATGGTCAGAGATGAGGAGCGACGATATATCCGCCCGCGGCTGGATGGATGTATCGCTGACGGGGGAGGAGCCGGCGGGGATGGCGGTGGGGGCGTGTGTGACAGGGACCGTGAGCGCCTGCGGACCATTGGCTGTGGCTATGTAGCAGCGGTTGCGGTAGGTCTGCTTGACGAACGACTCGCAAGCCTCGATGAAAACAGTCTGCCCTGCACAGCGGCATAGCTTTGAATACCACTGTACAGGGCCGAAATATGTTGTCGAGAGTATCATTATGAGGGTCGGATAGGTTATTGGGCTGGGGCGGAGAATGATTGTCTGTGGCGCGATGCCGTATCTGGAGACGTGGCAGGATGTCCCATGATGGATAGCGATACATGACAGCGGGCTATGCGTGGCCTAATGGTTCATCGGGCCTAGCTTCACAATCATATCCTCCACCCATTGTGTCTCGTCGTTGATGAAGGAGTAGGTGGCCTGCCAGACATGCTCGCCCTGCAGTGTGGCGAGCTGCCTCCTGGACTCTTCAAGAGCGGCCTTGTAGTCGGCAAGGACACCGAGAGCGTCGGCTGTGCGCCCAATACGGAGCAGCGCGGCAACCTGCGGACGGTAGTGGTCCATACCCGTCGGGCGTCTAACCTTTGCCATCTGCAGTGCGTCGATGGCCTCGCTGACAGAGGCTGTGTCGGCATTCAGCGCGAGGAGAGCGTTGGCTCTCACGATATAGTCGTCAGCCGTGGCAACACCGTTCCGTATGTTCTGGTTTGCCATGTCGAGGCTCTGGCTGAACTTCCCTAACTGTATCATGCGCATCGCGGCGCTGCATACAGCGAACGATATCATCTTCTCGTAACGTGTGTCAGTGCGGGCGTATGGCGTTCCGAGTGTCGACAGGCGGTCGGCAAGCTGGACGTCGTTGTATGTCGGGAAGTATGCCGGCTTGCGTCTGTCTGCCTTGTACAGGCGCTGCAGGCGTGAGAGGGCTGTCACAAGTGCATCACGGTCATATCCCGCCGCTGGCAGAATGAGCAGCGCCATGTTATCAGCCTCGCTCTCCTGGGCGTTGTTGTAGCGTATGCCTTGCTCTCTCAGGTAAGACTCGGCGACGGATGCTGATATGATGGATGTGGCCAGGGTGGCGAGTCCCGGTATATAGTCCTCGTTCTTCTCGCTGGCTATTGCCTCGCCTGTAGCGACGGCAGTGGTCGCCAGCGCCGCCCAGAACTCGGCTCGTTTCTGCCGGCGTATTGCTGCATTGACATTCGCCACGCTGTGGTCGAGTATGTAATGTGCAGCCTCCCTTGTGAGTATGGCGGCAAGCTCGTCCTCTGTATGGAGCGTGGCAAGGAGGCCTGTGGTGAGGACAATGGTGCCGTTTGCGAATGTGAAGGCGTTGGGTGTCTCGTCGTTGACAATCTGTATGTTGAGGTCGCCTGTACGTCCGTCTATCAGCTGTCGCGGCTTCACTTTCGCCAGCACGCCATAAATGTAGCTCTCAAGCATAGGGTCGATGAAACGGCGACCGTCGGCATTGAGGCGCATGATGAAGTCCTTGGCATCGTCGTCAAGCTCCTGGCGCAGCGCGTTCTGATAACCCTTGCGGCCGAGCATGGGGAGGACATTGCTCATGATGGCTGCATCCCATACAGCCTGGACATCACGGCTGTCACATCTCATGACATCGCCGAACTTGCCTTCGACGGGGTGTGGTGTGCTGCTGCCCTCCTCGTAGAAGTTGTAGACCTCTTTCGCCACTGCCATAGAGCTGTTGCCTGACGATGGCAGGAATGTCTCATGGCATACCCTGACGATGTGGACAGGCTCGCCTTTCTTCCACGCCTTGTATTTCTTGGATGGGGTGAACAGGATGTCAACGTCGTACGATTGTGCGCTGGCTGCGAGCGTCATGGCGGCTGTCATGGCGCAAAGAAGAAGTTTTCTCGCTCTCATAATCCTGAAAATCTTGTCTGCGTATTAGTGTCTCACGCTATTTTCTGTATAGCCTCCGGGAATCTGAGGTACATTGTTTTTACTATTTGTAACGTTCTCTTGCATATTATTATTAATGATAAATAAATTGAATTATTCAGTGAATTAGATACATTTATATCCTTATTTAGATATGACGAGGGAATAGTATCACTAATTGTACTGTATTTCAGGAAGTTTTATACCTAATTTGTATATCCTAACATATCCACTAACCTTCTCAAATTCAGGTTCCACATCCCTTGTAAAGCTGAATTTTTCTTCTTGTTCTTGATCAGGATATATTATAAGACATTTTATTGGAGGTGCTGTGTCCTCCTCAATACCAAGTATATTATAGATGCTGCTTAATCGAGCATATCCACTTACTTCTCTTGCATCGTCGATAGTTATACCACCAATATATTTGTACCTTGGCTTGTATTTTGCATCTATGATATAAGGTTGTGGCCATTCTTGTGGTTTAAGAAGGTAATCCAGTTCCTGATAGTGAGCATTGACATGATATTTTATCTCATTCTTTGAGGTAAATACCTTTCTTAAATGATGGAAAACATACAACTCAAACAGCTTACTCATGTCTATCCAGAATGGAGGTGTCATAATTTCCTTTTTGCCGGTAACTGTGATGTCATAACTATATCGTTTGAGAAGAAGCTGGGCAAATTCAACGGCTTGGTTGTATTCCTTAAATACAGGATTGCCCTTGAATGTTTTTATTGTCTTAACACTAACTTCATCATTTACATTATCAAAATATGGTTTAATATAACGTATTTTCTTTTCCAATAAAGAAACATCCATTGCGTGTTTATAGATATTCAACTGTCTAACGCAGAATTGCAAGGCTTTTTTAAGGATTCTATTCTCAGGAGAATCAATGTCATATACCTGATAGCGACATACATTATCAGTTATGTTACCTTTTATTAGGTTGTTATGTATGTTCATCCCTATTAGAATACGTCCCTTAACCTTATTCTTAATATTGTTTTCAACGATATAATAGCTTTTCTTTAATCCCTTCCTTACTATTCGTTGGAGGATATTTAAGTATTCCGTAATCAGGAATATGCTTAACAGGTCCTGTTGCTGATTTACTTTAATAGAAGTCTTATCAAAATTAATAGTAACCAAGTCTTGGAGGTGGTCAAAATTCTCTCGTTCACTTAAAGCGTCGTTGAGCATCTTGACATAATCGACCTCAAAACCATCATTCATCTTTGGACTCACCTGAACTGCAAGTTCGTTCTCTTTAATCCAGTCAACACCTACGAAATATGAACCTGTTGCTAATATATCGTCATTTGTTCTTCTGAGTTTTAGACATAACTCTTTGTCTTCTCTACCACGTTTGACAGCATACATAACTTCCTGCCCATCCTTCAAAAATGGAAGGATAGCATCCACATCATGCAGGAGTTTGGTATTCTCCAGCATTTGCTCATGAAGTTGTATAATTTTCATTATTCGTTGGCAATGTTACGTAGTTCCTCAATTATTGAATAAACATCCTCTGTAAGGACTCCATCTCGAACATACTCTTCAAGCAATGGTATTATTTCATATAAGAGACGGTCTGTTGTAATATCTGTTCCATCCTCGTCTTTCATAATGAAATAGCTGTGACCAATCCAAACGTCTTCTGGCTTATATTCCTCTGATAATGTATCAGCAGGTTTCAAAGGTAGTGTCTGCAACCAACCACTATCTTTGTACTCGTCATAATTCGTAATAAATAGGTCACTAACTTTATGGAAAAGTTCTTCATTGAATCCTGGCACTTCACCTTCAAGAGAATATGGCTTATCTGCAATAAATGCAAATCTTCTTCTAATAGCATAGTCAAGATTTCCAAGTGATCTGTCTGCCGTGTTCATGGTTGCAATGATATAGACATTATCAGGAACCATAAACTGAACTTTAGAGTATGGTAGAATAACACTTTCTGCATTCTTGTGTCCCTTTCGTTTGTCAGCCTCCAGCAGCGTAATAAGTTCACCAAATATTTTTGAGACATTACCACGGTTTAACTCATCAATAACCATAACGTACGGCTTTGTGTTGTCTTCCATGGACGCTGAGGTCTTATGTTTATCAAGCAGTGCCTTTACCTTGTCGAGAGTGATAGCATTAAGACGGTAAACAGTACCAAGAGTCATCGTCTTACCATTATTCATCTCAACAATATTCTCATTTATGTCCTTCAAAAGCCAGTTCACTTTTCTGACACGTTTATAGTGGTCATAGGAATTATCAAACTCATAATCTCCTACTACAACACCAATAGCATCAATAGTTCTATTTGTATAACAACTCATGATGATGTCACCTTCTTTCATTTTGTTAATGAAAGCGTCAAGAATCTGCTTACCTTCACCATTGTGTTTTGTCCAATCGGTTTCATCAGAGATCACAGCACCGTAATCATCCCATCCAATTCTTATGTGACCATTATCCATACACTCTTTACGGACAGGATTATCTCCAGTTCCTTGAAGAGATACTTTCCAGACGACAGCATCGCTTGCAATACCAATCTGTTTGTTCTTTACAATAGGACGTTCCGCTTCTTCACAGAGAATCTTAAAGATACCACGGTCAATTTCGTATGTAACCTGGTTGTTATCTACAACAGGTTTTAGACCTTCCATCCAATCCTCATAATCCATAGACTGATGGAAAGTTGTAAATGCTACTCTTTTTTCCTGTTTAAGCTGATTATAGACTTTCATGAGGTCTTCTCTTTCAGCATTATTGGCATCAAACTCAGGCTGACAAAGTCTTACTACAAACTCAGGAACATCGTAAGTCTTTCCTGTACCTGGAGCACCATAGAGAACTATATTTTTCCTTTTTTTCCATGTCTCAACAATATCATCATACCAGGTTCCTTCATTGTCTATAGAATCCATTGCTCCAGCAGCATTAGCTGATATTTCATAGAATGTATTTTCTTTTATCTCGTTGGTTGCCATCTTTTCTTTTATCATTTGTAATAATGACATATAATCGTCATAACTAGGAACTTTTTTAGGAAGATCGATACCATACTCATCCTTCATATATGTATTGTTGGTTTTGTCAAGAGCAAGATATTCCTCCGGACGGATCCAGAATAGTCCCATAGTAATGTTGACATTGATAATATATTGTCTTATTACAGTATCGTATTCCGATTTGAAATCTTCACCCCTGACAACCTTCTCAAAAAGCTTCCAGAGATTCTCAATGTCGTCTTTCTCACGCTTGTTTCTGAAACCGAAGAAATGAGACATTTGATTATTGAGGATAGGGATTCCTGTAAAATCTGATGGGGCTTCAGCTTCAATAGATAATAATTCCTTGAATTTCTCTGCTCCAACTTTTCGATTGTCTTCTGTGATGCCTCGATTAAATATTCCAAGGGTTGTAAATGGGTCAATGTCTTTGCACAAATCTCCTTCACCCTTGTTGTCATGTAGATAGTTTACAATTAAGCTATCATCGTTAGCATAGATAATGTCAAGCAATGATTTTCTGTCATTGCGATAATGCATGATCTTCTCAGCAAATTCTTTATAGAATGGAATCCAGGTAAATCTCATGTCCTTATTTAATTTTTCTTCCATATATTCTTTCATGCACCAGAATAAAGTCTGAACCGAAAGAATTAGTGGTTTATGATTATAGTCATTTATGTATTCTGCAATAATGTCCTGTATCTCATTTCCATAATCGACAGTGAAATTATTGATTATTTGTAAGAAATGAGAGTATTTCTTTCCTGCTTCAAAATGTTCAAAACCGAAATATTTCCAAAGGTTTTTATATACCTTGTCCATATAAAAGGTATAATTCTCTGGATATTTACAAGTTAAAATTGAAGCTGCCGTTCGCTCATCATTGCCACAGGTCTTAAACCTATCTGGAATAAAATCACGCATTTCAGATTTAAAATCTTCTAAACGTGAGTTCAGAGGTTTTGATTCATCAAGAAGATGGTCAATGATAACTTTTCCTTCTGATGTTTTTACTGTCCCTATATATTTAATGACATCATTGATTCGTATGCAGTCAACGACATTCTTTCCGTATAAACTGCGATAAATGTCTATGGAATCCATGCCATCACACGAATCAATGAGTTCCCATTTGTAAAGCTCATTATAACCATTGAAAGGCTTACCATTACGGAAATGATCAATAAGGTCATCCATAAGGTAGCGACGCAAGGCTTCGACAAGTTCTTCTCTCAACTGCCATTGGAATCCTTGTTTTGTGTCCCAACCTTTCTGCATAGCTATACACCAATAGGTTTCATTGCCATCAGTTCCTTCAACCCTAAAGCGATTCAGATACTTCTGAACCCATCTAGAGAAGTTTGTCACCTTACTATTATAATACTGCGCTGGTTTCTGGTGATTTTCAGAAACTTTGGTACATGTTGCCTTGTGCTCAGGTTCACGAAGGAACGCGAGCAAGCACTCTATATATTGTTCTGCCTTGGGTGCTTTTAAGATGTCGTACCAATCCTCTGTTGTGATGCCAATGTCACCACAACTATACTCACCATTGGAGTTGACCGTCTTGTATAATGTCTTGATACTCAAAATCTACTTTATTTAGGGTTCTAAGAAATAAGCATTAACGACATTGCTACAGACCAAAAGATCTGTAACAACGTCGTATTATCTATTTGAATTTAGTTTCGACCATTTCAAGCTCAGTTATATTCTTGAACGTAACGTACATGAACATTACGGTTGCAACATGAATACCTAACTGAACTTCCTTAGCATCGAGGCTTTTGGCAGAATGATTTTCATCGTTGCGGAGATTAACAAGAATATCTACATACTGAGCAAACTTCTGGTCTATTGGCTTGTCGCTATACTGAAGCTTATTCAACTGCATACAGTAAATTGCATTGCTGAGTGCAGCATGTTCAACATCACCATTCTACTTTCTTACATTCCCGGAGGCTACAAAAGCGCATAGTGTCAGCCTGCATGTAATCGGGCCATGACCGCCAGACGACGTCAAGAACGCTGTCATGAGCGGCCGCAAGGCCTTGTCGCCTGATGGCGTCACTTTATATTGTCTACCCACGAGAAGAGTCTGTGCCAGCGTATGGCAGCGAACCCATTGTGGTCAGGGTCGGCAGACCACCAGATGAAGAGCGGCTTGCCTACGACGTGGTCCTCTGGCACGAAGCCCCAGTATCTGGAGTCGGCTGAGTTATGACGGTTGTCGCCCATCATCCAGTAGTAGTCCATCTTGAAGGTGTAGGTGTCTGTCTGCTTGCCGTTGATGAATATGCGTCCGTCGTCAGTTATCTTCAGGTCATTGCCCTCGTATGTACGTATCGGGCGCTCATAGACAGCGATGTTCTTCATATCGAGCTTTATGCTCTTCCCCTTTGCGGGAATCCATACCGGGCCATAGTTGTCGCGTGTCCATCCTGTCGCTGAGTTGAGAGGGTAGAGGTCGCCTGTCGGCGCGTCGGTGTTGAGCTTTATGGAGGCTACGATATCCTTCCGTGAGGCGAGTGTCTTGGCGGCTCTCTTGGTCAGAGGCATGCATCCGACACTGTTCAGCTGTGTCATGTCCTCGTTCGATATGCCGAGCTCCTGCATGAGGTCCTCAGGCATCTGTGCGCGCAGTTTCACATAGTATGTGTACTGGACGTTCTCCGGCTCCTTGTTGGGTTTGCCGTCGAGGTATATGATACGGTCCTTTATCTGCAGCTTCTGGCCGGGGAGACCGACGCAACGTTTCACATAGTTCTCCCTGCGGTCAACAGGACGGGTTATGATGTCGCCATACTCATTGGGGTTGGCCATTATGTATCGTTTTCCCGCATTGTAGTATGTGTCGAAGAGTTTGCGCTGCCCGATGGGGTCAAGGCTGTCCATTCTCGCCGGCGCATCGACGAGCTGCTGGCCGAAAGAGTAGGCCATCTGGTAGAAATCGGCAGCCTGCCAGCGCTCTTCTGACACGAGGGTGTCACCCGCTGGATAGTTGAAGACGACGATATCGTTCAGCTCAACCTTCCCAAGACCTTTCACACGGCGGTAGTCCCACTGTGGCCACTCGATGTATGACTTGCATCCGAGCACGGGGAGGGTATGCTGTGTGAGTGGCATCGTGAGCGGTGTCTGCGGTATGCGTGGGCCGTATGAGACCTTCGACACACAGAGATAATCGCCCGTCAGGAGCGACTTCTCGAGCGAGGAGGAGGGGATGACATAGTTCTGGAAGAAGAACAGGTTGATGAAGTATACGGCCACGAGGGCGAAGACGAGGGCGTCGACCCACGACATGATGAAGCGTGTGGGGCCCTCAGCGTCTTTCCACCACTGCCAGCGGATTTTCCTGGATATGTAAGCGTCGTAGATGAATGGCACGACTAATAGTCCCCACCATGACTCTACCCAGTAGAGGAAGAGGAGATAGAGTAGCGTGACAACTGTGAACTTCAGCCATTGCAGGCGTTGTGATGTCTTTTCTTTCTTTATCATTGGTTATGATGCTTTGTTTCGTTTCTTGTCTTTGTCCACGGTTGACATGGGGATTGGTGGCCGTGGGGCAATGGTGTCAGAATCTGAACATATCATCGATAGTGAGCAGGCCGGTGTTCTTGGCGGTGTACTCTGCGGCGAGGACGGCTCCGAGGGCGAATCCCTTTCTTGAGTGGGCGTCGTGTGTTATGGTTATCTTGTCGGCCTCTGAGTCGTAGACAATGGAGTGGATGCCTGGCACCTCGCCCTCCCTGACGCTGTTTATCGTCAGCTTATGGCTGTCGGCAGGCTCGGGCTGTGCCACGACGGTGCCGTCGGGCTGTGTGAGGGTGCCCATCTGCCAGCCGTCCTTACGGTCGAGGGCGTCGACTATCTGCTCGGCGAGAGTGATGCCAGTCCCTGAGGGATGGTCGAGCTTATGTATGTGGTGGGTCTCTGTCTCCTCAACGTCATACTGTGGGAAAGAGTTCATTATCCTGGCGAGATAACGGTTGACAGCCGAGAATATGGCTACGCCGATGGAGAAGTTTGAGGCCCAGAAGAGTGTCTTCCCCTCTTCCTGGCATGCCTTGCGGACATCATCGCCATGGTCCTTCAGCCATCCTGTTGAGCCTGACACCACTTTCACACCGGCTTTCCAGGCCTTCAGGTAGTTGGCGTAGGCTACATGTGGGGCGGTGAACTCTATGGCGACATCGGCCGAGGCGAATGCCTCTGACTCGAAGTCCTGCTGGTTGTCGATATCTATTATGCTGACTATCTCGTGTCCACGGCTGATGGCTATCTGCTCTATCATGTGGCCCATCTTTCCGTAACCTATAAGGGCTATCTTCATAATGATGCTTTCGTTTTGGGTTTATGTTGGTTTATTCTATTCTCATCTCTGCCATCGAGGCGGGCCGGATGGCTGTGTATCATGCGGCATATGGCGGCGGCCTTCATATCCACACGCTGCCGCCAATATCCCGGGTGAGTCTCTTCCCGCTGCCTGCTATGTGGCATGTGGCGGCATAGGGCTGGCCTCATCATGCCTGCTTGGTGGCACGCTGGGGCACGCTGGGGCATCGTCATGCCATGAGGGGATGCGGGGCCTGCGGTGTCAGAAGCTGCTGAGCCATGACTTGAGGTTCATGAGCATCTCCGCATGGAAGGGGAATGATGTGCGCATTCCGCCCCAGTGTCCGCCATAGGGATAGATATGCAGCGATGCCGGCACGTCGTGTCTGTAACACTCAAAGTAGTAGTTGAATCCGTTGGCAGGCACGACGATGTTGTCGTCGTCAGCGAGAGCTATCCACGCACGTGGTGTCTGTCGGGTCACTTGTGTGTCGTTCGAGTACAGCTGCTCCATCTTCTTCTTGGCGTCCTTGCCGAGGAAGTTGTCGTGTGTGTCACGGTGTGTGAAGGCGGGGTCCATGGTTATGACGGGGTAGAAGAGTATCTGGAAGTCGGGCAGCGCGTCGCCCTTGGCGTGTGTCGCTATGGTCGAGGCGAGGTGACCGCCTGCCGACGAGCCCATGATGCCCACATCCTCGGGGTTGATATTCCAGCGCTTGGCGTTCCTCCTGACCACTCTCATGGCCTGCTCAGCGTCCTCAACGGGCACTTTGTAATTGCCGTGGGGCAGACGGTAGTGGAGCACTATGGCGGCTATGCCCTGCTGTGTGAAGAATGGCGCCCAGTCTGTGCCCTCACAGTCCATGACGACACAGCAGTATGCGCCACCGGGACAGATGACCACTGCACGGCCTGTCGCACGGCTCTTCTCTGGCAGGAAGACCTGTATGTAAGCCTCATCCTTCGGGTCGCCATTGTCGTGTGGCGGCTCAGCTGCCCAGAGGCTGACACGCTGGCCCTTCTTGTCTGCCGCGCGGAGTGACGACGGTATGGCTGCAAGGAGCAGCATGATGAATAGCGTGAGGGTGAGGGTGGGTTTTCTTGACATGGCTTGTTGAGGGTTTGCTGGTTATTGATTAGGTTCATGTGCTATGCTGGGGGGCGACCATGGCATGGCGAATGGTGTTTACAAAATGCAAATATACTATTTTTCCATAATATTCACACGCATACGCATGTATATTTATGATTTGTTATTAATATAAGCATGGATGTTTCGCATGAATTAACAGTGAATCATCTCCGTCGGGGGAATCCTCTGGGCGGGTTGGGAGAAGCATGGCGCGCTGGAGGACAACCGGTACATGCAGACGGGCTCGCCATAGGGCGTATGATGTGCGTGACGATACAGGGGGATACCAAAAAGGAGGAATGGCCATACGCTCACATGAGCAATAAAAGCCGCAAACTGACTACACACCGACGGGCCCAGCCACGATGAACAGCCCCATGGGATTTGCCAACAAAAAAGCGGGAATCGGAGAGGGAAATGCGGAGGTTTTCCCATTGGCATTGGATGACACGCTCATTGGCTATGAATTGAAGGCCAAGAGATACTGAATGGCGGCCTCATTGGTATTGGATGACAGAGCATGCAATTATCCACAGCCCCGAGGGGGTCGCGACGGCATGTGTGACGATGCCTTCATGTGGGGCATGTGGCTGGGGAGGGGGACAGCTGTGAGCAACAGATACAACAACAGATAGCAACCGAGACAACAGCAGGGAGCAACCGAGAGGAAAGCAGGAGGCAGATTGTCCTTTCTTAAAAAATCATAACAATTCACTATATAATAATGTAGAGAGAAAACTTTTCTGTACTTTTGCGCCCCGAAACAAACCATCAACATAGAATCATGCAAGAGAACTTAGTCATCGTAGAGAGCCCGGCCAAGGCCAAGACAATAGAGAAATTCCTTGGCAAGGATTTCAAGGTCATGTCGTCATATGGCCATATCCGCGATTTGAAGAAGAAGGAGATAAGCATCGACCTCGACACCCTCGAGCCGCAATATGAGATACCAGAGGACAAGAAGAAACTTGTCAGCGAACTGAAACAGCAGGCGAAGAAAGCCAGCAAGGTATGGCTCGCATCCGATGAGGACCGCGAGGGAGAGGCTATATCATGGCATCTGTGCGAGGTGCTCGGCCTCGATGAGGAGAAGACATCGCGCATAGTGTTCCACGAGATAACAAAGCCCGCAATACTCGCGGCTATCGACAATCCTCGACATCTTGACATGAATCTCGTCGACGCGCAGCAGGCACGCCGTGTACTTGACCGCCTCGTCGGCTTCAAGATATCGCCTGTCCTGTGGCGCAAGGTAAAGCCGGCGCTATCAGCCGGACGAGTACAGTCAGTCGCTGTGCGCCTCATCGTAGAGCGTGAGCGTGAGATACAGAACTTCGTCTCTGAGACATACTACCGCATCAACGCCATCTTCGTCATCGACGACAACGGACATCCGACAGAGGTGAAGGCCGAGCTGGACAAGCGCTTCGCATCGCACGACGACGCGATGGCATTCCTCACGACATGCCGCGAGTCACACTTCTACGTCTGTGACATACAGCAGAAACCACTCCACCGCTCGCCTGCCCCACCGTTCACCACATCGACACTGCAGCAGGAGGCAGCGAGGAAACTCGGATTCACCGTCTCACAGACAATGATGGTGGCACAGCACCTCTACGAGAACGGTCTGATAACATACATGCGTACAGACTCTGTCAATCTCTCCAAGCTCTGCATAGCAGCCACAAGGGACGAGATAGAGAAGCAGTATGGCAAGGAATACAGCCAGCCACGCAACTTCCAGACAAAATCAAAGGGAGCACAGGAGGCCCACGAGGCTATCCGCCCGACATCCATGGAGCGCCTGCGCATAGACGGCACAGTACAGGAGAAACGCCTCTACGACCTCATATGGAAACGCACCGTGGCATCACAGATGGCAGAGGCGGAGATAGAGAAGACACAGGTGAGCATCGCCGTGAGCCGCGCACAGGAGCTCTTCGTAGCCCAGGGAGAGGTGGTGAGATTCGACGGATTCCTGAAAGTCTACTCCGAGAGCCATGACGACAACAAGAATGACAGCTACGCCGACGACGGAAGACAGCTGCCAGAGATGACCATAGGCCAGAAGATGGCATACAGGGAGATAACATCGACAGAGCGTTTCACACAGTCACCGCTGAGATACACCGAGGCATCGCTCGTCCACAAGCTCGAGGAGCTGGGCATCGGACGCCCGTCGACCTACGCCCCGACAATATCGACCATACAGCAGCGCGAGTATGTGCAGAAAGGCGACAAGAAGGGCGAGGAGAGACAGTATGCCATAAACACCCTGCGCAATGGCGTCATATCACAGCGCACAAAGGCCGAGATGGCAGGCTCTGACAAGGGCAAGCTGCTGCCGACAGACATAGGCATCGTCGTCAACGACTTCCTCATAAAGTTCTTCCCAGACATCATGGACTACAACTTCACGGCACGTGTGGAGGAGAAATTCGACGAGATAGCCGACGGACACGAGCGCTGGAACGACATGCTGAAGGATTTCTACAAAGACTTCGAGCCCATGGTGGAGAAGACCATCAACACACGCTCAGAGCATAAGGCTGGCGAGCGGCAGGTGGGTGTCGACCCTGACAGCGGCAAGCCAGTATTCGTCAAGATAGGACGTTACGGGCCTGTCGTGCAGATAGGCACAGCAGAGGACAAGGAGAAGCCACGCTTCGCACAGCTCCCGTCAGACAAGTCGATGGAGACAATAACCCTCGACGAGGCCCTCAAGCTCTTCGAGCTGCCACGCACACTGGGCATGTACGACGGCGACAAGGTCATCATAGGCACAGGACGCTTTGGCCCATACGTGCTCTACAAGAAGAAGTATGTCTCCATACCCAAGACCGAGGACCCTCTCACCATCACCCTGCAGCGAGCCGAGGAACTCATAACAGAGAAGCAACGCCAGGAGCAGCAGCGACACATAAAGACATTCGGAGAGGGGGATGAGAAGATAGACATCCTCAACGGCAGATACGGCCCGTACATAGCATACGGCGGAAAGAACTTCCGCATACCAAAGGCTATGCACGAGCGTGTGGCAGAGCTGACCAACGAAGAGTGTATCGAGATAATCAACACCCCCGTAACATCAAAACGAAAGAAATGACACGCATAATCCTCCTGGGATACATGGGAGCCGGAAAGACCACCATAGGCAAAGCCCTCGCCAAGGAACTCGGGATAATGTTCTACGACCTCGACTGGTATATCGAGTCGAGAATGCGGCGCACCGTGGCACAGATATTCAGCGACGAGGGAGAGGAAGGCTTCAGAGAGATAGAGCGTAACATGCTCCATGAGGTGGCAGAGTTTGAGGATGTCGTCATATCATGCGGAGGAGGGACACCCTGCTTCTACGACAACATGGACTATATGAACGCGCAGGGCGACACCATATACCTGCAGGCATCGCCCGATGTGCTAGCCGGACACCTGAGAATGGGGAAGGTAGTGCGGCCGCTGATAGCCGGGAAAAGCGACGAGGAACTGAGACAATACATCATTGAAAGCCTCAAGCAGCGAGAGCCTTACTACACCAAAGCCCACCACACACTCAACGTTGACCTCATGGACAACTATGAGAAAATACGCATATCGGTGGAGAAAGCACGGCAGATACTCGGCGTATAGCATGGAGGAGGCTGCAGCGAAAGCACACCACAGGACAGCATCAGCCAGCGGGATGACAGCAAGACAACACACCCAAAAAACATCAGCAAGAATGCAGATAACAGTAATAAAAGTAGGAGGCGCTGTCGTCGAGGACGAGAAGCAGCTATCTGGCCTCATAGAGTCATTCGCAAGGATAGAGGGCCCGAAAGTGCTCGTGCATGGCGGCGGACGGCGCGCTACAAAGGTAGCAGCACAGCTGGGCATAGAGACACAGATGGCAGGCGGACGGCGAATAACAGACGCGGCGATGCTCGATGTCGTCACAATGGTATACGGCGGACTCGTCAACAAGCATCTCGTGGCCATGCTCCAGGCACAGGGCGTCAACGCTGCCGGACTGACAGGAGCCGATATGGACATCATACGCTCTCACCGCAGACCATTGAAGCGCATGACAATAGACGGGGAAGAGCGGATGATTGACTTCGGCTTTGTCGGCGATGTGGACCATGCCGACGGACAGAGGCTCACAATGCTGCTCGAGAATGGCATCATACCAGTCGTCGCCCCGCTGACACACGACGGCAAGGGGAATATCCTCAACACTAATGCTGACACCATGGCATCAGAGACAGCGAAGGCTCTCGCGAGCGAAGGGCATGACGTCACGCTGATATTCTCGTTCGAGAAACGCGGCGTGCTGGCCGACCCTGACGACGACAACACCCTCATACCCGTCATCACCCCAGAGCTCTTCAGCCGTTACCGTGACGAAGGCACCATATCAGGCGGCATGCTGCCCAAGATAGAGAACGCCCTACAGGCCGTCAGCGCAGGCGTGAGGAGAGTCGTCATAACTCTCGCGGAGAACATCTCACAGCCCGACAGCGGCACACAGATAAGGCTCTGAACCACGCCCAGCAGCAAGCGAGAACCAACCCCAAACGACACGACATGAACTTCCAGAACGACATACTCCCGCTGAAAGACAAACTGTTCCGTCTGGCGCTGCGTATCACCATGCAGCGCGAGGAGGCCGAGGATATCGTTCAGGAGACAATGATAAGGCTGTGGAATAACCGTGAGAAGCTGAAAATGGTCGATTCCATCGAGGCTTATGCCATCACAGCATGCCGCAATATAGCCATAAACCATGTCAATGCGACACGCCATAATGTCCTCTCCATCGACGACACAACAGGCAGAGAGCCACAGACGGAGAACCCCTACGAGCGCATATACGCCAAGGAGAGCATAGCACAGCTGCACGCCATAATGGCCCAGCTGCCCGAGAAACAGCGGACATGTATGCAGCTGCGTGACTTCGAGGGGCACAACTATCGAGACATAGCAGATATGACAGGCATGACAGAGGACCAGGTGAAGGTGAACATCTTCCGCGCGAGACAGTACATAAAGAGACACCTCACGCTGAGCGACTGAGCGATATCCCTCCCCTACTCCACTTTTACTCCCATAGCGTTAAAAATTCCACTTTTGCTCCCACAGCGTTAAAAATTCCACTGTTACTCCCACAGCGTTAAAAATTCCACTTTTACTCCCACAGCGTTCTCATTATTCAGATGATATAGAATGGATGCAGTGCTCCATGTTCCCAACTGGCAGGAACATGGAGCACTGCTTTCTGTATGCCTGGCAGACAAGACTTGCAGTCAGCTCCCCTCCGGTTTCACCCTGCGTATATATACATATCGGTATGAACCATTATCCCCAGTGTGCCAGCCATTAGGCTGGCATGTGGGACTTGCACCCGTCTGTCAATGCTCATGCCGAGCGCATACAAAACCGGCCTGCCAGAGCGGCAGGCCGGTAAAGCGGTAATGTTTATGTGTGCGGGAGGCTGCCCTCCTCATCATTCGTTCTTGAATCCGTAGCCATTGGTGAATCCACCAGTCGATATGGTGTTAGGAGTGAATGGCCAGAGATAGATAGGAGCTGAGACGTAGTCGTAGTCAAGGAAGAGGTTCGTGTAGTACTCCTGCTCAGAGATATTCACAGCCCAGTCGACCTTCTTGTATCCGTCGTTCTCAAGAGCCGCAGCCTCAGCGCTGCCAGGGGCTATGTAGCTGAAGAGTCCCTTGATGGCGAGGTTAGGCGTCGCTGTGCCGGAATATTTGCATCCGAAAGCAGCCCAGTCGTCATTCTGGCCGCGCCATCCCGGATAGAGAACAGGGTCAGATGTGTCTGTACACTCTGCTGTGAGGCGGAATCCGTGTGTCGCCTTTGCGTCGACGCTCTTTGTCCAGATGTAGTTTGAGATGACATTGCCGTTATCGAAAGCGTAGTAGCCGTTGGCCTTGAGGCCGTCGAGCATCTTCTTTGTCATATCCTTGACACGGTGGATAGCACCACCGATGAGTCCTGTGCGGATGAGAGTCCAGCGGCGGTCGCCCTCACCAGCGAACTCAAAGCCGCGCTCCTCGATGATGGCCCTGTAGAGAGCCGGCCACTGGGCACACTCGCTGCTGCTGAGATATGCGTCTGCACCGACCTTCGCAACGAACTCGTCGGTCTTTGCCTCACCAGCCTTGAACGAGCGCTCACGCACTGTGCGGAGGGCTGAGAGGGCGTTGGCGTCATCGCCTGTAGCGGCGCATGCCTCGGCATAACCAAGATACATCTCTGCCATACGCATGTATGGGCCGTTGATGCCTGACTTACGCTGGGCGGCCACCCATGGCTGTGCCTGGCGGTTCTCATCCCATTTGTTCAGCGTGAGACCACCGGCGTCGGCCTTTGAGCCTCCCTTGAACGATATCAGTTTCTCATTGCCCTTGCCGTCAGAGCCTGTAACACAGACAGAGACATCACGGCGCTTGTCGTTCGGGGCGAACACTCCATAGTAGTAAGCCGGGTTGATACGGCCCTGGCCGTATGACTTGCATGGGAACGCGTTCTTGCTTCCGCCTGATGACGGACGGCCGAATGAGTATGGACGGCCATCATTGCCACCACCCTGCTGCATGGCATACTCATAGATGGACTCGTCGGCATAGACAGCGTCAGCCTCGTGCATCTGCTGGAAGAAGTACTGGTATGGGTTGTCATACTTGCGGCCTGTCTTGTCGGCAGGGCGTGGGTCGGTGGTATAGAACTTGGCTGAGCCTGGGTTATCGATAGCCTTCTTGAAGTATGTCTTGGCCATCTCGTATAATTTCTTCCAGTCTGAGCGGCGGGTATAGGTAGCGTTGTTGTGGTCCTTGCCGAGCTTCTCGAATGTCAGCACATTGCCCTCACCGTCCTTGTAGAAGTCAGAGCCGAGGTCTGTGCGGCGTGTCTGGAAGCCACCAGCCTCCAGGCAGAGACGGCCGATGAGACCGTCAACGTATGTGCGGGAGAAGTAATTCTTCTTAGTGCCGTCAACTCCTGGTATCGAACCGACAGGGTACATGAGAGGCTCAACCTTCACGAGGTCGGCGATAATCTTGTCGTAGATAGAGTCACGAGATGTGATGCCCATGGCTACCTCGCCGAAGGTATCAGAGAAAGGAACATCGCCCCAGTACTTGATAAGTTCCCTGTAGGCTGTGGCACGCATGGCGACAGCCTCGCCATACATCTGGCTGAGCGGAGAGGGCTCTGTGGCGTTGGTCACGATATCGTCAAAGTTTGACGCTGCCTCCATGGCTGTGATGATGGAGTTGGCCTTGCCCACGACAGCGAAGCCCTTGTCATAGACACCACCCTCCTTGAGATAAGAGAGGAGGTTGTAGCTGTCTGTGTATGTTCCGTTCTGGTAGAAACACTCTGGATAGTGGCGGCCTGGCTGGTTTGTGAAGGCCTCCGGATGGCGCTCGATGTCAGAGCCCGCGATGTCAGCGGCATAGTAAAGGCCATCACCGAAGAATGAGTTCTGGGCGGCATCGCGCCATGTCTCATAGGCACCGTCCATGGCACCACGCGCTGTCGTCGGATTCGAGAACACGAAATCGGCATCGACAACAGAAGGAGAGCTCGTCTCCAGATAGTCATCGCATGACACAAGCGACAATGCGCCTGCGATGCAAAGAGCTGAATATATGTATTGTTTCATGTTGATTGCTTGTTATGGGGTGTCATGTCTGCCATATCCCTTACCAGTGAAAGGATGGGGAGGGCGGCATGCTGCCCCAATGTTTGGTTTTCGGCAGAGACAGAAAACTGCCCTGCAATGGATTGGGTTTGATGGTTAGGTAAGGCTGCCTGGCACATGGGGATGATATCTCCGCGGCCATAGGGATGAAGCCTTCAGCATACCCACGGGCATGCTGGGATACCGTCTTTTAGAAACCTACGTTGACACCGAATGTGAAGGTGCGGGCCTTCGGATACGCCTGATAGTCGTAGGCTGGAGTAGGGAATCCGTTGACACTGCTGCGGGTGTTCACGTCTGGGTCAAGGCCTGAGTAGCCTGTGATGCAGAAGAGATTGCCACCTGTCACATAGAAACGGAGAGTAGAGATGCCTATGCGGTTTGTCAGCTTCTTTGGCAGGGTGTAGCCAAGGGTGATGGTGTTGAGACGGAGATATGCGGCATTCTCGATGAACTCTGACGACACGATGCCGTACTCGGAGTAGAATGTGGCATACTTAGTGCCTGCGTTGAGAGCGTTGAGAGCTGATGGCTCAGTCTCGAACTTGAGGTCGCCGCTGGCGTCGATGCTGTAGTATTTATATGTGTCAGCCGTATAAGAGAGGCGGTTGCTGCCAAGTCCGGTGTCCTTGTCGCCCTTCAGGCATGATGCCAAGGCGTTGGCGTTGTATACCTTGCCGTCAAGCTGGTATGTCAGGCCGACAGCGAAGTCAAGGCCCTTCCAGCGGCCGTTGATATTGATACCGCCTGTATGCTGTGGCATGGTATGGCCGATAACCTGCTCCTTTGCCACCCACTCGCCATTCTCATTCTGCTCAGCCTCAAACTTAGGAGCGCCGGGGAATGTCTTGCCGTCGGCTGCGAGAGCCACGAGAGGATCAGGATAGTTGCCCTGTGTCGCAACACCTGTCACGCCTGGCTTCAGCGTGTACTTCTTCGTTGTTGGGTCATAGTCGAAGTCTTCAGGAGTGAAGTAGCCGAGTGACTTGTATCCATTGATGGTGCCGACAGGCTCGCCCTCGCGGATGATATAGTCATAGGTAGGGAGAATCATTGATGATGCCCAGCCCGTAGCGGTATTGGCATTGGCGTTAGGGTTCACCTCGTCAACATTGTTGCTGTTATAGTTGTATGTCATGTTGACACCGAGATTGAAGTCCTTCTTGCGGATGATGTCGAAGCCAAGTGCGAGCTCGACACCCTTGTTTGATGTCTTGCCGACATTCTGGAACTGGTATGAGTAGCCTGAGGATGCGTTCACCGGCACCTTCATGAGGATGTTCTTCGTCGTGTTCCAGTAGATATCGAGGCTACCACGCACCCAGTTGCGGAGCAGAGTGAAGTCAAGACCGAGGTTGCGGGATATTGTTGTCTCCCACTTGAGGTCAGGGTTGGCCTGCATGCTTCCTGGCACATATGTGGTCACCTTCTCTCCGTCGACAGTGATTTCCTTCACCTGCCATGTCTCCTTCCAGAGCGAGGCGTCGATATTGTCTGAGCCTGATGTACCGAAAGAGAGACGGAGCTTGAGGTTGTCAAGCCAGCCTTCAGTCGACTTCATGAATGGCTCGTCAGAGATACGCCATGCAAGAGCTGCGGCAGGGAAGTAACCCCAGTGGTGGTTGGGGGCAAACTTTGAAGAGCCGTCGGCACGGAATGTCGCTGTCAGGAGATAACGGCCAAGGTAGCTATAGTTGGCACGGCCGAACCATGATGTGGTGTGTGACGGTGTGCCCACAGTGCTTGTGAAAGAGTCAGGGATATTAGGGTTGACATTCTTGTGAGTGTTGCTTATCTGGCCGAAAGCCTGGTCCATAGTCCATCCCTCAATATAGTCATAGCCTATGAACTCGCTTGAGTTGGACTTTGATGCCAGCACCTCATTACCGGCGAGGAAGCTGAGGCTGTGTGCCTCTGGGAGCCCCTGCACCTCATAGTTGAGCGTTGTGGCCCAGCGGACACCATAACCGTTGCCCTTGTTCAGTGTGGCCTTGCTGTAGCCATTCTCCAGACCAGCGTCCCAGTCCTTTGACTCGCTCCAGTTACGGCTGAGCGACAGCTCTGTCTTGGCAACAAGACCCTTGACGACATTCCATGTCAGCGTGTTGTTAGAGCGTATGCGGTACATGCTTCTGATATAGTCGTAGTTGTTGACAAGGAGATTGACATCGTACAGAGGGTCGACACTCGCGCTACCCATACCGAGGAGTGTCGGGTCGTCAACACCAAGCGGTGTGTCGATAGGACGGTACTTGTAGGCTGTTGTGGCATAGCCGAAACCAGCGCCACGGAACTCAAGCTCGCTGTAGCGGAGGTCTGTCGTGAACGACAGGTTCTTGTTTATCTTCTGGTCGACCTTTACGTTGGCGCCCCAGCGCTTGAAGCCTGAATTGATGCGGATGCCATCATCGTTCATGTAGTTGACAGCAGCATAGAATTTCGTCTTTGCCGTACCGCCAGAGATGGAGAGGTCATGATTCCAGCTCGACGCTGTCTTCATGATGTCATTCTGGTAGTTGTGGGCCGACATGTTCTTATAGTCATTGATATGATTGCCATTGGCGCTGCCCAGACCGAAGTACTTTGCTACGCCCTCACCGTATGTGTCACCGTAAGCTGTCGCGTATGTCCAGTTGTTATAGACATAGTCATAGGCGTTCTGGACATCATACAGCTCAGGTATCTTCTTTGCCTGGTAGTAGACGTTATACTTCACCTGTGCGCGGCCTTCCTTGCCACCCTTTGTTGTCACGAGGATAACACCGTTGGCACCACGCGCACCATAGATGGCTGTCGAAGCGGCATCCTTGAGCACATCGATGCTCTCGATGTTGTCGGCAGGGATATCGTCAATGGTAGACACCTGCACACCGTCGACAATGAAGAGAGGGTCGTTAGACTGTGTGATAGAGCCGCCACCACGCACACGGATGGACATTGATGCTCCCGGACGGCCGTCCTGCGATGTCACAGTGACACCTGGAAGCTGGCCCTGGAGTGCCTGTGCGACATTGGCTACAGGGTTTGCGGCTATCTTATCGCCTGTCACTGATGCGACAGAGCCAGTGAGGTCGCGGCGCTTCATTGTGCCGTAACCGATGACAACGACCTCCTCAAGGTTTGCCATATCCTCTGAGAGGCTGACATTGAGCTTGGTCTGGTTGCCCACTTTCACATTCTTTGATGTGAAACCGATGGATGAGATGACAAGGACATCCGACGGATTGGCCTTCTGAATCGTGAAGTTTCCGTTGATGTCCGTTACAGTACCTGTCGATGTGCCCTTAATAAGCACACTGGCACCTACGATCGGTTCGCCCGCGTTATCCTTCACATTACCCGTGACGGTTGACTGGGCGAACGACATCAGGCAGAACATGCATGACAGCGCAAGCATGGACAGCCGTTTTACTGATGTAGTAAGAATCATGTGATAATAGTTTTTATTGTTAGATTAAGGATATTCAGTAAAAGCGCACTTTAGTATCGACAAGAAACGGAGTATATCTATATTCGGTATATGTATGATTAATCCCACGATATGTAGGAATAACAAAACATAATACGTAATACGTTAATATCTCACAGTTAGCTCGTGTGAATAATAGTTATGGTTTAAATGCAAATTTAAGGTTTTTTGTTCTATCTTCAGTAACAAATGGTTGCCGGAACACTGGAAATTAACCATATTACAGCGTTGTTAACTATAATTTAACAGTCATCATAGTATTTTTTACACACAATGTTTCTCAACATCGTGTATGGACAACTCTGAGAAGACGGGATAGAGGCCATGGTCTGACAGGGATATACTGTTATGCCATGAACTTATAACAAACACTTCTGCCCGGCAAAACTCGGGATGTGAAAGACAGGTTTACCGGACAATAATGAAATACAAAAGGCAGACACGGGGTGGACTGGTCTGCTCTCACCATGGTCTTAGGTGAGGGCAGTTGTCCACATCGTGTCTGCCTTGCTGTCATATATCCTCCGGCTGATGATGCCAGAGTCATAGTTGCGGGCCGTGTGGGGCTGCTTGCGACAATGCGAGGAGCTGCTTGCGGAAATGCCTGAGGGGCTGCAGGCGGCAATGCGAGGAGCTGCTTGAGGCAATACCATTCAATCATGCAGTGAGGCACACGGCTTATTGGCAGGGATGAGGGATGCTTTCCGGCATGTCACTGCTTGCTGTTTATCTCCTTTATGAGACGGTCAGCGTGTCCCCACTTGTCCATCATGAAGAGGATATAGCGTATATCGACACAGATGCAGCGTGCGAGAGCCGAGTCGAAGAATATGTCGCCTGAGAGCGAGTCCCAGTTTCCGTCGAAAGCAAGACCTATGAGACGGTTGTTGCCATCGAACACTGGAGAGCCTGAGTTACCGCCAGTGATGTCGTTGTTAGTGAGGAAGCAGAGGTTCATAGTCCCTGTAAGAGGGTCGTTATACTGGCCGAAATCCTTTGCAGAGAAGAGGTTGTGCATGACTGGCTCGGCATAATACTCGAAGTTATACTTGCCTCCTGCTGTGTTCTCATCGCCGAGGAGCATCTTATTGTAGAGAGACTCTGGCGTGGTGAAATAGCCTGACTTGTGGCCGTTTATCATATATCCGCCCACCTGTCCGTATGAGAGTCGCAGAGTGAAGTTGGCGTCGCTGTAGTGTGGCATGTCCATCTCCATGCGCACCTTGGCGTCGCACAAGAGACGCTCCTGCTCTATTATCTGCCATTTTACGGAGTCTGTGCCGGCTGTTATCAGCTGCATTGTGGCGAGGAGGTCCTGTCCCATCTGGACAGCGAGGTCAGCATTCAGCTGCTTCGCCACTTTCTTCTTGTTGAAGAATATTGGCTCAGATGACATAAGGCGTGATGTGTAGAGCGCGTCGACGTATGCATCATAGCCCATCATGTCGATAGTGGTGTAGAAGTCAGGCAGATATTTCTTGTCCACCTGCTGGCGGTAATTCCTCAGCAGGGCGACGAGAATCTCCTTCTCAGCGGCGAGGTCCCACTCCTCCGCATTGTCCGCAAACTCCACGTACTGCTTCTTCGGCTTGTCCTCTGGCCCCATGATTTTCTTGCCCATGGCGTAGCGCATGGCGCGTGTGACAATCTCATTGGTGCGGCCGAATGTCTCGGTGAAGATGGTCATCGTCTTGCTGTTGGTGGTTATCTTGGCATAAAGGTCGCCGAGGAGTTTGATGTCGAGCTGGCCTTTCAGATAGCCCGTAGAGTCCTGATACTGCTGTATGAGGCGCTCGTGCTGCTGCTTCAATCCGATGATACCTACCGAGTCGATACACTTGTTCATGCCGAGAGCGTTCTTCCAGTAGTTGGCCGAGTTGGCGTACTTGCTGTCATACTTGATGCGTACAGCCTCATCCTGGCGCATGTGGCGCAGCATGACGTCCTGTCTGACAGTGCGCACCTGATAGCGTGGGGCATTCTCAGCGTCGCGCATCAGCTGTATGCCGAACGACGAGAGGTAGCGCTCGGTTGAGCCGGGGTATCCCATCGTCATGGCGAAGTCGCCTTCCTTGTATCCCTCGTTGCTCACACGTGCCCACACGGCAGGGTGGTATGGGACATTGTCCTTGGAGTATTTGGCCGGGCCGCCAGTCTTCGGGTCGCAGTAGACGCGGAAGACAGAGAAGTCACATGTCTGGCGTGGCCACATCCAGTTGTCTGTCTCGCCGCCGAATTTGCCCATGCTCTTGGGGATGGCGAATACGAGGCGTACGTCTGTGAAGTCACGATAGGTGGTCAGATAATACTTGTTGCCCTCGTAGAAAGGCTTCAGCTCGACACGCAGAGTAGAGTCCTTGGCCTCCACGCGCTGCTGCTCGACATTCTCGAGAGAGTCGAGCAGGGCTGTCTGTTTCGGGTAGCTGAGGGCCCGTATGCCGTGGCGGAGCACCTCGTCTGTATAGTCGCGCTGCTCTACCATGAACGACACGAAGAGGTTCTCGTTAGGAAGCTCCTCCTCGTATGATTTGGATACGAAGCCGTTAAGCATATAGTCATGCTCTACGGTAGAGTGTGACCGTATGGCCTCGAAGCCGCAATGGTGGTTAGTGAAAACCAGTCCGTCGGGCGAGACGACAACGCCTGAGCAGAAACCGCCGAAGTTCACGACGGCCTTAACGATGGCATCGTTGTCGTTGTACAGTTTGCCATAGGGCAGATGATAGCCTTCCTGCTGCATGCGCTCGTAGACAGCCTGCGGAAGATTGGACAGTGTCCACATTCCCTCATCGGCCTTTGCGTGTGTGGCGGAGAGCGATGTGAGAACGGATAAGATTAGGATTGTTTTTTTCATCATATATATTTATAGTTGTTTTTTCTTGCTCAAAAATATTGCGGTCCTCAGGCTCATGCTTATCTGCCGAGGAGCGAGTGCATGGTCTTCAGTCCCTCTATGTATATGTGGTTTGTGGGGTTAGTCACCTCGAAGTATGCGCTCTCGTCGAAGAGGTCGCGTGCGACAAGCGCCGTTATCTGTGTCCTCATATACGGCAAAGCCCTTTTCCGCTCGTCCTCGTCCTTAGGCTCGACACCCTGTTTCTTTCCCTCGGCCATGATTTCCTCCATAAGGCTCTCGGGGAGGACATACTCACGCTGGAAGTCGGCCATTGTCTTGAAGCGTCTGAGCTGTTTGCGGTTCTTGTCGAAATACTTCAGTGTCTGCGCCACGATGATGCCTTTGGCTACAAGCGCGCGGTGGTATCGGGTATACTGGAGCGTATCGAGCGGCACGAAGACATCGGGCATGATGCCTCCGCCTCCATAGACGGTACGGTGCTCGCGCAGTGTCTCATACTTCAGCGAGTCGGCAAAATGGATGGAGTCACGGCATGTCAGCTCGCCATGTTTCAGTCTCTGCTCGAAGTCCATGTCATAGTCGGCCTTATCTCCGGGCTTGTAAGGTTTCTGTATGCATCGTCCTGTCGGTGTGTAGTAGTGAGCCACAGTGAGGCGTATCATAGAGCCGTCGGGCATCTCGACAGGTCTCTGCACGAGCCCTTTCCCGAATGTTCTCCGTCCGACAATAATGCCGCGGTCCTGGTCTTGTATAGCCCCCGAGACGATTTCGGCTGCCGAGGCGGTGTATTCATTGACGAGGACGACAACCTTCCCGTCAATCATCCGTCCCCGTCCGTTGGCTTTCCTCTCGTGGCGTGGGACATTCCTTCCATTTGTATAGACTATGAGGTCGCCGTCGGGCAGGAACTCGTTGGCTATCTTCTCAGCCGCCATCAGATACCCACCCCCGTTGTCCTGAAGGTCGAGGATGAGGTTGAAGGCCTGTCCGGGATACTGTCTCTGGTTAGCCTCACGCAGCGAGTCGATGGCTGTTGTTATCTCTTCGTGAGTGTTAGCGCCGAATCCTCCGAATCTGACATATCCTATTCCTGGCTCTATGAGATAAGCGGCGTCCATGGATTTCACGGGTATCTTGTCGCGCTTTATCCTGAACTTTATCGGTTTGCTCTCGCCTCTCCGCTTGACGCTGACCTCCACGATAGTCCCTTTCTTTCCACGGAGACGTTTCATGATATCAGTCCTTGACATCTTCACTCCCGCTATGGCTGTGTCGTTGACGGCTATGATACGGTCGCCAGCCATTATCCCCACGCGTTCTGAAGGCCCTCCGTGGACGGTCTGCACGACAAGGAGTGTGTCGTCGACGATGTTGAACTGCACTCCGATGCCGTCGAAATTGCCCTGCAGGGGCTCGTTGAGCTCCTTTGTCTCCTTGGCTGTTGAGTAGCTGGAGTGTGGGTCGAGCTTTGATATCATGCCCCGTATGGCATCCTCGGCCAGCTTCCCTGTGTCTGTCGTGTCCACATAGAGGTTCTCTATGGCGAGCAGGGCTATCTGCATCTTTCTCATAGCCTGGGCTTCATCGGCCGAGAATCTCAGCTGTCCGTAAGCCGACACAGAGAGTGCGAGGAGCACTGCCTGCAGGGCTATCTTCTTGATGTTCATTCTCATAATGATTCAATATTTGGGAGTCCGCCCGCGGCGTCTGTCTCCCTGTGTGTTATGTCCTGATTTCCTTTTCCGTCCGTTGTGAGCCGCGGGGCAGGCTGCCATCGGCTGGCTTCAGAGTGAGGGATAAGCCCCGCTGCTGTGCCATGCGGCCGTCTCCCTGGCATCGCATGGTCTTCTGCCCCGGCACCATTCTGCCCTCTCTTCTTGCCGTGTCGCGCCGGACTGTGTGCCTGTCATTCCATCACCTCTTCCTCTGGGATATCCTCTTCTATCACGAGATTGTTTATGATGAAGTTCTGCCGCTCCATTGTGTTCTTGCCCATGTAATACTCGAGTAGCTTCTGCACCTGGTCCTCCTGTCGCAGTGTGACCTGCTCGAGACGTATGTCTGGCCCGATGAAACCGGCAAATTCGTCGGGTGATATCTCTCCGAGGCCCTTGAACCGGGTAATCTCCGGGTCGGGTCCGAGGTCACGTATTGCCTGCTGGCGCTCCTCCTCGCTGTAGCAGTACCGTGTGATGAAGTCCTTAGCCTTCTCGTTACGCTCAGCCAGTTTCTTGTCCTCGGCCTTCACTATGTCGCGGTTCTTGATTTTTGTCCTGCGGTTACGCACACGGAAGAGTGGTGTCTGCAGGACATAGACATGGCCTTTGCGCACAAGCTCGGGGAAGAACTGGAGGAAGAATGTTATCGTCAGGAGACGTATGTGCATGCCGTCGACATCGGCGTCGGTGGCCACGATGACCTTGTTATAGCGCAGAGTGTCGAGTCCGTCCTCTATGTCGAGGGCGGCCTGTAGCAGATTGAACTCCTCGTTCTCGTAGACCACCTTCTTCGTGAGGCCGAAGGAGTTGAGCGGCTTTCCTCTCAGCGAGAACACCGCCTGAGTGTTCACGTCGCGCGATTTCGTTATGGAGCCTGACGCAGAGTCACCCTCTGTGATGAAGATGCTCGACTCCTCTTTGCGCGGATTCTTGAAGTCAGAGTAGTGTACGCGGCAGTCGCGCAGTTTCGGGTTGTGCAGGTTGGCCTTCTTCGCACGCTCTCTCGCCAGCTTTGTTATGCCCGCCATGGCCTTGCGCTCCTTCTCAGACGATGTTATCTTCTCGAGGATGACGTCGGCGATGTCAGTGTTGCGGTGCAGGAAGTTGTCCACCTCGGTGTGTATGAAGTCGCCGATATACTTGTTTATGCTGACACCGTCGGGCGACATCTGCAGCGACCCGAGCTTTATCTTTGTCTGCGACTCGAACATCGGCTCCTCCACATTGACCGCTATTGCGGCTACGATGCCGTTCCTGATGTCAGTGAACTCGAAGTTCTTCTGGAAGTAATCCTTCAGTGTCTTGGCGATATGCTCCTTGAAAGCCGACTGGTGTGTGCCGCCCTGTGTCGTGTGCTGGCCGTTGACGAAAGAGTGGTATTCCTCGCCATACTGGTTGGCGTGGGTGAAGGCTATCTCTATGTCCTCGCCCTTGATATGGACGATGGGATAGAGGGGTTGTGACGACATGGTGTCCTTCAGCAGGTCCTCAAGTCCGTTGCGCGATGCTATGCGGCGGCCGTTATGCATGATGACGAGCCCGGAGTTGAGGTACGTGTAGTTGCGCAGCATCTCGCAGACGATGTCATCCTGGAACCTGTAGTTGGTGAAGAGCGTCTCGTCAGGCTCGAAGAATATGAATGTGCCGTTCTCCTCCTGTGTGTCGAGTGTCTCGTCCTCTTTCAGTATGCCTCTCTCGAAATAGGCCCTGCGCATGACACCGTCACGGTATGAGCGCACCTCGAAGCGTGTCGAGAGGAAGTTGACAGCCTTCACGCCGACACCATTCATGCCCACCGACTTCTTGAAAGCCTTAGAGTCATACTTTCCGCCCGTGTTGAGCTGTGAGACGGCGGCTATCATCTTGCCCTGCGGTATGCCGCGCCCGTAGTCGCGTATGGATATGGCTCCGCGTGTCTCGGCCGTTTTCCCGGGGAGACAGGCGATGGGGTTCTCGGCTGTGTAGACATCGACCTCGATGCGCTTGCCGGCATTCATGCGGAACTCATCGATGCTGTTGTCTATGGCCTCTTTCAGCAAGACGTATATTCCGTCCTCAGCGTGCGTGCCGTCACCGAGACGGCCAATGTACATTCCGGGACGTGTTCTGATATGCTCGACATCAGACAACTTGCGTATGTTGTCATCGGTATACTCAACAGGTTGTTCTGTGAACTGCAATTCTTCTGCCATGGTGATAGTTAGTGTATTATCCTACAAAGATAGCTCTTTTTCTCCTGACGGGCAAATGGCGGCATGTTATTTAACACCTTATTTAACACTTTGCGGCCACTACCAGCACATGGCGTCCTGCCGCTGTTGTAGCGAAGATGTATGTGTCGCCGCCATCGCGCAGGCGGAGTTTCTTGCGTAGCGCGTCGGCAGAGAGCGGGAAGTTGCGCGTGGAGATATTGGCCTGCTGGATGCCGGCAAGGCATCGCGCCACATCCTTGCGGTTAAGGCTGCAGAGGCTCTTTATGATGAATGTCCTACCGGGGAATGGAGGCAGGCTGCTATCGATGAAATGGGCGTTTTTCGCACAGAAGAGATGAGAGTTGGCCCCTACCGCTGCCAGGGCGTAACGCTCACAGAGGGCGCTGAAGCAGCCGCCTTTCATGACAGAGGCGTTAGGGACATAGAGCCCCATGCCGGGCTCGGGGAGGTCAGAGAGGACGGGGACAGCCTGGGAGGAAAGCAGTGGAGAGGCGAAGATATTGCCGTCATTCACGCAGAAGACTGTTGGCGCGGCGGTGGCATGGTCACGGTCGATGACGAGCAGAGTCTCCTTACACTCGTTGCCCGTGGAGACGATATGGACCTCTGAGACGCCTCCGAGCTGGCGGGCTGCCTCACGGTGGTCGAGCATGGGCGAGAGCTTGATGATGATGCGGCGTGAGAGTCGTGTGAGATGTGGCATGAGGCTGACAACATCGGGGGTGCAGTCGGTGATGGCGTATGTCTTGCGGCCGTTGGCGTCGCGCCGTGCCGGGTCGAGGTATATAACATCGGGCGGGGCTCCCATGCCGCCCTCCCCGGCCTTCTGTATGAACTCCTCGGCTGTCGAGTTGACGACGACGGCGTTCTCCATGCCCATGACACGGAAGTTATGGCGTGCTATGCGGCACAGCTCCTCCTGCCGCTCCACATAATACGCCCTGCCGAACTGCCGGCTCATGAACGAGAAGTCGACACCGAAACCACCGGTCAAATCGGCGAAAACGGCATCCTCCGAGCCTCCTGCCAGGCGCGTCTTGTAGAGTGCGGTGGCCTCGCTCGAGCATTGTTCCATGGAGATGTGGGGCGGGAAGATGATTCGCTCGTCGGCTGTCCATGTGGGAATCTTGTGGCGTGCCCTCTGCCATCCGTCAATCTGCCTCAGGGCCATGGCCATGTCTATGCCGTCGGCAGCCCTGTGCCTTAGTGCCAGCTGCCTGACATCGTCCTCCCTGTGGGCGAGGATGAAGTCACGTGTGGCGGGAGAGATGATGTCGTCGTGTGTCATGCTTCCTGTTGTCTTAGGGTTTCGCCCCGTCGGTGTGGCCGTGCCAGTCATAGTCCCCCGAGAGGCGTTGGGAGTGCAAAGATATTAATAATTTGTGATATCATGTGACAGTTTTCAGAATAAATTATTAACTTTGTAGCAAAATACAAGACGCAATATCATCATGGCAGAAGATTTCGACATACACAAGTCAGGCCAGCGCAACTCGGAGAAAGACTTTGAGAATGCGCTCCGCCCGCTCGATTTTGACGATTTCACGGGGCAGAAAAAGGTCACGGACAATCTCCGTGTCTTTGTCGAGGCCGCCAAGTATCGTGGCGAGCCGCTCGACCATACACTCCTCCACGGCCCTCCGGGTCTTGGCAAGACGACCCTCTCAAACATCATCGCCAACGAGCTGGGCGTAGGCTTCAAGCTGACATCAGGTCCTGTCCTTGACAAGCCGGGCGACCTTGCCGGCATACTGACATCGCTCGAGAAGAACGATGTGCTGTTCATCGACGAGATACACCGCCTCAGCCCCGTCGTCGAGGAGTATCTCTACTCGGCCATGGAGGACTACCGCATAGACATCATGATAGACAAGGGCCCCTCGGCACGCTCTATACAGATAGACCTCAACCCCTTCACCCTTGTCGGCGCCACGACGCGCTCGGGACTGCTGACGGCTCCGCTCCGCGCCCGCTTCGGCATAAACCTCCACCTTGAGTATTATGACCCTGAGACGCTGATGCGCATCATACGCCGCTCGGCAAGCATACTGAAGGTGCCTATCTCTGACCGTGCAGCGATGGAGATAGCACGCCGCTCGCGTGGCACGCCGCGTATCGCCAACGCCCTGCTGCGCCGAGTCAGGGACTTCGCACAGGTGAAAGGCAACGGCGCCATAGACACCGCGATAGCCCAGATGTCGCTGACGGCCCTGAACATCGACTCGTATGGCCTCGACGAGATAGACAACAAGATTCTCCTGACGATAATAGACAAGTTCCAGGGTGGCCCTGTCGGCATATCGACCATCGCCACGGCGATAGGCGAGGACGCGGGGACAGTGGAGGAGGTCTATGAGCCATACCTCATCATGGAGGGATTCATGAAGCGCACACCACGCGGACGTGTGCTGACAGAGCTTGCTTACAAGCATCTCGGCCGTAACATGTACACAAGCAATGTGGTGCAGCCGTCACTCTTCGACTGAGCCTTCCCCTCTGGTAATATTCACGACAAAAGACGACAGACAAATGAAGACTGCAGTATTTACAGGTTCGTTCAATCCCTTCACCGTAGGGCATGACGATATCGTGAGGCGTGCGCTGACAATGTTTGACAGGATTGTCATCGGCGTGGGATTCAACATTGACAAGGGCGAGGACGGTAATCTCGCGTGGATGAAGGCGTGGCCCATACAGAGCCTGTATGAGGGGGAGAGCCGCGTGGAGGTGACTGTGTACGAGGGTCTGACAGTGGATTTCGCCCGCCAGCACAATGCCTGCGCCATCATACGCGGTGTGCGCACGGTGAAGGATTTTGAGTATGAGCGTGACATGGCTCTTGTCAACCGCAACATAGGCGACGGCATAGAGACTGCCATCATATTCTCTTCTCCAGAGTATGCCCACGTGTCGAGCAGCATGGTGAGGGAGCTGTACTATTTCAATCATGATGTCAGCGTCTATCTGCCTGAGGGATATGAGGCCGGAACATTGCTCAAGAGACTGCCGAGATACGAGATGAGCCGCTGACCATCGGGTGACGGAGACACCAGCTCTGCATACTCGCCGGATGGACACCGACAGACAATTTGACAAGAAAAACAGGAAGAACATGATAACATACAACGCTGAGAACATAAAGATGCCCGCCATAAGGAAGCGCGAGGTGACACGATGGCTGAGGGCTGTAGCCGCCACATACGGCAGGAAGATAGGAGAGGTGGGATACCTCTTCTGTGACGACGAGAAGATTCTTGAGGTCAACCGTGAGTTCCTGAGCCATGACTACTACACGGATATCATAACATTCGACTATGACGAGGGCGACACCGTGAACGGCGACATAGTAATATCGCTCGACACTGTGCGCTCAAACGCCGAGCTCTTCGGCAAGCGATACGAAGAGGAGCTGTACCGTGTCATCGTCCACGGCATACTCCATCTCTGCGGCATCAACGACAAGGGCCCCGGAGAGCGTGAGATAATGGAGGCGGCTGAGGACAAGGCGCTGGCGATGCTCGCCGGGATGAGAGCCTGAGAGGCTGTGCCATGACGCCGGCGGGAGACACAATAGCGGATGCCCCACAGGCAGGGAGAGGGTGAGAGCCCTAATCCTGCTTGTGGGGCATTCGCTGTGTCTGCCGGCCGGTGCCGATAGTGCCTGCTGCCCCATTATACCATGTCCCGGGCCGTTATGTGTGTCACGGTGGTGGAGAGGTGGCTGCTGACGGGGGATAGAAGACGGACTGGCGCTTCTCCTGATATGGCGGAGAGTGCCAGCCCGTAATCGTTCATGTAGATGTTATGGATGAATTTTTGGAAATACGGCAGTGCTTCACAGCATGGCCAAGGGGGTATAGGGGGTGTGTGGAAATAGATTGTTTTTTAATCGATATATTAAAGGCTTAGAAAATATCTTTCCTTGTCACAGCCTGCCTGATGACGGCCGGTATCATTTTATACCTACCAGGATATCCTTCTGCTTTGCAGAGACTGTGTCTTTCCTCACGCTGTCGTTGACGGCCACCGATGGCCCCTGCTCTGTCTTCAGCCTCACGACAGTCTCGCTGGGGTATGGCGCATCGGAGGGCTCGAGAGCTTTCTGTGCCGCTGTGCCGAGGGTTATCATGATGGCTATGACGGCCGCTGCCCTGAAGAAGGGGCGGAAACGCTGCGAGAGGGTTATCTGCCGTGCCTTGACAGGCTCCTCGTCGTTGATGATGGCAAGCATGCGGCGGTCGAAATCATCACCCAGTGTGACACGCTGACGCTCCTCGTGCTCGGCGAGGAAGAGCTGCCGGTAGCGGAGCAGATGCATAGGGACATCCTCCTGCGCGAAGAAGGCGCGGAGTATCGTCTCTTCCTCAAGAGTCGTCTGGCACTGCCAGTAGCGCTCAAGGAGTTGTTCTATGTATCTGTAGTCCATCATCTGTTTCTTTCGTCTGTTTATATTGTAGACAAGTGGGAGGGGCAGAAAGTTACAGCCCAGCCCGATTTTTTTTGAATTTTATTTTCCTGCCGATGTGTCTCCATCCTTAACTTGCCTGCTGTTGTGTCGGTAACAAGCTGTCGTTATGGACATTACGCCCTGCGGCGCTTCACTCTGCCTTCTCTCTGGGCAGAAGATATTTTCTTATTGCTGCCAGGCAAACAGACACGGGGCCATATGCATCCTGACAGAATCCCACCAGGACTCTATGGGCGTTTAGCGGATACGAATAAAAAAATCCACTCATAATGTTGTCGTCTACAAAATAATGATTATCTTTGCATTGCATATGACTGTCCTCCCCACCCCACCCTGCCCTGGCCGCAGCAGGCATCAGCTGACGGGCACGCCACAGGGACCACCGCAACATATCATGGGCATGGGCACACAAGCTGGCTCATCACAGACGGGCACGCCACAGGGACCACCACAACATATCATGGGCATGGGCACACAAGCTGGCTCATCACTGACGGGCACGCCACAGGGACCATCGCGGGCTGCCGGAGGCCACAGATAATATCATGAACCTAAACCCTAACAGAGACTATGCGCCGTATCATCGTTCTCCTCCTCATCCTTCTATCGCCATCGGCCATCATGCTTGCCGACGAAGGGGGCTACCGCTACAAGGACATCACCGTAGAGGCTTTCGTCCACAAGGACAACACATGGGACATCACCATGACCCAGACAGTCGATTTCCTTGAGCCACGCCATGGCATATATGTCTACATACCCTACCGCTTCAGGATAACACAGCCTGTACTGTCGGCAGACAGCACACGCCGCGAGATGCGCCCGCTGACCTACCGCGCACATATTGACGATGTCGCTGTCAACGGATATAAGTATACCGAGGACGACCGTGACGACTGCCACATAATAAAAATAGGTGATGAGGACACGGAGCTGACGGGCCTGCACACCTATGTCATACGCTACCGATACCGTTACCCGGCCGACCGCACTCCGCTGCGCGACTGCATCTTCCATAGCATCCTCGGCACCGGCTATCCCGCCCCTGTCGACACGTTCAAGTATTATGTGCGCTTCGAGAAGCCCCTCCCGTCGGCCTCGGCCGACAGCCTGCAGGTCTTCAGCGGATCATTCTCGTCGGCAGAGAATGCCTATGGCGTGACAGCCGCCGTAACGCCCGAGAGCATCAGCGGCATGGCCTCAGGCCTTGAGCCTAACAGCGGTGTGACGCTCTATGTCCCTCTCCCCGAGGGCTATTATGAGGGTGCGCCGACGATATCGTCATTACCCATGGCTGTGGCAGGCATAGCCAGCCTCATCCTCGTCATCCTCATCATTGTCATAGCCATCACCCGCCGCAGCCCCTCTGTCACACGCCAGATAGAGTTCTACCCGCCAGAGGGAATCAGCAGCGCCGAGGTAGGAACCATCATTGACAGCACAGCCGACACAAAGGACCTCGCCTCGCTCATACCATGGTTAGCGAGCCAGGGGCATATCGTCATAACCGAGCGCGGCGCGGAGGACAATGACAAGGGGAAGAAGAAGCTCTATGTGCAGCTCGTGAAGAAGCTGCCGTCAAAGGCTCCGGCTTACATGAAGAAGTTTGTCGACTCCATCTTCGCGAAGAAAGACAGCGTATGCCTCGACGACCTCACGGATGCCGGCGAGGGAATGATGAAGGCGCAGATGCTCCTCGGCAAGCATTTCTCAGGCAAGAGGAAGCTCGAGCGCACCTCACTCTGGATTCTCCTCTACCCTCTCCTTGCCATTGTCGCCACTCTGTTCCTGTCGCTATCGTCGCCAGTAGAATATTTCGAGCCTGAGACAATGGGCAAGAGCATCGCCCTGTGGTTGTTCCCGTATTTCATATCGTTTGTCATCATGCTTGTCAGGCATGGCGCCCGCTATGTCTCGAAAGCCCGCACACGCGTCATCATGCACATCGTCGTGATAGGGCTCTTCGTCCTCGGCGCGCTGCTCAGCCTGATATTCCGCGATGCCGACCTCCTCCTCCCGCCGGCCGCAATACCCGTCATCTACGCCCTCGGCTATGCCACGGTGATTCTCGTCGGGCGTTTCATAACAGACACCCCATACCGTGCCGGGCTCATGGGCAAGCTGCTCGGCCTGAAGGAGTTTATCGAGACAGCCGAGAAGGGGCGCCTGGAGACTCTCCTTGAGAGCGACCCGCAGTATTTCTACCGCATCATGCCCTACGCCCTTGTCTTCGGCCTCACCGACAAGTGGACAGAGCATTTCCGCACGCTCACTGTCGCCCAGCCCGAGTGGTTCCGCTCTGACAGCCACTCGCTCTTCACCGCAGCCTATCTCGGGAGCATCACCCACAACGTCTGCCAGGCATCCTCACAGGCCGTATCGTCGGCCACGATGTCAGCCTCAGCTTCAACATCATCCTCCGGCGGTTTCTCTGGCGGAGGAGGTGGCGGTGGCGGAGGTGGCAGCTGGTAACAGTGCTGCCGGCCATACGCCATACATATGAGCCACCCGCCTGCGGGACGCGGCCATGCCGCAAGGGGGCACTGTCACCCCCTGCTTACAGTCTGTAAGCTGACAGCCCACACGGGTTACAGATTTTATGCTTATTCGTCAAATATCCAATGGGTATCATATGACACGCCAAGAGGCACTGAATGACACGCTAAGAGGCACTGGATGGGACCATCATCCAGTGCCTTTTGTGTCGATACACCCGCCATGGGCATTCTCCCCAAGGGGGCAAACACCCAGGCCTCACTGTCTTATAAGTCCATGCGACGACAGGATAGCGTACGTCCAGATACACATTCTATCTTTTTCTTCACTTTTCCACAGAAAAGTTTGTTTGTTTCTTTATCATTTTATATTTTTGCAGCAGAGAAAGATGATTCTAAGGATGAGACATAATATGTCCATACCATCATACCTGTACACATAAAACAACATTAGATCTCTTTTTCATATCCCAGGTGCTATTTTTTAATTCAAGAAATAGCTTTAAGCCATTTTCCACTACATACCAGTTCTACATATGGAAGTCAAAAAAATAATAATCGTATTATCAGTAGTTGTTTTAGCAGCTCTATCAATTTGTCTTTTTAGTGACAATACACAATACAAACAAATAGGTGATACATCATTTTATCTGCTCCCTAATGAACAGGGGCAGGAATCTTTCCTGTATCATAATGGAGGTGGTGGGAATGTATTTATCCCAATCTCTCATGAAGGAATAGTTCATGATGTGTACTGGAATCGACATGTAGTGATTGTTAAATGCAGCCAATCAAGCCAAGAACACTGGTACGTTATAAGGAATATCAAAGATTATAACTATCATGATTTTGAAATCCTGCACTTTATGCGTGAGTGCGACTATCAGGTTGCATTAGATTCATTGGGAGTCCAAGAAAAGAGAATGGAGCATACTGATGGTTCTATCCCATGGACAATTCATATTTTCAATTTCTGAAATGAGTCAATAACGAACTCCACTATATGTACAGTCAATGCCAGCAGGTAAATATATTTACACAAAGACTCTGACACTTTTGCTATTGATAGAACAATTAACGGCGGGAGTGAAGGGGTTGTCTTTGGGACATATATACATTTATGTGAAAACGAATACCAATTGAATATTTCTCATACAAGCTCTTACAACGACAAGAAAAAGGTATTGCTTATCAAGAACGATTCAATACATGGATTCAATGGTTCATCGTATTCTTTATGATTGACCATTCAAACTGGTTGACGAAAATAATCGAAGGGCTAAATCAAACTCCAGATGTTGTGAACTATCGTGCTACAGGAACAAGAATTGGAATTGATAATATAAGGATAGGAGGAGACATGTTGAATAACTTTCAAGATAAAGTGGGTCTTTCTTTACCTGGCAAAACAATAGGAATACCGACAGGGAGAAAACCGACACATACAATAGATGATTTCTTAAAACGCAAACTTCCAGAACCATGAAAAGAATAATAAAAAAAGTGACAAAAGTTTTGCTTTACATATTGATTACGTTTATATTTGTTCATTGCTGTGTTTATCGTCGCATGACATACATAAACAAAGAAGAGCTGGAATGGGTAACGAACAGGCATGAAGGTGAAATGATGTATTTCGAATCTGAAGAAGGGATAAAGGACACGATTGAGATATGCAACATACGTGTCGACAATTCTTTGAACCCGTTCTACTTCTCGTACTTCAATACAGGTGCGATGACGCATATAGCGGGAGGAGGTATAGATTTTCGCTTTATGAGAACTACTGCATGTGAAGGTAGTTTTGGCGTGGTCAAATTATTCAATGATGAAAGTCTCTATTTTTTCTGCGACCTTCTTGATAGGACATCAAGCTTCATTCCACTATATCCCATAGAACTAAAGATTCGCAATACTGTGCTTGATGACGTACTATTCTTTGATGAGAAATTTACGAAACAGATTGACTATGAAGAGGATTGCTATCGTCCAGATCGCCCAATAAAAAGTTATGCATGGAGTAAAAAATATGGACTTGTACAGTACACCTACCAAGATGGAGAAACCTTTACAAGGTCTGACATCGGAAACTAATGGCAGGAAGTACACTTCAATGAGCAAAGGCTTTGATGTCTTATTTGGAGGAACTACTTTTACAATAATAAAAATAGAAGCATAAATGACATACCCTCTCGTGCTTATGGGACAAACGAGTCCGCAGGCCAGGACTCCCCAATCAGCGCCTCACATTGAGCGCAGATACTGCGGCAATCTCATATACAGCGGCTCGGCACTCTCCCAGATATTGATAGATGGCGGCTACATCACGCTCGACAGCAGCGGCAACCCCAGCTACCACTTCTATGTGCAGGACCATCAGGGCAACAACCGCCTTGTGCTGTCAGCCAGCGGTGGCGTCGAGGAGGTCAACAGCTACTACCCATATGGAGGGATGATGAGCATGAGCACCGCCAGCACACAGCGGTTCAAGTACAACGGAAAGGAGCTTAACCAGCATTCATACATGATGTGGTATGACTATGGCGCAAGGCAGTCCGCCCCGCTCTTAGGCCGCTTCACCTCAATGGATCAGCTCTGCGAGAGCTACTACCCCTTCAGCCCCTATGCGTATTGCGTGGGAAACCCCGTGAGGTTCGTGGACCCGGATGGAAAAAGTACATGGGTGAAAAATATTGGAAATGGAAAATATGAAATAATCGGCGGCAATTTATATGATAATGATTGAAACATATATGTTTATTCCCTTGATAAGGATGGGAATTATTCTATACGAGGACGCTCAATTGGTCAAACCACATCAATGACCTCATTCTATAATAGCGATAAAGAAGATGAAGGCAAACGTTGGCAGAGAGGAAGTATCATTGATATGAAAGATGTGAGTGGAAAGATATTTTTAAGGAAAATATTATCACCTGAGGTTACTCTATTTGATTATATTCCTAATGCCAGAAATGGAAAACCGTATGATTTCAAAATCACTAATGGCACTAACAATATTATCGATAATATTGATTTTTACCGTGGAATGCCTATTGGGAAAAGCACGAATGGACAGGCTCTAATATCTTCTGCCCGTGATATTGGCAATATGGCTGCTGGTATAGTGGCCGCCAAGCATGGCATATCATGGATAGCTGCCAGATGTGCATTCGATGCATATCAATCGAAATCCGTTGGTCACATTGAAAAAGAGGGAATGTCTACGAGAAATGCGCAATACTATGGATGAAGCATGATGCACAGCCATAGTAGCACTTATTCTGAAATAAAGAATTTACGGATTTCATTGGTTAACTTCATTAACAAGTTTTTTTAGTTATGAGAAAGATTTATGGTTGCCTTTTGGTACTACTTTTAGGCCCTGCTGTTCTATTTGTATGTATCTGTATTTTCTCAAATATCTCATTCTCAGAGAGCAGTAAGACATGGTTTTGCAAAGACATTAACATGTATGTCACTATAGTGCACAAACATTCTGGTGACGATATGATTGTCTTAAATAATACAGATACCATTTTTACCTCAGACAATTTAGGCGCATCATTAGGTGGTGTGGAATTGCATTTTAAAGAACATAATGATACTGTGTATATTCCAAATAGTCATCTTACAATTTCAAAAATTAAAGCTCATAAATATAAAGTTATAATCGTCGATGATAATCGGGTGAGAGGATTTCGGGTACCTACACTGGTTAAACACGATGACATAACGATATGTGGAGACATTGACTCTTGGAATTTCTATGTGTTCAAAAATGGCAAAGCCTGGAACGGATTGGAAGTGGTGAATTAAAAGGGATAGATATGAATCAACAAACAAGGATTCAGATTGGAGCGTTAAGAGCTTGCCTCTTATAAGACCCAAGCGGAAGCCTGACAACAGGGGCTCTGCCCCCCCGCATACTCTTCAAGGGGTTTATCTTGGTTTTTGTGATTCGTAACTGGCACAGCGTTTTGCTGGTAACCCAACAAATCAACGTCTTTTTTTCAGAATGAGAATAATAACAAATCCGATCGCAGTTGTATCGCTAATTGTACAGTTCGCATATTCTGCATTGAATATATTGAGCCTGAATAGTCCGGTTACGCTAAATGAGATATTGTATAATGATCTCCTAATTGTGGCTTTACCGTGTTCAGACATAATAGTGGTAATTTTCCTGCTATTGTATAACTTCAACTATAAATTCCTCAGGAATAGAATTATAAATGTATTCTTTCTCGTTATTGGGATTCTTGCATTATACATACATGCGTTTCAATTGTTTGTCTTAAACGATCTAATATTGATATCTATCGTATTATCGCTTATTGACAGCATTGTTATAGTTTGGACAATTAAGAACATCCGTTCTAAACAAAAATGAGCCTGTTACAAAAAAAAGTTGGTTCATCCGACATCTCGAGTGATGAACCCTAATTTTATATAAAGAGAACACGCAAATGAAAAAGAACATCGGCGCAACCGACAAACCCTGTGCAGGTTGCCCTTCCAGGGCGTCGCAGCTCACACGGTTAGGTCACCGCTCTCCACAGGGCTTGTCGGTTGTGCCAATAAAACAGTTCGACCTGTACGGTTGAAATCAGGCTTAGCCAATGGTTACTTGCCGATTTCAAACGTACAGGTCGAAACAGATTTACCATGATTTATTTTACTGTCCGGTAAAACTTTATGATAAGTTGCGATTCTTTTACCGGACAGCCAATATATTGTTAGAAGACA
>JADYUK010000013.1 GCA_021531755.1 Hoylesella loescheii
CAAAAGGTCGCACGCATTATTGTCGCTCTGTTTCAATGACCATTCTATTAACTCTGCAAATGTGAAATAACGCATATCTTCAACTATTGAAAGCATAGGCGACCATGTCTCAGCGTCCAGACTATCCTTGTGTACAAGAACAGAGTCGCTCAGTGTCAGTCCTTTCTTGTGCAAGTATTCTGCTACGTATAAAGCCTGTGGAAATTTCATGACGCTATGCATGGCAAAAGCACTATCCTCCTGATGACAGCAATATAAATCCCCATTCATAATGCTTGCCCCATATGAAAAACAAGGGGATTGACCTTTCGCCCCTGTAGTCTGGATGTAAGCTAAGAAAAAGGTGAGAAACATAAAGTGTTGCCAGATGAATGAATTTATCTTGTCTTTCATTTTTCTAAATCTTCTTTATGAACATGGCCGGTATACCACCAACAACAGTTCTTGGTTCTACATCTTTTGTTACTACAGCTCCAGCTGCAACAATGGCACCTTCGCTTATTGTCACTCCTTGCAGGATTGTAACATTTGCTCCAATCCAAACCTTGTCTTCTATACGAATAGGCTTGAATGTCATGTCGCCACGATGTTCAGGATCTGGATTGTGATTGATAGTACAGAGTGTTGCATTGTGTCCTATAAGACAATCATTGCCAATGAAGATGCCTCCTTGATCCTGGAACTTACAACCGCTATTGATGAATACCCGCTCACCGATATGGGTATTCTTTCCACAATCGGTATTGAAAGGAGGAAACATGCCGAATGTCTCTGGTACGTCAATGTCCCAAAGGTCGGAGAACAGCTTTCTAAGCTCCTCTGGCGTGTGGTACTTATTATTTATCTCCATGGTAATGCGAATAGCCTCTTGTGCCATCTGGTGCATGAAGAGGTGTGGTTCGCTACCGTTCTCGACAGGGTTCCCTGCTGCTATGTAATCTCTATATTCTTGTACTGTCATATCTATTCAAAAGCAATTACGGCACATGTTCCGCGCTCACATTTCAGTTCGATGTAATATTTGTTATCATCCACATAAACAAGGGGAGTGAGTTCTTCGCTCTGACATGCTGCCACTTTATATTCTACTCTGACTCGTTTGATAATGAAGTCAGAAGGGATAAGTTCCTGAGCAATACGGATGTAGCAACAGTTGTTCATGTGGTGATTGTAATCAATGTCATCACGTGTGACCACGACAGGAGCACATACTGTTGGCTCAACTTTTGGCAGACGTACACGACGGTCACAGTATTCCATCGGGAACTTCTCGTCCATGGTCAACGAGTCTATCATCTCTTGCGGCAGAGGACTCAGCTTTGCTGTCTGTAAGTCTATGAATGCTCCCATGCTGTAGCTCACGTAACATGGTTCACCTTGTTCATCACGGATGATGTCATTACGGAATCCGAATAGTGGCTTGCACTCATAGATACTTGTTGATATTGTCAGCTTCTCGCGGAGTTCCGGCACTCGTATGATGTCAACCTGACGTGCAGCTAACAGCTGAGCACGATGCTCATTCTCAAAGACCTCTTTAGCGTATGGCTCAGAATCTATCCAGAGATCATCGCAGTCGTGCATCATCTGAAACGCCGAGAACAGTTTCAATCGCTTATGCTCATCAACCCTTGTTGGGGTACATTTTTCTTCTATCTTATACATTTGGCTTTATTCACATCATGTTTATATGCTGTTTCCTTTACTTACGCAATGCCAAGAAGCTCAATCTCAAAGATAAGTGTAGAACCTCCGGGGATGCCAGGCTGTGAGAACTTGCCATAACCCATTTCGGCAGGGATATAGACCTCCCATTTATCGCCCACACACATTTGCTGCATGGCAATGATCCAACCTTCAATGAGGTCACACAGACGGATTGCCAATGGAGCACCGCCACGGCTGCTGTCAAACTGTTTGCCGTCGATGGTACGACCTGTGTAATGGGCAGTGACTATGCTTCGAGGCGTAGGATGCTTTTCGTCAGCCTTGCCCTCTGCCATTACCTTATAATAAATACCCTTGGGGAGCGGTTTCACTCCCTCCTCCTGTGATTTGTTAGTAAGCCAATTTTTATTAACTTGTGCGTATTCTCTTTTATTCATGTCCATACGTTATTTGTTCGCAGATAAACCACCAAAGCAATCTGCATGATGATTATTTCATTATGCCTAAAACTTAAAATGTATGGGTTTTGCAAACTCATCTCTATTCTCCAGCCCCTTAACATGGCCGAGGTTGGTAATCCACCCGTCGATGTTTTTCAGATAGAAAACCTTGAAGATGGGGTTGTCTCGCATGTTCTTGTATAGCGCATTCACGATGGCACTCTTTTCTATGATGGCATCCCTAATGTCCTGCCTTTCCTCAAACATAACCTCAGCCGAGAAACGGATCCAAGGAGTCTGCATCTCGTTCTTTTCCAGTTTGCAGCCGCAAAGTTCAATACAGGGATTGGCTTGCAGTTCTGCATAGACCTCCTTCTTAGAATTGGTGCAGAACCACAGCTTCTCATCCTCCAACACCATATACTGCATCGGACGAACCTTCGGCTTGCCGTCCAACCCTATTGTCGCCAAGAACTGGATGCCGACATTGTCCAGATAGTTGGCCACATCGCGTAATGTTATCTCTTGTTCCATAATGACATTTATCCTAAAAATGGGTCAATCGTTGCCAATAACTCTGATTTCTGCATTACTCCGCTCGTTCTCCACAGCACTTCGCCGTGCCTGAACAGCATGAGTGTGGGCACAGACTGTATGCCATACCGGTTTGCTGTCACTCCATACTTGTCCACATCCACCTTGATGATGCGGATTCTGTCACCCAGCACTTCCTTCACCTGTTCTAAGATGGGGTGCATCATCTTGCATGGCTGGCACCATGCGGCGAAGAAATCGACCAAGACAAGTTGGTCGCCTGATATAACGTCTTTGAATGTTTCCATCATTTAAACTATTGACAAATTACCTTTGGAATAGGTCATGCTTTCTGCCTCATAAACAAGAACATCATCGAAGACCTTGATGTCTCGTTTCTTATTCAACCATCTTTGCTCATTAGACCTATACCAAAGGTTTATGATACAGATGCTTTCTTTAGGGGTTGCCTTTTTCTTTTGTGTATTCTCTGTTAGGACATCTTTATATGTCGAAATGAAAACAGTTTCAACATCCTCAATGTTCTCTGGAGTCTGTTGAATAGAATCGCTAAAGCAACCTATCCATAAAGAAAATGGTTCTCGAAAATTTCTCAAATGTTCATGCCAAGGAGCCACTCTCATATGTATTGGAGTTTCTGAGCGATGGAGGCCAAAATACCTATAGTCATCTTTGTTTATTGGATACCCTTTACCCTTTTTGCTGCCCGAACAGTAATAGAAACTGAACAAATGACAATCACAAGTGTTTGGGTCATTCAAATACTTGTACAAAGATGCAAAAGACTCAAATGGTCCAACCCATTGAATCGTGAAAACCTTTCTAATATCTTCCATTTTTGATTCCTTTCTCTTGATTGGCCCAGAATGATTGCCACGGTTCAACTTGATGCCATGCTTGTTAAGTATGCGGAACACAGAGCTTCGGCTTCTGAAACCGCTGGCTCTCCATACTTCATCAATGGGATGACCTGCAACATACAGGTTGATGACTGTCTTTTCTCTGTCGAGCTTCTGCATCTTTGCTGACGAGACGGGAGGTAGTGACACTATCATCTTTTCCTGTAAAATTGACTACATGTTCCGCAGACTTACGCAGGTCAAGAACCTCTTCCGGCAAAACATCCATCACTTACCGATGCAGAAATGAGAAAAGATATTTTGGAGAATATCATCGGGAGTGATGGGGCCACCGAGAATAGACGAGAGATGGTATAGACATTGGCGCAAATCCTCTGACACGAGATCGCCGGTGAGGGAGCATGCCAGAGCATTCTCAGCCTTGGTAATGTCAGACAATGCGTATTCAAGAGCCTGCTTATGACGCATATTGGTTATGAGGACTGCTGACGAGTCTGTGCGTGGCGCGTGATCTGCCAGGCGCTCGCGCAGCCATTCCAAACCTGTTCCGTTTATAGCTTGGAAATCTCTTGTCTTATTGGTCACATGGATGATGTGCTGCCCCGGCCGTATCACGATATCAGCAAATGGTATTCCGGGCTCGTTGACAGATATGATAATGCTTGCAGACGAGGCAGCCTTTAGAGATCTCTCTATGCCGAGCCGCTCAATCGTATCATCTGTGTGACGAATTCCCGCAGTGTCCAGAAAGCGGAACAGGACACCTCCGATGGTCACTGTGTCCTCGATTACATCGCGCGTTGTGCCTTGGATATCTGAGACAATGGCCTTATCCTCGCCGAGTAGGGCATTCAGCAAAGTCGACTTCCCCACATTAGGAGGGCCTATTATTGCCACTGGCACTCCGTTCTTGATGGCATTCCCATCGTCGAAAGAGGTTGCGAGCCGGGCTATCTCTTCCTTAATATCCTTGGTCAGGGCAGCCAGCTTTTGTCTGTCAGCGAACTCAACATCTTCCTCAGAGAAGTCCAATTCGAGCTCGAGCAAGGATGTCATCTCAAGGAGCTTGTCTCTTAGTTCTCCCAGTCTGCCGGAGACGCTCCCGCGCATCTGTCTCATGGCTATCAGATGTTGCGACTCTGTCTGCGAAGCTATGAGGTCAGCGACAGCCTCTGCCTGTGTGAGGTCGAGTTTACCGTTCAGGAATGCGCGTTTAGTATATTCGCCAGGCTCGGCCATGGAACATCCCTCCGAGATGAGCAGTGATAATATCTTCTGGATCACATACGATGAGCCATGACATGATATCTCGACACCGTCTTCGCCAGTGTATGAATGTGGCGCCCTGAAGATTGTGACGAGGACATCATCGATGACATGCAGCTTGTTCTCGCCTGTATCATCTCGCTTGGCAACAATCGTACCATAATGGACAGTATATCCCGCAGCAAGGGTAAGATTGCTGTCTTTTCTCTTTCCGACAAATATTCTGCTGACACATTCTATTGCCATCGGGCCAGACACCCTTATTATGGCTATTGCTCCTCCAGGGGCATTAGCCATAGCACATATTGTTGAATTGTTAACCATATGATATACTAAGATTACTTGTTTTTCCTTACTCTTGACAGAGAGGCCTGTCGCGAGCTGTCAGTTATAGAGGCCTGTGCCTTGCTCTTAAGATATTGCTTGACAGAGAACCCTTCATGAGAAGTCGTCTTGAGAGTTGCCATCTTAATACTGTATGATAGTTTCAGGTTATCGACAGCATTCTTCATTTTCTTTCTTGTCGCTTTGTTATTGATTGTTACGGAGACGACCTCAGATACATTCACGACTTGCTTGACAATGCTTCTCAGCTTTCCGGTGAAATATTGAGCCGCAGAGATTGTCCTCAGCCTGAGTCTCTCGTCGCTAGCAAAGTCCTTTCCTGCCTGACTGATAAGAGTGTCATACTGTAACCTGAACCTATTAGCTACATCTTGCACTTCCGCCTGTAACTGCTGGCGGTTAGCCCTCAACATCTCGATATACGCCTGTTGGGTATTGATGAACGTCTCGTATGCCACTCTCATAAGGTGATCATAGTCATTTGCTATTGTGGAGAAAGAGAACTGCTCAGAAAGCAGAGAATAGAAGAATTGATATCTCAAGAGAGGCAATGACTGTTTATGCGTCTCCATATCTGCTGTTGCTCGTTCCATGAAATGGATGACATCAAAGTCTGTAATGACCGTCCTCTCTGTGATAGGCGAAGAGAGTATCAGGCCCTCTAATGTACGGCATCTTGAGAGAGCGACATACGCCTGTCCCGGCGCGAATGACTTATTAATATCAAGGACGGCATGGCTGAATGTCAGCCCCTGAGACTTATGTACAGTGATGGCCCACGCGAGACGCAGGGGGTATTGTGTGAATGTGCCTTCGACTTCCTCAGTAATTTCCTTTGTCGTCTCGTCAACAGAGAACTTTATATTTTCCCATTGCTCAGGTTTGACTACGATAGTGTCTGTTCCTTCCCCTGTTTCTTTATTACACCTGACAGTTATGACATTATTTGAGATACTCACGACACGTCCAATGCGCCCATTATAGTAGCGCTTATCCGTTGAAGTGTCGTTCCTTACAAACATCACCTGTGCTCCGACTTTCAGCGTGAGCGACAAGTCTGTAGGATATGAATATTCTGGGAATGTTCCGGAGATTTTTGCCTTATGAGTGAACGGCACCTCATCAAGCATGGCAAGTCTAAGCTCGTTGTATGAATTTGCTGTGGCATTATGTGTTGTGAGTCTGATCCACTCGTTATCGTCAAAGTCTGTTTTCTCTGTTACGCAACGTTTATTCAGCTCATCAAGGATTTCGCGCGACACACGGTTCTCGCGTATTGCTGCAAGAATGTTTATGAACTTGCTGTCCTGCTGACGATATATATGGCTTAGCTCTATGGTAACATATTCGAGTTGCTTCAACGCTATAGAGCTGAAGAAGTAGGGCGTATCATAATACTGGGACATTATTGTCCACTCATTATCCTTGACGACAGGAGGCAGCTGCTGAAGGTCGCCTATTAGGAGGAGCTGTATTCCACCAAAGGGTTTATGTGGATTACGATATCGCCTGAGAGTATCGTCAATAGCATCGAGAAGGTCAGAGCGCACCATAGATATCTCGTCAATTACAAGAAGGTCAAGAGAACGAATGAGATCTTTCTTCTCCTTACTCATGCGGAAGAATCTCTGTTTTTTCTCGTTGCGTAATCCAGGGATAAAGGGCGTAAAGGGTAACTGGAAGAAAGAGTGAATTGTTTGCCCACAGGCATTGATAGCAGCAACGCCAGTGGGTGCAAGAATGACCATACGTTTTGGCGACAGCTCTCGCAGTTTGCGGAGAAACGTGGTCTTTCCTGTACCTGCTTTCCCGGTCAAGAACACAGATATCTGGGTTCCCTCAAGGAATTGCCATGCAAGATTCATCTCTTCATTATGCATCTCTTTCTATTATATTGTTTGTCAGAATGTTATAACTTCAACTCAATATATCCCATGAAGATTATACCATGTGATTCATGTATACTTCATACCACATTTGCCATATTGATATTGGTAAAGATGTATGGGCTGCATCTCATGATTATTTTCATGTTCTATTATCCTCTAATCAGATTCTATCATTCATCTACCCTACTCTACCCCATTCATCCGCCTACAAATCATGTCACATGGGATTGTGAGGAGATTGTGTAGATATACATAGCACGAAACTCGATTCGTTGTACATATCATACAAATAAAAGCCGGAATTCCATAACCATGCGTGATATACGACACTTGGGATTCCGGCTTTTATTGTGCATTCAGAGTATGGGCTTTGGTATTTTTTTCATACCAACTTCATGCGATACTTCAGCATTTTTAGAAATTGAAGTATTTCTTTGCATTATTATAGCAGATATCCTCTATCATCTGATAGACTCGCTGCTTCTCATAACCCTCGAAAGGTATGAGTCCGTTCTCGATATCTTTACCGACGAGATTACACAGAGTGCGACGGAAATACTCATGACGTGGGTAAGAGAGGAAAGAGCGTGAATCTGTAAGCATACCTACGAAGCGTGAGAGAAGTCCGAGCACAGAGAGAGCGTTCATCTGTTTCTCCATGCCGTCTTTCTGGTCGAGGAACCACCATCCTGAGCCGAACTGTATCTTTCCTGCCACTGAGCCATCCTGGAAGTTTCCGAGCATTGTCGCTATAACCTCATTTGCACATGGGTTAAGGTTGTAGAGAATAGTCTTTGCGAGTGTGCCATTTGTATTCAGCTCGTCGAGGAAGTGAGACATGGCCTTAGCTGTTGTAAACTCGCCGATAGAGTCAAAGCCTGTGTCTGGACCAAGCTGTGCAAACATCTTAGAGTTATTGTTGCGGATTGCACCATAGTGATACTGCTGTGTCCATCCAGAAGCATAGTCCATCTTGCCCTGCTCATACATATAAGCATGCTTGTATTTACGCTCCTCTTCTTTTGTGACAGCCTCTCCACTAAGGGCTTTCTTCATAATGGCATCAATCTCAGCTTCTGTGTAAGGCTCGTCATAGAATTCCTCAATTCCATGGTCAGAAAGCTTACATCCCATTGTCTCGAAGAAATCGTGACGCTTCTGGAGCGCTGCGGTGAGCTCTGCAAAGTTGGTGATAGGCATCTCAGCCACGGCAGAGAGTTTCTTTATGTACTCAGCCCACGTTGCGGCATCGATATTCATGCCGGCATCAGGACGCCATGTAGGCAACATACGTGTCTTTGCAGTAGGATCGTCCTTTACTATTTTGTGCCACTCAAGCGAATCGGCAGGATCGTCTGTTGTGCATACGACCTCTACGTTATAATGCTCCATCATGCCACGTGGACAGAAACGGTCCTCGTTCTTTATCATGTCGTTGCATTTGTCGTAGATAGCTCTTGCTGTCTCGGGATTAAGCAGCTCGTTGATTCCGAATGCTGTTTTCAGCTCGAGGTGTGTCCAGTGGTAGAGAGGGTTACGGAAAGTGTATGGCACTGTCTCAGCCCATTTCTCGAATTTCTCCCAGTCTGTCGTATCTTTACCTGTGCAGAAACGCTCGTCAATACCATTTGAGCGCATAGCACGCCACTTGTAGTGGTCGCCCATGAGCCATATCTGAGCTATAGAGTCGAATTTCTTATTCTCTGCTACCATCTGTGGTATGAGGTGACAATGATAGTCGATGATAGGCATTTTTGCCGCATGGTTGTGGTAGAGATCACGAGCGGTCTCATTCTCGAGGAGGAAGTCCTCGTCATTGAATTTTTTCATAATGTTGCTATTTAAGGTTTATATGTATCTAATGCAAAAGTACCAAAAAACTTTCATACATAGAAATAAAGCCACGAAGAATTAACAATTCTTGCATTATTCTCCTGATGTCAGTTTTTCTGAAGGCAAAGTTATTTCTCCGGCAAGGCTATGTGTCATCAACATTCTGATGATATTGACATCCTGATACATTGCAAGCAGATGCATCAGTTTTGTCACAGCAGCCTCAACAGTGCTGTCATTTCCAGAGATGACACCGGCTTTCTGCAGGAAATATCCAGTATCATATCTTGCCATCTCGACGAATCCCGTCTCACACTGGCTTACGTTTACAATAACGATTCCTCTCTCTGTAGCCTCCTTTAGCAGCTTTAGGAGCCAAGGGCGTTGTGGTGCGTTTCCACTTCCGAATGTCCGCATGACAATGCCTCTAAGTCCTTTATATGACATTATATGGCGCACCATGCTCTCCTGAATACCGGGGAATAGAGAGAATACCATGACATTGCTGTTCATGGCATAATGAGGGATCATTGGCTTTGAATAGTCAGGACGCAGGATATGATGGTCATGGAATACGAAATCGACGCCTGCGTCACAAAGATGAGGATAATTGTAAGTAGTGAACGCGAAGAATTCGTCAGCAGAGCATTTTGTGGCCCTATTACCTCGCAGCAGGTGTCCGTTGAAGTAAATAGAGACCTCTGGCACAAGCGGATGCCCCTCGCTATCATATTCGCCTGCCAGCTCTATGCTTGTCAGCATATTCTCCTTTCCGTCAGTACGCAACTGTCCCATAGGGAGCTGTGAACCTGTCAGAATGACTGGTTTGGTAAGATTCTCCAACATGAAAGACAGAGCTGAGGCTGTGTATGCCATAGTGTCTGTCCCATGAAGTATCACGAAACCGTCATAATCATCATAATGCTCAGTTATGATACGGGCCATTGATGCCCAGTCCTTTGGAGAGACATCACTTGAATCTATCGGGGCTGCAAAGGGATGGACATCAACTGCTGTCTCTATCTGCTTGAATTCAGGAAGGACGGACAACAGGTTGTTGAAATCCAATGGTTCGAGCGCACCAGTTGCCGGATTTCGCCCCATACCTATCGTACCTCCTGTGTATATCAGTAATACTCTACGGTTTAACATGTACTATTATAATGTTCGAATAAATTCAGACATTTTCTCGCCAAGCCAAAGTGAGCAAGCTCTCTTTGGTCTTATGGCTTAACGAAAACGTGCGAAGATTAGGAATTGATTTTTCTGTTCATGAAGAAGGTTTTCTATTGTCGGGATACTTTCTTCTTCAGTTTCAAGGCAGGAATCTTTACTTTCTGTCCCGCAGAGATGGTCTTTCCATTCAAGGCCTCAACATAACATTCCATGCCAGGGCCGAGATATCTCTTCGAGATGGAGGCTACTGTCTCGCCCTCTGCCGCGGTCACAGTCTGCTGCACTCCGGTTATGATATATGCACCTGTTCTCACACGTGGATCCTTGTTATAGTTTTCGTTTACCATAGGTTTATCGGCAGCCATTTTCTCAACCGGCTTCTTTTCTGTGTCTGCCACTTTTATGGTCTTCTTATCGGTCTTCCCCACGGCAGCAGGAGCTACCTTCTTGTTATCAGCGGTAGGCACATCCTTCTTACCTGCTGTAGAGTCTTTCTTCTCTGGTGATGGAGCAGGCAATCTCTTATATATGACATGTACCTTCACTTCAGGTTTCAGGCCGAGATATGCCTTAACGTCCTGCATTGTGATGTCGGCTGTTGCCCTACCGACAATGACACCCACAACGAAAACAGCCAGCCCCAACAACAGGCTTATCAGGAATGAGTGGTCGTTGTCTTCAGCAACACTTGGATTGAGATTCTTCTCGTCGCTCATAGCAGTAGTATTTTCTTCTGTTTGGTTATTATATTCTTCTGGTTCAGAAAGAGATACAATAGTTGGTTCTTTATTTTCTTCACCAGATATACTATCCTCGGCCGTATCTATAGCCATGACATTGAGTTTCCCTGCAGACTGTTCTGGCATATCATTCCCAATCTCATCCTGCTCAGAATTATCGACTCTGTTTTCATCATCTTGCACCATCTGCATTACTGCCTTCCGCTCATGTTGGTCGGCCTTAGGTATAGCAGTCCCAGCCTCATGTGCAGCGACATTGGAGGCATTGTCCACAGGAGTGGCCACTGTTTCCACAATGTCTTCTTGTACTGCTCTTTTCAAGGAGTCAGCGGGCTGAAGCTCACTGGACAATGTTTCCACAATATCTTCTTGCCCGGTGTTTATCCCTGTATCAGTATTTACCCCAGTATCAGTGTTTGCCGTTACAGTTGTCTCAGCAGAATGCTCCAGTATATCATAACCATCTGATTTTAGATTACGACCCTTAGGTTCTGTTGAGTCTGCCACCTTGGACATATCATCCATATCGTCGAATACGACACCTTCGTTCAATGGTACTGTGACGAAATGTGCGAAAGGCTTGTTGACTGAATCTCTCATCGTCGCATCAGGAGTGAATGATATTCTGTCATGAGAGTTTATCATTACTTTCTCTCCAGTATTCACATTCACACTCGCGCGCTCCTTAACCGTCTGCACCTTGAATGTTCCGAGGCCCTTAATCTTCACCTGCTCGTCATTAATTAGCGCAGAGCGTATGAGGCTGAACATATCGTCCATGAACTTCTCAGCATCCTGCTGGTGCATGTCATATCTGTCAGCTACAATTTTCGCAAGGTCTTTTATATTGCTCATTCCTGGCCTCCTTTCCGTATAGTATCCTTGACTGCAGCAGAGGCCTTAAAGTTCAATACAATCTTCGGTGGCACAAGCATACGCTGTCCTGACGATGGGTTGACAATAATACGCTCAAGTCGTTTTTTCGGCTCAAAGGTTCCGAAACCGCTTATAGTTACATTGTCTCCTCCATCGAACGTGTCGGACATGGCAGAAATGACGGCATTCACAAGTTTCTGTGTCTGTTCCTTGCTATTTCCCGTCTTCTTTGCTAATGCTGTTATGTATTCCTTGTTGTTCACGACAGATGGTTCATTAAGGTGGGTTAATATTCATGCGATTATCTCAGTAGGAGTTGGTGATGAAAAGCCCTATATTGTTCCTGAGCCTTACTGCTCGCCTTTTCGTTTGCGATAGAGTTGCCTTTAGCTGTTTAGGGCTATTGCCGTACCTCTCAATCTCATGAGACAAGAACAGGATCAATATCCTGACATTAATCCAAGACGACTCCATATAGATCAAACTCCTCGGAAGATGTTATTCTGACATCATAGAAACATCCTCTGCGCAGCCTGCGTCCTCCAACGGGAATAAGCACCTCTGGGTCGACTTCGGGAGAACTGAACTCAGAACGTCCAATATACCAGTCTCCCTCACGCCTGTCAATAATGACACGCATCACAGAGTCCACTTTTTCCGCCTCTATCTCGGCAGAAATGTTCTGCTGGACTCTCATCAGCTTGTCAAGCCTCTTCTGCTTTACCTCTGGTGGAATATTGTCTTCATAGTGTTGTGCGCTGTATGTGCCTTCTTCTTCTGAATAGGCGAAAGCTCCCATACGCTCGAACCTTGCCCACTTCACGAAATCGACAAGTTCATTGAAGTCATCGTCTGTCTCGCCTGGGAATCCAACCATAAGCGTGGTTCTGATGTGTATGCCAGGTATCGCCTTCCTTATGCGTTGTATGACATCAACGGTTTCCTCTCTTGTCGTGTTTCGATGCATGAGTTGTAACATATTATCCGTGATATGCTGCAGAGCTATATCGATGTAACGGCAGACAGTCTTGTGTTTCCTCATGACATCGAGCAGCTCCATCGGGAAATGATTTGGGTAAGCATAATGCAGCCTTATCCACTTCACACCCCTCACACTGGCAATAGCGTCGACAAGCTGCGCAATACGGCGCTCACCATATATGTCGATGCCATAATAAGTCAGCTCTTGTGCTATGACATTAAACTCCTTCACTCCTGAGCTGACAAGCATCTTCACTTCTTCTACGATATCCTCAATGGTACGGCTCTTGTGTCGTCCTGTTATCAATGGTATGGCGCAGTAGGCACATTTTCGGTCGCATCCCTCTGATATCTTGATATATGCATAATGCTTGGGAGTTGTCGTGAGCTTTGTGTCTGTATGGGCAGTCACCGTTGATATGTCAGGAAGTGACGCTGCAAACTCTTTGAAATTGAACTTGCCATAGTATTTGTCCACCTCCGGAATCTCTGACTCAAGCTCGGCAAGGTAACGCTCTGACAGGCATCCCATAACGATGAGTTTGCCTATCCTCCCCTCGCTCTTCATCTGCGACAGCTCAAGGATAGCATTGATGCTCTCCTCTTTTGCATCACCAATAAAGCCGCAAGTGTTCACAACGACGTATTCGCCCTCCGGGCTCTCCGCGTCATGAACTGTAGTATATCCTTTCTTTCCTAAGAGTCTCATAAGAGCCTCGCTGTCAACGAGGTTCTTAGAGCATCCCATAGTAATTATATCAATTCGATTTTTCTTCATGGTCAAAAAACAATTCCTCAGCCAATGCATTCTTGATATCACTGTAAACATAAACAAGTGATATCTTAGCAGAAAGCCACATCGAACTCAAGCACACAGACAATCTTGACGCCCTGCTCCCGCATCTTTTGGATAATGATGGTCAGGCAAACTGGGCATCATTGTTGTGCTGGATAATGGGAGAAGGCGAATTGAAAATCGCTATATCCACCACTCATCTGGCTGTCACTATTATTTTCCGAACAGGGAGTCAACGAAGGAGCGTCGGTTGAATAACTGGAGATCCTCCATATTCTCTCCGAGTCCGATATATTTGACAGGAACTTTCAGCTGGTCAGATATTCCTATAACTACTCCACCCTTTGCTGTGCCGTCGAGTTTTGTTATGGCGAGCGATGTGATTTGTGTGACAGCAGAGAACTGTTTGGCCTGCTCGAAGGCGTTCTGCCCTGTTGACCCGTCAAGCACGAGCATCACCTCATCAGGAGCGTCAGCCTTAACCTTCTTCATCACGTCCTTAATCTTCTTCAGCTCGTTCATCAGTCCGACCTTATTATGCAGACGTCCGGCAGTGTCTATGATGACGACATCAGCATTGTTGGCCTTTGCTGACGATATGGTATCAAAGGCGACCGATGCAGGGTCTGAGCCCATTTGCTGCTTGATGACAGGCACACCGACTCTCTCTCCCCATATCACAATCTGCTCGACAGCGGCAGCCCTGAATGTATCGGCAGCCCCGAGATAGACTTTCTTCCCGGCATGCTTGAACTGGTAAGCGAGTTTGCCTATTGTTGTGGTCTTGCCGACACCATTCACGCCGACAACGAGGATGACATACGGTTTGTCGCCCTGGGGGAGATCCCACTCGTCAAGGTCGCCAGTATTATTCTCCTCAAGCAGCGCCGCTATCTCTTCTCTCAATATGTTGTTCAGCTCTGATGTAGAGATATATTTGTCACGTGCCACACGTTTCTGTATGCGGTCAATGATTTTCAGCGTTGTATCGACACCGACATCGCTTGTTATGAGGACTTCTTCCAGATCGTCGAGGACATCATCATCAACGGTGCTCTTACCTGCTATGGCACGGCTTATCTTGCCAAACACGCTCTCCTTTGTCCTTTCCAGACCTTTGTCGAGAGTCTCCTTTTTCTTGAAAATGCTGAATATGCCCATAACTTCAGATTTGAGGATTATATGCTTGTTATTAATTATGGCGGATAGTGTGCGTCATGAGCGTTGTCGGCAACCACTCCTCCCATTTACTGAAAAGTCCGCACAACGTACTGTCTGGGCAGTGCTTTGTGCGGACTGAAGTATCTTTTCGGAAAATTACGGTGAAAGATTTTCTTTCCATTGTTACCCTACCCTTTTCATTATCAGGGGAGAGAGTAAGATTTATTTGAAGAAATCCTTTACAGCCTCATTAGGGACCATCTGCTCATCAAAGATATAAGCACCAGTCTTAGGGCTCTTCACCATCTTTATGACTTTTGTATAAGCGCGTCCATCCTTCTTACCTTCCTGGAGGGTCGCGACGGTTTTCTTTGCCATATTCTAATAGTGTTATTTAAGAGGGATTACTTAATCTCCTTGTGCACTGTCATGCGCTTCAGGATTGGATTGTATTTCTTGAGCTCCATGCGCTCTGGAGTGTTCTTGCGGTTCTTAGTGGTGACATAACGGCTTGTGCCAGGAAGACCGCTGTTCTTCATCTCTGTACACTCGAGAATAACCTGTACTCTGTTACCTTTTGCTTTCTTTGCCATGTTAATTATTCTCCTATAACTTTAATGTCCTTCCAATCGACATAGCCTTTGGCGACAGCCTGCTTGAGGGCTGCGTCGAGACCTACTTTGTTGATAAGGCGAAGGCCTGCGGCGCTCACCTTGAGGCTTATCCAGCACTGCTCTTCAACATAGTAGAACTTCTTGCTGAAAAGGTTTACGTCAAAGCTTCTCTTTGTGCGATGCTTTGAGTGGGAAACATTGTTGCCAACCATGGCTTTCTTTCCCGTAATCATACAAATCTTCGACATTTCTATCTAAGTTTTTGTGTTTCTAAATTGATACTTATTCCAAACAGAGTGCAAAGTTATACTAATTTCGTCACATATGCAAACTCAACCCAATGCAAGACAAGATATTTAAATATTTTTAAGAAAATATATTCCCTCATATCAATTAGGGGGTGATAACACGCTGAATTAAAGAGTGTTTTTCACATCATGGGCAGGTATGTGAGTCAATAGAGGAGACCTCGCATATTGAGTTGGACACCATGATTCACACGAGGCGGGTTCTGCAAATAATCGCCATTTACCGTATGGCATCTGCGTTTCGTGCCAGGACCGAATCACTACTGCAGGAGAATTTGATAATAGCGACAAGTCATGGTTTGTGGATTTGACATAACACAGCAATTGACACTTTCAATCCATAAGCAAACACAGTGATTTATCTTACAGATTTCCTGCAATAACATCAATAACACATATGGTACTGAATGAGCGCTTAAATGGTATTGGATTACGACTTGAAACAGCACGGATGACACGGTAAAAAAGACTGCTTACAATCCTCAACCGACAGGTCAGTGACAATTGCGCATAAATAACAAGCATAGGACGGGTGAAAGGATAAAATATCATCTCTATATCCAGAGGCTTTCATAGAAATGGAGGAAGTGTCGCAACACTCTAAACCGCAACAAATATCCAATACATTATTTTCCATCTATACACAATCATCAGGTGCATGTAAGTCCAAGCCAAAAATAAACAGGCAACCAATCTATACACTCCTCCTCAGCTTAGAATTGGCAGAATTAGTAAGACTGGGACGCGCTTCGAGTTATCCGATGTCGTTAAAATATGCAAATAAAGTATATTCTTCAACTTATAGATGATTTAAAATAAGTATCTTTGCATAAGTAATACATTAATTTATATCTGAGACGTCTTCTCGCTAAGCAGAAGTAAGGGGAGCACGGAACTTGCGGACACATTCCAGCCTTAGGCTCGGGAGTGGCCAGGGTGAGGGTTCAAAGTCACGTATGAGGCATCCATGTATTGGGAACAGCCACAGCATAAGATACATCCCGCTCGGTCATCATTCCACTCGTCGGTAGCCCCCCCCCGATATTCTGGCTGAAACGAAAGCGCCAACTAACAAAAACTTATATAATGAAAATACTTCTTACAGGAGGTGCCGGGTTCATAGGCTCGCACACTATCATCGAGCTTGACAAGGCCGGCCACGATGTCGTTGTCGTAGACAATCTGGTTAACGCGAAGGAAGAGGCTTTGCGACGTGTAGAGAAAATCATCGGGAAACACGTGCCATTCTACAAAGCGGATGTCCGTGACAGGGAGGCTCTCACGAGAGTTTTCGTTGAGAACAGAATAGACGCAGTGATTCACTTCGCTGGCCTCAAGGCCGTAGGCGAGTCGGTGGCAAAGCCATTGGAGTATTACGAGAACAACATGAGCGGCACTTTTGTCCTTATGGATGTCATGCGCAACCATGGTTGCAAGAACATAATCTTCTCAAGCTCCGCCACGGTATACGGTGACCCGGCAATGATACCAATCACAGAGGAGTGTCCGAAAGGTCATTGCACCAACCCTTACGGGCAGACGAAGTCGATGCTTGAAGAGGTTATGATTGACGTGCAGAAGGCTGACAAGGAATGGAATGTCGTGCTGCTGAGATACTTCAACCCCATTGGCGCACACAAGTCAGGCCTTATCGGCGAGAACCCCAATGGCATCCCCAACAACCTTATGCCATACATAACACAGACAGCCATAGGCCTGCGCAAGGAGCTTGGAGTGTTCGGAGACGATTATCCGACACACGACGGCACAGGAGTGAGAGACTACATCCATGTCTGCGACCTCGCCTCTGGACATGTTGCGGCTTTGAAGGCTATCGAGAACAACTGCGGGCTCGCCATTTATAACCTCGGCACAGGCCATGGATACTCTGTGCTCGATGTCGTGAAGGCGTTCGAGAATGCTAACGGGCTGAAGGTCCCATATTCAATCAAGCCACGCCGTCCGGGTGACATCGCCACCTGCTACTGCAACCCGGAGAAGGCAAAGAAGGAGCTCGGCTGGGAAGCACAGTATGGAATAGAGGACATGTGCCGTGACTCATGGAACTTCCAGAAGAACAACCCTAACGGATATGACGAACAATAATCCGGACAAGTCTGTTATGGGCGACGGGGCCGAAAGCCACCTGCCCATAACAGACTCATGCCAGGAGAGCAGCGGGAAGAGCTATCCGGAGAACGCACATGAATCATATGTGCGTGGCAACATGCTTGAGATAAAGCCCATAGCTGTGTTCCGCTCACCATTCACATCAAAGTTTGGCATACCACGACAGAGCGGTATAGCAGATGAGATAGAGGGCGACATAATCCTACTCCCTCCCTACGACCGCCCTGAGGCGACACGCGGGATAGAGGGGTTCACGCATCTTTGGGTGATATGGGGATTCTCTGGCAACAGAACGCCATCAACAGGGAAGAATGAGGCACCATCGCTTACGGTACGTCCGCCACGCTTGGGCGGCAACGAGAGGGTCGGAGTGTTCGCTTCCCGCTCACCATTCCGCCCCAACGGTCTCGGGCTCTCATGCGTGAGACTGAGGAGCGCATGCGACGGAGTGTTGACAATAGCCGGAGCGGACATGATGGATGGCACACCAATCTATGACATAAAGCCCTACGTGGCCTATGGCGACTGTCACCCTGAGGCCGTCTGCGGATTTGCCGACAATGTCGAATGGAAGAGGCTTGAGGTAAGATTCGCTGAGCATCACCGCAGGCTCTTCACCCCAAGTCAGGCAGAAGCTATATTGGCAGCCCTCAGAGAAGACCCCAGGCCACAATACCACAGAGACCCCGAGCGTGTTTATGGCATGCCCTTTGCTGGATATGATATACGCTTCAAAGTCAATGGCAACATAGCAGTTATAACAGACATCATAAAAGAAAAGAATATGTAGGAGCGAATGCCCCACAATCTACCACCCCACACACATACCCACCTTAACCATAAAAAACTTACCATAAATCTTATCTATGAAAGCAATCATCACAGCATTATCACTCCTGCTCCCGGCCACAGCATCAGCACAGAGCAAAGGCCTTGTAGACATGCACAGCTCACAGAAGGCTGTCATGGTCAACACGCCGCTGGGCGCAACACGATGGACAAACGGCTTCTGGGCAGAACGATTCGAGACATTCCACAACGCATCGATACCATCCATGTACGAGACATGGAAGAGCAAGGAAGGCAAGGGATGGAACAACTTCCTCGTAGCATCGGGGAAGATAGAGGGAGAGCATCACGGCCCGGCATTCCACGATGGCGATATGTACAAATGGTGTGAGTCGCTCGCCGCTGTATACGCGGTGACAAAGGACGAGCGCCTCAATGAGATAATGGACGAGTTCATAAGCCTTGTGGCTGCATCACAACGTGAGGATGGATACATACACACTCAGGTTAACATAGCAGAGCTCAACGCGAAGAAGAAACGCGCGGAGAACAAGGACAACACCGTCGTGGGAACAGCGACAGGAAAAGGAAGCGACGGAGCTCTTGGCAACAAGCTGAACTTCGAGACATATAATATAGGTCACCTCATAAACTCTGCGATTGTCCACAAGCGTGCGACGGGCAAGACAACATTCTTCAATGTGGCGCTGAAGGCTGCTGACTTCCTCATCAACTTCTCAAAGACGAATCCTGACGAGCTCGCTAAGTGTGCCGTTTGCCCGTCACACTACATGGCAGTCGCTGAGCTGTACCGTGAGACAGGCGACAAACGATACCTCGACCTCGCAAAGACTCTTATAGACATACGAGGCTCACAACCCGACGGAACTGACGACAACCAGGACCGCGAGCCTTTCCGCGAGCAATACACAGCACGCGGACACAGCGTGAGGGCCAACTACCTTTACGCCGGAGCGACAGACCTATACATCGAGAGCGGCGAGGAACAGCTCATGCGGAACCTGAAGCCGATATGGGAGGATATAACATACCGCAAGATGTACATAACAGGCGGATGCGGGGCATTGTACAACGGAGTGTCTCCCGACGGCACAGACTATAAGCCGGCCAACTGGCAGCAGATACACCAAGCCTACGGCAGGCCATACCAGCTGCCACAGTCGACAGCCCACAACGAGACATGCGCCAATATAGGCAACCTTCTATTCAACTGGCGTATGCTTGAGGCTACAGGTGAAGCGAGATACGCAGACATTGTTGAGACATGTCTCTACAACAGCATCTTGACAGGCATATCACTCGACGGGACAAAATATCTGTACACCAACCCTCTGAGACTATCAAAGAATCTCCCCTACAAACTGAGGTGGAGCCGCGAGAGACAGAAACTCATATCCTGCTTCTGCTGCCCTCCAAACACACTGCGAACAGTATGCGAGGCACAGGAGTATGCATATACCGTCAGCAAGGGAGCAGAGAATAAGGGAGGAGCGGCCTCTCTATTCGTCAACCTGTACGGAGGAAACGAGCTGAAGACAACTGTCGGAGGGAAAACACTGTGGATAAGCCAGAATACGGATTATCCGTTCGACGGAAGAGTGGAGATAACAGTCAACGCTGTAGGGAAGAAATGCTTGCAGAGCATATGCCTGAGAATCCCCGAATGGTGTGACAACGCAAACGTGACAATCAACGGACAGGAACAGGACGTCAAGGTGGAGCCCAACACATATATCACACTATCAAGGGATTGGAAGAAGGGAGACAAGATTGTGCTTGATATGGAAATGAGAGCACGCCTCGTGGAGTCAAACCCTCTTGTGGAGGAATCCCGTGGGCAAGTGGCTGTAAAGAGAGGACCGCTGGTCTACTGTCTCGAAGAGCAGGATGCCACAGCGCCGATAGACGACATCATGATACCTGTGGATATAAAGCTGACACCTGTGGACATGGAAATTGAAGGCTCAAAGATGAAAGCGCTTGAGGGTACAGCCCTCAGGGTGAAGAGCGAATCCTGGAAATCGACCCTCTATCGTGAAGTGAGACGTGAGACAGAACCTGTGAGAATACGCCTTATACCTCACTATGCCTATGGCAACCGTGGCCTGCAAGACATGACAGTATTCATGCCTGTTGCTTTTTGAGCTCTCGCCAAAGCACAGCAAAGGTATATTGGTGAATCTACCACAAATCAATCAAGGTGAAAGTCTTGTGATATGGTCTGGCAAGACCAAGCATCAGGCTATTCCATATAATAATGCCCGGAGGCTTCTTGATTACCGGCCTCCGGCATAAAAAACAATCAATAATATAACAGAAAAATCCAAGGAATGAGGAATATACGCTATGTAAGCTTATTTGTATTGCTGATACAATTAGCAATCCCAGCTCATTCAGCAGACATATATGTCTCTACAACAGGTGATGACAGCAATGACGGCTCTGTGTCTTCCCCATACAAGACAATAAGGATGGCTTTGAGGCATGCCCGCAATCTACGCCGCCTTGACGACCCCTCGACAGCCAACGGCATCACGATACATATCGCGAAGGGAAAGTATAACATACACGAACCATTGTATGTGCGCCCTGAGGATAGCGGAACAGCAACGAGTCCCACTGTGATAAAAGGTGATGGAGCCGTCATCTCAGGAGGCACCGACATAAAGGGCTGGCGCCGCGAGGGTAAATACTATGTTGCCGACTCACCTGAGTTCAATGGTAATCTAATCGATTTCCGCCAGCTGTATATCAACGGAGAGAAGGCTGTCCGTGCACGTGATGTAAGCGATTTCGAGACCATGGCACATATCATGTCGCTCGACAAGAAGCGCCAGATTATATACGTGCCGGCCACGAAGGCTGTTCGTGCCCTCGCACGCAGCTATGCACAGCGTGACCATATCAAACGGTTTGCCCCGGCCGAGATGGTGCTACATGAGATGTGGTGTGTCGCTAATCTACGTATAAAGAGTATCTCTGTTGCAGGTGACTCTGCCGCCATAACATTCCACCAGCCAGAGTCGACAATACAGTTTGAGCACCCATGGCCATCACCCATGGTCAATACCAAACCGTTCAAGACAGATGATGGCCGCACGCTCAATCTCAACTCCGCCTTCTATCTGACTAACCACATCGCCCTGCTCGATGAGCCAGGCGAGTGGTATCATGATGTCCGCAACCACAAGGTCTATTACTACCCAAGAAAAGGCGAGACAATCAGGGAGGCTGTCGCCCCAGCCTTAGAGACACTTATCAACGTTGAGGGGACACTCGACCGTCCAGTCCATGATATCCGTATCGAGGGACTGACATTCTCTCATACGACATGGATGCGCCCGACAACAGACGGCCATGTGCCGCTACAGGCCGGAATGTACATGTATGAGGGATACAAGCTGCGCCCACAGACTGTGCGCCCCGATCGTAACCACAAACTTGACAACCAAGGATTCCTTGGTCGTCCGGCATCTGCTATAACCATAAGCGGCGCTAACGACATCACATTTGACAACTGCACTTTCACACATCTCGGTTCAAGCGGAATAGATTATGTAGAGGGCACGCGAGGCGGGTGCATCACCAACAGCACATTCTATGACATCGCAGGTAACGGCATTGTCGCCGGTTCGTTCTCTCCACGCTCGTTCGAGACTCATCTGCCATATGACCCACAGGACCGCCGTGTTATTCCCACCCGCCTCACTATCGCTAACAATCTCATCCATGATGTAGCCACAGAAGACTGGGGGACGCTCGGTATCTGCTGTGGTTATGTGGCTGAATGCATCATAGCCCACAATGAGATATATGATGTCTCCTATTCAGCCATAAACCTTGGATGGGGATGGACACAAAGCGTTAACGCCATGAGGGGCAATGAGGTCTACCGCAACTACATACACCATTATGCCCGCCACATGTATGACTGCGCCGGAATATACACACTCAGCGCACAGCCGAAGACATTCGTGACAGAGAATGTGGTAGAGAAGATCTATCATCCCGGATATGCTCACGACCCTAACCATTGGTTCTATCTCTATACAGACGAGGGGTCGTCGTTCATAACAGTCAGGGACAACTGGACTGAGGGGGAGAAATTCCTTCAGAATGCCAATGGCCCAGGCAACACGTGGGAGAACAACGGACCTATGGTGAATGACAGCATACGTGCCAATGCGGGACGCAAGACAAATCTGGACATAGCTACGCTGCGCCAGAGGATTCAGGCACGCAAACCAAAGAAAACCAAATAACAGTAAGAAGAAATGTGGATTACATACCCTGGAGATTTTGAGATATGGCTTGGCAACAAGTTCAACAACCGACGCACTGAGAGAGGCGCCATGTTTCCGCCATTCTGGAAACAGGACTCACATTATGTCACAGTAGAGTTCAGCACGACAGTCGTTCTGGCAGAGCCTGAGGATATAACAATCATCACAGAGGGAGAGTTTAACCTTATGCTCGACGGGAAGCTGCAGTATGGGCAGCCTTCTGTATTCACTGTGCCTGCTGGAGAACATAAGCTGAACATGAAGGTTTGGAACCAGGCTACGCCACCAGCTCTCTTCGTAGAAGGAAAGACGATACACACTGACAGCTCATGGCTTGCCACATACGAGGACAAGATATGGATAGACGAGAATGGAATAGCGCATGGCTCTGGCATCTATGTCCCGGCAGCAAGCCACCCCATGTTCCAGACAGCAAGCCAGCGCCCATCCGGCTTTACTCTCGCTACAACACCCTTGAAACCTATTGTCAAGGAAGACACAGGGAACGGCATTCTGTACGACTTCGGTAAAGAGACAATGGGATACGTTGTGCTGAACAGTGTTGAAGATGGTGATAATATAGAAGTGTATTACGGCGAGTCAAGGGAGGAGGCACTTGATCACGAGCATTGCGAGACGCTCGACTTCATCAGCATCCAGGCATCTGGGACTCATATCATAAAAGACAGCAAGGCATTCCGTTTCGTCCACGTGGTATGTGGCAGGAAGAAGCTTGATGATGTTATGGCTCTCTACGAGTATCTCCCGCAGAATGATGAGACAAGCGGAAGCTTTGAGTCGTCAGACAAGTTATTGAATGACATCTGGAATGTCAGCGCCTACACACTCGACCTCACTACACGCGAGTTCTTCATGGATGGTATTAAACGTGACCGATGGACATGGTCGGGGGATGCCATACAGTCGTATTTAATGAACTATTACCTGCATTTCGACTGCGAGACTGTTAAGCGTACGATACGCCAGCTAAGGGGCAAGGATCCTGTGACAGCACACGTGAATACAATCATGGACTATACCTTCTATTGGTTTATGTCTGTACTTGATTATTATAAGTATACGGCCGACATCGCATTCGTGCGTGAGATGTATCCGCGTATGCGCACATTGATGGACTATGTACTTAGCAGGCTTGACACAGAGGGTTTCGCAGAGGGACGCCCTGACGATTGGATATTCATAGACTGGGTCGACTTCCCTATGCATAAGCATGGAGTGGTCTGCTTTGAGCAGATACTGTTCGCCAAAAGCCTCCAGGCAATGTCTGTCGCCGCCACCCTGCTGCGCGACAACCCTTTGGAGAACCCACCGCAGGGCTCATTCAGCACAGACCTATATGCTGAGGATGCGGAGCGGTACACCTGTCTTTTCAACACACTCAGAGAGAAGACAGACAATACTTTCTGGAACAATGACTCACATGCGTATATGCATAGCATAGAGGATGGCGAGATTAATGGGCAGATAACGAAGTTCCCTAATATGTTCGCACTTCTGTATAACGATATGCCACAGTCACGCCGCGACGATATTATCCGTCATGTCATGCTTAATCCTGATGTCGAAGCCATCACGACTCCTTACATGCGCTTCTATGAACTTGAGGCCCTGTGTGGGGCAGGTTTCTACAATGAGGTGATTGACAGCATCAAGGATTACTGGGGCGGAATGCTTGAAGAGGGTGCGACATCGTTCTGGGAGAAGTACGTGCCGTCAGAACATGGCGTGGAGCATCTTCAGATGTATGGACGTCCATATGGCAAAAGCCTGTGCCATGCCTGGGGGGCGTCACCGTTATATCTGCTCGGGAAGTATTTCCTTGGAGTGCGTCCAATAAAGCCGGGATATGAGACATGGGAGTGTACCCCCCATCTTGGTACACTCGACTGGATTCGGGGAGCCGTGCCTACCCCATACGGACCGATACATGTATACATGGATAAGGACATTGTGCGCATAAAGTCGCCAATAACAGGAGGATGGCTATGTGTCAACGGAAAGAGAATCGCTATAGACACAACAGAGGAGGTCGAGGTAAAAACAGTATAAAAAGGAGTAATACCCGAGAAACCTTCATCAGTCCTGTACTACAATGTTTACAAAAAAATGAACATTTTCGTTAAGCCATAAGACCAAAGAGAGCTTGCTCACTTTGGCTTGGCGAGAAATTGTCTGAATTAATCAAACAAAAACTAACGGCATATAAAGAAAATGAATAAGCGAATCATTCTTCTAACACTCTCAACGCTCATGGCATACGCTTCAGCTTTTGCCGGCTACCCCGACTCAGTTTACGTAAAACCAGACGTCGCAGACGGCACGAGAGGATTCCAGATAGCATATTCTACAGACCGTCTCACATGGCATCATATTGACTGCAATCTCTTCGAGAGCGACTACGGAACATGGGGAGCTGAGAAGAAGCTCTATTATCCTGTGCTCAGATACGACGGAAAGGTATATCATGCCACATTTATCCCCAACCCAAAGGTGGCACAGATAGCAGTAACGAAATCGACCGACTTCGCCTTGTGGAAGCCGCAGGACTACCCACGTGTAAACGAGGCTGACTTTGAGGCTCTGCTGGCTAAACAGAAGAAGGCATCACGGGATAACATCATACGCATTCCGTACGCCGCACTCGACGCGCTGCTCAAGAAGAAGGCCGTGACAGATATCAATAACGTTTGGGCAAACGAGAACTATGTCGCATCAGGCAAAGCGATATCAGAGAAGGCGCGTGAGGTAAGGGCAACAATCACTGTCGACAAAAGCTGCAGCAAGCCTATCTCACCCAATCTCATGGGCATTTTCTTTGAAGATATAAGCTACGCTGCTGACGGAGGACTGTATGCTGAGCTGATTCAGAACCGTGACTTCGAATATTCATCATCGGACAACAGCAAATGGAACGCTAAGACAGCGTGGAGACTTGAAGGAGAAGGGACTGAATGGTTTGTCGAGAATGATAGCCCGATACATAAGAATAACTCTCATTATTCTATACTGCGGACAACACAACCCGGAGCACGTCTAATAAATGACGGATGGGATGGAATCCTTGTTAAGGGAAATGCAAGATATGACTTGTCGCTGTTTATAAAAGGAAATGGAAAGATACGTGTAAGCATTGTAGCTGACAGGAAAACATTGGCATCATGTATCATCAAGGCATCATCTGACTGGCGTCAGCAGAAGTCTGTCCTCACCCCATCCTCATCAGCAGGGAACGCATCGCTCGTCATAGAGCCTTTGCAGGAAGGCACAATTGCCATTGATTTTGTATCGCTCTTCCCACGAGACACCTTTATGGGAAGGAAGAATGGATTGCGGAAAGATCTTGCGGAGACAATAGCAGACCTTCATCCCCGTTTCGTGCGGTTCCCTGGAGGATGTGCTACCCATGGACAGGGAATCGACAATATATATCATTGGCAGGCTACAATAGGAAAATTATGGGAGAGACAGTCTGACATGAATATCTGGAAGTATCATCAGACACGCGGATTAGGATTCTATGAATATTTCCAGTTCTGCGAGGACATTGGTGCAGAACCACTTCCTGTTCTTGCTGCGGGAGTGCCATGCCAGAACTCCCACCGTGGCGGCAACGGCCAGCAGGGAGGAATACCTTTCGAGCATGAACTCGGTGGCAAACCTTCACCATACACATATAATGGCCATCCTCTCACAATGGAGAGTTATCTGCAGGAACTTCTTGACCTTATAGAATGGGCAAATGGGGATGCACGCTCATCAAAGCTCGCAAGAATGAGAGCTGACGCCGGTCACCCCAAACCATTCAACTTGAAATATTTAGGCATAGGCAATGAAGACCTTATCAGCGATGTCTTCATGGAACGTTACCTATATCTCATAAACGGTATCAGGAAGGCTCATCCTGAGATAACAATAATCGGAACAGTCGGTCCTTTCTGGACAGGCTCTGACTATGAGTATGGATGGAAAGCCGCAAAAGAGAATAAATTGGACATTGTTGACGAGCACTACTATAACTCACAGGGATGGTTCTTCAACCATCGTGACTTCTATGACAAATATGACCGCAACGGGACAAAGGTTTATCTTGGAGAATGGGCATCATGGGGAAACAATGTAAGCAACGCCCTCATTGAGGCTGCATACCTGACAAATATCGAACGTAACGCAGATGTCGTTGTGATGTCGTCATACGCTCCGCTCCTCGCCAAGGAGAACCATACTAGCTGGAATCCGAACCTTATTTATTTCAACAATTCTGAGGTGAAGCCTACAGTCAATTATGACGTGCAGAAAGCTTTCGGACAGAATGTAGGTAACATGTATATCGCATCGGATATTCATGTAGACTACTCATCTGACGAGAAGCAGAAGCTACTCATACAAGACATAAAGAGAAGAATAGACCATTCTGTCGTTTATGACAGCAAATCAGGCGATTATATAGTCAAGGTAGTCAGCACGCTACCTGTAGAATCTTCTCTGAACATCAATCTCGGCACAGAGATAATTCCATATGGATCGACACATGACGCCACGCTCATGATACTCTCCCAGCCAGACCGTCCCGACATAACCAAAGAATGGGCTGTATCAGAGACCAAGGATATAAAAGTCTCAGACACAGTCAATATTGAGATGCCACCATTCACTCTCGCCGTGTTAAGAGTCAAAGGTTCATGAGAACAACAGGGAGGCACAAAAACCATAGCCAAAATAAACGCGGATAGACAGTATCGTGTAATTAACAGCCATCAAATATTATATAAGACCTGTTTATTCTGCCGGCTTCGGATACAGTTTACACAAGTTTTTTTAAATCCATGCAAAAGATACAACAATGAGATTCAAGACATTTATAATTTTATCGGTAGCTTTGCTCTTTTCTTCCGCCACGTATGGGCAGACAGCACGGCGCTTCACACTTGCCAACTCAGCTGACGGAAAGTCACGTATAGACGCTTTCCTCCCACAGAATCCGAGCGGAAGGGCTATTGTTTCATGCCCTGGCGGTGGATACAGCCATCTCGCCATGAATCATGAGGGATACGACTGGGCAGAATACTTCAACAGACAAGGTATCGCCTATTTTGTGCTGACATACCGTATGCCGAATGGTGATCGCAACATCCCTCTGTCCGACGCATACAATGCGATCAGAACAGTCCGCGACAGTGCCTCTGTATGGAATATCAATCCTTATGATGTAGGGATTATGGGATTTTCTGCCGGTGGTCATCTCGCCTCCGCAGTATCAACCCATGCCCCTTTCGTCTCACGTCCAGACTTCTCTATTCTCTTCTATCCCGTCATCTCCATGAACGAGGAGGAGACACACAAGGGATCCTGCATCGGTTTTCTCGGCGACAATCGCAATGACAAGACCCTTGTAAGAGAATGGTCAAGCAACAGAGCCGTCCGTCGACACCTAACCCCTCCTGCCCTGCTTATCATGACAGGAGACGATGGCACAGTACCACCGCTGACAAATGGTTTCCGGTACTATGAAGCTATGCGCAAGGCCGGTAACCCCTGCGCACTGTATGTCTATCCCCTCGGCGGTCACGGATTCGGGTTCCGCACTTCATTCCCATATCACGACCAGATGCTCGACGAGATAAGCACATGGCTGAAGAACCTGCCATGCAGAAAAGCCGACGCCATCCGCGTTGCATGCATAGGAAACAGCATAACAGACGGTTTCGGAATAGACATGGCTGGTGTGAAAGGTTATCCCGCACAGCTGCAGGACATTCTGGGCGAAGCGTATAATGTGCGCAATTTCGGTGTCAGCGGACGTACAATGCTCAATCATGGTGACGTCCCCTATATGCGAGAGCTGGCATGGGCAGACACAAAGGCTTTCAAACCGCAAATAGCGATAATCAAGCTCGGCACGAACGACACAAAACCACAAAACTGGAAATACGCCACAGAATATGAGCACGACCTCCAGATGATGATAGACACTCTCCGCGCCTTGCCGTCCAACCCACGGATAATACTAACAACACCTATCACAGCCATATCGCAGAATTGGGGTATAAACGACAGTACGATTGTCAATGGTATAGTTCCCGCTATCCGTAATGTAGCGAAGAGGAATAAGCTTGAGGTGCTCGACCTCCATACGCTTTTTGAATACTCCGACGGCAAACAGATACTACGTGACGGTATCCATCCGACAGCGGCAGGAGCGAAGCAGATGGCACAGCTTGCAGCTGACATAATCCTTAACCCCATGGCGACAGGGAAAAAGAACAAGCGGGCATCTGCTGCCATAACCCATAAAAAGAAATAGGTATCATGCTTCCCAAAGATTTCTCAGACTATACAGCCACGCTTTTCGGCGATGCCTGTTGGCAAAGATACCTCGCATCGTTCGATGAGCCCACCCCCATCAGCATTCGCGTCAATCCGTTCAAAGTTGCATACCATCGTGCAGACGGTGCGATGGGCGGTAATGCATGTAAGCCTCCAACCTCCAGCCTCCCAGCCATCGCTCCATTGCTCGGGCGAAATGTCCCTTGGTGCAGGGACGCATGGTGGCTAAGTTCGCGCCCACAGTTCACACTCGACCCCCTTCTCCATGCTGGGGCATACTATGTACAGGAGGCTGGGTCAATGTTCCTCGACACAGTGCTCCGCCAGTATGTTACGTCGCCCATCACTATGCTCGACCTCTGTGCTGCTCCAGGTGGCAAATCGACACTTGCCCGTGCAGCCCTACCCCCAGGCTCATTATTGTTCAGCAACGAGCCAGACAAGCGCCGCGCCAATATCCTCACAGAGAACCTTATCAAACAAGGCCACCCCGACATCATTGTCACAAGTAATTACGCACGAGACTATGCGCGCTCGCGCCTTGCCTTCGATGTTGTTCTGGCCGATGTCCCCTGCTCAGGCGAGGGACTCTTCCGCCGTGATAATAGCACAATATCTGAGTGGAGCATCCAGAATGTCATGAAATGCCAAAACCTGCAGCGCGAGATTGTCTGCGACATCTGGCCGTCACTAAAGCCAGGGGGCTTGTTCATATATTCAACATGCACCTTCAACACACACGAGGACGAGGAAAACATCCTCTTCATCTGTGAGAATCTTGGGGCCGAGATCCTTACTGTCAATACCGACCCATCATGGAATATCTCTGGTTCCATGATGGAAGGATTTGACTATCCTGTCTATAGGTTTGTCCCTGGAATGACAGCAAGCGAGGGCCTCTTCATGTGTATCATGCGCAAACATGGGGACATCTATCAGGATACGCCCGACAAACAGCGATCCATCAAGCAGTCAAGAGGACTGAATATTATATATGACGGTGTCCCCCATCCGACGTACAAGGGAAAGGCCATCATCCCTGACCATGCCGAGGCATTGTTGATAGACCGTAATGACACATACCCATGTATTGAGCTTTCGCTCGACGAGGCGCTTGCCTATCTTCACCACGAAGCTATTATCCTACCTCCCGATGCTCCCCGTGGCTATATTATTGTGACTCATTGCGGCATGCCTTTGGGGTTTGTTAAGAATCTTGGCACACGTGCCAATAATCTATATCCTAAAGAATGGGCCATAAGGATGGCCGTCGTATAGCTTTTTCCTCTGGCATTGCCACTGGTAATAGAAGCAGGTACTTTATGGCATAGTATTATGGACAGAATTACCTTACCCTATCTTGACATACAACAAATAATCACGGGTAAACACCGAATAATCTGACAGTTAGCTTGCATATGTCTGGAAATAGCATTAACTTTGCAGACGAAAACAGGGATACCGTTAGGGTTACACAGTCTTCTACACGGGATTCAGATAGCATTATCGCCTGCCGGACGACAGACAGCATATGTGTAGCGGTATCTTATTTATTAATTGGCACCGAGCGGCTCTTAGCTTTTGACTCGCCTCCATGTCATGCACACCAAAAGGATAACAGACCCGCCTTTTCTATCTTCACTCACCAGGACTATGTGATATATTATTAAGAAGAAAAGCATGACTACAACCATACAGGGAGACAGAATGCTTCTTAACCCGAAGTATAGAGCCACGCAGGCAGACGTGATGTCCGCCGGGAGGATGCCAGAACGACGATGAGTAATGACATTAAATTTGAAGACATTCACCGTAACATTATTATTCACATTTCTAACAACATCATCAGGATACGCAACAAACCGTAAGACATTCAACTGGACTCCCGTCATCAATGCCATCATAGAGGTGGAGAGCGAGGGTAATCCAAACGCAGTGAGCGGAGCATCATGTGGCGCCATGCAGATAACGCCGATACTCGTAAAGGAGTGTAACACCATTCTTGAGAAACGTGGCAGCAAGAAGCGCTATACATTACGGGACAGATTCTCTGTACAGAAATCAAAAGAGATGTTCCTCCTCATGCAAAGCCATTTCAATCCCGAGAACAACGTGGAGAAGGCCATAAGGGCATGGAATGGAGGAAACAGGTATAAAATCAAGTCTACAAACGCCTATTACCGGAAGGTCATGAAAGCCATGAACAGACAATGACCCTCACCGAAAGACACTATAGACTTAATAAAACATAAAAAGATAGCATCATATAACCCTTTTCGGCAAAATGGTGCTATCTTTGCATTATATATATACACGCTCTCTGGGGAATTGCCTGCAATCGATATCAGCACATGCACCCCACATGTACCTCCCGGATGGTAAACAAACCAGCAATCATTTAACTCAAAAAGAACAGAAAACGTATGGTAACAACAATCGTAATCATCGCCGTCGTCGTGCTCGTCCTCATATGGGTAGCGAGCCTCTACAACAACATGGTAAGAATGCGCAATAACCGCGAGAATGCCTTCGGCAATATTGATGTCCAGCTGAAGCAGCGTTACGACCTCGTCCCACAGCTTGTCGCTACAGTAAAGGGGTATGCGACACATGAGCGCGAGCTCCTTGAGCGTGTGACAGCAGCACGTACCGCATGTATGGCAGCGACAACAACAAACGAGAAAATACAGGCAGATAATATGCTAACAAATGCTCTCTCCGGACTCAAAGTGTCTGTAGAGGCATACCCAGAACTGAAGGCAAACCAGAATTTCCTGCAGCTGCAGAATGAACTGGCTGATATAGAGAACAAGTTGGCTGCAACACGCCGTTTCTTCAATTCAGCAACAAAAGAGCTGAACAATGCAGTCCAGACATTCCCTGGGAATATCTTTGCCAATATGTTCGGGTTCCATAAAGAACCAATGTTCGAGATAGCCCCAGAGCAGCGTGCCGCTCATGAAAAAGCTCCAGAGGTGAAGTTCTGACCTCCTCCACCCATGTGAGCCAGTAGGCTCACAAGCTATGGATAGACGAGAGGAACTCAAGGATAGACCGATGCCTCAATGAGAGGCATACGAGCGACACATCATAGACAAATGCATACATATATATGAAATATGTAGGACTATATACCCAACAGCGGCGCAATAATCGCATGAGCATCCTCCTGCTGTTCATGTTCCCCATCATTATTCTCTTTATGATATGGGTTTTCCTTGCCGTGATAAGTTTCATTACAAGCACAGGAGAAACCGACATATACGGCAACCCAACGGCAGGTATAGACCTTGCAAGCGTAACAAGGACGTTCGTGAGCACAATACCATGGGTCATTGGCGGAGTGGCCATATGGTTCATAATAGCCTATAAGGCAAACACCGCCATGGTGAGGGCAGCAACAGGAGCACGCCCCCTCACACGCAAAGAGAATCCACGAGTGTATAATATTGTGGAGAATCTGACAATGTCGTGCGGAATGGATATGCCCAAACTGAACATCATTGACGATCCACAGCTGAATGCCTTCGCCTCTGGTATTGACCGCGACTCGTATACCGTCACCGTTACAACAGGCCTCCTGCGCATTCTCAACGATGATGAGCTGGCTGGCGTCATTGCCCACGAGCTTACACACATTCGCAATCGCGACACACGGCTCCTAATCACAAGCATCATCTTCGTCGGCATAATATCAACCGTGATGGGAATAGTGTACGATATATTCATGAGGATGCTCCTCTTCGGCGGCGGCACACGGAATGACAGCGATGAGGACAACAGGGGTGGAGCGTCGACGCTCGTCGTTATGGTTGTTGCCATGATATGCTCTGCTATTGCCTATCTTTTCATCATTCTGACACGTTTCGCCATCTCGCGCAAGAGGGAGTTCATGGCCGATGCAGGCGGAGCAGAGATATGTGGCAACCCGCTCGCCCTCGCCTCCGCTCTGCGTAAGATTTCCGCAGCGCCAGGATTGGGCGGAACAGAACGTGAGGATATAGCCCAACTCTTTATTGTCCACCCTAAGATGTCGCTGACAGGATTGTCACAGTTCGTCAGCAGGCTCTTTGCCACACACCCCGACACTGCTGAGCGTATACGGCTGCTCGAACAGTTCTGACATTCTGCCTCCTATACTTTCCTCCCAAACGTCAGAGAGATATAATGGGTGAGACTACAGTTTTTGGCTTGTTTTGTCAAATATGCTCAGATGAGCGATGACCGACAATAAAGTTTTCCGCAATACCATAAAAATCTACATTATGGTATTGCGGTATTTTTGTGTGTCGCCCATTGTAGCATGATTGTAAATTATGGCCATGTCCGCACTACCCCATTACAGGGTAATAGATGACCTGGTAGATAGCTTATTGTATAAGCTGGGGGCAGAGCGTTGCTAAGGTTCTCAACACGTGTCACAAGATTCTGCCATAATAACGTTGTCTGCAGCACCTCATTATTGCATAAAAAGCCTGGTTATTGCACCTCAGGTTACCGCCAGAGGTAGTACTTGGTATAGAACGTGCTGACAACAGAAATAAGGGAACAGAGAAATAAGCGTCGCATTATCGAATGTATTTTATGGATTGTTCTTAAAAAACTGGTGTTGTCGTCCTATTGCTCTTTGGTGTATACCATTACCCTCACCATATCTCTGTCACCACCCAGCAGATGGCTACAGCGATTCAGACGTCCAGTATCCCTGAACCCGCACTTCTCCATCACACGACCTGATGCTGGGTTTCCCGTGAAATAGTCTGCATATATAGTTGAGAAACGTCTCACATGAATACAATATGCGATCATCAGGCGCAAAGCCTCAGTACATAAACCTTGATTCCAATATGGCTTGGCTACCCAATAGCCCACCTCGCAATCTTCCTCACCTATGGGTATATTGCTCTGTTGATGGGTATAGAAGCCAATGCAGCCTACGGGCTCACCGATATTTTTGAGAACAATGGCCCAAGTTGCATCGTTAGAGAAATAGCGGTTGATGACCTCACGGCTCTCCTCAACAGACTTGTGTGCTGGCCATCCGGCACGAGGGCCGACATCCGGATCCGAGGCATACTTATATAGTATAGCAGCATCTTTCTCGTGCCAACGGCGTAATATTATTCTATCAGTCTGCATTATCATATTGAGAAAAAGGACGTATGGGAAAGGATAATGAGCAAGAGATACAATATCTGTGGATTCTATAAGGCATAAATCCATAAAAATTTATCTACCTTAATTTATGTATCAATCCGGAAATGCGGCTGTTTTGGTATGGGAGTGTTCTCCCTCGTTACCACTGACCAAATTGTAGCAAATATTTTCGAAACCACACATATACAGAAGTCCTACAAAGGTACTTAACATCAATAATACGGACTCTGCAGGTGAATGGGCGTCATGACTTAGACAGAGGATTCCATCCCTGTGCCTTAAGCTCGAACTCCTGGCCATCACGTGACACCATAATCTTGCCATACTGTGGTTTTGTTATGTGGCCAATAAGCTTGATACCTTCCATCGTCTCAATCTTCGAAACATCACCAATGGGGACAGTGAAAAGCAGCTCATAATCCTCACCCCCATTAAGGGCGCATGTCGTAAGATTCATGTTGAACTCCTCTGCGGCGACAGCAGTCTGATAGTCTATAGGGATGTTCTTCTCGTAAATACGGCATCCACACCCCGATTGTCTGCAAATATGAAGGAGCTCAGAAGAAAGTCCGTCGGAAATATCTATCATTGACGTAGGCTTGATACCAGCCTGACGGAGTTTTATCAGTATATCTCCCCGCGCTTCAGGTTTCAGTTGACGCTCAAGAAGATACTCTTTGCCTGCAAAGTCAGGATTAAACTGTAAAGCATCTAGATGCATACGTTGTTCAATCTTGTCCTTAAATTTACGCTGGATGTCCATAACCTGCTGATAATAAACAGCCTTCTCACGCTCAAGAATCTGCAGACCCATATATGCAGCACCAAGGTCACCAGAAACACAGATTACATCTGTATCACATGCACCAGCACGTGTAACAATATCATCGGGGGCAGACTCACCGATACATGTTATGCTGATAGCGAGCCCCGTCATGGATGATGTCGTGTCACCACCAACGACATCAATTCCCCACTTTTCACAAGCACGGTAGAGACCTTTGTAGAAATTTTCTATATCCTCAACACTGAAACGCTTAGAGATAGCGAGAGAGACCGTCATCTGGCGTGGCGTGCCATTCATGGCAAAAATGTCGCTGATATTCACCATGGCAGATTTGTATCCGAGATGCTCAAGATCAATATATGTAAGATCGAAATGAACTCCTTCCATAAGCATATCGGTCGTGATGAGGGTCTGATATGCATTTTCGTATTTAATTATAGCGCAGTCGTCGCCGACACCTTTCAGGGTTGATGGATTCTTGGGAGTACAATCATTGGTGAGACGGTCAATCAGACCGAACTCTCCTATTTCTGATATGTCCATATTATTTTTAGTGATTTTATGAATGTTATGCTTATCATATGATGAAAGCTTAGTTGTATGTATACCTAATGCAGCCGTTATGCATGGAGACACAAAACAAAGGCTATTGCGAACGACAATCAGGCAATAAAGCGGTAGACGAAGCCAACCGATGTAATAGAGAGTTGAGGAGAATCGATATTGCATAAGCTGTCTCAAGCCTCTAAAGAGGAAGACGAGGCAACCGTTCGTCAATCTCTATCAACGGGATATAGAGTAAGTGTCAGATTTATGCAAAATGGAATCCTTGGAATTCTTTAGAACATAACTGAGGATGAATTCATCAAACTGCTCCTGCTGTTCCAAAAGGAACGTGGTTTTTATCGGTAAAGCATAAATGTGATTTCTTACGTCATCAGACAGGCCGTCAAGTCCAACAAGACGTGCTGCATCTTTTTCTGTCGTAATAATTATCCGTTTAGAAGATAGACTGTCGAATGTATTGTTGATGCGTGCGATATCTTTAGGGGTGAAAAGATGATGATCACGAAATGTCATCGGGATTACATTCTCTGTATGCTTTTGTATATCACAAAGCAGATGCTGTGGTGAGGCTATACCTGAAAGGACAAGGACTTCATAGTCAGATGTTATCTCAGACAGAGCAAGGGAACGTGAATTACTGAAAAGAGGGATCAGATCGTCATACTCAATCGTAGTGAAGAAAAGCTTTTGGTATGGATATAGATTCAAAGCCTTTGTTATTACACGGAAGTCCATAGGGCGCAAATCAGGCGGACACTTGGTTACAATGACTATGTCAGCACGCCGTTTTCCATCTTTTGGCTCACGAAGACGCCCTGCAGGGAGCAGTTTATCATAGACTATAAGACGGTGATAGTCAACAAGGAGAATATTTACTCCTGGCTTAACATAACGGTGTTGGAAGGCATCATCCAGAAGTATCACATCTGTATCTTTCGTCTCAGGGTCTGAACAGAGACGCTCAATTCCCTCACATCTGTTGGCACTTACTGCAACATGAACCTGACGACCATATTTAAGATACATCTGGTAGGGTTCATCACCCAACTCAAGTGAGGTAGATGAAGATGATGCAAGCAAATAACCCTTAGTGCGACGCTTATAGCCGCGGCTAAGAACGGAAACGCGCTTGGTTTCACACAAGAGGCGAATAAGATACTCTACGTGAGGGGTCTTCCCTGCTCCACCTACAGTAATATTACCAACAGAAATGACTGGTATAGGGAAACTACGGCTCTCAAGGATGCCGGTATCAAAAAGCATATTACGCAAACGTACTCCCATCCCATACAAGAAACTGAGAGGGAGAAGACTACTATGTATCTTAATATAATCTCCTTCCATGAAGAAATTGAGTGTTTATTACAAAAATATTCAGAGTAGCACAGCAGAACAAATCTACGCACTTAACAGATATCGGCAAGATAAACGGAAAAATTTGTCTCCCAAAAGAAGAAAATTAAATATCCCCTTATATTAGAGTAGTTCCATCCATTGAGCCTCAAATAATAACAGAAAACAAAGGGTACCAAGCGCTGCTGTAATGAAAACGTAAAGCAAAATCACGTCTATGCTGTCGCATAAAACTGAGTATTCATGCAACAGCACAAACGTGGCAGCACATTCATCTTATATTTAGCATATACGGTATACGTGCCTGAAATGGCGACTGCTTACGTATATCCCTTACGAGCATGAATGGTTCATAATAATCACCTAAGATAGCACGTAGTTTTCCATCTATCTCGCTGTCATCTGCATTCATTGTCTTCTGTAGCAACTGTGTTCCCCAATCAAGTGGAGCGGGATAAGTCGCGATATGATATTCTTTGGTTTTAGACAGAGATGCAGCCTTTACAATAGCATCAGATAGCGTCCCCAACTGGTCCACAAGCTTCAGCCCTAAAGCATCTTGACCCAACCAAACTCTACCTTGTGCCATCGACTCCACCTTGTCTACCGAAAGATTACGACCATCAGCGACTCGCTGACGGAATAGAGCATACCCCTCATTGATATACTGCTGTAGATAGGCTATCTCGTCAGAATTAAGAGGGCGTGCCATACCAATAGGCGAGAAGGTTGAATTTTTATTCGTTTTTACCTCATCAAACCTGATTCCAAGCTTTCTTGTCATCAATCCACTAATGTCAGGAAACATTCCAAATATTCCAATGGAGCCTGTTAATGTCATAGGCTCAGCAACTATCCAAGATGCATTAGCTGACATATAGTATGCACCGGACGCAGCATAACCTCCCATAGAGACCACAACAGGTTTTACAGTCTTCAATTCCGATACATAGTGCCATAACTGTTCAGAAGCATAAGCATCCCCACCGCCTGAATTTATACGGAGAACTACAGCCTTGATATCATCATCATTTTTTAGGTCTTCAAGGTCACGGCAAACAGTCTTTGCTGAAATCTCTTTCCTGGAGGATCCTGTTACACCAGATGATGAATACATAACAATATCTCCTTCACAAAAGTATACAGCAATCTTCTCACCCTCTGAGGAGTATATGCCTTTTGATACTTTCAGAGACTTCATATCACTGACAGTAACCTTATTGACATCATCATCAACAGACAGATGCAGACGTTCTTTTATCTTCTGCCTTACCTGGTCAGGATAAAGCAAATCATCTACCATTCCTTTCTGTTTCAACTGTTTAGCATTCTGGAGACTCATTATTCCGTCAGCGTACGCATTAAGATTAGCTATACTAATGTTACGTGACTTTGACACATCCTTAAGCAGGTTATTCCAAATACCACCAATATAACGACTAATTTGCTCTCGGTTAGCCTGGCTCATACTCTCTTCGGTAAACATCTCGGTAGCACTCTTGTATGTACCCACTTTCACAACCTCGAACCTTACTCCAATCTTTTCAAGGAAATCTTTGTAATACTGAGGCTGTGAACCTATGCCGTGCCAATCAAGCCGACCTAAAGGATTGATATATACCTTGTCTGCAGCAGAAGCGACATAATAGGCTCCCTGCAGATAACTGTCAGCATAAGATACAATCCATTTCTTTGACTTCTTGAATTCCATAAGCTTGGCACGTATCTCTTGAAGAGTAGCATAATCAGCAGAGAGAAGTCCTGTTTTAATATAAATACCTTCAATGTTTTTGTCAAGCGATGCCTTCTCTATCGCACAGAGAATATCATCAAGACCAATAGTCGTTATCTCATTACCTGTGAGGGCTGATAAGATATCATCACCACCACGCTCGTTTATCTGGCCTTGGAGATTAAGGACAAGGACACTATTTCCTGAAACCTTAGTCTCTGAGGAAGATGACAATACGGAACCTATGACACTAAAAAACAAGAAAGCGATCATAAGGCCAACAGCAAGGAACACTCCAAAAACAGTGGCAACAATATTCTTCAGAAAGTCTTTCATTAAAGATATGTATTAATAATGCGTAAAGTATATACTGGGAATTACTAATCACAAAATTATTAAAAGTCAGTAGTAAGGGACATAATACATTCCACTCCATCCATGGAGATCTTTCCATATTGTCTATAATACAGAAATAGAGTATGGTTAGGTGTAGTGAAAGGTATATGAAGGTAACATCGAAAATAAAGCATCAAACGTGGGAGAAGCTTATCTCCTACCCTACCATCATACGTTATGTGCCTGACTACTGACTTGGGAATATGTAAGGATGGAATTTAAAGCCACCATACAGGAGGGTTATTGTCCCTCCTGATAGTGGCTTGCTGATTTATCTATTCCTTATCCATGAGGAGCTTCATCATCGTAGCTGCTGAATATGCCACAGATGTACCTGGGCCAAATATCGCTGCTACGCCAGCCTTATAAAGGAAATCATAATCCTGTGCAGGGATGACACCACCTGCAATAACCATGATATCATCACGTCCAAGTTTGTGTAGTTCCTCAAAGAGCTGCGGAATAAGAGTCTTATGACCAGCTGCGAGAGAAGAAACACCCACGATATGAACATCATTCTCAACAGCCTCACGAGCGGCCTCAGCAGGAGTCTGGAAGAGTGGTCCCATGTCTACATCGAAGCCACAATCAGCATAACCTGTAGCTACAACCTTTGCTCCGCGGTCATGGCCATCCTGTCCCATCTTAGCTATGAAGATACGTGGGCGACGACCTTCCTTCTCTGCAAACTCGTTGGTGAGGCGTACGGCCTCTTCAAACTGTGAATCCTTCTTGTACTCAGAAGAATAAACACCTGATATTGTACGTACCACTGCTTTATATCGTCCTACAATTTTTTCACATGCATCACTTATCTCTCCAAGTGTACAACGAAGCTTCGCACACTCTACAGCAGCCTCAAGAAGGTTGCCTTTGCCAGTCCTCACAACTTCTGTAAGGGCATCAAGTGCTTTCTGGCAAGCATCGTTGTCACGCTTAGCACGCAGTTCTTTAAGAGCGGCTTCCTGCTGCAGACGTACAGCTGTATTATCGACCTCAAGGATATCTATAGGATCCTCATGGTCAAGGCGATACTTGTTTGTTCCAACAATTGTCTGTGCACCAGAGTCTATACGTGCCTGTGTACGTGCGGCAGCCTCCTCAATTCGCATCTTAGGCACTCCTGTCTCAATGGCCTTTGCCATACCACCGAGTTTCTCAATCTCCTGGATGTGCTCCCAAGCCTTGTCAACGAGCTCTTTGGTGAGAGACTCCACATAATAAGAGCCTGCCCATGGGTCAATCTCCTTGCAGACTTTTGTCTCATTCTGTATATAGATTTGGGTATTACGAGCTATACGTGCAGAGAAGTCAGTCGGGAGAGCGATTGCCTCATCAAGAGAGTTCGTATGTAGAGACTGTGTATGGCCGAGTACAGCAGCCATGGCCTCGATACATGTACGGCCGACATTATTGAATGGATCCTGCTCCGTTAATGACCATCCAGATGTCTGTGAGTGTGTTCGGAGAGCCATTGACTTAGGATTCTTTGCGCCAAAGCTCTTCACGATCTTTGCCCACAAGAGTCGTCCAGCACGCATCTTAGCAATCTCCATGAAATGGTTCACACCAATAGCCCAGAAGAATGAGAGACGTGGAGCAAAAGCATCAATGTCAATACCGGCATTAATACCTGCACGAAGATAATCCATACCATCAGCGAGAGTATACGCAAGCTCTATGTCCGCTGTAGCACCAGCCTCCTGCATATGATAGCCAGAGATAGAGATGCTGTTGAACTTTGGCATATACTTAGAGGTATATTCAAATATATCAGCAATGATCTTCATAGAGAATGATGGCGGATAGATGTATGTGTTACGCACCATGAATTCCTTAAGTATATCATTCTGGATAGTACCAGCCATCTCTTCAAGTTTGGCACCCTGTTCAAGACCTGCTACAATATAGAAGGCCATAATAGGGAGCACGCCGCCATTCATTGTCATTGAGACCGACATCTTGTTCAATGGTATACCATCAAACAGAACCTTCATGTTCTCCACAGAACAGATGGAAACGCCAGCCTTACCGACGTCACCGACAACGCGCTGGTTGTCTGGGTCATATCCTCTATGAGTTGGGAGGTCGAATGCCACTGACAGACCTTTCTGTCCTGATGCAAGGTTACGACGATAGAATGCATTTGATTCCTCTGCTGTAGAGAAACCAGCATACTGACGTATTGTCCATGGACGGAAGGGATACATCATTGAATAAGGACCGCGGAGGAAAGGTGGGATACCAGCCGCAAAATCAAGGTGCTCCATACCGTCAAGATCCTCCTTAGTATATACAGGCTTAACCTCTATATGCTCGGGGGTCTTCCATACAGGCGCCACATTGTTCTCCTTCTGCCAGTCGAGACCATTTTTCTTCTCGATACCAGCAAATATGTCTATATTCTTAAAATTCTTTCTTGCCATAACTTAGATACCGAGTTTAATATTGAAATCCTTGAGAGTCTCAAGCTGATTTACTTTTACATGTATGAAATTTTCTATACCTGCCGCCTTTAGTTCTTCTGCACATGCAGGGGCGCCAGCTACAACAAATATAGCTCGTCCGTCAAGGTATTTATAAGCTGGTATAGCGTACTCTGCATACTCATCATCGCTGGAGCAGAGAACAACTATATCAGCGCCTGCTTCGAGAGCTTTGTCAATGCCTTCCTCTACACTCTTGAAACCAAGGTTATCAATAACTTTATAACCTGCACAGGCAAGGAAATTAGTAGAGAACTGAGCACGTGCCTGACGCCAGACGAGATTGCCAATAGTCACCATGAAAGCGACTGGCTGCTTTGAAGCTCTCTCTGTTGAAAGGCGGAGATTCTCAAAATCAGCACCAAGGCGTGTCGAATTAATAGCCTTGTATTCTGCTGGTGCCTGATCCTGACAGCCACAACATTTGGTAACGGGCTCTTTGCCCTCACTTGTCTCTATGAAGTTAGGGAACTGGTTCGTACCAAGCAAGAACTCACGGCGCTGTGCAACATGAAGATGACGTTTCTCATTCGTAGCATTTATAGCATCCTGCACCGTACCTGCCTTAATAGCAGCAAGGAATCCCCCCTCTTCCTCAACAGAAAGGAATATCTTCCATGCTTCTTCTGACAGATTCTTGGTGAGTTCCTCAATATAATATGAGCCAGCAGAAGGATCTACAACAGTAGCAAAATGGCACTCTTCCTTAAGCAGAAGCTGCTGGTTGCGTGCGATACGCTCTGAGAAATCATTTGGTGTCTCATATGCAGCATCAAATGGTGTCACAACAATTGAGTGCACTCCAGCAAGTGCAGCAGACATTGTTTCTGTCTGAGAGCGAAGCATATTCACATATGCATCGAACAAGGTCATGTTATATTTTGAAGTCTCAGCGTTGACTATCATCTTGCATGCGCAGTCGCATGTCGGCTCAAACTGCTTTACTATCTCAGCCCAAAGAAGACGTCCTGCACGGAACTTTGCAATCTCCATGAAATAATTCTCTGAGACACCCATGTTGAACTTGAGTTTTGTAGCGGCAAGTGTTGGCTCAACACCAAGGTCAACAAGTTGCTGGATATACTCAGCACCCCATGCCAGAGCATAACCCAACTCCTGTACGATATATGCTCCGGAGTTGTTGAGAGATACGGCGTTAACTGTGATGACACGGAAATGTGGGAAGTCCTTGACAACCTCAATCATCTTCTTGGCAAGTGGGAGCAGAGACTCCACATTTTTACCTTTCATGACGATCTTCTCCATAGGATCCCAGTCAATCGAAGCCACAATGGCATCCTTCGAATATCCTTTCTCGTTAAAATAGTCAACAAGAATTTCTGCGAGCTCGACACTATGACGTTTACATGTTGAGAAATTCAGTTCAACACAGTCACAATGAATATCTTTAAGCAAAGTCTCCACATAACTCTTGCTCAAATCGTTAGCAGGAATCTTGAACCCAAGAGACGTTATTCCCTTATTGAGGACATCAAGTGCCTTGGCGTTTGCTGCCTCTGCTGTATCAGCAGAAATGTTTTGACGTACATACCACTCGTTATCGAGCTTCTTGTTTCCTCGCACGAATGGGAATTCACCAGGAAGAGAATCAGGTGTCTGGAGCTTCTCTACATCCTCACGTCTGTAGAAAGGCTGCACATTGAACCCTTCGTTAGTACGCCAAACCAAACGCTTCTGAAAATCAGCACCTTTCAGATCGACTTGAATTTTGTCAAGCCATTCCTGTTTGGTAGGTGAAACGAACTCTTGAAAGAGCCGTTCTTGTTTGTTAGCCATAGTTATAAGATGTTTTATATAAATGTTGTTTTAGAAAAACGGTAAACGTTATTCTGAAATAATTATTTGAGGAAACAGCATTAAAGCTGTGACCTCTGGATTAAGGGAAAACCAAGGCCTACACTTCGCTATGTATAAAACAACCATTATTAAGTTATTCATGCGAAGCAGCATTGAAATCCTAATCATTCATTTTCGGGACATGACTGCCCACAAGCCGAAAGGACAAAAGTCCTAAACCATGATTGAACCCACTAACCTGACATATAGGCATTACGCCATCCCATCTCTTTGTCAACTTATACTTTTGACAATAACTGACGTGACGTTTGGTTCAATATAATCAGCGTGCAAATATAATACAAATTAATGTAATAAGCAAGAATTCGAATAAAAATTATCTTAAATAAAAAAACTTTACACATAGCTATAAAAAAAACTCCTCAAACTTTCGCAATTAGACAATTTTTCCGTAATTTTGTAGCGAATTTATCTATAAACGGTTATGGATTGGATACTAAATCTATTTACAAACACAGAATCAGTAGCGCATATTGCCTTGCTTTATGCGATAGTTATTGCTGCCGGTGTATACTTGGGCAAGATTAAGTTCGGAGGCATAGCCCTTGGCGTTACCTTCGTCCTCTTTGCAGGTATTGCTGCCGGTCATTTCAATTTTACAGCACCAACCCCAATCTTGACATTCGTACAAGATTTCGGGTTAATCCTCTTCGTATTCATGATCGGTCTTCAAGTAGGCCCTGGTTTCTTTGAGAGTTTCAGGGAAGGCGGTGTGAAGCTGAATATACTTGCATGCAGCATTATCCTATTGAATATTCTGGTTATGTTTGCTTGCTATTATATATTCTTTGACACTCAAGACCCAAAGAATCTACCGATGCTTGTCGGCACGCTATATGGTGCGGTAACAAATACCCCAGGTCTTGGTGCGGCAAACGAGGCTTTAGGAAGCGTCTTCTCTAATGATGCTCCTCCTATAGCAAACGGTTATGCCTGCGCATATCCTTTAGGTGTTGTTGGCATAATTGGAGCGACTATACTAATACGATACATATGCAAGGTAAAATTGGCCAAAGAGGAGAAGGACCTTGAAGCTCATGAGTCTTCCAATCCATCGGCAAAGCCATACCTCATGCATCTTTCGGTAGAGAACGCATATCTTGCAGGCCACACAATACTTGAGATTCACGAGTTCATGAAACGTGACTTTGTATTCTCAAGAATCCTACGCAATGGTGAATTGATTTTCCCACAAAGTAAGACTGTCCTGGAGCAGGGTGACAAGGTTTTCTGTGTATGCGCTGAGGCTGACGCTGAAGCCATTGTCGCTTTTGTTGGTCCAAAGATTGAAGTGCCTGAGTTCACAAAACAAGAGTCCAAAGGACAAATGGTCAGCAAGCGAATCCTTGTCACCAAGTCAGAGATAAACGGAAAAACACTTGCAAAGATGCATTTCTCAAGTGTCTATGGAGTGAATGTGACACGAGTTACCCGCCAGGGAATGGATATCTTTGCAAGCTCAAACCTTGCGCTTCAGGTTGGCGACCGAATAATGGTGGTAGGTGATGAAGCGTCTGTCAATCGTGTGGCAAGCCTTGTTGGAAACGCCATCAAACGCCTTGACCATCCAAATATCGCGACAATCTTCATTGGAATAATGCTCGGAATATTGTTCGGCAGCATACCATTCGCAGTTCCAAACATTCCTGTCCCAATGAAATTAGGTATAGCAGGAGGCCCTCTCATTATTGCGATACTCATTGGACGATTCGGATATCATTTCCATCTTGTCACATACACTACAACATCTGCAAACCTAATGTTAAGGGAAGTTGGCCTAGTATTATTCCTTTCAAGTGTAGGAATAAAGGCTGGTGCAAACTTTATGAACACAGTGGTAGCCGGAGACGGTATAATGTATGTTGTTTGCGGTTTCCTTATTACAGTCATACCAATATTAATTGTAGGAACAATAGCAAGACTGAAATACAAGTTTAACTATTTCACAATCATGGGTATGATAGCGGGCTCGTATACTGATCCCCCCGCATTAGCATATGCGAATTCTGTTTGCAGTAAAGAAGCACCTGCAGTAGGATACTCAACAGTATACCCTCTCACTATGTTCCTTAGAATTTTCACAGCTCAGATGATAATAATATTCTTCTGTGGGTGACATAGACTCATGAGGAAGCAATGAAAAAGGAGACATGGGCGAGAGTGGGCAATTCCTCGCCGTTTCTCCTCTGAATTCAAGACAGTTAATACAGATTTGAGAGCGAAAGAATAACTAATAATAGAAACCAGACGTGGTGTGGTAAAGCCTCCATATGTTCTGGTAACCTGACAATCAAATATACAACATCTATATTCAAAAGAAATGAAAAAAACCGTATTAATGCTTGCAATACTTGCCAGCACCTCTATCAATGCTCTTGCCCAAGGAGCAAAGAACATAAAGATCAATGAGGTGATGACATGGAACACAGCAAGTTTACAAGACGAGTTCGGGCAATGTGAGCCATGGGTTGAGCTATGCAACACCTCGTTCACTACCTACAACGTACGTGGCATGTACATTACGACTAACAAAGCCGTTCTCGACAAGAACCTAAGTGCTCCAGATCGTCAAAAACTCATGTCGCTCATTCCGAACAACGAGCCTCGCACCCAGCTGGCCGCACGCCAGCATCTCCTCATGTTCTTCAACAGCAATCCAAGCAAGGGATCAATGCATCTCACAGCCAAAGTCAAGGAAGGAGAGAAAGTATGGGTTGCGCTCTATGATGGTAATGCGATTGACCTTATCGACTCAATTAGTGTGCCCGTTCTCTCCAGCAACACATCATACGCTCGAGATAAAGACGGTTCCAACACATGGGTTGTATGTGACTCATCAAAAGTCACTCCAAATATTGCAAACACTCCGGTAATCAACAATAAAATATCAAGAACCAAACAGGAAGACCCACGCGGATTCGCTATTACGATTCTTGCCATGGGTACTGTTTTCTCATGTCTGGCACTGTTATACATTTTCTTCCGACTGTTAGGTATACTGATGGATCATCTTAACACGGCAAAGAAAATTGCAAACAAGCAACCTTTCAAACCAGTAACAAAAACTGTGAAAGCGGTTGACGAGGTAATCGATACATCTACCACTATATTAAAAGATGGCCTGAAGACAAAGGGCATTGACAAGAAAGTCTATATTTCTGTCATAGCAATGGCCCTGAAACAGTATGAGGATGATGTTCATGATGTAGAATCTGGAATTATCACCATCAAGCCTCGCAACACTAACTGGAATAACCTTATCAAATAATAATTTGTCGAAGACTGAACAGACCATGTGGAGTTGGATAACCTCATAGAACATTTGGGGAATATCCAAATCAGCAAAAATAATCATGCCAACAGTCCACTGATACCATAAAAAAACCTACCAATAATCATAATAAATAAAAGAAATACAACAATGGCAAAATATCAATATACAGTGCAGGGTGCAGACTACGAAGTAGAGATTGTAGAAATAGCTGACAACATAGCTAATGTAACAGTCAACGGTGTACCTTTTGAGGTTGAGCTTAAGAAAGCTCTGAAACCAACAACTCGTCCGATACAGCAGGTTACAGCACCAGTCCAAAAGCCTGTAGCGGCTCCAGCGGCAGCAGCACCAGCGGCAACAGCACCAGCGGCAGCACCTGGAACAGGAACAAAGATTGAGGCGCCTCTGCCAGGTACAATCACCGAGGTTAAGGTGAACGTAGGAGACAAGGTGAAGAAAGGTGATACGATAGTAGTCCTTGAGGCTATGAAGATGCAGAATAACATAGAGGCGGAGAATGACGGAGAGATAACGTCAGTACTCGTAAAGCAGGGCGACTCTGTTATGGAGGGTACCGTTCTCGCTACAATCGCATAGAATCATTCATAATCTTTATCGCAGCATCAGAGTTTCCAATAATTCAGTTCTACGTTATTTCTGTTGCCTCCCGATAATCACCACGAATTAAAACATCATACGATAAACATCATGGAAACATTCCTCAATTTCCTAAAAGATAACTTTTTTGATTTTCTTACTTATACAGGATTCGCGAATGCTGAAGTAGGAAATATCATAATGATAGCAGTCGGAGCCTTCTTTGTATGGTTAGCGATAAAGAAAGACTTCGAGCCTCTGCTTCTTGTTCCAATTGGTCTTGGCATTATTCTTGGAAACATCCCCTTCAAAGGAGATGCAGGCCTTGAGATAGGTCTGTATGAAGACAATTCTGTATTGAACATCTTTTATCAGGGAGTAAAACAAGGCTGGTATCCGCCTCTTGTATTCCTTGGCATAGGTGCTATGACAGACTTTACAGCTCTTATAGCAAACCCCAAGCTTGTTCTTATAGGTGCAGCCGCACAGTTTGGTATATTTGGGGCTTACATGACAGCCCTTGCATTAGGTTTCGAGCCTAATCAGGCAGCAGGTATAGCCATAATCGGTGGTGCTGATGGCCCTACAGCCATATTCCTTAGCTCAAAGCTATGTCCTAACCTTATGGGAGCCATAGCTGTCTGCGCATATTCATACATGGCACTTGTACCTGTTATCCAGCCACCTCTCATGCGTCTTCTTACGACAAAGAAGGAGCGCCTTATCCATATGAAGCCTTCACGCGAGGTATCCCAGACAGAGAGGATTCTCTTCCCTATCATAGGCCTTCTTATCACTACATTCATTGTGCCATCAGGTCTTCCGCTCCTTGGAATGCTTTTCTTCGGTAATCTCCTTAAAGAATCAGGCAAGACAACACGTCTGGCAAAGACAGCAGGTTCATCACTAAATGATATCGTCGTGATGCTTCTTGGCCTTACAGTAGGCTGCTCCACACAGGCAAGCGAGTTCCTCACATTGAACACAATATTTATCTTCTTCCTTGGTGCTTGTGCATTTGTCGTTGCTACATGCTCAGGTGTGATATTCGTAAAGATTCTGAACCTTTTCCTTCCTGAATCAAAGAAGATAAACCCGCTTATTGGCAATGCTGGTGTGAGTGCTGTACCAATGTCAGCACGTATATCAAATAACATAGGACTTGAATATGACCGTAAGAACTTCCTTCTTATGCACGCTATGGGTCCGAATGTAGCAGGTGTGATAGGTTCAGCTGTCGCAGCAGGAGCATTGCTTGGATTCCTATCATAAGAATCTCCCTCCCCGAAATGCGAGTGTACGCATAGAGATATGCGTACACTACACAAATACAACACAACAATATGAAGCATAATATATTCCGTGGTTTGGGCATAGCCTTGATTACGCCATTCACAGAAAACGGTGCTGTGGACTATGATGCCATGAAGCGCATTGTAGAATATCAGCTTTCAAACGGAGCTGATTTCCTCTGCATCCTTGCGACAACAGGCGAGACACCTTGTCTGACGAAGCAAGAGAAAGAAGACATAAAGAAGTATATCATTGACCTTGTAGCCGGTAGGATACCTATTCTTATGGGGTGCGGTGGCAATAACACGTCTGCCGTGGTTGATGAGCTTCAGAACGGCGATTTCAAGGGTATAGATGGTATTCTCAGTGTATGTCCTTATTACAACAAGCCGTCGCAAGAGGGTCTATATCAGCATTTCAAGGCTATTTCATCGGCGACATCACTCCCTATCGTGCTGTACAATGTGCCTGGCCGTACAGGAATAAACCTTAAAGCTGAGACGACAGTCCGTCTGGCGCGTGAGTGCGAGAATATTGTTGCGATAAAAGAAGCGAGCGGCAGTCTTGAGCAGGTTGACGAGATACTTAAGAACAAACCCGAAGGATTTGCCGTCCTGTCGGGTGATGACTCTCTCACCTACCCTATGATTGCATGTGGCGCTGACGGTGTAATATCTGTCATTGGGAACGCTCTCCCAAAGGAATTCTCAAGGATGATACGCTTGGAGAAGAATGGAGAGTTTGAAGCTGCAGTCAAGATTCATCACAAATTCACAGACCTCTATAGCCTGCTTTTTGTTGATGGCAATCCTGCAGGTGTGAAAGCCCTGCTTCACGAGATGGGTTATATAAAGAATGTGCTTCGCCTTCCTCTTGTGCCGACAAGAGTCGCTACAGTACAGAAGATGTCGCAGATTCTTAAAGATCTCAAGCTATAACAAGAAGACACAGGAGATTCTCACAGTGGCAAGTGTTAGATTTGTCATGGATAGGTTTATAAGTCTTATCATCGCACAATGAAAAAGTGAGCGATACTTTTCGCCCCCTTCATCGCGCTTAGTGACGACAGAGTGCTTGCCACTGTAACATTCTCCATTTCATTTCAATAACTCCCTACATCTGGTTGCTTCTTTTAACTTGAGCAGGCAGTGGAGGGATTTTTTTATCCTCATGAAAAGAATATTATTTATCGACCGCGATGGCACACTGATTTATGAGCCAGAGGATGAGCAGATAGACTCGTTTGAGAAACTGCGTTTTGTGAAAGGTGTATTCCGCAATCTTGGCTTCATCAGTAAGAATCTTGACTTTGAGCTTGTGATGGTAAGCAATCAAGATGGTCTTGGCACGCAGTCCTTCCCAGAAGAGACATTCTGGCCAGTACATAACTTTATCCTCAACACCCTGGAAAGTGAGGGAATAAAGTTCTCAAAGATACATATCGACAGACATTTCCCCGAGGATAACCATCCATGCCGCAAGCCTGGCATAGGAATGCTGACAGAATATCTCGACAGTACCGAGTACGACATAAAGAACAGCTATGTCATAGGTGACAGGGAAACAGACCGCCAGCTGGCAGAGAATCTTGGCTGCAAAGCACTCATTGTTGGTGATGGAGATGGGAAGATGACATGGGATGAGATATCCGAGCATCTTTTTGCTGGCGAGAGAATCGCAGAAACCAGACGAGAGACAAAGGAGACAGAGATATATGTCAGGATGAACCTTGACGGCCATGGTCATTGTGACATATCTACAGGCTTAGGATTCTTCGACCATATGCTTGAGCAGATAGGGCGTCATGGGATGATTGACCTTACTGTGAAGACAAAGGGCGACCTTTATGTCGACGAGCATCACACTATTGAGGATACAGGGCTTGCCATAGGCGCATGTATCCGTGAGGCTCTTGGCAACAAGCGTGGCATAGAGCGTTATGGATACTCTCTCCCGATGGATGACTGTCTGTGCTCCGTAGCCTTAGACTTTGGTGGCAGGCCATGGCTTGTCTGGGATGCTGAGTTTAAGAGAGAGAAGATAGGTGACATGCCTACAGAGATGTTCTACCATTTCTTCAAGTCGCTATCAGACACAGCTTTAATGAATCTTAACATCAAGGCTGAAGGTGATAACGAGCATCACAAGATAGAAGGCATATTCAAAGCGTTAGCGCGTGCTATCAGAATGGCCGTCAAGCGTGACATCTACAAGTATGAGCTGCCCTCTACAAAGGGAACGCTCTAACGTCTGCACCACATAAAGAAAATCCCCATAATCTACCACTACCATATGATAGAGATCAGCCATGCAAGGGCAAATAACCTTAAGAATATATCGCTGAAGATACCGCGTGACAAGCTAATCGTCATCGCTGGTGTATCAGGTTCAGGTAAGTCATCATTAGCTTTCGACACATTATACGCTGAGGGCCAGCGTCGCTATGTAGAGTCTCTGTCGAGTTATGCCCGTCAGTTTCTCGGACGCATGTCGAAGCCAGAGTGTGATTATATTAAGGGATTGCCACCTGCCATAGCTATAGAGCAGAAGGTCATCTCACGTAATCCACGCTCGACAGTGGGCACGACGACCGAGATATACGAGTATCTGCGAATGCTTTATGCCCGCATAGGGCGTACATTCTCTCCTATCAGTGGCCAAGAAGTCAAGAAGCACTCTGTTGAGGATGTCATCGCATGCACGTCCGCCTATCCGAAGGGTACAAAGTTTATCATCACAGCTCCTATCCATGTTGCCACAGGGAGAACATTAGGCCGTCAGCTGAAGATGGCCGTGCTCGCAGGCTATTCACGCATATATTATAAAGGAGAGATTATCCGTATTGAGGACAGCGGCTTCACAGAGAGTGAGGAAAGCGCAGCTGACTCTTCCCTGTCGCTTCTTATTGACCGTATGAGTGTCGATGACAGCAAGGATGCCATCTCCCGTCTGACAGACTCACTTGAGACTGCTTTCTATGAAGGACATGGCTCTTGCAGCGTCATCTTCATGCCAGCCATGATAGAGCATCAGTTCTCGGATCGTTTTGAGGCTGACGGCATGGTATTCGAGGAGCCTTCAGACAATATGTTCTCTTTCAACTCCCCGGCAGGTGCATGCCCTAAATGCGAGGGGTATGGCAAGGTCATAGGCATAGACGAGTCGCTTGTCATCACAAATCCCTCCCTCTCAGTCTACGAGGGGTGTGTCCAATGCTGGCACGGAGAGAAGATGAAGGTATGGAAGGATGAATTCTGCCGCAGGGCTGTAACTGATGGCTTCCCCATCTTTGAGCCTTATTATAGTCTCTCGGAGGAACACAAGGGATGGTTGTGGCATGGGCTTCCATCTGAGCGTGACGTCTCTCCCCATGAGCGGGTCTCCATAGATGAGTTCTTCCGCATGCTGACAGAGAACCAGTATAAGATTCAATACCGTGTCATGCTGTCACGCTACCGTGGCAAGACAAACTGTCCCGAATGCCATGGCACACGCCTGAAGAAGGAAGCGGGATATGTACGTATTGGTGCAGACGAGAGTGGACATGGCGGAAAGACCATAACCCAGCTTGTCAACATGTCCATAGAAGAGCTTCACGAATGGTTCTGCCATCTCCGCCTTACCCCCCATGAGCAGAAGGTAGCCCGCAGGCTGCTGACAGAGATAACGTCGAGAATAGAGTTCCTCCTGGATATCGGATTAGGATATCTCACGCTTAACCGTCCTTCAAATACCCTCTCAGGAGGTGAGAGCCAGCGCATCAATCTATGCACAAGCCTTGGATCATCGCTGATAGGCTCGCTCTACATTCTTGACGAGCCCTCTATAGGTCTGCATCCGCGTGACACATCAAAACTCATCTCCGTTGTGCGCAAGCTGCAAGAGATTGGCAACACTGTCATCATCGTCGAGCATGATGAGGAGATTATGCGCTCGGCTGACTACCTTATCGACATCGGTCCTGACGCCGGACGTCATGGTGGTGAGGTTGTCTATGAGGGGCCGGTATCTGACATTACGGCAGACACTCTTCAGCAATACCCTTCGAGCCACACAATTGCCTACCTCTCACACGCTGAAGTGATAGAGTTGCCGTCATCCCGTCGACCTTGGAACCACAAGATAACAATCAAGAACCCACGCCTTAACAACCTTAAGGGTACAAGTGTCAACATTCCGCTCAATGTCATGACTGTTGTGACCGGAGTCTCCGGCTCAGGCAAGTCGTCGCTTATCAAGGGCATCCTCTATCCTGCCTTACGGCGTGCCCTTGGCGATGTATGTGACGCCCCGGGTCTATATGGTGGACTTGAGGGTGATGTGTCGTCGGTCAAGCATGTTGAGTTTGTCGACCAGAACCCTATAGGGAAGTCTGCGCGCTCCAATCCCGCTACCTACGTTAAAGCTTTCGATGCTATAAGACAGCTCATAGCTGAGCAGCCACTTGCCCGGCAGATGGGTTATACCCCACAGTATTTCTCGTTCAATGCCACAGGCGGACGCTGTGAGGAATGCAAGGGTGCTGGCCGTATCACAGTAGAGATGCAGTTCATGGCCGACCTTGAGCTTGTCTGTGAGGCATGCCATGGCAAACGGTTCAAGCGCGAGGTCCTTGACGTCAGGTATAACGGCAAGAACATATACGATATCCTCGAGATGACAATCAATCAAGCCATAGAGTTCTTCTCAGAAGATGTCCCGTCTGGCTCACGCCGCATCATAGACACTATCATAAGCAGGCTGAAACCATTACAGGATGTCGGACTCGGATACATAAAGCTCGGCCAGAGCTCTTCAACTCTCTCTGGCGGAGAAAACCAGCGTGTCAAGCTTGGCTACTATATCGGACAGGAGAAGCAGGAGGCCACCCTCTTCATTTTCGACGAGCCGACAACAGGACTTCACTTCCACGACATCAAGCGTCTTCTCTCAGCTTTTGACGCACTAATCAGAAGAGGCCATTCTGTCCTGGTCATAGAGCATAACCTTGATGTCATCAAGTGTGCGGACCATGTCATTGACCTGGGTCCAGAGGGAGGGCACAAAGGAGGAGACATCGTCGCTGCTGGCACACCAGAGGATATAGCACGTTGCGAGAGGAGCCTGACCGGCCGATATCTGAAACCGATTCTCGGCATATGACGTGGGCAGGAGGGACACTGCATATCCATACGCCATTTGAATGCATATCCATACTCCATTTGAAAAAGACAAGGCAGCCTGTGCATATCAGCACAAGGCTGCACCACCCTCTCCCTAAAGAGAGGACAATTTCCCTTCCCAATCTTCATTATTCATGCTCATTCAGACAGCGTAATGGCATGAATAATGGAGACCATCAGATTTTTTCCCCATGAGATGAAAGAATTGTTTTTTATATTCGCAGGAGGAGGCATAGGCTCTGTTATGAGGTATATGGTCTCCCTTTTATGGATGCATATGTCCTTACACCCCCGTTTCTCCCAGACCGTTTTCCCATGGCCTACACTTGTCGTGAATGTTCTTGGCTGTCTTGTCATCAGCCTGATATACCAGCATTCAGAGCGTTGGGGCCTGTCGCCAGAGACGCGCCTCCTGCTCACAACAGGTCTGTGTGGCGGTTTCACCACGTTCTCCACATTCAGCTATGAGGCTCTCACGCTCATCCGCTCTGGCTACACATGCGCTTTTCTCGCCTATATTGCGTTGAGTGTTGTCCTTGGTCTTCTCGCCGCATCCATCCCTTTCTTTCTCAAGACTTGACCATCCCCCTCCCCTATTATGCTATACGGATTCAGTTTATGGCCGAAAGACCATAATCCGTCTACACCCCCATGCATCGAATAAGAATTCCAATCCCCCCCGGGGAAGACCATCCGGGAGAGGTTATACCTCTGCTCGATAGCTTATCTCATATTGAGAAACCTCACCAAATTTAGTTTCATTAACAAAACAGAGGTGCCAGAAAATCCCCCAAGTTTTCATCACAGAACATTCTATCACTGGAAATATGCCTGCTTATGACAGCGAGAACAGACCAAAACGACTCACCACATCTTAGACTTTGCTACCATCATGGCGCATATTGTGGGGCGAAGCAATAGTCCACACGTGCTCAAACGCTCAGAATCACTGCCCAACACGCTACCTTTGACGTCATAAACCAATACCTCTCACTGCCTATCACACACCGAGGTTTCTTCTATCGCCCCCCAACAGGCTGATTATAAAGCACATAACAACCCAAATGATTTTTCACGATTTTCATCCACGGCCTTGATGCGGATTGTTCCACTTATAATATCTCTGTTAAAAACTATATAGTTTTCTTATTTTATATAAACAAATTGTGAACGACATAGTTTTCGGGAAACATGGTCTTTGAATTATCCGTACAGAATTATATCCGTCGCTTGTCCAAACCGTCGACAAAGTGAATCGGGCTAAAGACTGCCGGTATATATCGAATGAGATACAGCATCATTGAGAAATTCCGATATTATATCCATAACGGAGAATTACAATGATTATTCAACAAATCCAAGAAACTGTGTTCATATCATATTAATGTCTTGATTAATATACGGCTGGGGACAAACGAACTCAAGTGGTCTGCCGAGCATAAGATGACAAGTCGAACCATTAGTCCAAGCATGTGCCATCCCTCTCCAATCTCAAACTATACAGACCACTCGTCATGTCCCGTCCGGGCAGTGGGTTCCAGCAACAATAGCCCCCGCGCTTTGCTCTTCTGCCTATAGCCCTTGGACAATGGGCTTATCGGAATACGCCATATGTTATTTATATCATAACTTAATTTTTTTCAAAAAGCTACCAAGCAGTTATAAACGTATGTTAGACGGGACACGGAAAATGTTAAAATGGGACAAAATTAAGCCAGAAAAGCGAGTGATAAAGCCACTTTGCATTAACTTTGCATCTGCGAACAATATAAAAGTTAATGAAGATGAACAATACATTACTTCTCACAGCAAGTATACTCGCAATGTCATGCGCGGGTTTGGCAACAGTAAAGACAAACGCATCAACGACAGCAATAGCAGCCCCTGTGCCAGGTCAGCCAGTTGACCTCACTGTGGCAGCGGAACGTGCCCTCCCATGTGTCGCACATATCAAATATCTACAAAACTCAAAAGTGCAGGAGGTCGAGATGCAGGGAGACCCCTTCGGCGACATGTTCGACCCCTTCGGATTCTTCGGCCAGAGAGGACAGGGCCAGAACCAGAAACGGAAAGTCCAGACACCGAAGCGTGAGGGGACAGGCTCAGGCGTCATCATAAGCTCTGACGGATACATCGTGACAAACAACCATGTCGTAGAGGGTGCCGACGAGCTCACCGTGACACTGAACGACAACCGTGAGTTCTCGGCACGCATCATCGGCACAGACAAATCGACCGATCTCGCCCTAATAAAGATAAACGGGAACAACCTGCCTGCCATCAAGGTTGTATCGTCAGACGATATAAAGGTCGGGGAATGGGTTCTCGCCATAGGCCACCCCTTCAATCTCCGTGCTACAGTGACGGCAGGAATCGTATCGGCCAAGGCACGCTCATTGGGTGCTAACGGCGTGGAGGCTTTCATACAGACTGACGCAGCCATAAACGCGGGAAACTCAGGAGGAGCGCTCGTCAATGCCAACGGAGAGCTGATAGGCATCAACGCCATGCTATACTCACAGACAGGAAACTTCACAGGATATGGATTCGCTATCCCGACAACGATAATGAACAAGGTCGTGGCTGACCTCAAGCAGTATGGCACTGTGCAGAGAGGACTCATAGGCATACAGGGAACAGACGCCAGAGCTTATATCGACTCACAGAAAGATCAGCAGAAAGAGGTCGACCTCGGCACAAACGACGGAATATACATAGCAGAAGTCAGCGATGACGGTGCAGCACAAGAGGCCGGACTGATGAAGGGAGATGTCATTGTCGGTATCGACGGACGTAATGTGAGCAAGATGGCTGAGCTACAAGAATATCTCGCGACAAAGCGTCCGGGAGACAAGGTCAATGTGACATACCTCAGAAAGAAATCCAAGAAGAGCGTTGTCATAACCCTGAGAAACGAGCAGGGGACAACAAAGGTAGTCAAGGATGCTGACCTCGATATCCTTGGAGCACATTTCCGCGAGCTGAACGAGAACGAGAAGAACGAGCTGAATGTCAGCTACGGACTGAAAGTCATAAAGGTAGGTGCAGGCAAGTTCAAGGACCAGGGTGTCCCAACAGGATTCTGCATACAAAAGGTCAACGAGATAAGCGTGAAGACTATAAACGACCTGAACAAGATTGTAAAGGACGCAAGCAAGTCTAAATCGCCCGTACTCTACATCCAAGGCATTTATCCTTCAGGGAAGAAGGGATACTTCGCTGTACCTCTCGAGGAATAATCCCATGCGTGAAAAGGAGATGCCTGATAAGCAACATAAGCTGCAGGCATCTCCTTGACATGGTTTAAAATAACGCTTTTGCCATCAGTGAAATCCACATGGGGGCTTCAACGCCGTTCCTCACTCCTATGGGGAAAAACGCATGACAGTCATGTCTGCCCAGACGTTGAGAGGAAAGTCTCACCGAACAGGATACGGAACGTTTTCGTTAAGCGAGAGCAGAGAAAGCTTGCTATGCCGAGCGGAGAAAATGAAGACGAAGTCAACGTTTTCGTTAAGCGAGAGCAGAGAAAGCTTGCTTGCTATGCCGAGCGGAGAAAACGAAGACGAAGTCAACGTTTTCATTAAGTCAAAAGACCAAAGAGGGCTTGTTCACTTTGGCTTGACGAGAAAACATCTGTATTTTTACGAACACCAAACAGATGGCGACACATAAGATAACAGACCGAAACAACAACAACAATAACATTCAAAGCAAAGATATGGACATCAGAGAACTTAACATAAGGATTGAGCAGGAGTCAGGGTTCGTCCAGAACCTAACAAGCGGCATGGACAAGGTCATCATAGGACAGAAGCACCTCGTAGACTCCCTGCTGATATCTCTCCTCAGCGACGGACACATTCTTCTTGAGGGTGTCCCTGGACTCGCCAAGACACTCGCCATCAATACATTATCCAAACTCGTCGCGGCAGATTTTAGCCGCATACAGTTCACTCCTGACCTACTCCCAGCCGATGTGACCGGCACAATGGTCTACTCACAGAAGGACGAGAAGTTCCATGTCAAGCAGGGTCCCGTCTTTGCCAACTTCGTCCTTGCCGATGAGGTGAACCGTGCTCCGGCAAAGGTTCAGTCAGCTCTCCTCGAGGCCATGCAGGAGCATCAGGTGACAATAGGCGACAATACATTCCGCCTGCCAGACCCATTCCTCGTTATGGCAACCCAGAACCCTATCGAGCAGGAAGGCACCTACCCTCTCCCTGAGGCCCAGAGGGACCGTTTCATGCTCAAAGTGGTGATAGGATATCCCACCCTTGAGGAGGAGAAGCTCATCATACGTGAGAATCTCGCAGGCTCTCTTCCAGAGGTATCACCCGTCATTAGCAAAGAGGAGATAGCACGCGCAAGAAATATTGTCAGGGAAGTGTATATCGACGAGAAGATTGAACAATACATAGCAGACATCGTCTTCGCGACAAGATATCCAGAAAGATACGGACTTGACGGGCTGAAGGCTCTCATATCATTCGGAGGCTCTCCACGTGCATCGATAAATCTCGCTAAGGCAGCAAGAGCCTATGCGTTCATAAAGCGCAGAGGATATGTAGTGCCAGAGGATGTTCGTGCGATGGCATACGATGTCCTGCGCCACCGCATAGGAATGTCATATGAGGCAGAGGCCACCAACGTGACTACAGAGGAGATTATATCCCAGATAATCAACAAGGTGCAGGTGCCATAAAAAAGGCAGAATAAATTTCACCCCGCATGCAGAGCGGACAAGATGGAAAGGCCATTGTTGTCAAAGAAAGATGCTTCACGTGGGGAAGAGTATAGCAGACTTCGACTCACGGCTCACGTAACAGAAGAAAAACAGTTGCTGTGGACTTAAGTCATAGACATGGGACATAAAGTTGAGCAAGAGAATGATTGCCCTAATACGCCCCCATGTAATCTGCTTCACATCACTCCCACCACCGACAGGTCTCTCTGTAAGCGTGTGGTGGCCTATGCCCTTGCCCATCAATTACCGTTAATGGTAACAGCATTACCCCATGCCGGCCTCTGATTCAAACAGCTTCAAAGCTTTGGGGACAGCCAGCCCACGTCTCGTTTGAGGAAATGCGGTATCATGCTACAGTCAGACTTCAAAAAAATCCTGTAGCCGTCACCGTTTGCGATGCAGCCCCAAAAAGAAAACTCTCCAAAAGATGAACACCAACGACATACTCTCAAAAGTAAGAAAGATTGAGATCAAGACCCGTGGTCTCAGCAATAACATCTTCGCAGGACAATACCACTCCGCATTCAAAGGGCGTGGTATGGCATTCTCTGAGGTAAGGGAATACCAGTTCGGCGACGATGTGAGAGATATCGACTGGAATGTCACCGCCCGGTTTCATCGTCCTTATGTAAAGATATTCGAAGAAGAACGTGAGCTGACAGTGATGCTCATGGTTGACGTCTCAGGTTCTCTCGCCTTTGGCTCACAGTATCAGGAGAAACGTGAGATGGTTACAGAGATAGCTGCAACGATAGCATTCTCAGCCATACAGAACAATGACAAGATTGGCGTAATATTCTTTTCTGACCATATAGAGAAATATATCCCTCCTAAAAAAGGAAGGAAACACATACTCTACATAATACGCACCCTGCTCGACTTCCACCCTGAAAGCAACCGCACGGATATCACAAACGCAATAGAGACCCTCACCCGCCTGCAGAAGAGACGCTGTACAGCCTTCATGCTCAGCGATTTCTACCAGCAGAAACCTTTCATGAAAGAGCTACAGATATGCAACAAGAAACATGACATTGTAGCCATACAGGTTTACGACCGCAGGGACGCAGAACTTCCTGACATAGGGCTCATGCGTGTCAGGGACGCAGAGACTGGACATGAGGAATATCTCGACACGTCGTCGGCACGGGTGCGCAATGCATACCACACCCAATGGAAAGAAAGGCAGCAGCGGCTTACAGATACATTGTCCCGATCAGGAGTGGACTCGATATCTGTCTCGACAGCAGATGACTATGTGAAACATCTGATGATGCTCTTCAAACAAAGAAGCTAAGAAGCAGCAAAGAACTACTGCCATAAGATACTACCAAAAAGGATCAATGAAAAGACTATTATTCATATTACTAACCATCATACCGATAGCCTCATACGCCCAGAAAGTGCAGGTTGACGAGGAACTCGACTCCATAGGTATCGTCATGGGCGACCAATGTCACCTGTTCCTTTCCGTCACAACTCCAAAAGGCTCAGACGTTATGTTTCCCGACTTCTCAAAGCAGAAACTGTTGGCTCCAGGCATTGAAGTTGTAGAGCAGATGAGGGGAGACAGCATCATGAACGACGACGGCACACTAAGACAAACCGTTGTCTACACAATAACATCGTTCGAGCCGAAGCTCCACTATATCCCGCCACTGTCAGTCATTGTTGGTGGCAAGAAACATCTTGGGAAAAAACTTGCATTGAAGGTATTTGACGTACCTGTCGACACTACAAAGCTTGACCAGTTCTTTCCACCCAAAGGAATACAGACAAACCCTTTCAGCTGGAAAGAGTGGATACCATCGACCTTGCTCTACGCGACAGCCTCACTTCTCGCTGTCCTTGCTGTGCTGTTCTATCTCATGCGTAAGGGCAACAGCCCGATACGGATATCATTCCGCATAATCCGACGTGTACCAGCACATATCAAGGCCATGACAGCAATAGAGAGAATAAAGGAGACAAAACTCGATATCACTGGCGACCAGAAAGAGTATTACACACGTCTGACAGACACCCTCAGGATATATCTTAAAGAGAGATTCGGATTCTCGGCCATGGAGATGACGACATCAGAGATAATCCACCGCCTTAAAGACGAGAACCCCACAAAGGTTGCCGAGTTGAGAGAGCTCTTTGAAACTGCCGACCTCGTCAAGTTCGCAAAATTCTCAACACTCGAGAATGAGAACGACCGCAACCTTGTATGCGCTATAGACTTCATAAACTCAACAAAGACCGAAGAGACAATTGTCGAGCAGCGTGAGGAAGAGCAGCTGACAGAAAAACAGCGGCAGATAAATGTCACACAACAAACGCTGAAATGGGCAACTCGTATCGCAGCCATACTTGCAACACTGTTGTTAGGATTGTCCCTTTATAACATTGCGACACTGATTGAATAATGCATAAACTATGTATATCAATGAGACGCAGGGGCTGAGGAAACATGCGGATGCCACATTGACCGTATGAGAGGAAACACCCTGGCCAAGCCACCCTCCACACTATTAGCATCTATCCGGCATAGACTGTTAAATAAGGTAATATCCAAAAGGAAAGAACCTGCAAAGTGTGTAGCTCCCGTTTCATCGACATCATTGCTGAACAAAGGCTTGCACCCAGCCAAACCATTACTCCAAGTCAAAATATACAGTGACACGGAGACAAGAAAAATACAAACATGGAATTTGCGAACAAAGAATATTTTCTGCTCCTACTCCTATTGATACCATATCTTGTATGGTATTTCCAATTCAGGAAGAAGTCAGAACCGACAATGACCCTCAGCGACACATGGTTACTGAAGGACGCCCCGAAGACATTGCGCCAAAGGCTCGTCTGGATCCCCATGGCCTTGAGGTGCATGACGCTGGCGCTACTTGTGATAGTACTCTGCCGTCCGCAGACACGCAATGCATGGGATGAACGTACCGTAGAAGGCATAGACATCATGCTCGCCATGGATATATCAACATCCATGCTCGCCGAGGACCTAAAGCCAAACCGCATGGAGGCAGCAAAGAATGTCGCCTCATCATTCATTTCTGACCGCCCTAACGACAACATAGGCCTGACAATATTCGCTGGCGAGGCATTCACCCAATGCCCAATGACAACAGACCACGCATCATTGCTTAGCCTTTTGCAGAATACAAGGACTGACCTTGTGAAACGAGGACTCATTGAGGACGGAACCGCCATTGGTATGGGACTCGCTAATGCTGTGACAAGACTTAAAGACTCGAAAGCTAAATCAAAAGTCGTGATTCTGCTCACAGACGGATCAAACAACGCGGGAGAAATATCACCACTGACATCAGCTGAAATAGCAAAAAGCCTAGGTATACGAATTTATACAATAGGCGTGGGAACAAACAACGTAGCACCATACCCGATACCTGTAGGAGGAGGAGTGCAGTATGTGAACATCCCTGTTGAGATAGACGGTAAGACACTCGCTGAGATAGCCCAGAAGACCGATGGCAGCTATTACCGTGCGACAAATAACAGCGAGCTGAAAAGAATATACAGCGACATTGACAAGCTTGAAAGGTCAAAACTGAACGTGAAGAAATTCTCAAAGAGGTACGAGGCATTCCAACCCTATGCCATACTCGCACTCCTCACTCTGCTGGCAGAGATACTGTTGAGAATGACCTACTTCAGAAGAATCCCCTAAATCACTATAACAAGATCTGGCTGGAGGACAAAGGCATAACATGCCGGACCGCTGCACCCCACACAGTCTCACATACGATACTGGCCTCAGGAAATAAAGAAAAGAACAGGAGGCAAGGTAACTGTGCAAGGAATGATGAAAGAAAGAAAGAAGAAAATGTTCTGGAGTCTTTCCGACACAAGGTCTTCTTTGCATAGACAGGTATGTGATGGCAGAAAAAGTAAAGAGACAAAGCAAACAGAAATAACAGATTAGGAAGAATGAGATTTGAAGACCCTACATACCTTTATCTCCTCGCAATAATCCCATTGCTCTTTTTGATTAGATGCTGGATGCTGTGGCGTCGTAACAAAGCATTAAGGACATGGGGAGAGAAGGAGCTGACACGTCGGCAGATGCCAAATGCATCACGCCATAGACCTATGATAAAGTTCTGTATCGTTATGGTTGCCCTGGCTATGATTGTCATCATGCTGGCACGCCCACAGATGGGAACAAAAATAAGCAATGAGAAACGCCATGGCATAGAAGCCATCATATGTCTTGACATCTCAAACTCAATGATGGCAGAAGATGTGAGCCCCTCACGTCTCGACAAGTCAAAAATGCTTGTAGAGAATATGGTCGACAACTTCACTAACGACAAGATAGGCCTCATCGTCTTCGCAGGAAGTGCATTCACCCAGCTCCCGATAACAGCCGACTATGTGTCCGCAAAGATGTTCCTTCAGAATGCAGTGCCATCACTCATTGAAGAACAGGGAACAGACATCGCAAGAGCAATAACACTGGCCAGGAACAACTTCACACAACAAAAGAACATAGGGCGCGCCATAATAATCATCACTGACGGTGAAGACCATGAAGGAGGAGCACAGGAAGCGGCAAAAGAGGCAAAGAAAGCTGGCATGAGGGTCTTCATCCTTGGTGTAGGAAGTAAACAAGGAGCACCCATCCCCGACGGGAATGGCGGATTCATGACCGACAATCATGGAGAGACAGTAATGACTGCTCTCAACGAGAAGATGTGTCAGGACATCGCCGCAGCCGGAAGTGGAACCTACATCCATGTTGACAACACTAACGAGGCACAGGAAAGACTGAACAAGGAAATAGCCAAAATGCAGAAGAGCGATGTCTCAAGTGTCATCTACAGCGAGTATGACGAGCAGTTCCAGATTATTGGATTCTTAGCCATTCTTCTTCTTGTTGCAGAAGTTCTGGTATATGAATGCAAACCAATGTGGCAGCAGAAGATTAGTCTCTTTAAGTCAAAGGAAACCAAATGATTAAAACTCTATATTGTATAATAGCATTATGTCTCTCTTCTGTCGTCAACATCTGCGCACAGAATGACAGGCAGCTTATCCGACAGGGCAACCGTCTATTCAGATCCCAGGAGTACGAGAAAGCTGAAGCGGCTTACCGTAAGGCAATAGCTGCCAACAGCAACAATCCGGAAGCACACTACAATCTTGGATGTGCTCTCATGGCACAGCAGAAAGACTCTGCTGCAGTAAACGCATTAGAGAACAGTGCGAAATTACAACAAGACCGTAACCGCCGGGCACAGGCTTTCCATAATATTGGAGTAATATGCCAACAGAAGAAAATGTTCAGCGAGGCAGCAGAGGCGTACAAGGAGTCTCTACGCAACAATCCAAAAGACGACGAGACGCGGTATAACCTTGCCTTGTGCATGAAACAGATTAAGAACCAGCCGAAACAACAACAGCAGAAGAAGCAACAAGACAAGAACAATAAAAACAACAAACAAGACAAGGAGAAGAACAAGAACGAGAACAATAAAGACCAGCAAAAGCAGAAACAGCAAGACGAGAAGATGAGCAAAGATAATGCAGAGCAACTGCTTAATGCGGCTATGCAACAAGAGAAAGCCACGCAGCAGAAACTCAAGAAAGCCCAGAACCAGCCACGCAACTCAAACCATCTGAAGAACTGGTAATGTGGGGAAAAACATGACGTTTTGTCATTGCTCCCAAACCTTTCACCTGAGGCGAACGGCATTCTCTACGAAAACGGTCAATTAAATCCAAGGATATGTATGTCAGCCAACAGACAAGAATACAAACAAGAAGAAAAACAAGTAAACGGCTACTGCCTATGAATCGACATATATCTACACTCATATATATGGTTTTCTGTGCCATTACCGCTATGGCTCAGACGATACATGTGTCAGCCCCCCAGCAAGTAAGCGTGGGAGAGCAATTCCGCCTACGCTATACAGTGCAGACTCAGGATGTGAAAGGCTTCCGAGCCGGTAATATTCCTGACGGACTGGAAGTGCTCATGGGACCAAGCACAAGTTCACAGTCAAGCTTCCAGATGGTAAATGGCCATACATCGAGCAGCTCCTCAATAACCTATACATATATACTCTCAGCTGAGCGAGCCGGAACATACACCATACCAGCAGCCCACGCCCGTATCTCAGGTCATGATGTGTCCTCGCCATCAGTAAAGATAAGAGTAAGCGGCAGCGCACAATCATCAGGACAGAGCGGCAACAACCAGCAACAGCAGACAAGCCATATACGTCAGGCTGGAACCCATATCTCCGGCAATGACCTCTTCATCCGTGTAACAGCCAACAAGCGACGGGTACACGAGCAAGAGCCGGTACTCCTCACATATAAAGTATATACCCAAGTAGAGCTTACACAGCTTGAGGGAAAAATGCCAGACCTCAAGGGCTTCCATACCCAAGAGGTGCCACAACCCAATCAAAAATCATACCATCTTGAGAATCTCAATGGCCGCACATACCGTTGCGTGACATGGAGCCAGTATGTCATGTATCCGCAGATGACAGGACGCCTCCGCATCCCATCCATCACATACAAAGGCATCGTCGTACAGGAGAACAGTAATGTTGACCCCTTCGAGGCTTTCTTCAACGGTGGCTCAGGCTATGTGGAGGTAAAGAAAAACATTGAGGCGCCAGCCGTCGAGATACAGGTTGACCCGCTGCCAGAGCGTCCAGCAAATTTCTCTGGTGGTGTAGGTCATTTCACAATATCATCATCCCTGACGAAGAAGACTGTCGCTGCCAACGACCCTGTAACACTCCGTGTTGTCGTCAGCGGTATTGGAAACCTGAAACTGATAAAACAGCCCGAAGTCCAGTTCCCCAAGGATTTTGACAAATATGACCCTAAGACATCTGACAAGACGCGTCTGACAGCAAACGGACTTGAGGGGAATATGATATATGACTACCTGTTTGTACCACGCAACCAAGGTGAGTACACCATTCCATCAATAGAGTTCACGTATTATGACACATCAGCCAACGCATACAAGACTGTCCGCACAGCGCCACAGACCATCCATGTGACACAAGGCAAGTCTGGCGACAAGGGTACAGTCTCTGACTTCTCAGAGGACGACCAGGATATACATAGCCAGAAGACAGCGTCTCTCTCGACAACATCGTCAGATATCTTCTTTGGCACAATGGCATACAAGAGCCTTATAAGCATCATTTTCATAACGTTTGTGATACTCATCTGGGCTTTCCGTAAACGTGCGATAGAGAATGCTGACATCGTCGGTATGCGTGGAAAGCGCGCTAACAAGGTTGCAGCCAAACGTCTGAAACGAGCTGCAAAGCTTATGAGGCAGCATAAGCAGGAGGAGTTCTATGACGAGGTGTTACGTGCATTATGGGGATATATTGGCGACAAGATGAATATGCCTGTGGCAGAACTGTCGCGCGAGAACATTACGGCTTGCCTGACAGAACACAATGTCGACAATAGTGTAGTGGAGGTTTTTGTTGACGCCATTGACGAATGTGAATACGCACGATATGCACCCGGCGAGGCACGCGGAAAGATGATAAATGTATATGACAAGGCGATGAGAGGAATAACAGATATTGATAATTTCTTGAAGGAAAGGCGGAAGAATGGACACACTAAGGGAGTGGCGACAATTCTCTTGCCCATCATTCTGCTATGCTTATGCACCAAGATGTCAGGGGCGACGATGACAAAGGAGTACGCTGATGATGCATTTGCTAAAGGTAATTATCAGTTGGCGATAAAGACCTATAACCAATTGCTGAAAAAGACGCCATCAGCAGAGATATATTATAATTTAGGAAATGCATACTACCGTATTGACAACATCCCACAAGCCATCATAGCCTATGAGCGTGCATCACTGATTCTCCCTGCCGACGCTGACATACAGCACAACCTGTCTGTAGCACGCACCAAGACTATTGACAAGATACAGCAACGGAAGAAAACAATCATCGAAGCTGGTTGGTCGGCGTTCCGCAATATCTTCAACACTGATACGTGGGCATGGATTTCTATTTGCTCGCTTGTCTTGCTTGTGATGCTCACTTTGACATACTTGTTCTCCACCAAGATACTGATCAGGCAAGCAGGATTTATAGGCGCTATCATATGTTTGATGACATTTGTCATCTCTATCATATGCGGTTATTGTCAATATAGCGACCTCCATAACTCAATGGGTGCTGTCGTCATCAAATCAGCATGCCAGGTGAAGAAATCACCAGAACCACGTTCTGCAGATGCTACCATAATCCACGAGGGTACTCATCTTACAATCATAGACAGCTCGATAAATGGATGGTACGAGGTTATTGTCGATGATGGCACAGAAGGATGGATACAGAAAGACAATGTCGAGAGAATCAGAATAGACTGATATATGTATACATCATCGAGAAATCACAGTTCTCACGGCACAGCTTTCTCCGACTATGCTGATAAAGAAGCCCACCTGCCACTATCATACTGCTCTGTAATTGCAGGTTATCCCCATCCCCCACACTAATGACATTATAGAGGGCAATAAGGGTTATGGTTATCAGAAACAGGAGTCACAACAAAAACGAGTAGAAACAATATCACACCATAATAGATATGCTAAACGTAAAGACCTTTTCAGTTAATCCGCTACAGGAGAATACATATGTCATAAGCGACGAGACCCACGAATGTGTCATCATTGACTGTGGAGCATTCACACCGGACGAGCGTTCCGAGATATCAGACTATATTGATACTGAGGGGCTCAAGCCTGTGGCGCTACTTGCTACCCATGGACACCTTGACCACAATCTCGGCATAGGCTACATATTTGAGAAATATCAACTTAAGGTGACACTGCACCGTGGAGATGAGCGCTTGTTGCGAGAAATGAAAATCCAAGGTGAGTCGATGTTTGGCATTATCGTCGATTTCACGCCACAAATAGAGACATTCGTTAATGATGGCGATGAGATACACTTCGGTAGCCATACGCTACGCTGCATTGCTACTCCAGGGCATACCATGGGAGGGTTGTCGTTCTACTGTGCAGAGGAGAAGGCTCTATTTTCCGGAGACACATTATTCCGTCTGTCTATCGGACGTACAGATCTCCCTGGAGGCTCGATGTTCATGATTATCAACTCGCTGCGTCAGCTCTGCCAGCTTCCTGACGACACAACCGTATATGCCGGCCACGGACCATCGACAACGATAGGATACGAACTTGCCCATAACCCATATATGGACAGATGAGCGAGCGGATAATCTTAGGCATAGACCCAGGCACGAATGTGATGGGATATGGAGTATTGCGTGTCATGGGCAATCATGCCGAGATGGTGGCAATGGGTGGTATCGACATGCGTAAGATGCCAGACCCCTATCTTCGCCTCGGCCATATCTTCAAGCGTGTCACAGGCATCATAGAGGAATACCTGCCTGACGAGCTTGCCATAGAGGCACCATTCTTCGGGAAGAATGTCCAGTCAATGCTCAAGCTTGGCCGTTCACAAGGTGTAGCAATCGCAGCTGCAATACAACGCGATATCCCTGTCCATGAGTATGCGCCGATGAAGATAAAGATGGCACTGACAGGTAATGGCAACGCATCAAAGGAACAGGTGGCCGGAATGCTACAGCGTATGCTTAATCTGTCTCCCGATGATATGCCTACATATATGGATGCCACGGATGCGCTTGCTGCTGCCTACTGTCATTTCATACAGATGGGAGCACCACAGTCTACGGCACCACATTATGGTTCTTGGAAGGATTTCGTACTTAAGAACAAATCAAGAGTCTCCGACTGAAATAACCACATTTGCATTATCCATGATGACAAGAGTCCCTGATTCTTCATTTTATATCCAGTTAACCTGGCATTGGCATCCCAAGCTTGGATATGCTTACTCAAAAGCATAATGTCAACAGTAACACTCCAAAGCTTGTCCGCCTGCTACCCCCCACCCCAATATACAGGCATCCAGCATCATCAATGTCAACGGTCCAGGCACAACCAAACATCATACACCTGGTGGGTAGAAATCATTTTGCCCCCAAAAAATAATCCTGTCAGCCTTCTCATATGCAAAAGATAATAGACATTACAGATGGAGTCTGCCGCATGCCGTCATGGCGCATGGCCAAACCCGTCAGCTTCACCCTCTGCTCTGACGAGCATATTGCCATTGTTGGCCCTAACGGTGGCGGCAAATCCATGCTTGTGGATATTCTGACTGGTGCCCATGCCTTACTGCCTCTCCATCCTGTGCGCTATGACTTTTCCCCATCAAAAGCGCGCCTTGTCAGTGACAATATAAAATACATGACCTTCCGTGACTCATACGGGACATCTGACGGCACATATTACTATCAGCAGCGTTGGAACCAACACGATATTGAGGACACCCCTACTGTTGCAAGCCAGCTTGACGAGGCTTTCCGCATTGCAGAAGAGAGCCTGAACCGTAAGACTGTATATGACCGTTTCGTTGTTGTCGACGAGAGCGAAGAGGGACACAAGGAACGTATCGCCAATGAAGAGAAGGAACGGGCGGCGATGCATAAGACACTTGAGCGTGTACGTCAGATGCTGTATACATCTTTCGGGGTTGATAAGCTGCTTGACAAACATGTCATAATGTTGTCGAGCGGAGAACTGAGAAAATTCCAGCTTACGAAGACTCTCATGACGAACCCCCGCGTTCTCATCATGGACAATCCTTTCATCGGCCTCGACTCCACAGCCCGCGGCCAGCTGCACGATTTTCTGAAACAACTGACGGAAGAGACAAACATAAATATCATACTTGTCCAATCAAAGAGCGATGATATACCTGACTTCATAACCCATGTAGTGGAAGTCCGCGATATGGTTGTAGGAGGGAAAGTCCCCCTCGCACGTTACCGCGAAGCTATGCCTCCACGACCGGACCATGCCCTAAGCCATTCAAAACGCGAGTCACTGCTCTCCCTGCCCTGTGAGGATGTTGAGTCAGAAAACATCATTGAGTTCAATGGTATCAGCATCCGCTATGGCGACCGCACCATCCTTGACAATCTGTCCCTAACCGTAAAACGTGGCGAGCACTGGGCTTTGTCAGGAGAGAATGGGGCAGGTAAGTCAACACTGCTCAGTATCGTCTGTGCTGACAATCCCCAGGCATACGCCAACGACATCACCCTCTTTGGCCATCGCCGGGGACGTGGCGAGAGTATCTGGGATATCAAGAGGCATATCGGGTATATATCGCCCGAGATGCACCGTGCTTTCCTGCGCGATCTTCCTGCGATTGATATCGTAGCCTCTGGCCTATCTGATGTCAACGGCCTGTATGTCAAACCCCGCCCTGAGCAAAAAGAATCATGTCTTTATTGGATGGATATATTCGGAGTAGCAGACCTGGCAGACCGTACTTTCCTGAAACTCTCAAGTGGAGAGCAACGCCTTGTTCTTCTTGCGAGAGCATTCGTGAAAGACCCTGATTTGCTAATCCTTGACGAGCCGCTTCACGGACTTGATTTAATTAACCGCCGTCTCGTGAAAGATATAATAGAGACTTTCTGCCAGAGGAAATCGAAGACATTGATTATGGTCACCCACTATGCTGATGAGCTACCTGCCTGCATAGACCATAGCATATTCCTGAAACGGGTGAGATAAGCTCTCCATCATGCTGACGAGTTGACCAGTAGGCAAGTCGGCTAGTTGACAAGTTGACAAGCTGATAGTCCAAGCCAAAAAGAAGACAACAAGAGTAACAACTTGTAGACTCGTTAACTAACCAATTCGCAAACTATTCGTAACTTGCCAGCCCGATATACCCCTCGTAAACTTCCCGATAACCCCAGTAAACTTCCTTATAATAAGTAAAAACTAATCCAACCGCCTTATGACAGCATCAACAGAGATTCACACCACACTTCCTGAAATCCTTGGCCATGACCAGGATGGAAACCTGATAACCCGTGAGAGCCTTAAAGGCCGCCGCATAATACTCTACACATACCCTAAAGATAATACAAGTGGCTGTACAGCCGAGGCATGTTCACTCCGTGACCATTATGAGGAGTTACAGACATTGGGCTATGATGTAATCGGAGTGTCAAAAGACAGCGCATCGTCCCACCAGCGTTTCATATCCAAGCATTCACTCCCCTTTCCCCTCATAGCTGATACAGATACAACTCTTCTGCAACAACTCGGCGCATGGGGCGAGAAGGTAGCTTGCGGTAGACGTACAATAGGCACACTACGTACAACATTCATAATCGACGAGGATGGTACTATTACCCGCACCTTCCTACCAAAAGAGATAAAGACCAAGGTTCACGCTGAGCAAATTCTTGAAGAAATCAAGTAACCCTCTCCCTCCTGTTAATTCCCCTCATTGTCCCCGACACTCCTTGTATCAATCCATACGCATGGTATATTTTTTTCTTATCACGGACAAAGCATAAAAAAGTGAATTGTCCGGATAAGCGCAAGAGATAGAAATTCCTGATTTATTAACCCAAAACACCAACAAAAACACCACTATGGCACACATCAAGCCCTTCGCAGGACTACGTCCTCCAAAAGAGTATGTCACGAAAGTAGAGTCTCGCCCTTATGATGTCCTTGATTCAGACGAGGCACGCATAGAGTCAGCGGGCAATCCAATGTCCCTTCTCCATATCATAAAACCGGAAATAAATTTTCCTGAGGGCACATCAGAATACGACCCACGTGTCTATCTCGAGGCTCGCCGTCAGTTCGAGCTATTCCAACATAATGGATGGATAGTCCAGGACACTAAAGAGTGTTATTATATTTATGCCCAGACATCATGCCTGCCCGCAAATGGCGGAGTAGAGAAGACACAGTATGGGATAGTGCTCTGTGCCCATCAGTCTGACTATCGGGACGGAGTCATCAAACGCCACGAGCTCACACGACGCGACAAGGAGGAGGACCGCATGCGCCATGTCCGCATCAATGACGCCAACGTAGAACCCGTTTTCTTTGCCTACCCGGACAATGATGTCCTTGACAGTCTTATCATGCGCTATGCCGCTACATCTCCCGAGTATGACTTCATCGCACCTATCGACGGATTCGGCCATAAATTATGGGTCGTATCTGACGACGCTGACATAGCAACAATTACAGCAGAGTTTGCCAAGATGCCAGCCCTATACATAGCCGACGGACACCACCGCTCGGCAGCCGCAGCCCTCGTCGGAGCGGAAAAGGCGTCAGCTAACCCCAATCATAACGGCACAGAGGAGTATAACTATTTCATGGCTGTAGCGTTCCAGGCATCCCAGTTGACAGTCCTCGACTACAACCGTGTCGTAAAAGACCTTAACGGACTCTCGTCTGGAGAGTTCCTTGCACGTCTTGCAGAGAATTTCACTATTGAGGATAAAGGCGAAGAAGAGTATCGTCCTGACCACCCCCACCAGTTCTCACTGTACCTTGACAACCATTGGTATGCTCTCGATGCAAAACCAGGGACATTCAATGAGGCTGACCCTATTGGTGTTCTTGATGTCGACATATCTTCACGCCTGATACTCCAGGATATCCTTGAGCTTGGCGATCTCCGCTCCAGCCAGCGTATCGATTTCGTTGGCGGACTACGTGGACTTGGCGAGCTGAAGCGGCGTGTTGACTCAGGAGAGATGCGTGCCGCACTCGCCCTGTATCCTGTCTCTATGCGCCAGATTATGGATATTGCCGATACAGGAAATATCATGCCACCCAAGGCGACATGGTTCGAGCCCAAACTGCGTTCAGGACTTGTTATCCATAAACTCTCATAAGCGAGGGGGAGTCCACCACCTGCTGGGGGGAGGAGGGATGCACACTCTTTGACTCATAATCCCATCCCTCTCCTCCCCACCCTACACCTACTACCATCTCCTTACTATAGGGGCGGAAGGCTTGGACTCCCCCCCCATATGACAGGCAGAGAGGTCGGCAGAGATTAACACTATCATCCATCTGTTATCATTGTCAGCTTCCCTGTCTGCCAATATAAGAATACCGCACACATCTTTATCCTGAATAAATGAAAGATTCATATCTTACCGTCCATTCTGTCTCAGAAGGCCTGTATACAGAGAAGCGCAGCCGTTTCCTTTCTTTTGCCCATCACGTCGAGAACGAGGCAGAGGTACGGGAGATTGTGTCGTCATACCGTCGGCGTTTCTACGATGCCCGACACGTCTGTTACGCATATATTCTTGGTGTTGAAGGTGTTGGCGAGGGAGAAAGGTATCGTATGAACGATGATGGCGAGCCATCATCGACAGCGGGGAAACCAATTCACGGACAGCTTGTCCGCAATGGTCTGACAGATACATTGATAGTTGTAGTCAGGTATTATGGAGGCGTGAATCTTGGGACATCCGGGCTCATTGTGGCATACAGGGAGGCAGCCATGGCAGCCTTGTCGGCAGCAGAGATTGTTGAGCGTATTATAGAGGAGCGTATAGACCACAGCTTCACCTACCCATCGATGAATAGTGTCATGCGTGTAGTGAAAGACCTTGGTGCCCGCATCGTGGCACAAGATTTTGGATGCACATGCACCATAACACTCTCCATACGGCGCTCAGAAGCCGAACGTCTGCGCGAAAGGCTACAACGAATATCCTTCGGTGAGGGGGGCGGAGGATAAGAGTTTGGTGGGAGGAAGGCAGCCTCCTGTATTTATTCCATTCCTGCCCAGAAAGTTCTATGATGAGAACGGGGTTATTGGGCAGCCATGCTTATTTGGCATAATCAGACTTTTCATATAGTATATTTCCTCGCATTTTCTGTCATACCTATAGTTTCAATAGTATTGCTTACCTATGATACACCGTATCGTCAATAGTGTGCCGGGGGGATACGGTTATTGCCCAGCTGGTGTCTTCCCTTCCTCCTCACCGCTGTTTTTCCGTCCTCTGCCATCATGCCTGTCAGATTTTTTAATTAATTTTGCAGCCATATGAAAGAACAGTATCAAGAAGAGCGTGGCAACAGCATCACCCACCTCATAGGAGCCGTCTTCGCCCTGTCATCCATATGGATGGTATGGCCTGCGGCATCGTTAGGCTGGCAATGGTCCATGGGCGTCATCTTTTTCATTGCGGGCATGTTCCTGATGTTCCTCAGCAGCACCATCTACCATTTCCTTCCTCCAGGACATGCGCGTGGTGTCATGCGCCGTCTTGACCACATAAGCATATACGTCATGATAGCCTGCTCCTACACCCCTATCTGCGTCTCTGTCGTAGGCGGCGTTGTCGGCTGGACAGTCTTCGCCATCCTTTGGGCGGTAGCCATAGGCGGCTCGGTCTACAAGATTGTGGCCATTGGGCGTTATCCGCGTCTTTCCCTCGCCATGTATCTCGTCATGGGTTGGAGCGTCGTGTTCATAGCCAAGCCTGTCTACGAAAATCTCTCGCCGCTCTCGCTCCTCCTGCTTCTTGCCGAGGGGCTGATGTACACTACCGGTACATATTTCTACGCCCGCGACACCCGCCGCCACTATCACATGGTATGGCATATCTTCGTCCTCCTCGGAGCCATAGCGCATTGGGGGGCTGTGCTGACTGTCATCATGGGAGAGACAGCCGCCAGGGGATAGCGGAACGGCAGGATGACACGCTCTTTTCCAGAAAGGGACAACAAGAAACCAATATATCAATACGCCAATTATCACATACAATGAGAAACATGTTCAGAACCCTCACACGGCTCGCATCGTATGCCGTGTTAACACTGGCAGTGATAACCTCGTGCCAGACCATAGCCGATGAAGACATTACAGACCCCGGGAGCCCCTCTGAGGCGGGACGGCACAAGGTGAATGTTGTGACACGCAGCGCGGCTGCCTCGGCCTCAATCGTCTATCCCATAACAGTCAACGCCATATCCCCGACTGGCGATATTGTGGATAGCCAGAAGATAGAATCATCGGCTGACAAGCTCGCCCTCTCCCTCCCCGAGGGCGATTACACTCTCGTGGCGACAGCCGGCGGGCGCAGTTTCCCCGACGGATACTCCACACACCCCACAATGACGGGCAAGACTGCGGTCAGAGTCTCAGGCTCAGCTGTCAGCGCAAACATTATCATGGGATATGCCGTGTCCAGACTGGACATATCACTCGCAGGGCTCCCGTCGGCTGTCACGGCAGCCACAGTCACCCTCGCTCCGCTCCACGGTGGACTGACAGAAGCGGCAGAATACTCAGGAGAGGGGCAAGCCACCATACCTCTCTCGCGCGGCGCCGACGGCATATGGACGACAGGGACAGTCTATGTCATGCCATCATCCAAGGCGGAGACTGTCATGACAGTGACCATAAGCAGGGAGGGAGAGGCTACGGCAGCCTACGGCATAGCATACCATGAGGGGCTGAAAGCCGCTGTCCCATACATCTTCAAGGGTGTCTTCTCAGACGACGAGAACGACGGCATCGAGATTACGGGCTCCCTGTCATGCGCTGACTGGGACGATACCGTGGAGGGAGAGTTCTCCTTCGGTCCGTCAGGCTCTAACGCTTTCGGCGGGAGCACAGGAGGCTCATCGGATGCCGGTATCATCAATGTCGGGGCGATGCCAGAAGCCGGTGATATCTGTGGCGGACATATCGTCGCCATGGTCGACAACGACGGCAACGCACTGCTCATGAGCACAACAGAATGGGACGGCCTGACATCCGCCTATAACGAGACAGACCCCGATGTGGCGGCAAGGATAGCCGGGAGCTACCAGGAGGACGATATGTCTGAATGGCGCATACCGACAAGCGACGAGGCTGCCAGCCTCATGTCGCGCTGGGGAGGGGAGCAGGCTGATGTACTTAACGCCACGCTCACCGCAGCGGGGCTCTCTCCGCTGACACTCAAGGAGCAGTCGACGGGCAACAACGCCCGTTACCTATGCTCAGATGCGACACAGACATTCTCGTTCGCGGCAGGGGCCAAGATGGCGGCAGCGGGACGCACAGTGAAGACCTACCGCCTCCGTCTCGTGAAGTCCGTCAGATACGTGGTACGTTAGCAGAATGGTTGGGATCATCCCCACTCATCCCCCCTCAACAGCCCACAGGCATGGGGAGGTCACAATCGCCGGCCAGATTATGATTTGAAAGCCAGAGGGGGGCATACGCTTACATTTTTTATACTGAAAGGTCAAAATACTGATTTGTACTGAATAACTGTAAATAAGGTACTGGATGAGCAGCTCATTCTGTACCTTTTTTACGGCCATTCGCACTGCTTACGTAAGCATCCCAAATTGGCCGTATGATACAAGATAAAATAGCGGCATTGTGGAACTTTTACCACAAGCCGCTATTTCTTCTCGACTGAACATTTTGCCAACATCACATTTAAGTTTACAATGTAATGTTTAACTCATTAAGTAAAGAGGCTTTATCTTCCAACTCATTCAGAATGGAGGTGATAACATTCTTTATCTCATTGTATGCTTCACCATTTACTATCTTCTCGTTGCTATTGAGTCTTTCCGTACACCAGAGGTATCCAAAAGGCCAGTCTTTGTCTGTAGAACCTGAAGAAAGGGAATCTAACTGTATTTGTTTGTGTACTTTTCCCGCATTTCTGTACACCTGAATAGCATGGCGTACTTTCCTACTTTCAAGAACGATCCAATGATTCTTCCATGACTTTGGACGTATAGCGAAAGGAAAATTCACATATTCGTCTGTCACTTCCATGTCCTGACGCTTTGCCCAACTGACTATCTTTTTAACAAACTGTTCCTCAAATAATTTGTCTTTAAGTTCCTGATATCTGTCCAGAATGATAGCCGTTTTTTCCATATTGTCCTTGCTACTAAGCAAAGACATCAATTCCTTCTCTGTATTGTCATTCATTTGGTTTGTCAATTCTTTAATGAGGTTTGAGTATTGGACAATAGAACTTAATACCAACATTCGGTTTTTGCATACCTTCTTGCATTGTTCAAGCCAATATAAAATGTCTTCGGAATAGCTGATTATATGATAATCTTCATCCAATACCATATCAACAATTGAATCTTCTGATGGTTCTATTCCATCAAGATTCAAATAGAGGAGTCGATAATCATCATATTGCTGACAGAAGTTCTGGTAACGCTTCATCTGGTTTTTCTGATCGTCAGCGTATATCTTGTTCTCGATGACAATTACCTTGTTGCCAGACTTTATCAGCAAGTCTATATGTCCACCCTCTGTCATCGTTTTATTCGTAATTCCTATACTTGCTTCAAGAGTAACTTCTGCATTCTTAGTGTTGAAAACTATTACTGTCCGGTAAAACTTTTGCAAAGAAAATAAATTAGGGCTGACACTTCTCCCGAGGCATCAACCCTTTTGGTAATCTTTGTTTTTGAGAAAATAAAATATAACCATGAGCAAAGATAGTCATTTTACCGGACAGCCGGTCTATAGT
>JADYUK010000014.1 GCA_021531755.1 Hoylesella loescheii
AGGTGTAAAGACGGTGACGTCAAAGCCGAGCCTTACTAATTGCCCGAATACTTTATGTTTAGCTCGCAATGATTATGTTGCGTCAGTTGTGTTCCGTCAGTCTTGGCTTGTGTCAAAGCAATGTCACCCATACTGTGGATGTCCCATGTAGCGATGAAAGTGATTGCAGTGGGTATCCATTCAGGAAAGACATATCAGGTGGTTATTGTGGTGGGGTCCCACCTCTTCCCATTCCGAACAGAGAAGTTAAGCCCACTTACGCCGATGGTACTGCAATGCAATGCGGGAGAGTAGGAAGCCGCCTTCTTTTTGCAAAGAGCGAAGCCCTGAGAGTAGCGATATTCTCAGGGCTTTTATAATTTATTATGCCTGCTCTGGCCATGCCCAGGCTCCGTCATCCTTGTAGTCTTTCTCAGGTTATGCCCAGGCTACGTTATCCTCGCTGTCAGTCTTAGGTCATGCCCAGGCTCAGTCATCCTCGCTGTCATTCTCAGGTCATGCATGGTTCTGTCATCCTAGCTGTTACTCGTATCCCTCCACATTACCGCTATTACGTTATATTGCAGATTATTGTATCGGACATCTATGTTTGTTAACCAGAGGTGGGCATGTTCTTCTTTAATGACAACTATTCAAATGTCATGAAATCTTTCACTATACAGTAATAATTATCAACAATGATATAATAATATCTGAACTCATTATACGTCAGTAATAATGCACTTTGTCCAACTCTTTACATTCAAGAAGTGTGGTTCTGTTATGGTTTAGCTGACACAAATGATTTTTGAATAACGAAAAATCCGAGAGAATATTTATCGCATACTCTCCCGGATTATTTTATTTAAGACTGGCAATGAGATAAGTGTCATTGCCAATTTCCTTATTATTGTATCATGTGCTCTCCTTTAGCTTTTATATGGGTTGGTAGCCACAAGGCTATCAACAAATATTATTTAGCTTTCTCAAGAGATGAACGTTTGTCTCGACGATATGAACGATAATCATCAAGCTCTATCTCCACGTCCGGTTCTGAAAGTGAAATTACGTGTGGAAGGCTGAACTTCTGATACTTTATGTTAAGTCCCCTGTCCAGCCACATACGTTCGTAGTAGGTCTGGATAGAGAGTATTTTCTTTGTTTCGTCATCAAGCCCATCTTGGTGATAAAGGTCTTCTGTACGGAAGATGAGTGGCAGATTGTTTGTGTCTACCATATAGGAGGTGTAGGTGAAGAGAAAGTTTGAGTCTGTTTTCAAGTGCACGGTACCTCCGTCTACAAGGAATCTCCGGTAGCGTTCCATGAAGTAAGTTGATGTCAGCCTCTTCCTTGGATTTTTCATCTGTGGGTCAGAGAATGTCAACCATATCTCATGAACCTCGTTGTGAGCGAAGAATCGGTCAATTATCTCGATGTTTGTTCTCAGGAATGCCACATTCTTGAGTCCGTCGTTAAGTGCGAGCGTTGCTCCTGTCCACATTCTCGCACCTTTTATATCTACACCGATAAAATTGACATCAGGATACAGACGTGCAAGCTCCACTGTATATTCACCTTTGCCACAACCGAGTTCAAGAACTATTGGATTGTTGTTCTTGAAGTACTCTTCGCACCAGTGTCCCTTCATGTCGAAGGGCACATTGTCAACAACAGAGTATGGATATTGGAACACATTCTCGTAACGTTCCATGTCGGCGAATTTCGCCAGCTTTCCTTTTGACATTAATAATATTTGTACTGTTTGAGTGTTTATTTATAATTATGCATACCGACTTATCCTCTGAGCTTGTATCTTATATTTCTCACTGTTCCTCGCTCTCGGCTATGGTGGCTGTCTCTGCCTTCAGGTCAAGATAGAACTTTGCGCGCGCCGTATATATATATGGTGCGAGGATGAAGAATCCAAGACCTAATGTCAGAAGTGAGAGGATTATCCATCCAATAAATGAGAGGTCAAGAAGGAAAAGTTTAATCTTCTTTCCCTTCATCATCTTCATGCTTTGTCTTATGGCCTCGTCAGCGCTGATTTCTGGATTGTCGTGCATTATATATTCTGACATGGCGTATGAGTAGGTCTTGATTATTCCTGGTATGATCAGCAACAGGGTCCACAGTAATATATAGACGGTCTTAAGTATCATCATGAGCCATACATTCTTATTGCTGTAGAACTTAAACAGGTATGCTACTGATATTTCGCCTCCGCGTGAGAGATTCAGAAATGACACTATGAGAGCGTATGCCATTGGTAAGGCTAATATACCCAAGAGGTTGCCTCCTAATGAGGCTTCTTCACCAATTTTTGACAGGCAGATGCCTCCTCCTAAAACGATGACATATGTTATCAGATAATATACCACTGTCATGAGGGTCGCTGTGCCCCAGTTCCCTTCAAGGGATGTTAATGCTTCCTTGCGGAATGTGCTGTTCTGTTTCATGGTTGTCTGAATACTTTTTGCCCATCCCCTTTGTCGGGGTAGGGGTGTTTAGGACATGTTTGTTATGATATTCTGTTGTCTGATTGGTTAGCATGCGTTATTCTTGGGATATTGTTCTCATGAGGCTGCATACTATGTCGAGACCGGACCATATAGCGTCTACTTATGGTTTTCTTTTCTCAGAATTCTTTTTGTGATTAAACACGAACTGCCAGTAAGGCTACCACGTTCTGTAAGCAGTCTTATCTGGCAGCTATGTCTTATCCTGTTTATATAATGGAAGTGATATGACTTTCTCAGTCTATCACGACGCGTGTCCATCCATGTATGTCTGGCTCTATGCCATATTGGATGTTTCGAAGGTGATGGTATAGCTTCTCGCTTATCGGTCCTGGCTTGTCTCCGAAGACATATGACTTGCCTGTCTCCACATCGTCAATTCTTGATATGGGTGAGATGACTGCTGCTGTGCCGCATGCTCCTGCTTCCTCAAATGTCTCGAGTTCTTCTTCAGGTATCTGTCTGCGCTCTACTTTCATGCCCATATCCTCTGCAAGCTGCATGAGTGATTTGTTTGTAATGGATGGAAGTATAGATGTTGACTTTGGAGTGACGTATGTGTTGTCCTTTATTCCGAAGAAGTTTGCTGCTCCGCACTCATCGATATATTTCTTCTCACGTGCATCGAGATAGAACTCGCATGCGTATCCCATTTTGTGTGCCTTGTCGTTGGCGAGGAGAGATGCCGCATAGTTTCCACCTACTTTGTAAATACCTGTCCCAAGAGGTGCTGAGCGGTCATGGTCTCTGATTATTACGTATGGATTAGTAGAGAACCCTCCTTTGAAGTATGGGCCTACAGGTGTGACAAAGATGAGGAACATATAGTCCTCAGCAGGGTGCACACCTACCTGTGGGGTTATGCCGACGAGCAGTGGCCTCACGTATAGTGTCGCTCCGCTCTCGTATGTTGGTATGTATTCCTGGTTAAGTCTGACCACCATGTCAACCATCTTGTTGAACATTTCGGTTGATATCTCAGGCATGAGGATTCCACGGCATGTCGACTGTAGTCTTGCTGCGTTCTCTTCTGAGCGAAATACTCTGACCTTTCCGTCAGGGCAGCGATATGCCTTCAGACCCTCAAATGCCTCCTGGCCGTAGTGGAGACATGTTGCAGCCATGTGCATATTGATATATTCGCTGGAACATATCTCTATCTCTCCCCATTTCCCGTTATGATAGTAACATCGAACGTTATAATCGGTTTTATGGTAACCGAAACCAAGGTTTTCCCAATCAAAATCTTTCATACCTTGTCGTTTCATATTGTTGTGTTTTGTTTCGATTTATAAGGACAAATGTCCAATTTGATTGCAAAATTACACCAAATTTCGCATTCTGCCAAAGGATTCATCGTAAAAGTCTTCACGTGAACATAAAAAACATCAATTATCAGACGATAGAATCTTTTTTATCTCCTCGTCGGTTTTAGTGAGGCGGTCCTTGCAAAGTTTTATCAGCTTCTGTGCTCTTTTCAGTTTCTCGGTAATGGCGTCAAGGTTTAGTTCCCCTGATTCCATTTTGCTGACTATAGTTTCCAGTTCCTCTATGGCTTGTTCGTAGTTTATCTTTTCCATATATTTCTATTCATGATTGTTTCTGTCTCATTTGTTCCGTTTTATGGAGTGTAGTTGCTGCTATCTATTCTATTCCTTTGGTGGTCTTATGTCCGGTTTTTACTGATGTTATGTATCCTCCTGCCAGTCTTGTCTCCAAGATTGTTCCGTCTGGAATACTTGTTGGGTCCATCACGACGTGTCCTCCGGATATTGTCATTGAATATCCTCTTGCGAGAATTCGTTGTGGATCAAGGGCTGAGCATCTTTGTCCGAGCATCTCCATGCGGTGACGTTCCCTCTCCATCCTGCTGTTTGAGGTAGTCTGGAGCATTTTCCCCATAACGTCAATCTTGTGCCATTGCTTCTGCATGAGAGACCCGCTTGCGCTGCCCATACGTTGTATGATATTTGTGATGTGGGCTGTCTCCCTTGTCTTTACGAGGGAGAATAGCATTGGAATTCTTGTAGCCATAGCCGCTATCCTCATGTTCTCCTTTTCTAACCGTTGTCTGACATTTGTCACGATGCTTTCTGTCGCATTGTCTATGATGCTTAATGTCTTGGCAAGATTGTCGATGAGGAATGCTGCAGCCGCTGTCGGTGTCTTTACCTTCGTGTGTGCTACCATGTCTATAATACTCTCATCTCGTTCATGCCCGATGCCAGTTATTATTGGTAACGGAAAGTTTGCCACATTCTCAGCGAGGGTCAGGGTGTCAAATCCCGACATGTCTGTCGTCGCACCTCCACCGCGTATTATTACCACGATGTCATAATGGTCAATATCTCTGTATATCTCGTCGAGAGCATTTATCACAGTGTCCTCCACCTTCTCGCCCTGCATTATTGCATGGAAAAGTGTTACAGAGAATCTGAACCCATATTCGTTATTCTCCAGATGATGGCAGAAGTCTCCGTATCCGGCAGCAGTCTCGCTCGATATGACTGCAATATTCCTGCAGAACATTGGTATATGCAGCCCCCGTTGCATATCGAATACGCCTTCATCCTTCAGTTGTGCTATGATTTCCTGGCGTTTCCTCGCCATGTCTCCGAGAGTGTATGTGGGGTCTATATCCGTCACAATCCACGAGAATCCATATGCGGGGTGGAACTGTGGGTAGACCTCGAGCAGCACTTTCATTCCTGCATGAAGCCTCTTTTGTGTGACGCTCTCGAATTTTCTTCTCAGAGGCATCCATGTGTTCGCCCAGCATTTTGCCGAGGCTCTTGCTACAGGTGTTGTTGTCGTCTCATCCTTCTGTATAAGGTCCATGTACATATGTCCACGGCGTTCGTTGGCCTCAGACAGTTCTGCCTCGACCCAGTAGCGTCTTGCCATAGTGTTGTCTATGACATCTCTGACAAGACTGTTAAGTTCGTAGAGTGAGAGGTGTGGCATGGTGGTTATGTATATGGTTTGTTTGAGATAGTATTTGGTTGTTGGCTTCTTTTTGTGGGTGCCGAGCTTATATTGCTTTATCTCTTCCTGCTGAAGTCAGGAATCCCATATCCGTAAATGTTGTCAGGATTCTCCACGTTGTCCCCCATTTGTCTTACGGTGTCTATGATTTCCAATGCTGTCTTCTGTGGCATTGACTGCCAGAGGCATGCCACGAGTCCTGCAATTTGTGGTGCGGCGAAAGATGTTCCCATATCGTTCAACATTGTGCCGCGTCCTGTTATGACAGCAGCAGGCGATCCCGCTGCCATGACATCCGGCTTTACCCTTCCATCGGCAGTCGGGCCGATGCTTGAGAATGCGGCGTTTGTCCGTTGCGGTGTCACAGCCCCTACTGTTATGATATTCTTCGCGTCAGCTGGCACGCTTATTTTCTTCCATGAGTCCATTCCGTCGTTTCCCGCGCTGCTCACCATCACAATGCCTTTTGATGCGAGTAATGATGCTGCATGTGAGCATACTGATTTCTCACCGTCAAGATCCTTGTACTTGTGGCTCATCTCCTTATGGTCGAACACATGGTATCCGAGGGAACTTGATATTATATCCACTCCGACAGAATCAGCATATTCTGCTGCTGCTGCCCAATAGTCCTCTTCGACCAGCTGCTCTGTCTCCCCGTCTTCACATCTCAAGAGCCAGTATCCAGCATTGGGGGCTGTCCCTTTATAATATCCTGGTATGTTGACGGCCATGGCCGAAAGGACCTTTGTCCCATGGTCCAGCTCCCTGAATATGTTTTTCGATTTGGGATGGACAAAATCTGCTGTGCCTACAATTCTGACATCCTTGAAAGCCTTTATACGGTCAACATTCATGAATCCTCCATCAAGAACAGCTATTGTCATTCCCTCTCCTTGATACCTCCGTCCATGCAGTGTCTCTCCCCCAAGCATTTTCACCTGTTCTTCCGTCATTCCATATTCTGATGCGCTCTCTGTCTCGGTCATGCTGCTCCTCTGCTCCCTGATATTCAGGGCCTGCTTCCTGTCAGCGATGCTATCAGGTGATTTCCATACTATGCATGAGCTCCTCACGAAGGGCATCTTTGCAACAGTCCTTAGCGCCTGCATGGATTTTGATTTCACGACGACGGTGTTGTTCCATTTGCTCTGTGTGACGATTTCCATCCCGCTGCCTTTTATCATATTGATATACACTGGGCTTATCGGCAGGTCGGTAGAGTCTATTTGCAGATTCTGGCGTCTCCTCCTCTCTATAGCTTTCGCTGAGAGAAAATCCTGTGGACACTCCAGTCTGCATATGCTGTGTGCCTTATCCCTCAAGGCAAGTCTCATCATATAGCACCGTCCTCCTGGATAAGGCCTCATGGTTGCCCCCTTTCCCTCAGCCGTGTTGTTGCCGGCCATTATGAGCAGGGTGGCCATGATGCATATTATTCTTGACATATTTCTTGCTTGATATCTATATTTCTGCAAAATTAATCAAAATAATCGGTAATAGGTTCAAGATTAGACTATTTTTTTGTAATTTTGCATTCTGTGGTATTGCAAGCTCAACCGCTAATAATCATTCTGCCACTATATTAAGAATATCCCTGTGATCAGTGTTTGCGAGATATAAAAAGGAAGAGCAAGTAAGGGGTGCGGGATTGACTTTATTATCCCAGCTCCGTCTTCCTGATGATTCTTTCTTACTCATCCCAGAGCCATGCGGCTCAGCCTAGCCGTAGTCTTGGAACCGACTGGCCGCAGGGAGCGGAACCAACAGACCCTACCATAAATACAAATTCATAAATGTCATGGACAGCAAGACAAGGATAACATTAGAATTAGGGACGAAGCCTGTAGGAAAGCTTCTCCTCCAATATGCGCTTCCTGCCATTATAGCCATGGTGGCCAGCTCGCTATATAATATGGTCGACTCGATATTCATCGGCCAAGGTGTTGGAGCGTTGGCCATAGCAGGCCTTGCTATCACCTTTCCGTTCATGAACCTCACGGCTGCCTTCGGAGCTGCCATTGGTGTCGGCTCGTCGACACTTATCAGTGTGCGTCTGGGCCAGAAACGATATGCAGAGGCACAGCGTATCCTTGGTAACAATGTCACCCTCAATGTCATAGTCGGTGTCCTCTTCACCATCCTGGGCATTATCTTCCTTGACCCATTGCTGCTCTTCTTCGGAGCCTCAGAGCAGACACTCCCATATGCCCGTGACTACATGCAGGTTATTCTGGCTGGCAATGTAATCACTCATATGTATTTTGGTATGAACGCTGTTCTCCGTGCTGCCTCCAAGCCGCGTTTGGCTATGTATGCCACTATGTTCACGGTCATCATGAACACCATACTCGACCCCATCTTCATCTATACCCTTGATATGGGCATCCGTGGTGCCGCCGTAGCCACTATCCTCTCCCAGTTCATGGCACTCTGTTGGCAGCTCTATACCATGAGCGACAAACGTGAGCTTCTCCATCTTTGTTCTGGAATATATCGTCTGAAGACGGTGCTCGTGAAGGAGATACTCAGCATAGGGCTCTCTCCATTCTCCATCAATGCCTGTGCCTGTCTTGTTGTGATTATTGTCAACAATGCCCTTGTCTCCCATGGCGGTGATCTTGCAGTAGGTGCCTATGGCATAGGCAACCGTCTTGTATTCATCTTCGTCATGGTCAATATGGGCATCAACCAGGGCATGCAGCCCATTGTTGGCTACAACTACGGTGCGCGGCAGTATGACCGTATGATGCGCGCTGTAAATTACGCTGTTCTTGCAGCTACCCTTGTGACGACAGCGGGATGGGTAGTCTGTGAGTTCTTCCCTGCTCCCTGTATCCGTCTCTTCACTACAGATATCCAGTTACAGGAGATAGCTGTCCACGGCCTCCGCATCAATGCAGCTGTCCTTCCTCTGATAGGGTTCCAGATGGTGATTACCAATTTCTTCCAGAGCATAGGCAAGGCCAAGATAAGCATCTTCATGTCTCTCTCTCGCCAGCTCCTCTTCCTTGTCCCCATGCTCGTTGTGCTCCCCAACTTCATGGGTGTTGATGGAGTGTGGCTCGCCATGCCAGTCAGCGATACATTGGCAGCTCTCATTGCCGCATGGTTCATGATGGTCTATATGAGGCGCTTCCGTACCGTAACAGACTCGGCAGGCCAGACACACTATGAGATGAAGAACGGGGAGAGCGAGCCTTTCCGCCGCAGCTACAGCTATTACGCCTCGCGCAATGGTGCCACTCCACGCGGTATGGCACCACAGGCCTGCGCATCACAAATGCCCGACGAGGATGAACCAGCATCTGTTACAGCAGGCGCGGAAAACAGTTGACGACACGCATCCCACACAATAACATGCAAATTAACGTACCCATAATCATACATTATTCCAAATGAGAACAATCATCATAACAGGAGGTGCGGGCTTCATAGGCTCGCATGTCGTGAGGCTCTTTGTCAACAAGTACCCCGATTATCGCATCATCAACCTTGACAAGCTGACATACGCGGGCAACCTTGCTAATCTAAAGGACATAGAAGACCGTCCGAATTATACATTCGTGCGGATGGACATATGCGACTACGAGGCCATCCTCACCCTCATGCAGACAGAGCATGTTGACGGCATCATACATCTTGCGGCAGAGAGTCATGTCGACCGAAGCATAAAGGACCCCTTCACCTTCGCGCGCACTAATGTAATGGGCACATTGTCACTCCTCCAGGCGGCCAAGACCTATTGGTCGTCGCTCCCTGAGCGATATGAGGGCAAACTCTTCTACCACATCTCTACCGATGAGGTCTATGGGGCATTGTCCCTGACCAATCCAGAGGGGCTTCCATCGCCTTTTGCCACTGCCGCCTCGAGCGCCATCCACCATCACGCCTATGGCACAGACTTCTTCCTTGAGACGACGAAGTACAACCCCCACTCACCCTATTCTGCATCAAAGGCTAGCTCAGACCATTTTGTCCGGGCATTCCACGATACATACGGTCTCCCGACTATTGTCACCAACTGTTCAAACAATTACGGCCCATACCAGTTCCCAGAGAAGCTGATACCCCTCTTCATCAATAATATACGCCACCGCCGTCCTCTACCTGTCTATGGCAAAGGTGAGAACGTCCGTGACTGGCTCTATGTTGAGGACCATGCCCGTGCTATTGACACCATCTTCCATCGTGGCACAATCGCCGAGACATACAACATCGGTGGATTCAATGAGTGGAAGAATATCGATATCATCCGTGTCATTATCAACACTGTCGACCGTCTCCTCGGCCGCTCTGAGGGTGAGGATATGAATCTCATAACATACGTCACCGACCGTCCCGGGCATGACGCCCGCTATGCCATCGACAGCCGCAAGCTGCAGCGTGAGTTAGGATGGGAGCCTTCTCTGCAATTTGAGGAAGGCATAGAGCGTACTGTCCGCTGGTATCTCGACAATGAGGAGTGGGTGGACAATATAACATCGGGAGAGTACGAGCGGTATTACGAGAGCATGTATGGAGACAGGTAGTAGCCTCTCCACTATCTGTGATATATAAAATAATGTCCAGCACCTGACAATGCAGAAGGGTGCTGGACATCATTTTTGGGGGGGTGGAGGGATGTTGGGGCTATCTCCTCGCCTTGCCACCCTTGGCCTCGAACGTATAGAGTCTGTCACTATTAACGGTTATGTGCCCGCATTTTCCATTGTCGCCTGTAGATTTTTTATGTTTTTTTCTGCATGCTATAGCTGTGCTTGTATTTGAATGCTTCCGCTCTCCATGGACAAGAATAGTTGATGCCGTCCCACATGTTGTCGCTACAACATGCAATGGACGGCATCTGTCTGTCTAACTAACTAACTTTGTTGTTTCCTTTTTTTCTTTCTTTCTTCAAGTTTTTCTTTGTGAGCTTTTTCCTTATCGCCCATGTATCCTGTTATGTCGCCTGAAATTCGGTTCGCCGCTCATCTTTCTACCTATTGCCCCCATTGCCTCTGGAGAAGGCCAAGTCGTGGCCAGACCATCACTCAGTTCCTCTCTCTGCATTGTGGAGCTTGTGCTATTAGGGGCTATTCATCGGGGGTGGAGAGGAGATAAGCCGCGAGTGAGACAATAGGCTGGGTGGTGGAGAACTGTCGCTCAGCGTGTGATGCGCTGTATATCCTCTATGGTCATCGTTCCGGTGATATTAATCACCTGCACCACTTCGCTCTCTATGTTCAGCAGTACGAACTCGTTAAAGCGTCCTGCCTTCTTCATGTATATATAAGTCCGCTCGCTATTATCCTTATGTCTCAGCATCTCCTCATACTTGCCTTTCTTGAACTCGGCTATCGCGTCGGCCTTCAGTTTCTGTGCTGTGACACGGTCCTCACAATTAAGCATTCGGATACTTTCTATTTTCTGTGTTATAGACTTTATGTTCATGTCGCCGACATTCATATAGCCTGAGGCCAGCGCGAGGAGAGCCTTTGAGATATAGACGGTCTCAACGCCCTTGGCATCCTCATATTTCTTGAACAGCGATTCCTGTGCTGATGCTGTCAGCGTGATGGCTGAGAGCATGATAATGATTATTGTCTTTTTCATTGTGATACAAAATGTCAAATTATCGGTTTTCCCATATGTAGCAGTGTGAGTCTTCCCATCAGGCTTCTTTGTGTGTGTAGTTTAGTGGGAAGATAGCACTCAAATACTTTTGTTGTGTCGCATAGCGTGTTTTTGGGGGTGGAGCATGCAACAACCTGTTCCGTACATCAGCTTTTTGCCATGTTCCCTTTTTAAGAGAATTCTTCAGGAGCTTTCGTCCGGATATCATTTTGCAGAAGTCAATTATTATGTTTCCCCAAAGCGTCGAGTCCCTCGTTCATGCTCTTTGAGAATTTCATGAGAGCGAGTTCTGTGACAGCCTTTGCCTGCTCTATCTCCTCCTTGGTATATTCTGTCTGTCTGTTGTCCTGCTCTTGTGCCGTCTGTGCGGTTCCGTTGTTGTGCATAGAGAGCATGCCAATAGTTGTGAGGATGAGGAGCGAGGCAGCTATGCCAGACATCCATCTTAGTGAGAGTCTTCGCTCCCGACGTGTGGTGCTCCGCTCTATTCTGTTCCATGATTCAGCCTGCCGCGCCATGCGGCGCTCTATGCCTGCTGTGCCATGAGCCTCGGCTATGCCATAAAGTCTGTCGAAAAGCTCGCGGTCAGCTTCCATATCGGCTGGAATATCGTCCTGGGAGAGATATTCCATGATATGGATCTCTTCGATGAAATCTGTCTTTCCGGCATAGTATTTATCCAGCAATAATCTTATTTGTTCTTTGTCCATTGTTCAATATTTGGTTTCTACTTTATCGTTGACTTTGTCCGTTACCTCCCCATGGTCAGTGGGTATGGAGGACAAGTGCTTGGCTTTGCCGACCCCTGATGTGCTAAGCGAAGACGTTGGCTTCGCCTTCGTTTTCTCGCCATGGCATAGCCCAAGCAAGCTTGGCCTCTGCTCATCTGGCTAAGCGAAAACGTTGGTGGTCTCGTTTGCTATGCGTTGTGGGCCTGTCCCGCTTCTGATATTTTCCCGTCATCGCCCTCTGTCAAGTCCCGTTATGAACTGCCGCAGGGCCTTCCTGCCCCGGCTCAGCAGTGTTCTCAGGTTCGGGACAGTCAGTCCGGTCACTCCAGCCATCTCGTCGTATGTCATGTTCTCTATATCTTTCATGATAACAACCATCCGTTGTTGTTCGGGCAGCCGGTCGATTATGTCCCGTGCTTTCTCTGCAAGGTCGCGGTGCTCGGTGCGTCTGGCGATATCGTCAGCTGACGCTATTTGCAGATTCTCCGTTACTGGCGAGACTGTGTCGATATGCTGCCCTCGACGTTTGTCGATATATACATTACGCACCATACGCACCGAATAGGCCTCTGCGTTGCCGACATTGTCCAGGAACTCGCGGTGACTCCACAGTCTTAAGAATGTCTCTTGGACTATATCCTCAGCCTCGTCGCTGTTGCCTGTCAACCTATATGCCGCCCAGTACATTGTCTTGCTGCATGTGATGTATTTCTCCTTGAAATCATTTATATCCATATCCTGGAATATTAGGTGTGGGGGAGGATGAGGCTTATGGCTTTCTCTTCTTTGTCTGTTGCTCGATTATTCGCCCTATGTCTTCAGGCTTTATCTTGCCTTTTATCTCTACCAGCATAGCGCCGTCCGACTCGCTGTTCGCCACCAGCAGCTCGCGTATATAGTTGCCCTTACGCTTTACGAGAACCTTGATTTCATCAGTAGAGTCCTTCACTCTGACTATTTCCTCATAGCCTTTCAGCGGCAACGCTGAGACGGCAGAGTTGAAATCACGCCTTGTGGCGGCGTCACAACCACTCATGTCCAGGACTTTGACCGAGCTGATATGTCGTGCGATATCCATCTCCCCCGTGTTTCCACCCTTGCCTGCGAATGCCATGCCTAACTTCATCATGGTTTTCGGGACATGTACGTAATCTGCGTTTGGCTTGTCCTTGAAATCGGTGAAGATGCTTGCTGTTGATCTTCCACAACCTGACAGGAACGATGCTATGACTATTAGTGTGATAATTATTTGCTTCATTTTCTTGCCCTTTCTGTTTCGGTTTGTTTGTCGATTTTTGTATTGTCTGTTTTGTCAGCTTCCGGATCGCTTCTATATATACAGACGTACAATACAGGCAAAACATTACACGGAGAGAGGCATTTTTTTCTCATTTCCCTCTATTACTGTCTGGTAAACATATCTGACGTTTTATTCGGTCAGTAATAAAACAGAGTAGGAGGAAAGCGCTGACCATGGGCGCTTGTCTCCTACTCTGTTCCTTTATGGGATTATTATGGTGTGGAATGGAGCCTTATTCTACACGTGTTATCCGCAGCATGATGTATGGTTTGCCAGGCAACTTCACTTTGCGGCCCCTTACATCTGTCATGCGTTTTGCCGCAGCAGGCTTAGTCTCGAATGTCTCCTTACACTCGGTTATGGTCATGTTCCATGTATCGATGATCTCCACCTTGAAGCGCTCACCACCTTGAAGGCGTGTGAACGATGCGTTCTTCGCAGGCAGTGAGAACAGCCACTCACGTTGGCGCTCATGCCCGAAGTATATCAGATAGTGGCCCTCGCCCCCTGACGCTGTCAGAGGGTCCCAGCTGTTGTCGGCAAGCTGGAGAGGGTGGGGTAGAGACTCTATTATCCCACGCATGAATTTGATGCGCTTAGGCGCTGTCCCCTTGAATTTCCCTCCTGTGGCGAGGAACGAGAACCCTGTGTAGTAGTCAGGCTCTGTGCAGAAACACTCGCCATGGGTGACGTATGTCCCGCCCATCAGTCCGGTCCACATTCTCTCGAGCATCTCCTCGCCCGACAGCTGTGCCCAGCGCTGTGAGTGGTCGCCCTCGTAGCATACCTCGTCAAATATGACAGGCTTGTGGTATATGTTACGCACCGTCGCAGCCCCCTCTATGTTATATAGCGGGCCTTGGTCCTGAATGCTCGCGTGGGTGAACCATGGCAGTGTGTAGTTGATATATTTCGCCGTCCCGCCGTGTATGGACAGCAGGTGGTGGTATGGGTCGAGCTTGTGGATATAGCGTGTCATCTCTATCCACTCGTCGTGATGGCGCGCCTTGACGAGGTCCCATTCATTGGCGACAGACCACCACACATTGCTGTATGCCGACAGGCGGGCGACGGTATAGCGTATATAGCGCATGTTGTTCTCCATTGTCATGCGGTCGAATCCCCATAGTCCGGCGTCATATGGAGTGAAGAGGATGACATCAGCCTCACAGCCTATAGCCTTGAGCTCGAGTATGCGGCGTTCCACATTACGGAAGAACTCGGGAGAGAAACGGCTGAAATCCCATGTGAACGTCTCCTTCCCACTGGCTTCTGTGCTGTGACCGACGAGCTGGAATGGATATAGCTGTGGGCGCTCGTTGACGCTGTTGTTGGGGAAGATGCAGAATCTCAGTTTGTTGAACCCTGTCTCGGAGAGTGTCCGCACTGTCTCGTCCTGGCGCTCGGACGTAGAGTGTAGCCATGCGTAGGACGTTGTCCCGACAGGCTGGTAGAATGTTCCGTCGGCATAGCTGAATGTCTGTCCGCCAGAGACGGACACCATGCCACGGTCGCCATTTACAGGCGTCGTACATTCTATCTCTCCTGAGATATTGTTCATCTCTGCCACTGACGATGATGTGGTGTATGTCCATTGGCCCTGCCTTGTAGGCATGAAGCGTATGATGAACTTGTCGTCGCCGTCGTAGAATCCGTCGACGCGTATTGTATCAGCTGTCGTCTTGTGGACGAACTGCGCGGTCAGTCGTATGTCGGTGAAGGGGTTCTGCCGTGTGTGGTGGGTCAGAGCCCGTTCGAATATTCCCCATTGCGCCACCCGCTCCTGGGCATGAAGCGTGGTGGAGAGCATCAGGAAGAGCAGTGTTGTAGTGTATATGTGAATCCTGTTTGTCATAATTTCAAGTTTATTTATCTCCCAGTTCAATCGATGTTCAATGACATTAATCGCGTCATAGGTCGGCGAAAGCCGGTCAGTTCATCCAGCACATAGCGGGCCATGTCGGGACTAAGAGTGAGGAAAAGATGGTGTGTAGAGAGACGAGAACTGTCTGAAAGCTTTCATGATATCTCATGAGAACACGCTTTGACTGTCGGACGACTGATTTGGGTTTATAGCATGTTGCAAAATGTTCAAAATGCTGAGGAGCGGCCTTCTCTCCATCGTAGCCTATGCCGCCTTGTCACGGGGCGTGGCGTATGGTGGGGACAAGACCGCTCCTTCTCTTTGTACCACAGATGCTGGCCTATACCGCTGTCTTGCGGTCTGGACCATCGGTGTGGCTTCTTGTCGTGTCTGTAATTCATTCTCCCGTCCTCTCATGAGAGTCTGGAAGAAGCCTTGTTGTTACTCGTTACGGAATCCGTAGCCGTTGGTGAATGCACCGTCAGAGTTCTTTATGATGTTGCCGCCAATCATGAGGAGATAGATTGGTGGTTGTCCGCTGACGTATCCGTTGTACACGAGATAGCTGTACTCACCGGCGTTCTTCACGATGTTCACGCCCCAGTCAGTCTTCTTGTATCCCTCAGCCTCGAGAGCTTTTGCCTCATCGCTGTTAGGGTCGATGTATGTGAAGAGCCCCTTTATGGCGAGGTTCGTCTCGTTGCCAGCAGTAAGAGCCTTTGTGCTTGTGCCGTTCTTGCTTGCCACAGCAGCCCAGTCATCGTTCTGTCCGCGCCATGATGGATAGAGGACAGGGTCGTCCTTCTTGTCAGCAGGGCACTGTGTCGTGAGGCGGTAGCCATAGAGCTTCTTGGCATCGACAAGTTTTGTCCATACATAAGCGGGGAGCACATTGCCGTTGGCGAAGCGGTGCCATCCCTTTGTCTCGAGGTCGTTTATCATCGCCTCAGACTCTGAGCGGAACTTCGCGATGGCTGTCTCGAGCTTGTTTGTGCGGATGAGGTCGAACTTGCGGCTTCCCTCACCTCCAAACTCGAACTTGCGCTCTTCGATACAAGCAGAGAGCAGTCCGCCACACTCACGTATGAATTCGTCAGTCTTGGCAAGTGCTGCCGAGCCGAAAGCGCGTGTCCTTATCTGCTCGAGGAGCTGGCGTCCCTCGCCGTCTTTGCCGAGAGCTGCCTTTATCTCAGCCTGCATGAGGATGATGTCAGAGAAGCGCATGTATGGGTTGTTGATACCACTCTGGCGCTGCTTCACGGTCCATGGGTTTGTCATGCGGTTCTCGTCCCATTTGTTGTTGGCTATGCCACCGTTGAGGCGTGAGCCCTTGGCGAAGCTAAGCATTCCCTCAGAGCCATTGCCGTTAGAGCCTGTCACGGCGCATGTGACATCGCGGCGGAGATCGTTAGGGTCGAAGTCGCCATAGTAGTATATCGGGCTGAAGCGTGACTGTCCGTATGACTTGCATGGATAATAGGCCGATGAGCCACCGTTAGACGGACGGCCGAAGGCATATGGGCGCTCGCTGTTGCCGTCGGCGTGAGTGTCAGGAATCTCGTAGACACTCTCTCCTGCATAGGTGAGGACGTCGGTGTTGACACCCATCATGTTCTCCTGGAAGACATACTGGTATGGGTTGCCATAGCGGTCGCCTGAGCGAGGGTCGACAGTCTGTAGCTTTGCTGTACCTGAGTTGGCGATGGCGTCGCCAAGATACTTCTCCGCGATGGCGTAGATTGTCTTCCAGTCACTGCGGCGTCCGTAGAAGCATTTGTACTTGTCGCTCGTGCTGACCTTCTCAAACTGTATCACATTTCCTTTGAGGTCCTTGTAGTAGTCTGCTCCGAGGTCTGTGCGCCATGTCTGGTAACCACCCTCCCAGAGAGCGATGCGGCCTATGAGGCCTTCTGCGTATGTACGTGTGAACTTTGTCTTGTTGACAGCCGAAGACTCTCCCGGGCGGTACATGATAGGTATGACACGCTCAAGATCGGCAAGCATTGTCTCGGCGATAGAGTCACGGCATGTCAGGTGTGTGGCCACCTCGCCTGTGCGCAGCTGCAGAGGGATGTCGCCGTAGCAGCGCATCAGCTCATAGTAGCATGTGGCGCGGAGACATACAGCCTCGCCGTAGACCTGGCTGAGGTCGGACGGTTTGCCCTGGTTGACCATCTCCTCGAACGATGCGCCCTCCTCGTATGAGGTTATGACGGTGTTGCAGAGAGAGATAATCTTGAAGGCGTTGGTCCATGGAGACTCGAAACCTCCGTTGCCGAAGGGGTCAAAAATCTCAGGGCCGTGGTTGGACAGGGTGGCGTCGTATCCATAGAAGTAGGATGGTGCCCAGCGGTTTATCTGTCCCTTGTAGCTCTCAGGCTGCAGCTCAGTGTCAGAGCTTGAGACTACGAAGTTGTAGAAGCTGCCGTTGCCGTGGAATCCTCCGTCAGAGCGCCATACGCTGTATGCGTTCTGCATCGTGGCAGAAGCGGTGGTTGGGTCAGAGAAAACAAAGTCTCTGTCGAGTTCTGATGGCGAGCTTTGCTCGAGGAAGTCTGAGCATGAAGCCAGACCTAACAGCAACGCGCTTCCCAGTATGCTATATATTGTCTTTTTCATATTGTGATAGTTGGCTTGTTGATTTAAATGTGTTATTTCGCTATATCCTTTTATATGTCACGTGGCATCAACCAGAGTGTCAGCAGAGCATGTCGTCCGCCTTGTCTCCTGTATCGTGGAGATGTCCTGTCTGTCTTGTTACCGCACAGTGACAGTATTGAAGATTAGAATTTAACATTTACACCGAATGTGAAAGTCCTTGGACGCACGTATGCTCCATAGTCCATGTATGGTGTCGGGTAGTTGCTGTTGCGTGAGGCGTCAGTGTTCACCTCTGGGTCATATCCGCTATAGCCGGTGATGCAGAATACATTGGCCATTGTGGCGTAGAGACGCACGCGCTCTATGACGCCCTTGAACCACTTCTTAGGCAGAGAATATCCGACAGTGATATTGCTGAGGCGGAGGTATGCTGCGCTCTCGATGAACTCAGACGATACAACGTTGTTCTCGTAGTAAGGCAGAGGGCGCGACGCGTTGGCATTGAGCGATGCGAGCTCTGTAGGGTCAGTGACAGCGACAAGCTCTCCGTTGCGCACGTCATAAATCTTCCAGCACTCGCTGATAAAGTCGCGGCGGTTCTTGCCGAGTCCCGGCTCCTTGCCTCCTGTATACTCACACATGGCTGAGGCGTTGTATATCTTGCCGTCAAGCTGGTATGTGAAGTTGGCAGAGAAGTCAAGTCCCTTCCAGTTGCCGGTGAAGCCGAAACCACCAGTATGGTGTGGCTGGAGGCGGCCGATGACGCTGATGTCGTCAGTGTCGACGATGCCGTCGCCGTCAAGGTCCTTCAGTTTCAGACAGCCAGGGAATGCGTTCTGTCCCTCAGGGAGACATGCCTTCAGCTCTGGGCTGATAGGGTAGTTGGTGAATGAGATGTTGGAGATGTCTGTGATACCTTCTTTCAGGACATACTTGCCGTTAGTGTAGTTGAAGTCATCGAGAGTGTACACACCGTCGGCTGTATAGCCGCGGACGAGTCCGACAGGCTCTCCCTCAGTGAGGATGAAGTCGTTACCTGGCGACTGGCCTGCCGATGCCCAGCCTGAGCCATACTGTATGTCGGCATGGTCGGCGAGCTCCTCAACCTTGTTGAAGTTGAGGTTGTATGTGAGGTTCATGTTGAGGTTGAAATCCTTAGAGCGCACGATACATGTGTTGAGAGCAACCTCAAGACCCTTGTTCGATGTCTTGCCGATGTTGTCGTACATGTTGGTGTAGCCTGACGACGAGTCAATCTGGGTGTTCATGAGGAGGTCCTTCGTTGTGTTCCAGTAGAGGTCTACCGAGCCGCTGACACGGTTGAACATGGCGAAGTCAAGACCCAGGTTGCGTGAGATGTTTGTCTCCCATTTCAGGTCAGGGTTCTCCTTGAGTCCTGAAGGCTTGTATATCTGCACAGGCTTCTCGTCCCATACACCTGTCGAGGCAGACCATGTCTCGCGCCAGAGGCTCGACGAGATGTTGTCGTTGCCTGATGTACCGATAGAGAGACGCAGCTTCAAGTTGTCGAGCCAGCTGTGTGCGCCCTGCATGAATGCCTCGTCAGAGATGCGCCATGCCACAGCGCCTGCTGGGAAGTAACCCCAGTGGTTGTTAGGGCCGAACTTAGATGAGCCGTCGGCACGCAGAGTACCAGTAACAAGGTAGCGTCCCTTGTATGAATAGTTGATACGTCCGAACCATGACTGGGTTGTCTCTGGAGTGCTGTATGTGTTGATGTACTTGTTCTCGCTTGGGTATGCTGTGGCGTCGCCCATGTGTATGAGTCCGAAGACACGGTCCATGGTCCACTCAGAGCCCATGGGGAATCCAGAGCCGTAGACTGTCAGCGTCTCGCTGCTTGTCTTTATCTCCTCGTTGCCGAGCATCACAGAGAGGCTGTGGTCCTCGCCGAGGCCCTGCACCTCATAGTTGATAGTGTTCAGCCAGCGCCAGTTCTCGCCGCTTGTCTTTCCCAGCTCGGCGTATTTGTGGCCCTTTGTGAACTGGAATCCGCTGAGAATAGAGCCGTCGTCATAGAACTTGTTCTCACCCCAGTTGCGTCCGACACCAATCTCTGACCTCAGTGTGAGGCCCTTGACAGGTTCCCAGGAGAGCGACGCTGTGCCACGGAGACGGTTGCGCAGACGTGAGCTGTACAGTGTGTTCGTTATGTCGTAAGGGTCCTGGGCAGGGTCAATGTTGCCAGCACCCATACCGAAGAGTGTGAAGTCATCCTCGCCGAGAGGGTTGTCGATAGGACGGTAAACATATGCAGAAGAGAGGAGCGAGCCGCGTGAGCTGACAGTGGCGTCACGGCCTTTGGTGAACATCTTTGAGTAGCGGCCCTCAATGTCGAAGTAGAGATTCTTGGCAAGCTCCTGGCGAAGCTTGAAGTTAAGGGCGAGACGGTCATAGTTTGAGTTTATCTTGATACCCTCGTCTGTCACATAGTTGGCAGAGAATGTGAACTGGGTCTTCTTCGTTCCGCCTGATACAGAGACGTTGTGATTCCAGCTTGACGCTGTGCGCAGCATGTCGTCAGTGTAGTCGTGAGACTTCACAGAGGCATACTTGTCATAGTTATTGCCATACTTTGAGCCGAGTCCGAAATAGCGTGCTATATCGTCAGCATTCCATCCGCCGGCTGTAGAGTATCCCCACTGGAGGGCTACATAGTCCTGCGCGTCGAGCACACCGAGGGTCTTGGCAGCCCATTTTGCCTGATAGTAACCGTTGTAGCTCACAGAGACCTTGCCTTCTCTGCCACCCTTTGTAGTGACGAGGATAACACCGTTACCACCGCGTGCACCGTAGATGGCTGTCGATGATGCGTCCTTGAGCACATCGATGCTCTCAATCTGGTCGGCAGGGATATCGTTGATATCGCTCACAGGGAATCCGTCAACGACAAAGAGAGGGTCGTTTGACTGTGATATGGAGCCGCCGCCGCGCACACGGATAGACACTGACGCTCCCGGGCGGCCGTCCTGTGACAGCACCTGCACACCGGCTAGCTTGCCCTGGAGAGCCTCAGCCACGTTGGCGACAGGGTTGGCTGTGAGAGCCTCATTGTTGACTGATGATACCGAGCCTGTGAGGTCGCGGCGCTTCATTGTGCCGTAACCGATGACCACAACCTCGTCGAGATTTGCCATGTCCTCGTTGAGAACAACATTGATACGTGTCTGGTTGCCTACCTTCACGTTCTCTGTCGAGTAGCCTATTGAGGATACGATGAGGACATCGCTCGGCGAGGCTTTCGCCACGGTGAATGCGCCCTCGATATCAGTCACTGTGCCAGTGCCCGTACCCTTGATAAGGATGCTGGCTCCGACGATAGGCTCGCCCGATTTGTCTCTCACATGACCTGTGATCTGACTCTGGGCGAATGATACGAGACTCATGATGCTGACAATAGCCAGCAGGGATAGTCTCTTAACGCTGTTCGTTAGATTCATTGTCTGTTCTTGGTTTTAGTTATTAAATGTTTTTTTGTATGTGGTATTCTTTCTGTAGACCTACTATTCATGCCGTCAGGGCCATAAACTGCCCCTCATGCATCGTCTGTCGCGCCTTCATGCTGGTGTCAGCCGATGATATGTCTTGCTGACAATGTACCCTCAATTGGGAGCTGGCAGATTGATAGAATGCCCCTCTCCTGTATAATGTATGGTGACAAAATAGTTTGAACTTTGTTGTTATGTTGCTTTCTATAATTAGAAAATGTTGCTTGCTTTTATATGTAGATATGGTTTAAGGTGACCACAATTCTTACTTTTTCATGGCAAATATAGACATTTTTCAAGAACACGCCAAATTTTTCGTCGTTTTTTTTATATGAATTCATTCTTTTTTCGGGCTATTGCGTCTGATTGTTGTCCTCAAACATCCATTTCCTGCCGTTGTCCCTGTGCTTGCCCTCTTCTCTCCGTCCCCTGTTCTCTCTGTCTCCCGCCGTTGCCTCGTCTCCCGCCGTCGCTTCAGTCTGCAGAGTGTAAGCAGTGTGTTTTATAATAATAAAGGTACTGAATGACGGCCTCATACAGTGTGTATGGGAGGCTCATTCAGTACCTTTCCCGATATTGTCGCTACAGCAAGAAAACTGTAAGCTGAAATCCTTGTTTTCTGATGAATTGTAAGTCCTGGCGCCCCTCGCGCTTTCACTGCTGCCAGGGCGATGCCGCTTGTGAGGGGGGAGCAGGCATCCAGTGATTACCGGCTCACGGCCTCGACACAGTATCCCGCATTCCTCAGCAGCTGTATCATGCCGTGCTCGCCGCACAGATGGCCCGCGCCGACAGCGAAGAGGGTCGGCTTGGCGCCCATGATGGCAGGCATCAGCTTAGCCCAGTTGAGGTTGCGGTTCTTGATGAGGCGGTCTTTCTCATCGGGAGTGCTGTCACACGATGTCCCGATACACGCCTCCATAGCCTCTTCTATCTTCTTCATGTCCTGGCCGTAATATGCGTCGGAGAGCGAACGTATCTGTGTCTCGTAAAACTCGAGGTTGTCAACGAGACACATAAGCTGCTCCACTTGCCGCCGCATAGGTATGCCGAAAAGAGTCTTCGACTGGAAAGAGACTGTCTCAAGCCCCATGGTTGGCTTGCCGGCTCCGGCCGCGGCGCGTTGCAGATAGATGTCCATGGGGTTCTGCATATCCGCCTTCCGATGGTTGTTCTTCATCGTGAGGGCTATGGTGAGGTTGTTTGTCAGCATTGCAGGTGTCATACGTCCATATGTCCTGTCTATCGCGTCATTGTCCATGGCTCCGCCGCTAATCGTGCTGATGAGGCTTCTGAGCCTGCCATAGTCCGCCTCAGGAAGCAGAGTCTGCAGTGTCTGGCCCTCAGGCAGATACATGTATGCCATCATTGTCTTCAGGCTGTCAGCGTTCATGAGGTCGGCTATGGCCAGCTCTCCACATACCTGCCCGACAGACAGGAGCGCCTCCCGTGCGCCAGGTATGCTGTCGACCATAGATGCGTCGGCAACATGGTATGTCCCGATGATATACGACTCGCTCTTCACTCCGTCGCCCGTGATGCGGTAGAGCAGCTGTGCGTTTGATGCCAGGTAAGAGGCCAGGGCCATGAGGATGATGATTGCACGTTTCATGTCTTTAATAGGTTTATCGGTTTGTTCTTGTATCGTTTCCTGTCTTTTTGACGCACACATCCGATGGTATACTACATGCGGGATATGTTTTTTTTATAAACGATGCGTTGACGCTCGTGAGTTTGACTGTGAAATGTTGCTTGAGTTGTTTGAGTATTATCCCATAAGCTTCTTGCCTCATTGTCCCCCTCTCTATTTCTGACGCTTGTAGACGTATATTCCGCGGGAGCTCTCTATCTCCAGACTGTCAGCTCCGAGTGTCAGCACGCTGAATGTGTCTCGCCCCATGAGCAGGCTGCCATTGTGTATCTTCCACGATGTGTAGGGGTCTGTCTCGCTCTGTACTGTGGATATTATCTCGCCTCCCTCGACAATCTCGAAGTTGCGGTCTATGCTTGTCCACCGGCCTGTCAGTGTTGTCAGGTTTATCGCTGTGCATGCTGTGCTGTCGCCGTCGACGACGGCTATTGTCACCGCCATGCGGTCTCCGGCGAGCAGTCCGCCCTTCACGGTGCTGTTGCCCGCTTCGTTGTCTGTGTCGACAAGAAGATTCATGACGCGTCCGTCGTCGGTTATTAGCTGCAGGGAGTGCATTGTGGTTGATTCTCCACAGATGCCGTAGACAGTGGTGTCAGGGTCGGCTATGGCGAGGCTGTCCTCTATGTCCTGTTCTGTTGTCGCCTTGCGTTCTGTGCATGATGACGAGGCGAACGATATAGCCGCTATGGCTAAGGTGAGGAAAAATAGATTTCTCATAATTGTTTGTTGTGTGATTTTATGGGGTGCTGATGAGTGATGTTGATTAGGTCAAAGAGAGTGTGATGGGGGGGCGTCGGGCTGTGACCATCATAGGGCGTCTGTCCATCATGATGCCCTCGTGGCGTGGCCTGTATACGGAGACGGGGTGGGAGGTCAGGGCTGTGGAACCTGTCCGCTCCTCTTCGCCTCTTCCCATAGACTGTCCATCTCGCCTAGAGTCATGTCTTTCAGCTCCTTGCCCATCTCTTTCGCCTTCTGCTCTATATAGCCGAAGCGCTGCATGAACTTGTGGTTTGTCCTTTCGAGAGCCGTGTCAGGGTTCAGATGGTATAGCCTTGCGGCGTTCACGACAGAGAAGAGGAAATCGCCAAGCTCGTCGAGCGATGCCTCCTTGTCCTCACGCTCAAGCTCTGCCCTCAGCTCTCCAATCTCCTCGTAGACCTTGTCCCATACCTGGCTGCGCTCGTCCCAGTCGAATCCCACATTGCGGGCCTTGTCCTGTATGCGGTAGGCTTTTATGAGCGACGGGAGTGCCTTGGGTACTCCAGAGAGTACGGTGGCATTGCCGTCATGCTCTTTCTGCTTCACCTGTTCCCACAGCTGACTGACATCATCGCTCGTCTCGGCATGTTGTGAGCCGTAGATGTGCGGATGGCGGAATATCAGCTTGTCTGCCTCTGCGTTGCAGACATCGGCTATGTCAAAGCGTCCCTGCTCAGAGCCTATGATGCTGTAGAAAAGCACATGCTCCAGGACATCGCCAAGCTCTTTGCGTATCTCGGGAGCGTCGTCGGCCAGTAGGGCGTCACAAAGCTCATAGGCCTCCTCGATGGTATGGGGCCGGAGCGAGGCGTTGGTCTGTTTCCTGTCCCATGGACATTTCTCGCGGAGGTTGTCAAGGACATCCAGCAGATGCCCGAAAGCCTCCAGCTTCTCTTCACGTGTATGCATATATTCTTTATTAGTGTTTGTTACAGTTGGTTATTGTTGTATACGGTTTGTTGATATGTCTTTATACCGGCTGACATATGACGGAGCCTGCGCCATATGCTCACTTCGGGGCTGGGAATATCCATCATGGGGATGCGGGAAGGCCGGCGGCTCGCATCCCACATACATTATAGGGGTTAAATGAGTGATTATTTATGCAAAAGTACAAATTAAATCGTAGAACGATAGCGTTTTATGGAGATTTTTATGTAATTTTGCACGGAAAAAGTAAATCACACGAACATACGATATGGAATTAGCAAAGAATTACGACCCGAAAGCGGTCGAGACGAAGTGGTACCAGTACTGGACAGACCACAAGCTTTTCGCAAGCAAGCCAGACGGCAGAGAGCCATACACCATAGTAATCCCCCCACCCAATGTGACCGGTGTGCTGCACATGGGACACATGCTCAACAATACCATACAGGATATCCTCATACGCAAGGCACGCCTCGACGGGAAGAACGCATGCTGGGTGCCAGGCACTGACCATGCCTCGATAGCTACCGAGGCGAAAGTCGTGAACAAACTGGCGCAGCAGGGAATAAAGAAACGCGACCTCACAAGAGAGGAGTTCCTGAAGCACGCATGGGCATGGACAGAGGAACACGGAGGCATTATACTCAAGCAGCTGAGAAAGCTCGGAGCATCATGTGACTGGGACCGCACAGCATTCACCATGGACGAGAAACGCTCAGAGTCTGTGCTGAAAGTCTTTGTCGACCTCTATGAGAAAGGCTATATCTACCGCGGACTGAGAATGGTCAACTGGGACCCTAAGGCGCAGACCGTCCTCTCTACAGAGGAGGTGATATACCACGAGGAGAAGTCAAAGCTGTACCATCTGAAGTATTACGTCGCCGACGAGGAGACAAACCCTGTCGTCCTGACAGGCGAGGAAGGCGAGGTGGCGCATAAGGACGAGCGCGGATACTATGCCATCGTGGCCACAACACGTCCGGAGACAATCATGGGCGACACAGCCATGTGTATCAACCCTAAGGATGTCAAGAACCACTGGCTGAAGGGACACAAGGTGATTGTGCCTCTTGTCGGACGCGTCGTTCCCGTAATCGAGGACCGCTACGTAGACATAGAGTTCGGTACAGGCTGTCTGAAGGTCACACCAGCACACGATGTCAACGACTACGCGCTCGGCAAGACACACAATCTCGAGACGATAGACATCTTCAACCCTGACGGCACACTCTCTGAGGCTGCCGGCCTCTATGTGGGACAGGACCGCATGGATGTGCGCAAGCAGATAGCCAAAGACCTTGAGGCTGCCGGACTCATGGACCACATCGAGGACTATGACAACAAGGTGGGCTACTCAGAGCGTAACCAGGACACTGCCGTCGAACCACGCCTCTGCAAGCAGTGGTTCCTCTCTATGCAGCACATGGCAGACATCGCGCTGCCTCCAGTAGTCAATGGCGAGCTGAAGTTCTATCCGACAAAGTATGTCACAACATACAAGAACTGGCTTGAGAACATCCAGGACTGGTGTATATCACGCCAGCTGTGGTGGGGCCACCGCATCCCCGCATACTTCCTCCCAGAGACAGCCGACGGTGAGGAACGCTTCGTCGTGGCTCTCAACGAGACTGACGCCCTGAAGAAGGCACAGGCCATAGACCCATCGGTGAAGGCAGAAGACCTGCGCCGCGACGAGGACGCGCTCGATACATGGTTCTCATCATGGCTCTGGCCTATATCTCTCTTCGACGGAATCAACAATCCCGGCAATGACGAGATAAAGTATTACTATCCGACATCTGACCTCGTAACAGGCCCGGATATCATCTTCTTCTGGGTGGCACGAATGATAATGGCGGGCTGTGAGTATATGAAGGACATACCGTTCCGTAACGTATATTTCACCGGCATCGTGCGCGACAAGCTCGGACGCAAGATGTCAAAGTCGCTCGGCAACTCGCCCGACCCTCTTGAGCTCATCGACCGTTACGGTGCCGATGGCGTCCGCATGGGAATGATGCTCGCCGCTCCAGCCGGCAACGACATACTCTATGACGACTCACTCTGTGCCCAGGGCTTGAACTTCTGTAACAAGATGTGGAACGCTTTCCGCCTCGTTAAAGGATGGGAGGTGGCTGACAGCGAGCAGCCAGAGCATAACAAGAAGGCCATAGCATGGATGAACGCCAAGCTGAAGGCCGACTATGCCGAGATAAACGACCACTTCTCGAAGTACAGGCTTAACGATGCGCTCATGACAGCCTTCAAGCTCTTCACTGACGAGTTCTCAGGATGGTATCTCGAGATGGTAAAGCCTGCCTACCAGCAGCCTATCGACAAGGCCACATACGAGGCTACTCTCGATATCTTCGACAGCCTCCTGCACATCATCCACCCATTCATGCCGTTCATTACGGAGGAACTATGGCAGTGTATTGCCGAACGTAAGGATGGCGAGTCGCTCATGGTCAGTGTCTTCAAGCTCGCTGAGCCAGACGATGATGAGAAGAAGGCCATGGCCGACTTTGACGAGCTGAAACAAGTGGTGTCAGGTGTCCGTGGCATACGACAGACAAAGAATATCTCTCCACGCGAGCCGCTGAAGCTGCAGGTAGTGGCAGCAGAGGCAGACGAGGTGGTCACAAAGAGTCCGGCGCTCGAAGCTATCATAAAGAAGATGGCAGGCGTAGAGGAGATATGCTATGTGGCACAGAAGGGCGAGGGGACATCGGCCTTCATGATTGGGACCAGGGAGTTTGCTGTCCCTCTTGGCGACCTTATCGACGTTGAGGCCGAGAGACAGAAGGCCGAGGCAGAGCTGAAACACCTGGAGGGATTCCTCGCCGGGATACGCAAGAAACTCTCTAACGAGCGCTTCGTGAACAACGCGCCGGCACAGGTCGTGGCGCTGGAGCGTAAGAAGGAGGCCGACTCGATAGAGAAAATCGCGGCACTGAAAGAGACTCTCGCAAGACTCTGAACGCAATCTGAAAGAACATAGAAGATATCAGACAGACGTTATTCGCTAAAACTTACTCAAGTGTTGCAGGATAACGTTTGTCTGCGTAAATGAACACCCATTACCCCCTAACAACAAGGATATTATCGTTTTCGCTATGCCATTGATAACCAAAAGACTAACAAAGAGATATTCCCTGCTCGCCATCATAGCGGCCTTCTTGCTGATAATGGTGGCGTCATGTAGTGACAAGAATAACAACGAGGAGCCAGAAGACAATCGGGCCACGGAGACAATACTGATGTTCTTCCCATACAGCGAGGGACTCTCAGACGCCTTTGCCGACAATGTCAATGATATGAAGACGGCAATAGAGACAAACAAGGGAATGGGGAAGGCACGCCTTATAGTTGTCATGGCCAAGACAAGCGTCACGGCTAAGATGTTCGAGCTGGTGTATGCCGACGGCTTGTGCCAGGAGAAAAACATCGACCTCACGATGGATATGACATTCAGCAGCGACAACCAGAGCGGTGTGATAGCAACGCTACAGAATATCCTCTATAAGGTTAAGGAAATCGCCCCTGCCCACTCTTACGCCATGATAATAGGGGCGCACGGCAAATCATGGATGCCTGCTGGAGGTTTCACACTCTCTGACTGTTACAAGCCGAAGGCGATGAACAAGGCGATAGGCTCGGCAGGGATGGACTACCAGATAGACAACATGTCGCTCGTGACAGCTCTGCAGAATGTGGGGATTCATCTTAACTACCTCCTCCTTGACGCTTGCTATATGGCTAATATGGAGTCAGCGTATGATTTCAGCAATATATGCGACTACTACATATCGTCGCCAACAGAGATTATGGGCATCGGTATACCATACGCCAAGGCTGGTGCCGCCCTGCTCAGACATGACTTCCAGACACTCGTCGAGGAGTATGGCAGATTCTACAAGGCTTATACCATGCCTTATGGCACACTCTCTGTGACTGACTGCCAGTATATGGATGATATGGCTAATGTCATGAGGCAGATTAATATGGAAATATCAAGCGAGGGATTGGAGAATGTGCAGCAGATGGACGCTTTCCCGCAGACTGTATTCTATGATATGCAGGACTATGTCAGCCGATGCTGCAAAAACGAGACTCTGAAGAGCCAGTTCATGAGCACCATGGCGAGACTGGTACCGTACAAATGCAACACTGACGAGTTCTACTCGGCGACACCCAGCGGAGGAGTAAAGAAGAAAATCAACGCATACTGCGGACTGTCCACATCACAGCCGACAGCAAACAGTGTGGTGACGAACTATGTCACACAGACATCATGGTGGATTGTCAGCCACTGAGTCCCGTTCTCTCACCGGGCTTGACAAAATGTGTGGCATGGCTTAATTATTAAGAGATGACAGAAGAGACAATAACATACGACATGCTCGGCATCACCCTCGACGATATCTTCCAGGAGATGGGATGCGCAGGGACTGCCCCCGCTGACGGTATCGCCAGTGAGGTCGATGCCATTGTCGCTGATGTCAGAGAATGGACAAGACCACGCTATGTCTTCACCGTCATGCGTGGCGAGGCTGATACAGAGCACAAGACGCTCAGACTCATGCCTGCTGCTGAGGCTGAGACGGTAGAGCTCGGGTGTGGCGGCATTGTGGCGAGGCAGCTGCGTGGGGGAGAGGCTTTCGCCATTTTCATCTGTACTGCAGGAGAAGAATACCAGCGGTATATCGACCGTTTGACAGAAGAGGGCGATATGGTAAGGGTGTTCATAGCCAACGCATTAGGGTCGGTTATAGCAGAAAAGACAGCCGATTATATGGAACGTGTGATACAGGAGCAGATTGACAAGTTAGGATGGCACCGTACAAACCGTTTCTCCCCGGGATACTGCGGATGGCATGTCAGTGAGCAACAGAAACTATTCCCACTGTTCAGAGGCGCCACGGCAGGTGTCAGACTTACCGACAGCTCGCTGATGATGCCAATAAAATCTGTATCTGGAGTAATAGGCCTCGGGCATAATGTGAGATACCTGGAGTATTCATGCGGACTATGTGACTATAAGGACTGCTATAAGCGGAAGACCAGACTGCACACAGACAAGAAGGCCACGGCCCCACACCATGACAACAACCCTGCTGAAAAGCCAGAAGGCGAAGGGAGGATGACAGAAGATAAGGAAGAGACTGACGGCTCCACGCATTCAATGGACATACAACGGATGGCAGACAATGGGATGCCGGGCGATGGAAATGCAGACACCGGGGCAAATGGGTTATACTTGCATTTCCCCTTTTGTTCCTCGCGTTGCATATATTGCGGATTCTACTCCACCACACAGCTCAACCGTCGTGATGAGTATGTCGATGCTATAGTCAGCGAGCTGGCCATGCGTGCTGGCAAGATGTTCCATAGCCCCACGACGATATATTTTGGTGGAGGTACACCCTCTGTCCTCACTCCACAGCAGCTAACCCGTATCATTGACGGCATAAAGAGTGTCGTCGATGTCTCGAATGTCAGAGAGTGGACTATGGAGTGTAACCCTGATGATGTCTCGACGGATATGGCACAGTGGATTGCCCAATCACCGATAAACCGCGTCAGCATAGGGATACAGACCTTCCAGGACGACAGACTGGCATGTCTCAGACGCCGCCATGACTCGCGACAGGCACGTCAGGCTGTGGCACGGCTCAGACAGGCAGGAGTGAGGAATATCAGCATTGACCTCATGTTCGGATTCCCCGGGGAGACTCTCGGCGAGTGGAACGACGATATCACCCAGGCCTTAGAATTGAGACCAGAACATATCTCTGCCTATTCCCTTATGTATGAGGAGGGCACACCCATGTACACGATGATGGAAAGGGGAGAGATAGAGGAGACTGACGAGGAGACATACATCGCCATGTACGATACGCTGACAAGGCGGCTCAGAGAGGCGGGATATGTACACTACGAGATAAGCAACTTCTGCCTGCCGGGATATGAGAGCATGCATAACTCAAGCTACTGGGACGCTACGCCATACCTCGGCATCGGGGCTGCAGCCCATTCTTATGACAGGGACAGACGATGGTGGAATGTCGAGTGTCTCGACACTTATCTGAGAAAGATTGCAGAGCGCCAGCTCCCTACTGGAGGGGAAGAGGTGATAGACAACATGACACGGTATAACGATACCGTCACAACGGCTTTGAGAACAATGCGCGGAATCAGACTGGGCCTGCTTGACGACGACAGGAAAGCATATATCCTGCGTCAGGCTGAGCCCCATATAAGGTCTGGGAAGATGGCAGTCGACAACGGATGGCTCCACCTCACACAAAAGGGAATATTCACCAGCGACGACATCATGGCCGACCTCATCTGGCTTGATGAATGAAAGCGGACGGTTCCCTCCCCTGTCCCCCTAAAGGCCGGGATGCATCAGCCGACATGCATAGACAAGACGGGAATGTCAGCCCCAGAGAGATATTGTGCGCGTGGCATTCCATATTCAGGATAAAAATCACCAGCGATTTTAAACCAAAAGCGTATAATGGAGTCATAATAAACGTAGACCAGAATAATTCTTTATCCACTCAACAAGGAAACAAAACCCAACGTAAATGAACAAGCTCTTTACCACATTGTGCGCCATGTGGATTATTGTGTGCACAGCATCGGCACAACGTGCTATCACTGGCAACATAGTTGACCGTGATACAAAGGAGGCCGTCATGCAGGCTACTGTCTCGCTGCTGAAGCAAGACACCACTTTCGTCAAGGGAGTGATATCTGATAACAAAGGACACTTCTCCATCACTGCCCCTAATAACGGCAAGTATCTCCTGAAGATAACCAGCGTGGCATACAAGACCCTCGTGAAGGCTGTCAATGTGACAGGCAACCATAACCTCGGCAACGTCTTGCTCACACCTGACGCTATCATGCTCAAAGAGGCTGTCGTCAGCGGACAAGCAGCAAAGGTAGTCCTGAAGGAGGACACATTCGTCTATAACGCCGCCGCATACCACACGCCAGAGGGCTCTGTTGTGGAGGAACTCATCAAACGTCTCCCCGGAGCACAGATAGACGATGACGGGAAAATAACAATGAACGGCAAGGAAGTGAAGAAAATCCTTGTCGACGGAAAGGAATTCATGACCGGCGACACAGAGACAGCATTGAAGAATCTACCCACATCCATAATAGAGAAGGTGAGGGCCTTCGACCAGAAATCAGATCTCGCACGCGTCACTGGCATTGACGACGGGGAGGAGCAGACAGTGCTCGACTTCGGCATAAAGCGAGGCATGAACAAAGGCTTCATGACTAACTCTGACTTCTCCATCGGAACACACGACCGTTATGCCGAGCGTCTGATGATGGCATACATGAAGGATAATCTCCGCATCATGGGGTTCGGCTCAGCGAACAACGTCGGCGACCGCGGATTCCCCGGTGGCGGTGGCGGATTCCGTATGGGCGGGGCCAATGGTCTCTCCGCATCGAAAATGCTCGGGGCGAACATCAACTATCAGCTGCCTAAGATACTTACTATCGACGCGAGCGTCAGATGGAACCATAATGACAACGATACATGGTCGAAGAAATCCTCTGAGAATTTCGTCAGCACAGGCAACGCCTTCTCCAACTCCCTGTCACAGTCATACCAGCGCCGTGACAGATGGAACGCACAGATGAGACTGGAATGGACCCCCGACACGATGACCAACATCATGTTTCGCCCGAGCGTCTCAATCACGAAGACTGACAAACGCTCCACATCGCGCAACGCAAGCTATAATTCTGACCCATACCAGTATGTTGACGACCCTCTTGAGGATGAGGCGATAAAACGTCTCGACGAGCTCGATGCCATGGTCAACAGCAAACGCTCACGCTCACTGTCATACAGCGAGTCGAACGCAGTAAACGGCATGCTGCAGTTCAACCGCAAGCTGAACACACGTGGACGCAACCTCACGCTCAGAGCCGATGCGAAATACTCTGACGGTGACTCGCGCAGCGCATCGTTGCAGGATGTCACACTATACCAGATTCTCGACCAGCTCGGCAATGACTCCACATACTCAACCAACCGTTATAACCTCACGCCGACAAAGGGATACTCATACACATTGAAGGGCACATACACCGAGCCTCTCGCACAGACATTGTTCCTGCAGATGTCATACAGCTACGCCCACTCCTTCTCAAAGAGCGACCGCTCAACGTATGATTTCTCACGTCTCGACTTCTCAGCGTTTGAGCCAGAATACCGCCAGTGGGGATTCCTGCCTTATCCTCTCGACAGTTATCTCGACAGCGAGCTGTCACGCTATTCTGAATATACGACAGACACACACGAGGCAGCCCTGCAGCTGAGGAAAGTCGGGAAGAAATGGAACTACACTGCCGGCATCATGCTCCAGCCACAACGCTCACACTATGTGCAGGACTATCAGGGTGTCTCTGTCGATACAGTACGCACAACGCTCAACTTCTCACCGACACTCGACCTCAGGTATAAGATATCGAAGGTATCACAGCTGCGGGCAACATACCGCGCCACAACGACACAGCCATCAATATCTGACCTCCTCGATATCACAGACGACTCTGACCCTCTCAACATCTCAAAGGGTAATCCAGGGTTGAAACCTTCATTCACACACAACTTCCGCCTCTTCTACAACGGCTATGCACCGTCACACACACAGTCATGGATGACACACCTCAACTTCTCCATGACACAGAACAGCATATCATCATGTGTGACATACAACGAGGAGACTGGCGGAAAGATTACCCGCCCAGAGAATATCAACGGCAACTGGAATATGAGCGGAGCGTTGATGTATAACGCATCCATTGACTCGGCTGGAGTATGGAATATCAACACATTCACGAATGTGAACTATCAGAACCACGTCTCCTATCTCTATCAGAACACTGTGACAGAGAAGAACACGACGCGCACCATGACCATCGGAGAGCGTCTCGCCATGAGCTACCGTAACTCGTGGCTTGAGGTTGAGCCTAATGGACAGCTGTCCTATACTCATACCCGCAATCTCCTGCAGCCACAGTCTGACCTCGACACATGGAATTTCAACTACGGCATGAACATAACCATAACAGCGCCGTGGGGCACAGGATTCTCAACTGATGCCCACATGAACTCACGTCGGGGATATAACGACTCGTCGCTCAATACCAACGAGTTCGTATGGAACGCACAGGTGTCACAGTCGTTCCTGAAGGGCAATGCGCTGACTGTCTCCCTCCAGTTCTACGATATATTGAAGAATCAGTCGACCCTCTCGCGCGCCATCTCCGCCACCTCGCGCACCGACTCAGAGTATAACGCCATCAACTCCTACGCCATGCTCCACCTCATCTACCGTTTCAACTCGTTTGGTGGGAAGAGCTCCATGCGCGGTGGCGGCCCTTACGGTGGTCCCGGCCCAGACTTCAACCGCCCAGACATGCGCCGTACACCCCCTCCTGGAGGTTTCGGTGGAGGACGCCCGAGATTCTGACAACCACAGCAAGAATATCATAACAACCCTCATCTCCTATAACCCAGACAGCCTTTCTGACTCGATATGTAAACAGAAAGGCTGTCTGGGTTTTCTGAGTGCAGCGATGACGTGTCTAAAAAAATATGCCATCAGTCAGGACGGGTATGATTACGTGCTTCACGTTATAATGCTGGCCTTGATATTCTGCCCGTTTTTTCGAGTTTATGAGAGCGTAAGGTATATCTGTAATTATACCAATTTGAGACGGAATGTTTTGGATATGTAAGAAATAATTATTAATTTTGCACAGTAAAAGGTCATCGCTCCCATATTGCTTGTCTATAGGACGAAGCGATACGGGATACCCATAGAAGAAGTCGCGCATTTTGTCAGCAAAATGATGGAAAAAAAGTGACTGCCAGAAAAAACAAAAAATATATTGAAATGAATATCACTCTCATAGGAGGAAGCGGATTTGTAGGAACAAGACTCATACAATCGTACAAGGACTCACATACCCAGCATACAATAAAGAATATAGACCTGGAACATTCTCATTTTTTCGATGATTTGACAGTTATCGGAGACGTACGTGACATTGGTAGGATGAAGGAGGAACTGAGGGGGACAGATGTCGTAGTCCTGCTTGCAGCCCAGCATCGTGATGATGTTACTCCGCGTTCTCTGTATTATGATACCAATGTTGGCGGTATGCGCACAACACTAAAGGCGATGGAGTCTAATGGCATACGTTCTATCGTTTTCTTTTCGTCAGTCGCCGTATATGGGCTGAACAAACCTAACCCTGACGAATCATACCCAAAAGACCCATTCAATGATTATGGCAAGTCAAAATGGCAGGCAGAGAAAGTCTTGCAAGAATGGCACAAGACACATCCTGACTGGACCGTGAATATCATCAGACCGACTGTCATCTTCGGAGAGAGAAATAGAGGAAACGTTTATAATCTTCTAAAGCAGATTGCAAACCGGAGATTCCTGATGGTGGGTAATGGTGAGAACAAAAAGTCGATGGCATACGTTGGTAATGTAGTGGCTTTCGTGAGGTTCTTGATTGATAATGCCCATGGAGGATATAATGTCTATAACTATATCGACAAACCCGATTACACTATGAACCGTCTTGTCGGACACGTAGAGACTGTGTTGAAAAAACGCATCCCGACAACCCATTTCCCATATTGGTTAGGAATGTTGGGGGGATACTGTTTTGATCTCCTTGCCCTCATGACACACAGAAAACTCGCTGTTAGCTCTGTCAGGGTGAGGAAGTTTTGTGCGACAACAGAGTACAATGCCGATAAGATGCTCCAGTCAGGCTTTGTGCCGCCATATTCCTTGGACGAAGGATTACGACGGACATTGGAGTATGAGTTCATCCATCCCCAGAAAGATACTGTCGTGTTCATCTCTGAATAAGGTAGGGTGGGGCTTTGTCTCCCCCCCTATCATACATTGCCTTCTCTCTTGGCCGCCTGAACGTGTTTTTGTATTTCAGCTCAGGATTTCGCAATATGGCTAATATTAGAGGGAAATAGCGCTTCTTCTCTGTTGAATTCCCTCTTGACTTTGAGGTGTGACATTTAGAGAGCTCAAAAAAAGTTTTATAATGCGCTTGTCAGACTATGGCCGATAAGCCCCCTGAATGTCATCTTGCTTAACGACGCTTTTCGCCAGTCATCTTCCTCGCCCGATTTTATTCTTCAGTATATTGAACGCTTTGGGCAGCAAGCGCCTGATTGGATAGAGAGGTGAGACTGGCAGGCTGTTCTTCTTGAATGCCCGCATTACATTCCTGTTTCCCTCAATGATTCTCTTTATCGAGCCAGTACTCTCTCCCCCCATCCTCATCTTCACAAAAACCATCGGAATATATCTGCTGGTAATATCTCCTCTCTCAAAAAATCTGAGCATCAGTTCGAAATCGGCTGACACCTTAAAAGTAGTGTCAAACGCTCCCAGGGTGTCGAACAATCTCTTGCGGGCATAAAAGGTAGGATGGGCTGGATGCCATCCTTTCAGGAACGCTCCTTTTTGGTATTGTGAGCCGTGCCATTGCCTGACGATTCTTGACGTGTCGCTGGCATCTATGAATACCAAGTCTCCATAAACGGCATCGACATCCACGATATTCTTAGCAATTTCAGATAATACATAATTGCTTGCATAGAAATCGTCAGAGTTTAGTATTCCGACGACTTCGCCCTTGGCCATACGGATGCCTTTGTTCATGGCGTCGTAGATGCCGTGGTCGGGTTCTGATATCCAGCGAAGATGTCCAGCGAATCGTGGCTCATACTCTCTTATGATGGCAAGGGTGTTGTCTGTCGAGCCGCCGTCAATAATGATATGCTCATATCCATGATAATCCTGTCTAAGGACACTATCAAGTGTGTTGCGGAGTGTTCTCTCGCTGTTGTATGTGGCAGTGATGATAGAAATTCTCATTTTGTTGTAAGGGTATGATGTTCTCCAAGCAACATTCTGTATAGCTTGTAGTATGCCTCCTCCATATTCTCCCATGTGAAGCGCTGGGCATTCTTAATGCCGGCCTTTATGATAGATTCGCGTGTAAGAGGGTCATACAGCATGGTGATTCTCGCTCGTAGTGACTCTGTGTCAAGAGTGTCGAGAAGAAGGCGCTTGTCTCCGATAATCTCAGGAATTGAAGATGCGTTATATGCAATCACTGGACATCCTGCCATCTGCGCCTCTATGACAGGAAGTCCGAATCCCTCGTACGACGAGGGGTATATAAGGCAAAGGGCGTGGTTGTAGAGACTGTTAAGTTCTGTGTCGGTCACCATGCCACAGTATTCGTAGCTTATCCCACAGGCGTCAAGTGCACGTATCTCCCGCCTGGTAAGGCTTTTCCCTGCTATCTTGAGGCTGACGGCACACTCGCTCAGCGGTTTTAGAAGTGGTATGAAATTCTTATAGCCATCCCTGTTCCCGACGAATAGGGCATAGTGTTGGCACTCCGCACCATTTTCCCTGTGGAACCTCTGGTCAACGCCATTATATATCACGGACACTTTCTCTGGGCAGATGTCTGGCAACAGCCTCAGCAGGTCGGCACGTGTGTTCTCTGAGATGCACACGATGTGATCGGAGTGGCGTATCGCCCTGTGCTTCTGGTTGCAATGGACGAAACGCACAAGAGGGTTGCGGACGAAATACTCATAGGTGAAATCATGCACGGTGGTGACATTCACCGCCCTCTTGTGTGAGCATGTGCGGTAATAGCTTGAATGGAAGATGAAAGGCTCATCGCCAATCCCCGCTTTTGTATATGGTACAGATGGATTGAGATATCTATTCAGCCTTATCATGCATGACCCCAATTTATGGACAATCTTTGATGGTAATTCAAGGGTCTTTCTTGAAATATTATGCTGTTCGGCTCCCTCGTACTCCAGAATGTGTATGTCGCAGTCGTCGTGCTGCAATATGCGTTGCAAGAGATTCGACCATACTATCGATATTCCTCCATACCGTTGCAGAGAGTATATTATGTTATCGTAGATAATCTTCATTATAAACACTATTTATGGCGTCTCGTAGCGCGTTAATATATCCATGCCCGAATTTTATGTCTGGCTCCATATAATTACCTTCACCCCATTCGTTCCATGATTTTATGAAGATTAGTGGATTCTCTTTCTTTTCAACAGAACAGATAACATCAATGCAATGTTTCCGAAATTCCTTAGGTGTAGCATGCTTGAGTACATCTCCGTTAATTCCACTTCGAGGAGTGTGATCCCAGTTAGGCATTATCACAGGAATATAATGATTGTCATGACGCTCTAAATTGGAGATTAATTTAGGCCATACTTTCTTGTATGAATAGATTCGTGGTCTGTGTAGTATAAGGCTTTTCACTTTACGAAATAACCATGCAATGTTATGTATTTTATCTCTATTGTTTCGACATGATATCACTCCGTCAAACCCTTTTTGCAATATTTGCTTACCTTCTGTATCTGCCAAAAAGGAGAAACCAAGGAAATAAAATTCAGGGAGACCGTGTTCTTTAGCTAATTCTTGCCATAACTCTATGAATCCTTGGACGTTAGGGTGGTCAAGAGGCTTATATATGATGTATATTAATTTGCCGTTATATTTCAAATAACGATGATCCTGAAATGCATGTAGACGTGCATTGAAATGAGCCTTGATGTCAGCATCTCCAGGGTAACGTTGCAGAGCAAGAACTTTCTTGTCGACAATAGCTCCGTCTCTATTCCAAGACTTTTGATACCATGATTCGTTTGCCCAACATAGACAAAAAGGAAACTCGGGTTCACCGCTATTTACAACCTCTCGGAGAGGCATGTCAAGTTCCTCCTCTCCTTCACCAAACCAATATTCATAATAGCAAAATGCATTAATTCCTGCTTCTTGAGCAAGAACTGCTTGTTGTTGGCGTATTTCTGATAGGCGAAGATCATAGAAGCCAAGGTCAGCCGGAATTTTTGGCTGATAATGTCCTTTAAACAGAGGCTTTGCTTTCGCTACGTTTGTCCATTCGGTAAAACCCTTTCCCCACCATAGATTGTTATGCTCGGTCGGATGGTATTGGGGAAGGTAAAAAGCTATTATTTTAGGCTTCATGCGACTTTAGGTAAATTTTATATCTGAATTTGTTTATAGCAAATTTCCAAAAAGGAAAAGGGGCGATGCTATTTAACATACGCAGAAAATGCCAGTTCGTTTTTTGCATGTCACAAAAGTTTGACATGCGATACTTAAGCGTAATGCGAGATGCTGCAATTGCCCCAAGGACATTGTTTGAGTGTTGCCGGTATAGAACAGATGGTGTCCTAAGGCTTATCACTAATCCTTTTTTATGATGGCAACAGGCTGTTATCCAAGAATCGTGCATTAACGCATGTGTCCTTGGTATTTGTATAGATATATCACGCATAGTTTTGTTTATCAACATTGTACAGCCTGTTACATAACTGATAATGCAATCATGGAAACTTCGCACGAATGAGGGCCTTATGTCCATATATTGCCATAAGGAGTGGTAAATTTCTTGTAAATGCTCATCCACAATAATCAGATCAGTATGAACAACTACTGGTATATTCTTGTCTTTCTCTTGAGAGAGCATGGATTTTATTGACAGTTCAATCTTGTTTTCCAGCCATACGTCATCTTGATCACAGAACATATAGTAGCATGCTTCTACATGTTCCAACATGCTCATGAAGTTTTCTGACGTTCCATGCTGTGATGGATAATTTAGAATGGTCATTTTTTCAGGATTGCCAGTCAAATATCTTTTCAAGATCTCTACGGTGGAATCGGTTGAACCATCGTCATGAACATAAAGATGCCAATTTTCGTACGTTTGCCTGAAAATGGAATCTAACTGTTCTTCCAAATAACTGCATCCGTTATATGTTGCCATTAAAATGGCTATCTCGTTATTCATATCTTATATTTTAATCCGGAGATGATACCTTTTGTCAATGCGCAGTATTTTTTTATCTTATCTGACTCTGCAAAAGTGATTCGTACAAGTTTCCAAAAAATTATTTCTTTAAATAAATACATCTTTTCTGCACTTGTCATTTTTTTGTGGTGTTTCCTATAGCAAATGATATGTGATCGGGTCATGCTGTAAGTCCTAAAAGCATTATAATTATTTGTATATATTTTGAATAGCCCTTTTCGCTGCCCTTCTCCCAGAGTGTGCTTCATTTTATGGCTTGTCAGGCAAACGGCTTTCAGACCTTTTTCGATGAGCGTTAAAGCTATGTCATGGTCTAACGCATCAAGGGGGAACGCATGCTCATCAATATTGCTTATTGCTTTAAGAGCTGTAGATGAGAACACTGTGCCGGAATTGATGAATAAACGACGTGGCATGACTGTTGCTGATATCTCAAAAGTGTCACATCCGCAGATGTATGGTGTAAACACCTCTGCATATCTATCTCTCAGATATGATTTGACATCAGTAAGATATGATGGAAAATCCTCCCATCGACTATCTTGGTCCATTATAAGCAACAAGTCATACCCCTCAGAGAGTGCGTGATTGGAAGCATATTTCAATGCTGGTGCAATACAAGTGTTATATCCTGGAGTATGGTAGATGACATTCTCGTCTTCTGAAAACCATGACTGATAATCTTTCTCACAATTATTCCAAACTATAAGACAGTCAATATAAGGAGAGTAGCTTAGAATATTGCTCCTTACTCCCTCGTCTGGGTTGTAAAGGGTGACGAGTCCCAACGTTTTTATATTCTCCATATACCAATGGCTTTGTTGTTTGCTATTTTGTTAAATTGGATGATATTGACCATCAGACCTGGGACATTGCAGACACACATTACAAGGAGGAAATATGTTATGTCGTGGGTAAGCGTGCTGACAGCCCAGGCCATAGGTATGAATATGATGGACATCACTGTCATGTACATCTGGAGGCGCAGTGCACCCACACCGTTCAGGAAATATGAATACCTCATGCTAAGCACGAGCAGCAATATATACACCGCCATCATGATTGTCATCGGCATAGGTACTGTACATTTGTCTTGTATCCATACCGCATAGACCCATTTCGAGCATAAAACCATCAATGTCAGGCAGATGATAATGCCTACAGTCATGATATTCAACTTCTTGTTTGCTGTTCGTATCCAGCTCATATCGCCTCTCTCATATGCGTCTGTCGTAGCATTCCAGAATGGCATGCATATAACTGTGAACAATACGAGTATAACGCTCATGTACCGATACGCTATCTGGTAAGGCGTCACCATCTCTGGAGAGAAGAATCTTGAAATAAGAATGTTGGCCGACATGAACTGTATCAGCGATGCTATCTGCAACCAGAAGAATCTTATGCCAACATTGCCTATCGATATTGCAGACTTAAGATTCACGCTGCATAAGGTGGGCCTCAGATGAGGGTAACGTATATAGAATGTGTAAGGATAAGCAATAATGTACACAAATAAAGGTGATACCACATTTGCAAGAACAACATTGCCGAAACTCGCACGTCCTGTCTTTAATAATAGGAATGTTAAGAAAAGTGACAGTGTCTGTCCAGATGCGAGAATCAGATTGCTTGCCGCTGGAAGCTGCAAGCCCATATAAACATTGTTAATGAACTTTAATACGAATGTGATGCATACAAGGATTGTTGCTGATGCCAATACAGTGCGGAGCTCTGGAAGCAAGTTCTCTTTGACATTGAGGAATGCATAAATATCTGTATTCCAAATCAGGAATGACAGTGTCAGGGACACAGGAATCATGATGCATACTAGCATGGCTACTGTCGAGCTGATAATACGCTGTGCCTCTTTCTGCTTGTTGTGAGCCATGTGTATGGCCAGAATATTACGTAGGCCATTTCCTAGACCTATATCCATCTGGTCTATCCATACGAGCAGGCTGCTTATTGTGAGCCATACGCCATTCTTGTATGTGCCAATACATGTGATGGTTAGGGGCACCATGAGCAAGGTTGCCACAGCTGACCAGCCTTTCGTGAAGAACGACAGTATGATGTTCTTCATCAATAATGATGTGCGCTGGCTTTTTCCTGTTATATGTGATAGGATATTATTCAACATCTCGTTTGGAAGATTGTTTGTGCAATGATAGCTTAAATGTTTTCTGGGTACATAAATATGTGATAAACAGAACTCGTGGGACGAATAACGAAACAGTAAATAAGTTTTCTTGGAAAAACTGCAATAATAATATGTAAGCAAAATACAAGTATGTGCATTTAGCAAAATCATTGCCGTTTTGCTTGTAGCGATATAGCAGTCCGCAAATTATTCCGTTTATGGCTCCGAAATAAGCAACACCTACCTGTCCAAAATCCTGAAAATATGGTTGGAATGCTGTATACACATTCGTGCATACAGGAACAAAAACAAATTCCTGTAGACGTTCTGCTATTACATAACTACCAATGCCGAATTTGTTGAGATAATAATATATAAGAGGTAATGTGTTGGTTCCGAATTGTGAACCTATGTTCGTATTCAGCTCACAGTAAGCCACCGGAGGTGAGAGGATATACATGGCTATAAAGCCAAAAATAGTCTCATTCTGCTGGTAATCACTGTCTTCTTCTGAGCGAAGGAGATTGAAACCATAGAACAGAACCAGTACAACAACCCCCAAGGCTGCTATCGTGCGTAATTTGATTATCTTTTTCTCAAAGAGGACAAACACGATACAGAAGAATACGAGCAACAGGCCTCCCTTTTCCATAATGGCCAGTGCATTAAGCAGACATCCAAGACATGCCCATCCAAGCTGCCACTTCTTAATGTGGGGGTAAGCCCAGACAGACACGATAAGCAAGGCGGTGTTGATAAGGTTGGTATAGACAAGCACACCTAACTGTAGGTCACCATAAACAGCGTAGTCGCGTACGCTTTTCATGAAATTCTCCGTTCCGAACATCAGCACGACATCATATATCTTCTTCATATACAATGGGGTCATAACCACGCTGACAATAAAAAGGCTGTTGAACACGAACTTATTAAGCGATGTCATCTCTATGCTCGTGGTTGCCTTGGGATTGTTGTCGCCCTTATGGGGCAAAACATTATATATTATGAGTGATGCCGATATAAAGAATGTCAGCCATAAGAGCAGGCTTATATAAAACTGCTCTCCGGCGGGATTGAGAAGAGTTGGGTCGCGGAACAGACTGAGAAACAGAATGAGGCCCCATATCATTATCGTTAATGACCATGGCGATGATAGTGTGCCAAAGGAGATTTTCATCCCTCTCTTCCAATTCTTCTCATACTGATGCCATGCGAACGTAGTGAACAGCGCGATGGTCAGGAATACAATGATGTAGCCCAATAGAGACCTGTTCTGCTCGTTTGGCACAACATTGGGCTTCACTGTCGTGAACGAGTAATGGGAGCGTTTTAACAGCGCTTCCTCACGTATGCATGTCTCAAGAATCTCCTGATAGGCGTCATATTTTGCTTGCAGTATGTTTTTGAGCTCCTTCTCCTTGCTCTTCGTGTCTTGTAGGTGACCTTTGCTGTGTGCGTCAGCAAAGTTGGCAAATGCTAACTGTGCGGCATAATATTCACCTCTCGCAATCTCATACTGGCGTTGCGCATCAGCGAGGCTGGCGGCAGATTTGTTATGGTGGGCATGGTTGATGAATGTTTGTAGTTCTGTCACGAGCGAGTCGAGCATCAGTGCCGCTACGTATGGGTCGCTGTCTTTTAGCTCTATTGTGAGCATCGCCTTCTTCTGCTTCAGGTTATAGTTGATGCTGCCGCTTATGATATCTATGGTGTCTTCCTCGCTCTGCCACCAACTCTTGTTCCTTATTACATGCTCTCCGAATGTTCCCTCACCCTTTATCCTCTTCTTTGATAGCTTGCGTGCGAAATCCTCGGTCTTAAGTGCCTTGCAGTACACCTCAATGTCATTTATCCCGGAGTTCTCCTGGTTGATGGCTTTGTTTATCTCAGCCTGTAGGATATTCATGCCAATACCAATATCCATCTCCTTGTATTCGTCGCTGATGGATGTCGTAGCGGCATACTCTTTGGGCATACATAGCCACACCACCACAGCAAGCAGTGTGGCGGTTAGGCAGGCAAATATGTAGTATCGTGTTCTCAACCTGTTTTTTTAGTGTTAACTACTCTGTGTTGTCTAGATTGGAGAGGCTTGTGTTTCGGACCCCATGACCGTAGGGCAGGTAATTTATTCAACTACCTTTTGTTCCATGTGCGGTGTCTTTAGTGGGCATTCCATATCTATGACATGAGCTCCTCCGTGGTATGGACACTTATATTCTGTGGTGGTTAAATGCTGATAAATTTCTCCTTGTTTTTCCAGAGCAGGATACATGTGCGCAGCATGAACCCAAGTATCATCCATATTACCAGCGTAACTATCTTCGGGCGGTTGCAGTGCTTGTTAGGTATTGTGGCACTCTGCATCACTGTGAATGCTGGGGTTTTCTCCTGCACTTTCGCCTTTGCGAGTTGAAGCTGTTCCGCTACAGTCTGGAAGATATTGTACTTTAGCTGCATCTCATTCTCGAGGTCAGACTCTTTTGTCTTGTATTTTTGTAGCACTGTACTCTGGTGAGTGTCTGAATATGCTGCGTATGACAGTCTGGCCTTTTCATAGTCAGCTTTCGCCTCGGCGTACAGTTTACTCATATATTCCATGTCTATACGCGCTTTCTTGGTCCTGTATTCTGTTATCGCTATTTGCAAATGTTGTTTTATGCTGTCAGCGATGTGAGCCGCCACGTAAGGGTCTTGGTCTTTCACGGTGATCGTTATCACGTTTGTCTTCTTATCTACCGAGCAGTCAACCATGCTTGATATGGCCTTCACAATATCCTCCTGTTTTCTTGATAGTGATATCGGGCCTTCTTGTTTTCCTTCTATTGGTGCTGATGGCTCTTGCTTCGAAAGTTTCTCTTTCACCAATACGAAAAGCGCTTTAGGATAGTCGCTGACTGCAAGTTTCTGATGCCTTTCCAAATATGTATAATAGTCACATTTCACGTTCCCGTCTTTTGTCGTTATCTTCACGGGGAACATTCCTATTACAAAATCAGTTGAAGATACAAGGTCTGGGTATATCTCTGGATATAGTGCATCTCCAGTCTGACCAAAATTCATGTCAAGTCCTACCATGGATGACAGTGAGGACAGGCTTCCTGCAAATCCTCCACCCGACTCTTCTGGCGCCAGCATCACAGTCGATTTGTATTCTTTTGGTGTCCCGAAAGCGAGCAAGACACCTAAAACCCCGGCGGTGAAGCTGTACAGAGCTAATCTTTTTTTGTCACTCAGCAGAATCCTGACGATATCAATTATATTTATATTGACGATATGGTTTTTGTCTGTCATTTTTTTTATTGTTGTTGGATGTTTTTTGTTGTTTTTATATGTGTTGAGCTACATGGTCGTTACATTGTTATGCTGACCTCTGGCTTGGGTTATTCGTTAATTCGGTTTCCTCGTTTGTTTTAATTGTATTTTCATTCTATTTGATATTATAACGTAAAACAATGTCCGATTATTGTACATGTCAATGGATAATTTACCATTAAATAACGTTTTTCATGTTGCTTTGTGTCTCTAAGTATAGGAATCTGTGCTTTGCTTGTCTCTTGCCGGCTCATTTATAGACTCTCTTCACGGTTTGTGCTACTCTGGCAGAAGAATAAAGTGGTTGGGAACACTGCGTTTTGACCCAAATATTCCAAGGGGTTTGCATGGTTTGTGTGAATGGTACTGAATGAACGGCTCATAAATATTGAATGAGCGGCTCATTTGCACTGGATGAGAACCCTATAAGCACTGAATGGGAATCTGCATGATATTGCAGGCTGAGAACATGGTCTTCTGTAGGCTCGGATAAAGGTTGCCGGACGACGGGTGAGGATGCTATAACCATAATGATTCCCGGCCTCCTGGGTTGAGAAACGGCGTGTTTCTCCTCCCCTGTCTCTGTTCTGCTTTTCTCTTGAGCGAGTGTCAAGCATGTTAGCGTTCCATATCGCCCAGCCTTACCTGTAGTTGCTGCTCTGCCCGGCACATCGCCCTCGTCGCCATCGCCCCCATTCTGACTTTTTGTCGCTTCATCACGTCAGAATGTCACTTCCGCTGTTTGAGGCATATCGTTTGAAGCCCTATGGTCAGGAATCTCTCCAGACATTCAGTGTTTCGTGGGGAGAATGTGGAAAACTGAGAAATCAAGAAAGGAGATTATGAATATGAACAACTACACACAAAACAACCAGAACCGTGGCGGGCAGCAGCTGCAGCATCTGCCACGATACGCGAAGAATCTTGTGGAGGACGCCAGGAACGGCAAACTCGACCCTGTCATCGGAAGGGATGAGGAGATAAGGCGTGTGCTGCAGATTCTATCGCGCAGAACGAAGAACAACCCTATACTCATAGGCGAGCCGGGTACGGGAAAGACTGCCATCGTCGAGGGCCTCGCACAGCGTATCGTAAGGGGCGATGTCCCGGAGAACCTGAAGAGTAAGATGCTCTATACCCTCGATATGGGCGCTCTCGTGGCTGGAGCGAAGTATAAGGGCGAGTTTGAGGAAAGGCTGAAAGGTGTCATCAACGAGGTCGTGCAGTCAAATGGCGAGATAATCCTGTTCATCGACGAGATACACACACTGGTTGGTGCGGGAGCCTCGGAAGGCGCGATGGACGCGGCAAATATCCTCAAGCCGGCTCTGGCACGAGGAGAGCTGAGAGCCATAGGAGCGACAACACTGAACGAATACCAGAAATACTTCGAGAAGGACAAGGCGCTCGAGCGGCGTTTCCAGACCGTTATGGTCGACGAGCCTGACGAGCTCTCTGCCATATCCATCCTGCGCGGACTGAAGGAGAGATACGAGAACCATCACAAGGTGCGTATTCAGGACGATGCCTGCATAGCGGCTGTACAGCTGTCAGAGCGTTATATATCAGAGCGTTTCCTCCCTGACAAGGCCATAGACCTCATGGATGAGGCTGCCGCCAAACTGCGCATGGAACGTGATTCTGTCCCCGAGGAGCTCGACGAGATAACACGCCGGCTCGCACAGCTGGAGATTGAGCGTGAGGCCATAAAGCGTGAGGATGACAAGGAGAAGCTCGCTGTGCTCGACCGTGACATAGAGGCGCTGAGGAGAAAGGAGAAGGATTTCCGTGAGTCGTGGGAAGGGGAGCGCTTGTTGATAAACAAGATACAGCAGCAGAAAGAGCTTATGGAGCAGCTGAAGTTTGAGGCTGAGCGTGCTGAGCGCGAGGGCGACTATGAGCGTGTGGCGGAGATACGCTACGGCCGCATCAAGGCTCTTGAGAATGATATAGCACAGGCTCACCGCGACCTACAGGCCCACCGCGCTGCCAATTCTGGCGCTGGGAATAAAAGTGCTGACGCTCTCGTGCGTGAAGAGGTGACTGCCGATGATATCGCTGAGGTTGTGGCACGCTGGACAGGAATCCCTGTTGCACGCATGATGCAGAGCGAGCGTGACAAGCTCCTGCACCTTGAGGAGGAGCTGCACCGCCGTGTCATAGGGCAGGATGAGGCAATCGGGGCTGTTTCTGATGCTGTGCGCCGCTCGCGTGCAGGGCTTCAGGACCCGAAGCGTCCTATCGCCTCATTCATTTTCCTCGGTACTACGGGTGTGGGTAAGACAGAGCTCGCCAAGGCATTGGCTGACTATCTGTTCAACGACGAGACGATGATGACACGTATCGATATGTCTGAGTATCAGGAGAAATACAGCGTCTCACGGCTCATTGGCGCGCCTCCGGGATATGTCGGGTATGATGAGGGCGGACAACTGACCGAGGCTGTGAGACGGAAACCTTACTCCGTGGTCTTGTTCGACGAGATAGAGAAGGCACATCCTGATGTCTTCAATATTCTGCTCCAAGTGCTTGACGATGGCAGGCTGACTGACAATAAAGGCCGTACCGTCAACTTCAAGAACACCATCATCATAATGACATCAAACGCAAAGCGTGAGCAGCTACATGCCATTATGCGCCCCGAGTTCCTTAACCGTATTGACGAGATAATCGATTTCCATAAGCTCTCCGAGACGGAGATTGCCAGTGTAGTACGTCTGCAGGTGGAGAAAGTCGTGAAGATGCTTGCCGCACAGGACTTCAAGCTTGAGGTTTCTGACGCTGCCATAGACGTCCTAGCACATGAGGGATATGACCCTGATTTTGGAGCTCGTCCCGTAAAGCGTGCCATACAGCATCTGCTGCTCAACGAGCTGTCGAGAGAGCTGCTTGGAGGAAGCCTTACGAATACTCATCCTATACGTGTGGATGCCAAGGACGGACATCTTGTCTTCGCAAACAACTGATGCCTCATCCCTCTCCGGATGCATCATCTCTCTCCAGATGCCTCATCCCTCTCTGATGGCATAATGCCATATCGGCCATAGAAACCATGCCATGCCCCGTAAGCGCTGACGCTGTGTCTGTCGGGACATTGGGCTGATGGGGCTGTCATAGCCACACAATGACAGTCTGGAGGCGAGACGGAAGATTTAGAAGGCAGAATGTTGTGTGACATTCAATAACATAATAAAGAAGGTGCACCATAAGGGTATAAATGTACCCATGTGGTGCACCTTCTTTATTGGTTATTATCCTTGTCGTGTTTCCCGTGACTGTGGTGGGCTCCTCTATAGGTGGATAGTGCCTGCCATGGCCGTGTATGAGGGATTATTCGTCGAGCATATCGGGAGTCTGTGGCATCCATACACACATGCGTGTTGTGCCACGGTGGTTCCATGCGTAATATGGAATCATTGTCAGCTTGACATCGCTAAGCTTCCATTTCCCGTCAGCCGTTGTCTCTATTGTCTGTGTGGGGACGGTGAGTGCAGTCACACTGAACGCTCCTGCTCCTGACTCGGTATTCTCAATTCTAAAGTTGTCGACGATGCTGAATGCAGCATTCTTAGGCATTACGGTGTGCAGGACATCATGTCCATTGTTGTCTGCTGTCTCAGCACAATAGACCAACGGACCGCGCTGTATAGCCACACGTCCACGGTCTGCCATGACATGGCTGTCGGCAACAATCTCTCTGACAGGCATGTCGAAATGTATCCTCACCTCGTCACCCTTTTTCCATTTGCGGTCTACCGTAAGGTAACCCTTATTTATCCCAGCCGTCGTGACGTCGATTTCTTTCTTCCCTTCAACGACGGTCACTCTGAATCCGCCCTTCACACTCTTGTCTGTGAAAGAGTAGAGAGATGATGGGACGGCCTCACCTCTTGCCCATCCAGGGATGCGTATCTTCATAGCGAAGCGCCCTGCCTTGTTCTGCTTCACCTTTATGGATATGTCTCCGTCCCATGGGTATCTTGTTGACTGCTTGAGCGTCACGCTCTTGCCGTTGACAGTCATCTGAGCCTCGTTGTCGGCGAAGAGGTTGACGTAGACTGAGCTGTTGTCTGTGGCGTACATGTATCCTGGCAGTGATGGTATGAAGCGGCACAGATTGCTCGGGCAGCAGGCACAGCCAAACCAAGGCTGTCGCGTTGTGTTGCCGTCGGCATTGAACCGGTACTCCCCGTCTGAGGAAAGAGGGTTCGGGTAGAAGAAACGTCCTCCGTCAACACTCATGCCTGATATGACACCATTGTACAGAGTGCGCTCGAGACAGTCGATATACTTGGCGTCGCCACGGAACTGGAACATGCGCTGTGCGAAATAGACTATTGATATCGCGGCGCATGTCTCGTTATAGGCAGTCTTGTTAGGGAGCTCATAGTCTGCTCCGTATGCCTCGCCAGCGTGGCGTGCGCCGACACCTCCTGTGATGTAATACTTCCTTGACACAATATTCTCCCATATCTTGTCGATGGCGTTAATATAAGCAGAGTCTCCCGTCAGTGCTGCCACATCAGCCATGCCAGAGTACATGTATCCTGCTCTGACGGCGTGTCCCCATGCCTCTGTCTGCTCCGTCACAGGCTTGTCGCTCTGAGAGTATAGGTTGCGGTATGGTGTCCTTCCGCGTGCGTCGAGCAGATATTTGGCCTCGTCGAGGTATCTCTTCTCCCCGGTGATGATGTACAGTCTTGCCAGTGCCATCTCGGCTATCTGGTGGCCTGGCACGATATGCAGCTTGTCAGCCTCTGGCCCGATGGCGCGTATGACACAGTCGGCATATCTGCATGCTATATCGAGCATCTTGCGGCTTCCTGTCGCCTGATAGTGTGCGCATGCGGCATCGGTCAGATGTCCCAAATTGTAAAGCTCGTGGCTTAGGATCTCAGTCTTCTCCCATCTTTTTGCCCCTGCCCAGCCGTGAGGGTGAGCGGGGTTGATGGTGCGTGCTGTATACAGGTATCCGTCAGGCTCCTGGGCTGCTCTGACTATATCGAGAATGCTGTCGATATATGCCTCCATCTTCTTGTCTGGGAATGTCTGCAGCAGATAGCTCGCACCCTCTATTGTCTTGTACACGTCAGTGTCGTCGAAAGAGAATCCCATGAACTTGCTTACATCCCATTCTGGTGTTGACAGTCCTGGGTGGCCTGGGTTGGCAAGCGTGTATGCCGCCATGGAGAAATTCTTGTATCGATGTTCGCTCTCACATTTGCTGAAAGCAAGCGGAACGGTCACCTCGCGTGCTGCCTGAAGACGTTGTCCCCAGAATGATTCGGGGCTGACTTTCACATTTGTGAATGGCACACCGTTGTATGCATATCCCATGCGGGTCTGTGAGTATGACGCTCCAGACAAGGATGAGATGAGGACGATAAGTGTTAGGATTCTTTTCATAGATTTCAGTTATGGTTTGGGTTTTATTGTTGGTTAGTTTTTCTCTATAAGCTCTCCCTCTCTCTCCTAAATGACTTTACAGGTAGGCGAGTGCGGCTCTGGATTGTTCTGGACTGTCTTTATCCATGCTGAGTGCGGCCGCTACTCAATGAGTGGTACAGTAAAGCAAATAACTTCAGAGAAAAAGAGGAATGCATAACCAAACGGTAGTTTTATTTGAAGAGCTTGAACTCATATCCCTCTGACTTCAGGAATCTAAGTGATGCAGGGAGGGCGAAGTATAGTTTGTCGATAGATTTCAATGAGTCATGGAATGTGATTATCGAGCCGTTGCGTGTGTAGTTATGGACATTCCGTACGACATCGTATGGAGACAAGAGCTTAGAGTAGTCACGTGTGACGAGGTCCCACATCACGATGCGGTATTTGTGCTTGAATCTGTGGTACTGGGTCGGTCTCATCCATCCGTGTGGCGGGCGGAAGAGGTCGGAGTGTATCAGCTCGTCACATTTTGCGACATTCTTCTCATAAGTCCTTATGCTGTGGCGTGCGCTCCCGAGATGGTTGAAGGTGTGGTTACCTATGCCGTGCCCCTCGTCCACAATCTGTTTATATAGTTCTGGATATTTCCTCACATTATCTCCTACGACAAAGAAGGTCGCCTTTATGTCAAACTCACGTAGGGTTTTCAGTATGAATGGTGTTGACTCTGGTATCGGGCCGTCGTCGAATGTGAGGTAAACGGAGTGCTCGTTCTCGTCCATGCGCCACAGTGCCTTGGGGTAAAGCCAACGCAGCCACTTTGAGGGTTGCTCTATAAACATGGTTTTTCTTTAAGGGGGTAGTGTGGTTGTACTTTCCTTTTACTTCTATGCCTGCCAATAACAGCGAACAGGATAGAAGACGCCTTTTTCTTTTGTTGAGTGTCTTCTGTCCTGTTCGGTATTGTCCGTGTATATTACATCTCGGGCAGCTGTCCGCCTTTTTGCTGATATGCTGCTATGAGCATTGACAGCTCTTTTGCGTATTGTTTGCCGAGGTTCTGGTCCAAGAGCTCTGCTATCTCGTATATGCTGTTCATGTAGTATAAGTTGTTGATGCATTCTTGCTGTGACTGCATGAAGCGGTTCTGGCTCAGCGAGAGATACCAGCGCATATACTGCATGGATGATTTCCACATATCCTTGATTGCCTGTGCCGCCTCCTTCTTCATGCCGAGGAGTGTGTAGCAGCGTGCGAGCTCTACGCCGCCAGCAAGGATATCGTTAGGCACATTGTATGCAGGCATGACTTTGTTCATATACGTCAGCACTTTCTTTGCCTTATCGTCCTTGCCCTCCTGAATGAGGTGGGTGGCAAGCGAGATGAAGAGACGCTTGTGGGTCATGCACATGCGGCGTACAGTCTCGTCAAGATACAGCCCCTTCTTGTCCAGTCCGCCGAACTTGAAGCGTGACATGACGTTCTGGTATGTGCGCTCAGTGTCGAAGTTCTTTGCTCCTGCTGTGTTCGTCGTGAACGGTGTGATGCGGTTCACAAGGCCTTCCTGCACGAAGTTGTCGCCAAGGTTCATATAGTTCTCCTCTCCCACGGTGAGTGCGACATAGAGCGGGCGTGTCCAGTTGGCATTAGCGAGCATCTCAAGGAGCATGAGGTCGTTCTTGTAGAGTGCTCTCTTGCCTTTCAGCGAGATAACCATGTGGTCAGGGATAGAGTCGCTGGCCATCATCATGCCGCTGCGCTTCACAGCCTCCTTGTCAATAGAGAGGTATAGTGTGTCGGTAGGTATGATGTGTGTGCCTTCTGAGTCTTTTCCCTCACGCACCCAGTATTTCAGCACGTTCTTCAGCTCGAACGGGTTATCGCCGTATAGCTTCTTGGCCTCCTCTGGGTTCTCTGCATAGAAGGCTTTCAGCTCTTCCTTCACTTCCGGCTCTACTGTGATATACTCGTTTGTGCCAGCACAATACTCGAGTCTTGACCATGTTATAGGCAGCGACGGGGAGTCGTATGCCGGACGCACCATCTGGTCTATATACCAGTCGGTAGCGAGGTACGATAGGTTACATACGCGTGCGTTGGTCCCTACGCCCTCCACATCCTGGTTATACCATAGCGGGAATGTATCATTGTCGCCGTTGGTGAATATGATGGGGTTGCTGTTCTCCTGCAGCGACATGAGGTAGTTCTGGCCGAAGTCACGGCATGTGTATCTTCCTGAACGGTCGTGGTCGTCCCATGTCTGTGATGCCATCTGTATCGGCACGAGGAGGCACACGAGGCCTATGGCTGCCGACATGATGACTGAGCTGCGCTTAAGCTTCTCCTCAAGGAAGCTTATGATGGCAGCGACACCCATGCCACACCATATGGCGAAGGCGTAGAACGAGCCGGCATAGGCATAGTCACGCTCACGGGGCTGTGATGGGTTCTGGTTGAGATAAATGACGATGGCGAGACCTGTCATGAAGAACAGGAAGAAGACAACCCAGAACTGCTGGATGCCTTTCTGGTTACGGAATGCCTGCCAGAAGAGGCCTAAGAGGCCGAGGATAAGGGGCAGACAGTAGAAGACGTTGTGACCCTTGTTCTCCTTCAGGTCGTCAGGGAGAAGAGACTGGTCGCCCAGCATGGCGTTGTCTATGAATGGTATGCCGGTTATCCAGTTGCCATGCTCCAGCTCGCCATTGCCCTGGCAGTCATTCTGTCGTCCGGCAAAGTTCCACATGAAGTATCTCCAGTACATGAAGTTGCACTGGTATGACAGGAAGAAGCGTATGTTCTCTGCGAATGTTGGTATCTTCACGTCGATAATCTCTCCGCAACGGTCATACTGTACAGTGTTGCCCTCTACGCCTCCCATCCATGACTCGTAGTCTCTTGCCTTGCTTGAGTCATACATACGGGGGAAGAACATATTCTGTGCGTAGACATACTTGTCTTTTGTCCTCACCACGAAATAGCGGTCAGGCTCGTCGGGCGAGTGTTTCTCCACACGCTGGTAGACAGGGGCGCCTTTCTCCATCACCGGTTTGCACATGTTGCCCTCTACGCTGAGAGCCACCTGCGATGTGTATGCCTCGCCATAGAGCAGGGGACGGTCGCCATACTGGTCACGGCTGAGATATGACCCGAGGGTGAAGATATCCTCTGGCGAGTTCTGGTCCATAGGAGGGTTGGCCGATGAGCGGATGACTATGACAGCATATGTCGAGTAGCCTATCATGAGCATCAGCAGACAGAGCAGTGTGGTATTCTTTAGGCGTGATGTTATCAGCTCCTTGCCGTCGCGCTTTATTCTCAGCACGAACCACATCACTGCGAGCAGCACGATGCCTATCACAGCTGCTGACCATCCGTAACCGTAGAAAGGTATGCCGAGGAGGGCTATGGACAGAAGCAGGGAGATATTCTCGCGCTTCTTGTTCTTCTGTATGTAGCTCTCGCGTATGGCCCATATTACAGTGGCCACAAGCACTATGATGTATATTATGACGCCTGTGTTGAACGGACAGTTGAGGGTGTTCACGAAGAACAGCTCGAACCATCCGCCGACAGTGATGATACCTGGCACGACGCCATACAGCACACCGGCAATGATGACGAATGACACCGCGAGTGCTATGAGCGAGCCCTTGAGGTCGGCATTTGGGAATCTCTTGTAATAATATACCAGCACGATAGCCGGTATGCAGAGGAGGTTCAGCAGGTGGACTCCTATGGAAAGGCCTGTCATATAGGCTATCAGCACAAGCCAACGGTCAGAGTGTGGCTCGTCGGCATGGTCCTCCCATTTCAGTATGAGCCAGAACACTACTGCTGTGAAAGCTGACGAGTATGCATACACCTCGCCCTCCACAGCTGAGTACCAGAATGTGTCGGAGAATGTGTATATCAAGGCTCCGACAAGTCCGCTGGCCTCTATTGCTATGACCTTCCTCAGCGGTATATCCTCGCCACTCTCTGTTAAGAGCTTCCTCGTCAGATGGGTTATCGACCAGAAGAGGAATAGGATACATGTGGCTGAGAGCAGAGCTGACATTGTGTTGACCATCAGCGCCACTTTCGACGGGTCGCTCGCAAACTGTGAGAAGATGTTTGCTGTGAGCATGAAGAATGGCGCGCCCGGTGGATGGCCCACCTCAAGCTTGTAGCCTGTTGTGATAAATTCAGGACAGTCCCAGAATGATGCTGTCGGCTCGATGGTAGAACAATATACGAAGGCGGCGATGATGAATGTCACCCAGCCAAGGATATTGTCTATGAGACGATACTGTTTCATTTCGTTCTTGAAGGTTTTTTGATTTATTTAGTTGTTATTTGTTTTTTCTTTTTTCTTTTTTCTTTCTTCTTTCTTTTCCTCTTATAATCATCAAGTGATGCCTCCATGAATATTCCATACATGAATGCATATTACGTGGCAAAATTAGTTATTCTTCACGTAATATCAAAATTTAGTATTCCCTTTTTACATTTTATTTACAGAAAAAGCATTACCTTTGCATTGTGAAACGGCTGTAGCCACGATTATTCATCATTGGAAAGCTCTCTACGGCCATGTCTCTCAACCTTTGGCTCCATTCATGGCTGCCTGCCATTATCTTCAATACATCATCATATATTTATCCACCCTGTCATTCATCTCATGAGCATTAACAATACCAACATACCCAATCCGCCGGCATGGCTCAGTTCCATCCCGTTCATAACACTTGTCGTCATGCTCTCGGTGACAATATCTGTCTTCGGGAGCGATGCCCTGTCAGGTCCCTCACAGATAGCCCTTCTTACTTCCACGGCGGTATGTGTCGTCCTTGGTATGGCATTCTGTGGAGTGAAATGGAGCGAGATAGAGCACAGCATCGAGAACAAGGTGCACGAGACGACAGTCTCCATCTATATCCTTCTTGTCATAGGCATGCTCTCCGGGGCGTGGATGATAAGCGGTATTGTCCCCACTCTCATCTGTTATGGAGTGCAGATTATCCATCCCACTGTTTTCCTTGCCTCAGCCTGTGTCATAAGTGCTGTGGTGTCATTGATGACCGGCTCGTCGTGGACAACGATTGCCACCATAGGTCTTGCCCTGCTTGGCATAGGGCGTGCCCTTGGCTTCTCTGACGGGTGGACAGCGGGCGCGATAATCTCCGGTGCATATTTTGGCGACAAGATGTCTCCACTCAGTGATACCACGGTTCTTGCGTCATCAACCAGCGGCACGCCTCTCTTCACCCACATACGCTATATGATGCTCACCACGGGGCCGTCGGTCTTCATCACCCTTGCCATATTCTCTATCTCCGGCCTTTGGATGGGGAGCGGCAGGGAGGCTGACACGACAGAGTTTGTTGAGGCTCTTGGGCGAACATTCAATATAAGTCCCTGGCTTCTCCTTGTTCCCTTAGTGACAGCCTTCCTCATATATAAGAAGGTGCCGTCGCTGATAGTCCTCTTCTCATCGGCTCTGCTTGCTGTCATCATGGCGCTTGTCTTCCAGACAGACATACTCTGCCAGATAGCAGGTGTTGAGGAGGCCACACCCCTATCGCTCTTCAAGGGCGTTGTCCTCACTCTCAGCTCGAGCACCTCTGTCAGCACAGGTGTCCCCCTGCTCGACAGTCTTGTGTCTACACGTGGCATGTCGGGCATGCTCGATACCATCTGGCTTATTCTCTCGGCCATGATTTTCGGTGGAGCCCTGACAGCTTGCGGCATGCTCCGCAGCTTCCTTAAAGCTATTGCACGGCGCATGGTCAGGACACGTGTCGGACTTGTCTCGGCTACAGTCTTCAACGGTATCGCCATGAATCTCATGACGGGCGATCAGTATATCTCTATCATCCTCTCTGCCAACATGTTCCGGGATGAGTATGAGCGCCAGGGCTACGAGCCGCGTCTTCTCTCCCGCTCTTGTGAGGACAGTGCCACTGTGACATCTGTCCTCATACCATGGAACACGTGTGGTATGACCCAGGCCACTGTCCTCGGTGTTGCCACGCTGACCTATCTGCCCTTCTGCTTCTTCTGCTATCTCTCGCCTCTCATGTCCATCATCCATGCTGCCATGGGCTGGAAGATAAGGCGCAACCCCGTCGACGGGGCATATAAAGAGGATGAGGACTAAATATATAACCACTGGACGTATGACTGGACGTATGACAGGACATATGACAGGACGTTTCGCACCATCGCCGACAGGGCGCATGCATCTCGGGAATATCTACTCTGCTCTCCTATCGTGGCTCTCAGCACGCAAGCAGGGCGGGCGGTTCGTGCTGCGTATAGAGGACATCGACAGGCAGCGCTCGCGCGAGGAATTTGCCCTGCAGATAGAGGATGACCTCAGATGGCTGGGACTCGACTGGGACGAGCGCTATGTGCAGAGCACAAGGGGAGATATCTACGAGCGTTATCTCGAGCGCCTTGCAGCCTTGCATCTGACATATCCCTGCTATTGCACACGTGCCGATATTATGGCGACACAGGCTCCACATGAGTCTGATGGCAGAGTTGTCTACAAGGGGACATGCAGGCCGGGTAATATCTCCGCTGACAGAATCCCCGCCCGTCCTGGCGCGACACGCATCATCGTCCCTGACGAGGACATCACATTCTCTGATATCCATTATGGCCGGCAGACGGTCAATCTCTCCCGTCATTGTGGCGACTTCATCCTGCGGCGTGCCGACGGAGCGTGGGCCTATCAGCTCGCTGTTGTCGTAGACGATGCCCTGATGGGCATTACAGAGGTTGTACGTGGGCGAGACCTTCTGCTCTCTGTCCCACAGCAGCTGTATCTCTTCCGCCTGCTCGGTCTCACGCCACCATCCTACGCCCACATCCCTTTGTTGTGTAACGAGGCAGGACAGCGGTTGTCGAAGCGTGACCGGAGTCTCGACATGGGAGCCTTGCGCCAGCGTTTCTCTCCAGAGGAGATAGTGGGATTCCTTGCCTATCACGCCGGGCTGTTGCCACGTCCTGAGCCTGTTGCCCCGCGCGATATTGTCAGCCTCTTCTCATGGGACAGCCTGCCGACAGCAGACATCACCGTACCCTCTGATATTGCCAGCCTCCTTAAGGGGTAGCTGCTGGTATGCCTCACCTTGAGCATCGATAGGGTAGGGCATGACACGCTCACCATCCCCTCAGCTGCTCCGCCCTTGTACTTGCTCCCGCCCATAAGCCACTGAGCGAGACAACTCTCTGGGCGGGTCTGCCCCAAGAAGCCTGCTCTCCCAGACCTCTCCACGAAGAAAAAGAACCATTCACCATACCCACTCTATGGAACCATTCAAGATTCATATCCTCGGCTGTGGCTCTGCCACACCCACCATGCGCCATCTCCCTTCCTCCCAGGTTGTTGAGATAAGGGGCAAACTCTTCATGATAGACTGTGCTGAGGGCACACAGCTGCAGCTGCGCCGCACACGCATACCATTCACAAAGCTACAGGCAGTCTTCATATCACATATCCATGGCGACCACTGTCTTGGGCTTATCGGCATGATATCAACCTTCGGACTGCTCGGCCGCACAGCTCCCCTCCATGTCTACGCCCCTGCCGAGCTTGAGGCCATGCTGTTCAGCCAGATACGCCTCTTCTGTCATGACCTTGGCTATGATGTCATCTTCCATGCTGTCGACACAACAGTCCACGCCACTATCTTCGACGACCGCAGCCTGTCAGTCGAGACCATTCCGCTGAAGCATCGTGTTCCATGTTCTGGTTATCTCTTCCGTGAGAAGCCGTCGCTGCCACACATCCGTCGCGATATGATTGACTTCTATAACATCCCGCTGTCACAGATAAACAACATCAAGGCTGGCGATGACTGGGTCACGGACGATGGGACCGTCATCCCCAACAGCCGTCTTGTTCGTCCTGCCGATGCGCCCCGTGCCTATGCCTACTGTTCTGATACCGCCTATCTGCCCAGTCTCGCCACCATCATCAATGGTGTCGACCTCCTCTACCATGAGGCGACATACGGTGAGGACGGCATAGCCAACGCCGAGAAATACTGCCACTCTACAGCACGCCAGGCGGCTATGGTGGCTAAGGACAGCCATGTATCACGCCTCATGCTCGGACATTACAGCTCACGCTATCCGAAAGAGAAGGTCCTTCTCGACGAGGCACAACAGGTCTTCCCTAACACCATCCTTGCCGACGAGCTGATGGTGGTGGATGTGTAGACGCTGGTATGGTTGGTAAGGAGAAATGAAATCTCATTGTTTGCCTTGGTGTATGTTCTGTGAGAACCTTCATGAAAGCAATAGACAGTAATGAGATAGTATAAGGTTGGCAAGTACCCAATTTGACTGGTATTGGCTGAATCAGCGTGTAGTTACCGCTATATATGATAACGACAGGTGTCGGCAAACAGAGCAAGAATCTCTCTCTGTTTGCCGACACCTGTCGTTTTGTTCCATCTGTTGTTTACATGTTTACATGCTGTGTCTCCGAAACAACAGTGGCAGAGTAGAATAATAATGCTTCAGTCATGCTTGTATCTAAAACCTGTGATACATCAGTGGGCAGATAATCTTTCAGGTATTATTGCTGTTATTAACAATATTTATACAAATATTGGGCGAAATTGCGATTTTTGTGCATGTTTTTCGTGTTTTTCGGTGTGTGCCACATGGACTGCGGAGCCATGACCACCGGCCGCTGCCTATACTCTCGCCACAGGGTAGGAGTGCCCATGGTCCGATTAGTCTGCCTGCCGATTAATCCGTCATACAATGTGCTAAGGCTCAACGCATTAGCCCCGCTCTCACAAAAGGTACTGAATGACCAGCTCATTGATACTGGATGAACCCATCATCAGCACTGAATGAGCGGCCTATAAGTATTGAATGAGAAACAATGAGTAAATCAATAAAAAAAGAACAACTGTCAGAGAAATCCGTCGTGACTCTTTCAGGCACCTCCACCATACACCAACAACGAGAATAGGGGCAGACTACTACGAGATTCCCGGTCTCTTTTGTCGTGACCGTCTCGTGTTGTCTGCCCCTTTATAGGTATTTATTGTGGTCGTCGTGTGGTCGGTGTTGGTGGAGTGTTTCATCGTGTCACAGACTCCAGCCATGCCTCATAGAGCTGTTGAGAGGTTATCTGTGTCCTCCCCCGAAGTGGCCGCTGCCGCCTCCTGAGTGTCCACCGCTGCGGCTTGAGCTGCTTCCGCTTGATACGCTGCGTGATGATGACCCGCCTCCAGAGAAGCTACGTGACGAGCCTCCGCCAGAGAAACTGCTTGATGAGCTGCGGCTTGAGCTGCCAGAGAAGCTGCGCGACGGGCGGCTTGAAGATGATGACGAGGAGTTGCCGAATGTGCGGTTGAAGCTGTTCGACGGGCGCCGTGTCGTTGTCTGTGAGCTGCTGCTGTTGCCTGAGAAGCTGCGCGACGGGGTGTATGTCCTGTTCTCACTGCGCGAGCCTTCTGTCACTGTCTGGCGTGTGCTGCTCGGCCGGGACATCTCTGTGTGTCCGCCAAAGGTGCGTCTGCCGCTTATGTTGCTGCTTGAGCTTGTGCCGCGTGGCATATCGAATGTCCTGCGTGTGGAGTTGAGATTGCCCCGTCCGCTGACATTGTCACGGCGCACATTGCCGTCGTTGTTGCGCTCGTATCCTCCGTTGTTGCGGTTCATAGTGCCGCGGTTGCCGCCTATGTTGCCGCGGTTGCCATTGTCACGGTAGCCTTGTGGGCGTGAGTTGCGGTCGAAGCCACGGTGGTTGCCGTCGTTAGAGTGCCATCCCTGCGACATCTTGCGGTATCCCCCTCGGTCCCATCCGCCTCTCATGCCGTAGTCGTGGCGTGCGAAGTGACGGTCCCTGTACCATGAGCGCCCGCCGTTTATGTGCCATGCGTGTGCTCCGTGGTATGAGTAGAAACATGCCGGGCGGCCGAAGTAGAAGTGGGTGTGTGGATAGTATCCGAAGATGCGGAAGTGCCATACGCCTGCTCCCCAGTATATCGGGCGGTAGAAATACTCCAGTCCGCAGAATGTGCGGTACTGCCAGTCGAAGAGGATATATGAGAGGTCGAGGTTGCGACGTGTCCAGTAGTCAGAGTATACATCGCTGGCAGTGGTGATGCTCATGAGGTAGTCAAGGTTTACCTCGTATGCAGCCTCGTACTGCTCCTCGGTGAGGTCAAGCTCGTATGCCATCTTGTCTGTGAGGAAGAGAGCCTGCTCGCGGGCCTGCTTGTAGCTCATCGCGCTTGCTGTGAGCGTTGTCAGCATCATTGCTAATGTGAAGAGAACCTTTTTCATAATCGTATATCTGTTTTATGTTTATAATCTGTTGTTTCTTTATTTCGAGAGCAAAGATACTGCTTTCCGGGCAGTATGCAAAAGGTTTTTCCCTAACATGAGGGGGAATTTTCCTATTCTGACACTTTGCATGGAGAATATCCCGCACGCTCCCTGCCACAGAAGCCGATAGGCTCCCCGTGAGCATCATGGCGCCGGTTGTGATGTTTCCGAGTTGTCCTGCCACAGAAGCTGATAGGTTCCCCGTGAGCATCTGTCAGGGCACAATACCCACTGTTTCAGCCCTGTCGGTAAATTTCGTGCCTGAAAAATTTGTCTGTTCTAATTATTTTTCCTACCTTTGCATAGTGCCGGCCATGCCTTTGTGATACATGGTATACCCCATCGCGTCATCCACGGCTGATGTCCAACGGGGGTGATGGTGGCCGGAGATATCTATGAAAGCTTAACCTTAAAGATGGGTACTGGTAGATTCGCTTTGCCAGATTCTGGGATTACCTACAGGATGAGAATATAAGTTGATGAGGAAGCGCAGCGGGCTGCGTGACCTATGCGGCCTGCATGTTATCCCCGGGAAGAATCCAAGAGAATGCAAAAAGCCAGCCCATAATGATTATTCCTCTTAACGGTGGGGATTGATAGAGCCCACCTTTAATACACATTGATTTACTATGAACATGCAGAAATGGCGTGAGAGCATACTCGAAAGCACCACGCCCGTATTAATTCCCATCATGACTCATCCCGGTATCGAGCAGCTCGGATACACTGTCCGCGAGGCTGTCACCTCAGGCAGTGTGCACGCCAAGGCCGTCGGATGGCTCGCCGGGCATTACCCTACAGCTGCCGCGACAGTCATCATGGACCTCACCGTAGAGGCCGAGGCCTTCGGTGCCGATGTGCTGTTCCCAGAGGATGAGATACCTACAGTCACCGGCCGCCTGCTCAAGAGCCGTGACAATATATGGTCGCTGAGAGTGCCGTCGCTCGGCGAGGGACGCATCCGGGAGTATGTCAAGGCGTGTCTGCTGGCACATGAGGACATCACTGACCGCCCCGTCCTTGCCGGATGCATAGGCCCCTTCTCGCTTGCCGGCCGGCTCTTCGACATGTCAGAGATAATGATGCTCACATGCAGCGACAAGGAGGCAGCCCATGAGCTGCTCAGGAAATGCACAGAGTTCATACTGAAATATGTTACTGCACTGAAGGCAACAGGCGTAGAGGGAGTCGTGATGGCTGAGCCTGCCGCCGGATTGCTGTCCGACGCTGACTGCCAGACATTCTCCTCAGACTATGTCAAGCGTATTGTCGACGCTGTGCAGGACGACGGCTTCATCGTCGTGCTCCACAACTGTGGCAATACCGGCCACTGCACAAAAGCGATGGTGAGGACAGGAGCCAAGGCGCTGCATATAGGCAACAAGTGTGATATGCTCGCCGCTCTCGCTGATATGCCTGACGATGTGCTCCTGATGGGAAACCTCGACCCAGTAGGCATATTCAAGATGTCACAGCCCGAGACTGTGGCGCAGGCGACAAAGGAGCTCATAGAGAAGACAATGGACCACAGGAATGTCGTTATCTCGACAGGCTGTGACACACCGCCACACTGCCCTATGGAGAATATCAACGCATTCTTCAATGCTGCACGATAGACGGGGGAAAAGAGAGGGGAGAGAAGGATGTCTGCCAATGTCATCATGCGGAAAGAAGACCGAGTGTCATGGTGAGACACCACAGAAGGCACAGCCTCTTCAGGCGTCTTCACGCAGGAGACAGCTGGAAACACGAGACACCGCTGTATATGCCAGCCTGAGACACTCTCCCGCACGATAACCCCGAAGATGACAGACCCTTAAAAAACAGATTCCAACTAATAACAGAGCGAGCGTGAATGGCTGTGTCCTTCAGTACGCTTGCTTGCCTAATAACCTGATAACCATGATAGTAGAAACATTGCACACCCTTGACTGGATAATTCTTGTCGCCTATTTCGTCATCCTGCTCGCCATCGGATTGTGGGCAAGCCATAAGACGAGCCATGGCCAGAACAAATTCCTCGCATCACGTTCACTGCGCTGGCACCATATCGGATTCTCCATGTGGGGCACCAATGTCGGCCCGTCGATGCTCATCGCCTCGGCTTCTGCAGGCTTCACCACAGGTATCGTGTCAGGCAATTATGCCTGGTATGCCTTCATTTTCATAGGTCTGCTGGCCTTCGTCTTCGCCCCAAGGTATATCGGAGAGAAGATAAGCACGCTGCCAGAGTTCATGGGCAAGCGCTTCGGCCAGTCAACACGCTCCATCCTGGCGTGGTATACGATAGTGACAGTGCTCATCTCATGGCTCGCGCTGACGCTCTTCGCCGGTGGTGTGCTCATACGCCAGCTCTTCGGTATCCCTATGTGGATGTCTGCCCTGATTCTACTTGCCATATCGGCATTCTTCACCATCATGGGCGGACTGAAGGCTGTCGCCTATACCAATGTCTACCAGATGGTGCTGCTCATCATTGTCTCCGCCGTGCTTACTGTTGTCGGCATCATAACGCTTGGCGATGGCTCGTTCTGCGGCGGAATAGCCAAGCTCGCTGATAAGGATATCGTGCCGGAGAACTATTGGCACCTCTTCCGCTCCAAGGACGACCTGCCTGCATATTACTGGCTGCCTATCCTGCTTGGCTATCCTATCTCCGGACTGTGGTTCTGGTGTACCGACCAGAGCATGGTGCAGCCCGTACTCGCTGCCCGGGACCTCAACGAGGGGCAGAAAGGAACGAACCTCACAGGATGGCTCAAGATACTCGATGTGGCGATATACATCGTCCCGGGTATCGTATGCTTCGCCCTCGTGCGGACCGGATTCTTCGGTTCGGCGACCATCGACCCTGACAATGCCTATATGGCTCTTGTGACACAGCTCTTCCCGATAGGCATGGTGGGGCTCGTCATGGCTGTACTCACGGCCGCCCTCGTGTCCACAATAGGCAGCTCGCTGAACGCCCTCTCCACTGTATTCTCTATGGATATCTATGTGAAGAATATCAACCCGAAGGCAACACCGAGGGAGATATCACGCATAGGGCATATCGTGACGATTGTCGGAGCCATGATCTCAATCTTGATAACCATAGCCGTAGACAATATAAAAGGTATGGACCTCTTCAATGTCTTCCAGTCGGTACTGTCGTTCATTGCTCCGCCTATGGCCGCTGTGTTTGTCATGGGAGTATTCTGGAAACGCTGTACGACACGAGCTGCCAATATGGTTCTCTCCCTCGGCACGGCTCTCAGCATACTCACCGGAATCAGTTATCTGTGGATTATTCCCGGCGCAAGCGAGGCCATGCACTTTATGATGCTCTCTTTCATACTCTTCTGCATCCTCGTGGCAGGTATGGTCATCGTCTCCTTGCTCGACACAACAGAGGAGGAGCGCCAGCCTATGCGTGTGGCAGAGGGAAGGACATCGCGCGGTGTCATCATCTCATGGATAGTCCTCGCCATAGTGATGGTAGGGCTTTACATATTCTTCAACTGAGCCTGAGCGGGCAAGTAACCATGCCACGGCAGCCGCTTGCCACCAGCTGACAGACTGATAGAAAAACAGATGATGGGTCCCTGGAACAATCGTCGTTCCAAGGACCCATCATCATATTCTATCCATAACAAAGGCAGAACCAGCAACGGAAGCTGGTATATCAGCAGGAGACTATCATCATATTCCTACCATGAGAAGGGAAAAAGCAGTCACGGAAGCTGGTATATCAGCAGGGGGCTATTATCATATTCTATCCATGAGAAGGGAAAAAGCAGTCACGGAAGCTGGTATATCAGCAGGAGGCTATCATCATATTCTTACCATTACCCGTCCGCCTATCACAAATCCGTGCTCCATTCCGTGGCCTCTGGCCTCGTGTCGTGGGCGTAAGGCGTGGTCGACGAATAGCATTGTCTCTATGTTCCTGTCCGTCATGTGGCTCACACCGATACCACTCAACATCCCGATGCCTCCTGACGACGGGATGTCCGTCTCTCTTACCCTGCATCTGACAGCCTCGTGGTGGATATATGCCGCAGCCACTCTTGCGTTCAGGCTCCAGCCTGAGGCGAGCCTTATGGCGGCACACGGCCCTATGCCCGCAGTCCATGCCTTCTCCTTTGCGTCTGTTATGCCAGCGCCGTCGGCCACGATACGGCTTTCAGAGAGCGAGACGTGGCATGCCAAGCCAACATTCCGCCATAAATACCATGCGCCCTCAATGCCGGTAACCGTTCCTGCCAGTCGTCTCAGCCGCTTTCCTGAGCCGTCAGTTATACTGCCAGTGGGGAAATAAAGTCCTGTATACAGCCCTATGTTTGACCTCCGCTCGTCGTCCCTAATGATATGCCTGCCATTGCCATGTGTGCCCGATGGTTTCCTTCCCGTGACTGCATCGGCTACCATATAGCCTAACTCTGTTGCGAGAATGCCTATGCCAGCCCCCGTCACTATGTCCGATGCCCAATGCTTGTTCTGCCCAATGCGCATCAGTCCGGTAACTGTGGCGAGTCCATAAGCGCCTGCCGTTACCCACGGTGAGAGGTGTCCATACTCAATGGAGAGCATCGTTGCCGACATGAACGCCACGGCGGTGTGGCCCGAGGGAAGGCTTTTCGTGTCGCTCGCGTCGGGACGTGGCATATCGGTCATGTGTTTCATGCCCTTCACCATGCCTGCCATGATTACTCCCGATGCTGCACATCCCCCTATCATCCCTGTCCACGAGCTGCGGCTCTCTATGCCGGCAGCCTTCATCGAAAGCATCAGGGCGGCAGGCGCAAACTGCATATAGTCGGCCGCACCGTCACCGTGACACTCCAGAGGGGTGGGGGATGGGCCTATGTCATGCCTGTCGTTGTGGCTCGCTATGATGCCGGCGGCAATCAGGGGGAGAGGGATGTATGCCGCTCCCGCTATCCTGCTGAGGCTGCTCTCGCGACGAATGGTGTGGCTGGATGTAGCCTTGGAAGAGTCTGCCGATGCCGTATCATGGCTGGGCAGGCTGCCATCAGACATCGTCATATGCCGCTCATTGACAGGCGTATCACAGTCTGCTGGCAGTCCAAATGCTGGCAGCGAAGCCGTCAGAAGCAGCAAGGCGAGGGATGAGATGAATAGTATACTGCGCATAATCCTATTGCTCACGATTATTATTCTCCGGGAAGCTCAGTGTGGCTCATTCTGTGATACCATCTGTCAGTAACTGCTCTGTATAACCTGACAGTGTGAGACACACGGTGAGAACACGCCAATCGTTTGTCTGCAACTAATATCCAATAGCCTCAAACGATTGTCGCTCGCCGACCATCCATACAACATCGCCAAACTCGAAGACATGGTTGGGGTTGACACTTGTCAGATTCTGCTGCCCTTGTTCTATACCCACGACGAGGAGCCCGTATCTCTCTCTTATCCCACTCTCGCGGAGAGCCTTGCCGAGGACAGGCGAATTGCCGTTGATGACAACCTGCCTAAGTATCATCTCACGGTCCTCATACTGCCCCTCGTCATCAGGAATAACGGCTGTCTCAAGAGCTTTGCAGACCTCAGTTATCTGCTCGTCAGAACCAATCACCTGCAACCTGTCGGCAGGGAAGATTCTTTCTGCACCATAAGGTATGTTCAGTCGGCGGCCGTCTCTGAGTATACTGCTGACGTGTATGCCCAGTTTCCGTCCCAGCTGCAGTTCTGCCAGTGTCTGTCCAGCCCACAGGGAGTTAGGCGGAACGGTCACCTCAGCCATTGTGAGATCACGCTCTATGAGGTGTGATGCGTATGACGGACGCTTGGCGCCCTTCACCTGTGCCGCTACATCACGCGAGCGTAGGTTCTTCAGGAAAAGACGTTCCAGGCGTATGCTTCGCTGCTTTATCTGTCTTGACAGCACTATGAGAATGATGACCATGATGCCAATGACAATGACGACGGCATTCCTGAAGCGTGCGAGATAGTTGCATATATAGAAGAGGAAGGCGAGGCATATTGCCCCACGTGCTACGACCGTGGAGAGCAGAGGCAGGCGGTTGAGCGCTGACATGGCCCATAGCTGTTGCCATTCCTCGCTATGGTTCTTCTTCATGACAATAGCTCGCATGAACGGAGCGAGAGCTGTCACGGCGATGATGCCTGTCACACCGTTGGCCCACCAGTGGGGCAGTATGGTGCGCATGAATAGCAGGACGACTGTCAGCGAGATGTATGTCACTGCGACAAGAAGTATGGTGTACACGACAGTGTTGAGCGCCATAGAGCGCAAAAGGCGCCGCCATAGCACACGTTGTGATGTCTGTGAGCGCCGCTCTGCCTTCTCCCCGTCATGCTGGCGTACAGTAAGAGAGTTCAGCTGCAGCACGAGCGATTTGGGCAGATGACGCTCAATGAGTCTGTAGGCAGGCTCGGCGCCGCGTATCATATATGGTGTCAGGAATGTCGTGATGACCGAGACAGCCACGACGATAGGGTAGAGATAATCGGCAATGACATTGAGCGACATGCCCAATGAGGCTATGATGAATGCGAACTCGCCTATCTGTGCCATGGAGAAACCGCAGCGCATGGCTGTATGGAGAGACTGTCCTGAGAGAAAGAATCCTAATGTCCCGAAAACCACTTGCCCGATAATGATAGTTAGGACAATGACGATGATGGGCACAGCGTAGGCGGCAAGCACAGCAGGGTCGACAAGCATGCCGACAGAAACGAAGAATATGGCTCCGAAAAGGTTCTTCACAGGTTCTGTCACCTTCTCTATCTTCTCCGCCTCGACAGTCTCAGCGAGGATGCTGCCCATGACAAAAGCTCCGAAAGCACTGCTGAAACCAGCCTTCGTAGACACCACGGCCATGAAGCAGCAGAGGCCGAGTGATACGATGAGGAGTGTCTCTGATGTCATGAGGTTGCGTGTCGAACGCAGGAAGAGAGGTATGGCGAAGATGCCCACAACGAACCATAATGTGAGGAAGAACCCTATGCGGACGACTGACATCAGCATCGCCCCGCTGTCAGGGTTGTCGCCTGTCGCTATGGCTGACAGCATGACCATCATGACTATCGCGAGGATATCCTCAAGAATCAGCACGCTCATGACAAGCGAGGCGAAACGCTGCTGGCGCAGTCCAAGGTCGTCGAAGGCCTTGTATATGATTGTTGTCGACGACATGGCGAGCATGCCTCCAAGGAATATACTGTTTATGTCGCTCCACGAGAACATGCGCCCGACACTATAGCCGAGCATCATCATGCAGACAACAATGGTTATGGCGGCTATGATGGGGGCTGCTCCCATCTTGTAAATCTTCTTGAACGAGAAGTCAAGGCCGAGGGAGAAGAGGAGGAACATGACACCGATGTCGGCCCATGTGTGGATATTAGCCTTCTCTACGACCGACATGAGGTATGGCATATGGGGCGAGACAAGGAATCCGGCGACGATATATCCGAGCACGAGAGGCTGTCTCAGACGCTTGAAGATGAGGGTGACGATGCCCGCCACGATGAGAATCAATGCGAGGTCTTGTATCATGTGTCCTGATGGTTTTGTTTGCTTATGGGGTTGTGATGCCGTGGTTCACAGTGTTATGGGGATGGATGTCCTCTGCTGGGGCACAACTGGCAGTGGCTGAAAAACAAGCTCCCTCCATGCCACACAATGATTTGTGGAGGCATGGAGGGAACTCCTTGAGGGGACAGAGGCCGTGGTCGGTGTCCCCACCTTGTGCCTGCCCTGGGTGTCAATACCATTTCACAGAGTTTGACATTCCGCTGCGCTTGTCATATTTCAGTGCGTCGGTAAGTGTCGCAGCGTTACATCTGAATGTGAAGTTATATGATGTGTAAGGCGCGAGGACTACTGAGCATGACATGTTGAAGCAATGGAGGTCACGTGAGAGTGAGGCTGTTGTCATTGACAGCTTGTGCATGTCGAAGTCATATCCTGATGAGAAAGAGATGTCCCATCCGTCAGAAATGCGTATGTTGCCCGACACATTGAGGTTCTGTGTGAACTTATATGGGTATCTCATCGACTTCTCGTTGAACTTTCCTCCTGTATTCTCGCGCATCGTTATGCCGTAGCCGAATGTCAGCGACCATGGCATTGAGAATGTCAGGTATCCGTCCTCGTCAGTCTCGGCCTTGCCTCCGCTCTTCTTCCGTGCTCCGTTCTTGGCCTTCTCCATATCAGGGTCGATGTTTGTCTCTACGCCGGTATCGTCGTCCTCATCCCCTTCCTGCTGAGTCTTGCGGCTGTCCTCTTCGTCGTCTCCACCGCCGAAGAGTTTCCTTATCTTATCTGGGTTGAGCGTGTAGGAGATGTTCTGCGACATGCCCTGGAATCGTCCGAATCGTCCCTTGCTGTACTCCGTGTGTGTGCCGATGTATGGCATGCCGGCCTCATTCAGCTCGTATGCGTATGTGGCGAACACCGCGTTCATGTTGAACGTGTAGTTCTTCCACCATTTGAGCCTCAGTCGCATGGTGAGGTCGGAGAGTGGTCTCTCCTTCGCTGCGAAGTTATACGACATGGACAGCCCGAGCTCGTCGATGAGGCTTATCTTCTTCATGCCTGTGGTGTCCTTGTCCGATTTGACCTTCATCTCGAGGTTGTTGCTGATATCGAACGACAGGGACCCGGTCTTTCCCTGTGATACTGTGCCGTAGAGGTTGTTGGCATAGGGTGAGTACTCGACAAGCTCTACTGAGCCGTCAGGGTTCGTCTTCTGGTATGAGTCCCAGAATCCGTAGTGGTGTTGTGAGAAGTCGGGGGCGTAGCTGAAGCTCACTGACGGTTTGAAGACGTGGCGGATGCCTATAATCTTGTCGCCGAAGAGTTTCCTGCTCGGTATGTACATGCCGTAGAGCTGTGTCGAAGCCTGGAGGCTGAGGTTCCAGTTGTAGACGTTATGGAATCCGCTTACGGTATCGCAGACCTCCCTCTGTGTCTCCTCGTCCCACGATCTGTTCACCTTTGTGAAGTATGTCCTGTCTGTCAGGTTGAATGATGGCGTGATGTTTATGGCATCAAAGAGGGTGAACGCTCCTCCTATCGGAATTTGGTGTTGCCATCCGTTGCGCCAGTCTTTTGTGAATGACTTGTGCATTATCTCGCTCTCCTTGGCGTTGATGGAGTTGGAGATATTGCCCGTATAGCTCATGTATATCTTCTCGTACCAGCGCTGCTTGCCCACAGCGTGCTTGCGCTTGAATGGGTAGAAGCGTGATATTGATATGTTCAGGTCAGGCAGAGTCATCGCTATCGTCGAGTCTCTCATGTTCTGTGAGAGGTTGAATGTGCTCGATATTGACATGCCGATGCTTGAGAACTGTGTGCTGTAGCTGACAGACGATGTCCTCGTGCTCTGTGTCATGGCCTGCGGGTTGTACATCGATGTGAGGTTGCTCTGCTCGTAGCTTGTCGTCGCGAAGTTAACGCTCGCCTGGAACTGGGAGTATGGATTGGCCTTTGAGTCCTGACGGTGGGACCATTGTATCTTGAAGCTCTTCTGCTCCTGATAGTCTGGCAGCCCCTTGTCGCCAGTCTTTGTGTTCAGGTATGAGGCGTATATCGAGCCTGAGTATTTGTACCGTTTCTTGTAGTTGCTCGCGGCAGAGATTCCCCATGAGCCCTTCGTGTATATCTCTCCGAGGAGCTTGAGGTCCATCTTGTCGCTCATGGCGAAATAGTATCCGCCATCGCGGAGATAGAATCCGCGCGACATCTCGTCACCGTATGTTGGCATGATGAATCCCGATGAGTAGCTCTTTGAGAATGGGAAGAAGCCGTAGGGAATGGCTAACGGCAGAGGGACATCTGCGACTACGAGGTATGCCGGGCCGAAGACAACATCCTTTCCGGGCCGCATCTTCGCCCTCGACAGCGCTATATAGAAGTCAGGATGCTCTGCGTCGCATGTCGTGTACTTGCCATGCTTGAGGTATATGACTCCTGAGCTGTCGCGCTTGGAGACCTCAGAGACCATGAATCCGTCCTCCTGCTCGGTGTAGACATTGTTTATAAGGCCCTTCTTCGTCTTGAAGTTGAACGACATGCGGTCGCTCTCATACTTGTCGTTGCCCATGTTGAAGATTGGCGTCCCCATCTTCTCGCCTGTGCTGTCCTGCACGCCCTCGGCATGGACGAGGCTTGAGTCGAGGCTCATGTGTATGCGCTCAGCCTCAAGCTTCATGTTCTCATAGTCCACCTTCGCGTCGCCATAGATATGCGCCGTCTTGGAAGATGCGAGATAGACAAGCGAGTCCTCCCCCGAATATGTGACAGGAGCGTCTATGCCCTTCTTCTTCCTGCGGTTGATAGAGTCAAGGCGCAGCGAGTCGTCAATGGCTTTGTTATGCTTGTATATGGCTAAGGAGATAGAGTCCATCGCTGTCGTGTCGACCATGCCAGAAGCCATTTTGCCAGACCCGACGGCCTTGGCAGAGTCAGCCGATGGTCTGATGAGCCCTTTGTCTGCTAATGTCGTATCCTGAGTCGTCGTGTCGTTATCCCCGTCTCCATGTGAGCCATGGCCCATATGGCTGGAAGAGAAGAGGGTGGGCACACCACCGCTCGCCACCAGGAATATGGCCAGGAACATTATGAATGATATGATTGTTTGTCTTCTCATTGACAGGGTAATATCTTGTGATATGGCTATTTCCGTGCAAAGGTAGTAATAAAAAATGGAATATGAATTAGTGGATGCTGAAAAAAATGTTATCATATACTATTTATTACCTTATTCTTGCCTGTTATCAAAAAATGAGCTAATTTTGCATGCAGATACACATTATTATAGAATAACATAACTATCACAACGCAAAATGAACGAGACAATACAGAACATCATCACACGCCGCAGCGTGAAGAAGTACACCTCGCAGCCTGTTCCACGCGAGCTCATAGAGGAGATATGCAAGGCAGGGACATACGCCCCGACAGGAATGAACAGCCAGTCGCCTCTCATCATTGCCGTCACAAACCGTGAGCTGCGCGACAGACTCAGCCGCATGAACTCAGACATCATCATGGGACGCAACCTCAAGACCAGCACTGCACCCGGCGCCGACCCCTTCTACGGTGCGCCAGTAGTGCTCGTCGTGCTCGCCAAGAAAAGCGTCGGCACACATGTATATGACGGCTCGCTCGTCATGGAGAACCTCATGCTCGCCGCCCACAGCCTCGGACTCGGCTCCTGCTGGATACACCGTGCGAAGGAGGAGTTTGAGAGCGAGGAAGGCAAGGAGATACTCCGAAGCCTCGGAATAGAGGGCGAATATGAGGGCATAGGACACTGCATAATAGGCTATGCGGCACCCGACGCGCTCAAACCACAGGTGGCACGCAAGGATGACTATATCGTATGGGCTGAGTAAGCTGCAGAGAAGCAAAGCGCCAGCAGGTGCGCAGAAAACGGCAAAGACCAGCATTATGAACACCATGGTGGCGCACAGCGGGCCACCATAGGGCACAAAATAAAAAAATGGCGTCGGGGAGTATCACTACTGCTCGGCGCCTTCACATTAATAGAAGAGAGAGAAAAATGTATGCTTAACAGATTCTAACTACTAATTGTCACTCTTACCTTCACAGGCAATTTCGATTATATGACTCAGATAAACGCGAAAAGTTTAATCCCGAAACATCTTTTTTTTTACTTTTTTTCTTAATCTCGGTAAATACAACAGAATGCCAAGGTTGCTTTTTTACATAATAATGAGCATATTGTTTACATATTGTTTGGTTATATGGGATAAATGATGTACTTTTGCATTAAATTTTAGTTTACACTTTGCTTTATGGAATATTTGAACGAAATTCTCGCCCAATTAAGCGGAATATTATGGGGTTGGCCCATGATAGTCCTTCTTCTCGGCACACACATCTTCCTTACCATACGTCTGCATTTCCCCCAGCGTCATATTTTGAAGGCCATACGTCTCTCTGTCAGCAAGGACACCGACTCTGACGGCGATGTGTCACAATTCGCCGCTCTCGCCACCGCTCTCGCCGCCACCATAGGCACAGGGAACATCATCGGAGTGGGAACGGCTGTCGCGCTGGGAGGCCCAGGAGCCGTCTTCTGGTGTTGGCTGACAGGCGTTTTCGGCATAGCGACAAAGTATGGAGAGGCCCTTCTCGCTGTCAAATACAGGGTTGCGAGTCATGACGGGAAGATGCTCGGAGGCCCGATGTACGCCCTTGAGTATGGTCTTGGCGGCAGCGCGCGCAGCAACACTATGAGGCGCTTCTGGCGTATGATGGCCATTGCTTTCGCCCTCTTCACAGCAATAGCGACCTTCGGGATAGGAGCGTCAGTACAGTCGAATGCCATGTCGACAATGGGATACGAGACATACGGCATTCCGACCGTCACGACAGGAGTGCTGACGACAATACTCGCGGCGACCGTCATAATAGGCGGAGTGAAGAGCATAGCACGCTGCTGTAAGGTTCTCGTGCCGTTCATGGCATTGCTCTATGTCATCGGGTGTGTCGTCATCCTCTGCATAAACAGCAGCTTCATACTCCCAGCCATACGCCTCATTGTTGAGTCAGCGTTCACAGACGACGCCGCCACTGGCGGACTGGCAGGCTCGGCCATAATCATCGCCGCCAGATACGGTATCGCCCGCGGATTGTTCTCCAATGAGTCCGGCCTCGGCTCGGCTCCCCTTGTAGCCGCTGCGGCACAGACAAGAAACCCTGTACGCCAAGCCCTTGTGTCATCATCCGGCACATTCTGGGACACTGTTGTCATATGCGCCATAACAGGCATCGTCGTCGTCTCCTCCATACTTGCCTATCCCGATATAAGGGTTGAGGACGGTGGAGTGCTGACACGTCTCGCGTTCTCCAAGATACCATATATAGGAGAGCCGCTGCTTGTCTTCGGACTCCTGACGTTCGCCTTCTCCACTATCCTCGGCTGGAGCTATTACGGAGAGCGCGGCACAGAATATCTCGCCAACAAATGGCTCAGCTCAAGAACCAAGAGCCACACCATGACGGATGCGGAGGCGGCGAAGACCGTGAGGAGAATACTCGCCTGTTACCGCATTCTATTCATCCTGACAGTCTATATCGGAGCGGTGATAAGCCTTGAGATGGTCTGGAACATCGCTGATATATTCAACGCCCTCATGGCTATCCCTAACCTCCTCTCGCTGCTTTTCCTCTCCACTGTCATTGTCCATGAGACAAGGAAATACCTTTGGAGAGACAATCTCGACAAGGCGTAGCACGCTGACAGCCCCATGCGTTGATTCCATATACCCACATTCACCATGTCTGTGAGTCACAGCCTGCCCCCGGCAGGCTTTTTTTATTGCCCTGTCTCATAAGTCGTCCAGTTCTACACATTACATCCTACAGTTTATTGATGTCACAATAAGCAAAGAAGTCGGAATACGCTTAACCTTGCCGTCGACGGTATCACATCGTTCTCCATAAAGCCCATACGCCTTATAACCGTGCTCGGGATGGTCTTCGTCGGCATATCGCTTGGTGTGCTATGTTGGATAGCCTACTGCAACCTGATAGGGCAAGTGGTCAGGGGATGGCCTTCGCTTATGCTGTCAATATGGTTCTGCACAGGATGTGTGCTGATTGCCCTGGGCATAGTCGGAGAGTATGTCGGGAAGACATATATGGAGGCAAAGAAGCGCCCACGATTCATTATTCAGGACGAGATATAGACCACCCGTTACAGATTATCCGTCATTCATTTTATATTATGGATTAAGTGTAAGTTGCCTTCCAGTATAATATGATTAGCTGATTTCCTGTCACAAATAATATGAAAACCGAGAAATAAACATATAAATACACAGTAATTACACTATAAAGACTGAGTAATTATATGCTAAATACAGAGTAATTATAATATGATTACTCAGTAATTACTTAATTATAGAGCATATTCAACCATATTAATCATTAATGATTGTATCGCAGAGAGAGCTGGTTTGTCAAAGGATATGAGGTGTCGCAATGTCTATGTCATGCATGGCGGCGGTGCAAGGAATGTGTCTGGAACAAGCTTCCAGATAAAAGGAACAGACAAGATTTGCGCCTACACTATCAACAATAGAGGTCTGGAACAAGCCTCCAGATAAATAGAACAGACAAGAGGAACATGAAACGAACATTATTGCTTATCGCCGTCATTGTCATTGTCGGTGCGTTGCCAGTCGACTATGGCATGTCGGCCATCCTTGTGCCTGCCGGCACTCACGAGGTGGAGTTCCGCTTCGTCCCCCGTGGACTGATGCCGGGGCTTGCCATTAGTCTTCTCGCGCTTGCTGTCCTTTTGCTGCTATTCATGGCCGAGCGTAGATATGTCATCGCCCAATGCATAACCCACAATCATATAGGCAATGACGCATAGAGTCGCATCTTCAAGCATGTCTCATTCGTATGGGGTAGGGGGAATCGGACACAGTCGCATGCCAATGTCGCGGTGGCTGTTGTCCTTATGTGAGCGAAATGGTGTGGGTAATTATGCCATCCCTATTCATTTGGATGGAGGGCAGATAAAAAGGAGGTCATCGGAGTGTATAACCAGGAAAATGAAAGACACCGCATGGGGAATAGTCCATACGGTGTCTTTCGGGTTCATTGTATATTGTGTTTGGCTATTTCCTTCCAGTACGGAGCATGAATAGCCCGAGATAAGTCAGCAGACCGTTCAGCATGAGCATCTCATAGCCGAAATGATAGTCCCACAGACGCAACGATAAGATGTTTATGGTGTAACATATGACAGGGGAGAGGATGCAGACATAGGGGACAAGATGGTCCCTGACAGCATAGCGGGTGGTCATCCCGAAAAGGAAAAGTCCGAGCAGCGGGCCGTAGGTATAGCCGCAGACGACGTATATGAGGTCGATGACGCTCGACGAGCCGATACTGTCGAATATGAGTATGGCTATGATGAAAAGCATTATTATGCCTATGTGGGCACGCCGTCTGAGACGCTCGTCATCGCCACGGCGGCAGATGTCGATGCAGAAACAAGTGGTCAGGGCCGTCATGGCAGAGTCGGCGCTCGAGAATGAGGATGCCACGAGACCTATGGCGAAGACAGCCAGGACGGTGTCGCCAAGATATCCTGTGGCGGCAAACGACGGCAGGAGCTCGTCGCCCTTTGTTGGTAACGCGATGCCCTGCTGCGTGGAGAGGATAACGAGAAGCACACCGAGGAAAAGGAATAGAAGGTTGGCGGGGACGAAAGCGTAGCCGTATGAGCAGAGATTCTTCTGCGCGTCACGCAGTGTGGGGCATGTGAGGCTCTTCTGCATCATGTCCTGGTCGAGGCCCGTCATCACGATGACGATGAACACGCCGGAGAGGAACTGCTTCCAGAAATACTGGCGTGAGGTGGCGTCGTCGAAGACAAAGATGCGGCTCATGGGGGTGTCCATGACGGCACAGGCGGCTTCTGTGAGCGACATGTCAAGCCTCCCGATGACTGCGGCGGTTATCATTATGACGGCCACGAACATGAAGAGAGTCTGTAGCGTGTCGGTCCAGACAAGGGTCTTGATGCCGGCACGCCGTGTGTAGAGCCATATCAGCAGCACAAGGACAGGGACGGTGATAAAGAACGGAATGCCGTATGGGTCAAGGACAAAGCGCTGGAGAAGCATGCAAACGACATAGAAACGTATGGCAGCGCCTGCGAGTTTGGAGATAAAGAAGAAGATGGTGCCTGTCAGATGGCTGCTGTGGCCAAGGCGCTTGCCAAGGTATGTGTATATCGTTGTCAGGCGGAGACGATAGTAGAGTGGCAGAAGAATGTATGCCACAGCATAATATCCAAGGATGAATCCGAGGCATGTCTGGAGATATGTCATGTCCTGCTGGAGCACCATGCCCGGGACAGAGACGAATGTCACGCCCGAGATGCTCGCGCCTATCATGCCGAAAGCGACCATATACCACGGCGAGCGGTGCTCGCCTGAGAAGAAGGCGCTGTTGCCTGACTGACGTGATGTCAGGCGGCTTATGGACATAAGCACTATGAGATAGATTATTACTACTGCTAAGAACACGTTGTGTCGGACGTTTTATGGGTTATGTCTGATGACGGCTGGGGGCTTGGAGGGCGGAGCGCCGTCATGCCGTCTCGTAGCTCATGGGTATACCCGTGCCTGCATGAAACACTGCCGCAAGTATAGCCATAGGACATGTGGGGGAGGCATGGCACAGGCTGTACGCACATCATGCCGTGGCATGAGAGGGTGGGGGATAAGGCCACAGG
>JADYUK010000015.1 GCA_021531755.1 Hoylesella loescheii
GGGGGGGATCGCTTTGCAATTTGTGCTGTTTTTTTTCTGTAAAGGCTGTGGGGTGGGTGAGCCATTAGGCTCAGGATTGATGCTACCCATATCCTCTATCTTCACTGGCCGAGGGGGAGGATTAAGCTCGGGATTAAGGCTACCCATATCCTCTATCTTCACGGGCCGGGAGGGAGGATTAAGCTCGGGATTAAGGCTACGGCACAGAGGGAGAGAGGATGAAAGCCATCACTGTGGAGCTGTGGCTACACCGTCGTCTCTATCTGTGCCGTTACTGGCCATATGCTCTGATGCCGGCTGAATTATCATTGTGTCTTGTATGGTGATAAACGTTTGCCTGTATCCGGTGCCCATGTGTATCTCGCCCCCTATATTCAGCTCGACAATGAGGGTTGGTTAATGATAGAGGAGAGGGGGGAGGCGGGTTGCCATTATTCAAGCTTCCACTTCATGAACCATCGCTCGTTGAATGTGATGCCGAGATTGAGCCTGAACGCGTTCTCACGAATAAGTCCGTCAGCAGAACGCTGCACCCACTGTGCCGAGATGTTCACCATCGAGCGGTTGTTCCATCCATTGGTTATAGGCAGACCTAAGCCCAATGATGCAGATATCTCCTTATGTCCGTCGCGACCATTGATTTTCGTGTATGGTGTGGAATAGCTGACACCGGCACGCACATGTACCCTGTCAAGATACCGGCGGCTTAGCGCCTTGTTGACAAACTCACCTCCAAGGGTCACCTTGTGCCTGTCTTGTAAGGTGCCGTCACAGAGGACATATTTGCCGTCACGCATGTCAGGGAACTGGTGTCCTGACCATTTCTGTAATGAATAGTCGAGGCCGACGCGCCAGCGTGTGGTATGATACCATGCCATGCCTGCTGCGAATGTCGTGGGGATGAAGAGCGCACGGCTATAGCTGTATGAGGTGGTGTCTGAAACACCAGTCTGTGAGTTCGTGCTTATCTCTTTCATATCGGCTGAGCCTCCAAGAGCATGTCCTGGAGTATATGTGGCACCGATGGTTATGTTGTCCTTCTTGCCTAACGGTTGGGTGTATTGTACACCGACGTCAAGACGGTAGCTTGTCACATCGGCTGAGTAGTAACGGCCTATGGTGTTGGCGTACGAGTCAGAGTAGGCGTTTGTCACATTACGGTTGTACGAGCCCCACAGATATGCTATGTTGGCGCCTGCAGAGAAGCCTTTGACAGGCATCCATCCCAAACCGAGATATGCCATGCGGAGACCGCCTGTGCCCTCGTATGTTGTCGTATATGTCGTTGATGACGAGACTTTATTGGTCGATGAGTAGTTGTATCCTATGTTTGTGAATGGCAGGATTCCTAATGACACTCCGACATTCTTCAAGGCACGGAATGCTGCCACGGCATACTCAAAGTTGGAGTTGTTGGCATTTATCTTGTGCGAGCCTTCCTTGAAATTGGTTATCTGGCCTGCCATGCCGACATCGAAGATGAATGTGAGGCTGTCAATGCGTGCGTATGACGCAGGATTCAGGTAGTTCACCTGGTTTGACTCATGCATACCCAAGGCGACACCATCCATGCCACGGTTGAAACCTGTCGACTGGTCGCTCAATAATCCAAGGCCGTATTGGCTGTATGGTGAGTTTGTCCCGCTCTGGGCCATCGAGGCGCATGGGACAAGCATCATCAGGAATATTATAATTTTCTTCATAAGTGTTAAAAATCTTCCGCTTCATGAGCGGAAAGTATAAATTTGCTGCAAAATTATATATTTTTTGGGGAATATAAGCACGTTATATCAGAAATATAAGTTATTTTTGCATCGTGAAACATTTATATGCCTTTTTTTTAGCATTTCTACTGCTCATACCCCTTAGCACAAAAGCATATACTATAGAAGACCGTCCTGCCGGCACAGACACGCTGGCAGAAGATGGACGTGTGCGTATATCACTGCTCACTTGCTCTCCGCATGATGAGGTATACAGCCTTTATGGCCATACAGCCCTGCGAGTAGAGGACCCGCGCCGCGGAATGGACCTCGCGGTGAACTATGGCATGTTCTCTTTTGCAAAGCCCTTCTTCGTGCTGAGATTTGTCTTCGGCCTTACAGATTACGAGATGGGAATTGTGCCTTTTGAGGTCTTCTGCCGGGAGTACGAATACTACGGAAGCAGTGTCACACAGCAGACGATAAACCTCACAGAAACGGAGAAACAGCGCATCATAGACGCCCTGCTTGAGAATTATAAGCTGGAGAACAGGGTTTACAGGTACAATTTCTACTATGACAACTGCACCACAAGGGCGTGTGATATGGTCACAGAGAACATTGACGGCAAGGTCGTCTATGACAATACTATCGACGACGGGATGACGATGAGGCAGATGCTTCACAGGCTGAACAATAGCTCACCGTGGTCAAGCCTTGGGAATGACCTGCTGCTCGGCATAGGGGCTGACCGGCCTCTACACGGGGATGACACGCGCGCCTTGCCCCTGTCGGCTATGAGAGCCATGGAGAAGGCATATATCGTCGGTAGTGATGGCGTGAGGCGAAAGCTTGTCGAGGAGACATCAATCCCCGTCAGAGAAGGGAGGCAATGGATTGGCGACGGATTCCCATTGACACCTGTCCAGTGCTCGGTGATACTGCTGGCAGTGGTTGCTCTCCTGTCCCTGTTAGAATGGAAGATGGGGAGATACATGTGGATGCTTGATGCCCTTCTTCTGACCTCGATAGGAATATGCGGGCTCATAATAACTGCCATGATAGGCTCACAGCATCCGACGGTAAGGACAAACATACAGATACTTCTCTTCAACCCTATACCTATCCTCTTCGGATGGAAGGCCATAAGGAACCGTATGCGGGGCAGATGCCATTGGATGTGGAAGACGGGAGCAGTAATGATATGCCTCATGGTTGTCCTGTTTGCATTCGAGATACAATGGCTTGACCCCGCAGTGAAGATACTCTCCGTGACAGTCATGCTAAGGTATGCTCTCGGGATAGTAGCCGATGAGAGAGTCAAGGCCAGGCAGAAGACACAGTCTGGGCAGAAGGCTGCGCGGCGAGGAGCTGGACCGTGTTGACCATACTAAAAAACAATAATAAATTCAAGGAACATACCGTGGGAGCGACCCTCTGGGTGGATTACCTCCCACACTAAACATAAAAAACTGCCGACAGATTAAGGATGAACCGTTATATATATATAATCATATTATCGCTTTTGGCGTCAGAGGCAGAGGCGCAGTCCGCTGTGGCCGATGCGCCTCGTCTTGTTGTGAACATCAGCATCGACCAGTTGCGCAGCGACTACCTTGAGACATATATGCCCCTATTCGGCAAAGATGGCTTCAGACGGTTGATTGCCAATGGAGCCCTCTATACAAGTGCAGAAGTGCCTTTTGCCCCTGTCGACCGCGCATCAGCGACCGCCGCCCTCATAACAGGCTCCTCGCCATTCTACAACGGAATAACATCAGAGACATGGATATCGAGGAAGTCACTGCAGCCCGTATCGTGCACCACGGAGCAGTCATCTCTGCTGACACCACGTGGCGATGCTCCGGCTCCAACCAATATGCTCGTCTCCACGATAGGCGACGAGCTGAAGATATCTACCAAGAATGCGTCGAAGGTATACTCTGTAGCCGCCGCCGCTGACGCTGCCGTACTGCTTGCAGGCTACAATGCCGATTGTGCGCTATGGGTATCATCCGAGTCAGGACTGTGGACAACATCGACATACTACAACAAGATAACGCCATCGTGGGTGGTGACATTCAACAGGGCTAACACCCCGTCGGGCAAGCTGAAGACAATGAACTCGCTCTTCGGCGGACGCTCACACTATGCCGACTATGTCAAGTCGCCCCTCGTCAACAGCGACATCACTAATATGGCGCTCATGTGTGTGGCGTCAGAACATCTCGGCTATGACCAGACCCCTGACCTACTGAACATCCAGTATACAGGAGCAGTGACAGCGATAGCGGGCCCCAAGGAAGTATATCAGAAACTTGATGATGCTATAGGACGCCTTGTCACAACCATAGAACAGCGCATTGGGGCAGGGAAAGTCCTCTTCGTCGTCTCCTCGACAGGATATTATGATGAGGAGACAATCGACTATAAGCCATACATGGTCCCGTCGGGGACAGTATACATCAACCGTACTGCCAATCTCCTCAATATGTATCTCTCCGCCATATACGGACAGGCGAGATACGTCGAGGCGTTCTATGACAACCAGATATATATTGACCATAAGCTTGTTGAGCGGAAGAAAGTAAGGCTCAACGAGGTGTTGGAGAAGGCACGCGAGATGCTTATCCTCTCAGACGGTATCAGCGACGCCCACACAACATTCTCACTCGCCGACGCGCGCGACAGGCATGCCCAGATGCTCAGAAGCGGCTCCAACACCGACGTGTCGGGAGACATTATCCTCGACATCGCGCCAGGATGGAAAGTCCTGAACGAGGAGACACACAGGCAACAGCCATGGAAGAAATACGGAGTGTACACTCCTATTATAATATATGGCAGTGGCGTGAAGCAGAAAGTAGTCGATACAGAAGTCACAATCGACCGCATAGCCCCTACTATCGCCAACGCCATACGCATAAGGGCCCCGAATGCAAGTAAGGCCAGGGCATTGAGATAATGGGGTATCCGGAGCTATGTCCATAGGGAGACACGCATACTGGAGAGGATATGGCTATGCATACAGCGAGCGCATTGCTGCGGAGTTTTGACAGGTGCCAGCTCCCTATATTATCCGCTGAGAGCGACTCTGTATTCATGTCTCCAGAAGCGGACAGCCATCCCCTAAGAAGCTTCCCATATTCAGTGCCAATAGTAAATATATTTGATTTTATGGCTGTTATGTCATAAATTATCATTAACTTTGCAGACAGAAAGGTGTGACGGGGCATAACCAAAGTGGCTGTACATAGCCATGGGCATGCTGCAAGAGAGAGGTAGAGGCGGAGTCCAATCCAAGTCCTTTTCCGTCCCCAAGCCTCTTGCGCGGGAAAGCATTCCGAGGGGCGAGTCCCCATGCCCAGTGTCACATATAAACCGAAAAAAATAAAAACAATAACACTATATGAATTTCATAAAATTTCTACAGTCAATGTTCGGCAATAAGTCTTCGAGAGACATGAAGCTTATCCAGCCGTTCGTTGAGCAGGTCAAGTCAGCATACGAAGAGATACGCCAGCTTGACAACGACCAGCTCCGTGCCAAGACAAAGGAGCTCCAGGCATATATCCACGAGAAAGGTGTGGCTAAGCAGAAAGAGATAGAGGAGCTGAAGGCAACGATAGAGCAGACACCCATCGATGAGAGAGAGCCGATATTCCAGAAAATTGACAAGCTCGACAAGGAAGTGCTCGAACTCTATGAGGAAGGTCTCAATGAGATTATGCCTGTCGCCTTCTCCATAGTCAAGGACACAGCCCGCAGATTCTGTGAGAACGAGGAGACCATCGTTACAGCCACCGATTTTGACCGTGAGTTGGCAGCCAATCCCTCCAAGGACTTTGTGACCATTGATGGCGACAAGGCGATATATCATAACCACTGGACAGCAGGCGGCAACGACCTGAAATGGGAGATGGTGCATTATGATGTGCAGCTCTTCGGTGGTGTTGTCCTCCATCAGGGTAAGATAGCCGAGATGGCCACTGGTGAGGGTAAGACCCTTGTCTCCACCCTCCCCGTATTCCTCAATGCGCTGACAGGGAATGGCGTGCATGTCGTCACGGTCAATGATTACCTCGCCAAGCGTGACTCAGAGTGGATGGGTCCGCTCTATGAGTTCCATGGCCTTAGTGTCGACTGTATCGACAAGCACCAGCCTAACTCTGATGCGCGCCGCAAGGCATATATGGCAGATATCACATTCGGTACGAACAATGAGTTCGGTTTTGACTATCTGCGCGACAATATGGCCCTCTCGCCATCCGACCTCGTGCAGCGTCGCCATAACTACGCCATTGTCGATGAGGTCGACTCTGTCCTCATAGACGACGCCCGTACACCGCTCATCATAAGCGGCCCTGTGCCCAAGGGCGACGACCAGATGTACGAGGAGTACCAGCCGCTTGTAGAGCGCCTCGTCGATGTGCAGCGCAAACTCGCTACACAATACCTCGCCGATGCCAAGCAGATGATATCTGCCGGAGCGAAACTCCTTGAGGAAGGGAAGAAAGACGAGGGCAACAAGTCGCTCGATGAGGGATTCCTCGCCCTCTTCCGCTCATACAAGGCTCTGCCAAAGAACAAGCCTCTCATAAAGTTCCTCTCAGAAGAAGGCATAAAGGCCGGAATGCTGCGCACAGAGGAGCATTACATGGAGAACAACAACCGCCGTATGCCAGAGGCCGTAGAGCCACTCTTCTTTGTCGTCGACGAGAAGCAGAACTCATGCGACCTTACAGACAAGGGAACAGCATGGCTCGCCAAGCAGGTGAACCAGGACGACCTCTTCGTCCTGCCCGATATAACCTCCCAGCTCTCAGCCCTCGAGAATGAGAAAGGCCTTTCTGAGGAGGACCGTCTCAACAAGAAGGATGAGATGCTGACACACTACGCCGTACAGTCGGAGCGTGTCCATACCCTCCAGCAGCTGCTCAAGGCCTACTGTATGTTCAACAAGGACGATGAGTATGTTGTCATAGACGGAGAGGTTAAGATTGTCGACGAGCAGACAGGACGTATCATGGAAGGTAGACGGTGGAGCGACGGCCTCCATCAGGCTGTCGAGGCAAAGGAGCATGTGCGCGTAGAGGCTGCCACACAGACATTCGCCACGATAACACTCCAGAACTATTTCCGCATGTACCACAAGCTCGCTGGTATGACAGGTACCGCCGTGACAGAGGCAGGCGAGTTCTGGGATATCTACAAGCTTGATGTAGTAGAGATACCTACCAACCGCCCTGTGCAGCGCAAAGACCTTGACGACAGGGTATACAAGACAGCCCGAGAGAAGTATAACGCAGTCATCGACGAGATAGTAGAGCTCAGGAACAATGGCCGCCCAGTGCTTGTAGGTACGACATCGGTAGAGATATCCGAGCTCCTCTCACGCATGCTCAAGATGCGCAATATCCCACATCAGGTGCTCAACGCCAAGCTCCACCAGAAGGAGGCGGATATCGTCGCCCTTGCCGGTCAGAGCAATATGGGTAAAGTCACCATTACCGACGAGGAAGGCAATGAGCGTGTCGAGGAGCGTCTCCTCGGTGCGGTGACCATTGCCACGAACATGGCGGGACGTGGTACAGATATCAAGCTCTCGCCAGAGGTGAAGGCTGCGGGCGGTCTTGCCATTATCGGTACAGAGCGTCACGAGTCACGCCGTGTCGACCGCCAGCTGCGAGGCCGTGCTGGACGCCAGGGCGACCCAGGCTCCTCAGTCTTCTACGTATCCCTTGAGGACAAGCTCATGCGTCTCTTCGCCTCTGAGCGTATCGCCTCTGTCATGGACAAGCTCGGGTTCAAGGAGGGAGAGCGCATAGAGTCGTCGATGGTCACCAATGCCATAGAGCGTGCGCAGAAGAAGGTCGAGGAGAACAACTTCGGCATACGTAAGCGTCTCCTTGAGTATGACGATGTCATGAACAAGCAGCGCACAGTCATCTACGAGAAACGCCGCCACGCCCTTATGGGAGAGCGTATCGGCATGGATATCGCCAATCTCATCTGGGACCGTGTCACCTCCATCATCGACAACAACGACTATGTCGGAGTCCGCGAGGAGCTCCTGAAGGTTCTTGCCATAGAATGCCCGTTCACAGAGAGCGAGTTCAAGACGAGAGAGCCCGGACAGCTTGAGGAGAAGACCTTCCAGCACGCCATGGAGACCTTCACACGCAAGACAGAGCGCATCTGCCAGCAGGCCCTGCCAGTCATAAAGCAGGTCTACGAGAATCAGGGACACATATTCTCAAGGATTGTAGTGCCAATAACCGATGGCAAACAGGTCTATCAGCTCCCATGCGATTTGAAGGAAGCCTACGACACAGAATGCCGCTCAGTGGTCAAGCAGTTTGAGAAAGTCATCATGCTGCGCATCATTGACGACTCATGGAAAGAGAACCTCCGCCAGCTCGATGAGTTGAAACATTCAGTCCAGAACTCAAGCTACGAGCAGAAAGACCCTCTCCTCATCTTCAAGCTTGAGAGTGTGAAGCTCTGGGACAATATGATAAACGAGATGAACGACCGCATAGCCTCTGTCCTCATGCGTGGCCAGCTGCCTGAGCAGCAGCCGGAGGATGTGCGCGAGGCAGCACCAGAGCAGCACCAGCAGCGCTATACAGAGCAGAAAGCCGACCTCAACGCCCCTGAGCAGCAGCCACTCTCCGAGACACAGAGACAGATGCAGCAGGCAACACAGCAGCCGACACAGCAGCCTGCAAGACGCAACCCTATCGTAAGAGACAAGCTGCCCGGACGTAACGACCCATGTCCCTGCGGCTCAGGCAAGAAATTCAAGAACTGTCATGGCAAAGGGCTCTGACCCCCGATAGGCGGGCCTTGTGCCTCCCACGGCCAGAGAGCCTAAGCCGGACACATATGCTACAAATACATTGGGGGAAGTTGTCACTTCAGAAGAAAAATATCGAGGTGGCAACTTCCCTTTTGTTTGTTATTGCTGTCCAGCAAACAGCATCAACGCCTCCCAGCAGATAGCCATGGCAGGCGTTTATAGAACCCCATCAGGATTATGAGAACAGAAATCAACCCGCAAGAAACCACACGTGCCACAGCCTTTGAGCTCTGGATGTCATCACCGATGCCTATGGTCACGCTCGTAAAGACACTCGACGTCAGCCACATGATAAAGTATTGCCGCCGCAATCATTTGTCGTTTAATATGATGATGTGCTGGTGTATCGGTAAGGCAGCATCACAGATACCCGAGTTTTTCTCTCTTCCACAAGACGACAAGATGTACCGTTTCAGCCGTTTGGCTATCGGGCCTGTCGTGGCAAACTCAGAAGGCGGAATCAACTATTGTGACATACCATACAGCGACAGCATACAACAATTCTCAGCTGATTACCGTTCCATATGTTCCAAGGCAGCAGCCATGTGTGAGAATATTTGCCTTGACAAAGAGATGATGGTCATAGGGACATCAGCCATGATAGAGACAGAGCTTGACTGCATTGTCAATCAGTATGCCAAAGGGTTCAATAACCCGATGGTTATGTGGGGACGATATCATGAGGCCATTGTCCCGAGTCTGTCGCATAGCTGGTTCCGTACGACACTCGCTGTCAGTTTCCAGTTCCATCATGTCCAGATGGATGGCGGACAAGGAGCACTATTCCTCAGACTCCTGCAACAGGAGATGGATGCGCTATAGCCATGTAGGACAGAACGTTGGCACATCATAATCCATTATCCATTCACCTATGGTCACTTTTGACACATCCTCCTGTCCTTCCTCCACCCCAGGTTCCTCCACCCCAAGGGACATCCGTTTCTACCTATTTCTTCACAAAAACCGCAGCTTTCCCCACGATTTTTCCACATTTTCTTCATTCCCCCCCCTTCATTTCCTTTGGTAGATAAAAAGGTTTCTGATTTTGCTGTGTTGTATAGTATTGAAAATCAGGGTGTTTCGGTTGGTCTTCCCATTCGGTGCCTTAAAGCCTCTCATTCGCTACTTCCAAGAGCCTCATACAGTACCTTCAATGAGCCCATTCTGTATCCTTCATTTTTCTGTCCTCCAACAGACATGGAAAACGTGCATATCCGGCTCTCCTTATTCCTTGAATCATCATCGTGGCTCAAATAATGGCCATACCTTTAATAGGATAATAGCCGTTTCCCCATAAGCCATCGGGTTGAGTCATCAGAAAAAGGAATACAGCCACATTGCGCTTTTTGTGAATCAAGCCGTCTGACTAAGTCGTAATGCCCGAAAATGAACAGTTTTAGCGGACAGTATGAAAAAATCCTCACGACAGAATGTGTTTCTCGGATTTTATTGCTAACTTTGCCATGCCTATCGCTTTGCCCATTCCTTCACATTTTCAATACAGATACAGACGGGAAGGCAGGGGATAGCGAAGGCTCAATGTGTCAATGTTGCCGATACAAGGCGTGAAACTAATTTCTTTTTACCATCTTTTATGAAAACATTATCTAACGGAATTGTCACTATAGGAGTGGAAGACCATGGTGCCGAACTATGCAGCATAAAGTGTGAAGGCAGAGAATATCTCTGGGGAGCGTATCCGGAATATTGGAAGAGACATTCGCCCGTATTGTTCCCTATCGTCGGGAGCGTATGGGATGGAGAATTCCGCTCGAAAGGCAGGACATACAGCATGGGGCAGCATGGCATAGCCCGTGATATGGACTTCACGCTCCTCTCGCTCTCTGACGACGAGATATGGTACGAGCTCCGCTCCTCGGCAGAGACCCGCACGAGATATCCCTATGACTTCATCCTGCGCATAGGCTATAAGCTTCATGGCCATACCGTCGATGTCTGCTGGGAGGTGGAGAATCCCTCGGACGAGGTGCTGCCATTCCAGATAGGGGCACATCCCGCTTTCTACTGGCCTATGCTGAGCGACGAGGCCATCAATGAGGGCGTGGGAGCTATGGAGAGGGAACTGTCGGCTGACACCGCGAGGGGATTCTTCAAGCTGCATATAGTCAACGAGCAGAAGGCAGACTTCCTGCCGGCAGGCAAGCGCTTCGTCTTCTCTGAGCAGATAACTGCCAAGGGATGTGTCTCAGAGACAGAAGACTCATGTTATGAGGTTGTCGACGACATGATACCGATATCTACCGACCTCTTTGACGATGATGCCCTGATTCTGCCTGACTCGCAGGTGGACAGCGTCACTATTCTCGATGAGGCACAGAAGCCTTACCTGACAGTCGCCTTCACATCGCCACTTGTCGGGCTGTGGTCTCCGCCTAAGAAGAATGCCCCATTCGTGTGCATCGAGCCATGGTATGGCCGTACTGACAGTGTCGGCTACGATGGTATGTTCGAGGACAGGGAACATATGAATCTCCTGGAGCCCCACGAGACTTTCAAGGCGCAGTATGAGATAACTATCTACCGGTAACTCATGGCTGCCACTTCCAATACCACTTGCGGGGGTGTTGTGCGTCTGGATGGAGACAATGCTCCATATGCGCCATGTCTGGGTTGCATCCCTTTTCAATACTAACAGCAAATAAAAAACATACTATGCAGAATTTCAAATATTATGCACCGACACACGTCCTGTTCGGCCGGCAGACAGAAGACCATGTCGCTGAGCTCATAAAGAGATATGGCGGCAATAAGGTCTTGCTCCACTATGGCGGACAGAGCGCCATCCGCTCAGGATTGATGGCGAAGGTAGAACGCATACTCAGCGATGCAGGTATAGAATACGTCAAGTTAGGAGGCGTTGTGCCCAATCCCCGCCTTTCGCTCGTCCGTGAGGGCATTGAGCTTTGTAAGGCAGAGGGTGTCGATTTCCTTCTCGCTGTCGGTGGCGGCTCGGTCATCGACTCGTGCAAGGCCATCTCTGCAGGACGCTTCTATGATGGTGATGTCTGGACTCTCTATGAGCATAAGGATGAGGCAGAGCGTTTCCTCCCGATAGGCTGCATACTCACCATTCCCGCCGCAGGCAGCGAGATGAGTGATGGCTCTGTCATCACGAACGACGAGGTGGATGGCTGGCTGAAGAAAGACTATTGCACAGACAGTTTCCGCTGCAAGTTCGCCATCATGAATCCTGAGCTGACATTCACTCTCCCCGCCTGGCAGACAGCCTGTGGCATCACAGACATGATGATGCACACGATGGAGCGGTATTTCAGCAAAGACGACGATATGGAGACAACTGATGCCATAGCTGAGGCTGTATTGCGCACATGCATGACAGAAGGAGTGAAGGTCTTGGTGAATCCAACTGACTATACCAGCCGTGCGAACATCATGTGGGCCGGAACCGTGGCACATAACGATATAACAGGATGTGGCACTACTGGCGACTGGGCTACCCACTGCATAGAGCACGAGCTGTCTGGAATGTTCGATGTGAGCCATGGAGCCGGTCTTGCCGCAGTATGGGGCAGCTGGGCACGCTATACACGTCAGGAGAATCTCCCGCGATTCGTCCGCTTCGCACACAATGTCATGGGAGTGGACACAGCGGATATGGACTGTATAGAGGCGTCAGAGGCTGGCATAAAGGCTCTTGAGGCATTCTTCCAGAAGATAGGTATGCCGACAAACATCCACTCCCTCATTGGCAGAGATGTGACAGACGGAGAGATAGAGACAATGGCCGACAAGTGTACCAATGGTGACACAATCACCGTCGGAGGACTCATGCAGCTACGTAAGGCTGATGTCATGGAGATATACCGCATGGCACGATAGATAAGGACGGGCGTCCCCATCCCTCTCAACCTCAGTGATGATATGGCAGGGATAGGGTGGATGGCTCGCCACGACGATGCCACAGGGTAATGGGGGAGAGTAGGGGAAATAATAACTATCCCAGCCACTGGACACCCTCACCCATGACCAGCATACAGCAAGATATATACGAAGCGTGCTGCCAATAAAGGACATATTATCCTCTATTGACAGCACGCTTAATATTTCTGGGAGGTAGAAGTGAGAAGCGCTCCCGGGCATACCATTACTGTATATGATATGTGTCGAATAGTTCTCCAGCGCCTCTTGGTGGTTTTGTGGTCATGTACGGGCAGAGTCTTCAGGCTTGTCGCCGACCCTCTTGCTGCACTGTTTGTGACAACCAGAGCAGCCGCACGAGCAGTCATCGCCTGTTGTCTGCTTCCGAATGCGGCGGACGATGTAAACTATGCACGCCAGCAGGACTGCCGCTATTATGATATATTGAATGGTCATGGGGTATGTGAGGTTTGATGTTATGGAATGGGTGGATATGGGGAAACAAAAAAGTCTCAGCAAATATGATATTCACTGAGACTCTCTTTGGGTGCCTACACGGACTCGAACCGTGGACATTCAGAACCACAATCTGACGCTCTAACCAACTGAACTATAGGCACCATGTATGTCTGCTTATACGGAGGAAAATTGTGTTATATCCGAAAAGCGAGTGCAAAGTTACTGCTTTTTTTCGATACTGCCAAATGTTTCGGCCTGTTTTTTTAGTAATAATATAAAAAAAGAGGGAAGGAGTCTCATATTCCCGTGTGAGATGTCGCTATACGAGGCGTGGAGAGAGTGTGGCTATAGGGACAAGCATTTCCTCCATCGATATGCCGCCGTGCTGGAATGTGTCCTTGTAGTAGGATACATAATAGTTGTAATTGTTGGGGTAGGCGAAGAACGTGTCGCCTGTGGCGAAGACATAGCTCGTGGAGATGTTGGGGACGGGCAGCTGTGCGTCGCGCGGCGACTTTATGGTGAAGACATCCTTTGACTGGCAGTTGAGGTTCTTCCCGAGCTTGTATCTGAGATTCGTGTTCGTGTTGCGGTCGCCGATAATCTTGACGGGGCGGTGGGTGCGTATGGAGCCGTGGTCGGTCGTTATGACTATGCGGCACCGCCTCTGTGCGAGACTCTTGAAGACATCGGCTATGGCTGAATGGACGAACCATGATAGTGTCAGCGAGCGGTAGGCTGGCTCGTCGGAGGCCAGCTCCCTAAGCATCTTCATCTCTGTGCGGGCATGGGAGAGCATGTCGATGAAATTGACAACAAGGACGTTGAGGTCGTTGTTGACGAGGTTGGGCAGATTGTTTATGAAGCGCTCAGCGCCCTCTGAATCGTATATCTTGTTGTAACTGAAGGTATCATGACGGCGGAAACGGTCTATCTGTGTCTGGATGAGGGGTGCCTCGTTGAGGTTCTTGCCCTCCTCGCTGTCCTCGTCGACCCACAGCTCGGGGAACATCTTCTCTATCTTCTCGGGCATCAGGCCAGAGAAGATGGCATTACGCGCATACTGTGTCGCTGTCGGGAGTATGGACATGTATAGGTCTTCCTCAATGTCATAGTCACGGCTGAGCTCCTTGGAGAGTGTCGTCCACTGGTCGTACCGCAGGTTGTCCATGACGATAAAGAACACAGGAGTCTCTTCGCTGTCTATGAGAGGGAATATGTATTTGCGGAAGATATCGGGCGATAGGGTCGGCCTTGATGAGTGGTCGAGGAATGTCTTTGGAGCCACCCAGTCAAGATATTTCTGCTTTATGAATTTCCCGAATGCGGCGTTAGCCTCGGCACGCTGCATGTCGAGCATCTCCTTCATGCCCGTGTCGGTCTCAGAGAGAGTCAGCTCCCACTGTACAAGACGGCGGTAAAGAGCCTTCCAGTCTGCAAGGGTATGGCACATGAGTATCTGTGCCGATATCTGTGAGAATGTCTGCTGGTACTGGGTCTGGGTCACCTCGGCCACAATCTCACGGCTGTGGATGTGTTTCTTCAGTGTCAGCAAAATCTGTGAGGGGTTGACAGGCTTTATTAGATAATCGGCTATCTTGTGGCCTATGGCCTGGTCCATGATGTTCTCTTCCTCTGACTTTGTTACCATCACGACAGGTGTCTGGGGCTGTATCTCCTTTATTTTCTGTAGTGTCTCCAGTCCGCTTATGCCGGGCATCATCTCGTCGAGAAGTATCATGTTGAATGTCTGGCTCTGGCATTGCTCTATGGCGTCAGTGCCGTTCGATACGGTGATGACCTCATAGCCTTTCTGCCTGAGGAATATGATGTGGGCGCGGAGATGCTCTATCTCGTCGTCGACCCATAAGAGTCTGCCGTTTGTCATGTCTTGCTGTGGTATTTGTCGGGGGGAGGATATGTTTATTTGTGCCTAAAGGGGGCGCTGCCTTATGGCGAAACATGTTATCGATGTCGCTATGGCCACATTGAGCGAGTCTGCTGTAGGCGAGCCTGCCGGATAGTTGGGTATCAGGAGTTTGTGTGTCACACGCTCCCTTATGGCTGGCGATATGCCGTTGCCTTCATTGCCCATGACGATGATGCCGTGGTTATGGGTGTCTGCCTTTGTGATATCGTCGCCATCAAGTAGCGTCCCGTATACAGGGAATCCCTCCGGAAGACTGTCCATGAGCGAGACAAGAGGAGTGTACTCAACGCTGACACGTGCGATGCTCCCCATTGTCGCCTGTATGACTTTAGGGTTCCAGACATCGGCTGTCTCAGGGCTGCAGAATATGCGGCGGATTCCAAACCAGTCTGCTATGCGTATGATGGTGCCGAGATTACCGGGGTCCTGCACGCCGTCAAGGGCCAAGTAGAGCTCGTCGGGGCGTATCTCACTGTCATGCCCAAGGAAGTCCATCCTGAAGACAGCCATGACTTTCTGCGGATGCTGTAGGAAAGAGATACGTCTCAGCTCGTCGTCTGTGACTGTTATGAGCTCTGTCGCTGGGGGTAAACTGGTGTGATGCATGGCTGCCCATTCCTCTGTCGCCACAACCATAAGTGGCGGCGTGACAGCCATGAGGTCGCCGACAATCTTCGGCCCCTCAGCGACGAAGGCTTCTTCTGCACGGCGATATTTCTTCTGGCCGAGCTGCTGGATATACTTTATCTTCGCTTTGGATATCATAATCGGAATTATGGCGTTCTGGTCTCGGTGATGTTCTCTTCAGGCTCAACAGCCACGAACTGGAGCGATGTCGCATGGCGTGGCATCCTGACCTTTATGACAGTCCCAGGCTGTATGTCGCTGTCAAGTATCATCTCACACACACGGTCTTCTATGAGCTGTTGTATGGCACGGCGTAGAGGGCGTGCCCCGAACTGTATGTCATAGCCTTTGCCAGCGAGGAAATCCTTTGACTTCTCTGATATGCGCAGGCTGTACCCCATCGCCTCTATACGGCCTATGACAGCACGCAGCTCTATGTCGACAATGCTCCTGATAGAGTCATGTGTCAGCTGGTTGAATGTCACAACCTCGTCGAGACGGTTGAGGAATTCTGGCGCAAACTGCTTTGACAGCGCTTTCTGGATGACTGTGTGGGCATACTCCTGGGCCTTCTCTCCTGCCGGCATACCGTCATGGCCTGTGGCCCCGAAGCCTATGCCACGCCCGAACTCCCTCAGCTGGCGCGTGCCGGTGTTTGAGGTCATGATGATTATCGTGTTGCGGAAGTCTATCAACCGTCCGTTACCGTCTGTCAGACGGCCCTCGTCGAGCACCTGGAGAAGCATGTTGAAGACATTCTGGTGGGCTTTCTCTATCTCGTCGAGCAGGACGACAGAGTATGGATGGCGTCTGACACGCTCCGTCAGCTGTCCGCCCTCGTCATATCCGACATATCCCGGAGGCGCTCCGACAAGACGTGACGTGTTGAAACTCTCGTTATACTCGCTCATGTCGACACGTATGAGCGAATCCCTCGACCCGAACACCTCTACAGCTATCTGCTGGGCAAGGTAAGTCTTGCCTACTCCTGTCGGGCCAAGGAACATGAACACGCCTATTGGGCGGTTGGGCGACCTGAGGCCGAGACGGTTGCGCTGGATGGCTTTGGCTACTGAATCGACGGCATGGTCCTGACCGATGACGACAGACTTAAGCCGATGGGGGAGAATCTTGAGCTTCTTCGTCTCTTCCTCACCGATATGCTGGACAGGCACACCGCTCATGACAGATATGATCTCATTGACATCAACATCTGTCACAGTCTGATAATGTCCGCCATCGTCATATCCCGTCTGGATAAGGACATCAAGACGCTGCTGGAGCTTCGCGCGCTGGTCACGAAGGGCCGCGGCAAGCTCGAAATTCTGGTTCTGCACGGCACGCCGCTTCTTCTCGTCGAGGGTCTTTATCTCGGTCTCAAGCGTCCTGACTTTTGGAGAGACAACTGTCGAGCGGAGATGGACACGGGCTCCAACCTCATCGAGAGCGTCGATGGCCTTGTCAGGGAACGCGCGGTCATTGATGTAGCGCGATGTCTGGGCGACACATGCCTTGATGGCCTCGTCGCTGTAGATGACATGGTGATACTGCTGGTAACGTTCCTTTATATTCTGGAGGATGAGGAGAGTCTCCTCTGTTGTTGTCTGGTCGACTATGATCTTCTGGAATCTGCGCTCCAAAGCCCCGTCTTTCTCTATGCTCTTGCGGTATTCCTCAAGTGTCGTCGCACCGATACATTGTATTGTGCCTCGTGCCAGTGCCGGCTTCAGTATGTTGGCAGCATCCATTGACCCTGACGCGGAGCCTGCACCTATTATGGTATGTATCTCGTCGATGAAGACTATGATATTAGGATGGTTTTCCATCTCTGATATTATGCGCTTTATGCGTTCCTCGAAATCGCCGCGGTATTTCGTGCCAGCCACTATGCCTGTCATGTCGAGAGCGAGGAGACGCTTGCCTCGCAGAAGAGGCGACGATACACCATCGGCTATCTGCTGGGCCAGGCCTTCGACAATGGCGCTCTTGCCTACACCAGGGTCGCCTATGAGGACAGGGTTGTTCTTCTTCCGACGGCATAGTATCTCAGTCATTCTCCTTATCTCATCATGACGCCCCACAACAGGGTCAAGCTGCTTCTTCATGGCAGCGGCTGTCAGGTCGGTCGAGAATTTGTCGAGAAGTGGGGTATCGCTCTTGTGCTCATTGTCGAGAATACGTGTCTGTTGCTTCTGCATGGCATTGTTGAGCATACGGGATGCCTCGCTCAGCATGTCGCTGAATGAGCGTGGATGGCTGGCCATGTCGTCATCATCGTCGTCGTCAACAGGAGGAAAGTCGCTGTCGTCGCTTGATATTTTATAGACCCATCGATTCTCAGCCAGGCTTTCTGCCTGCGATACCTGCTTTTGTTCTATGTTATATTTGTTCTTCGATGTCATAATTTGCTATTCCTGTTTATGTGTGTGTTGCCTTGTCGTTATCTGTATTCATTAAGAGCCTAACCTGTTTTGATGCCCATAAGGCGCGGGGCTGATGAAGTTCACCTGACTGTTTTGTCAAGAAGGCGGGGGTATTTATTCTTTAAATATGATGTTTGCAGGATATTATACTGGTGTCCCAGGTGGGGGATTCTTCTCATGGACGACGGATTATCCCCGTGGGGGCGCGGGGGAGGACAAGAACATGTAATTTCGCTATGCCTTGCTGTCAGCGACGAGTTGTTATCGCCTCACAGGGGCAGAGTTCTTCACATGCTTTGAACTGCCTTTCTTGTTGCTCCGCTTGTTCCAATAAGGGATTATATAGTTGAAGTCATGCTTCCAGACAATGCCCAGCCCTTGGGTGTTGAGATTTGATTTCGTGAAATATCTGTCAGACGTCTGGTTATATACCCTGACCTGCAGATTGCCATTAGGGAACAACAGGTATCTTATGTCAAAGTCACCGATGAACGATGTTGTGGCGTTGGCATTATCCCTGTAGCCGAACTGCCCGTTGATAAGAAGCCTGTTGTTGAGCATTCGTCCAGATATGAGTCCCTCATACTCGGCGTTCATCATTCCCTCGTCGCCTGGAGAGATGTTCGCTCCGAAGTTCCAGTTCTGGTTCTTCAGCACTACATCAGAGATGATGTTGTTCAGTTGTTGGGACAGTGTGCCTGAGAGGAACGACTGCATAGCCACGGCTGTCCTCGACTGGCCAGACTCTGCCACATTGTTGTTGCCAGAGAAGAAACGCCCGACAGTAAGGAGATATATGACCTGCTGGTTACGCTCCTGCTCTGAATCCATAAGTGTCGTTATCATCTGCTGGACATCTGAGGATGCCTGAGGAATATTCAGGTCAAAGTCCACAACAGGATGCTCGGCTGTGCCCGTGATGTTCATAAGGCAGTTGACACGCACAGAGTTGTTTGAGAAGGAGTTGCCGATGCTCAGGTCAGATAGCGGGACAGACGGCACGATATATTGTGCCTCAAGATTGACATCAGCCTCAAAAGGAGGTCCGCCGAATGCTATTGTGCCACCAGGGAGGAACGTGAAGTTTTTCGTTATGACCTGCTGTATGGTCATCTTGTACTCGCCGTGCTGGACATTATAGTTGCCGAATATCTCCATGCCGCCCTTGTTGAAGTATGTGGCACGCAGCGTCCCCGTACCATTCAGCGTGATATAGTCGCCTGTCCGCTCGTCCATGATAAGCCTCAGAGTGTTGTCTGTAGTGGTATGGATGAGGAAGTTCATGCGGATGTTCGACCTGAAATCGTCATCGTCGTCATTCTTCGTGTCTGCACCACTTGCCTTGTCTGGTGACATGCTGCCCATATCACGCCACGTTATGAACTCCTGGTCTTGTATGGCGTCGGGCGAGGACACATTATACACTATCTCCGTCTCCTTCTCAGGGAATGCCTCGATGTCAAAGGTTATTTCCCCAGGTCTGCCCTTAATCTTGCATGTGCCGCTGCCGATGACGTGTCCGCAGAATGTCGAGCCGTCAAGGGTAGGGAAGTCAAAACATAGCATATGGCTGGCCTTGATATCGAAGTCAAATGTCATCCGTGAGAGATGGTTGTGGTGAAGCCCACCTGTCACTGTTGCTGTGTTCCCATTCTCGTCGGCGACCTCGCATTTGTTGAACAGGATATCGTTATATACCAGACTCACAGTGTCGTTCTTCAGTGTGTATACGGTGTTCAGTGGTGTCACATGAATCTTACCGTTTACTATAGCGTCGCCAGTGAGGTTAATCTTGCTCAGGTCGCCCCATAGTCTCAGACGCCCGTTAGCCCAGACTGTCACATCGTCAAGGAATGATCCGCAGAATGTGTTCATGAATTCCAGACGTGTGTTGACAGCCTGAAGGTCAAGGTCTATGTAGTTCTTCTTTATCGAGACATAACCATCGATGATAGTCTTGCCGTCGTGCCCTTCTATCGGCGGGCTGCCTGGTTTGGCATCGCTTTTTTCTGCACTCGATGATGATGGGAGATAGAGAGGCTTCACGTCAGGGTCATCACAGCGGCCCTTGATGTTTATCTGGCCGAGGGAGTTGTCCCAGTCGGCAGATACTGTGAGGACGCCCATCCTGCCTTGCTCGAACAGGAAGTCTCTCACAACAAGGTCAGCGTGGGCCTCAGGTGTAGAGAATACTGCTGTCGCGACAGCATCGCCCGTAGCATATCCGTCGAACTCAACCGAGTGGAAATCAACAAGGTTCATGATGTATGCGACATTGACATCCTTCAGACTTACAGTGAGCGAGTCTTTATGGCTTTTGGTCGCCATACCGTTTATCCTTATATGCTGCTCTCCATGCTCGAGCAGGAAATTGTCAACGGCAAGACGGTTGGCTGAGTATGTTATGCCTGCACGGCGCAGATGCCAAAGAGAATCATTTATCATGACCTCTGACGGGGTGATGTTTATCTTGGCTATAGCCTCGCCTTCAATATTCTGGTAGAACTGTCCGCCGATGTTCAGGCTACCGTTGAACTCATTCCCAGATCCATTGTTCCATTTCAGTGAGGCGTTGACATTGTTGTTTGCCGCTTTGCCTGCTATGCTGAGCGATAACATTCCGCCGTCGCTGTTATGTTTCAATGCGTTAGCTGCCAGATGGAGCGTGTCACCTGGAGACTCCAGATGAAGAGACGCATCCTCAAGTCTCATTCCTGAGACCGTCATGCTGTCAGCTTCCAATGTTATGTCTGTAGTGTTCAGCCCGTCGTTGATATAGCCCTTTATTGATATTGGGCTGTTATTCAATATGTTTGTACCGGCAAGAAGGTTAAGTGGCCTTGTGTCGCTGATGGTTGCTGTCAGAGCCATCGTGTTGCCCGTCTTCTTGTACTGTGGGATACCTGGCAGGGTAGGGAGCCGCTGGGATATGAGGTTCACTATCGATGCGCCAAGGGTCTCTATGTCATATTGTCCTGTGGCATGGACATTGGCAAAGTCAGAGTCGAGGACAATCTCGCGGCTTCCGTCGCCGTGGCGTCTTGATCTCAATGATGCCCTCTCGCATGAGTAACGCTCTCTTTCACCCGTTATCCTCACGTTATTGATGTATGCCGTAAGGTTGTCAAGCACTTTCCCCGCGTCTCCTATCATGGCGTTGATATCCATTCCGAACGATGTGCCTGGATATGATTTCGTGAGGTTTAGTGCGTGTGGGGAGATATTCCCGACGTTGGCTTCCAGGTTTATGTTCCTTAGCTCAGACGCTCTGCCGTCAAGCAGTGCCGAGATGTTATCTGCTGTCACTGACATGTTGATGTCTGCATTCATGTCAGCCACAGACATCTCTATGCTGCCCTTGTCGGCTTCCATGCCGATTGATGCATCTATATTGCGGTAGGCATATCCTTTCAGAGTCAGCAGCGGCAGTGTCAGCTTTCCATCGAGTTTCCTTGGCCTCTTTGAGTTCTGGTCTATTACCGATGTGGCATGCAGGCTCAGCTCTGTGTCCCCGATGATTCCGCCATTTATCACATTGCCCAGTCGCAGCGTGTTTGAGTTGAGGTCAACACTGGCGTTCTCTCCGCTCACTGCTACTCTTGATGTCAAGTTCCCAATCCCCGATTCTATGCATGTCTCAGCATTGATGCTGTGGCGTGTTCCATTTGCCGACGCCTTTATGTCGATATCTCCAATATGGGGTATAGTGTTAGTGCTGATGCCAGTGTTCCTTGCAAGCCTGTTCATTGCATCATAGTCAGCGTGCAGATGGAGCATAGGTATCGACCATGATATGTCACCTCCATCCAAGATACAGCTAACAATGTTCGATCGCGCCCTTGCTTTGCCTGACAGCGAGAGGGCAATCTCCCTGCCTGCGGTGTTCAGGGATAATGATTTGATGTTCAGTGTGTTCCTGTCTCCTGTTATCTCTGAGTCGAAGAATATGCTCTGGTTCGTTCCCCTGATCCTTGGGGCGAACAATGCTATGTCGTTGGTACCGATTGACGAGTGGTCGCTGCTTATGTCCAACGACTTGATTTCTCTGTCTTTATATTCAATCGCTATATCTACCCCGATGTCACTGTTGGGTGTCTGTAGAGAGAATCCCTTGATTCTTGCCGAGCTCTTGCCGGCATCCGCTATGAATGCGAGGTTGTTGACCGCCAGACCACTGTTCCGCTCCACTAAAGCCAGCTTCTTCATACGCAGCGACAGACTGTCCCCCGTAAGGCTATACAGCATTATGTGCCCGCTGATACGGTCTACGTATATGTGGTTAAGGTCGAGTGTGTTATGTTTGCGGGCTTTATCCCGCCTGTCATAGGCTACAGCGCTGTTGCGTATTACGAGAGACGATATCTGGAGATTCAGCGGAGTCTTGCTTGTAGTGTCCTTGGATGCGAGAGAGTCAAGGATGAACTGGCAGTTGAGAGGAGATTTGCCATCAGCCTTGTATAATACTGCTTTCATGCCGAATATCTGTGCCGATGATATGACTATGCGTCCCTCAAATATCGATGTTATGTCAATTTTTGCAGACAGACGGTGGCATGAGAACATCTTGTGGCGTTGTTGGTCCTCGACTGTCACCTCATCGACGACAATCCTGTTAAGCAGACCGAGGCTGATGTTGCCGAGAGACACCTTAGTGCCCAGTTTATGCTGTAGCGCCTCTGATGTCTTTGATGCAACAGCATGCTGTACTGCTGGTATATGGAGCAGCACAACACCAAGCATGTAAACACCTGCCAATGTCCATGCTAAACCTATGATTATGTGTCTTAGATGCTTGATAAATATATATTTTTGTTGCAAAATTACGAAAAAAATGTCTTACATTGAAATCTTTCATACATTTATATAGTGATTTATAATTTTTTTTCATTAATTTTGCAAACGGTATTTATATTGCGAAAGATTGGTTTAGGGACATTATACAATATGCCCCAATTTATTATATATGCACAATGGTAAGAAGACACTATCTGAAGCTGTCATCAACGATAAGCGGCTGGCCACTATTGATGTATGCCAGCTTATGGGTTTCTTCGTGTATCGTCTATTTGTGTATTCAGGCAGTGAGATATTGTTAGGAAGTATGAATAATAGGTAAAAATATAAACAAATTTTTTAAACTATGGTAAACGTTATCAAGTTACGTAAAGGTCTTGACATCAGACTGAAAGGTGTGGCAGGCCACCAGGATGTACCAGTACGTCGTGGCTCTGATTTCGCGCTTTGCCCTGCTGACTATCAAGGCGTAACGCCGAAGGTTGTCGTCAAGGAGGGAGACCGTGTCTTGGCCGGTGATGCCTTGTTCGTCAACAAGCAGTTCCCGGATATTCGCTTTGCCTCTCCTGTCAGCGGTATGGTGACAGGTGTTGTGCGCGGCGAACGACGTAAGGTGCTCGCAGTCACAGTCAAGGCTGACGATGCTATTGAATACAGGGATTTCGGCAAGTCTGACATCAGCGGCATGACGGGCGGGGAAATTGTGTCCTCTCTTCTCGCTGCAGGACTTTTCGGATTAATAAACCAGTTGCCTTATGCTGTATCGACTAACCATGTGGCACAGCCTAAGGCAATCTTTGTATCCGCTTTCAGGGACATGCCCCTTGCTGCTGATTTCCTTTACGAGCTGAGTGGCAATGAGGAGGCTTTCCAGACGGGTATCTCCGCCCTGTCGAAGATTCAGAAAGTCTTCGTGGGCATTAATCCTGATGAGGAGGACGCACTTGGCGGACTTAAAGACGCCACAGTAACAGTATTCAAGGGAAAGTGTCCTGCTGGCAATGTAGGAGTACAAGTGAATAACATCGCGCCAGTCAATAAGGGTGAGACGGTATGGACGGTCAACCCCACCGCTGTCATCTTCATAGGCCGTCTTTTCCTTACCGGTAAGGTTGATATGCGCCATAAGGTAGCTCTCGCCGGACAGAACGTGAAGAATCCAGCATATTCAGAGATTCTCGTCGGGCAAAAGGTAGAGACACTCGTTGAGGGCAGAGTTGACCTTGACGGGACACGCCTGATTAATGGTAACCCTCTGACAGGTGTAAAAGTCACCAAGGACGATTATATCGGCCCACACGTAAGCGAGGTGACCGCTATCCCCGAGGGCGACCATGCTGATGAGATGCTCGGATGGATTCTGCCACGTACCAACCAGTTCTCCGCCAACCGTTCATACTTCTCCTGGCTCATGCCGAAGTCGAGGGAATATGACTGTGACGCACGTGTCAAAGGCGGAGAGCGCCATATGATAATGTCAGGAGAATATGACAAGGTACTTCCTATGGATATCTATGGCGAGTATCTAATAAAGGCTATCATAACAGGCGATATTGATCGTCAGGAAGCGCTTGGCATATACGAGGTGAGCCCAGAGGACTTTGCTGTGGCAGAATTCGTTGACTCTTCCAAACTGCAGTTGCAGCGCATAGTACGTGAGGGACTTGACATCCTGCGTAAGGAGAATGCATGACACAGTGCTTCTGAGCGTAGATAGGGCGTATGCCTTGTAGTCTTATGTCTCATGTGTTCAATGATCTTTCAATATCCATACATAAAGAAAATCATAATAAATGAAATCAATAAGAAAATATCTTGACAAGATAAAGCCAAACTTCGAGAAGGGCGGACGCTTCCAGTATCTTGGAAGCGTGTTTGAAGGCTTCGAGTCTTTTCTCTTCGTCCCTAATACGACATCGAAGTGTGGGGCGCATATTCATGATGCCATTGACTCAAAACGTGTCATAAGCTTTGTCATAATAGCGCTGTTGCCAGCCTTGATCTTTGGCATGTATAATATTGGTTATCAGAATGCTCTCGTGGCAGGGCGTCTTTCTGATGCCACATTCTTTGGAATGTTCTTCTATGGCATGCTACAGATGCTGCCAAAAATCCTCGTAAGCTATATCGTCGGCCTCACCATCGAGTTCGCCTGGGCACAGTGGAAGCATGAGGAGATACAGGAAGGCTATCTCGCAACTGGTATACTTATACCGATGGTCATTCCTGTCAATTGCCCTTTGTGGTGCCTTGCATTGGCATGTGCCTTCAGTGTGATATTCTGCAAGGAGATATTCGGCGGTACAGGCATGAATTTCGTCAATCCGGCATTGGCAGCACGCGCCTTCCTCTTCTTCTCTTATCCTACTGTGATGTCAGGAGATAATTGCTGGGTGGCGAAAGATGAGATACTCGGCCTTGGATACCAGATAGCCGACGCCACGACAGCCGCGACACCTCTCGGCGCTATCGTTCAGAATCCAGACATGCAAATCGACACAATGGCCGCCGTGACAGGTCTTATACCAGGCTCAATGGGTGAGACAAGCTTTATTGCCATAGCTCTTGGGGCCGTGATGCTTCTATGGACAGGTGTCGCATCCTGGAGGATAATGCTGTCAGTATTTGTAGGTGGAGGTATCACAGCAGCACTGTTCCATTCGTGTGGAGCCTCTCCGTTGACAGCGTTCCAGCAAATTGTGCTTGGCGGATTCGCTTTCGGTGCAGTCTTTATGGCCACAGACCCTGTTACCGCCGCGCGCACAGAGACAGGCAAGTGGATATACGGTTTCCTCATCGGTGTCGTTGCTGTTGTGGTACGTGTCATGAACCCTGGTTATCCAGAGGGTATGATGCTTGCCATACTTCTGATGAATGCATGTGCTCCGCTCATTGACTGGTGTGTTGTAGAACGTAATATCTCACGTCGTACAAAACGGTTGAAAAAATAAGGAGGATACAATCATGGCAAAAAAACTGAATACAAACAACAACGCCTACATTATTATATATAGCGTAGTGCTCGTCCTCATTGTAGCTTTCTGCCTCGCCTTTGTCTATACATCATTGAAGGAAAGACAGGATGCCAATGTGGCACTCGACATAAAGAAACAGGTGCTTGCATCGCTTGATATACGTGACTTTGCTGATGACGCTGACGCTGAGGCTAAATATGCCGCTATTGTGCAGAAAACCGATACAGTCGATGCGGAGACAAAGTCTGTCATATATTATTGCCAGCTCGATGGTCAGCAGAAATACATTCTCTATGTCAAAGGTATGGGACTCTGGGGACCTATCTGGGGCTATATCGCGCTCAATGCAGACAAGAAGACTGTTTACGGCGCTTATTTCAACCACGAGAGTGAGACAGCCGGCTTGGGTGCAGAGATAAAGGACTCAAAGGCATGGCAGGACCTCTTTAAGGGTAAGACAGCTGTAGAGAATGGCCATGTTGTGCTCACAGTCAAGAAGTCCACTGATATCAAGCCTGAAGAGCGCAATTCTGCTGTCGATGGCGTGACAGGTGCCACACTGACATCAAATGGTGTAGACCTCATGCTTAAGGATGGTCTCTCAAAATACGCAGATTTCCTAAACGAATAGTTACTTATGCGACAGGTGCTGACTGCCTGTGTGACACATCGTCACTTCATCTCTCACTCCTGTCTCTGAAAAACCTATATGCGATGAAACTATTATCTAAAGAGAACCGTGAGGTCTTCCTCACACCGCTAAACGGGAACAACCCTGTCCTTGTACAGGTCCTCGGTATCTGCTCCGCCCTCGCTGTGACATCACAGTTGAAGCCGGCTATTGTCATGGGGCTTGCCGTGACGGTTATCACAGCGTTCGCGAATGTCATAATATCCATAATACGCAATACTATACCTACACGCATACGTATCATCGTCCAGCTGGTAGTTGTAGCGGCTCTTGTCACCATTGTCAACCAAGTCCTTAAGGCTTTTGTCTATGATGTCAGTGTCGAGCTGTCAGTCTATGTGGGGCTTATTATAACAAACTGTATCCTTATGGGACGCCTTGAGGCCTTTGCGTCGATTAACACTCCATGGCCATCATTCCTTGATGGTATCGCCAATGGTCTTGGCTATGCCTATATCCTTGTAGCTGTAGGTGGTGTACGCGAGTTGCTTGGCCGTGGCACACTTCTTGGTTACCAGGTCGTTCCTGACTTCATGTATGATGCCGGGTATATAAATAACGGTATGATGACAATGCCAGCCATGGCCCTTATCCTGTGTGGTATCGTCATCTGGATACACAGAGGCTATTTCTATAAAGACTGATTCCCTCACGAAAAGTCTTTGACTCATTTATCTTCCATAAAAAAACAATAGACAATGGAACATATCATATCTTTATTTTTCAGAAGCATCTTCGTAGACAATATGATATTTGCCTTCTTCCTCGGCATGTGTTCTTACCTTGCTGTCTCGAAGAGTGTGAAGACATCATTCGGTCTTGGTATGGCGGTCACATTCGTGCTCCTTATCACAGTACCTGTCGATTATCTGCTTCAGACGAAAGTGCTCTCTGCCGATGGAGTCTTCGGTATAGACCTGACATATCTTTCCCTCATTCTTTTCATTGCCGTCATAGCTGGCATTGTGCAGCTTGTAGAGATGATAGTAGAGAGATTCTCCCCCTCGCTTTATGCAGCTTTGGGAATATTCCTCCCTCTTATTGCTGTCAACTGTGCCATCATGGGAGCGTCGCTCTTCATGCAGCAGCGTATCAACCTCGACCCGTCGAACACACAGTATATTGGCGGTGTTGCTGATGCCATCGCTTTTGCACTTGGTTCCGGCATAGGATGGACACTTGCCATATGTCTTCTTGGTGCGATACGCGAGCGTCTGGCATACTCGGACGTTCCCAAACCACTTCGCGGACTCGGCATAACATTCATAACTGTCGGTCTCATGGCTATGGCGTTCATGTGCTTCTCCGGCCTGAAGATATAGCAGCCGGCAAGTATATCCTCGTACAAATGAAAGGTAGAGACCTCACATGCCAGTTTTCTCTTTCAGAGAAGGCCTGAGACACTCTACCGACTGCAATCATTTACAAATATCATATTTATGGATATCAATTTCATATTATCAAGCGTCAGCGTATTCCTTGTGGTCATCATACTGCTTGTTATCATACTGCTTGTCGCAAAGAAATACCTGTCGCCCAGCGGCAATGTAAAGATAACAATAAACAACGATACCGTTCTTGATGTCCCACAAGGAAACTCAGTCATGGCGACACTTAATGAGAATGGCATCTATCTCCCATCAGCCTGTGGTGGAAAAGCCTCATGCGGACAATGCAAGGTCCAGGTGCTTGAGGGGGGTGGCGAGATACTCGACTCAGAGAAGTCACACTTCACACGCAAGGAGATAAAGGAAGGCTGGCGCCTTGGATGCCAGTGTAAAGTGAAAGGCGACCTCAAGCTCCACGTCGACGAGTCTGTCATGGGCGTCAAGGAATGGGAGTGTACAGTAATTGGCAATAGGAATGTAGCCACGTTCATCAAAGAGTTCAAGGTGGCATTGCCTCCCGGTGAGCACATGGACTTCGAGCCTGGCTCATACGCACAGATACGTATCCCGGCTTTCGAGATAGACTATGACCGTGATATTGACAAGAGCCTCATTGGAGATACATATCTCCCAGCATGGGAAAAGTTCGGGCTGTTCCCATTGAAGTGTGTCAATACAGAGCCAACCATCCGTGCCTACTCCATGGCCAACTATCCTGATGAGGGCGATATCATAACCCTTAATGTGCGTATCGCCACCCCACCATTCAAACCAAAGGACCAGGGGCCAGGCTTCATGGATGTCAATCCAGGCATAGCCTCCTCTTATATCTTCACCCTCAAGCCAGGCGACAAGGTCATCATGTCTGGTCCATATGGAGAGTTCCGTCCGCAGTATGGTACAGGACGTGAGATGATATGGGTAGGCGGTGGTGCCGGTATGGCACCTCTCCGTGCACAGATCATGCACATGCTCCGCACTCTTAAGGTAGAGGACCGCGAGATGCATTATTTCTATGGTGCGCGTGCCATGGAGGAGATACCATTCCTCGATGATTTCCTGATGCTTGAGCGTGAGCATCCCAACTTCCACTTCCATCTTGCACTCGACCGTCCTGACCCGAAGGCAGATGCAGCAGGCCTCAAGTATACTCCAGGCTTCGTAGCCCCAGTTATGGGTGATACATATCTGAAGCAGCATGAGGCGCCGGAAGACTGCGAGTACTACCTCTGCGGACCTCCTATGATGACAAAGACTGTGCTAGACCTCCTCTATTCTCTTGGAGTAGAGGATAGTATGATACGCTTTGACAATTTCGGAGGATAACCGATAGCGACATTCCCTCCTCTCTCCACAATAAGGTTGCCCCTCACCCATGCTTGTTTATACATTGTCGTGGTGAGAGTCAGAGTATTGGGGGGGAGGCAATCCTGCCATGATGATGGCATGAATATTATAACGAGCTGGAAGGCATTGAAATATTTTTCACGTCTTCCAGCTCGTTTTTATTTATGCTGATACATAAAAATCAGTCAGAATAGTTGTTTTTTATCATGATTTTTATATGTTTATCGAAAAAAAAACTGATAAAGTTTTGTAGATAATGAAAATATTGTTACTTTTGCATACGAATATATACAATTCTTCCTATGGGATAGTCTTTGAGAATTAATGAAATCGAATATTAACTATAATTGTTTCAGTAATATGAAGAAATTCTTCCTTATCCTTGCCATGGCTGCTTCTGCCATGTCAATGTCAGCCCAGGAAGGTTACTATGGTAACAAATTCTGGGACAACTGGTATCTCGGCCTTGAGGCTGGTGTTTCATCCAAGACAACACATCAGGCAGTCCTCAAGCACCTTAACCCTGAGTTTGGTGTCCGTGTAGGAAAGTGGATCACACCAGCTTTCGGCCTCGCTCTTGAGGGACAGTATGCTTTCTCGTCAAAGGCACGTCTGAATGACTACCGCAACCTTGACGACTACGCCAATGGCGCGTTGACTGCCAATCTCCTTGGACAGTTCAATCTCAACAATATCTTTGGTGGCTACAAAGGCGAGCCACGCAATTTTGAGGTTATTGCCAATGTTGGTATAGGCTATCAGCATACATTCGCTAAAGACGGACAGGTGCTTCAGATTGGAACAGTCCGTAACTCTATGAACCAGAAGATTGCTGTTGACTTCACATGGAACTTCGGTGGAATGAAGCAGTGGCAGTTCTATGTTGAGCCTGCTCTCAACTACCTTATCGCCGGCTCAAAGCCAGGACGTGAGCTTGAGCCAGGTGTTGGCAGCCAGGAGGTTGGTTATGATATCAACTACTCTTATCTCCAGCTCCATGTTGGTCTCAACTACAAGTTCAAGACAACGAACAAGACCCACAACTTCGCTATCGTGACAGCGTGCGATATGGACGCAATCAACGCCGAGATCAATGCTCTTCGTGGCAAGGACGCAGTCATAGCTGCTCTCCAGAAAGAGATTGAGGATCTCAAGAAGGCTCTTGAGGACTGCCAGAACCGTCCTGTAGAGAAGGTTATCGAGCCTACTCTCCCATCAGTCTTCTATCCGCTTGACAAGTCGGTAATCACTCCAGCACAGGCTCAGAATGTGGCTATAGCTGCAGAGATTATGAAGAACCACCCAGAGATTAAGCTTCAGGTTAAGGGCTATGCTTCTCCAGAGGGTCCAGCAGACCACAACAACGACCTCTCTGTACGTCGTGCACAGGCCGTTAAGGATCTCCTCATCTCTAAGTATGGTATCGATGCTTCTCGCATAACAACAGAGGGATGCGGTGTGACAGACAAGCTCTTCGAGATATACGAGTTCAACCGTGTTGCAATGCTTTATATCGAGAAGTAATCAAGGAATGATGATGAGCGATATCGCTCTTCTCACACGCATATAACAATTTTCAGAGGTGGGTATCTCACAGTTTCACTGAGGGATACCCACCTCTTTTTCTCTTTTTCTCTTTTTCTCTCTCTCTTCCTCTCTCCTTCTTTCTCCTTCTTTCTCCTTCTTTCTCCTTCTTTCTCCTTCTTTCTCCTTCTTTCTCCTTCTTTCTCCTTCTCTATCCTTCTCTATCCTTCTCTATCCTTCTCTATCCTTCTCTCTCTCCCTCTCCCTCTCCCTCTCCCTCTCTATCCTTCTCTATCCCTCTCTATCATTTTTGTCATTACTGTCTGGTAAACCTGTCGTCTATCATTCAGAAGCTTTACCGGACAGTAGTGATTATTTGTGATAATCTCCCTCAGCAAGGCTGACTTTAGCCATACTGCAACAGAGGTCTTTCATATAGGAGATAACAACCAAATAAGGGTTTGGGGACGACTATTTGTATGATATAGACCAATTTTTACAACGAAAATACCAAAAAGGCTACTGATAAAGTTGCCAGTATCAGGAATAATGAGTAATTTTGCGCTGAATTTTTGTGCGCTGTGATGCTGCCGAGTCATATATGGCATATTCCCAGCCGGCACAGTCTTTACAAGCGGGACAATATATATGCATTCAGTCACTCCGCTATTGTAGCATGTTTCAGGATGCATCCATATCGTGTCGCTACTGACGAGTCATTTATTTATCGGCGTGTCATAATGCCTACATGTCTACAAAGCCATGAGGTACAGTTATGTCAACGTCCCAACAAGTTTATATTCAATAGGTATATAGTTAATGAGTTACAATTTATTAAAAGGAAAACGCGGCATCATCTTTGGTGCCCTTAATGAGCAGTCAATCGCGTGGAAAGTGGCCGTCAAGGCCGTAGAGGAGGGGGCCACAATCACACTCTCCAACACTCCCATGGCTATCCGTATGGGTCAGGTTGATGCTCTCGCCCAGCAGCTTGGCTGTGAGGTTATAGCTGCCGACGCTACAAGTGTAGAAGATCTCGAAGAGGTGTTCCGTCGCTCTCAGGAGGTGCTTGGCGGCAAGATAGACTTTGTCCTTCACTCTATAGGCATGTCGCCTAATGTACGCAAGAAGCGCACATATGACGATCTTGACTATAGCATGCTCGACAAGACCCTTGATATCTCAGCCATATCATTCCACAAGATGATACAGGTGGCAAAGAAGCAGAACGCCATTGCCGATTATGGCTCTATTGTCGCCTTGACCTACATGGCAGCCCAGCGCACTATGTTCGGATACAACGACATGGCCGACGCCAAGGCCCTATTGGAGTCCATCGCCCGCAGCTTTGGCTATATCTATGGCCGTGAGCATAATGTACGTGTCAACACCATCTCACAGTCGCCTACGATGACAACAGCCGGTAGTGGCGTGAAAGGCATGGACAAGCTCTTTGACTTTGCCAACCGCATGTCGCCCCTCGGCAATGCCAGCGCTGACGAGTGTGCAGACTACTGCATCGTGATGTTCTCCGATCTCACACGCAAGGTGACTATGCAGAATCTCTATCACGATGGTGGTTTCTCGAGCATGGGCATGAGTCTACGTGCTATGGCGACCTATCAGAAAGGTCTTGAGGAGTATATGGACGAGAACGGCAATATCATCTATGGATAATCAGTAGCCTAAATCCTACTCAGAATATTTATTATCATTTACATAGAGGAAGCTCTCTCACAAATGTCAGATTATTTGTTGGCAATTTGTGAGAGAGCTTCTTCTCTTTTTTGGGGGCGGCTCGCTTCTATCTGTTATCCTCCCGGCTCTATGCTCATGCTTGTAATCGTGCCCGTCTATGGCTTGTAATATCGGGAGTGAGGATGGGGCACTACGTTTTTCTTTCTGTTATGGCTCAAAAGGATTATTGTCGATTTTCCTCACCCACCATTCGAGTATATGATATCCAGACTCCATCATACCCCCTATGGCCGTGTCCGCTTAGTTCTTTTGTTATGCAATCTGCTGTGTTTCAGAGGTTTGTCTCTGTGCTTCTGAAAGGCTCTTTTTGAGGTGCTCATTGATACAGAATGAGCTGCTCATTAGTATCTAATGAGCCACCAGTTTGCACAGAGTGAGAATATCAATCTGAAAAGCATGCTTTTGTGTGGGTCAGGGCGATGATATATGGACGAAGTGGAGTACATAGCCCATAAACATCTTGAGCGCGATGCCATGGGGCGTTCTCATAGGGTGGGGGAGGAGGGGAGATGTTCCACATCCAAATCCACCTCCGAAGAACTATCGCGCTCATTTATCGGGGTGGGGGATGGGAGATGTCCCACATCCATACCAAATGATGAGGTATACAGGTGTCAGAGGCGTTTCTTGTAGCTTCTCACAGCCCATGCTCCCATTATCATGCCTATGGCGAGAAGAGCCACGATTTGGTGGGCGACATTGTTCAGACCGCCTCCACGGACGAAGACTGTGCGGATGGCATCGACAAAATAGTGCATGGGGTTAATGTATGTGGTGAGGTATGCGGCATGCGGCATGGAGCGTGCCGGTGTGAACAAGCCGCTGAGCAGCAGCATGCAGACTACAAAGAACCACATCACGAAGATGGCCTGCTGCATGGTGTCACTATAGTTGGATATGACGAGTCCGAAACTGCTCCAGAAGAGTGCCAGCAGCATTGCCAAGGCGAAAACGAGCCAGAGCGGGCCTTGGCAAGTGATATCGTATATGAGCCACGAGAGCACAAGGCATACGACAATCACGAACAGCGCTATTATCCAATATGGTATGAGCTTGGCGAGGATAAATGCCCTTTTTGGCACTGGAGTGACATTTATCTGCTCTATGGTGCCAGCCTCTTTCTCTCCGACGATATTCAGCGTGGGAAGGAAACCGCACATCAGCATCATCACAATGGCAAACAGAGCGGGAATCATAAACACCTTGTAGTTGAGGTGCTTGTTATAAAGGAACAAGGCGGAAACCTCGGACTGTATTATCTCTGCTGATAGACTAACCTTTATAGTGATAATCCGCGAAAGATAGGAAGCTCCGATAGAACCCTTTGTTCCGTTTACGGCATTTGCGGCGATGAGTACTTGGGGATTACGTTTCTTGATGATGTCACTACTGAAGTGTTGCGGTATCACCATCACCACGTCGGCATCCATCTTCTCGATGTCCTTGAGGGCAGCCTCATATGTGGGTTTCTGTCCGTTGAATATGAAACAGTTGCTCGCCTCTATGCTGTGTATGAGTTGTCTTGAGAGCGTTGAGCGGTCGTTGTCTACCACATCCACACGTATGTTCTTCACCTCCTGATTCATCACCCAGGGCATGACACACATCATCATTATCGGGAAGAGGATGATGAGACGAGGCAGAAACGAATTGCGTCGTATCTGCAGAAATTCCTTTTGAATAAGATATTTCAGCATAGTCTTTTCTTGAATTTTGCGAGTGCTACAATCAGGAGGAACAGTGCCATTGCCGAGAGAATGTATATCTCCCTCACTACATTACTGATATCCACACCCATTATCATCAGCTTGCGCATCGCCTGGATATAATACCTTGGCGGCACCAAGGCGGCAATCCACTGCAACACCTCGGGCATCGACTCCACAGGGAAAATCATACCCGAGAGCATCACTATAGGCATGAGCAATACCATCGCCGAAAGCAGAAGGGCCATGAGTTGGGTTGTGGCGATGGTGGATATGAGTAGGCCGAGCGACAAGGCGAGGATAATATATATGGTGGAGATGACATATATCCAGACAATGCTACCCGCCAGCGGAACGTCGAGTACATAGCGCGCCATGAGCAGTATGGTGGTGAGGATGGCGAATGCGAGTACCAAGTATGGCACCACCTTGGCTATCATAATCATCAACGGGCGTACAGGCGACACGAGCAGCAGCTCCATTGTGCCCCGTTCCTTCTCACGGACTATCGAGATAGAGGTCATCATGGCACAAACAAGCATCAGCAACATGCCGAGAATGGCCGGAACGAAGTTGTATGCGGACCGCATCTGCGGATTATACAGTAATTTGGCATTGACGACACCGCCCGGCATGTTCGTGATAACATTGGTGGCATAGTTTGTCCATTGCTGTGCCATATTAGGGTCGGCACCGTCCACGATAATCTGTATTCCTCTATGCTTAGAGGCAAAGTCGGGAGCAAACACAACAGCCATGTCCGCCTTCTGGTTGCGTATGAGAAGCTCGGCGTCCTTGGGTGTGTCCACTGTTTGTGTGATGGTGAAATACTCTGACTGTGATATCCTCTCCACCGCCCTTTGCGTCTGCAAGTCCCTTTGCGATGTCACCACTACAGTGCGCACGTTCTTCACGTCGGTGGTGATGGCAAAGCCGAATATCAGCATCATCACCACTGGCATACCGAAGAGTATGAGCATCGTGCGCTTGTCGCGCAGGATATGCCGTGTTTCCTTTATTACAAAGGATATAAACTGTTTCATAATAGTCAATCTCCCCTCTTAGCCTCTCTTGCGAGATAGGTGAACACATGATTCATATCCGGCTGGTTGAATCTTTGCTTCAGCTCCTCTGGTGTCCCCATGGCACTTATCTTGCCATCCACCATAATACTGATGCGGTCGCAATATTCTGCTTCGTCCATATAGTGGGTGGTGACGAAGACGGTTATGCCACGTTGGGCGGCATCGTATATGAGTTGCCAGAACTGTCGGCGTGTTGCGGGGTCCACACCGCCAGTCGGCTCGTCAAGAAACACTATCTTCGGTTCGTGGAAGATAGCTACCGAGAAGGCGAGCTTCTGTTTCCATCCTAAAGGCAGCGAGGCGACGAGGTCGTTCCTGTGGCCGGCAAACTGCAACTTGTTCAGCAATGATTCTGTCTTTACGGATATCTCTCTGTCCGACATGCCATAGATGCCTCCAAAGAGGCGGATATTCTCTGCCACTGAGAGGTCTTCATAAAGGGAGAACCTCTGACTCATGTATCCGATATTCTTCTTTATCTCCTCATATTCCGTACTGATGTCATATCCTGCCACCCTCCCCGAACCGCTTGTTGGTTGGTTAAGTCCAGTGAGAATCCGCATGGCAGTGGTCTTGCCGGCACCATTTGCTCCAAGGAATCCGAATATCTCGCCACGTCGGACACTGAAACTGATGTCATCCACAGCATGGAAATCGCCAAAAGCCTTAACCAGATGCTCCACCTCAATGACGTTTTCCTCCTTGTTGATAATGGCTGCGCCTTCACGCTCGATGCCAGGAGGGTTGAACACATCGGCAAAGCGGTTGAGGATTATCTTTGGTGTATCTATACCATGCACCCTTCCTTCATTCAGGAAAGCCACCCTGTCACATCTCCTCACCTCGTCGAGATATGGTGTTGAGGCAACTATTGTGATTCCACTCTCCTTGAGCATGGCGAGCATATCCCAGAACTCCTTGCGGCTCACTGGGTCAACACCCGTTGTCGGTTCGTCGAGAAAGATTACATCGGGTTGGTGTACCAATGCGCACGACAATGCCAGCTTCTGCTTCATGCCTCCTGAGAGCGCCCCTGCCCTACGCTTGCGGAAAGGCTCTATCTGGCTGTATATAGCCTTGATACAGTCATATCCCTCATCCACGGTGGTGCCGAATAGCGAGGCGAAGAATCGGAGGTTCTCCTCCACGCTGAGGTCCTGATAGAGAGAGAAGCGCCCGGGCATATAGCCCACACGCCGACGTATCTCCCTCATATCCTTCACCACGTCGAATCCCTCTACCGAAGCCCTGCCCCTGTCGGGAAGCAACAGTGTGCAGAGTATGCGGAAGAGCGTTGTCTTCCCCGCTCCGTCAGGACCGACAAGTCCGAACAGCTCGCCCTTGCCTACGTCAAGAGAGACATCGCCCAATGCCTGCACCTTACCGAATGTCTTGCATATATTCTCAACATGAATCATGGAATAGTTTTTAATCCATTAATTATTAAATTCCTTAATCTCATTTCCCTGAAGCGAACAGCACCTCACCGTACATCCCCATCTTTACATATCCGTCGCCCTTTATCGCCACCTTGACTGCATAAACCAAGTCGGCACGCTCGTCGTCTGTAAGTATGGTCTTTGGTGTAAACTCCGAACGGCTTGAAATCCATGTCACTCGCCCTTCGTACTCCTTCTTCCCGCCGTTGCCATAGTCGGCAAATACGGTGGCTTTCTGGCCTGTCTTTATATTCTCCAACTGTGCAGAGGTGACATAGGCACGTATGAACATGTTCTCCGTGTCTGCCATCTTGAAGAGCGGTTTGCCGGCAGACACAAACTCGCCGCGCTCAACATGTTTCTCAATCACTGTGCCCTTTGCCGGTACAAGTATATGGCATTTGCGTATCTGGTTGCGCAGCTGTTCAGCCTGCACATCTGTGGCTACCATCTGCTTGTCGAGAGCATTGGTGTTCACCCTGAGCGACGACAACTGTGCATCAAGCTGCCGCTGCAACACCTCCACCTGGCTATTGGCATCATCAAGCATCTTGGCCGGAGCGGCTCCGTCAGCCACCAGTTCCTTGTATCTCTGCTGGTCTTGCTTGGCCTTTGCCAGTTGCTGGCGGGTTACGGCTATCTGCTTCTCCTGCTCAGGTTTCTGACTCTGATATACGCTTTTCATGGCTTCTGCCTGTTTCATCTTCAGCCACAGCTGTGTGGTGTCGATGAGTCCTACCTCCCTGTTCTGTCCCACAGTGTCACCCTCCTCGACATTGAATGTCAACAAGGCTCCTGTCTGCTCGGCATAAACCGTAGTCTCAGTGGCCTCAAATACACCCGTTGCGTCATATTGGCGCTCTTTTCTCCCACAGGCATTCAACACAAGTGCTACACCTGCCATCGCTATGATTTTCTTCATCTTTCCGATATTTCTTATTGTTATTCTCCTGTTGTGATCTTTAGATTATAAATCTCTTTCAGCATCTCAATCTCGTGGATGCATTGCTCCACCCGTGCCTTGTTCTCGCTGTTTATCTCTCTCACAAGGTCGTTCACATCAATTATCCCATGGGCAAGTTTAGATTCTGCCGCCTTGCGTATCGACGAGCGCAGGGAAATGATTTCCTCGTCGTCTATCATTAGCTGGCGATAGCGTGATATGTTCTCGTTCTGCTGAATCTGTTCCATCTTGTTGTCGAGGAGGAAACGCTCACGATTCGCCTCGGCAGTCTCGCGTTCCGCTTGCAGTTTCGCCTTGTCGTTCTTGCGCGAGTAGAGAGCGCCGATGTTCCATGTCAGCCTTGCCCCGATTATCCCGTTCCACGAGAGTTTTCTACCCGTCATGTCCTCAAACATGTTATACCCCGGATAGCCATAATATCCTTGGGCGAAGACTCCAAGGCGTGGCATGAGTGTGGCATCGAGGGCTTTCTCCTTTGCGTCTGCCAGGCGAAGCTGAGCGTCAATCGTCTTTAATTCAGGGCGGAGGTTGACTGTGGAGCCTGTGTTTTCTGGAATTTCAGGCTTCACCAATCTATTCACCTCCATAGCGCAGAATGTTGAGAGCATACGTACAAGAGCTGTGCGCTGCGACTTGAGGCCAGTCATCTGCTGCACCACATTCAGCCTTTCAGCCCTCACGTTCTGCCAGTCGCTCTCTGATGCCGTGCCGCCTTTAAGCATGGCAGCCAGTTTCTTCTCGTTGCCTTCCAGCACCGTCTGCAGGTCGGCATTCAGCTGTATCTGTTCGTCCACGAGCAACAGCGAGAAATACATCTCGTTCACCCTCCTGCGCACATTGTACATCGTCACCTCATTCTGTCGCGATTGCAATTCGCCTTGTCGGCGGGCAATCTCCTTCCGGCTCTTGATACTTCCGCCATCATAAACAGTCTGCTGCACGTCAATGCCCACACGATACTGGTCCCTCTCCAGTCCCTCCATCGTGATGCCCATCTGCTGATACAACTTTTGGAATTCGTCGGGGAAAGCCGGCACGTCGCTCTGTAGTGTGGCTTGTGCCGAGGCTGACACCTGCGGCAGCCATCCCTTTTGGATATTTGCCACGTTGAGGTCGGTGGTTTTCTCAATCAGTCCATACTGTCTGATGAGCGGAAAATTCTGTTCTGCCGCTCGCTGACATTCTTCCAATGTCTGGCTCATGGCGAACGTCGGCAGCATCATAAGTGATAAAAATATTAATCCTTTATACATATTGTTTATTATTTCTGCTGCAAATATAGTTAATTTTTCTGATACAACCATCATCATAGTCAAAGGGATAATGTCCTTTTTTAGTACAATATTCAATATTCCATCAATCTGTTTTCGTTGAATCTATTGTCTTTGGTTACTCATCCTAAGGTTTACCGGACAACAACCATGAACAAAAAATAATTCTGCACACCTATTTGAAAAATCATAATTCTTCTTTGACATTCTCCAGAAAATGATTATCTTTGCATTTGTATCAGTTGTGTACAATTTTATTACTGATGTGGGGTAGGAGAATCCTTATCACCCACACCCGATATTATCCATCCTGACTAACCTTATGAGACCATTTTTCTTGTTTTTGGCATACATTGCCATCATGCTCTTGTCCCCAATCCCGAGCCATGCCCGTAGCCATGCCGCAGCCCCAATGCCGAGCCATGCGGTGGGGCGTGTCGTGTGTAGTTTTGTGACCCCCAATATTGTCCGTGTACAATGGTCGGCCGACGGCACATTACGTGGCAACGATACTGGTGTCTGCATCTGCCATCCCCAGACGGTCAGCATCACATCGTCAGTCCGCGGTCATGAGCGTGTCGTCATGTCATCAGCCTTGTGTGTCAGCATAGACACTTTGACTGAGGCCATCACATTCGCCGACCGTGCCACAGGCCGCATCCTTCTCACAGAGACATCACGGGATAGCGAGCCTGTTGTGCGCGAGCGTATCGTCTACGACGAGGGCAGCGCCCACATCGAGGAGACGGCCAATGGCAAGGTGACAGTGAAGGATATAGTGCGCCGCGACACTGTTGGCGTCACCACACGCTATATCTCCCATTTTGACTGTACTGGCACGAAGGCTCTCTACGGACTCGGCTCACACATGGAAGACTATATGAACCTTCTCGGCAAGACCCTCTATCTCACCCAGCACAACCTCAAGGCCACCATCCCTGTCCTCCTATCGCCGCAGGGCTACGGCCTGCTCTTTGATGTTGGCTGTGCCATGAGGTATTCATCTGACGGTAAGGGCTTTACTATGCAGATGGAGGCAGCACAGCAGTCTGACTACTACTTCATCCATGGTGGCAGCATGGAAGACATTGTCCAGGGCTACCGCTATCTGACGGGGCGTGTGCAGCTGTTGCCCCTCTATGCTTTCGGCTATATACAGTCGAAGGAACGCTATGTCTCGTCGGCCGACCTCATCGGCACTTTGCGTGAGTACCGCCGCTGCCATGTGCCTGTGGATATGATTGTGCAGGACTGGAACTACTGGCCAGAAGGGTGGGGATATATGAGGATGAACCGCCAGCACTATCCCGACCCGAAGGCACTTGCCGACTCCATACACTCCATGAACGCCAAGCTCATGGTGAGCATCTGGCCTAACCCCCAGTACTGTCCCGAGGAGCGGGATTTCCGCAAACGTGGCTTCATGCTCGAACATTCAGTCTATGACGCCTTCAATGCCGATGCCCGCCGCCACTACTGGACGTATGCCAACGACGAGTTCTTCGCCAATGGTTTCGACGCATGGTGGTGTGACAGCAGCGAGCCGCTCGACGGCGACTGGAACCAGCTGCCTGAGCCTGTTGGCGACAAGCCCTACGGATGGGACGACCATGAGCGCCGATGGCTGTTGAACAAGGACGTGCTCAGCGACGCCCTCGGCCCAGAGCGCAGCAGCCTCTACTCTCTCTACCACTCTATGGGACTATACGAGAACCAGCGCCTTACATCCTCCAGCAAACGTGTGCTCAACCTCACCCGCAGCAGCTATGCCGGACAGCAGCGCTACGCCACCGTGGTGTGGAACGGCGATACACATGCCTCATGGGAGTCGTTCCGCCAGCAGATACCTTCAGGACTGAACTATATGTCCACGGGCAATCCCTATTGGACGGTTGATGTGGGCTCGTTCTTCGTCAAGAACGACGGCCGCCGTTGGTTCTATACCGGAGAGTTCCAGAAGGGTGTGGAGGACGAGGCATACCGTGAGTACTATACCCGCATGTTCCAGTGGGCGACATTCCTGCCCATGCTCCGCAGCCATGGCAGCGACACTCCACGCGAGATATGGCGATTCGGTGAGGCGAGCACTCCTTACTACGACGCTATCCTGAGGATGATAAACTTGCGCTACACGCTCCTGCCTTATATATATAGCATGGCGGCGTCACAGTATTTCTCTGGCTACACCATGGCGCGCCCCCTGGCATTCGACTATCCCGATGACGAGGAGGTCTATGACCTCAAGGATGAGTATCTCTTCGGCAATATCCTTGTATGCCCTGTCACCCGTCCTATGTCCGAGGCCGCATCGCGCAAGGTCTATCTGCCACGTGGCGCACGCTGGATAGACTATTGGACGAATGAGGCTTACGACGGTGGCCAATGGATTGATGTCCCGGTGAGCATCGACCGTCTGCCCCTCTTCGTCAGGGCAGGCAGCATCATCCTCACGTCAGACGTGGTGGAATACTCTGCCGCCCAATCCGACAAGCCCATCACCGTGAATGTCTATCCTGGAGCCGACACCACGTTCTCGCTCTACCAGGACTCTGGCGACGGCTATGCCTTCGAGCGAGGCGACTGCTCTATCACCAAGTTAGAGTGGGACGACAGCGGGCAGCGGCTTAAGATAATAAGGGACAAGAAGTCAGGCGAATATCACCGGAAGATTATTGTCAATATCCACAAGCCCCAGAATATCAAATATTAACAGAACTGAATAATAAGAGAAAATCATGAGAAAACTAACCTTAACCTTCATGCTGTTTGTGGCTATAGCCGCAATAGGCCAGGACAGGCAGCGCTTCAATTTTCCTGTCATCCAAACAAAATACACAGCTGACCCCGCACCCTATGTACATGGCGACACAGTCTATCTATACACGACTCATGACGAGGACGACGCCGAGGGCTTCAAGATGAAGGACTGGCTTCTGTATACATCCACAGACATGGTCAACTGGCAGGACCATGGCGCCGTGGCCTCGTTGAGAGATTTCCCCTGGTATAAGGGCAATAACGGCGCATGGGCAGAATGTGTTGTGGAGCGCGACGGGAAATGGTATATGTACTGTCCCATTCACGGTAATGGTATCGGTGTGCTTGTCGCCGATTCCCCATACGGCCCTTTCAAGGATGTGCTGGGCAAACCTCTTGTCTGGAGACAGGAGCACTGGTATGACATTGACCCGTCGGTGTGGGTTGATGACGATGGCCGGGCGTATATGTATTGGGGCAATCCGCATACCTACTGCGTTGAGCTCAATGAGGATATGATATCATTGAAGGGGGATATCATGACGATGGCACCAATAGCCGACTACCAGGAGGGACCTTGGTTATGGAAACGTGGCGGCTGGTACTATCTTGCCTTTGCCTCGACATGCTGCCCTGAGGGGATAGGCTACGCCATGAGCAAGTCGCCGACAGGCCCCTGGGAGCATAAGGGACACATTATGGACCACACGCCGAGGACAAGAGGCAATCACCCCGGCATAATAGAGTTCAAGGGCAAGTGGTATTGCTTCGGCCTTAACTATGACGTCTTCCGGCTTGAGACATCGCGCCATGCCGAGCGCCGCTCGGTGTCGGTTGCCGAGATGACCTACAATGCCGATGGCACCATACAGGAGCTGCCCTATTTCCTCGATTGCAAGCTGGAGCAGGTTGGCACGTTCAACCCCTACCGGCGTGTGGAGGCAGAGACAATGGCATGGGGATATGGATTGAAGACGACACGCGAGAATCCTTCCGGCCCATGGAATGAGACTCTCTTCGTGACAGATATCGACGATGGCGAGTATATCCTTGTGAAGGGTGTCGATTTTGGCAGCGGAGCGTCCTCTATCGACGCCAGCTGCTCGTCCCTGCTCTTTGGAGGCAGGATAGAAATCCGCCTTGACACTCCTGACGGATGGAAGGCAGGAGAAATCGATGTGCCAAACACAAAATTCAAGTATGAGACCCTCACCACGGCATTGACACGCTGCAATGGAGTGCATGATGTCTATTTCGTGTTCAGGAGCACTTCCATGCAGAAGAGAAACCTCTTCAATTTCGATTGGTGGGAGGCAAAGAAATCATCCGTTGGAAACAAATAGACCCTATACTGATTACTGACAACCATGAAGTATATAGCAACAATACTCGCGATGGGGTGGGCACTCATTGCCCCGGCACAAGTCTTCTCGCCCAACGGCAAGGTTGAATGGAGGGAAAAGGCCGACGGGTATGCTGTCGTGTATCATGACGGCAACAGCGAGTGTGAGGTGCTGGATATAACAGATGTCGGCATGCTCATGAAGGACGGAGGCGGCAAAGACCTGAAGCTCAAGTCTAAGATGCCAGTGAAGGCGGTAAAGGACTCATACACGATGATTGGCGGAAAGCGTCGTGAATGCTCAAACGAGGCCAACGAGACAACTTATCTCTATATCGACAACATTGGGCGACAGCAATCTTTGACCGTCAGGGCTTATAACGACGGAGTGGCCTTCCATTACGCGCTCGACGGACTCCAGCACACTCGTCCTGCTGAGGAGCTGACCACATATCGCATCCCAGAAGGTACAAAGCGGTGGATGCAGAAATGGACAGAGCCATACGAGGAGTTCTTCCCTCTTGCCACAACGGGCGAGAAAGAGAACAGGCGCTGGGGCTATCCCGCTCTTATCCAACCGTCAGACAATGTCTTTGCCCTAATCACTGAGGCAGGAATAGAGAGATGGAACAGCGCATCGTCGCTCTATAACGACCGCAACAGGGAGCAGTACCGGGTGGTGATGGACGAGAACCAGCAGAACGCCACAGGCCGATGGACATCGCCATGGAGAGTGATTATCGTCGGCAAGCTGGAGGATGTGGTAGCCTCTACCCTTGTCCCCGATGTCTGTGAGCCATGCCGCATCAGCGACACGTCGTGGATAAAGCCTGGCTCTGTGTCGTGGATATACTGGGCATACAACCATGGCTCGAACGACTATCAGATAATAAGGCAATACGTGGATATGGCGGTGGATATGCACTGGCCATACGTGCTGATAGATGCCGAATGGGACGAGATGAAGAACGGCGGTAGCATCGAGGATGCCATACGCTATGCCCACGACAGAGGCATCAAGCCATTACTGTGGTACAACTCGTCAACGGCATGGCTGAAGGCTTGGGGCGCGCCAGGACCTCACGAGCGGCTGAATGCTCCCGAGCTTCGCGAGCGTGAGTTTGCGTGGCTCGAGAAGATGGGTGTTGCAGGAGTGAAGATTGACTTCTTCGCAGGCGACAAGCAGGAGACGATGGAATACTGTATCGACCTGCTCGAATGTGCGGCACGCCATCATCTGTTGGTCAATTTCCATGGTGCGACAATACCAAGAGGTTGGCAAAGGACATACCCCAACCTCATGAGTGTTGAGGCAGTCTATGGAGCGGAATGGTATAACAACAACGCCACGCTCACTCCAAAGGCCGCCGCACACAACGCCACATTGCCATTCACACGCAATGTGATAGGCCCCATGGACTATACTCCCTGTTCCTTCTCTGACTCTCAGCATCCCCACGTCACGACCCACGCCCACGAGCTCGCCCTGTCTGTTCTCTTTGAGTCGCCCCTGCTCCATTGGGCAGACAAGCCGGAGAGTTATCTCGCGCAGCCAAGGGATGTGAGGGACTTCATGTCTGCCTTGCCCACCACATGGGACGAGACACACCTCCTCGGGGGGTATCCCGGCGAATGGGTAGTGATGGCACGCAGAAGCGGCAGTACGTGGTATGTCGCAGGCATCAATGGCAAGGACACCGCGCAGACCCTCTCGTTCGACACATCCATCCTCCCCAAAGGCAGATACACCCTCTTCACTGACAAACCAGGCTACAAGGGCGAATTGCCAGCCAACAATCCTGAGCCATGGAGCATAAAGACGTGGAAAGGGAAAGCCCCCTCGAGGGTGACTTGCCAGCCAAGAGGTGGGTTCGTTTATGTCGTGAATTAATATATAAATAGAAAACCGCATCGTATGATATGAAGAGACTGTTTTTTACATTATTGTCGCTGACGGTCACCATGTTGTCTGGCGCGCAAAGCATCAAGCCTGTAATGCCTGTCCCGACAGCTGACCAATACAGATGGCAGCAGATGGAGATGTATGCATTCATACATTACTCTCTGAACACTTACACAGATGAGGAATGGGGTTACGGAAACGAGGACCCTCAACTGTTCAATCCGTCGAGTCTCGACTGCAGGCAGTGGGCGAGGGTTTGTAAACAGGCAGGAATGAAGGGCATTATCTTCACCGCCAAGCACCATTGCGGTTTCTGCATGTGGCCATCGGCCTATACAGAGTATTCGGTGAAGAACTCGCCTTGGAAGAACGGTAAGGGCGATGTGGTAAAGGAACTGGCCGAGGCTTGCCGCGAGGAAGGACTGAAGTTTGCAGTCTATCTCTCTCCCTGGGACCGCAACCATCCCGCGTATGCCCGACCGGCATATGTGGAATATTTCCGCAACCAACTCCGTGAGCTTCTCACCAACTATGGCGAGATATTCGAGGTATGGTTCGATGGTGCCAATGGCGGTGATGGCTGGTATGGTGGAGCCAATGAGACGAGGAAGATTGACGTGAAGAAATACTACAACTGGCCAGAGACATACAAGATGATTCGGCAGTTGCAGCCGCATTGCCTGATATGGAATGATGGCAGCGACCGGGGAGACCTCCGCTGGGTGGGCACAGAGGCAGGAAATGTTGGCATCACCAACTGGAGCCTGCTCAACAAAGAAGGCGACGTGACGTGGAATATGCTTCACTATGGTCTTGAGGATGGCGACTCATGGGTGCCAGGAGAGACGAATACAAGCATCCGGCCGGGATGGTTCTATCACGATGCCGAGAATGAACATGTTAAAAGTCTGTCAAAACTGATGGACACGTATTACAAGTCGGTGGGGCGCAACTCCACCCTTCTGCTCAATTTCCCCATAGCCCCCAACGGACGCATACATCCCAATGACAGTCTGCGTGGCATAGCCTTCAAGAAGATGATCGACGAGGTGTTCAAGACCGACCTCGCACTCAAGGCTACCCGAAAGACCACCGCCAGTGCAGATGGCAAGACAACCACCATCGTCGACTTCAAGAAGCCTGTCACCTTCAACCGATTCCTTGTTGAGGAGGATATCCTACAGGGACAGAGGGTGAGGAAATTCTCGCTTGAAGCCTTGGTCAATGGCAAGTGGATAGGCCTTAGGGACCATCTGGCAGAGGAAGGTGACGGAATGACAACTATAGGCCACCGGCGCATCATCTGTTTTCCGGATGTAACAACGACAAAGCTGCGCTTCTGTATTACAGACACTAAGGCAAAGCCCATTATCAGTCGCATCAGTGTGTATCGTGCTCCGGAGCTGACTTCTGATATCCCCAACTCAGGCGAGAAGAAGTCGGCAAGCCTTCATTATTTCTTCGGCAGTCATAAGCAGATGTTCATTGACTATCCTAACACTCAGACCATCACAGCCTTCCGCTATCTGCCTCCGCAGGATGGCAAGGACGGCATCGTCACCCATTACACCCTTTGGGCATCAGACGACTGGAGCAGTTGGAGGAAGGTAGCCTCGGGAGAGTTCTCGAACATAGTGAACAACCCGATATGGCAGACCATCAAGTTCAAGCCTTTTGATGCCAAGGTGCTTCGCCTGGATGCCGATAAGTTGTCAAGCGGAGAGAGGATGAAATTCGGCGATATCGAGATAGTGGGCGAGAAGAAGGAGGTGCGTGACTGGGAGAATCCCGCTGTGCTCGGAATCAACAAACTGCCCTATCACTCCACGCTCCAACTGCCCTCGCTCCAGGGGAAGTGTAAGGAGATTGTCTCGCTCGACGGACAGTGGCATTTCCGTTGGTCGGCCAATCCCGAAGAGCGCCCTATGGGTTTTGAGGCCGCTGACTACGATGTCAGCCAATGGGACAAGATAGCAGTGCCAGGCAACTGGCAGACACAGGGTTACGGCACGCCGATATACATAAATATCAATTATCCCTTTGTGCGCAACCGTCCTTACGTGACAGGTGAGCCTCCAAAGGACTGGACAGCATACGCGAGGAGAAACCCCGTAGGTTCTTACGTCACCTTCTTCAATGCCACCGACGAGATGCTCTCGCAAAACGTCATCCTGCACTTCGGCGGTGTTAAGTCAGCGATGTATGTATGGGTGAATGGCAAGAAGGTGGGGTATAGCCAGAACTCCATGTCGCCTGCCGAGTTTGACATCACGGATTATCTGCACAGGGGAGAGAACCGTCTTGCTGTTGAGGTATACCGCTGGAGCGACGGCAGCTATCTCGAAGACCAGGATATGTGGCGGCTGAGCGGAATCTTCCGTACGGTGCAGCTGTGGGTGCGCCCCCTTGTGCATATTGCCGACTATAGAGTGAAGGCAGAGCCTGATGCCGACTACACCAAGGCCTCGGTCACCGCCAATGTGAAGATATGCAACATGGGAGGCAAAACGTCGAGAGGCATGGGCATCCGCCTGAACATCGACGGAACGCACATTGAGGGCAGAGTGGGGGATATAGCTGTCGGAGATACTATCTCCGCCTCTTTGGAATATACCATCGACAATCCACGCCTGTGGTCGGCTGCCAAGCCTAACCTCTATCCTTTCAGTATCGAGCTTCTTGACAATAAAGGCAATGTATCGGAACACTTCGACTATCATCTCGGAGTGAAGCGAGTGGAATGTGTGGGAGAGGTGTTCAAGGTGAACGGCAAGAACGTTAAGCTGAGAGGTGTGAACCGCCACGACCATCATCCCCGGACAGGACGATATGTGGACGACGCTACATACGAGAAAGACATCGCTCTGATGAAGCAGGCCAACATCAACTTCCTGCGCACCAGTCACTACCCCGACCGCGAGTATCTCTATGAGCTCTGCGACCGTTATGGCATGTATGTCATGGACGAGGCAAACCAAGAGAGCCATGGCTACGGATATGCCAACAAGGATATGGGTGAGGACCCCGCATGGAAAGATGCTCATGTGGACAGGGCGGCATCGCTCGTGGAGCGCGACAAGAACCATCCGTCTGTCATACTCTGGAGCCTTGGCAACGAGGGAGGCATAGGGCCGAACATCCAGGCGATGTATGACAAGGTGAAGAGTTTCGACTCGTCGTTCCTGCCATTCTACGACTGCCATCCCCGTTATTCCTCTCTCTACGACGAGGGCTATCCCACACCAAAGATGATGAAGGAGAACGCGGTAAGGGTGACAGACAAACCGTATATCGCACGTGAGTATGCCCATGCCATGGGCAACTCGATGGGCAACTTCAAGGAATACTGGGATGTTATCTATGCCGACTCATCGATAGCTGGAGCAGCCATCTGGGACTGGGTGGACCAAGGACTTGCCAAACCTAAGGACGGCAGCAAGATGCGCTTGTCAAGCAGCCTCCAACTTCATGACGACGAGTTCTGGGCATACGGCGGTGACTTCGGCGATATGCCCAACGATGGCAATTTCTGCATCAACGGACTCGTAGGTTCCGACCGCAAGCCTCACCCTCACTATTATGAAGTGAAACATATCTACCAGCCCATCCATTTCTCTATGAATGATGGTAAGATAGTAAAGCGGAGCATGGACCCGACAGTTGATGTGGACGATTTCGACTATGCCACAGACACCACCGTGGTGGCGGGCGAGAAGACCATAATAGTGAAAGCTATGCTTAAGGACGACACACCATGGGCAAAGAGAGGCTTTGTGGTGGCATCAGAGCAATTTATTCTTGCGCCTTACCGTTATCCATCGACACTCACACCTTTGCACAAAGCGCCAAAGGTGAAAAAGGACAAGACGCGTGGTTATGTCGTAACGACCGAGAAGGGAAGTATCGTGATTGATTTCAATGGCGCTCTCACAGAGATTAACATCAAGGGAAAGAACTTGCTCAAAACCCCGTTGGAACCATATTTCTGGAAACCCGAGAACGACAACCAGCGTGCGGCAGGCTTTGCCAAGCGTGTGGCTCCATGGGAGAAGGCAGGTGAAGACAGACAGTTGAAATCTATCGATGTCGCTTCGTCTAAAGGCATAACTACCGTAAAGGCGACGTTCTCATTGCCTGTAGGTGCCGAATATGACTTGACTTACAGCATCAACGCTGCCGGAGATATAAAGGTCGAAGCCGACTATCGCCCTACGGCGCCCGACATCCCGCTGATACCTAAGTTCGGAATGAGGATGCGTCTGCCTGCCGATTTCGCCTCGATAGAATATTATGGACGAGGCCCATGGGAGAATTATCCCGACCGGAAGAGTGGTTATGACATCTCTGTCTATAGGATGTCTCTCAGTGATAATCAGGTTGATTATGTGCGTCCTCAGGACAATGGCAACCGCTGCGATGTCAGGTGGGTCAACATCTTCTCTCCCGACCATAGGCTGTGCGTCAAGGGCTGCCAGCCCCTATGCGTACGTGTGTGGGATTATGGAGAGGAGGACCTCGGTGTCAAGCATCCCCATGAGTTGTGCAGAGGCGAGTTTGTCAATCTCAATATAGACGCGGATATCCATGGTGTTGGTGGTGCCGACACCTGGGGCAAACGCACGCTGCCCGAATATACCATCGACGGCAATAAGCCACATCATTATTCGTTCATCCTTTCAACAGAATAGAATATTATCACATTAGATAACACACATCACCCTCCGTAAAACCATAACTCACCCAGCTTCCTCCACTCTCCCTGAATGTAAGGGGCTCGGCTATGTGGGTTATGGTTTAGCGGACAGTAATGTGTGTTTTTGTGTATCAATAGTCAAATATGGATAGCCCCTTTAGGTTGTCTACTAACAGAGCTGTGCTGGTCTCTCTCTACGAAGACCTGTCTCTCTCGATATCCTTGTATCATACCCATAGATGTCGCCCCCACAGCTTACACTTTCCTCATGTCCCTCACTGCGAAATCCTTGGCTTGTAAATCATGAGAGTGGACTATGGCTTTATTTTCGCAAAATATGAGACTTTGTTCTAAATTCCAGATATACAGGTTCTTGGGTGTTTGCGTGTGGCAGAGCCTCCGTCGTTTGGCCAGAAAAGACATGAAAAACAGGATGTCATATGTACTGTATGAGAGCTGGTTCCATACTGTTCCTGGCTGGGAACGCACTGTATGATGCGCTCATTCAGTATCTCTTATGTGCATATCCCGCTTGTCAGCCCCAGGATATGGCCGTATCCTCTTGTCTGTTCACCCGCAAATGCTCTCTGCATGAGAAAAACCCACCGCAAACGGCTGCACAGAAAAAAGTGTCATACCCCCGTGAGGCCTTATACTATTATGAGTCTGCCGGCCGCATAGTCTCCGTGACAGTCACCGTGAACGACGGGGAGACTGTATTCTCCCAGCCTTTCGGCGTGGCCGTGACAGGTGGCACCACAGTTATAGAGGAGACTGGATATCAGGAGGAAGAGACCGCCACCCTTGTCTACAACATCAATGGCCAGAGACTCAGCACGCCACAAAGAGGCATAAACATCGTGGGCGGCAAGAACAGCCGTACAGGACGTAAATGGAAGAAGATGCTGGTCAAGTAAATGGTCATGATAATCCGCAGCAGTGTCCCTTACGCTGAGATTATCTATCACACGGATTATCACGGACGGGTTACGGATGGATTTGCTACGAGCGTTTTCATGTCAGAAAAGAGAAAGCCGTGAATAATCCGTGGACATCCGTGTGAAGAGTTGTGTGAGGGTAAGACTGTTTGCGGTGGCTGATGCCTCCCCCAGTATCACTCGTATCGCTTGGGTGTATGCCCATCAAGTAGTTTGTCCCCCAGCAATGTAGAAATATTAAAAAAGTAAAAACGTTATTGGCTTTTTTTGCCATTCTCGCCCATTGTTATTATCTTTGCCTTTAGTTAGCCTGACGTGATGCTCAAAGTGACACGGCAGACAATACTATAAAACTCTGACAGCCATACTGTCAGACCTTACATCGTGGATAAAAAAGGCGTTAACTATACGCTTTGTGTTTTGACTCGTTGAAATCTGGACAATTTCATCATCTCGTCAAAAGCAGAGTTGAGTAGTCAACGCCCCATATATGGTATGAATACAACTCATGCCCTTATTGTATCTTGACGGCAGGCATTGTGTCCTGTTGTCAGGATGCTTGGAAGGGTGTATTATATCATAAAGGTGGGGCTTTGCACTGCTCGTTCTGACGAGATGGGCTGTCCAGAGCCTCAACGAGTGGAACGGGCGCAATGGTGCAAGCTCCACTCTTTTTGTATCCATGTCCCTTTTGTCTGCTGCTGCGCAGACTTTTCTATAGTCTATGAAATAACTTCTGGTCGTCGGGAGCTTTGGCCACTTATTATTATGTTTGTTGCTATGGACAAGGCTGCCTTGAAACAAAAGATATTGACAATTGAAGGACTAACTAGCGAAGAGAAGTCGGCATTGCTCGAACTGCTGAATAAAGAGAAGAAATATGGTCTTGTATGGGAAAACAAGCCTGAGGATGTTGAGGAGCGTCTTCGCGACCGTCTGCCTGTGTTCAAGGAAGTGAAGAGCCGAGCCATTCTCTCCGACTCTCCCGATGCCCCAAACCATATCCTAATCGAAGGCGACAACCTCGAAGCCCTCACGGCTCTCAGCTATACGCATGAGGGTAAGATTGACGTGATATATATCGACCCGCCGTATAACACAGGCAACAAGGATTTTATATACAATGACTCATTCGTTGACTCCGAGGATGGTTATCGCCATAGCAAATGGCTATCATTTATGAGCAAGCGACTGAGGATAGCAAAGAAGTTACTGAAAGATGATGGTATTTTATTTATGTCAATAGGAAGTGACGAAATTGCTCAATCTGTTTCGTTGTGTAACAATATTTTTGGAGAGCACAATCAGATATCAGTGATTTCAAGAGTCCAAAAAAAAGGCAATGGTAAGGGTACACATTTCTCTCCTGCTATTGATTATGTTTTAGTTTTCGCCAAATATAAAGAAAAAGTATGTAGATTTTATGCTCCTAATACATCTGATTTCCCTCATATAGAAAAGGAAGGAGAACGAGCAGGTGAATTATATGAATGTACAAAATCTTTGTATCAAGGTTCATTAGATTCAAGACCAAATCAGAGGTATTATATAGAATGTCCTGACAAAACTTATATTATTCCGCCTGGAAATGTATTTCCAGACGAAATTCGCGATGGAGCTTATGTAAAACCACAAGATAATAATGATAAATGCTGGCGTTGGTCATGGGATAGTTATTTAAAGCAAAAAGACCTATTAGTTTTCAAGAAGGTGAAAAAATCGACATTGATAAATGAATATGGAGAGCCATCTTTTTGGAATGTTTATACGAAACGATATCAAAAAGATGCAGAAGAGAAAGGTAAGGTTCCACCAAACTATATTGATAATTGTATTAATTCTTTAGGTACAAATAGAATTGGTGAATTAGGTATAAATTTTTCTTTTGCTAAACCTTGTGAACTACTTATGAAATTATTGCGCTTTTCAAATAAATCGCGTAATATTTGTATATTGGATTTTTTTGCTGGTTCTGGTACTAGTATGGATGCCACTATGCAGCTGAACTCCGAGGATGGCGGTCATCGCCGATGTATTCTTGTGACGAATAACGAGAATAATATTTGTGAGGATGTGACATACGAAAGAAACAAGCGCGTTATCAACGGCTATACCACTCCTAAAGGCGAGCAAGTGGAGGGATTGAAGAATAACTCGCTGAGATACTACAAAACAGAACTCCTGCCAAGAGAGAAAAGCCCGAGAAACATGAGGGCACTGATGGCTGCCGCTACGGAACTGCTTTGTATCAAGGAAGACCTGTATGAGGAAAGCAAAAGGTTCGGAAGATACAGAACCAATCCGAAGACTATCAGATATTTCGAGAAGGGTGACAAAAGGATGCTGATAATCTTCTGCGAGGAACTCGCCGACCAAATAGCTGAGGAAATTAAGACGCTCGACTTTGGAGGGCAAAGACTGAAAATATACATCTTCTCGCCTGACAGATATGCCTTCGACGATAACTTCTATGAGGTGCAGGACAAGGTGCTGCTTGTGGCTCTGCCTGCAGCGATATACGATGCTTACAGGCGTGTGCTGCCGAAGAGAATTGACAAACCGCTGCTTGAGGTAGAGGCGGACGAGACATCTACAGTGTTGGCATCACCAGAGCAACAGAGTATTGACTTTTATTTTGAATAGAGTATGAAGCAACTGAAATATCAAGAGAAGGCCGTGAAGCAGTTGGTGGACACTGCTGTCAATCTACTGGGACTAAATGGCAACAGGCGACAAGTGGTGCTGAAGGCTCCTACGGGAGCGGGAAAGACGGTGATGGCAAGCGAGATGCTCGCCACTCTCACCGAGGAACTGCAGAGCCGTAGCGACTTGCCGTTCCAGCAGGTGGCGTTCATCTGGATTGCACCAAACAAGCTGCATCAACAGAGCTATTTCAAAATGAAGAACTTCTTCACGGAGACTAAGTTGCTGAAACCGGTGATGTTCGACGAACTCGACCAGTCGGACGGTATCATTCATCAGAGTGAGGTGCTCTTCGTAAACTGGGAGAGCATCAACAGCAAGAACAACCTGATAGTAAGGGACAACGAGCAAGGCCTCTCGCTATACGACATAGCAGCGAAAACTCGCGAGGAGAATATCCCCATCATCGTGGTTATCGACGAGGAACATCTATTCTGGACTAAAACTGCTGACAAATCGAAGGCTGTGTTGGAGAGAATAAATGCCAAGGTGGAGATAAGGATATCAGCTACGCCGAAGACAGCGCCGGAGTATTTGGTTAACGTCGACCGACAGGAGGTTATCCGCGAAGAGATGATAAAAGAGGGTGTGTTGCTCAATCCTGATGTGACAAGCGGATATGCCAACGACATCGCTCTCAACGAGCATCTCATCAACAAGGCATTGGAGAAACGCAGACAGATAGCGGAGGCATACAGGAAAGAAGGCGTGAACATAAACCCTCTGTTGCTCATACAGCTGCCCAACGACAAGACGGACGCAATGACTGCCGACGACACGAAGATTATGGAACAGGTGGTGCAGTATCTTGACGTGATGCGAGGCATCAACACCGACAACCATCGGCTTGCCGTATGGCTCTCAAAGCAGAAGACCAATCTCGAAGACATCGAGCGTAATGACAATATCACCGAGGTGTTGCTCTTCAAGCAGGCGATAGCCTTGGGATGGGACTGCCCGAGGGCCGCCGTATTGCTGATATTCCGCAAACTGACAAGCGACACATTCACTGTGCAGACAGTAGGACGAATACTGCGTATGCCCGAACAGAGGTTTTACCATAATCCCCTGCTCAACAAGGGTTATGTATATACAGACATCAGCAAGGATAAGATACAGATAGTGGCCGACGATATGGATTATCTGCACAAGGGTGTGCTTCAGGCTGTGAGGCGGGAGAATCTTGAAAACGTGCAGTTGGTGAGCTATTATGAGGTGCGGCGCAGTGCTGACCGTAACCGTCTTGGCCCTGACTTCCGCAGGGTGCTGACAAAGACGTTCGAGGATTTGTGGCTTTTGACGTCAGAACTCCCTTTGCCCTTTCTAACTGATGACGGGGACGAGCCCAGCAAACGTGACGAACCCGACCTGCAATCGCCTGTCGTGAAGAACAGACAGGCTGCAGAACGGCTCAGAATCAGACTGAACGTGAGGAATGTGAATATAGAAATTCCAGCCGACATATTCTTCCAGAACGACATGAACACCACGATAGAGACGGGCGAACGCGCCAAGTTCACGCGTACGGCAGGCGAGGTGGACCGAGTGTATATCGACTGGTGCCGAAAGATGCTCAGTGGGTATGAGAAAGCCCACAGCACAGGGGTGCTTGCCAACTATCTGCTTGAGGCAATGGAAAACCTCTTCGAACTGTTTGAGACGGAAGCAAAAAAGGTTGTGCTATACCACGAGAACCGCCCGAAGTTTGCAGAGATAGTGTCGAAGGCTCTCGCTAGATATTCAAAGATTCTTGAACAAAGAAAGAAGGAAGCGAATGAACGTAGTTTCGAGGCCTATGGATGGGAAGTGCCCGAGGACAGGATATATACCGAGGAGAATCACGTGATAAAGGACACTGTGAAAGACCACGCCCTACTCCCCTTCGTCGAACTGCGTACAGCATCAACTCCAGAGCGTGAGTTTGCCGCCTTCCTTGAATCAAACAGAGAATCAATCGACTGGTGGTATAAGAACGGAGACAAGGGACGCGAACACTACGCCATAGAATACACCAACAGTCAAGGCAAGAAAGCACTCTTCTATGTCGATTTTGTCATCCGTATGAAGAACGGACAGATATTCCTATTCGATACAAAAACAGAAAACAGCGACTCGGAAGCCCCACAGAAGCACAATGCTCTCCTTGCCTATATGCAAAATGAGGAAAATGTCTCGAAGCATCTGCAAGGCGGCATAATAGTCCATGACACAGACCATAGCGGCAACTGGCTCTACTCTCAGCAGCCGATAGAGACCATATATGATGTTAGAGGCTGGGACGCATTCCTGCCCGACAGGTACTCATAAATTAAGATAGTTGTGTAGAAAAGTATAGACAAAACGTTTGCGAACTATGGCATAAGGAGATAAGAACGTGCCATAGTATTAGCCACTTACGAGCTGAACAGCATAGACAGCGAGTGGCTGAAGGAATCCGTGAACAACCGTGTGAAAAGTGAATTCTATAATTGATAATTACCTCCCGTTGGTCAGTGGGTCCAAAGATAAGTCTCGTGATAAAAAAATCCGTGGCTCATCCGTGGACATCTGTGTGAAGAGTTGTCCCCATGATTCTCAGTAGTGTCCCTCAATCTGAGATTAAGTTTCACACGGATTATCACGGACAGGTCACGGATGATTTTGATACGAGCTTTTTTGTCTGAAAAGAGAAAACCGTGGCTCATCCGTGGACATCTGTGTGAATCGTTGTCTCCATGATTCTCAGCCTAATCATATGTAGGGATGACACAAGCATGAGGGGGAAGTAATCATTATTTGGCAAAAATACAGATGAAGGCAGGAGAAAAATTTGCTCGTCTGAATGATAATGACTAAATTTGTAGACCAAATATTATTGACACTAATGATATTCAGAAAAACATATGGAAAAGGACAACATGACCAATAAGGAGAGATTCATAGAGCTGTTACGGTCGACAGGGCGCAATGGAGTAGAGGATCTGATAGAGGACCTCGAGCATATGGGATTCTTCGAGGCTCCGGCGTCAGCCTCCCACCACCTCAATACAGAGGGCGGACTCGTAGAGCATTCGCTCAACACGTGCAGGGCTGCCTTGGCTGTCTGGGAGGGAATGAAGAAGGTGGAGCCGTCGCTCGAGACAGAGGTGAAGCGCGAGAGCATCATCATTGCCAGCCTTCTGCATGATGTCTGTAAGGCGGATATGTACATGCGCACTACGAGGCGGCGCAAGACAAAGCTTGGCGACTGGGAAGATAGTGAGGGATACAGGATGACATTCAAGAACTTCCCTATGGGCCACGGCGAGAAGTCGCTTGTCCTCGTATTGTGCAGCGGACTGGAGATGAACGACGACGAGATGCTCGCGATAAGATGGCACATGGGAGCATGGGGAGTGAATATGAACAGCTATGAGGAACAGCGCAACTATGACGCGTCGCGGACACTCTATCCGCTCGTGACAATAATCCAGACAGCCGACGGGCTCGCTGCTGCCATCATGGAGAGAGGTGCGGGCGCAATAGACGAGCTATGATTCTGGGGGGCGGCGTATACAAGCCACCTCCATGCCTATGGGTGAGAAAGACATTTGCTGGCATGGGAAAATACTTGGCATCACACCTCTGTGTATGTATGACAGCCAATATGGATATGATACTCATGCCTGGCAGGTATAAGGCCGGTGTGGCATGAGAAAAACATGTGTGATGAAACAAAACGTGAAGTTTTTGTAACATAAGTATGGGTTCGTATGTGATATTTTGACTAACTTTGCGACATCATGATTCATTGTGGGGCACGTGAATCACGTTTGAACATGGAGTACGATACATCAATCATCTATATATTCGCTTATATGAAACTGACTAACCTGAAAAAAATCAAAATGTTATCTGCTGTGGCGTTGTCTCTCGCGACATTGACACTCAACGCACAGCCGCTGAACCGGATGCCTGTTGACAACATGACAGGCTACAAGGACACGTATAAGGGCTACTTCTCTGTAGGAGTGGCGCTAAACACTCGCAACGTAGCCTCTGCCGAGCAGATGGCTATCGTGAAGAAAAACTTCAACAGCGTGACGGCCGAGAACGCCATGAAGCCAGGGGAGATACACCCGAAGGAGGGCGTATGGAATTTTGGGGGAGCAGACAGCATCGCCAACTGGTGCCGTAAGAACGGTGTGAAGATGCGCGGACACTGTCTCTGCTGGCACTCACAGTTCGCCGACTGGATGTTCACCGACAAGAAGGGGAAGCCTGTCAAGAAAGAGGTCTTCTACAAACGCCTGCGCGAGCATATATTGACAGTCGTAGGCAGATATAAGGATGTTGTGTATGCGTGGGATGTGCTTAATGAGGCCATCGCCGACGGGAACGGACGGCGCATGCCCTGGATGAAAGAGGAGCCAAGCCCATACCGCAAGACAAAACATATGGACCTCTGTGGAGAGGAGTTTATAGCCAAAGTCTTCGAATGGGCGCATGAGGCTGACCCTGACGCAAAGCTGTTCTACAACGACTATAACGCTGCAGACCCTGCCAAGCGCGACCGTATATACAATATGGTGAAGAAGATGAAGGACAACGGAGTGCCCATACATGGTATAGGCATGCAGGGACACTATAATATATACGGCCCGTCGATGGACGACTTCGAGGCGGCGATAAAGAAATATTCAGAGATAGTAAGCGAGATACACATCACAGAGCTTGACTTGCGCACTAACGAGGAGATGGGTGGACAGCTGATTTTCAGCCGTGGCAAGGAGGGCGCAGTGCCCGAGTATATCAAGACATTGCATCAGGCTCAGTATGAGAGTCTCTTCCGTGTCATGCGTCGCAATAAGGATGTCATAACCAATGTGACATTCTGGAACCTCTCCGACGCCGACTCATGGATAGGTGTAAACAACTATCCGCTGACAATTGACGCTGACCTTAAATACAAGAAGGTATATTATGCCCTGAGAGATTTCAATCCGGCTCTTGACAATGCCGTGGTGACGGAAGACTTCCGCCCGTCGACATTGAACCAGCCCGGACAGCAGTACCCCATGGTCAACTCCCAAGGCTATGCCCGATTCCGCGTTGTAGCTCCTGATGCCAAGTCTGTTATTGTAAGCCTCGGTCTTGGCGGTACTGGCGGTACGGTGCTCCACAAGGACAAGGATGGCGTATGGACAGGTACTACCGACGGCCCCATGGATCCCGGATTCCATTACTACCACCTGACTATAGACGGCGGTGTGGTGAACGATCCCGGAGCGAAAAACTACTATGGCTCGGTACGGTGGGAGAGCGGTATAGAGATTCCTTGTGACGATGAGGACTTCTTCGCTCAGAAAGATGTGCCACACGGACAGGTGGTACAGGTGCTGTTCCCGTCAAAGAACACTCCAAAAAACATGAGCCACTGGACGGAGTGCGGGCCACGTGCATTTGTCTACCTGCCTCCTCAGTATGACGGCATAAAGAGATTCCCGGTCCTGTATCTGCAGCATGGATGGGGTGAGGACGAGACAGCATGGATGAATCAGGGACGAGCCAACCTCATCATGGACAACCTTATTGATGAGGGAAAATGCCAGCCATTCATCATCGTGTGTGCATACGGAATGACCAACGAGTGCCGTTGGGGACATATGCATGAGTTCGACTGGACAGAGTTCCAGCGTGTGATGGTCAACGACCTTATACCCTATATCGACTCACACTTCAAGACAAAGGCAGAGCGACGCTACCGTGCCATGGCAGGGTTGTCAATGGGAGGAATGGAGACAAAGATGTGTACGCTGGCCTATCCAGAGACATTCGGATATTACGGACTCCTGTCAGGAGGCCTCTACCAGCCAGAGGATATCAAGACGAAGGACCAGGTGAGAATGGTCTTCATGAGCTGTGGCAGCAAAGAGAATCCTGATGCCGTAAGGAAGGCTGCCGAGGCGCTCCGGGCTGCTGGCGTCAATGCCCATAGCTATGTCTCAGAGGGAACAGCGCATGAGTTCCTGACATGGCGCCGCTCTCTGAGAGAAATGGCGCCTCTGCTGTTCAAGTGATTCCTGAATACATATTGTCCTGTCCTTCCCCTCGGCTACATTATAGTCCAGAAGGGTAGGGCAGGACAAGCAATATATGACAATAAGGGCGAGACGCAGACATCTTTTCTGAAAATAGACTAATGTGGCGTGACCTAACAGGATGAGCCAAACACGAAAACAAGAGAAACCAATAATAAATGAAAGTAGACTTATGAGAACAAGAAACATAATCCTGATACTGATAGCTCTGACGCTGTCAAACTCCATCTCTGCCCAGAAGAGATGGTCAGACATTGACTATGTTGGAGACGGGCAGACAGGTCATAAACTCGACATATACACTCCAGACGACGGACAACCGACACACAAGGTCGTGGTGTTGATATATGGCAGTGCATGGTTCAGCAACAACTCTAAGACTGATGCCTTCAAGGCATACGGCCAACAACTGCTCGACGCGGGTTTTGCAGTGGTGAGCATCAACCACCGCGCCAGCACCGAGGCGCGGTTCCCAGCACAGATACAGGATGTGAAGGCTGCCATACGCTATGTGCGTGGCAATGGCCCGAAGTACGGTCTCGACACATCGTTCATTGGTATAACAGGCTATTCATCCGGTGGGCATCTCTCTTCACTGGCAGGAACCACCAACGGTGTGAAGACTCGTAGGTTTGGGAAAGTGAAGGTGGATATAGAGGGGAACCTCGGACAACACACCAAGGAGAGCAGCCGCGTAGACGCCGTGGTAGACTGGTTCGGCCCCATCGACATGAGCCGCATGGAGCGTTGCGAGACATATAAGGACGCTAAATCGCCAGAGGCCGTTCTCCTCGGATGTCCCCCGGCGGAGAATCCCGATATGGTGCGTGCCATGAACCCCATGTCGTATATCGACAAGAAAGACCCAATGTTCCTCGTCATCCATGGTGATACCGACCCCGTTGTGCCATATTGCCAGAGTGAGTATTTAGCCAAGTCACTGAAGGATGCCCTCCGTCTTGAAGACTTCATCACTGTGCCAAACGGCAACCATGGTCCTGTGACATTCAATGCCAATACTTTCCAGAGTATGGTGAACTTCTTCCAGCGCCAGGCTGGTATGGCGGAGACAAAACTACCGCAACCGTCGGCATTGAACATCCGCAACAATGAGTATCCCCGGGTTTTGCAAGACGGTAGAGTGGAGTTCAGAGTGAAAGCCCCCACAGCCCAGAAGGTGCAGATAGACCTTGGCAGACTCTACGATATGGCGAAAGGTGCCGACGGAGTGTGGACATGCACTACCGAGCCTCAGACAGAAGGATTCCATTATTATTTCCTTGTTGTTGACGGCGTCAGAGTGGCCGATCCCGCAAGCGAGTCGTTCTATGGATGCAGCATGATGACCAGTGGTGTGGAGATACCTTATCCGGCAGAGAAGGCTGAGCGCTACAAGCTGAAGGCCGAGGTGAAACATGGCGAGGTGAGCCGTGTAAGATATCAGTCAAAGGTCACCGGACAGTGGAAAAACATCTATGTGTATACTCCTGCCGGCTATGCCACAAGCGGCAAGTGTTATCCTGTGCTCTACCTGCAGCATGGCGGAGGCGAGGATGAGCGTGGGTGGAGCAACCAGGGCTTGACAGATATAATTCTCGATAACCTTATTGCCGAGGGCAAGGCTGAACAGATGATAGTAGCCATGATGGACGGCAACTCACAGGATTTCGCCGCTGAGCTTATCACCGACGGCATCCCTCTCGTTGAGAACCGCTACCGCACACTCACCACAGCCGACGGACGGGCACTGGCAGGGCTGTCGATGGGAGGCATACAGACTCTGAACACATCCATCATGCATCCCGGGTTGTTCCGTTATATAGGTGTCTTCAGCAGCGGATGGTTCAAGAATCCACAGCCTTTCATGGCCAACAGCTCAGGAGAGCAGTATTATGCTAAGCTGAAGGAGCGTCCTGACTATTACAACAAGCAGTTCCGCGAATTCTTCATCACCATGGGAGGCAAGGAGGATATCGCATACGAGAACTGCAAGGCTATGCGTGAGCGTTTCGATGAGATGGGCATCAGATACACATATCTCGAGACTCCAGGAGGACATACATGGCCTGTGTGGCGTGAGAGCCTTTACCATTTCGTACAAAGAATATTCAAGTAAAAGACCTGGGTGACAGGATTTTTGTTTTCCTTTATAGGGGTGTGCCGATAGTCAACTTTGATTTTCCTGGTACATCCCTCTTTCATTTCTCAGCCCCGGTGTTTTCTCAAGAAGATGTTATGTTACGTCACTTTTACTTTCCAATATTACAGAAATCCCTGAACTATTTTGCATAATCAGTGGTTTTTGTTTATCTTTGCAAAGGATAGTCTGAGGCCTGCATACCCCCGTATCCTCATCGCCTCCCGTTGGCCAGAGGGTCTAAAGACAAGTCTCGTGATGAAATATTCCATGGTCAGAGGGTCAAAGGATAAGTCTCGTGACAGGAAAAACTCCGTGATGAACCGCGATAATCCGTGTGAAGAGTATATCACCGTGTGAAACCGCGATATTGGCCCCCGGATTCTTCTCTACCTCATTGTGCAGAGACCCTCCCCGCTTGATTCTATTCCCCTTGCCTACACACCAAAAAAAAATTATATGAACAGATTTCTCTTTTTTGCCCTGCTGTCATTATCAGCTGTGGCCTCGTCAGCTCAAGGTGTCAGTATAGACGAACTCTATCCTCCTACAAACAACAGGAATATCAAGGTCGAGGAGACCAATCTCCCCATTGTCTTTATCAACACATTGGGGTCGGGTATCTCGAGAGAGGATAGGATAACAGCGAGAATGAAGATTGTGGATAATGGGACAGGATGTCTCAATCATGGGGACACTATAGCCTATCCTGACCAGAGGGTCGACTATGAGGGCTATATCGGACTGAAATATCGTGGCAACTCCTCCTTCGAGAAATCAGACAAGAAGCCATACGGCTTCAAGACTCTCGAGCAGACCATCGAGGAAGGAGGGAAGAAACAAAAAGTCTCCCTACTCGGTATGGGCAAGGACAACGACTGGGCCTTGCTGGCTCCATTCGCGGACAAGTCGATGATACGCGACGTGCTGACATTCGAGCTCGCCCGGCCATATTTCGGCTACACTCCACACTCAAGATTCTGCGAGGTCATACTTAATGGTGTCTACTATGGCGTGTATATTCTCACAGAGAGGCCGGGCAAAGGGAAGTACAGGCTGAACCTTAACGACCCAGGCGAGGACGATGGAGACCTGACAGGGGATTTCCATGTCGAGAAAGACAGGGACGACGAGGAGATATACTACACATCGCCATACCGCCCGAAGAACATCTTGGGCTTGGACGACTATAAGCGCAAGATAGTGTACCAATACAAGAGCCCGGACCCTGACGACCTCAAGGAGATGCCTGAGGAGGTAAGGCAGAGCATAGACAACGCTATATATGAGATGGAGACATCGTTCACAAAGAGCAATTATACCGACCCCGTCGAGGGGTACAGGAAATATATCAACCCGATATCATTCGTCGATTATTTCCTCACGACAGAGTTCACGCTGAACATTGATGGCTACAGGCTCAGCACACATATGTATAAATACAGCGAGACGCGTGCCCGGAAAGAGGGTCTGGACCACCGCTGGCAGACAACATTGTGGGATTTCAATATCGCATACGGCAATGACTCGTTCTATGGAGACAATGTGAACATCTGGCAGTATGACTATAACAGGCGTAATCTCACCAGCCCCAATGTCATCCCATTCTGGTGGGACAAGCTGCTTGCTGACCCCGCATTCATCAGCGACGCACGGCAGAGGTGGACAGAGTACAGGCATGGCAGCTTCTCTGACAACAATATAAACGCCGTCATAGACAATCTCGTGGCCGAGCTTACAACTTGTGGAGCGACTGACCGTAACGAGGAGGCATGGAAGACTTACGGCAAGAGGATATGGCCCAGCTATACAACAATAAGCGATTTCTCTGAGGAGATTGACAATCTGAGGTCATGGATAAAGAGACGCCTCAGTTTCCTTGACGACAATTTCCTCAACACGACAGGCATCCAGGAGCACGAAAGCACCATAATGCCATCAGCGGCACCCCACAACAGCCGTTACACTGTGACAGGATGCAAGGCTGGCAGCTCTGCGAGGGGACTCGTGATAGAGAGACTACCCGACGGCTCGGCAAGAAAGGTCATAGCCAGATGACCACCCCCGATGACCACTCCCCCGACGGCTCCCCGATGAGCCCTCTGTGCATCCTGCGTCTGCGGTGTCTGCAACTTGCTCCGGTTGACGGAGCGGGTCAGCAATGCCGTGCAGACAGTGGTCGGGGATAGGGATGGGAATACCATCAGCAGACTGTTCTCTTTTGATTCTTCTTTTTTTTTCATCACACAGGTGGCAGCGAAGTGGACATACGTCACATACATCAGACCATTTGTAACATTTACCTGCCATTCATCCCATTTCTGCTATCGTCTGTCACAGAAGTGTTGCCCGTATCAGACGGATTCATTATCTTTGCATGCAGATGGGAGAGTCAGGCTTACACATCCCCCCCCCTTTTATGCTATGGCGGGCGGACATGGGGAGAGCGATGAATGTATTCCTGACCCCTTTACAGCCAGTATAAAACAGAAAGAATATGATGAAGAAGATTTTTATGACAGTCTGCTCTATGGCCTGCCTCACCACAATGGCGGCACAGGACCTGAGCAAGGTGAAAGTCGTCAGCGACTCCCTTTTCCTCGACAACAAAACCTATGTCAACGGGAACAAGTATCAGCGTGACGCGATGCTGTTTGTCGACGTCATAGCCGACACACATCCTTATTATATAAAGCCTGAGCGACGCGACTCCCTCTTCCGTCTTCAGGACAATCTGCTCAAAGCCTGTGGAGACTGCAGTAATGACTCTGTCTTTGTAGGGCTGCTCGTCAAGACCCTTGGCCCGCTGCACGACAAGCACACCGATGTCATTGACCTCGCAAGGCTAAGCAGAAAGAAGAACGCGGCGGCTCAAGACGAAGCCCTGAGACACGCTGACACCTCCACCCGAGCGGCATTTATGGACAGGAGCGATGTCCCGTTCCGGTATGTCATAGTGCCAGAGCACTCGCTCTGCTACCTGCAGTTCAACCAGTGTGTCGACGCACGCACAGCACACACCGACACACTCCCGAGATGGGACACGATGCTCGACGAGATGTTCGCGAAGATGAAAGCCGGGGGGATAAAGGCCCTCGTCGTTGACGCCCAGTATAACAACGGTGGGAGCAGCATGCTCTGTGATGAGCTCCTCATACACCTCCGGCCGCTCTCTGAAATCAGGAGTATGTCCAGCCACCTTAGATTCTCGCGTATCATGGCCGCCTACAATCCTCGTGTGGGGATAGCCAAGAAAAGTTGGGAGGATGCCGGACACATAGACGAGCTCTATCCCATGCCAGCAGGCAAGGTAAGCCCCAGCTTCGTGCAACCAGAGGTATATCAGGGCATGGTCATCTTCGTACAGGGAGAGAGGACATACAGCAGCGCGGGGATACTGATGACTCTTGCACGAGATAACCACATAGGCATGATAGTCGGGGAGAAATCGACATACTCACCCTCGCATTATGGGGAGGTCATACCCTTCCGGCTTCCTAATACCGGTGTTGTGGGCACAGTGTGCTCAAAGTTCTTCGCACGCCCTGACAAAGAGCACGTCGACGACACATGCCTCCTCCCCGACGTGATGCTCGACCTCAAGGACAAGGATGCCGCATGGCAGAGGATTATACAGCTCGTGAAGACACACACCACACACATGCCGTGAGGTGGGGGACGGCGAATATTATACCGATATGTCCCCCTCACCCCCAGATACCCATGCCGGATAACTTGCACATCAACAACCGCCCAGGAACACAGTTTCTTGTGGGATCATGGGGGAGATAGCCACAACAATTGGCAGGGGAAGGAGAATCTCCCCCACATGTGTGCATATAAAAATATCGGGCAGGAAGAGAGTATTTTACTTCTACTCTTCCTGCCCGATGGTGTGTTATGGAGTTGTCTCCACGCTGTTTCTGTCTCTGAGTTCGTCAGTTGACTATGTCTTCTTCCTCCTTGCAAGGCATAGCCCGAGAAAGTTCGGTCTCTGCTCTTGCTTCGTTCGTCAGTTGTTCTCAGGACGGAGCTGTTCCAGTCTCTGAGTTATCAGTTGTTCTCAGGACGGAGCTGTCGAACCACCTCTGCTGTGCGCCACATCTCTGACTCGTGGAGAGCCTTGAGCTCTTTCTCAAGCCCTACACGGTAGTCTGGCTTAGAGTTTGCATCGATGGATATCTGTGCTTCATTGCCAGACTTCACTGACTCATAGAGACGCTGGACAACAGGCTTGCACGCATCGTGGAATGGACCCATCCAGTCGAGCGCGCCACGCTGGGCTGTCGTAGAGCAGTTAGCGTACATCCAGTCCATGCCCTTCTGTGCGAAGAGCGGCATGAGCGACTGTGTCAGCTCCTCGACAGTCTCATTGAATGCCTCTGATGGTGTGTGGCCATTCTCACGGAGCACCTCGTACTGGGCGAGGAGAAGGCCCTGTATGGCACCCATGAGCGAGCCACGCTCGCCAGTGAGGTCGGATGTCGCCTCGCGCTGGAATGTTGTCTCGAACATATAGCCTGAGCCGATGCCTATGCCGAGGGCGAGGGTGCGCTCGAGGGCACGCCCTGTGGCGTCGTTGTATACAGCGTATGACGAGTTAAGGCCACGGCCCTCAAGGAACATTGTGCGGAGCGATGTGCCAGAGCCTTTTGGGGCTACCATGATGACATCGATATCTTTTGCAGGGACTACGCCTGTGCGGTCTGACCATGTGATGGCAAATCCATGGGAGAAATAGAGTGCCTTGCCCGGTGTGAGATACTTCTGGAGTGTAGGCCATACTGACATGACGGCTGCATCAGAGAGAAGGCACATGACTATTGTGGCACGCTCTGCTGCCTCCTCGATAGAGAAGAGGGTCTCGCCAGGCACCCATCCGTCGGCCTTTGCCTTCTCGAATGTCTTGCCCTGACGCTGGCCTACAATAACGTTGAAGCCGTTGTCACGAAGATTGAGCGACTGACCAGGGCCCTGAACACCGTAGCCGATGACGGCTATTGTCTCATCCTTAAGTACTTCACGAGCTTTTTCCAGGGGGAATTCCTCACGTGTCATTACCTCTTCGATAACGCCACCAAAATTCATTTTTGCCATAATTCTGTTTGTTTGGGTTTTATTGTATTTTAGTTATAGATCCTTAATTTTTTATCCTCTTCTCCTTTCGTGATATATGTTATCATGCATCTATGCCACGAGGGGGATTCGGGGGGGCTGTCTTGCCTACGTGTCTTGGGGGACGGGGGAAATACTCTCCACCCCAGACTCTGGCGGTCATTCCTGCCGTGGCTGCCATACGAGGCTGCATCTGAGCACCTCCTGCTCTTCCGCGTCAGGGTCTGCTGCCACCTTTGTGATTCTGACGAGGGTCTCTCCAGACTCGTCCTGGCGGTATAGGCGCAGTGTGTCGCCATAATGGCTCTCTGCCACATAGGCTATGTCAAGACGGCGGAGATGGTATTTCTCGAAGTGTGACAGCGTGAAGAGGTCGAGTATATGCTCTATATATCTGACACTGTTGATATGCCCATTGACATCGACATCAGAATAGTGTGTCGCTATGGTGAGGGCATGCGGTGCGTCGGCAGACACCTTCACACGGCCTGGCTTGGCGATGGGGCACGCCTTGTCTTTCTCTACCCATGACGTTATCTCTCCATCGCGTATTGAGAGGATGTCAGTGGGCTGGCGTGAGGTGAGGTCGATGAGCGCCCATACTGAGCGGCCGTAACCGAGGGTCTCATCAGTCTCGGAATCGGCGATGCGGAAGTCACGTTGGGTGAAGTATCTCATTGCCCCCTCGACCCATGTCTCTATGACGAACTTCTGGTACTGTATGGGCATCTTCTCCATCTCGATACAGAGACGGGAGAGGACCCATGTCTTGTTGACTGTGTTCAGATACCTCATGCCGAAACCACGGTCGGTAGAATGGTAGTCGGCGGCGTTCAACATGTCATTGCCAAGATGGCCTGGCTGAAGGAGGTGGAGGAAGTCACAATGGAAAGGCTGTGCCCACATCTCGTAGCGTCCTGTCTTGCTAAGCATCACGTTCCTCCTCCCGTTGGGCTATGTACTGGTCAAGACGCTCTATGCACGATTTCGTTATGGCTATGCGTCCAGAGCGTACAAACTGGAGGACGCAGCCAAGGTCGTTGAGACGGTTGAAATGTGCGAGGACATCGTCCGTCACTCCTGTCTTCTCCACTGTGGTATAGGTGGGGTTTACCTCTACGATGCGTGCGTCATAGCGGCGGACGATACGTGATATCTCTGGTTCTGCAAGGACAAGGGGTGTGGAGAGCTTGAGGAGCGAGGTCTCAAGAATGAAGATTTCATCGTCGACAAAGCAGTTTGCCTGGAGCACATCGATTTTCTTCTCTATCTGCTTGACAAGCATCTCGGCCATCTCCTGCTTGCAATAGCATGTTATCGTGTACTTATGGACACCAGGAGTGGACGACGAGCAGACATTCAGCGACTCGATATTCACCTGGCGGCGTGTGAAGACGGCTGTTATCTGGTTCAGTATACCTGCGTAGTTCTCTGAGTATATGATGAGTGTATATAGTGTGAGGCCCTCATGGTTTAGCAGCGAGCCTTCCTGTCCGGCGCTTGACCGGCGTGCGACAGCATTGCGCTTGAATGTCTCATGCTGTCCGTCGCTCTTTGAGTCTGTCTCCAATGTCGCCTTGCGCTGGCGCAGGAGATTCTTCTCGTATGAGTTACGCTCCCTCGACGCAGCGGCACGGACTGCCTCGTCAAAGGATGTGTCGGGCATCTGGGGGTCACATTTCCCGCATGTGTTGCAGTCGCCACATTCCGCGGCACCGATATTCTTGTTTGTTTCCATCTGTGTGTGGTCTTCTCTTTTTGTCTGTTTTTGGAGTACGTCCGGCAGTCGCCCCTCCCTCTTGCTATGCTCCAGTGTATGGATGTTCATTGTTGCACGCAGGGGGGGAGACGTGGTGATTTCCTGTCCGGTCCCTTCTCCGTGTCCCATGCCAGCAATAGGGTGGGGGCAGTGGGGGCTGGCTCTCTATGCGTGGGGAGGCTTGTTGATGACTGATGCCCCGGCAGGAGACAGGTCTCTTCGCCCCGTTACTCTACCTCCAATATCATCTCGTCGACATTCCCTCCAGGAGGGGTCATTGGCAGCACATTGTCTTCCTCAAGCACTGCACATTGCAGGAGGAATGGCCCGTCGGTCTCGAGCATCTCGCGTATGGCGTCGTCAAGGTCCTTGCGGTCGACAACAGTGCGGCATGGTATGCCATAGCCCTCAGCTATCTTCTCGAAGTCGGGATTGCACATCGGGGTGAACGAGTAGCGCTTGTTGAAGAACATATACTGCCACTGGCGGACATTGCCGAGATAATTGTTATTGAGGAGAATCATCTTGACAGGGCATTGCTGCTCCATTATTGTGCCAAGCTCCTGTATTGTCATCTGGAAGCCGCCATCGCCACAGAACATGCATACTGTGCGGTCTGGCGCGCCGAATGTGGCGCCGATGGCGGCAGGGATGGCAAATCCCATCGTTCCGCAACCTCCACTTGTAACGACTGAGCGTGGCTTTGTGAATTTGAAGTATCGGCAGCCGAACATCTGGTTCTGGCCGACATCGGTGACAAGGACAGCCTCATTGTTCGATGCCTCGCTGACTCGCTTGACCACCTCGCCCATGAGCAGTGGACCCTCATCTGGATAGACTGCGGGCTTGATGACTTTGTTGTACTCTTTCTCGTCATACGGCTTGAAACCCTCTATCCATGAGTTGTGTGTGGCGGCATCGACAAGCTTGGTAACCTCGGCGAGAGTGTGCTTGCAGTCGCCGAGGACAGCGAGGTTGACCTTGACATTCTTGTCTATCTCTGACGGGTCTATATCGAAATGGATGATTCTCGCCTGTTTCGCATAGTTCTTCAGGTTGCCGGTGACACGGTCGTCGAAGCGCATGCCGACAGCTATCAGCAGGTCACACTGGTTTGTCATCACGTTAGGTGCGAGATTCCCGTGCATGCCAAGCTTGCCCATATTGAGAGGATGGTCGGATGGGGCGGCAGACAGGCCGAGGAATGTTGTGCCGAATGGTATCTGCGCTTTCTCGCAAAGGGCGAGGAGCTCATCACGGGCATCGGCGAGCTCGACACCCTGCCCGACAAGCATGAAAGGCTTCACGCTGTCGTTAATCATACGGGCGGCATTCTCTACAGAGCCCTCTGCTGGTGTTGGCACAGGGTTGTAGCTGCGTATGAAATCAATGTTTTTCGGCTCGTAGTCTATCATGGCCGTCTGGGCGTTCTTCGTGAAGTCGAGGACGACAGGCCCTGGACGGCCGCTGCTCGCGATATAGAAGGCACGGGATACAGCCCATGCGATATCCTCCGCACGGCGTATCTGATAGTTCCACTTGGTGATAGGCTGGGTTATGCCTACTACATCAACCTCCTGGAAAGCGTCTGTGCCCAGCATCGCGGCACCGACCTGACCACATATCACGACTATCGGGGTCGAGTCGATCATAGCGTCGGCAACACCGGTTATTGTGTTCGTGGCGCCAGGCCCCGATGTCACGATTGCACAGCCTACTTTGCCTGAGACACGCGCGTAGCCTTGTGCGGCATGGACAGCTGCCTGCTCATGACGGACAAGGATATGGTTGAGAGTCGATTTGTGGTCGTAGAGGGCATCGTATGTGGGCATAATGCTGCCGCCGGGGTAGCCGAAGAGGACATCGACTCCATGATACTCGAGCGAGCGCATCAATGCCTCAGCACCTGATATCTTTTCCATTTTCGGGATATTGTTTTTCTTCTGTTCTTTCTGTTTCTGTTAAGGGGGTGTCTTCTCTGTCACTCACACACCCTCCATTGTTCAACAGCCTTGGTAATGCGAGCAAGCCTCCTCATATCCCCCTCGCTTATCAAGACCCTTTCACTCGATAATCCTCACACCGCCCTTGTCAGCTGACGATACAGACTGGGCGTAGGCTCTCAGCGCCTTGCTGACTACGCGTGTGCGTTTCAGCGGCTGCATGGGGCGTGCAGCGAGCTCCTCGTCTGTGAGCTTCACGTTGATAGAGCGTGAGGGGATGTCTATGACAATTATATCCCCATCCTTTATCTTGCCTATCTCGCCTCCGCTGGCAGCCTCGGGCGATATATGCCCGATTGACAGCCCTGATGTGCCGCCCGAGAACCGTCCGTCGGTTATGAGGGCGCACTCCTTGCCCATATGCATCGATTTGATGTACGATGTCGGGTAGAGCATCTCCTGCATTCCCGGCCCGCCTTTTGGGCCCTCGTGGGTTATGACGACACAGTCGCCCTTCTTCACCTTACCGCCGAGGATACCCTCACAAGCGTCCTCCTGAGAGTCGAACACTACTGCAGGCCCCTCAAAGTGCCATAGCTCTGGGGCCACGCCAGCTGTCTTCACCACGCATCCGTCTCTCGCGATATTGCCGAAGAGTACCGCCATGCCGCCATCTTTCGTGTATGCATGCTCTATATCACGTATGCAGCCATTCTCGCGGTCAGTGTCCAGTGTCTCCCATTGGGCGTCCTGTGAGCCCATGACGTTTGAGAATCGGCGTCCAGGGGCGGAGTGGTATATGCGTGATGCCTCAGGGTCTATCTCATCTTTGAGTATGCTGTATCTCTCTATGTCCTCGCCCAGTGTGCTGCCGTTGACACGCTTGCATGAGAGGTCGAGCAGACCGCCCTTGGCCAGCTCGCCCATTATGCCGAGTATACCGCCCGCACGGTTCTCCTCCTGGATAGAGTATTTCTGCCAGTTGGGGGCGAGCTTGCAGAGGAATGGCACCTTGCGTGAGAGCCGGTCGATATCCGGCATGGTGAAGTCTACCTCTGCCTCCTGGGCTACAGCGAGGAGATGGAGCACAGTGTTTGTCGAGGCTCCCATGGCTATGTCGAGAGTCATGGCATTGAGGAATGCCTGGCGTGTCGCTATCGAGCGTGGCAGGACAGAGTCGTCCCCCTCCTCATAATACGCGAATGCGTTCCTTACTATCTGTCTCGCAGCGTCCTTGAACAGCTGGATACGGTTTACATGAGTGGCGAGGATGGAGCCATTGCCGGGGAGGGAGAGTCCGAGAGCCTCTGTGAGGGAGTTCATAGAGTTGGCAGTGAACATTCCTGAGCATGCGCCGCAGCCCGGGCATGCACAGTTCTCCACCTCTGCCAGCTCCTCGTCGCTGACAGTAGGGTCGCCGCCCTTGATCATCGCTGTGATGAGGTCGGCGTTCTCGCCCTTGTATATGCCAGCCTCCATAGGCCCTCCGCTGACAAAGACTGCAGGGATGTTCAGGCGCATGGCTGCCATGAGCATGCCGGGTGTGACTTTGTCACAGTTTGAGATGCATATCATGGCGTCGGCCTTGTGGGCGTTAACCATATACTCCACCGAGTCGGCTATCACATCGCGCGACGGGAGCGAGTAGAGCATACCGTCGTGTCCCATGGCGATACCGTCGTCAACGGCTATGGTGTTGAATTCCGCGGCATAGCATCCCATAGCCTCTATCTCGCGCTTCACAGTCTGTCCTATCTCGTGGAGATGGGTATGTCCGGGAACAAACTGTGTGAAAGAGTTAACGATGGCTATGATGGGTTTGCCAAACTGCTCGCGCTTCATTCCGTTCGCCACCCATAGTGCACGTGCTCCTGCCATGCGGCGGCCCTCGGTGCAGACCGAGCTTCTCAGTGGATGTATCATCTTCTTTTCCCCTATAATATATAAATGTATGTATATTGTTTAATGTATGTATATCGTTTTCTCACATCGTAGTGTAGGACACATTTCTTCTTTTTTTCTTCTTCGGGGGAGGACTCTCGTGTCGTCGTGTGGTGATAGTCCTTGGATTTCATCCGACCTTTTATCGATGATGATTTTCGTCTGCACTCGGCATAACAATTAAGCACGCTTAATGTTCTGCTCTCGCTTGAACGAAAATTGACTTCGTCTTCTTCCTCCGCACCTCGGCAATATTCAAGCGAGCTTGATATTGCTCTCGGTTTGTCGTCAGGTCTCGCCATGGCAATGCCCGAGTAAGCTCAGCATTGCTCATCTGGCTTAACGAAAACGTTCTGTCGTCCCCACGCCTGTTTCCTTTTACCCTGTCCTGAAAGCCGTTCAGCCTTCTCTGTGTCATGTTTTCTCCAGATATCCTGCAGGCAGAGCGGGCCTCACCTTTTTATGTAGTCCAATACCTTGATGTTGTATGCTTCTTGTTCTTCTCGTCTTGTTTTTTTCTAAACGGATGCAAAGATACAGAGAATTTATGATACAGACAAATATTTATACTGAAAAAATCTGTTTGGTGACGCTTTTCTTCCTTTTGTGGTTATTTTGCTTACAGATTGTAAGTTGATTACTCTTTTTGTGATTGTTGTTGTAATGAAAAAGCCAGTGGGGGTAATGTGGCCATTATCCGTGCGTTTACTGCTCTGTCCGCTTCATTGCCTGCCAGAAACGATGCAGGGACGCCCATGCAGCCTGCTATTCTCTCCAGACGGGGGAGAGAAGGCATTGTGCACGGGCGCCCCTGTTTGTCATGCCCTCCATAGGGGGGCGGAAGGCTGGGGAATGCTCATTCCCACTCTATTGTGGAGGGTGGTTTGGAGGAGATGTCGTAGCAGACGCGGTTGACACCCTTCACCTTGTTTATGATATCGGTGGAGACCTTCGCCATGAAATCGTATGGCAGATGGGCCCAGTCGGCTGTCATGGCGTCAGTCGATGTCACGGCGCGGAGGGCTACAGGATGCTCGTATGTGCGCTCGTCGCCCATGACACCCACGCTGCGCACAGTGGAGAGGAGCACAGTGCCTGCCTGCCATATCTGGTCGTAGAGTGATACCTCTATCTCCCCGTCGCGCATATCGGCAGGGACACCGGCGGCGAGGACACGGCGTGCCTCCTCGCCCGAGAGGCGGGTCTTGTACTCACGCAGCCCACGGATATAGATATCATCTGCGTCTTGCAATATGCGCACCTTGTCGGGCGTTATATCCCCGAGTATGCGAACAGCGAGGCCGGGGCCGGGGAAGGGGTGGCGTGTGATGAGATGCTCTGGCATTCCCATGGAGCGCCCGACACGGCGCACCTCGTCCTTGAAGAGCCATTTGAGAGGCTCGCAGAGCGATAGGTGCATCTCCTCTGGCAGTCCGCCGACGTTATGGTGTGACTTGATGACCTTGCCTGTTATATTGAGCGATTCTATGCGGTCGGGGTAGATGGTGCCCTGGGCGAGCCAGCGAGCGTCCTTAATCTTCTTTGCCTCGGCATTGAAGACCTCGACGAAGTCGCGCCCGATAATCTTGCGCTTCTGCTCAGGGTCAGAGACACCGGCGAGGTCGGAGAAGAATTTCTGGCTGGCATCGACTCCGATGACATTGAGCCCGAGACATTTGTAATCCTCCATGACATCGCGGAACTCATTCTTGCGGAGCATGCCATGGTCGACGAAGATGCATGTCAGATGGTCTCCGATGGCCTTGTTGAGGAGGACGGCGGCGACGCTGGAGTCTACACCTCCTGAGAGGCCGAGGATGACGCGGTCTGAGCCTACCTGCCCACGAATCTCGCGCACAGTGGTCTCGACGAACGAGTCTGCGCTCCAGTCCTGAAGCGAGCCACAGATGCGGACGACGAAATTCTCAAGCAGGAGGGTGCCCTGGACAGAATGGAACACCTCGGGATGGAACTGCACGCCCCATACGCCTTTGGCCGAGGGTGTGCCGGCGACAGGTGTGCCTGCGGGGATAAAATAGGCTGCGTTGTCCACCGTCTGTGTGGAGGCGATGACCTCAGCTCCGTCGGGGATGCGTGTGATGGTGTCGCCGTGTGACATCCATACCTGTGAGTTGTCGTCGAATCCCTGGAAGAGGGGATTGGCCTTGTTTATGGTCACAAGGTTCTGGCGGCCATACTCACGTGAACCGGCCGGCTCGACATTGCCGCCATTCGTGTAGGCCATGAACTGAGCCCCATAGCAGATGCCAAGGACGGGAAGACGACCGACGAAGCGGGAGAGATCGACCTTGAACGCCTCAGGATCATAGACCGAATACGGGGAGCCGGAGAGGATGACGCCTATGACATCGCTGTCATCTTCCGGATACTTGTTATAGGGCATGATCTCACAGAACGTGTCGAGTTCACGCACACGGCGTCCGATGAGCTGTGTGGTCTGGCTGCCGAAGTCTAAGATGATGATCTTTTGCATTATTTGTGTTTATTATGGGTTATAGTCTGTCGGGGGAGGGGAATACAAGATCTGGCAAACATGGGGGGATTTCCTCTTGACTCCTGCCTCAGGAGGTGGCGGTGGTGATATCCGTGATAAAAAGCTGGGGCTGGCTCTATCATTGGAGGGATGTGGGGGCGTAGCTCACAGGGAGGAGACAAATGCATCGGCCGAGGCGAGTGTGTCCAGCTTGCCTACATCGAGGAGGTGGAGGTCTGCCGACAGTGTGCCACGGATATCATGTGTGGCGCATGCCGACAGATAGAAGTCGATGATGGGGAAACGCTCCGGCCATGTGTCCATGACGGGGAACAGGGACGGAGAGAATGTGTGGATGCCGGAGAAGGCATAGAGATGGAGCGGCGTGTGAGTCTCTGGCGATAGGAAATCATGGGCTATCTCTCTGCCAGAGAGGCTCATGAGCTCTTTGTGGGGCGACCGTATCTCACGGGTCAGGATATTCGTCCACCCCCATAGGCGCATATCGTCGTCGAGGATGAGATAACGTGATGTCTGGCGGCGTGAGACGAGGAGCGTCGCATCGTGGCCGTGTCCTGAGGCGTAGAGGGTGCGTAGGGGTGTGTCGGACAGGATGTCGACATTGTGTATGAGTATCGGCTCTGAGGGGGAGAACAGGTGGCGGGCACGTCTCAGCCCTCCTCCTGTATCGAGCAGCGAGTCTGTCTCGTCAGATATAAGTATTTCTGCGGGCCAGTGGCCGCGTGTTATGTCGACAAAGTTCTTTATCTGTGAGGCGTGGTGGTGGGTGTTTATTACCACACGGTCTTCTGGATATGACGCCACACGGTCGAGGACGCGTTGAAGCAACGGTTTGCCGGCAACGGGGACAAGAGCCTTGGGGATAATGTCGGTCAGGGGCTTCAGGCGCGTGCCGAGTCCTGCTGCGAGAATCATTGTCTGCATTCTTCTTTCTTGACTTTTTTACTCTTATGGTGTAGGGGTGTATAATGGGGGAGGGATAGCCCTCGGGGGGATAGCGCTAAGG
>JADYUK010000016.1 GCA_021531755.1 Hoylesella loescheii
CTTTCAGGAGAACCGTTGTTCTCAGAAGCGAGTGCAAAGGTACGCACTTTTTCTGAACCACGCAAGAGTTTTCGGGAAAAAATTTCAAATTTAATGCATTTTCCTGCTGTTGTTGACGGAGGTCAAGGACATATACGACATACACATTATTATATATTATATAGACAGAGGGGAAATGGAGCGGGAGAGATGGGAGGGTGAAGATGGGAGGGTGGAAGATACAGGGGGGGGGACTACTACTGTCCGGTAAAACTATCTTTTCTCATCCTGAAGTTTACCGGACAGTAGTAAGTATTAATAATGAGACTTCTTTTAGTGATTGTCAATTATCAGGACTTCATACAGGTGTGTATGAGTCAATACAGTTCATGGCAGTATTATTCAGCCTGCCACCTTATGTGCGTAGGGAACTATCCCTCCAGATATGTGTAGCTGTATAGTCCGGAGCGGTAGTTGGAGATAAACTCTCGACCCTCATCGGCTGTTATGATGCCGTGCTTTATTGAGCGGTTCACCCATACCTCTATGGAGCGTGCCATGCGCTTAGGGTCGAACTGCACATAGTCGAGCACGTCAGCGATGGTCTCTCCCTCAATAATCTTGTCTATCACATACTTGCCGTCCTTCACCTTTATATGCACGGCGTTGGTGTCGCCGAAAAGGTTGTGGAGGTCGCCAAGTATCTCCTGGTATGCCCCAACGAGGAATACTCCTATATAATATGGCTCTCCATCTCGCAGGGGGTGTACTGGCAGGTGATAGCAGTTGTTTGATGTTGATATGAAATTGTCTATCTTTCCGTCTGAGTCGCACGTGATGTCCTGGAGCGTGGCATAGCGTTTTGGTTTCTCGTTCAGCCTTGATATTGGCATGACAGGGAATATCTGGTCAATAGCCCAGGAGTCTGGGAGCGACTGGAAAAGAGAGAAATTGCAGAAGTATTTCTCCGGCAGGCTCTTCGCTATGACACGCAGCTCGTCAGGTGCATGCTTTGACGACGCTACCATGGCGTTCACCTCGCGTGCTATTGTCCAGAAGAGCCGCTCGACAACGGCACGTGTCTCAAGGTCTACCAATCCGAGATTGAACAGGTCGAGAGCCTCCTCGCGTATCTGTGTCGCATCGTGCCACATCTCGAGCAGGCGGTTCTGCGACAGGTTGTCCCATATCTCGTAGAGGTCTTTCACAAGCTCGTGTGCGTCCTCGCTGATTTCCTCGTCCTCGCCGAAGACAGGTAGATGTGTGCTCGCTAGAACCTCGAATATGAGCACTGAGTGGTGGGCGGCAAGCGAGCGGCCAGACTCTATGATGATATCCGGCTGGGGGAGGGAGTTCTTCTTGCATGTGTCGACGATGGAGTATATGGCATCGTTGACATATTCTTGTATGGAGTAGTTTATGCTGTTGCCAGAGATGGACGAGTGGGTGCCGTCATAATTGACTCCGAGGCCTCCGCCGATATCCACGAAGCTGATAGCGTAGCCCATCTTCTGGAGCTGGACATAGAACTGCATCGCCTCTTTCAATGCTGTCTTTATGCGCCGTATGTTTGTCACCTGGCTGCCTATGTGGAAGTGGATAAGCTTCAGACAGTCTCTGAGATTCTCCTTGTCGAGCAAGGCGAGAGCCTCGAACAGCTCGCTGGAGTTGAGTCCGAACTTGCTCACGTCGCCGCCGGACTCTTCCCATTTGCCGCTGCCAGAGCTTGCCAGCTTTATGCGTATGCCTATATTGGGCTTGATGTCCAGCCGTTTAGACAGGGCGGCTATCGTGTGCAGCTCCTTCATCTTCTCCACCACGAGATATATTTTCCTACCCATCTTCTGGGCGAGAAGCGCGAGCTTTATGTAGCTCTCGTCCTTATATCCGTTGCAGATAATCATCGAGTCGGTATCTGTGTTTATCGACAGCACAGCATGCAACTCGGGCTTGGAGCCAGCCTCAAGGCCTACCTTATACTTAGGGTCATGGTTGACAAGCTCCTCTACGACAGGGCGCATCTGGTTCACCTTGATGGGGTATACGATATAGCTGTTGCCTGTATATGAATACTCCTCAGCAGCATGCTCGAAACATTTTGATATCTTCTCAATGCGGTTGTTAAGTATGTCTGGGAAACGTAGCAGCACAGGGGCTGATATGTCATGTCCCTGAAGCTCCTCCATGAGGCTTATGGCGTCTATCTCCGGGCCGCCCTCCTTGGGCGTTACGGTGAGATGGCCTTGGGCGTTGATTGTGAAATAGCCCTTGCCCCAACTGTTTATGTTGTATAACTCAGCAGAATCTTCTGTTGTCCACTTTCTCATTTCTTGTCTGGTTTTCTGTACCTGTTAATGCTATGGGAGTGCCCCCATGCGTTGTTTATAGTCCATATATCCGAATTCTCTGACTTTACTGTACCCCGTAGCGGGGTCGTAAATGATTATTGATGGATGGCTGACACCGTTGAACATCGTCGTCTTCACCATAGTGTAGTGTATCATGTCCCTGAAGACAACATTGTCGCCGACTGACGGCTGGTGGCCTTCATTGTCAAAGTTCCATGCTCCATAGGTGTCGCCGGCAAGACAGGAGTTGCCTCCCATGTACCATCCCTCCTCTCCGTCTGCGCTCTTGTGCATACCGATTATCTCTGGCTGGTAGGGCATCTCAAGACAGTCGGGCATATGGCAGGCGAACGAGACATTGAGCATCATTGTCCTACGCCCACCGTTACATACGATGTCTTCCACACGGGACAGAAGCACGCCGGTATCCCACGTGAAGGCGCTGCCGGGCTCAAGGATAACCTTAAGATGGGGATGACGGCTGCGGAAATCACGTAGGATGGATATCAGCTCATCCTCGTCATAGTCCGCATGGGTCATCAAGTGCCCTCCACCCATATTCAGCCATTTCACCTTGGGCAACAGATGGCCGAAACGCTCCTCCAAGGCTGCGAGGGTCTGCCGGAGGTCTGAGGGACGTGACTCGCATAGCGAATGAAAGTGGAGGCCCTCAATACCATCTGGCAGGACGGGGAGGTCGGCAGAGCGTATGCCGAGTCTTGACTGCGGACTTGACGGGTCGTAGAGTGCCGTCTCCACTGTGCTGTGCTCGGGGTTCACTCTCAAGCCGCATGATATGCCTGCCTTCTGCGCCTTCATGCCGTGCCGCGCGTACTGGCTGAGTGAGTTGAATGTGATGTGGCTGCTGCACTCTATTATGCCGTCTATATCCTCGTCGGTATATACAGGGGCGTATGTGTGGGCCTTGACGCCCATCTCCTCGTATACCAGTCGCGCCTCTGAGAGAGAGCTTGCGGTGGCTCCGTCACAGTATTGGCGTATCAATGGGAAAACGGCCCATGTGGCATTGGCCTTCAGGGCTGCTATGATGCAGACGCCTGCCTCACGCCTCACACGGTCTATCACCTCAAGGTTTGACCTCAGCGCTGTGGCATGGAGTATATATGAAGGGTTTGGGACACCATTCAGGTCCCATTCCCTCCATAGGCGGTCCTTGTCTGTCATAGCTCTATGTCTATGTCGAATTTCTCTATCCAAGGCAGTCCCTTCTCGCCTAACTCAGCCAAGAATGGGTCTGGGTCGAACTGCTCTACATTATATACACCTGGCTTCTTCCACAGGCCACGGGCGAACATCGAGGCTCCCAATGCAGCAGGGACACCTGTTGTGAAGCTGACTGCCTGCGTGCCAGTCTCCTGATATGCCTTCTCGTGGTCGCAGTTGTTGTATATGTAGTATGTATGCTCCTTGCCGTCCTTTATGCCACGGATGCGGCAGCCGATGGATGTCTGGCCGTGGTAGTTGGCACCAAGCGACTTGGGGTCGGGCAGGACAGCCTTCAGGAACTGTATCGGCACTATCTCCACTCCGTTGTATATGATAGGGTCTATGCGGGCCATGCCGATGTTCTGTATCACACGGAGATGGGTCAGATACTCCTGGCCGAATGTCATCCAGAACCGTGCGCGCTTGATTGATGGATAATGTTTCACAAGCGACTCCAGCTCCTCGTGGTATATGAGGTATGACTCGCGCTCGCCTATCTCCGGATAATTGAGAGGCTTGTGTATCTCGTGTGGCTCTGTCGTTATCCACTCTCCATTCTCATAATACCGGCCTTTCTGGGTCACCTCGCGGATGTTTATCTCAGGATTGAAGTTTGTGGCGAAGGCCATGCCGTGGTTGCCCGCGTTACAGTCAACAATGTCAAGATAGTGTATCTCGTCAAAGTGATGCTTTGCGGCATAGGCTGTGAAAATTGCCGACACACCGGGGTCGAAGCCACAACCGAGGATTGCGGTGAGCCCCTTCTCCTTGAAACGGTCATGGTATGCCCATTGCCAGCTGTACTCAAAGTGAGCCTCGTCCTTCGGCTCGTAGTTTGCCGTGTCGAGATAGTTGACACCACACTCCAAGCAGGCGTCCATGATAGTGAGGTCCTGATAAGGAAGGGCTACGTTAATTACAAGATCCGGCTCGAAGGAACGCATCAGAGTGACAAGGGCTTCAACGTTGTCAGCGTCTACCTCTGCCGTCTTTATCCTGTCACCGCCTATAGCGTTGGCTATCTGGTCACATTTGGATTTCGTACGGCTTGCCAGCATGATGTCTGTGAACACATCATCCTTGGCTACCTTGTGTGCCACTACTGTTCCTACACCGCCGGCACCGATAATTAATACTTTTGACATTTATTCTTCTTGATAGTATTATGGATGCAGAGTACAGAATTGAGGACCCTGCGGACTCATTGTTCTCACATTGCTCGCGCCACAACATTGATGGCGCATGTCTTCATGGCATCATATGGCGGCAGAATGGGGCTGACTCTACTTGAACCTCATGCTCAGGAACTGGTATATCAGCTTGGCGGCAAGAAAGTCTGGAGCCTTGTTCGCGCTGTTGGGGCATAACTCGACTACATCAAGCCCGACAACGTTATGCTCAGAGATAATGCGCCGAAGAAGACGGATGACCTGACGGTATGTCAGACCGTCAGGCTCTGGAGTGCCCGTTGACGGCATATAGGCGGGGTCGAGCACATCAAGGTCAATCGTGATATACACATCTTTGTTAAGCTGGCGCGAGACTGCCGCTTCCCAACCTTCCGTCTCATGAATATTGTGGGCGTAGAATATACGCTCCTGGTCTATGTTCTTCTTCTCCTCTATTGCCGAGCTGCGTATGCCCACCTGTGTTATCGACTGGCATACTTCTCTCGCACGGGCCATCACACAGGCATGATTGTGGCTCGAGCCCTCATATTCATCACGCATATCGGAGTGGGCATCAAGCTGAAGGATGGATAGCCCGGGGTAATGTTTTGATGCTGAGCGGAATGCACCGATACTGACTGAATGCTCCCCTCCGATAAGGACAGGGAACTTCCCGTCATCATATATCCCGTCCATACGCTGCTCCACATCTTCCGACATATGCTCCGGACTGTCTGATGTGAGTACCGGACTCAATGTCGATATTCCCTTCTTGTATACCTCCGTCTCAGTCTCAAGGTCGTAGAACTCAAGGTTGTACGATGCGTCAAGCAGTGCCTCAGGCCCCTTGTCCGCTCCCTTTATCCACGTGCTCGTACCGTCGTATGGGACCGGTAGTATCGCTATTGCTGATGTCTCATACTTTGTCTCAGCTGCCGTGAAGTCTCCAAAGTTTCTCATTATATTCTGCCTGTGTTTTTTTCTGATGTTTCTGAGGTGTTGAGCTGATATATGGCTTGAATTTAGGTTATGCCATGTCTCTGCCCCACTAGCTGCCCATACACCCATTAGCCATATGCCCTATGGCCTGAAAAGGAGAGCGTTGACAATGCCGGAAACAGCCTGCTACAATACTGTCGGCGGCGTGTTCCATACCTCCCCACAGAGTGATTATGGTTCGTCTTCCCACTGGCATACAGCCATACTCCTCCGCATTGCATTTCCAGGAGTAGGATGACGGCAATTCAGCACCTCATTTTTCATTCTCTGTTATATCTTCACAAAGGTACACTATTTCGATGAAAAATGCCTTTTTTGACTTCATAATAAATGTTAATTGACTATCACAATGCCATGCCCGGCTGCTATTCCAGATTCCAATTAATCTCACAAGGTGCCTTCTTGCTGCATTATGCCCCTCTTTTGACAATATAGACACTGATGTCTCTGGCAATTCTCCCTGCCGCATCTCTCGCCATGTTATACACACGTCCATACTGCCACATCCCCGATATAGGAAGTCCGAAGCAGGTGGTTCTCACTGCCACAGCGCTGCAATCATCCCTATAAACTCGCCATTACCCTATTCTTAATTCAGGCATACGATCCTTGAAGCCACGCCCTATGGTACAGCAACTGTGCAGAGAGGCTATAACGATAGCCGCAAACTCCTAGTCTCCGACCATCCCATTCTTCACTTCTGGAACTTGTCATAACACCCGTCTCAATCATCACATCCTCCACCTCTGCATCCCATCCTCAATCTCTGCAACGCATGTCACAATCCCCTACCCCACTCGCCAGCCACTGCCCGGTCCTCTCATTGCCTCAAGTCCTAACGTCACATCATTCCATCTCATGCAGTAAAGACTGAGTAATCACCATGCCATTCAGTACGAGTGAAACATTAAAGACTCAGTAATTACACTATAAAGACTCAGTCTTTGTAGATTCAATGACTATCTTCTCAGGGATAACGCATTATGGATAGCTAGATAAAAGAATCTGGCGCGTTTGTTGATTTATATTCGTCAAGAAGGTTTTGTATCCTTGTTCTGGAATTATTACTGTCAGGTAAACCTTTTGGGTGAGTAACGATAGATAAACTAGGGGCAGCCGATGTGGCAATAGAAGACGCTGCTGTAGCCTGGAAGGCTGTACGAAAGCGAGGCGTGACGGATTTGCTTAAAACAGGCTTCATTGGCCAGAAGGGGGACAAGGGGACGAGAGTAGGGACACTGAGATGGTGCCGTCTCCACTGTCTGACGTGCGCTCGGGGGGACAAGGGGATGAGAGCAGGGACACTGAGATGTCGAGGAAGGGGAATATCCTGGCGGCAGGCGGAATGAAATGTATATCTGTGTGAAAAAGAGATAAGAAAAAGACAAAAAGTGTTCCATAAACCTCAGGACATTAAAAAAAACAGAAAATGCCTTATATAATAATATGTATAATTTGGGCGATTAAATAATTTTCGATAATTTTGCACGACAAAATCAGGCGGTCCGGCAGATGTCCCGCACTGGGAATACCCTCCGCACAACCGCCTCACCGAGACTGACAAAAACATAAAAACAACGACATACACCTATGAACAAGAAAGTTATCATCCCCATCTTCGTGATTCTGCTGCTTGCGCTCGCAGGCACCGTGGTCTATCTTACAGCAAGCCTCAAGGAACAGAAGGCAGCCAACGAGGAGATGCAGGAGCTTGCAGAGCTTGACAAGAAGGAAATGGAGAATGAGTACCAGCGCTTCGCCGACCAATACTCAGAGATGAAGACCCGAATCAACAATGACTCTATCGTGGCCCAGCTGACAAAGGAACAGCTCCGCACCCAGGAGCTGCTGAAAGAGCTCCAGCAAGTAAAGAGCAGCAACATACGCGAGATAACACGCCTGAAGAAAGAGCTGGCGACATGCCGCGCCGTCATCAGGAGCTATGTCCTCGAGATAGACTCGCTCAACCGCCTGAACCAGAACCTTCGCAACGAGAACACACAAATACGCGGACAATACGAGGAGGCGAACAGGCAGATAGCCGGACTGAACAATGAGAAGGCATCGCTGTCAGAGAAGATAGCCATAGCCGCACAGCTCGACGCCACGGGCATAAACATGTCCATGCTTACCGACAAGGGGAAGAAAGCCAAGTCGCTGAAGAAGTGCCGCAACTTCCAGGTGACATTCAGCATAGCGAGGAATGTGACAGCAAGCACAGGGAACAAGAACGTCTATGTGCAGATAAAGACACCGACAAACACGACTGTATCGGCTGCAGGCTCTATAGCCTACGAGAACCGCAACATACAATACTCTGGAAAGAAGAGCGTCGAATACACTGGCGAGGAGACACCCGTCAGCATGTTCTGCCGTGTCAGCGAGGCCCTCATAGAGGGAACATACCGTGTCAGCATCTTCTGCGACGGGAACATGATAGGCAGCCGCAGCTTCACGCTTAAATAATGGCTACGCATATAGAACCAGCCAAAACACCTCTCTGGTGGAAAGACAAAGCATACATTATCATCTGAGAAGAAAAAAAGATAACACCCCACCCTCACACAGCATGACCATGACAAGAAGAATATCAGCCATACTCCCCATCTTATGCCTGACGATGACGACAGCGGCACAGACGCTCAGCCTCGACAGCTGCCGCAGCATGGCCGTCGGCAACAACCGCCAGCTCGCGGCGACAAGGATGCAGGGAGACATAGCGCTGAACCTCAAGAAGGCGGCGAGGACAAAATATCTGCCCCATGTGACAGCCATCGGAGGCTATGAGCTGACAAGCCGGCGGATATCCATACTGAGCAAGGCACAGCAGGGCATGCTCAACTCCATCGGCACGACAATTGCAGGAGGCATGTCAGGAAGCATGGCCGACTGCCTGACAGAGTTTGTCACACAGGGCATCATAACGCCCGAGGCAGCGATGAAGATGCAGCAGACTCTCGGACAACAGGCAGGCAGTCTGGCCGAGGCTGGCAACCAGTATGGGCAGGCAATAACAGAGGCGTTCAAGACCGATACGAGACAGATATTCGCAGGCTCGGTCATAGTGACACAGCCACTCTATATGGGCGGCGCGCTGACGGCCGCCAACCGCATGGCTGACATAGGCGAGCGCATGGCCGCTGACAATATCGAGAAGATGACCGAGGATATAATCTACGAGACCGACCACAACTACTGGCTCGTCGTCTCGCTGAGCCACAAGCTGAGACTGGCAAGGAGCTTCAACAAACTTGTCGGCAGACTCGACTCGGATGTCAGGAAGATGATTAAGGAAGGCGTGGCGACAAAGGCCGACGGACTGAAAGTGGCGGTCAGGCTGAACGAGAGCGAGATGGCTGTTACAAAGGCAGAGAACGGACTCGCACTGGCAAAGATGCTCCTGTGCCAGATGTGCGGGATGCCTCTCGACAGCAATATAACCCTCGCCGACGAGAACAGCGACGACATCACCGCCACTCTGAGACAAGAGGAGCTTGGGAATGAGACTACGGACCACCTGCCCGACGACCGGACAGCAATAGAGGGAAGAGCCGAGACAAGACTGCTCACTGGCACAGTAGACCTCGCACGGGCAGCGACAAAGATGGCCCGCGCAGCAAACCTGCCACAGGCAATGGTGACAGGAGGATACATCGTCACCAACCCAAACCTCTACGACAGTTTCCACAGAAGCTTCGCGGGGATGTGGAACATTGGCCTCATGGTGCGTGTGCCGGTATGGAACTGGATGGAGGGCGCCTACCGCATACGCGCGGCGAAGGCGGCCACAACAATGGCAGAATATGAGCTGACCGACGCCAAGGAGAAGATGGAGCTGCAGATAAACCAGCAGAGATTCAAGGTGAAAGAGGCTAACAGAAAACTCGCCATGGCAGAGAAGAACATCAAGAGCGCAGAGGAGAACCTCAGATGTGCCAACATCGGATTCAAGGAGGGTGTCATAAGCTCGACCGATGTCTTAGGGGCACAGACCGCATGGTATGAGGCCCAGAGCCAGAAGATTGACGCAGAGGTGGAGGCACGCATGAGCCATCTCGGACTGAGGAAGGCTCTCGGAGTAATAGGAAAGTAGCCACTGCCATCCCCCAGACTCTACCCCGAAACAGGGCAGAGACTGAGCGGGCAGCCACAATGAGGCACGAGAAACAGTAATATACAAACAGACATACACCATAGAACAACAGGAATAATGAACGAGAAAGAGCAAAACCACAGCATAATCCTCGGAGTGATAGCCTTCACGATTGTCGTGATAGTTGTCGGAGTGATAGGCTACCTCACCATAGGGACTGCCAAGGAGGAGATACAGGGAGAGATAGAGGTAGAGGAGTACCGTGTGTCGAGCAAAGTGCCGGGGCGCATACTGGAGATATGTGTCAAGGAAGGCGACTTCGTACATGCTGGAGACACGCTCGCCATACTCGACTGCCCCGAGGTGGAGGCAAAGAGGACTCAGGCAGCCGGGGCTGAGGACGCCGCGACAGCAATGGCCGACATGGCACAGAAAGGGGCACGCCAGGAACAGATTAGGGGTGCGTACGAGATGTGGCAACAGGCAAAGGCGGCTGCCGACGTGGCAGAGAAGAGCTACGGCAGAATACAGCGACTATACGATGAGGGTGTCGTGACAGCACAGAAACGCGACGAGCTCTATGCCACATACAAGGCTATGGAGGCACAGGAGAAAGCAGCGAAGAGCCAATATGACATGGCTAAGAACGGAGCAAGACAAGAGGAGAAGAGAGCTGCACAGGCACAGGTGGAGAGAGCACGCGGAGCAATGCAGGAGGTGAAGGCATACATGAACGAGACTGTCCAGACAGCACAGATGGACGGAGAGGTCAGCGAGATATTCCCAAAGGTGGGAGAGCTCGTCGGGACAGGAGCGCCGATAATGACAGTGTCGCTCATGAAGAATGTCTACGCCATATTCAATGTCAGGGAGGACAAGCTAGGCGGAATGAAGACTGGCGACACATTCACCGCTTTCTGCCCAGCATTCAACAAGGACCTGAAGCTGAAAGTCTACCACATAAAGGACCAGGGAAGCTACGCCGCCTGGAAAGCGACAAAATCGACAGGACAGTATGACCTGAAGACATTCGAGGTGCGGGCAAGACCCATAAACCCATTCGACGGACTCAGGCCTGGCATGACCCTCGTGAAGAGATAATACGGAAGAGGTGGAGCCTCTGTGACAGCAGACAACAGACACAGTAAGAATTGAGACGGATATACGACATAATACTGCGAGAGTGTGGGAGGATAAGGCGCAACCCTGTCTTCCTGCTTTCCATGGTGGCTTTCCCCGTGATGGTCACCCTCTTCTTCACAAGCATGATGGACGAGGGACAGCCGCAGGAGATGCCTGTCGCTGTCGTCGACAATGACAACACGAGCATGACGAGAGCCATTGTGAGACAGCTCGACACATACCAGACATCGCATGTCCAGAGACACTACGCCACAGTGGCCGAGGCAAGGCACGCCATACAGGAAGGGAAGATATTCGCTTTCCTGTACATACCCAAGGGTACCACTCACGATGTGCTCTCACAACGGCGCCCCACAATATCATATTACTACTCAAGCACATCGCTGACAGCGGGCGCTCTGTCCTACCGTGACATGAAGACCGCCACCACACTGGCGACAGCAGCGGTAGGGAAGGCAACGCTGACAGCAAGGGGGATGACAGAAAGACAAGCAATGACATTCCTGCAGCCTGTGACGCTTGATGTCCATCTGCTGAACAATCCCTGCACGAATTACAGCATATACCTCTCGACAATCCTCATACCCGCATGTATAATGCTCTTCATCATGCTGCTGACGACCTACACCCTGGGGGCTGAGCTGAAAGAGGGGACAGGACGGGAGCTTATGGAGAAGGCCGGGGGGAATATTTTCATAGCCTTAGCGGGGAAACTGCTGCCACAGACACTTCTGTTCCTCGCCCTGATGCTCGGCCACGAACTATACCTATTCTCGGTGCTGGGATTCGACCATGCTGGAGGCCTCGGCTGGATTATCACGGCAGGAGTGCTCGCTGTGCTCGCGGGAGAGGGATTCGGCATAGCCATCTTCGCGCTCATACCTTCCATGCGCATGTCCATGAGTGTCTGCTCGCTGTGGAGCGTGCTGAGCTTCTCGATGGTCGGCGCGGCCTACCCCGCATTCGCCATGGGTCCTATACTTGAGGCCATAGCCTGGCTCTTCCCGCTGAGACACTACTGGCTCGTATACTCGCTGAATGTCTTCAACGGATACTCAATAGCCGAGTCATGGCCACACGTGGCCCTGCTGATACTGATATCAATCCTGCCCCTGCTCATGGCCGGGAGACTGAGGAGGATGATTACAAGCGGAGTATACATTGAATAGAATCCTGGCAGGAACAACGGCGCCACGGCACAGCATGGCCTCGACACCACTGGGCGCCCCCCACACAACAATACAGAGAAGATGACAACCACCCACATGAGAGACATACTGGACATATGGCTGGGCGAGATACGCCACATCCTACACGACGAGGGGCTGATGCTATTCCTCATCGTGCTGCCACTGGCATATCCCATCGCCTACTCATGGATGTACACGAACGAGGTGGTCAGGGAGGTGCCTGTCGTGGTGGTTGACAGGAGCAAGAGCCATGACAGCAGAGAGTTCATACGCATGTATGACGCATCGCCCAATACTCACGTGGCATACCATGCAGACAACCTCGACGAGGCACGGAACATCATCGGACAGCAGAAAGCCTATGGCGCGCTATACTTCCCTGAAGACTACTCACGCCGCATAAACCGTAATGAGCAGGCTACCGTGGGGCTATACTGCGACATGTCGATGATGCTGGTCTATAAGAACGTGTACCAGACGGCTGTCACTGTCAGCGGACTGACGGGCACAAGGATACAGAGACAGCTGCTCTGTGGCACTACAGAACGTGAGGCCATCATACAGACAGAGCCGATAAAGGTGGACGATGTGCCGATATTCAACACGACCATAGGCTATGGCAACTTCATCCTGCCCGGTGTGCTCATACTCATCCTGCAGCAGACAATGCTCCTCGCTATAGGCATGACGGCGGGGACATGGCGCGAGAGATACGGACATATCATCCCGCCCACACTCGCCCGCTATGGCACAGGGAAGATATTGGCCGGGCGCATGATGGCCTACGCGACTCTCTATGATGTCCTTGCGGCCTATATACTGCTTGTCGTACCGAGGATGTTCGGCTTTGTGAGCCTTGTCCACGGATGGGACATGATAGTGCTGTGCACGTCGTTCCTCATGGCGGTGTTCTTCTTCGCCCAGGCAGTCATGAGCCTTGTGCGGCGCAGGGAGGATGTGCTGATGTTCGTCGTCTTCACGTCAGTTATATTCCTCTTCATCTCTGGCGTGTCATGGCCCTCAAGCAATATACCCGCGGTATGGCGCTATATCGCCTCGATATTCCCCTCGACATTCGCCATAAAAGGCTTCATCGCCATGAATTCAATGGGGGCGAGACTGACAGATATAATGCCCTATATCATCGGGCTATGGATTCAGACTCTCTGCTATCTCCTCGCCGCCATAGCCATATACCGCCACGACAGGCAGAAAGACAAGGCTATGAACAACACTGAAGAGAGGGGATGATGTCTGAAGCTGCAAGCACCCCGTGTCACATCTCTCCGCTGACAACCCACAACACGCTCTGGCAAAAGACAAAGAAAAATCCCTCTCCGCTGACAATCCACAAAACGCTCTGGCAAAAAAGACAAAGAAAAATCCCCAGCTGGATATTACTCCAACCGGGGATTCTCACTTTCTATTCTATCATAACATCATCTCGCATGGGAGGATGCTCCGCCTTTCCATTCTAACATAGCATCATCTCGCATGGGAAGATGCTCCGCCTCACATCATTTAATCTCTATCATACGCTGTGTCTTCGCCTCTTCCTTTGGTGTCAGCTTAGGGATGCTGATGGTGAGGACTCCGTTCTCGACCTTGGCAGCGATATTCTCCTTGTCGACATTGTCAGGAAGAGTGTAGGCCTGCTGGTAGTTTGAGTATGAGAACTCGCGGCGCAGATAGCGCTCCTTCTTGTCCTCCTCCTTGTGCTCAAGCTTGTTCTCGATAGCCACCACGAGATTGCCATCATGGTCGATATTGACCCGGCAGAACTCTTTCTTGATACCTGGGGCAGCGATATCCATCGTGTACTCCTTCGGGCTCTCCTTCACGTTCACGGCAGGGGCTGTGGCATTGATGCGTGGCATCCACTCGTTATTGTCAAAGAAATCATCAAACAATGTTGGGAACCATGTTCTGTTCATTACTGGTAGCATAATATAAATCTCCTATCCTTTTTATGAGGTTGGTGTCCCCGTCAGGCTTCTTCTTTACGGAATCTGTAACCGGGCGCCGTCCTCGTTGTTAATGTATGTTTGTTGTCATCGCCTCGCCCCGTGTGGGACTCGGTTTCTACTAACATAGAGACAACCGGCATGCCAATGGGAGAGGCTGCGTCACGGATGACATATTGTTAGGAAACATTGTCAGAAAAGTATAATTATTTTAAACATTGCTGACAATAGGTCAGGGAAAACACGAAATACGACGTGATAATCAGTAAAAACAGCCTATATCGAGCCATATTATGAGAGGATGAGGCTGTGTTTAATGTTTTTTTACCCTTTTTGTTTTGCAGTATCTGCCAGAAACACTATCTTTGCAGACAACCGACAATTTTTCCACACCTATCTTAATATAATAAATACAGCCAATACCATGTACAACAATTTCCGGAAACATCTTACTGAGGAGCTCGCCTCTATCAAGGAGGCTGGCCTGTATAAGACAGAACGCCTCATCTGCTCGCCACAGAGCGCTGAGATAACCGTTGCGGGAGGGACTGTCCTTAACTTCTGCGCCAACAACTACCTTGGCCTGGCCGACCATCCTGCCCTGATAGAGGCAGCCAAGAAAGCCATGGACGAGAGAGGATATGGCATGTCGTCCGTACGCTTCATATGCGGCACACAGGACAGGCACAAAGACCTGGAGAGAGCCATCGCCGACTTCTTCGGCACGGAGGACACCATTCTCTACGCCGCATGCTTCGATGCTAACGGCGGTGTGTTCGAGCCACTCCTGGGACCTGACGACGCTATCATATCCGACGCGCTAAACCATGCCTCGATAATTGACGGTGTGCGCCTGTGCAAGGCACAACGCTTCCGCTATGCCAACGCAGACATGGCAGACCTTGAGGAACAGCTGAAAGCCGCACAGAAATGCAGATTCCGCATCATAGTGACCGACGGCGTGTTCTCAATGGACGGCAATGTATGCCCACTCGACAGAATCTATGAGCTCGCTGAGAAATACGACGCTATGGTCATGGTCGACGAGTCCCACTCGGCAGGAGTAGTCGGCAAGACAGGAAGGGGAGTGACAGAACAGTTTGACCTCAGAGGGAAGATAGAGATTATAACAGGCACACTGGGCAAAGCCTTCGGCGGAGCAGTGGGAGGATTCACTACAGGAAAGAGGGAAATCATCGACATGCTGAGACAGAGGTCACGCCCATACCTCTTCTCCAACTCCCTCCCGCCTATGATTGTCGCCGCGGGGATAAGGATGTTCGAGATGATGAGCGAGACAAACGAGCTGCAGGACAAGCTTCACGCCAACACTGACTACTTCCGCGAGAAGATGCTGGAAGCTGGATTCGACATCAAGCCGACACAGTCAGCCATATGCGCTGTGATGCTCTACGACGCGAAGCTGTCGCAGGTGATGGCTGCAAGACTTCAGGAGGAGGGCATCTATGTGACGGGATTCTTCTACCCTGTAGTGCCGAAAGGACAGGCACGTATACGTGTGCAGATATCTGCCGCACACGAGCGGGAGCATCTCGACAAGTGTATCGGGGCTTTCAAGAAGATAGGCCGAGAGCTGGGTGTTATAAAGTAAATCCGAGTATTGGCAGGCTACGACTGGCAACTGACCCGTGATGCAAAAAAACAGAAAACAGAGTAAAAAAGACATCGCCATGAAAGCATTAGTAAAGACAGAGCCTAAGAAAGGTATATGGATGAAGGATGTGCCGATTCCACAGACAGGTGTGAACGATGTCCTCATCAAGATACGCAAGACTGCAATATGCGGCACAGACCTCCATATATACAAATGGGACGAATGGAGCCAGAAGACTATCAGGACGCCTATGACAATAGGCCATGAGTATGTCGGGATAGTGGCTGAGGTGGGACCCGGAGTGCAGAACATAAAGGTGGGCGACCGTGTGACAGGAGAGGGACACATAGCATGCGGACACTGCCGCAACTGCCGGCGCGGGAAACTGCACATCTGCGAGAACAGCATAAGCGTCGGTGTGAACAGGGACGGGGCTTTCGCCGAGTATCTCTGCATACCTGAGCAGAATGTCGTGAAGCTCGACAACAGGATATCTGACGATATGGCTGCCATAATGGACCCTTTCGGCAACGCCACACACACGGCACTCGCCTTCCCCATGCTCGGGGAGGATGTGCTCATAACAGGTGCGGGGCTGATAGGCACAATGGCTACAGCGATAGCACGGTTCGCAGGAGCGAAGAATGTCATAGTGACCGATCTCAATGACTACAGACTTGACATAGCACGCAAGATGGGTGCGACATATACCGTCAATGCCGCTAAGGGCGAGACAATAGAGGGAGCTATGAGAGAGCTGAAGATATCGGGATTCGACGTCGGACTCGAGATGTCGGGCTCACCAGTGGCATTCCGCGATATGGTGGCGCACATGTATAACGGCTCACACATAGCACAGCTTGGCATCCTGCCACCGACAACGACTGTCGACTGGAGCGAGATAATCTTCAAGGCCCTGACCATAAAGGGCATCTATGGCCGGCAGATGTGGGAGACATGGTATAAGATGGAGCAGATGCTGATATCAGGCCTCGACCTCTCTCCTGTCATAACACACCATTTCGCTATAGACGATTTCCAGAAAGGTTTCGATGTGATGGAGTCAGGACTCTGCGGCAAAGTCATTCTCGAATGGGAGTAGACAACGGGCAGAATAGCGACACATGAACAAGGGGAGGCTGCCAATTACTCATTGACATACCCCTCTCGTTCTTTATATTGCTGTCTCTCGGTAAAGAAGAACGCTGGCGACAACGGACGTAAGATCCATTGCTGCCAGCGTTTTTTCTCGATACATATACAGGGCATGGGAGCCTATACCCTCTACAGGGAATTGTTTGTGATTCCTGTTGAGCAGGGGGCTACTTATGGTTCCTGTTGGCTCTTTGCTTGCGGTACTTGGCTTTCTGCATCGCCGAGCCAGAGCCATGGGCCCCAGTGATATACTTCTTCTTCTTGGCCTTAGTCTTTATCTTGTCGTCCTGCTTCGGACGGTCACCACCGCGGCCAAACTTTATGCCGTTCTCCAGAATAAGGTCGAAATCGCTCATGGTTATAAACAATAATGATTAGTGATGGAAGAGTCTGACGCCTGTGAAAGCCATCGTGATGCCATACTTGTCGCATGTCTCGATGACATTGTCGTCACGCACAGAGCCACCTGCCTGGGCTATGAACTCCACTCCCGACTTATGGGCACGCTCAATATTGTCGCCGAAGGGGAAGAACGCGTCAGAGCCAAGGGCGACACCGGTATTCTTCGCTATCCATGCCTTCTTCTCCTCACGTGTCAGAGGCTCTGGACGCTCAGAGAAGAACATCTGCCATGTCCCCTCGCGCAGGACATCATCATAGTCGTCAGAGATATAAACGTCGATAGTGTTGTCACGGTCAGCACGGCGTATGCCCTCCTTCCATGGCAGATTCATCACCTTTGGACACTGGCGCAACCACCATATATCGGCCTTGTTGCCAGCAAGGCGTGTGCAGTGGATACGGCTCTGCTGTCCCGCTCCGATGCCGATGGCCTGACCGTCCTTGACATAGCAGACAGAATTTGACTGTGTGTACTTCAGTGTGATGAGGGCGATGATGAGGTCACGCTTTGCTGCCGCTGTGAATGTCTTTGACTGTGTAGGGATATTCTCGAAGAGGGCATCGTCAGCGAGGTTCACCTCATTGCGTCCCTGCTCGAATGTTATGCCGAAACACTGTTTTGTCTCTATCGGTGCAGGACAGTACTCAGGGTCAATCTCTATGACATTGTATGTTCCCTTACGCTTCTCGCGCAGTATCTCAAGAGCCTCGGGAGTGAAGCCTGGAGCAATGACGCCATCACTCACCTCACGCTTGATGATGAGGGCTGTCGCCTCATCACATGTGTCAGACAGGGCAATAAAGTCGCCATAGGAAGACATACGGTCGGCACCACGGGCTGCAGCATAGGCAGAGGCTATAGGCGAGAGAGGCACCTTGATGTCATCAACAAAGTAAACTTTCTTCAGTGTGTCTGAGAGTGGCAGGCCTACCGCAGCGCCAGCAGGGCTGACATGCTTGAAGCTCGCAGCGGCCGGAAGCCCTGTTGCTGCCTTCAGCTCCTTGACAAGCTGCCATGAGTTGAAAGCGTCGAGGAAATTGATGTATCCAGGACGACCGTTAAGGACCTTGATGGGCAACTCACTGCCGTCGCTCATGAAAATACGCGATGGCTTCTGGTTCGGATTACATCCGTACTTTAGCTGTAATTCGTTCATTATACTAAGTCTTATTTCTTTCCACCGTCTGCAGGCAACATCCTTAATATTATGGTAACCCCTAAACAGGAGAATCGCCCCGACAGCTTTTGATTATTATTATGCTCGCTCTGTTCTATTTGGCCACAAAATTACAAAAAAAGTTTGATATTATTAGTTATTGTCAGATAAAAAGCATACCTTTGCAGCCAAAATATACATACAACTCAAGTTTCGCATGTCTGTGACATGCTGTCAGTGAAGAAGTTAACGAGTTGATTCTTTTCAGTTAACGAGTTGGCTAGCCAGCGAGTTGGGGAGAGACATATAACACAGTATATGGACACGAAGAAGATGAGGAGCGTTTTCGCCAAGACGGGGATAAACAGCAAAGCCACAGGGGAAAACAGCACGCCAAGCACAGCAACCGACAAAACCAGGCACAAGAGGAACATAAAGAATATAACCTTGCTACTGGCACGTGTGGAGCATAAACTGCAGAGACGCCTGGCAGAGAAGCCATCACGCGAGACTCTCGACAGGCTCGCACTCTTTGTCGGATTCCAAGACTGGGACAGCTTCTGCCAGGAAGTCTGCGACAGACCAGCAAACGGGGACAGCAACAAGGAGGAGGAATGAACGGACGAGAACGAGACACACACAACAAAGGAGAACGATGATAGTCTGCATAGCCGAGAAACCCGCCGTGGCGCGTGAGATAGCCCATGTGATAGGAGCCACACGCACATGCCAGGGATACATAGAGGGCAACGGATACCAAGTGACATGGACTTTCGGACACTTGTGCACACTGAAAGAGCCAAACGACTATACAGACCAGTGGAAACACTGGTCTTTGTCGGCATTGCCCATGGTGCCACAGAGATTCGGCATAAAACTCATTGAGGACGAGGGAATAAAGCGTCAGTTCAAAATCATAGAGCAGCTCATGCAGAATGCCGACGCTATCGTCAACTGTGGAGATGCCGGGCAAGAGGGTGAGCTGATACAGCGGTGGGTAATGCAGAAAGCAGGAGCGAGATGCCCAGTGAAGAGACTGTGGATAAGCTCCCTGACAGAGGATGCCATAAGAGAGGGATTCAACAACCTCAAGCCACAACAGGAGTATGAGTCGCTATATCTTGCAGGACTGTCACGCGCCATAGGTGACTGGCTGCTCGGCATGAACGCGACAAGGCTTTACACCCTGAAATACGGGCAGAACAAGCAAGTGCTGTCCATAGGACGAGTGCAGACTCCGACACTGGCACTCATAGTGAACAGGCAAAGGGAGATAGAGAACTTCGTGCCTAAGCAATCGTGGGTGCTCTCGACAATCTACAGGGACACAAAGTTCACAGCGATAGCACGCGATGAGGACGCTGAGGCAGAGGAGGCCGCCGAGATAGCCAAGGCAAAAGCAGAGGGGAAGACGATGAAATCAAAGGGTCCCATATTCAGGACTCTTGAGTTTGAGAAAGAAGCGGAGGGCACCGCCACTGTAGAGAGAATCAAGGACAACCCGCTGACAATAACTGAGGTGGGGAAGAAGAAAGGCACAGAGACTCCTCCAAGACTGTACGACCTGACATCGCTGCAGGTGGAATGCAACAAGAAATTCTCTTATTCGGCCGATATGACGCTGAAGCTCATACAGTCATTGTACGAGAAGAAGTTCACCACATATCCACGCGTCGACACCACATATCTGTCTGACGACATATACCCCAAGTGTCCACAAACCCTTAACGGACTGTTCAAGACTACATTCGCGGGAGAAGCCCCCTACGCAGAGCTCATAAAACCCCTTGGAGGCAAACCGCTGAAGAAGAGCAAGAAGGTATTCGACTCGTCGAAAGTCACCGACCACCATGCCATAATCCCTACAGGCATCCCCCCCAAGGGACTGTCGGATATGGAACGTAATGTCTTCGACCTGGTTGCAAGGGCGTTCATAGCAGCGTTCTATCCCGACTGCCGTTACGAGACGACAACTGTAGTAGGAGAAGTGAGAGCCGGGGAAGGGGAGACTGTGACATTCCGCACATCAGGCAAAGTGATAACCGACGAGGGGTGGAGAGTCGTGTTCAAGAAAGAGCACGCCACAGCAGCCGAGGAGCAGGCAATGGCCCAAGAGGCAACCCTGCCCGTATTCCGCAAAGGGGAAACCGGCCCTCACACCCCAGCACTGGCAGAACGATGGACTCAGCCGCCAAAGCCATACACCGAGGCGACACTGCTGAGAGCCATGGAGACAGCGGGACGGTTCGTGGACGATGAGACACTGAGGGCTGCCCTGAAAGAGAACGGGATAGGACGCCCATCGTCGAGAGCAGGAATCATAGAGACTCTCTTCAAACGGCACTACATACGCCGTGAGCGCAAGAATCTCATAGCTACACAGACAGGTCTGGAACTCATAGATATCATACACGAGGAACTGCTGAAATCATGTGAGCTGACAGGAATATGGGAGAAGAAACTCCGCGATATAGAACACCACAAATATGAGGCATCGCAATTCATCAGCGAGCTGAAGCAACAGGCAGCTGATATCGTCAGGCAAGTGATGACGGACAACACTAACCGCCGCATCACTATAACTGCCGGGGAAGACAAGAAACCAGCAAAAGCCAAGAGAACGTCCAAGACCGGGAGAGCCACTAAGGCTGCGGAAAAAGCTGCCGCCACAGGGACAAAGACGGGGGGACAGGTGGCCGTGAAGGTTGGCGACAAATGTCCTCTCTGTGGGAAAGGGACAGTAATACGCGGACGCACAGCATTAGGATGCTCACGGTGGAATGAGGGATGCACATTCAGGCTGCCACTGCCTGAAGAGTAGGAGCAAAAACACGCCCTCCGATTCACAATAAAGTCAATAGGTTTGCACAGCCATTGACTTCGTCTAAGGCTGGCTACACCTCAGCATAGCACGAGCACGCTCGGCTCTGCATTCGGTTTGCACAGCCATTGACTATACAGAAGAATCATTACACACCCACTTAATAATTTAATATTACTATGAACAAAAGAAGACTGACAACCGCAACACTTATCATGGCCTGCGCCCTGAACATATCAGCCACCGGCATCCCCACAACCGGGGGGAAGGAGAAAGCCGACGAGGGAAAGGCTGTGGCGCAGACAGAGTACAAAGTGCCCGTAGCCGGAGCTCACGAGGCAATGATGCAAGGACGGTTCTCCCCGACATGGGAGTCACTGAAAGGTTATGAGACGCCTGAATGGTTCCGCAACGCGAAGTTCGGGATATGGGCACACTGGGGTCCACAATGTGTCGAAGGCTCAGGCGACTGGATGGCACGCGAGATGTATATCGAGGGCTCAAAGGCATGGAAGCACCACCGTGAGCACTACGGCCACCAGGCAGAAGTGGGATTCAAGGATATCCTGCCTCTCTTCAAAGCCGAGAACTGGGACCCCGACAAGCTCGTGGCATACTACAAGAGCATAGGCGCACAATACTTCTTCGCCCTCGGCAATCACCACGACAACTTCGACCTGTGGGACAGCAAATACCAGCCATGGAACTCAATGAATATCGGTCCGCACAAAGACATCCTGAGGGGATGGGCCGACGCCGCACGGCGCCACGGACTGAGATTCGGTATCAGTCTCCATGCCGACCATGCCTGGACATGGTATGAGCCATCACGCCGATACGACCTCAAGGGCGACCGTATCGGAGAACCCTATGACGGACATCTGACAAAGGCTGACGGCAAGGGAAAATGGTGGGAGGGATATGACCCACAAGACCTGTACCGGCAGAACCATCCCCTCAGCAAAGGAAGCTGGTCGAACGACATATGCGGCTCGCAGTGGGGATGGGGCAACGGAGCCGCCACACCAAGCCAGGAGTTTGTCAACAACTTCTACGACCGCACACTTGATGTCATCAACCGCTACAACCCAGACCTCCTGTACTTTGATGTCACCGTGTTGCCATTCTATCCGCTGAGCGACGCCGGACTGAAAATAGCCACACACTTCTATAACCACAACATAGCCACACACAAGGGGAAGCTGGAGGCAGTACTTTTCGGGAAGATTCTCGACGAGGAGCAGCGTAAAGCCATGGTATGGGACGTGGAGCGAGGCGCCCCTAACGAGAAAGTCGCCCATCCATGGCAGTCATGCTCATGCATCGGCGGATGGCACTATAACACAAGTATCTACGAGCGCGACAGATACAAATCGGCGAAGACCGTCGTAGCGCTCCTTGCAGATATTGTCAGCAAGAACGGCAATCTCCTGCTCAGTGTGCCTCTACGCGCCGATGGCACATACGACGAGAAAGAGAAAGCCATACTCGACGAGTTCGGTGCATGGATGAGGACAAACAGCGAGGCCATCTACGACACACGCCCATGGGAGATATTCGGAGAAGGGCCGATAGCCTCATCGTCGATAAAGATTAACGCGCAGGGATTCAACGAAGGCGAATATGCCAAAGCCACAGCGGAGGAGATACGCTTCACGCAGAAAGGACGCCACATATACGCCATAGCCTTAGGGTGGCCTGAGAGCAATAAGGTAACTATCAAGTCGCTCGCCAAAGGGTCAGCATATCATAAGGGCAGCATACGCAGCGTCGAGCTCCTCGGATATGGGAAGCTAAAGGCACGCCAGGACAGCGAGGGGCTCACCGTCTGCCTGCCACAGAAGAAGGCTGGCGCCATAGCCCCTGTACTGAAAATCAAGAGATAGGGCATTTTTTGGAAAGTCAGCCCACACAGGTAGCCATTGGCTTTGGCAATGGCTACGGGCAGGCGAGCATAGCGCTCCTTGGATATATCATTTATTGAAACAAAAATCCTGCAATAAGGCCAGTAGAGGCGACATACCTCTGCTGGCCTTATATCGTCTCTGACAGCCAGAGAGAGGAGCGGCGCGAAACAGAGGGCATGAGCTTCGTCTCGCTTCTTCTCATATAAGACTGAGACCACGGCATATTCACAGACAACGCCTCAACATATTTACAAAACAAGCGTAACAGTTAAATATTTTGACATATGTTTACGAATACCCCCTGTCAACCCCCGATTCTACTATCAAACCTTAACAAAATGTAAGAACAGAGAAGTTTTCATCAAAAAACTTTGTTTCTTTCATATTAATTGTTTACCTTTGCATGCATACAAGACAAAGTTATTGGCTACAAGCCACATACAAGCATTCAACAACCTAATAACCAATATAATAATCTCATAAAAACTATGGAAGTACAGAAAATCTTGTTTGACCTGGAGAAGAAGCATCCAGGAGAGAAGGAATACCTACAGGCAGTGCGTGAGGTGCTGCTCTCTATCGAGGATGTGTACAACAAGCATCCGGAGTTTGAGAAGGCGAAGCTCATTGAGCGCCTTGTAGAGCCAGAGCGTATAATCACGTTCCGTGTGCCATGGGTAGATGACAAGGGCGAGGTGCAGGTGAACATAGGCTACCGTGTACAGTTCAACTCTGCGATAGGCCCATACAAGGGAGGTCTTCGTTTCCACCCTTCTGTCAATCTCTCCATACTTAAGTTCCTTGGTTTCGAGCAGACATTCAAGAATGCCCTTACAACACTCCCGATGGGTGGCGGCAAGGGTGGCTCAGACTTCTCTATCCGCGGTAAGAGCGACAATGAGGTTATGCGCTTCTGCCAGGCATTCATGACAGAGCTTGTGAAGAACATAGGCCCTGACGAGGATGTGCCAGCAGGCGATATCGGTGTGGGAGCAAGGGAGATAGGTTATCTCTTCGGCATGTACAAGAAGCTTACCCACCGCTTCGAGGGTGTGCTGACAGGCAAGGGCCTTGAGTGGGGCGGCTCACGCATACGTCCAGAGGCAACAGGATTCGGCGCGCTGTACTTCACCAACCAGATGCTTAAGACACATGGTCTCGACATCAAGGGCAAGACTGTGGCCATATCAGGATTCGGCAATGTGGCATGGGGAGCAGCAACCAAGGCTACAGAGCTTGGAGCCAAGGTTGTCACTATAAGCGGTCCGGACGGATACATATATGATCCAGAGGGAATATCGGGCGAGAAGATAGACTATATGCTTGAGCTCCGCGCCTCAGGCAATGACATCTGCCAGCCATATGCCGACGAGTTCCCTGGCTCTACATTCATCCCAGGCAAGAAGCCATGGGAGGTGAAGGTGGACATCGCCCTGCCATGCGCCACACAGAACGAGCTGAATGGCGATGACGCACGTATGCTTGTCGAGAATGGTGTGCAGTGTGTCGCTGAGGTGTCAAACATGGGATGTACGGCAGAGGCTGCCGAGTTCTTTGTAGCCCAGCATACGCTCTACGCTCCTGGCAAGGCTGTGAACGCGGGAGGCGTGGCGACATCAGGACTCGAGATGACTCAGAACTCGATGCGTCTCGGATGGTCAGAGAAAGAAGTGGACGAGAAGCTCCACTACATCATGTCGTCCATACACGACGCATGCGTGGAATACGGAAAACAGGCTGACGGATACATCGACTATGTCAAGGGCGCTAACATAGCTGGCTTCATGAAGGTTGCCAAGGCTATGATGGCACAGGGCATTGTATGATGCCAAAGGCATTTGCATGATGGCACAGGGCATTTGTATGATGGCACAGGCATTTGCATGATGCCTCATCCCACCAGAAGAAACAAGCCGCAAGCAAGCCGGCTGACATAAAATAATGACATAACAGGCAGACCCTGCTGGGAGCCCTCTCCCAGCAGAGCCTGCCATAAACTGTTGAATAATGAAGGATGATGATTTAAGAGTGACGACAAGACTTTCTATCTACCATGACCGGAACAGATATATCAGATACCTGTTTCTCCTGTTGTTTACCCTTTTCTCATCGTTCTTCATCCATCGGGCCGAAGCACAGCAGCGTGGTAAAGCCACTTTCTATTCAAAACGCGCCACAGGAACAAGGACGAGCGACGGGTCAAGGCTGCACCATGACAGTCTCACATGCGCCCACCGCACTCACCCATTCGGGACGAGGCTCAAAGTGACAAACATGAAGAACGGGAAGAGTGTCATAGTGAGAGTCAACGACCGTGGTCCATACAGCCGTGGAAGGATTATCGACTTGTCATACCGTGCCGCACAAGAGCTGGAGATGGTAAGTAGCGGTGTCGCTATGGTCGAGATAGAGGTTGTCAACGACAACACGCCACCGATGGTCTTGAAGAGGGAAAGTTTTGTCCCTATAGAGTTTGATATCGTAGACTCAGATATAAGCACTGACCCCACCCATCCTGACTGGCTGCCACAGAGCCAGCCGTCGCCGAAAGACTCTGGGCATGGCTCTGGAACGGCCCAGAAGGGGAAGAGCAGCCCTATGACTGGGCACGCCACGGTAGGGACAACAGCTGAGAGAGCGAATGCTGCCAGTGGAACACATCAGAGCGGGAAGAGGACGGCTAATGCAGGCCGGAGCCCCAAAGCGAGATAACCATGCCGACATAAATGTAAGTGGGGAGCTACAACCACATATGCTCACATCACGGAGAATCCGCACAGGGAGATGCCATATGACGACATCGCCCCTGTGCGGATTCTTCGTATTTTATGTCATGTCCCCCCGGCTGCAATGCATGGGAAGTCAGGATTGCAGCCCAGCGTGTATGACAGCATGAGGACATCTCTCTGAATGGGCAGCCTGGCTTGCATGACAGCATAAGGACGTCTCTCTGAATGGGGAAACCCAGCTTGTATGACAGCATGAGGACATCTCTCTACTTGGGGATGGCAGCGCAGCAGCGGGCTACCGGCATCGCGCGACAGCCTCCCGGGGCGGAGGGGTAATAGCTGTATGCAATCACTTTAGCGGCTCGCTCTCAATCTTCTCTATGCCTCCATTATATGGATTCAGATTGAGACGCGTCATGACCTTCTTGGAGAAGAGCGGCTCGTTGAGATTCTCCACGTCGCCATACTGTGAGGCAGAGAACTCGACAGATTTCAGGACACTGTTTTTTCCGTCAGTCAGCGTCACGCGCACCTTTCCCGGCAGTACCACCCATATGCCAGTCTCATCCTTCTGCTTCTTGCCAGCCTCATTGATTCTCTCGGGCATGCTGTGAAGGTCATCGACTGTTATCAGGTATGGGTCTCCGGCGAGGTCATCGCTCGCGAGGAGGCCATAGTGTCTTGAGAAACGGAAGAGGGGCTCGTCCTTGACATCACCCTCCGGGATATACCTTACTGTAGCTACAAGCGTGTCGGTCACAGTGACGCCCTCGAACATCTGCCTTATGGCAGTCTCCTGGGTCTCCAGGTTCTGTAGCATGATTCTCAGCTGCTCCCCATCCTTAGGCATATAGTCAGCCTGTCCGCGTGTCAGCTCGTTGCGGCTCTCGCGGATATCGTATATCTCCTTAGCGCATAGCTCTGCCATCTTCATCTTGCTGCCCACGCTGAGAATCTCCTGTGAGAGATACTTATAGGGGTCGAGCGGCCTTGGTCTTGGCGCTGGGGCGAATGGCACTGTCCCTGTCCTTTGTGCCGGCTCGGCGTTGACGGCGAGGAGGATATTGTCGTCAGAGAGTGCCAGGCGCTGTATGTTATGCTTCTGGTCTATATGGGCTGTGAAGACCTTTGTCGTGTCGGGTACTGGGACGGGGGCCATGTCAATGCTGAGGATACGGTATTGCTCCGTCTTCTCCTGCCCTGCACTCTTCTTCAGGAAGCGCTGCGAATAGAGGGCGAGGTCGCCAGGCGTATATACGCTCTTCTCTATGAAAACAGTGGTCTCTATGGCCGTTTTCGGCAGATGGTATGTCGCGTCCTGTGCTGTGGCACTGCTGAATGGTGCCATCAATAGTAAAAGAAAAAGTTTATTCATCTTGGTTATGTGGATATGCATAAATATGTTTTATAGGTAGGTTCCTTATGATTGTCTTCATCAAATGCCTGAGGTATTCCGGCCTGTATGGTTGGATTGAGACGGAAACGGCTTAAGCACAATTGGCATGACGGAGTGAGCAGGCCCAGCGCAACACACTGTGTCCCAGGATGTTAGCCATACCGTCATAAAAGACACTCAATAAGCGGCTCATTAATACTGTATCAGCGGCCGATTGGCACTGAATGAGCGGCCGATTGGCACTGAATGGGAAACGGCTGTGATATCCCCCAAAAAGACTGTTGCCTTCATGGGGTGTTTTCTGGCAGGAAGATTGTCTTGCCTGGAGGTGAATATCCGTTACTCCACCCCGCACTTCCTGAAAGCCTCGGGGATAGCCTCGATTATGTCTGTCGCCATGAGGCTCTCACGTCCCATGCGTGTTGCGGCTATGTCTCCTGCCATTCCGTGCAGATACATACCCACCACAGCGGCTGCGGGAACGCTGTATCCCCGTGAGACGAGAGCCGCGACAAGACCTGTCAGGACATCGCCCGAGCCGGCTGTCGCCATCCCTCCATTGCCTGTAGAGTTGAGCAGTACGGAGCCGTCAGGCTGGCACAATGCGGTATGATGGCCTTTCAGCATGACGTATGCCTGCATGCGCTGTGCCATCTCCCGGGCCTTGGCGAGGCGGTCATAGTCGCCGATGCCGGCGCTCCCGTCCACCCTGTCGAATTCCTTAGGATGTGGTGTGAGGAGTGTGCCCTGCGGAATCTGCTGCAGCCATGACTTGTGTGTGCCTAGTATGTTCAATGCGTCGGCGTCAAGGATGAGAGGCTTGCGTGTCCGCTTTATCTGCGATATCAGCGCTGCCGCTGTCGTGTCGCGCTGTCCGAGACCCGGCCCTATGGCAACAGCGTCATAGGCCTCATCATCGACAGACTCAGAGAAGCACAGCTCGTTTGTGTCAATATGTACTATCGCCTCTGGGACAGATATCTGCATTATGTCATAGTTGCGCTGTGGGATGTGGGCTGTCACCTTCCCCGCTCCGCCACGGAGGCATGCCCTGGCAGCGAGAGTCGCCGCGCCTGCCATGCCATAGCATCCGGCAATTATCAGCGCATGTCCCATGGTGCCCTTATGTGCGAAATCGCTGCGTGCCCTGAGCAGCGAGACAACATTGTCATGCTCAAGGAGTGATATGTGCGTCTTCGTCTCAGCCTGCCACTCCTCAGAGAGCCCGATATCAAGCACCCTCACCTCTCCGAGATACTGCTGGCAGTCAGCAAGATACATACACAGCTTCTTCGTCTGCAGCGTCAGGGTGAGGTCGGCACGCACGATATTCGTGATGATATTATATGAGTTGTCCTCTGACATCAGTCCAGAAGGCAGGTCAATGCTTATGACCATGCTTCTTGAGCTGTTCATATATCTCACGAGAGAGGCGAACCCTCCACCGAGAGGCTTGTTGAGTCCTGAGCCGAAGAGGGCGTCTATGACGATTGTCTCTGGTGAGAGCTCAGGCGGGTCAAACTCATCCTTCACCTCAACGAAGCGCTTTATGCTGCGAGAGTCACGCAGACGTGCGCGGTTGGTCTGGCATTCCTCGCTCAGCCGTCCGGTAACATTGAAGAGATAGGCCGAGACGTTATAGCCTGCATCCGAGAGAAGGCGCGCGACAGCAAGGCCATCACCACCATTGTTGCCTGGCCCTGCAAAGACAACGAGAGGCGACGACGAGTCTATCCGGGACATTATCTCTGAGGTGAGAGCATGAGCGGCGCGCTCCATAAGGTCGATAGACGCAATAGGCTCGTGCTCTATGGTGTATGCGTCAAGGTCATGTATCTGCTTGCTTGTAAATATCTTCATCGTCTTGCTTCTTTCTTCATATAGATTAGTCTGCACCATTCCAAAGGCATCGGGCAGGCTGTCTGCTCACTGCCCGCCCCGCTGAATACAGCTGGTGTCTGAATGGCTCCCAATGCCTGCATGGACAATATGCCATCATGCCAGGATGCGGGAATGAGGGTGCCGGCAAGGTGCTGGTGACAGCACATGGCATATTATCAGCATGCTGTTCGTCTACGGCTCATAATGGGAACATATGTGCCGTAGAATGTGTAAAATCATTGTCAGACAGTGCAAAAATACAAAATTTATGTCAACGACACACTATAGTATGCTGATTTTTTATTAATTTTGTAGCAAATTTAGAAATTTCAGAAGAAATGAAAGAGATTACTCTTGATGACAAGACATTCCGCCTGACCATGCCTGAGGCAGAGATTCTCGGCCACATCCAGGCTATAGCAAGACGCATAAACGAGGACTACAGAGGCCGCAGGCCGCTGTTCCTCTCTGTTCTTAACGGCTCGTTCATGTTCACCTCCGACCTCATGAAGGAGATTGACCTCGAGTGTGAGGTGAGTTTCGTCAAGCTTGCGTCATATGAGGGCACCATGTCAACAGGCCATGTCCACGAGGTGATAGGCATCAACGAGAATCTCTGCGGACGTGACATTATCATCGTTGAAGACATAGTAGAGTCAGGCAAGACAATGCACCAGATGCTTGACTCGCTCGCCAACCGCCACCCAGCATCGGTGAGGATATGCACACTATTCTTCAAGCCAAGCAAGATGACAGAGAACATAAAGGTTGAATACCCCGCCCTCGTCATCCCTGATGACTTCATCGTGGGATATGGCCTCGACTACAACCAGCTGGGGCGCAATCTGCGCGACATATACACCATAGTGGAATAACATCAAGAACAAAGCCATAAGCTATGAACACACATGCAACACAGCACATGGTATAAAAAGAAATAAGGTAAAAAGGAAAAGAAAAGAAAATGAAGAACATCGTCATTTTTGGTGCCCCAGGCTCAGGCAAGGGCACACAGAGCGACAAGATTATCGCTGAATTCGGAGTAGAGCACATATCGACTGGCGACGTGCTGCGTGCCGAGATAAAGGGCGGCACAGAGCTGGGACAGACAGCTGCAAGATACATCAACGACGGCAAACTTGTACCTGACTCACTGATAATTGACATCCTCGCATCAGTTCTCGACAGCAAGGGGAAGGACATAAACGGTGTCATATTCGACGGCTTCCCACGCACGATAGCACAGGCCGAGGCTCTCGACAAGATGCTTGCCGAGCGCGGAGAGAAGGTGGATGTCGTTATCGGCCTTGAGGTCGACGACGAGGAGCTGATAAAGCGTATCATAGCACGCGGCAAGACAAGCGGACGTGCTGACGACAACGAGGAGACTGCGAAGAAGCGTCTCGACACATACTACGGACAGACACTCCCGCTGAAGGACTTCTATCTCGCACAAGGCAAATACGCCAAGATACAAGGTGTGGGAGCAATCGACGCTATCTACGCGAACATATCAGAGGCAATAAAGAACTGCTGAAAGCGCATTACAGGGACGGCAGGGCAGCCGGCTGACGACACATCGGCATAGACGCAACAGGCCACACTGACAGGGCCGCCATCAACACCTACAGGCAGCCCTGCCATCCTACAGCATATACACAGCAAAGGCCAGACCACACTGAGACGCCCCGCGCCACCAACAGTCTGGCCACAACAATAATCCTTGCGGGGTTATAGAGCAGACGCGCCCTCACAGAACACGCAGAGGGGACATCCCTATAACACGCTCATTCAACTCACCTAAACATTCATAACATTGGAATCAAACTTCGTCGACTACGTCAAGATTAAGTGCCGCTCGGGCAAGGGTGGCCGTGGCTCTATGCATCTACGCCATGTGAAATACAACCCCAACGGAGGTCCTGACGGAGGCGACGGGGGAAATGGCGGCAGCATAATACTAAGAGGAAGCCACAACTACTGGACCCTGCTCCACCTGAAGTACCAGCGCCACTTCTTCGCTGAGCACGGTGGCAATGGCGGACGCGACAAATGTCACGGCACCAACGGCAAGAACATATACATCGACGTGCCGTGCGGGACAGTGGTATATAACGCCGAGACGGGCAAGTATATATGCGATGTCACATACGACAAGCAGGAGGTCGTCCTGCTGAAAGGCGGCCGTGGAGGCCTCGGGAACTTCCAGTTCCGCAGCGCGACAAACCAGGCACCGCGATACGCACAGCCCGGTGAGCCCATGCAGGAGATGACAGTCATCATGGAGCTGAAGCTCCTGGCAGATGTAGGCCTTGTCGGTCTGCCCAACGCAGGCAAGTCAACACTACTCAGCGCTGTATCATCGGCCCGCCCGAAGATAGCTAACTATCCATTCACGACACTCGAGCCCTCACTCGGTATAGTATCATACCATGACCACCAGTCGTTTGTCATGGCCGATATACCAGGCATCATAGAGGGTGCGTCAGAGGGGAAGGGTCTCGGACTGAGATTCCTGCGGCATATAGAGCGCAACTCACTGCTGCTATTCATGATTCCCGGAGACACAGAGGATATAAAGGCTGAATACGAGCTGCTACTGAGAGAGCTGAAGAACTTCAACCCGGAGATGCTCGACAAGCACCGTGTCCTTGCTGTGACAAAATGCGATCTCCTTGACGATGAGCTATGCGACATGCTCCGGGAGACAACCCCCGACGATCTCCCCGTAGTCTTCATATCGAGCGTGACAGGACAAGGCATCGACGAGCTGAAGGATATCCTGTGGCGCGAGCTTAACTCAGAGAGCAACAAGCTGCTCAATATCACCAAGGACGACACCCTTGTCCACCGCGACAAGGACATGTCACGCTTCAATGCCGAGATGGAGGCTGAGGGCGAGGACGATGTCATCTTCTATGAGAACGACGAGGAGGAAGGCGACGACATAGAGGAGCTTGAGGACTACGAAATAGAGGATATCGAATGACAGACGGAATAATCACAGCTTGTCTCGGAACGCATGACGGACACAGCGCGACAGCATTCACGACGATGAGAGATGTCGGACGCTCGCCAGAGTTATTGTGTCCGGCATTAGGAGTCAGCCCAAAGAGATTCGCTAGGCCACACCAGGTACACTCTACCGTGGTAAGGCAAATAGCTGAAGAGTTCTTCTCACTCACTGAAGAGACACGCACGATGCTTCTTGACGGTGTCGACGCCGTGATTTATGATGTGCGTGACGCCTGCATAGGAATATCAACAGCCGATTGCATCCCTGTCCTCTGCTACGACACTGAGCACCATTGTGCTGCCGCTATACATGCAGGATGGCGGGGAACCGTCGCACGCATAGTGACAAAGGCAGTGGAAATGATGCAGGAGACATACCATACCGACCCATCAAAACTTACATGCATCATAGGCCCAGGTATAGAAGCCGCATCATTCGAGGTAGGCGATGAGGTGTACGAGGCATTCAAGGAGGCTGGATTCCCTATGGAGGAGATGGCAAAGCGGATGCCTACTAAGGGTGCTAGAAACAGCGGGAAGGAGTGGAAATGGCATCTCGACATAAAGCTATGCAACAAGATGCAGCTCATATCGCTTGGTGTCAAGGAGCAAAACATCACAGTGTCAGACATCGACACGATGACAGACAGCAGATTCTTCAGCGCACGCCGTGACGGGAACACGACAGGACGCATGCTATCAGGCATAATACTCAGATGAGCCTCACGCCGTCTTTCAGGAAATGGGAAGCCCCCATACCCATCAAAAACCGATGGACAACGCCTCCCCAAGAGACTCTTCATCATCCACCGTCCCGGCTTACAGGCCCGTCCCGTCACATTAACCTTATATCCAAAGCAAAAGGAAAACAACCATTTTTATATATGTCTATCAGAAACCTAATATCATTACTACTCATATCCATCACCATATCATCATACGGCCAGACACAGCAGTTCAGCCAGCGGGAGCAGCAGTCAATAAGCACTGAGACTCCCGGACTCTTCGACCGTTCAGACGCATTCACCGTCGATTTCGGCCAGATGCGCCAGTCAGAATACTCTTTCCCCCTGCCAGTAGGCAAGATATCGGGCATAAGGAAGAACAACAATGTGACCATAACCACTACCGAAGGCGATGCCGTTAAGTCAATGTTTGGTGGCACAGTGCGCATGTCACGCCAGCTGGACCAGTGGGGCAATACCATTGTCATACGCCATGACAACGGCCTGGAGACAGTCTATGGCAATAACGCCCAGAACCTTGTGAAAGTCGGCGAGAGGGTCAAGGCAGGGCAGACAATAGCCATCGTCGGCACACGCGACGGCAAGACATACTGTGAGTTTGCAGTCATGGTCAACGGAGCGAGATTCAATCCGGAGACACTAATAGAGCTCAACAGCCATCGTCTGCGGAGCCAGACTCTTCTGTTCAAGAAGCAGGAGCAGGGTGTGAAGATAACTGTCATGACCGAGGAGAAGGAACAGACAGTGAAGAACAACAAAAGACAGAAACAGCTCGGCAATATGTCTGAGCGCCAGAACACACAGATAAAGACCAACGAGACAGCCAACGAGAAATACAAGAAGAACTCTGAGCACATGGCACAGGCACACGATGACCTCGCATTCTTCGACATAGACGAGTATCAGGCCATACAGTTCGAGAAGAAAGTGCTGACCCCCTATAACCTCGGAAATGAGTTCACTATCGACTTCAAGCGCTACAAGGACACAGAATGGTGTTATCCCATGAAGGACAGCCGTGTCATAAGCCCCTTCGGTGGGCGCCGGCGCCATGCAGGTACAGACATAAAGAGCAAGGCCGGAGAGCCCATCTTCGCAGCCTTTGATGGAGAAGTGATACTATCAGGCCAGCATTATGGCTATGGACTTTGTATCGTCATACGCCACGCCAACGGCTTGGAGACTCTCTACAGCCATCAGTCGAAGAACATGGTCAAGGTCGGCGACTGGGTAAAGGCAGGACAGCAGATAGGCGTTGTCGGGCGAAGCGGACGCGCCACGACCGAGCACTGCCACTTCGAGGTGAGGTGTAACGGGCGTCCATTTGACTCATCCAAGATTTTCGACCATGCCAACAACACCATCCGAAGGGAGACATTGGTATTCAAGAAGACAGGACGCACCACGACAATATCATCTGTAAAATAACGGCACGGGCAGCAGTCTTCAGCCGACACCATAATCTGAGAAACAATCAAAACCCTTTAGACATGAACAAGACATTAACCATGACAGCATTCATCGCAGCAATGGCCATGGCAGGATGCAAGACAGCAGAGAATGCCGGACAGGCGGCAACAGCCAATGAGCCTGCCCACAAGAACACATTGCTGGCAAAGAGCGAGAACAAACACGGTATAGAATCGTTTGACAAACTCACTAACGACGACTACCGTGAGGCCATCATTGAAGGCATGAAGAAGCAGGCAGAGCGTATCCGTGAGATTGCCGAGAACAATGAGGCCCCGACATTCAAGAACACTATTGCCGCTCTCGACCGCAGCGGCGACGAGCTGACACGCGCCGAGAGCACATTCGGCCCACTCACAAGCAGCAACTCGACTGCAGAGAACCGTGCGCTCGACAAAGAGCTTTCGCCACTCCTCTCGGCACACAGCGATGACATATACATGAACCAGAAACTCTTCGAGAGGGTCAAGAAAGTCTACGACGAGGCAGACTCCGCTACGCTCAACAAGGAAGAGATGAAGGTCCTGAAGAATATATACAAGCGCTTTGAGCGCAATGGTGCCAACCTCTCTGACGCTGACAAGGAGAAGCTCCGCAAGCTTAACCTTGAGATATCCGACCTACAGCTCCAGTTCTCACAGAACCTTCTCCATGAGACGAACAACACCTATGTCACAGTCGACCGCATAGAAGACCTTGATGGTCTGTCACAGTCAGACATAGAGCGCGCCTCTGCCATGGCAGCAGCACAGGGCCAGCCAGGCAAATGGATGTTCAATATGCAGCGTGCATCATGCAACCCGGTCCTGCAATATTGTAAGAACCGCGAGCTTCGCCGCAAGGTTTACCTTGCATACTGCAACCGTGGCGACCAGCCTAATGAGTATAACAGCAAGGAGATATGCGCCAAGCTTGTAAGGCTTCGTCTGGAGCGTGCCAAGCTCATGGGCTTCAAGACCCCTGCCGACCAGATTCTCGACACACGTATGGCCAAGACTCCAAAGGCCGTCTACGACCTCCTCGACCAGATATGGACACCTGCTGTGGCAAAGGCTAACGAGGAGCTTGCCGATATCCGCATGGAGATGAAGAAGGACGGACTTGACTGTGAGCCTGAGGGATGGGACTACCGTTTCTATCTTGAGCGCGCACGCAAGGCGAAGTTCAACTTCGATGAGAGCAAGCTATCTGAGTATCTTGAGATTAACAATGTGCTCAAAGGCATATTCTACTGCGCAAACAAGCTCTACGGCCTCAGCTTCAAAGAGATCACTAAAGAGGTGCCGGCTTATGAGGAGACAGCACAGGCATGGGAGGTAAATGACCGCGACGGCAAGCTTCTCGCCATATTCTACAGCGACTATATGCCGCGCGACGGCAAGCGTGCCGGCGCATGGTGCACATCATTCCGCGGACAGCGCTATGACGACGGGAAGCGTGTGGAGCCAGTTGTTGTCAATGTATGCAGCATGACACCTCCGAGCGCAGAGCGTCCAGCACTCCAGACGATAGACAATGTCAACACCATGTTCCATGAGTTCGGCCATGCCCTGCACAGCTTCATGCGCGATGTCCACTACTCTTCTGTTTCGTCAGTAGAGCGCGACTTCGTCGAGTTACCATCTCAGATAAACGAGCACTGGGCCTTCGAGCCTGAGGTTCTCGCTGTATACGCCAAGCACTACAAGACAGGCGAGCCGCTCCCGAAAGACCTTCTCGACAAGTATCTCGCATGCAGCAAGTATGGCCAGGGCTTTGCCACAGTGGAGTATCTTGCAGCGTCATACTCAGACATGGATCTCCATGTGCTCACCGAGGTGCCTGCCAATCTTGACGTGATGAAGTTTGAGGAGGAGAAGCTCCGTGAGCGTGGCATACCACGCCAGATACAGCCACGCTACCGTATCACTAACTTCTCTCACACAATGGGAGGCGGCTACACAGCAGGCTATTACAGCTACATATGGGCTGAGGTGCTCGACGCTGACGGTTTCGAGGCATTCAAGGAGACAGGAGACATCTTCAACCAGGATGTAGCCGAGCGTTTCCGCAAGTATGTCCTCACTCCTGGAGGCATTGATGACGGCATGACAATGTACCGCAACTTCCGTGGCTCAGACCCAAAGATTGACCCTCTGCTGAAGAACCGCGGCCTGAAATGACATCCGGAATACCGTAACCGCATGATTAACAAATAGAAACATAGCCACCACAGGGACATCTGCCGCTGCATGATGTCCCTGTCTGCTTATTCGTCCAAGCTGTGTCATGCTGTATGCCGCATAGTCATCACCACGATTCCGATACTGACGTTATTCAGCCTGATGCCCATAAGCAGGATGGGAATGTAACTCTCCAGCACCAGCATAATATATAAAAACCTATAAACGGAGCCCGTAAAAGGGCTTTATCTCAATTATTATTAGTAACTTTGCAGGCACAAGAGGGTAGCGTGCAAGATTGATTCACATGCATATCCAGCATTGCTATCCGGCACAATCATCATCTCACAGTTCCTGCCCCACTGCCTGTCAGGAATGTTTTACCAATAACTCAAAGACATGTCAACAGAACCCAGTCGTCCGTCACTCACGGAGAAACGCTATCTTGTTCCGTTTATCCTCATCACGTCGCTATTCTTCCTTTGGGGATTCGCACGAGCCATTCTCGATATTCTGAACAAGCATTTCCAGAACGCCCTTGATATCACGATAACGCAGTCGTCACTGATACAGGTGATGACATACCTCGGATACTTCCTCATGGCCATCCCCGCAGGCCTGTATATCAACCGCCGTGGCTACCGCAGCGGTGTTGTATTCGGGCTTCTGCTCTTTGGCATTGGAGCGCTGCTGTTTATCCCCGGCGCTTCGATAGGCACATTTGAGGCATTCCTCGCCCCCCTGTTCATCATTGGCTGCGGACTTGTATTCCTCGAGACAGCGGCCAATCCATACGCCACAGAGCTAGGCGACAGGGCGACAGCGTCAAGCCGTCTGAATCTCTCTCAGTCGTTCAATGGCCTCGGCAGCCTCTTTGCCACATACGCAGTTGGCCAGTATCTCTTCAGCGGCGAGGCCACTTCAGACGATGTTCAGGTGCCATACACCATACTCGGCATTCTTGTGCTTGCCATAGCAGTTATCTTCTCGCGGGTCAATCTCCCAGAGATAAAGCACGACACTGACGATGGTAGCGGAAGCCATGAGGGCGAGTGGAGGATATTCCAGCTCTTCCGTTATCATCCCATGTTTATCCTCGGTCTCTTCTCTCTCCTTGCCTATGAGGTGGCAGAGATTTCCATAAACAGTTATTTCATTAACTTCGTCACAGCCCAAGGATGGATGGGCGACAAGACAGCATCAGTTGTACTCACCGTGGCGCTGGCATTCTTCATGATAGGACGTTTCGTCGGAAGCTGGATAATGCGCCATGTCAGTGCGGAGAAAGTGCTCACAGCATGTGCGGCAGGCAGTGTCATCTCCATGGTCCTGGTGCTTGCTGACTGCGGCTCTCTCTCCATGTACGCCCTCATCGCCAACTATCTCTTCGAGGCCATAATGTTCCCCACAATATTCTCGCTGTCACTACGTGGCCTTGCCGACCTCACGAAGAGCGCCTCGTCGCTCCTCATGATGACCCCTATAGGCGGCTGTGGATTCCTCCTCATGGGCATGATAGCCGATGCCTCTAATATGGTATTGCCGTTCATCATACCACTTGTTGGATACTCTATCGTGCTCGTCTTCGCCATCGGAGTCCTTAGGAAGAGAGGCTGAGACAGAATCACGGATGACCGTAAAACACATCTGCACGCGACGGCCTGAGCCCCCTATGGCATCCACAAATGCTCCAGCCCAGGCAATACACAGAGCGACAGAATGACAACAGAATCATAACCCAACCACCAACAAACCACTATAACTCATGAAGAAAATACTGCTACTCGGCTCAGGAGAACTGGGCAAAGAATTCGTTATTGCCGCTAAGCGCAAAGGCGTCTATGTCATAGCATGTGACAAATATGACAATGCTCCTGCAATGCAGGTTGCCGATGAGCGTGAGGTATTCTCCATGCTTGACGGAGACAAGCTTGCCGAGGTTGTCAAGAAGCACAACCCTGACATCATCGTACCTGAGATTGAGGCCATACGCACAGAGCGTCTCTTCGACTTCGAGAAAGAGGGGATACAGGTTGTGCCGTCAGCCCGCGCCGTCAACTACACCATGAACCGCCAGGCCATACGTGACCTTGCGGCTAAGGAGCTTGGGCTGAGGACAGCTAAATACTTCTACGCAAAGACATACGAGGAGCTTGCCGAGGCAAGCAAGGAGATAGGTTTCCCATGTGTCATAAAGCCTCTCATGTCATCCTCCGGCCACGGTCAGAGCACAGTGAGGAGTGCCGAGGGACTGCGCGATGCCTTTGATGCCGCTATGGCTGGCGCTCGTGGTGATGTACGCGAGGTCATCATCGAGGAGTTCATCCACTTCACATCTGAGTTCACTCTCCTCACTGTGACACAGAAGGATGGCCCGACTCTCTTCTGTCCTCCTATCGGACACGTGCAGATAGGTGGCGACTACCGTGAGTCATGGCAGCCATACCAGATATCCGAGAAGGACCTCAAGGACGCCCAGGACATGGCACGCAAGGTGACAGCGGCCCTCACAGGTGCCGGAATATGGGGTGTGGAGTTCTTCCTCACAGATACCGGAGTTGTATTCTCTGAGCTGTCTCCACGTCCACACGACACAGGCATGGTGACTCTCTCCCACTCTACCAATCTCTCAGAGTTTGAGCTCCATCTGCGCGCCGTGCTCGGTCTGCCTATCCATGACATAAAGCTTGAGCACGCCGGAGCGTCGGCTGTCGTGCTTGCCGACAAGGACTATGACTGCCCTCCAGAATACAACCTGCGTGATGTCCTCTCTGAGGAGAACACCCGCATACGCATCTTCGGCAAACCTGACGCACATAAGGGACGCCGCATGGCTGTCGTCCTCGCATACGGACCTCTCAGCGAAGGCACTGACGGCCTGAGGGACAAGGCGAAGCGTCTTGCTGACACTGTCCTCTGAGACATGGCGGCGAGGGGCTCTTCTCCCCACAATATCGCGTTCCACATCATCTCAGTAAAACAAGAACTCTGTAGACAAAGGCATACAACAAAAGAGCGGCAACAGGAGTATAAAGCTTCTGCTGCCGCTCTTTGTTGTATATTCTTCTGCTGTCCTGTGGTATGAAACGGACTGTGGTTCGAGGCTGGCTGACGGTCACGGAGGTTGCTTCATGCCACTCGTTTAACAGCCAACCAGCTACAGTCAGCGCACACTGTGCTGTGTCGCCACGAGCGACATGTAGTAGTCATAATACTGGTTCACCCTGAGGTCTCTGATGCCATTGGCCTTGACGCGTGCCACTCTCTTCAGCACTTTCTTGATATGTGACTGCGAGATGATATTGTCACAGTCCTCGCCCAGCACCATCTCCACGAGCAGGGCCTTGCCGTCCTTGCCTATCTTTATATTCAGGCAGTTTGCCTTGCCTCTCGATATGACAGCTATCTCTGCATCATTGAGTGTGCTCAGCAGGATATTGCGGATAGTGTTGGCATATGCCCACTTGCTCTCGCTGTCTACGAAGACACCGTCATCTGCAGGCCTCAGCAGCAGCAGCTTGTTCGATATGCGGTGCTCAACAGCCTGATATTCTTTCTTCAAGGCATAGGAGCATCTTTTCTCTCCATTCGGCGCTGCAGTGCAGTTCCTTACTATATCCTTGTCATTTGAGCCATAGGCCGTGGTGGCTGATATGGCGAGAGGGACGATGGCCATGACGACCATCAGGCAGAATCTATAAACCTTTGTCTTCATTTTGTTATTAGTGTATATTTGTTTCTCTGATTTCATCTATCCCCAGTGTCCTCGTGTTCAGCTGTATTCCTTCACTGCTGGTGTCAGTGGGGCTGTGTCGGCGGTTATTGTTCCCTGTCTCTGACTTTCCAGTGCAGGCTTCTCCAGCCCTGTAGCCTCGGCATGACGCAAGCTCACGGTCAGCCATCTTCGGGGTATGGGATATATTCCATTTGCAAATATCGCAATAATTCTTGGTATTTGCAAGTGAAAACATGAGAAAAATTCTTTCTCCCACGCTATTCCATCCTTTTGATTCCTCGCTCTATGGTTGTGCCGGGTGACAATGGCCGTCCGGTGTCTGAGGAGGCTGCCGTGCGGTTCCTGCCAATCCCTATGCCGTATATATCGTTATCACTGTACCCTTATTGCCCTCCCCTTCATAGTCGGCAGGGAGTGGCATATGGGAGCAGAGGCGGCTTATGGCATCGTCATCGAGATGGAGGTCGAGCTCAAGTCTGAGTCCATATCGCTCAGGATGGAGGTCCCACACACCATACCCGCATGCGTTGACGATGGTCATTATTCCATCCTGCAGCTGCCATATCTCTGTATATTGGTCTATGTCGCGCTCCATATCATCATCTTTCTGCTTTGCCGTGTGATGCTCTCTGTATCATCAGTCGGATGCGGCCACTCGGTCACTTCAGGTCCAGGCGGCCCGGTGCCGGTATATGCATCCCGTAGACCTCGAGACGATTCTGGCGTGCGTAGTCGAGGGTCTGACGGCGCACTGCAGCAGCTTTCTCCTGGTCCATATCATAGTATGCGCAGTATTCGGGGTATCTCACCTGCAGCGCAGCGCCGTGGATGAGGTCGCCGATGATGAGCAGACTGTCTTTCTGGAACATAGTGTGGCCTGGTGTGTGGCCGTATGCGGCGATGGATTTTATTCCTCCCTCGATGCTGTCTCCTCCCTCGAAGAGTCTCAGGCGGTCATTATATGCTGCCAGCATAGCCCTCTGTGACGCATTCTTCTGGCTGTCCATAGCGAGCCATGCCTCTGTCTCGAGCCTGTTGATATAGACCGTGGCGTTCGTGAAGACAGGTTTCCCATCAGCCATCATGCCTCCGATATGGTCATTATGCAGGTGCGTGAGGAGCACCATGTCTATATCCCCAGGCTGCAAGCCCTCTGCCTTCAGCTCTTTCTGCAGCTGGCTGAATGGCGCTCCGAGGCCCGTGTCTATGAGTATATTGTGGCCGCCTGTCCGCATGAGTATGCACGACATGCTTGTCGGGACACCATCCTCAAGGCCGAGTGTCTTCCACAACGAGTCGGGCACAGAGGGGTAGAGGCTGTGCTCTCTGATATTTGGTCCAGGCTTGTCTTCTATCCATCTTACTGTGGTCTGCCCTACCTCTTGGCATGTCGTCTGCTGTTTCTGTGCGCATGCTGTCATGAAGAGGGCACACGCGAGGATTGTGAAGAGTCTTCTCATGGTTGGTATATCGTTTTGTTGCATTATGTGGTGTATTGTCAGTGTCTCATTATCGGCCGGTTGTCTGCCGCTGTCAGCTGTCCTGCCGCCGCGCGGTGACTATGGCTAAGAGTGCATACTCTCTCCCTGTATACTGTCATCACCTCTCCTCCAACGCCCACATATCATTGAGCATCGCTATGGCAGCAGGCGAGCGGAAGACATTCTCGCGGAACGCCATGATGGCTTTTTGAGAGAGATTGTCCTCGAACGAGTTGACGAGGAAGTCGGCCTCGAGCAGTATGCGGTGGTCGGCAGAGCTCACACCGGTATAGGTATGGTGGTGGGCTATGAGCCAGCAGATGCGCTCTGTCTGCGATGTGGAGAATCCTCCCACTTCTTCCAGCACTTTCCGTGCCTCCTCAGGGCCGAGCTCTTCCTGATGCTTGCCGCTGCAGTCACCATATTTTGCCTCGGCAGCATGTATCCCGACATCGTGCAGAATGGCTGCCGCCTCAAGCGTGAGACGCTCCTCGCCCACGATGTTCTCTGCGGCGGCGATGGTGGCGGCGAAGTCATGTACCTTGACGAGATGCTGTATGCGGCGCGCGTCGCCAGCATCATATCTTATCATGGCTCTCATCAGAGCCGATAGCTGTTTGTCCATATTGTGTCTGTGTTTGGGGGCTCACAATGAACCCCAGTGTCTGTTTTGAATCACAGGAACCAGGATATACCGATACGTTTTCCTTGTTTGTAGCCTTGTGATTGATGCTTCTTCTCGCTCAAGAATCATGGAGTGTGATGATTATGCGGTGCATAACGACGCAGCGGCATGGCGCACGTGCCATATTCTTGAGTACAAAACGCGATAGGGTGATGATATGGCTGACAGATAATGTTTGCCGCCCGTCAGGCCCTAAGCCGTGTCTCTCCTTCTCTTCCCACGCCCCATCCGTCCGCTCATTATTCTCCGCCTGACGCTTCTTACAGCCGGACTGTAATAGTCCATGTCCATAGCCTCGACAGTGCGCATAAGCTCTCCCATCAGCTCCGGGTAGAACATCGACATGTTGTAGGCCAGTTTCATGCATATGGATTGTATGCCGGGGAGTTCCTGCACATCGGCCATATGGTCAAGGCAGAAGTCAAGGAAGTCTGTACGCAGGTCGTCCTCCTCCATCCTGAGGCGCATGACGATATTCAGCGACAGGCGGCGGACTGACGTGTTGCCGGTCGACATGGAGAGCCCGATAAGCTCATGGAGGAGTGGCTGAAGATTCTCTATCTCCAGGTCCGTCGCCTTTGTCATTGCCCACAAGGCATTGCGCGCCACCTGGTAATCCTCGTCATACATGAAGCGCTGGCAGAACTCCCTCAGACTGCCATCCGCCCTCGCCTCGTTGTATATGGCCAGGGCCTCGCCCTCGCTGTAAGCCCCTTTGAGCCGTTCTCTTGTTATCATATTCTCTGTCAATATATTCCAAGCCGCTCCGTTTCCATCCCTATCACCACACGGACAGCCACGGCAGGTAGCAATCAATATCACACGGATAACCACGGATGTCCACGGAGCATCATTCAGAAAAGCTCACCGTGTATCAACAATCTTCCGTGACTCTCCGTGACTCTCCATGAGAAAATCACCTCCCATGACCATCCGTGTGACAGTCTCACCCTGTGCAAAGTTAATCTTTTTTTCTCGTAACACCCTCTTTATTGCCATATTTTTTTCGTGCGAGGTATGACATTCACTGCTTGCAATCCCGCCAAGACCATCCGTATCATCACCTAACAGCCTCCTCTCCCGCTGTGTTTCAATGGCTTAAAAGAATATAATCATTGTTAGGAGATGGTGCGGGATAGAAAATTTTGTGTATCTTCGCACTACCAAACCATATAACGAAAGGAGACAATATGACAAAGAAAAGAGAAATCTACCATTGCCTGACATGTGGCAATATCGTAGAAGTCCTGAACGAGGGCGGCGGCACACTCGTATGCTGCGGAAAGCCGATGGAACTGCTCGAAGGCAACACCACCGACGCCTCTGCCGAGAAACATGTCCCCATGGTTGAAGCCATCGAGGGCGGATACAAGGTGACCATAGGGTCGGCTCTCCATCCCATGACATCCGGGCACTATATCCAATGGATAGAGCTGCTGACCGAGGACAGGGTGATGAGAAAAGAACTGACCCCTGACTCCGAGCCCCTCGCTGTCTTCATGACCTGCGAGAAGATTGTCGGGGCCCGCGCCTACTGCAACCTGCACGGCCTCTGGAAGAAATGAGACATTATGACAGGAATCGCCCTTCAGCACCATGCAGGAGGGCGATTCTTCTTGCCCCCACGCTCTTTCCCTTACCTCCTCCCGAAGGAAAATACCTCATCACCAACACCCCCTCTTAGCCCACAATTTCCCATTGGTACAGGATAACTCGCTCACAGATACTGAATGACACGCTCATAGATACTGAATGACGCGCTCATAGATACTGAATGGCACGCTCATAGATACTGAATGGCATCCCCATTCAATACCTCAAGCATTCCCCATCATACTCCCCTGAAAAACAAGGGATTACAAACCCCTCACTCCACAGCTTCAAGCGCCAAGGTCCACGACACACGCCAGCCGCATGAACCATAGTCCAGCCCACACACCCAAACTGGGAGCTACAATCCACTATTTGCCGTCGTTCCGCAACGGCACTATTTCAATCCACGCTCCCGCGTGGGGAGCGACGAAAAAAACGGCCTCATCAAATTCGCATGACTATGTTTCTATCCATGCTGCCACATACGAACATGGTATGCAGAATCGCCGTTGTCTACACTTATGACATTGCTATTTTGAGGGCTATAAGTATAGGCGGAATTAACATAGCGCATAATAAAGGCTCATCCGACATTTCAAGTGATAGACTGAAATGTCGGATGAGCCTTATTATTGTGTACACCAAAAGAATGGTTGGGGACAGATATCTACTTGACTACTCTGTACCATACCTTATATGTGCCATCACTCTGCGGCTCGACATGTATCTCAAACTTCTCGCCCTCTGGTATCTTTGTCGAGATGTTCTTGCCAGGCTTTACAGTGCCTGCAAGGCCCTCACATGTGCCTGCGGATATCCAGCCGCTGCCACTCGGGGCTTTGTTCGCTCCATTCTTCGACACGTCCTTTCCTGCACGTCCCTCCATAAAACCGGAGACGGCACCATATAACATCTCGTTACACACGACAAGCTCGTCAATACTGGGGTCATAGACAATGAACCCGCCATCGGCATACTCGCCATTCTTATTCTCGATTATCTCACTGAGGGCATTAGAGATGCGCTCAGGCATAGCCTTTGACTTCGCTGCCTCTTCTGTTGTCTTGACGTTGTCGTCATTATCTGTAGAGCAGCATACGAACAGCGCGGCAATAGCCAGAACTGTTGGAACAATGAATGTCTTCTTCATAATCTCAAAGTGTTTTTTTAGTGGTTCCCTACTCTTATAGCCTTTCGGGTGACGCTCCTTTTATTATACAGTGTGGTCTGCAATTAATTATTATTGTGAATCTCTAATCATTCATCATGATACTAATGGTTTCAACCTCACTACTGACATGAGAAAGCAAAGCTAACTTCTTTAGTCTTTTCCTAATGATGTAAAGTGTTTGATTTTCGTAAAAGTATGGCACAAAAGTAGTTATTCTATATCTTTTCTGCAAATATTTTCTGTTTCATTGTGTTTCCTTAAGCGTTAAAAAACACAAACATGAGCGAGACAAGCCTCTTTCTGTATTGAATATTAAAGACTTACGACAAACCTCGCAACAACATAAAAATCACTCGCTATAGAAGTAGCAGTGTTCCTACCAGAAACACAATGAAACAATTATTATTCGTTTATACAAGATAATATGATTAACTTTGCACAATAATCAAACCCATTCAATATGAAGCGACCTGTCATTTATATCTTTGCGCTTGCCGCGATACTCCTGCTTTCCTGCTCAGACGGCATAGAGAAGAAGATGGAGCAGATAAAGGCTGTTGGCAACACTGACCCAGCCATGGCTCTCATGATGCTCGACTCTATCGATATACAGATAAGGGAGGAGCCAGAACACACCAGAATGAAATATGACCTGCTGAGAATACGGCTGAACGATAAAGCCTACAACATCCCAGCATCTGACATACCTATAAGGAAATGTCTTGAATATTTCGAGGCTCATGGCTCTGACCGTGAAAAGCAGGAAGCGTATTACTATGCAGGCAGTGTATATCGGGATTTGAAGGACAGCCCACGGGCAATAGAGTATTTCTTGAAAGCGTGCGAACTGGCACAGAATATGGAAGACTGTGACTCTGTGCTGCTATGCAATACATACTCTAACCTTAACTGGCTGTATAGTACTGTTCAAGATTACACACGGGCTATCCAAATGGCAGAGAAAGAGGTTGAAATCAGCAAACGGACAAACACAGAGCTGGTGACATCTTATCTGCATGTAGGGGCTTGTTGTGTCTATGTAAATATGCCGCAGAAAGCATCCCTAGCATTGGACTCAGCATACCAAGAGCTAATACGTCAGGGAATACGGAAAGACCAAGAGTCATTGGTGTATCTCATGAATGGATACTTGAAACTGGGCAATATTGACAAAGCCACAGAATGCTTTACATATTTGGACAGAGAAGCTGCTGCGAAATATGCAGATATATATAACGTTACGATGGGTTCATACTTCAAATCCACAAATCATATTGACTCTGCAATCATCTATCAAAAGAAAGCCTTACAGAACACATCTGATGTTAACTGTAAATATGACGCATCAAAAGAATTATTTGAAATATATAGAAATAATGGAGACTATTCCACTGCTTGCGACTATGGCTATAAATATCTGCTTTTTAGTGATTCCATGGACTTTGGCAGACGGCAGGATATGGCGGCCACAGTAAACAACCGGTTTCAATATCATCTTGACAAAAACAAGGAAGAGAACCTGAAGCTTGACAGACAGAGATATAAGTATTTAGCCATGATGGCTTTCATTGCGAGCCTTCTGATTATCAGCATTACCCTTATCATTTTCGTCTATAAAAGGAACCGAGATCTGAAAGAAGCTCTACGTCTGACATCTGAGCTTGAACGTATATCAAGCGAGGACGCAAGTCTCCGGGAGAAGATAGAAAGCAAGGAGAATGAGATTCGGGATTATGAAAAGTCGTTGAGCGATTCTACCGAGGAGCTGGAGAATGTCAGATGTGAGCTGGAGCAGGTGAACAAAAAGCTGGCAGAGTATAAGGAAGAGCTGAAGAACAAGGAGAAAGAGCTGGCAGACAAGATAGAGCAGAACGTGGCTTTCATAAAGCTACTCCACAAGTCTGAGATAGAGGGAAGCGCAGAGGATGTCGTTGATGCCATACGCCAATCGGGCACAAGCAGGAAGAATATGAGCGCGGCAGACTGGAGACGGCTGTATAAAGCTGTCGATGAGCTACATCCCGACTTCAAAAGCCGCATAATAAAAGAGCTGGGGCAGTTTACAGAGCAGCAGCTCCAGGTATGCTATCTTATGCGTATAGGGCTGTCGAAGACCCAGATACAGAATATGACAGACCTCTCGAGAGTCACCGTCTGGAGATGGGTGAAGAAGTTTGAGTGGATTCATGACTCTGACGCATAACAGAGAGCCAAGCAGCCTCACCTCGAGAGAAGGACTTAAGACAATGGCGAAAGAAATATGAACAATCTATTATGTACGGCGTTGCATATCATGAAAAAATAGACTAACTTTGCAGGCAATTAACGAGAACGACAATATCTCACTCTCTCAAGTTCAGGCTTGAAGCACAAGGGCCGGAGTGATGAATGCCCTGTACACATGCCGCAGCCTAACCGAAAGAGAGGGGAACAAAAACAGGAAACAACACTATGCTCACATCAATCAGCAGGACTCTGTCCTCACACTCCTCAATATTCGTGATACTGGCAGCCATACTCGCATTCCTCTTCCCTACCCTATTCTCATGGGTGAAGGGCGACTGCGCAAGCGTCATCCTCGGAATAATAATGCTCACAATGGGTCTGACGCTGTGCGTGGAGGATATCAGGGTATTGGCCCGAAGGCCCTTGGATATCTTTATTGGCGCTTGCGCACAATACACACTCATGCCTGCAGTGGCATTCATCCTGACAAGGATATTCGGGCTTGACCCGTACATCGCGATAGGAATCATCCTTGTAGGATGCTGCCCTGGTGGAGTCTCGAGCAATATCATGTCCTATCTATGCAAAGGCGATGTGGCATACTCTGTCGGCATGACTACGGCATCGACACTGCTGGCTCCTGTCATGACACCATGGCTGGTATGGATGCTTGCAGACACAAGGGTTGAGGTCGACGCCATCGGGATGTTCAAGGGAATACTGATGATAACACTGCTGCCCGTCATAGCGGGACTGATGTGCAACCACTTCCTCGGTAAGAGAGAGGTGTACCGTAAAGTGCAAGGCGTGATGCCCGGCACAAGTGTCATCGCCCTGGCTCTCATCGTGGGCGGAGTTGTGGCACAGGTGAAGCCACAGCTTATGGCACAGGGCGTGGCTCTGTTCTTGCTCGTGATGGCTGTCGTCTTCTGCCATAACACAACAGGCTATATACTCGGCTACAATGTCGGGAGATGGTGCAGGTTCAACACCGCGAAACGCCGCACTCTCTCAATAGAGGTGGGTATGCAGAACGCTGGCATGGCGACTGTCCTCGCTACGGCATTCTTCGCCAACGACAAGATACTGGCTGAGCATCCGGAAGCTATAATATGTGTCGTCCCGTGTGCTGTGAGCTGTGCATACCACAGTATTTCGGGAACGATACTCGCAAACCTTTTCTCATGGTATGACGAGAAAAGGAACACGAAGAAAGCCGAAGCCTGACACCATTCAATTTTATTGTTAAACCTAAATATATTATTCAAATAAAACTGTGGTGTTTAAAAATAAAAGCGTTAACTTTGCATATACGAAACAACAAACTATTAAGACAAATGAAAAAGAAAATTCTAACTACATTCATTGCTGGTTGCTTTGTCTTATTTGGCAATGCACAGTCAGCACCAGGCACACTCTCAATCACGCCAAAAGCTGGACTTAATGTCTCTAACCTTAGTAACAATGCGCCGATGCAAATAATTTATGCTGTAGCTGGACAGCATGGAGACAGTTGGGAGATTACATCAGAAACTAACACACCCCAAGTCATAGAACAAAGATTCAGCGGCCACTCCGTAAGATATGGATTCACTGGTGGAGTAGAGTTTGGATATCAGATTTGTAATCGTGTCGCTCTTGCTGCAGAATTGCTATATAGCGTACAGGGTGCTGACTATGATGATTTTATCAGCCCCGACAATACGACAGAAAGAAAGAATGTTGTTGCAGACATGCGTGGCATAAACATACCAATAACTGTGAAATACTATATATACAAAGGTCTATCAGTTAGGGCTGGACTGCAGCCGAGCTTCTTAAGCAATAAATTGAAAGGAGACTTCTATCACAAGGGGACTGCAATTGAAATATCGGACAATAAGGCAGATTACTTGTCAACCTTTGGATTATCAGTCCCTGTAGGTCTATGCTACGAATATAAATCATTCGTTGTTGATGCCAGAGTAAATATGGGAATAACAAATATATACAACGACAAATGGGAAAACTCCAAGTCCTCTTCACATAACAATGTGTTTGCTTTGACAATAGGATACAAATTCTCACATAACGGTAAGTAGAGAAATAATCAGGGCATTAATGTTGAGAAATGTGCGTTCTAAGGATTCATAATTCAAAGAACTGCAAATAAGATACATTTTTCCCGTATACAACAGCAAATATGCTCAATTCTGGTAGGACATAGAACAGGTTCATTTCAGCATATTAACACTTCCAGGTATGCATCTCAGAAAAAGATTTGAGCTGTTTTATAGCCACGGGACCATCATAGGTGATACTACGATATTCTGCAGAAATGAATGATGGGAATAAGCAAAGAAAAAGGGTGTATCAATCGTCAATTCTGACATCTGATACACCCTTTTTCTTATATTGACTCTATGAATTAGTCTTTTGCGACAACTCGCTTCTCCTGAATGCGAGCCTTCTTACCAGTAAGCTTGCGGAGGTAGTAGAGCTTAGCACGACGTACCTTACCTCGCTTGTTGATCTCTATGCTGTCAATGTTTGGCGACTCGATAGGGAAGATACGCTCAACACCTACAGTACCAGACATTTTGCGTACTGTGAAACGCTTCTTGTCTCCATGACCAGAAATCTTGATCACTACGCCACGATAGAGCTGGATACGCTCTTTAGAACCCTCGATAATTTTGTAAGCGACAGTAATTGTATCACCTGGGCGGAACTCAGGGAACTGTTTGCCGGTTGCAAATGCTTCTTCAGCAACTTTAATTAAATCCATTGTATCGGTTTTTATTAAATTTGTTTTATCGGACAAACCCAACATAGCTAAGACTCTATATAGTACATGCCATAGGTTGAGCCGAAAGCTTTTGGTTTTATAGTCCACGCATATCACTGCGTGAACTATATGTATTTTTCAACTTACGCAAAAACGTAATCTTGTATTATGCGTTCTCCTCAGCTGGAGCCTCAGTTGCTGCTGCCTCTACAGGAGCCTCTGATGGTGTTGCAGAAGAAGAGCGGCGGCTACGGCGTGTCTTCTTTGCAGCCTTAGGAGCCTTTGCCATGTTCTCATCAAAATCAACGAGCTCGATGAAGCATACATCAGCAGCATCACCCTGGCGAGAACCAAGCTTGATAATACGTGTGTATCCGCCTGGACGGTCACCTACCTTAGGAGCAACAGTCTTGAAAAGCTCTGTCACTGCATATTTGTTCTGAAGATAGCTGAATACAACACGACGTGAGTTCGTTGTATCGTCCTTAGAACGTGTCACAAGAGGCTCAACATACTTCTTGAGAGCCTTAGCTTTTGCTACGGTCGTAGTGATTCTTTTGTGCATTATCAGCGAGATTGCCATGTTTGAAAGCATAGCCTTACGGTGAGATGCAGTACGGCCGAGATGGTTGAATTTCTTATTGTGTCTCATTATTCTTACTTAATGTGTTAACCAGGAAATTGAGATGCTTTAATCCTGATTAAGTTTGTATTTTGAAATATCAGTTCCAAACGACAGATTCAGACTCTCGAGCAAATCATCAAGCTCTGAAAGCGATTTCTTTCCAAAGTTACGGAACTTAAGGAGATCTGTTTTATTATACTGCACAAGATCACCGAGTGTCTCAACATCAGCAGCTTTAAGACAATTGAGGGCACGAACTGAAAGATTCATGTCAACAAGTTTTGTCTTAAGAAGCTGTCGCATGTGAAGAATCTCCTCATCGAACTCCTCATTACCCTCAAGTTCTGGATTCTCAAGAGTAATCTTCTCGTCAGAGAAAAGCATGAAGTGATGAATAAGTATCTTTGCTGCTTCCTTAAGCGCATCTTTGGGCGCTATGGAACCGTCCGTTGTAACTTCTATAACAAGCTTATCGTAGTCGGTTTTCTGTTCAACACGATAAGGCTCTACAGAATAGCGTACATTACGGATAGGGGTGTAGATTGAATCGACAGGAAGTACGTTTACATCTGTGCAAAACTCACGATTCTCATCAGCTGGCACATAACCACGACCTTTGTTTATCGTGATATCAATCTGCATAGATGCCTTAGAGTCTAAATGACAAATCACCAAATCGGGATTTAACACTTCAAATCCAGTCAGATACTTGTCAATATCACCTGCCTTAAACTCAGTAGTATTCTCAACAGTGATGCTGACCTTCTCGTTCTCGAATTCATCTACTACTTGTCTGAATCTCACCTGCTTGAGATTCAGAATAATGTTGGTCACATCTTCTTTTACACCAGGAACAGAAGAGAATTCATGTTCCACTCCGTCTATGCGGATTGTGTTGATGGCAAAACCATCAAGCGATGAAAGAAGAATGCGGCGCAATGCGTTACCGATTGTAACACCAAAGCCAGGCTCAAGAGGACGGAACTCAAATTTGCCTACTTTGTCATTGGCCTCCAGCATTACTACTTTATCAGGTTTTTGAAATGCTAATATCGCCATTAATTTAATGATTATTTAGAGTACAACTCAACGATTAACTGCTCCTTGATGTTCTCAGGGATATCTGCGCGCTCTGGCTTGTGGAGTAACTTACCTGACTTTGTCTGCTCATCCCACTCTATCCATGGATACTGTGAGTGATTGCGTCCTGCAAGTGAAGCCTCAATTACCTCAAGTGACTTAGCCTTCTCACGTACGCCTACAACCTGACCAGGTTTAACAGAATAAGATGGTATGTTAACAACCTCACCATCTACTACTATGTGCTTGTGGCCAACGAGCTGACGAGCGGCACGGCGTGTAGGAGCAATACCGAGGCGATAAACGATATTATCGAGACGTGACTCGAGAAGCTGAAGAAGAACCTCACCTGTAATACCATTTGCCTTTGCAGCCTTATCGAAAAGATTGCGGAACTGGCGCTCTAATACACCGTAAGTATATTTGGCCTTTTGCTTCTCTGCCAACATGACACCATACTCAGACATCTTACGACGACGGCTGTTGCCATGCTGTCCAGGAGCGAAGTTTCTCTTGGACAAAACTTTTTCTGAACCGAGGATGGCTTCGCCAAAACGACGGTCAATTCTTGATTTCGGACCTGTATATCTAGCCATTTGTGCTATTTATAATATTTGAAAGAATGATTGATATTTATCTGATAAACGTCATTATACACGACGACGCTTTGGAGGACGGCAACCGTTGTGTGGAAGTGGTGTCACATCGATAATCTCTGTAACTGCGATACCACAAGAGTGACAAGCACGTATTGCAGACTCACGTCCGTTGCCTGGACCCTTAACATATGCCTTAACTTTACGGAGACCGAGATCATAAGCGACCTTAGCGCAATCCTCAGCTGCCATCTGTGCTGCATAAGGAGTGTTCTTCTTAGAACCGCGGAATCCCATCTTGCCGGCTGAAGACCATGAGATAACCTGACCCTCAGAGTTTGCAAGAGATACAATAATATTATTAAAAGAACTGTGAACGTGAAGCTGTCCTATTGCATCAACACGTACGTTTCTTTTCTTCGTTACTGTTTTTTTTGCCATGACTGTTTTTAATATTTATAAGTTACCTAAATATTTTCTAAGATTCAAGATGCATAATGCCAAATCTTCTCTCTTAGAATAGGATTACTTAGTGGCCTTTTTCTTATTAGCAACAGTCTTCTTCTTTCCCTTACGGGTGCGAGCATTATTCTTTGTGCTCTGACCGCGAACAGGAAGACCGTTACGATGACGGACACCACGATAGCAACCAATATCCATCAGTCGCTTGATATTCAACTGGATCTCTGAACGGAGATCACCTTCCACTTTGAATTCAGCGCCGATTATTTCACGGATTTTGGCTGCCTGATCGTCGCTCCACTCGTTGACCTTCAGATCACGGCTTACTCCTGCCTTATCCAATATCTTTGCTGAACTACTTCGACCTATACCATAAATATAAGTCAATGCGATTTCGCCACGCTTGTTCTGGGGCAAATCTACTCCAACAATTCTTATTGCCATTTTTGATAATTAATGATGTGAATTTTACACGTTAAATCTTACCGAGAATTTCGGAAATGCAAAGTTACTGCATATTTCGGAATTATCGGCAAGAATTAACAAATAATCCAAATTATTCAGATTTCTTAATGATTATCACCGTATAATCAGTAAATAATCAGAAGTTTAGCCCTGACGTGTCTTGAATTTAGGATTCTTCTTGTTGATAACAAAAAGACGTCCCTTGCGACGTACAATCTTGCAGTCAGGAGTACGCTTCTTCAAAGATGCTCTTGTCTTCATTGATTTAATTCTATATTAGAGTTCCTTATTTATATCTGAACACTATTCTACCCTTTGTCAGGTCGTAAGGACTCATTTCTACCTTTACCTTATCGCCAGGAAGAATTTTAATATAATGCATACGCATCTTTCCGGAGATGTGCGCAGTTATTGGGCAACCATTCTCTAGCTCTACTCTAAACATTGCGTTGGAAAGAGCCTCTACGATTGTTCCGTCTTGTTCTATAGCCGATTGTTTTGCCATAATCAGATCTTTTCGTTTTGCAAATGCTTAATTTCTTCAAATGAAGATAGTATCTCAGACTTGCCATGTCTTACGACTATGGTATGCTCAAAATGAGCTGCTGGTTTTCTATCGAGAGTTATTATTCCCCATTTATCTGGAAGCAATCCTATTTTCCTTGAGCCAAGTGTTATCATGGGCTCAATTGCTATACACATTCCATTTTTCAGGATTTCCCCTGTTCCTGGCTTTCCATAATTAGGAACTGGTGGGTCTTCGTGCATTGCTTTGCCAATTCCATGGCCTGTCAATTCTCTGACCACACCATATCCATTGGATTCACAATAATCTTGGACTGTGTTACCGATATCACCAACCTTATGACCTACGACAGCAACCTGTATAGCTTTGTACAGAGATTGTTCTGTTACCTCTAACAATCGTCTTATCTCGTGTGATACATCTCCTACACAGAACGTATAGGCGGAATCACCATTGAAACCATTCAGCAAAACTCCACAGTCAATTGAAATGATGTCTCCTTCTCTTAAGTATTGCTTTGCTGATGGTATTCCATGAACAACACATTCATTGACAGATGTGCATATACTGGACGGGAATGGTTGTCCAAAAGGATTGGGATAATTCTTAAAGGTTGGCTCTGCTTGATGATCGCGGATGAATTCTTCAGCAATCTTATCAAGTTGCAGGGTAGATATGCCTGGTTTGATATGTTTTGATAACTCAGCGAGAGTCAAACCAACAAGTTGGTTGGCCTCCCGCATGAGTTGGATTTCTTCCTCAGTTTTGAGAAATATCTTCATATTCAGATATTAATATGCAGAAACTCCTCCGTTACGAGTGCGTCCGCTCTTCAAGAGTCCATCGTAATGATGCATCATCAGATGAGATTCAATCTGCTGGAGTGTGTCAATTACAACACCAACGAGAATGAGAAGAGAAGTACCACCGAAGAACTGGGCAAAAGCTTGCTGTACATTCAGAAGTCCTGCAAGAGCAGGCATAATAGCTATGAAAGCGATGAACAAAGATCCAGGTAGTGTAATTCGAGACATTACTGTATCGATATACTCTGCTGTATCATGTCCGGGCTTTACTCCTGGAATGAAGCCATTATTACGCTTCATATCCTCGGCCATCTGTGTAGGATTGAGTGTGATGGCTGTATAGAAGTATGTGAATGCAATAATGAGCACGACATAGATGGCATTGTAGAGGAAACTTCTATTATCCATAAGTTGGCGAAGACCAGCTGACGCTCCGTCAGAAGAGAAGCCTACTACAGTAAGAGGTATGAACATGAGTGCCTGTGCAAAGATAATAGGCATCACGTTTGCAGCAAACAACTTCAGAGGAATATACTGTCTTGCTCCACCAATCTGTCGCTTTCCATTTCCTTCTATACGCTTAGCATACTGTACAGGAACCTGACGTGTGCCTTGAGTTAGAAGAATTGCTGCACATACAACAGCATAGAGTATTAGAATCTCGATAATGAACATCACGATGCCGCCACCCGAGATTGCTGTGAATCGAGAGCTCACCTCCTGTATAAAAGCCTGTGGAAGACGGGCAATAATTCCAAGCATGATGATGATAGAAACACCATTACCAATACCTTTGTCTGTTATACGCTCACCGAGCCATAGGATAAACATACTGCCAGCAGCAAGAATTAGTGTTGCAGGAATCATGAAAACCTGCCACGAGATGCCGGAAGCGAGAGCTCCAGCAGCCTGCATCTTGAGATTTATCAGGTAAGAAGGTGCCTGGAAAACAAGAATGAACACAGTAAGTATTCTCGTGTACCATGCAATCTTTTTACGTCCGCTCTCTCCTTCACGCTGCATCTTCTGGAAATAAGGTACAGCGACAGCAAGGAGCTGCATGACAATAGAAGCTGAGATGTATGGCATTATACCGAGCGCGAAAATAGACGCGTTGGAAAATGCGCCACCGGAGAACATATCGAGAAGAGACATAAGGCCTCCACTTGTCTGCGATTGCAGTTTCTCGAGCTGGCCAGGATTAATACCTGGAAGTACTACAAACGATCCGAAACGATATATTGCAGTGAACAGCAGGACGATGAGGAGTCGCTGACGCAAATCCTCAATCTTCCAACAGTTCTTCAGTGTCTCAATGAACTTTTTCATTATTATTTAACTATTGTTGTGTTACCACCTACTGCCTCGATAGCCTCTTTGGCAGATTTAGAGAATGCATTGGCCTCAACTTCCAGCTTTGCTGTGAGCTGTCCGTTACCAAGGATCTTAACGAGCTCCTTTCCATTTGTCAAACCAGCTGCGACAAACTCGTTGATTCCAATCTTAGTGACGTTCTGCTTTTCTGCTATTGTCTGGAGAGTAGAGAGGTTAATGGCGAGATATTCTTTGTGGTTAATGTTCTTGAAGCCAAACTTAGGCAGACGGCGCTGAAGAGGCATCTGACCACCTTCGAATCCTATCTTACGCTTATAACCGGAACGAGCCTTGGCACCTTTGTGTCCACGGGTAGAAGTACCACCAAGACCAGAGCCTGTACCACGTCCGATACGACGACGAGAATGTGTAGAACCCTCAGCAGGAGTCAAATTATGTAATTCCATGTTCTTGTCTATTTAAGAGATTAATTATTCAACAACGGTTACGAGATGATGAACCTTACGAATCATTCCACGTATAGAGGCGTTATCCTCACATTCTACGACCTGTGAGATTTTGTGAAGACCGAGGGCCTGGAGTGTGCGCTTCTGATCAGCAGGAGCGCCGATTCTACTTCTAGTCTGTTTGATCTTAATTGTTGCCATAATTACTCCTCCTTATCCGTTGAAAACTTTATCCATACTGATACCACGCTCTTTAGCTATAGTACGTGCATCACGCATCATACTCAGCGCGAGGATTGTTGCCTTTACGAGATTGTGAGGGTTTGAGCTTCCCTTTGACTTCGCAAGGACATCAGTTACACCTGCACTCTCAAGGACTGGACGCATGGCACCACCAGCAACAAGTCCTGTACCCTGTGCAGCTGGCTTAAGGAAAACCTGGGCACCACCAAATCTAACCTCTATCTCATGTGGTATTGTTCCATTGATGACTGGAACCTTTACCATATTCTTCTTAGCGGCTTCTGTTCCTTTTGCGATGGCGGCGGTTACCTCACCGGCCTTACCGAGGCCACAGCCGATTGTTCCTTTACCGTCACCTACAACAACGATGGCAGCGAATGTGAAGGTTCTACCACCTTTTGTTACCTTGGTAACGCGGTTAATAGCTACGAGCTTATCTTTAAGCTCAGACTCGCTATTTGCTTTTACTTTATCAATTGCCATAATTGTTATTTAGAAATTAAGTCCACCATTACGAGCTGCATCAGCAAGCTCTTTTACACGACCATGATAGAGGTATCCATTACGGTCGAAAACAACACTTGTTATACCGGCAGCTAATGCTTTTTCTGCTACGAGGGCTCCTACCTTGGCAGCCTGCTCCTTCTTGGGCATTGTCTCAAGTCCGAGAGAAGATGCCGAAGCGAGAGTTGTACCGGTAAGGTCATTTATAACCTGTGCGTATATCTGCTTATTGCTACGGAAAACGCTAAGACGAGGACGCTCTGCTGTTCCGTGTACGCTTTTGCGAATTCTATATTTGATTTTGATTCGTCTAATTTCTTTCTTTGTTGTCATAATCGTTAATTGTTTAAAGATTATTTAGCTGAAGCGCTCTTGCCAGACTTACGACGTATAACCTCGCCTTTGAAGAGAATACCCTTACCCTTATATGGCTCTGGCTTGCGGAAAGAACGAATCTTGGCGCAGATAAGTCCAAGAAGCTGTTTGTCACAGCTTTCAAGCATGAGAAGAGGGTTCTGGTTACGCTCAGACTTTGTCTCAACCTTAACTTCCTTAGGAAGCTGGATGAAAATTGGGTGAGTATAACCAAGAGAGAACTCTATGAGATTACCTTGGTTAGAAACACGGTATCCGACACCTACGAGCTCAAGAGTCTTCTTGTAACCTTCGCTGACACCTACAACCATATTGTTGACGAGTGAGCGGTAGAGTCCATGGAACGCATTTCGCTGCTTGTAGTTCACGGGGCTGTTCTCATCAACCTCGAAAACGATGTTATTATCTTCAACCTTAACGATGATAGAAGGATCAACCTTCTGTGACATCTCTCCCTTTGGGCCTTTGACTGTTACTATGCTGTCATTGAGAGAGACAGTAACGCCTGCTGGAATTACTATTGGCAATTTACCTATTCTTGACATTTCTGTTCCTCCTAATGATTAATAAACGTAGCAAAGAACCTCACCGCCAATTTTCAGGTCAGCAGCCTCTTTGTCTGTCATAACGCCCTTTGATGTGGAAAGGATAGCAATACCCAGTCCGTTAATTACTCTCGGCATGTCTTTGTAACCAGTGTACTTGCGGAGGCCTGGTGTAGAAACTCGCTTGAGGCACTTTATTGCATTAGCCTTTGTAGCGGGATCATACTTCAGAGCGACTTTGATTGTACCCTGAGGTCCATCTTCAACGAACTTATAGTTCAGGATGTACCCTTTCTCAAAGAGAATCTTAGTGATCTCTTTCTTCAGATTTGACGCTGGCACCTCAACGACGCGATGGTGAGCCATGATTGCGTTTCTGAGTCGTGTCAGAAAATCTGCTATTGGATCTGTCATGAAAAAAAAAGTTTAATTAATCGGGACTACCCCGACAATATTAAAAATATGTAAGTAATAATTTAGATAGTCATGCTCTCTCCCGTTTTACAGGGGAGAGAGCTGATGGCTTTTATTGTGAACATCCTGTCGTAGCCTGTTGCCGGGCAGGTTGTTGTAGCATTGAATTATTACCAGCTAGCCTTCTTAACGCCAGGAATAAGTCCGGCAGAAGCCATCTCGCGGAACTGGATACGTGACAGGCCGAACTGACGTATGTAGCCTTTTGGACGTCCAGTTATCTTGCAGCGGTTGTGAAGTCTGATAGGATTAGCATTCTTCGGTATGCTCTGAAGTTTGCGAGCAGCCTCGTAAGCCTCTGCGAGATCGGTAGTAGTAGCTATTATCTTCTTGAGGGCAGCACGTTTCTCAGCGTAGCGAGCTACGAGTTTTGCGCGCTTCACCTCACGTGCCTTCATTGATTCTTTTGCCATATCTCTTAATCGTTTTTAGAGTTTTTGAATGGGAGTCCGAAAGCTTTAAGCAGTGCGAAACCTTCCTCGTCAGTCTTGGCAGTAGTCACAAAAGTGATGTTCATACCCTGAATACGATCAACATTGTCGATATTAATCTCAGGGAAGATGATCTGCTCGTGAATACCGAGAGTATAGTTTCCACGACCGTCAAGCTTTGTCTCAATGCCCTTAAAGTCACGTATACGAGGCAGAGCAACACGAACCAGTTTCTCAAGGAACTCGTACATCTGCTCACGACGTAGTGTAACCATTACGCCGATTGGCATCTTTTTACGAAGCTTGAAGTTTGCGATATCCTTCTTAGAATAAGTCGCAACTGCTTTCTGGCCGGTTATGGCGGTAATCTCGTTGATAGCTACCTCTATGAGTTTCTTGTCCTGTGTTGCGTCGCCAAGTCCTTGGTTCACGACGATTTTCTTTAGGACAGGAATCTGCATTGCAGAAGTGTAGTTGAACTGCTTCTGGAGTGCTGGAGCGATTGTCTCAGCGTAAACCTTCTTTAACTGTGCTGTATTCATTACTTGATTTCCTCCCCAGACTTTTTAGCCACGCGGACCTTTTTTCCGTCATCAGTGATTTTGATACCAACACGAGTGGCTTTGCCGCTCTTAGGGTCAATGAGGCTGAGGTTAGAGATATGTACAGGAGCTTCCATCTCGATGATACCGCCCTGAGGATTTTTAGCGCTTGGCTTAGCGCTTTTCTTGACGATGTTAACGCCTTCGACGATGGCGCGCTGCTTCTCTACGAGAACCTGAAGCACTTTGCCTGTCTTGCCTTTGTCCTCACCAGCAAGAACGATGACGTTGTCGCCTTTCTTTATGTGTAACTTAGTCATTTCTTTTCTGTGTTATGAGATTAGAGTACTTCTGGTGCCAGAGAAACGACCTTCATATTTACGGCGCGGAGCTCACGTGCTACAGGGCCGAAGATACGGCTACCGCGGAGCTCGCCTGCGTTGTTAAGCAGGACACATGCGTTGTCGTCGAAACGTATATATGAGCCATCGGCACGACGGATTTCCTTCTTTGTACGGACAATCAAAGCTTTAGATACCGCACCTTTCTTGAGATCACTTGATGGTATGACGTTTTTCACAGCAACTACGATGATATCACCCACGCTAGCATAACGGCGTCTTGTGCCGCCGAGTACACGTATGCAGAGGGCCTCGCGTGCGCCACTGTTATCACATACTGTAAGTCTTGATTCTGCTTGTATCATAATTACTTAGCTTTTTCAATTATTGAAACGAGTCTCCAACGTTTTGTCTTGCTCAGAGGGCGTGTCTCCATAATGAGGACTGTATCTCCCACGTGTGCCTCGTTATTCTCATCGTGGACATGGTATTTCTTTGTCTTCTGGACAAACTTACCATAAAGAGGGTGTTTCTCCTTGAACTTAGCGGCGATGACGATAGACTTCTCCATCTTATCGCTGATAACAACACCCTGTCTTGTCTTTCTTAAATTTCTTGTTTCCATCTGGATAATTGTTATTTGTTAAGTTCTCTCTGACGGAGTACAGTTTTCATACGTGCGATATCACGACGAGCGCCCTTAATCTGAGATGGATTCTCGAGTGGAGTTATCGCGTGGTTGAGCTTCATCTGATGAAGTGCTGCCTGTGCGTTCTCGAGTTTCTCGACCAGCTCGCTGGTCTCGAGTTTGTTAATTTCCTGAATTTTCATAATTATGCGTTCTTGTCGTAATCACGTCTAACAATAAACTTACACTTTACTGGGAGTTTCTGTGCTCCGAGACGAAGAGCCTCCTTAGCGACCTCGAAAGGTACGCCCTCAACCTCGAAGAGGATTCTTCCAGGTGTTACAGGAGCCACCCATCCTGCCACGTCACCCTTACCTTTACCCATTCGGACGTCGGCAGGTTTGCGTGTGATTGGTTTGTCAGGGAAGATACGTATCCAGACTTGTCCCTCACGGTTCATATAGCGATTGATAGCCACACGAGCAGCCTCAATCTGTCGGCTATCGAGCCATTTGGCGTCAAGAGTCTTTATGCCGAATGAGCCGAAGGCGAGCTGTGTGCCGCGATGGGCGTTGCCTTTATTGCCACGACCGTCTTGCGGTCTTCTATATTTTACTCTTTTTGGCTGTAACATGATAAACTTCTACTTTTAACGGTTATTGTTTCTCTTACGGTTACCGCCTCTTCCATTGCGTGGACTGTTTGAGCGGCCGTTGCCCTGCTTCTCCTGAGTGAAGTTTACAGTAACGTCCTTCTTGCCATAGACCTCTCCGCGGCATATCCAGACTTTGATACCGAGAATACCCACCTTAGTAAGAGCCTCAGCCTGGCAGTAATCGATGTCTGCGCGGAAGGTGTGGAGTGGAGTACGACCTTCTTTGAGCATCTCCTTGCGTGCCATTTCGGCACCGTTGAGACGTCCGCAGATTTGAACCTTTATTCCCTCTGCACCGGCGCGCATAGTATTTGCAATGGCCATTTTGATTGCGCGGCGGTATGCTATCTTACCCTCTATCTGGCGAGCGAGGTTAGTGGCTACGATAGTTGCGTCGAGGTCAGGTTTTTTCACCTCATAAATATTGATCTGGATATCCTTGTCATAGAGCTTCTTGAGCTCTTCCTTGAGTTTGTCGACATCCTGACCACCTTTACCAATGACGATACCCGGACGGGCTGTGCATATTGTGATGGTGACGAGTTTTAGTGTGCGCTCGATAACGATGCGAGATATGCTTGCTTTCTCGAGACGTTTGTTAAGATACTTTCGGATTTTCTGGTCCTCGACGAGGTTTTCTCCGAAGCTCTTGCCACCGAACCAATTTGAATCCCAGCCACGTATGATACCGAGGCGGTTAGCGATTGGATTAACTTTCTGTCCCATACTTATTATTTATCATCATTAGTTTTAGCATCCACGAAGAGAGTGACATGATTAGAGCGTTTGCGGATACGGTATCCACGACCCTGTGGTGCTGGTCTCATGCGCTTCATTGTGACACCCTCGTCAACGAAGACCTTAGAGATGTAGAGTTCTCCATCTTCGGCCTTACGGTCATTCTTTTGTTCCCAGTTTGCAATAGCAGAGCGGAGAAGTTTCTCTACATCAGCAGCAGCCTGCTTTTTTGAGAACTTCAGGACGCCGAGTGCGCGGTTCACTTCCATGCCACGTACCATGTCAACGACATAGCGCATTTTTCTTGGAGAGGAAGGAACGCCGTTCAGCTTTGCAAAGTAAAGATTTTTGCGGGCTTCCTTAAGTTTTTCAGCCGCATTATGTTTTCTTGCTCCCATTGTTAGTTTCTATGGTTTTGGATTGTCATTCCTGCTTACTTACGGTTGCCAGCGTGTCCGCCGAAGCGACGTGTTGGAGAGAACTCTCCGAGCTTATGGCCAACCATATTCTCTGTGATGTAAACAGGGATAAATTTGTTACCGTTGTGAACAGCCACAGTGTGTCCCACGAAATCCGGTGAGATCATTGAGGCTCTAGCCCATGTCTTAACGACATTTTTCTTGCCGCTCTCGTTCATAGCGAGAATTTTCTTCTCGAGGGCGACGTTGATATATGGACCTTTTTTAAGTGAACGACTCATAATTTACTCAGTTTGCTAATTGATTACTTCTTGTTAGCTCTTTCAATGATGTACTTGTTAGAAAGCTTCTTCGGTGCACGTGTCTTGAGTCCCTTAGCGTAGAGTCCCTTACGTGAGCGTGGGTGGCCACCTGACTGACGGCCCTCACCACCACCCATTGGGTGATCAACAGGGTTCATTACGACACCGCGGTTGTGTGGACGACGTCCGAGCCAACGTGAGCGTCCTGCCTTGCCTGACTGCTCAAGAGCGTGATCAGAGTTACCTACAGAACCGACTGTTGCCTTACATGCGCTGAGCACCTTACGTGTCTCGCCTGAAGGCAGCTTAATAACGCAGTAGTTTCCCTCACGGGATGTCAACTGAGCAAAATTACCAGCCGAGCGGACGAGGAGGGCACCCTGTCCAGGGCGAAGCTCGATGTTGTGTATCACAGTACCAACAGGGATGTTAGCGAGAGGGAGTGCGTTGCCAACCTCTGGAGCTGCTTCTGCGCCTGACATAAGAGTTGTTCCAACCTTAAGTCCGTTAGGAGCAATGATATAACGTTTTTCACCATCAGCGTAGAAAAGGAGAGCTATACGAGCAGAGCGGTTAGGATCGTACTCAATAGTCTTTACTACAGCTGGAACACCATCTTTCTCTCGTTTGAAGTCGATTAGACGATACTTCTTCTTGTGACCTCCACCTATGTAGCGGACTGTCATCTTACCGGTGTTGTTTCGCCCACCGGTGCTACGCTTACCGTAAACGAGAGACTTCTCTGGCACGGATGCAGTAATATCCTCGAACGTGCCAATAATTTTGTGTCTTTGACCAGGAGTAACTGGTTTTAATTTACGTACTGCCATTTTATTTAGATATTGCTATAAAAATCGATTGTCTCGCCCTCTTTGATTGTGACGATAGCCTTCTTGAATGCGTTCTTCTGTCCTCTTATGAGTCCAGCGCGAGTGTAGCGGCTTGAGCGCTTTCCTGCGTAACGCATAGTATTCACATCTGTTACTGTAACATTGTACAGGCTTTCAACTTCGTTCTTTATTTGGAATTTGTTTGCCTCAGGACGAACAATAAATCCGTAGCGGTTAGCCTGCTTGTCGTTTATCGCGGTCATTTTCTCTGTGACCAGTGGTTTGATGATAAATGCCATGTCTATTGTCTCCTTAGGTTTACTTGTTCAATGTTGATTCGATAACAGGGAGAGAGTTCTCTGCGACCACAAGAACATCAGAGTTAAGGATGCCATATGTGTGGATGTTTGCAGCAGCCTGTACATTTACGCCCTTGAGATTGCGAGCTGACAAATATACATTTTTGTCCTCTGCTGGCAGAACGAAGAGAATCTTCTTTCCTTCGACCTTGAGATTCTTTGCTATATTAACTATCTCCTTGGTCTTTGGGGCCTCAAGGTTGAAATCCTCTACAACGACGATTGCATTACCCTGTGCCTTATATGTGAGGGCACTCTTACGAGCGAGGATCTTTGTCTTGAGGTTAAGTTTTGAGCGATAGTCACGTGGACGTGGGCCAAACACGCGAGCACCACCTACGAGGACTGGTGAGTTGATATCACCGCGACGTGCGCCGCCGCCTCCCTTCTGACGTCCGAGCTTACGTGTAGAGCCAGACATCTCTGAGCGCTCTTTTGCTTTTGCTGTACCCTGACGCTGATTGCCAAGGAACTGCTTTACGGCGAGGTATATTACGTGATCGTTAGGCTCAATTCCGAAGACAGATTCGTTTAACGTAACCTTTCTTCCGGTCTCCTGACCATTTATATTCAATACGTTAACTTCCATTATTTCTGAATTAAGACTGTTGAACCATTATAACCAGCAACCGAGCCCTTAACGATGATAAGGTTCTGCTCTGGTATTACCTTTAACACTCTGAGGTTCTGGGTTGTAACACGCTCGTTACCCATGTGTCCGCCCATTCTCATACCCTTAAACACCTTCGCAGGGTAAGAGCAGGCACCTATTGAACCTGGTTTGCGGAGACGGTCATCCTGACCGTGTGTAGCCTGACCTACACCACCGAATCCATGACGCTTCACAACGCCCTGGAAGCCTTTACCCTTTGATGTTCCGACAACGTCAACAAAAGCTGCGTCGTTGAACAGATCAACAGTGATTGTGTCACCGAGGTTATATTCCTCGTCGAATTTGAACTCGGCCAAGTGCTTCTTAGGTGTTGTACCAGCCTTCTTGAAGATACCAGCCATAGGCTTGTTAGTGCGTGACTCTTTAGCCTCGGCGAAACCGAGCTGAACAGCCTTGTAGCCATCAGTCTCGACCGTCTTCACCTGTGTTACAACACAAGGACCAGCTTCGATGACAGTGCACGGTACATTCTTACCGTCGGCACTGAAAACGGATGTCATTCCGATTTTTCTTCCAATTAATCCTGGCATTTCAATTTTAATATTAATATAATATATGTATTGTATTCACTCAGAGTGCATGCCCGACACCACCATTTGGGGTATATACACACAAAAATAGAACCGACCTTAGAATTCTCTAAAGCGTTCATTTTCAGTGGGTTGATGGATAATCCAGCGCAACATACACCTTTTAACGATGCAAAATTACTATATTTTTCCTATATATGCAAGTTTTTCTCTGATTTTTTACTATATAGTCTTACATTTTTTCCAACAAGGAGCGGTCTAAACAATGCGAGCTTAAGCATGTGATGACTTGCCGCTGAATTATTAACCTCTGTTGTATATCAGCAATATATCACAGGGGCAGGTTCTTGATTCACCTCTGCATCTCTTAGGACCTGTCCCTGCAACCCATAGTCCTGAGAGTTAAGGCTTTGTCACTACGAAGGTATTGAAAGAATGTGCAGGCAACGACATATTCAGATACTTGCTGTTGATTTCCACCGTCACGACCTCTTGCTTGTCGGTGAAATTGCCAGCAGTAACGATGTAGCTCTTGCCGGAACGAAACACGGTCACGGGAGTCTTGCTTTGTTGGCGCCCCGAATAACCGACGGTTTCCGTACCCTTGGCCACAAAATGGGAAAAATGCTTGTAGGCATAGAACTCGGCTGTATAGCGTGGCTTGCGTGTCTTGCTGTCCACCTGCACCAAGGCATTCTGCCGCCATCCCCAGGGAGACTGTCCGTTGTCGGTCAGAATGAAGTTCCAGTTATAGTACTCGTCACATCCGTTGCCGAGATTGTCAGACAGGAGAAAGAACGTATGTTCGCCTGCTTTCCAGTCCATATTGCCATTGCCGCATTCGCTCTCGCTCATCATCAGTCTGTGGTTGGGATAGCGGCGACGCAGTTCCGGCAGATTGTTTCTGCATTCCCATTGCGTGCCGATGCCTGTGATATTCTGTTGCAGGGTTTTGTCGTCAAGGATTTTTTCCACATAGTCGAGGCGGTTGGTGTTGATGGTGCCAAGCCACAGCTCCACCTCCGGATGCCGTTTGCTCAGCGTGGGAGCCAGATAGTCGTTGTTGAAACGTAGTGTGCCCTCGGCCGTCCATGCGCACCCCGGGTAGGGTGTATAGGAATAGGCCTCATTCTGATACATCACCTTTGTGATGGGCAATCCTTGTTCGGCATACAGGTCGATAAATCTGCAGAACATTTCGGCATAGCATTGCAGATAGCGTGGGTCTTGTATGAAATAGTCCTGCTGGGCCAGTTTCCTAGGGAATACCCCATCCCTGTCTCCCATGAGCTGCATCTCGTCCGGATTCAGCTGGCGTCCGTCGTCCATGTACAGCAGGTAGCCTTGTCTTGGGTCCATCGTGTTATACTGATTGGGCGATACGGGGTAGTCGTGATTGATTTTCATCCATACTGGAGGACTCCAGGGACTCATGAAGAGCTGCAACTGCGGACAATAGCGCTGAGCAGCTCTGGCAAGCGGGATGATATTCCGCTTGTCGCGCTCGATATTGAAGTATTTCAGTCCCAGGTCACCTGTCACATCATCACAACTGTACCAGGAACGGGCATAGTCGTTGGCATTCATCGAAACTCGTCCATGGGTGAAGCGCAAATCCCCGTCAGCAGCAAAAAGCCTCTGCATGAGTTCGTCCTGTTCCTGACGGGTTAGCAGGTTGAATGCATCCCAGTCGAGTTCGTTGAAGGTCGTACCCCATGCCATGAAAACCGTTCCCTGTTCATCACCCTTGAGGCTGACGACAGGGTCGGCTGCGGCCTTCTTTGCAAGACTGGTCTTACCTTCCACCCAAGGAGCAGATTCCGTGGTGGTATAAGTGACCACACGTTGTGCATAACTCAAATTGCAGCATGCCACAAGAAGCAGGGACAATGCTGTTTTCTTTCCATTAGTTTTCTTCATAATTAGGGTCTGCTGAATTAATTTTTGGCCACAGACAGAGGGTAGCAGATGTGACCCATCATAGTGACGAAGTTGAAAAAAATCTCCATATTTCGGTCAGCGCAAGACACTTCATCACGTTTTTGACGAAGTAGCACATTCCCGTCCAGCATCGTGCTGTATCTGGAAGCTTGGATCTTATATTGTTGGCTCGATATATTCTCTTGCCAGTACCGAATGAGCATTCAATTTCGTTGCGCTCACCGATAGCTTTGACCATCCTGGATTTCATTTCATCTGAGGGAAGGTCCTTAGGCGGTCTCCCTAACGGTTTGCAGTACGAATGGATTTCATAACCCTCAAGTATATCTCGGTTCGCCTTGTTAAGGTAAATCTTATCCGCACGGACTACCTTTATACGGTTATATCTTTGTTTACCATATTTTAAACACTATTTTGTCTTATAAAGATACGGAAATATGTCGAAATAACCTTGTGTTACCTCTATTATTTTATGTAAGTTTAACATTAAAATGAATAATCTCATTATTCTGATATTCTATAAGCCAAAAGCGCATAGAATTGCCCAGCATGTCATATCTCCTCAAATGGTACATTACAACCATCTTGCATCACTCATAGATACCAAAAGCAACTGGGGTGTGGAAAATTTCTCTTGATCGCTTGCATGGGTTACACAGAATTCAACAAGCACACCATGTAATAAAAAACTGTCTTTTCATTTCTTCTGATAATGACAAGTTGCTATCCGTACATACACACATTTACTGTTATGGACAGGGTAGCGTCGGCACGGAGGCCGACGACTGCCCGTCGAAACGAGAGAGAGTTATAGTCGGTTTCGTTCACTTTGTCCTGCATGGCTACCCTTGTATCTGCTCTTCGTGGCATTGAACCGCCAAGAGAGGTCGATGCCGACGAGACGGGAATCCCTATACTCGCTGTATTGGGTGCGGATATTGATACCGCCGTATGCCGTGCGTTTCGTGTACTGCGTATGCAGAATGTCATTGGCGAGAATGGCAACGCTGAGACTCCTATCTTTCAAGAACTGCTTAATAAGACGTAGGTTTATAAATCCAGTAGCCTTGGTCTGAGTGGGGCCAGACTCGTAATAAGGTGCGAAGTTCCCTTTAATGTTCAATATCCATGAGTGCGGAAACGTAAACGTATTGTCTAACGTGAAGTTGGTAATCAATCCGTTCCACTTGTGCGTAATACCTAAAGGATAGAGATCTTCGTTGCAGAAGTGGAGATTTGTCGAGTAATTGAGTTGCCACAGACCGAACTTAGGGGTGAAATTCAGCGTTACGCCGTAGTTCTCCCGTTTAGGCGTATTGCGATAGTCCATGATGACTACACCAGGATGGTTCACATCATCATAGGCTGTCTGGAAAGAGCGAATGGTATTCTTGAAGTATTGGTAAAAGGCTTCTGCGTAGAACCATTTCCACGAGGAACTCCAGGAAATGCTGTGTGCTGTTTGTGGTTTGAGGAAAGGATTACCCGTATCGTACTCATACTTACTGCGATAGTTGACCGATGAGGACAAGATATTATAAGAAGGATTCTTGCGCGAGCAGTGATAGGACAATTTATGATTCCATTTCTCAGTGCGATAAGATGCTGAGAAGCGAGGTATCAGTACGGAGTAATCAGGACTCATTTCGTCATTGCGCTGCCCATCAACGTCGTAGCGGTTGTACTCATTCTGCCAGCGTAGGCCTGCATTGAATGAGAAATTCCCCAACTTTACGGAATAGTTGGCGAAAAGTGACCAGATGGAGGTCTGTTGCTGTACATGGCTGTCAGAGGAGAATCCGCTTTGCATAAAGTCGTGTGTGCGGTCTACCGTAGAGGCCTCTTCGCCGAAAGTCAGTACTCCCTTCGGTACAGGAGCCGTTACTATTAGTTTCTCTGCAAGCAGTTGGTTCTTCTTTTTCGTTTGACTGCTGACGGATTGCGCATTCTCAGTTCCGCCAACCATTTCCAGCAAAGACTTCGCATCATAGAAGTCGGCACTGAAATCGAGATTCCATTTCCCGATGTTGCCTACGTAATAAGCATTTACAGAATGTGTCATGTGAGGACGGTTCAGCGTGTTAGTCTTGCTGTGGCCACCATCTACAAGTATTCCGTCTTGCCATGTCTGCTCGTCCATTTCACTGATAGTGGTGCCATCGCCTATGTAGTTGAATGCGGTATAGGTCAGACCTACGGAATGGCGGTCGTTTATTTCCCAGTTCCAACCGAGGTCGGCAAAGTAGTTTTTTGTTTTAAAAAACCAGGTAGCATCTTTCTGATAGTCCCATATAGAAGATGCTTGTAACTGGTCGTTGGCGGTTGCGTCGATTTGTGAATTTTGATCTGTCAGGGAGCCACGGGCGAAAAAGTCCATACCGTTGCGCAGACGATAGTTCAGTGCAGCATTTACACTACCAGAATGCTTCTTGCCTTGCCGATAGGCAGCGGAGAAGTTGCCGCTCCAGCCCTCGCCAGCCTTGCGGACTGTTTTCAGACGTATGACAGAGGTGACTTCTGCTCCATATTCTGCGCCGGGATTAGTAAAAATCTCTGCTGACAGAATCTCGTCGGCACGGAGACGGTCGAGCTCCTGTAAATTGCGTACCTTTTTGTTGTTGATGTAGATTTCTGGCTTACCATGTCCTGCAATAGTTCCGTCGCTCATCATTAGAGGGAGATGGGTGAGCATATCGCTGGCAGAGCCGAAATGTTCTAAAGGAGTACCCTGAATGGAAACCAGCAAACCTCTTTCTGTCGATGTGTAGAGCAGACGTTGACCTTTCACGGTCACGGCATTCAAAGTGTAGTTGTCTGGCTGCAAGCGAATAGTACCTACTTCGGGCTGGTTACATATCTTGAATTTGGTCTTGTAGCCGACGTATGAAATGCGGGCAAGAACTTTATCTTGTTCGTATGGAATAGCAAAGTAGCCGCTCTCATTCGAAACGCCACCGCCAAGGATGGTGCTGTCGGCAGGGTTTAGAATGGCAACATTAGCGTATGCCAACGGCAATCCTTGTTCGTCGATGATGGTTCCCGTCAGGTGGCGGTCGGTCTTGTGGGTACACTCCACATAGATTTCTCGGTCGCCGGGCTTCACGGTCATGCGGACGGGGTAGAAGCCTATCATCTGCTGGATGGCATCGGGCAGTTTCTTATTCTTGATAGTGGCTGTGATGCGAAAGTCCTCCAGCTCGTTGTAGAGGAAGTTGACGACGTATTCCGTCTGCTCGTTGTTCAACTGGAGCAGGGCCTTGCTGAGCGACACATTATTATATGTATGGCTAATGCGCTGGGCGAAGGTGCCAAGTGGCATGCAGAGGATGCAAGCCATGAGCGTCAGAGTATATAGCGTGTGTCTCATCTTACCACCAATGTTTTGTCTTCCATGCCGATGTTCACGGCCTCGAAGGTGTTCAACTTTTCTACGACACGCGAGAGACTGTCTTCACGCTTCCATACAAAATGGAAGCGGAGCTGGCGGACCGCTTCATTCTCAAACTCCACGCCGACACCGTGGGCTGTAGCAATGGCTGTGAGCATGGAGTCGAGCGGCACATTGTTGAAGATGTATGGCTCAACGGAAATAGTGTCGGCCTGAACCGTATCTGCTGGCAGGAAAGTGACTGGATCAATGTCTGCCGTTTGCTCTGTTGTGGGCTGTTGCGGTTTGGACGTGCTGATATTTCGCACAACTTGGATAGCGGCAAAGGCAATGCCCGAAACCAGGAGTACACCGATGAAGGATGCTGCTATCTTGCGAGGTGCGAGATAAGCGCGAAGACGGGGCTTATATTCTCCTTCGTCGAGGATTTCCAACTGACTTTCGTCTTCTTCCTCCTTGCAAGGCATGGTGCAAGCAAGCTTGCCCTCTGCCCTTGCTGCGTTCGTCAGTTCTTCTGAATGGCTGGCTGCAAACTTCTCCCATTCGCCATCCACATCTGGGGTATCGTTCTTAAGTGCATCGTGTTTGAAGGCACGCTTAGCGAAGCCAAGTTGCTGCACGAGGTGACGCATCTCGTCATCGGCGAGTATCTGCTGCAACTGCTCGTCGGTCAGTTGCTCAGGGTGGTCTTGCAATTCCAGAAGCCACTCTATACGCTGTTGCATTTCATGCGACTTTTTCCTTGCCTCGGCATAGTCCATATGAGCATGGCCTATGCTCTCGTCTTCATGAAAACGTTCTTCGGTCATCATATTGCTTTTGAGTTTGAATTGAAATACTTTCTGATTTTCTCCACCGACTGCTTCAGATGGGTGTGGACGGTCTGACGGCTGACGTTCAGCACTTCGGCCATTTCCTGGCAGGTCATCTCTCGTAGGTAACGCAGTCGGAATACGTTCTGCTCCATCGGTGACAGGTTGTCCCGCACGTAGCGCATCAGTTCTTCCATCCGCATTTGCTCTTCCACCAGATTGTCGCTGACAAATGTATCAGTGTCATCGGTAAGCAGGCGTGCAAAGCGTTCATGCACCTGTTTGTGTTGCAACACATTCATGCAGCGATGGCGCACGCTCGCCAAGAGGAATGCTTTTGCATTGTCTGCTCTCATCACTACCTTGCCGCTAAGCAGACTGGCGAACACCTCGCTCACCACGTCCTTGCTCTCCGCTTCATCGAAGAGTAATGTGAGTGCCAGATGATACATCTGCGTGTAGTGTGTCTTGAACAGACTTTCGATTTGACTCCGTCCAATTCCTCCTCGCTCGGCAGAGTTGATGCGAACATCACTCTGCGCTCGCTCGTTAGTCATTTCTTTTCGTGTCATACACTTATAATACAGTTCAGACGTAGAAAATGTAAAGCAGAAATGCGATTATTTTCAATTCAAACTCAATTTTTCTATTGTTGGGGCGTTTTTTTCAATCAAATCGGGCGAGGATGTGCTGTTTCCCATCCTCGCCCGTCTTGTATAATTGTGTCTATTGCCATAGCGGTTTGCTCTCCCATTCACGGGGAAAGCCCATTGCACTTATATCAATGGATGGATAAGCGGAGAGCAAAGCATCAATCTTAGCCTTCATATCGTTGTTCGGCGAAATGATGTCAAGGAAGTATTTAATGATACAGAGACTGAAATAGGCTTTCTTTTGGTTGACTGGAATTGCGATCCAAGGACACGCCATACGTCGCTGAGTCAAAACCCTCAAAGCAAATGTACGGTTCCATACGCGAGCGTGATGACCGCAGTTAGCAGATGGGTAATCTATATTAATATGTGCGTCTGCCATAAAGCCTGCCATCAGCGAATGCCGATGGGCAGGGCGGGAACAGAGATAAACAAACATATGTTATGAAGCGATATCAAACCGACATTGCTCTTGTTCCAATATGCAAAATCCTTTGAACAGGTGAGCCAATAACAAAAAGACGCCCATATCAGGGGAACATCTCAGGCTTAGTCCTTAGCCAGAAACGTCTCATCTTGCGTTTCCACCAGGCATGGCACCCCATTGGCAGCTCTCCATTTGTCAATTTGAATGCCAGAGAGGGATATTTGTCAAAGGAGAATCTCAAAGCGTCTTCAACTGATGGGTATTTGAAATTGTCAGGCTCAACAGCCCAGAAAACATCCTCGTTATAGAGATGACACTTCTCTCTGCGGTTGACATAAGGTGCGATTTTCTCTGATTCTTTCCTCAGGACATCAAGATGAGAAGCCACTCTCCTGAGTGACAGCCCTCCATTGCCTACCTTGCCATAAAGGTCTCGTCGTGACCTTTGGCCTTTATTGTGACTTATCCACGTCGACAATGCCACCCACTGTCGGATTATGGGCAGGTTGTAAACTGGTTTTCTCAACCAAGGAGCCCCAACATAGTCATACCCCGCCTCGCACCATTCCTCGAGTCTATCTGAAAAGACATATGCATCTGTCTGGCATATCAGGATGTATTCATACGTCTCGAATGCTGAATAGAACTCCTCTGACATCATGAGGCGGTTATAGCCCATGATACCCTTGAAGAAACGGGAATGAAACGAATGGAACTTCAACTCAGGATACATTTTGGATATGATACGAATATCAAGGCCTTCAGGATGGACCACGACTATATCGTGCGCACCGAGCACCTTGCAGGTTCTGCTGACAGAAATACGCTCATATTCACCTAACTCCTTCTTATATATAGGTATGACGACTACTACTTTTTTCATGATGCAAAGATAAGAAAAAATGATGTCACAGGCAAGGATATCTGCATGAAAGGCGCCTTTGCCTGCATAAAACAGCGTCCAATCACACTTTTGTCCACATGATTCATTAGCAAAGGCAATAACAGTCATGCTATAATAACGGAGAGAAGACCGTGTGGTCATTCATATATCATGCCGAAGACCACCATAGCGTTACCACAAGACAAAGGCACCAAATACGACAAGCACAATATACACCCTTCATCTGCCTGCTCTGGCATTACAGGTCATCAGCGTCTCGTGTATATATTATTTTGTTGTACGAAGACGAACAAAAGCGAGAAAAATGACAGAAAAGTTGTGTATGAGAGAAAAATAATGTAATTTAGCAGTCAGAAAACGATGTGGTGCATAGCAAACAATTCCAACCCCATGTTGTGGCATTGCCAGTCTACCACTCACAATCTGAACAGATATAACAAATGATAGGAAAGATTATAGACCTACCGAGGATATATGACCCCCGCGGGAACCTCACTGTTGTAGAACAGCTTAAGGAAGTACCATTTGACATAAAGCGTGTATACTGGACATACGATGTTCCAGGAGGCGAGAGCCGAGGAGGACATGCGCACAAGAAATGCCAGTCATTCATCATTGCTGTCAGCGGATCATTTACTGTACGCCTTGACGACGGCCACAAACATGAGACGTACCATCTCAACCATCCATATCAGGGGTTGCTTATCAACACAGGAGTTTGGAGGACTCTTGAAGACTTCTCATCCGGAGCTGTGTGTCTTGCCCTTGCCTCAGAGTTGTTCGACGAGAACGATTATATCCGCGAGTATGACGACTTCATCAGATACGTTGAGGACAAGGAGGAAGGCAAAAGTCCGGACTGTAAGGGATGAGAATCCGGGCTAAACATACACCTTATACTATCTCAAAGCATTCTATAGAATTCGCCATAAATGAGCACACCAATCATAACACGCAGATACTGTCCAGAGAACAGGGACGAGTGGAATAATTTTGTCAGTGAATCACGAAACGGCACATTCCTATTCGACCGCAATTACATGGACTATCACTCCGACCGTTTTGAAGACAGCTCACTTCTGTTCTACAATTCCAGGAACAGACTGTTGGCCATGCTTCCTGCCAATCGGGCTGGTGATATGCTCTATTCCCATCAAGGGTTGACATATGGTGGCCTTATAACAAAAAATGATGCATGCGCTGAGCTGGTATATGACATTTTTGAGTCAATGAACACATTCCTTAAGGGAGAGGGCATTAGACGTGTGGTATACAAGGCCATCCCCTGGATATACCACACTTACCCCTCAGAGGAGGACCTTTATGCTCTGACGTATGTATCGAAGGCACGTCTCGTCTCACGCGACATATCATCAGCATTCCCATTGTCCTGTCGGCTTCGATTTACTGAGTCACGACGCGCGGGAATAAGGAAGGCAAGAAAAGCGGGAATCACCGTGACAGAAAGCGACAAGCTGGAAGAGTTCTGGCAAGTATTATCAGACAATCTTATGGCCAGGCACCATGCCACGCCTGTGCACACACTTGACGAGATTAAGCTTCTCATGTCGCGCTTCCCGGGCAACATCCGGTTATATACAGCAGAGCTTTCCGGTAAGGTAGTTGCAGGTACAATATTATATATATGTAAAGAAGTGGTACACACTCAGTATATTTCAGCATCACCTGAGGGGAAGGCGTGTGGAGCCCTTGACATACTTTTTGACCATATCATTAACAACGAATATTCTGACAGTCACTTCTTTGATTTCGGCAAATCGACCGAGCATGACGGCTCTGTCCTCAATCGTTCACTTATTTTCCAGAAAGAAGGTTTTGGTGCACGTGGTGTCTGCTACGACACTTATGAATGGGAACTGTGAACAGCATTTCAGGGATGGCTCAGCTTCACACATGACAGGCGTTGCCAGCCAGCAGTCTGATTCGACATTATGATTACCAAAAGCAGCATGAGCCAATGACACCACACTACCCTTTCATACCCGATATCATTATAAGGAGCTTCACATGCATCCTCACAAAATCGAGTAGGAGGTAAACACTAATCGCAGGTGTTTATCTCCTACTTTCATGTTTACCGACCTCTCACACCACCGTACGTGCCGTTCGGCATACGGCGGTTCCTATTTTGGATTCCATTCGAGATACGA
>JADYUK010000017.1 GCA_021531755.1 Hoylesella loescheii
AGAGCCCCCAGGAGAGAGCCCTCAGGGAGGGGCAGGGCTATTCTCTATGGTCTGTTTTAGTCTGCAAAATTAATATAATTGTCTGGAATTCTTTTAATAGTGTTGAGATTTTTTGAGATTTTTGCTGAGAACAATTGCCTATGGATTCACGGGCTGGAAATGGATGCCGTGTCATTCAATACATATGAGGCTGTCATTCAGTGTCTCTTGGCCGTTCATTCAGAGCCTATGAGGCGGTCATTCAATACGTATGGGAAAACCGATGGAAAACCGCTCTGCTTCCCGCTCATCAATGGGGGATGTCTCGGGGGGTGTGGACAGGCAAAAAAGACACCGCTGCAAGCGGCATGTCTCTATGCCGTTGCAGCGGTGATGTCCTAATGCTGTTATGTCGTTCCTATGCTTCTGCTCATTGAGCTTGCCGTCATCTGTCGTTCGCCCGGGGCATGTCGCAGGGACTGGAATTATAGTTTCCAGAGGTCGTTTGCTGCATCAGAAGGCATGCGCCAGTCGCCTCGTGGTGACAGCGACACGCTGCCCACCTTTGGGCCGTCAGGCAGGCACGAGCGTTTGAACTGCTGCTGGAAGAATCTGCGCAGGAAGATGTTCAGCCAGTGGCGTATGGTCTCCTCGTCATAGAGCAGCTCGAAAGCCCTGTTGGCGAGGAAGAGTATCTTCTCAGGGGAGAACCCGAATCGGAGGAAATGGTAGAGGAAGAAATCGTGGAGCTCATAGGGGCCGACAAGGTCTTCTGTCTTCTGCTTTATCTCGCCGTTCTCGTCGGCCGGAATCAGCTCGGGCGAGATAGGCGTGTCGATTATATCCATCAGCGTCTGCCTTGCCTCCTTGCCCACCTGATAGTCTGCGACATACTGTACGAGATGCCTTATCAGAGTCTTCGGTATAGAGACGTTCACACCGTACATGGACATATGGTCGCCGTTGTATGTCGCCCATCCTAATGCCAGCTCAGAGAGGTCGCCTGTCCCGATGACGATGCCCCCCACCTGGTTGGCTATATCCATGAGCACCATGGTGCGGTATCTCGCCTGTGAGTTCTCGTATGTCGTGTCGTGTATGTCAGCGTCATGTCCTATGTCAGCGAAGTGCTGCTCGACGGCTTTCACTATGCTTATCTCCCTCTGTGTTATGCCGAGTTGTGTCATGAGCGCCACGGCGTTGTCGTGGGTCCTGTCTGTTGTGCCGTATCCGGGCATAGTGATTCCGTGTATGCCTTTCAGGTCGAGGCCGAGCTTGTTGAATGTCCTTACGCAGACGAGCAGTGCGAGCGTGGAGTCAAGTCCGCCGCTTATGCCCACGACGACATTCTTGCATCTGATGTGTTCCAGCCTTCTTGCCAGTCCCAGCACCTGTATGTTGAATATCTCCTCGCACGATGCCTTCATGTCGTCCGTCTTCGGTATGAACGGGTGGGCGTCATAGTGGCGGTGCAGGGTGAATTTCCCGAGCACCTTGTTGTATGCTTCGTCGTCGAGCACGAGGTCGAGCACCTCGGCTTTCTTCATCAGCTTCCCCTGTGCTCTTCCGAATGTTGTGTTTGTCCTTCGCTCTGTGCGCAGCCTCTCCACGTCTATCTGTGCCATGACGAGTTGTGGCTCGAGCGAGAAACGCTCAGAGTGGGCGAGCTGCTGTCCGTTCTCGTATATTATGGCGTTGCCTGCATAGACGAGGTCCTGGGATGACTCTCCGAATCCGCATGAGCTGTAGACATAGCCTGACATTGTGCGTGCGCTCTGCTGTGATATGAGCGACAGGAGATACTTGTGCTTGCCTATCAGCTCGTCGGTCGCTGAGAGGTTGAGGATGATGTCAGCCCCTGATGTGGCAAGCGTCGTAGACGGTGGGATGGCCGACCACAGGTCCTCGCATATCTCCACGCCGAATGTCACACCTGAGGGCAGACGGAAGATTCGTGGCTCAGCGTCAAGGTCCTCGACAGAGAACCAGCGCTTCTCGTAGAACTCGTTGTAGTTTGGCAGGAAGGTCTTGTGGACATAGTGGCGCTGCCCGTTGGAGATGATGACGGCTGTGTTCATGAGCCGGTCGTCCTGACGGTGTGGCGCGCCCACGACGAATGTTATGCCGCGCCCGAGACTGAAGTCGGTCAGTATGCTCAGCGCCTCGTCCGAGGCGTCGAGCAGATGGCTCGAGCGGAAGAGGTCCTGGCATGTATAGCCTGTTATGCACAGCTCGGGGAATACGAGCAGCTCCACGCCTTTGCCCTCGGCTTCCTCTATCAGGCGCTCTATCTCCTCTACATTATATTGTACGTCGGCAACGCGTGTCCTTGGCACTGCCGCGGCTACTGTTATGAATCCGTAGTTTGTCATGTCTTTCTTTATTGCTTTTCGTAGGGTGATGATATGTCATTCCGGTCTTGTCGGCGGCAAGGTCCGGCATGGATGATGGTAACGGTCGTCCGCCCCAATCACTTGATTGTGACCTGTGTCGCCCCATAGCCATATTCCTGGAACGAGGCGTCCTGATAGGTGCATGGGCGGTATCTGTAGACCAGCTCGTGGATGATGGCGTGTCTCAGCACACCCTCCCCCTTGCCGTGTATGAAGATGATTTTCTTCCCTTTCTCATGGCGGTGCTCCTTCATGATTCTCCTGAAATGGTCAAGCTGGTAGTTCAGGATGTCGGCCGATGACATGCCGCCGGTATTGTCGAGCAGTTTCTCCGCATGGAGGTCTATAACCTCAGCCTCCTCCAGACCTTTCCTCGGGGTGCGTGTGCTCAGCTGTGTGAGCCGCTCCTTGTCATCGGCTGTGGCGTACATCTCCTGCTTCAGGCTGTTGGCGTCGATGTCTATCGAGCGTGCAGGCTTGTCGTCCTCTATTATGGTATAGAGGAGGGCAGGCTGCTCGAAGAAGTCGTTAGGCTGGAAGACGTGGAGCTTGTAGAACTTCATCTGGTCAATGCGCAGCATGACACTCACAGGCTGTTTCAGCGAGAAAGGCTTCTCGCGCTTGAAAGCTGTCATCTGTATGCATACGCGGCTGAGGGCGTTGACCTCGCACAGGGTGAACTCCTCGATATACTCTTTCGTGTTAGGCTCCAGCACACCTTCTGCCCTTACTGTCCAGCTGTTGTTCTCGGCAGAGAGGTATGTATAGTGGAGATAATAGTTTGAGTCGTTGACGAGGTATGTGTCAAACTCCGTGTCGGTCACCTTCTTTATGTCTACGGGCACGAAAGCCAGATACGCGTTAAGCAGGTTTCCGCCTTTCCGCTCCTCGACAGGTCTCTTGAATGTTATCTCCTTGTCGGAGGGGTCGTCGTCTCTGGCGGCATTATCAGCCTCCTCCTCCATGCCCTCGTTGAGGAGAGCCCTCATGCTTCTCCCGTCGCTCTTTGCGGCAGAGCGCCTCTCGTCCCTCTGCATAGCGGCCACCATGCTTGCTGTCGAGTAGCTCTCCTGCGATGCGTCGAGCACGACCTCGTTTATTGGTGTCGGTATCTGGAATCCATCCGCATCCTCCACCATCACTATGTTCCCCTTCACGGCAGCGACAGTGCCGCCACCAGTGTCAAAGAGGAATCTCACCTTATCACCTTTCTTTATCATTGTCATAGTCTTTGTCCTTGGTTTGTCTTTGTTGTTGTCTCCTCCCTTACGCCTGCTATCACGCTCGTCAGCATCGGGGGGCAGCCATCCTTGTCGCCTCTCCCGTAGGTTTAGGCTTCAGTTATTCAGCGTCCGCGTCGTGAGTCTTGGGTATGAGCATGGACGAGTCGCCATAGCTGAGGAATCTGAATCCGTTATGGAGAGCGTAGTCATATATCCTGTGCCAGTCAGCGCCGACGAGGGCCGAGACGAGCAGCAGCAGTGTCGACTGTGGCTGGTGGAAGTTTGTTATCAGCCGCCTGACGATTCTGTATCTGTATCCCGGCGCTATTATTATCTGTGTTGAGGCGTGCAGAGTCTTCAGCCCGCACGTGTCGAGATAGTCCCTGATGGCCTCTATCGCCTGCCGTGTGGTGGGCTGGGAGGTGGTGTCGCCGTATGGTTCCCATTGTGCCACATGCAGGTCGTTGTCGGTGACATTGTCCTTGTGCTCAAGTATATGCCTGCCTATGTAGTACAGGCTCTCAAGGGTTCTTACCGATGTCGTGCCGACAGCAATGGCCTTGCAGTCGTGCTCAAGAATACGGTCAATCGTGTGGCGGCTGACAGAGACATACTCAGTATGCATATCATGCCCGCTGATTTTCTCTGACTTTACCGGTCTGAATGTCCCTGCCCCCACATGCAGTGTCAGCTCCTCACGCTCCACACCGTTCTTGTCAAGCGCCGCGAGCACCGTGTCAGTGAAGTGGAGTCCTGCTGTCGGTGCTGCCACGCTCCCTTTTATCTTCGAGTATACGGTCTGGTATGTCGTCTTGTCGCTTTCCTCTGTGTCGCGGTTGAGATACGGCGGTATAGGCAGCTCGCCAGCCGCGTCTATGATATCGGCGAAACATGCGCCGGCGTTGTCCCATGCCAGCCTGACTCTCTGGCTTGTGCCGCTTTCGCCTATATGCTCTGCTGTCAGCCTTGTCGGTGTCCCCTTAACGTCGAGAGTCCTTCTCAGCGTGACACCTTTCCATTTCTTGAGGTTCCCGACAAGGCACAGCCACTCACACTCCCCTTTCTGCTGGAACATCAGCTCATAGTCAGCAGGGCTGTATGGCTCGAGCAGGAACACCTCTATCAGCGCCCCAGTCTCTTTCCTGAAGTGCAGCCTTGCCTGTATCACCCTCGTGTTGTTGAATATCATCAGTGAACCCTTGGGTATCATCTCAGATATATTGCGGAATACGGTGTGGCTTATCTCGCCCTTGTCGTATATGAGCAGCTTGCTTGAGTCACGCTCAGGCAGGGGATATTTAGCTATGCGCTCGTCAGGCAGGGTGTAGTTATAGTCAGATATGAGAATATTGCGTGGGTCTGTTGTCATCGTCGTCTTCTTCTGTGGTGTTTAGTATGTCATGGTCAGCGCTCTCAATATGGCGTATATGACAGATGCTGTCATGACATTTATTGTCAGAGTGATATCGGCCAGTCCATAACCGGTTTTGGTGTATTGGGATGATATGAAATGTAGCTTTGGCGATAACCTCGTGTAAGCTCGCCGGTATCCTAAGTAAACCAAGGCTCCGCTTATCATACCCCATAATAATCCGGCAGCGATGTCCGAGGGGTAGTGCATGCCAAGGTATATGCGTGTCCAGCAGTTGATGAGCGACCATATCAGGAGCGCTATGGTCATTCTCGTGTTTCTCATGAGCAGCGCCATGAATGTCGATATCGCCATGGTGTTTGCGGCGTGTGCCGAGAAGAAGCTGTAGTTCTTGTCCGCCACTCCCGCCACGAGCGTTATCATCTCCCTCACCTCAGGGTCGTTGATTGGTCTCAGACGCATGGTGAGAGGTTTCATGATGCCATCGGCCATGCCGTCGGCGAGCAGCAGGCACAATGCGCATGACAGGATGATAAGGCCTATTTGTGCCATCGTCTCGTTGTTCTTTATGACAACGAAGAGCAGTGTCAGATACATCGCTATCCATGTCCATCCTGATGTCAGCACAAGGGCGAAAGCGTCGCTGAACATGTTATGGCTGCCTCCAAGCACAGGTATCAGCCATAAGTCAATGTTTGTTATTCCAGTAAAGTCCAAAGTGTCTTCCTCTTGATTGGTTAATGTCTTTGTGTCACTAAATGGCCCGGTATATGTTTATGGAGTAGGGCAGGGGGAGAATGCTGCCCCATCGACGGGGGCGAAGTGTTAGGATTGGCACCCATCAGCCATTCTCCGCTATTCTCCGGCCTCCTGATGTCACATGGGCAGGTATATGAGATATTTCTCCTTGAACCATTCCTCGTCGAAGAATGTGCTCAGCTCTGTCTTCTCAGCAAGATGCCTGTAGTTATGGAGCTCGCTGTCGAGATTGCCACCCTTGAGACACAGTATGCCGTTGGCTATGGAGTTCTGCTGTCTCCTGGTGAAGTTCTTCCGGACAATCTTGACAAGGTCAGGCAGAGGCATCACAGCCCTTGAGACAACGAAGTCATACTGTCCGCGCTCCTCCTCGCCTCTGATATGCACAGCCTCCACATTCTTCAGCCCTATAGCGTCAGCCACCTCCTGTGCCACTCTAACCTTCTTGCCTGTCCCGTCGATAAGCCTGAATCTTGTCTCTGGGAACATTATCGCGAGTGGTATGCCGGGGAACCCTCCGCCGCATCCGAAATCAAGCACTCTCGTGCCGGGCCTGAAACGCAGGGCCTTGGCTATGGCGAGAGAGTGAAGGACATGGTGCTCGTAGAGATTGTCTATATCCTTGCGCGAGATGACATTTATCTTCGAGTTCCAGTCATGGTAGAGAGCGTCGAGCTCAGCAAACTGCCGCTTCTGCTCGTCGGTGAGGTCTTTGAAGTATTTTAGTATTATTTCCATCTTGCTTTTGTGTTTTTTTCTACATGATGTACAGCCCGCTGTATAGCCATACATGAACTGGTATGCCAGCATGTGGGCATGGCTTGCATAGCCTTGGCCCCGTTGCCGTTATTGTGCTGTCTCCTCCAGAGCCCTGTCGAGAGCGCTGAGGTCGTTATCTGTCGTAGCCCAGCTCGTGACAAAGCGGCAGACAATATTGCCGCCATCCTGATGCTCCCATACCTCGAATGCCACCTTCTCCTTCAGCGCCTTGTAACGCTCGGGAGAGAGAACGACAAACTGCTGGTTCGTGGGAGAGTCGTATGCCATGCTGATACCATGCTTGCGGAAGATGCCTGTGATTCTCGCGGCCATCTGTATCGCATGGCTGGACACCCTCATATAAAGGTCGTCGGTGAAGAGAGTCGCAAACTGTATTCCTAACATACGGCCCTTGGCAAGCAATGCTCCGTGGCGCTTCACAGTGGTGAAGAAATGTCTTGGAGCCTTCATCCCCGTGAAGACGACCGCCTCGCCGAACATCGCCCCTACCTTTGTGCCGCCAATATAGAACACATCACAGTTCCTGGCAACATAGGCCATGTCATAATCAACTGCATCAGAGGCCAACGCATAGCCGAGACGTGCACCGTCGATGAACAGGCGCAGGCTGTATTTCTGGCATGCAGAGTAGAGCGACGCCAGCTCCTCGCGGCTGTAGACCATGCCGTATTCTGTAGGCAGGGAGATGTAGACCATGCCCGGCTGTACCATGTGGCCGCATGTCTCGTCGGCAAGGAATGTGTCCATATACTTTGCCACATCAGCCGCCCTCAGCTTGCTGTTCTCCCCGTCAAGTGTTATCACCTTGTGGCCGAAAGCCTCCACAGCGCCCGATTCATGCACAGCGATGTGGCCTGTCTCCAAGGCTATGACACCCTCACACCCGAGGAGGAGAGAGTCGATGACCGTCGTGTTGGTCTGTGTCCCACCCACGAGGAAGAACACGTCTGCCCCGTCGTTGTCTATCGCCTTGCGAATTCTCGATTTAGCCTCCTCACAGTACACATCGCTCCCATATCCGGATGTCTTCACGTCGTTTGTCTCTGCCAGACGCTCCAGAATCTCAGGAAGCATGCCATTATTATAGTCGCTCTCAAATGATATCATGTCTCTTTGTCTCGCTTTTAAACGTTATGTTTTTTTATACAGTTGGGCTATGAGATAGTTAAACACCCCTTTGGTATATGTTATGAGAGAATAACTCATAGAGCCCCACCTTGAACAATAGTATTGTCTTACAGCTTGCTCCCGCAGGCATGGCAATATGCCTGTATGCCTTGTGTCAGATAGCAATCTGTCTGCAAAAGTACCTATATTTTTCCATTTATCCAAATAAACACACATCGTTTTTGTAGTCTTTTGCCCCTGTGCCTTATTTCCCTTATGTATGCTGCTGTAAGAGATGATGAAGCATACGACATGAATGAAGCTGGTATATACGAGCGAGGCTCTAAAGACTAACCGTAGCCTTTAGAGCCTCGCTGTGACATGAATATTGGGATTGTGATTGCTATCCAGGCTTATCTTATAGCTGGATAGGGAATATTATCTGGATAGGGAATAATATTATTCTCACCAGATGATTCATTTGTCACCAAACGGCCATCCTCACTTTACATAACCCAACATAATCTTCTATTCTGTTGTCTGTTTGCAGAACAATTACAGAAGTTCCGTCACCTCCTCACCCACGAGCGTCCGCCGTTGTATATGGTTTTTTGTTCTGTTTTGGATTAATTGGCTGCAGTCACCTCCTCACCCACGAGCGTCCGCCGTTGCGGGAGTAGTAGAGGCCCTTCGTGGTGTTGGCAATCAGTTCCGAACCGCTTTCCTGAAGGTTGAGAAACTCGCCGTAAGAGCTGTTGGTGCACCGTGGAGCAAACGAACGCCCGTCATTAGTGCTGACATACACCCCCTTGCTTGTGCAGGCAAGCAGCTCATTGCCATAAACGAGCAAGTCCCTGAATGTGCCGTAAGATGCGTTGCTGCACCGTGTCACCCAGCTCCTGCCGCCATTCTGAGAACATTCCACACTGTTCTTCTGCACATTGATACGCAGCAGTTCCCTGCCCATGTTTACTATCTGTGGCATAACATTATATTTTTTAGGTTGAACATTCCGTTTGCCCTGCCCCACACCGCTGACATCAGCGGCACGCCTTGCCGTCTCGTTCTCTCTCACGTCTCCACAGCAGAAGGTGGAGAGCGTGAGAAAGAGCGTCAAGCACATCATCTGTCTCCTGAATTGTATGTCCATAAGCAAGAAAGATTCTGGTTATGCGTTTACCGGCCGTATATCTCAGCCAGTTCACTCTTTGTGAAAGCCTTGAAGCGGTCCTGCCAATAGCGTGACTTCTCGTCGTCGAACTGCTGGCGGTCGATGGCCGATTCCCTGTCAGGATGCAGTATGACGTTGTTGCCGCCGCCCATGTGCTCCTGCCAAGTCAGTTCGGCAAACGGCGAATCCTGTCTCTGCCCGATATGATGAAGCTCATACGGGTCGCCGTTGCTGTCGCGCGGAGGCCATCCCTCGCCGATGAGGTCGGCATTGTTATAGTCTTGCCACTTATCCCAATCGGCAAACTTCTGCTTGAGCCATTCCTGTCGGCAGTTGAAGGCACGCCAGTCAATATCCGTCCTGACAAGCGCAGCCCTGCCGCCGATGCGCCGCTCCACCAGCCCCGCCTCAATATAAACCTCCGCCTCCTCACGGGAGTGGAGGAAGCGCACGATGTCATCCGACCACCCCGTGCGCTCCTTGATTTGTTGTTGGAAATTATGCATGGACTACAAACTGACCTCATGCAGACACCTGCTCGTCTTTTATAGGGGTATTCGTGATGAGCGCTTTTCTCATCAATTCGCCGCTCCTAACCTTATCTATTCTTGTAATAGTTTTGCCCATAGCAGTAATTTCGATTCTTACGTACTTTGGCTTGCCAAATGTTCTTTTGTAGAACTTCTTTACCAATCTGAACTTCTTTTTTAATTCGTACCTCATAATGATAATAATTTATTGGTTAATAATTAATTAAGGGTCATAGGGATAGGTTTCTTGGTTCACTCTTTCGGGTCGATGAGCCTTTCTTTGGGCATAAATTGTATGTTGTTATCTGCGCGTTTTACTTAAGCAAATTCACTATCGCCACCGCAAACAGGGCGAGGAGGAGGATGACTATAGCGCCGAGGGCGATGACTATCCATTTCACTACTTTCACGACGGTGGCGAGAGAAGATTCGGCACGCTCCATATAACGTTGCACAAGGTTCAGTCCGCCTGACGCCAGAATAATCAAGTCATCAATCTGGCCGACGACGGGAATGTCGGGGATTATGTCAACGGGGCTTACGCCATACAGCAGGCAGAGCACCATTAGCACCCAGGCTCCGGTGGTTGATGGGAGTTGTTTGTTGTCGTTCATCATCTTAAAGTTAGTTTATAGTTATTTCTTGTCCATCATTTCCCATATCTTCATGTATGTCTTACGGTCAGTGCATCCGAAGAAGGAGACGGGCATGGTGTGGCGGCTGCCACATTTGGGGCAGGGCATGGGTTGGGAGTATACCGTGGCGGCAAGCTCTATGTCAAACGCCTTGAAGGTGTGGCCGCAGTCGTCGCATTTGAATTTGGTTTTTCCTCGTAACATAGGCAATGAAGATTATTATGGATTGATAGATTGTGGGCAAAGAAAAGGCGTGTAACCATCCTTCTGCTTGCCTTCCCTAAGGGTTACCGCCAAGTGACCACACGACCGACAAGCATACCAACCTTGCTATGTTGGAATATACTTCGCAAAGATAGTCCATTTATTTAAGATATCCAAAGAAAATGACATGAATTTTCTTCCTCTGCCATATTTTTAATTTGCCGTAGTCATTTTTTCTTCGTAGCCTTTATTAATGCAGAATGGCTCACACCCGATGAGCGTGAGCCACCAGCATGTTCGTCTCCTGCCGTTGAATCTATTGGCGGTATTCTTAGGGAAGGGGGCATTGCTGTTTGTTGCATCTATTTATTAGTTTGCCCTGCCGATGTCTCTCATGTTTTTACACCTCCTTTCTGTCGTTAATGGTATTAGTGAAGTCGTTTCTGTTGTTTATGATATAGTTTATCATATCTTGGTCTTTCAACAGTCTTCGACTCGATTCGTGACGCACATAGAGTTGGTTGCCGTTCAGGAAGATTATCCCGTTTTTCCAAGCGGGGACATCTATCTTGAAGAATAACCTCTCGTCGGCAGTCTTATACCATGTTGTCTTGATGCTGTTAACGAACTGGAAATTGTTGAATGCCAGGTGCATGATGTTTATGAAGTCGGCCTCGAAGTCGTTCCTGTTCTGGAATGGCGCTTCGTTCTCCAGCTCTTTCTCTATCCCGATGATGGTGCCGTCGTTCTTTACGCCGATATATATAGTGCCGTCGATATGTGAATTCCCGAACGCACATATCTCTGAGAATATGTTATTGTATTGGGCCATTCTCTCATTTGCGACCTTCATCGGACAATGCAGGAAAGAAGCTTTGTATTCAATCAGTGAGTCTTCCTGCAGGGGGAGCGAACGGTCAGATATTCCTAATATGTCCAACAGGCGTTGTCTCAGTACAGCCTCATTACCGGCTTGTTGGAGTTTTATTATTTCAAAGAGCTCTTCTCTTGTGCAGACCTTGGCTGACTTTTGTAGCAGTTCCTCCATATTCTGTGGGCAGAAAAGCTGTACGCCTTCGAATAGGCTCCTCCTGTCCATTTTCTTTACGAACGTTTTCTGGTTAAGGGGTACGTCCCTTCTTTTATACTGGGGGCCAGGGAATGTCTTGCCTGTTATTTCGTCATACGATAGTTGTATGACGGCTCCCACTTTCGGTTGCCCGTCTTCGTCCACTATATCGGGAGGAAGTTCTGCGAAACTGTAGATACACCACCATGGACACTCACCGGCCGTGCCATTCTCCTTTATGTACTTGATATACAGAGAATTGTTTTTTATCTCTGTCTCTGTGATAACTGAGCGGTAATTGATTCTTGACATAATGATATACATGATTTATGTTATTCATCAAGGGGGTGGAATCCCTTGTCATCTTCTCTCTCTAATAGCTTTCGCCAGTTCAGGGCATATGCGGTTTATCCCGTTTATCAAAGCCCAGCCTCCAGTGGTGAGGAGCAGGATGCGAAGAACGATGGCCACTTTCAGTGGTAATGGCAGACCGAAGACCGGCAGATATACCACATCAAGTCTGCTGCTGTGTTTGACTTGGCAAAAGCCACTAATGTTTCAAGCGCTACTGTTGTTCCGTAGCCGAGATTAATTTTATTTTTCATTATTGAAAATGTTGTGCCCTCTTATGAAGGATGGATTAATTAAAGGTTCAATAATAAAAAAACACCGACCTCAATTCTTGAAGTCGGTGCAAAATTAATGCTTTATTTCATGATGAATTTACACGTGGAAAATAAATCCATAAAAATCTTTATATAGTGCGGTAATCTCCTATAGATCTGTTACCATCTTTTTGCAGAAACAGTCTGTCGAGAAAATCGTAGTAATATATTTCCTTTTTTCGCTTTATAATTTTGAAAGGAGATTCAATATTGTCATTATTACAAGAACTCTTCACATATTTACAGATGAAATCTTTAGAATCTATATTGAGTCGATAGCACTTTTCATACAGATTCTCTTTCCGTATGATTTCATTTGTTTCCAACTTTTCTATCCATTTTTCAATTTTTCCCCTTTCTCCATAATACGCCTCGCATAATTTATTGTATGCCTCATTTGAAAAATATGGTATGCGCAGATAGTTATCCTTCTTGTCCCATTTCTTTGGGCGTCCTCTTCCCTTGTGCTTTTCATTCTCCCTGTCTACAAAATCTGTTTTCTTCCACAGGTATTCTTCAAACGATTTTGAGATCAGTTTCACGGCAAGTGCCGCTACACTGTTAACGTCCTCGTCATCATTGAGTGTAATCCAAAAGAGCCAATATCGTTTTTGCGAGAAGTTGTCAGTCGGCTTAAAGCACTTCAGAAAATCTTTCCATAAGAATGTATCATTAAGAATGTCTGTCGTTGCCTTTTGTAAATCTGAAAGGGAATCCCTGTTCTTATGTTCTTTCATGAATATATTTGGCCACTCTTTGCGGAACTTCTTGCACTGCTCCTCCAAATCGCCAGATGCCACCTCTCCCTTAACGCCATAGTATATTCCCTCTGACGGTTTGTTGCGGTGGTATTCTATCACGAAGTCGTAGTCACGCCCGTCAACAGAACGGAATGGCTTTTCCGCACCGCCAGGCCTGTACCTATATATTATATGGTTGAAATCACCCTTGATGTCTTCGCGAACGAAACCTTCTGCTTCCGTCAGTTTCTTCATCTTGTCGAGGTAGAACTGTGTGAATTCGTGGACGAACTCCGCCTGTTTCTTGTATGCGAAGTTGTCACTGTACTTGCTGTGGAATGAAAATTCCTCAAGCATGCGGAACACGAGCGGGGCGATATAATCCTTCACCTTGTCAGCCCCCTCATTATATACGAATGACAGATTAAAACGCTTGAGGAAACTCCTCTCATTATCTTCGTTCCCCCTACTGAACAATCCCCATGTGCAGGGTATTGCCTTAGGGTTGACTATGGTCTTCCTCTGTCGCGACTTGGCATAATCCAAACAAGTTTGGCTTCTGCTCTCACTGCTCCATCGGTTGACTTCTTCTTCCTCTGTCGCAATGAGCCCGTCCAGCATAGAGCAGTCGATGTCGCAGAGCAAGGTAGGCTTTGTGTTCTCCTGCAGACGCATAAACGTTTCCACTGCATTATCTCCGATGCCCACGTAGACATCAAAGTCTGTCATCTCTTTATAGTCCGTTATTACGCTGATTTCGTCTTCCTTGTTAATAACAGAGTCGTCGTTCTTCAAATTGTTCAACTCCTCTGCTAATGATTCCTTCAGGCTGTCAGATGATAATAAGATTGTATATTTGTTCATATACCGATAGGTTTAGCATTATTCCATTAGTGTCCCGTATAATTTGGGATACCAGTAAAAAGTAAGTTGGCTTTGCCTTCGTTTTCTCGCCAAGCCAAAGCGAGCAAGCTCTCTTTGGCCTTCTGGCTTAATGAAAACGTTTCATTTCCATCCCTCTCCGCTTCCGTGATGCCCGACAGTGGAGGACATGGATTGTTCCATGTGTTGGTGCGGACACATCGGCCGTGAATCCATTGATGTGTTTTCGCTTTGTATTATAGAAGAAGAGTTATGTTGCCCCATTTCTCCTTTGGCTATGCAAAAGTATGATATTCTTGGGTAAATGACAAGTTAATGCCTGTTTTTTCCCCATTCGTTAACATGTTTTTGCTGACAGTCTTGCTTCTCTTGTCCTGTTTTACCGGACAGCGATGTCATTCTATACTGAGCAGTTGGTATCCTCAATGAGCAGACAGCCATAACCTTAGAAAGGAGAGCAGGTTCATGCCTTGCTCTCCTTTCTAAGGTTATGGCTGTTTATTCTGTTCTATTCTGTTCTTCTCTGGTAAGGCAAAAGGGTAATTCACGATTCGGCCTTCCAGACACCACAGCATTTCTGTTCTTCTTATATATGCAGGTTGATGTCAATGCCTATCTGCAGGGGCTTGGCGTGCTGCTCGTATCCGCGTGCTGCACTCTCGAAGTAGAAGGTGTTGTACTTCGTATCGGTCAGGTTCTTTCCCCACAGCCTGAGTGTCAGATGCTTCATCTCGAGAGTAGCTGCCGCGCCTAGAGTGGCATAGAATGGCTGGCAGACATCGTTTGCCTCAGTCCAGTAAATCTTTCCTGCTGCTGTTGTGTTAGCCGACAGTGTGAGGCTCTTCGCCCAAGTGCAGCTGAGAGGTATGCGGTATGCGGCGTCGGCCGACAGGGTGTGCTGGGGCACGAAAGGCACATAGTTGCCAGAGTAGTCAGTATCGTCAGACACGGCATAATCGCTGAATGTGGAGTGGGTGAATCCATAGTTTGCAGCCAGTGTCAGGCGCGGTGTTGCCTCGAAGATGAGCGACGCCTCCAGTCCGTAGCTGCGGCTGCGGCCGGCGTTCACCATCATACGTCCGAGTCCAGTCGGCGCGAAGCGTGCTATCTGCTGGTCGTAGACATACATGAGGAAAGCCGCAGCGTCGGCCTGCAGACGGTGGTCGAGGAAAGAGAGGTGGCATCCCAGCTCATAGTTGAGCGAGTATTCAGGCTTGTATGTCACCTGTCCTGTCGACGGCTCCTCATACTTCGGCATATTCTCCTCGAGTGTCTTCTCCACCATCGGCTTTATCGCTGCCATCTGTGGTACACGTTGTGCGAGGGCATTGAGATAGTCCATTATGCCGCCTTTCACCTTGTCCATCATGTCTATGCGCATATATCCCTGCATCAAGTCGCTGAACATCTGGAGGTTATATCCCCCTGAGCGTTGTCCCATGGCAGCAGAGAGATACACGTTGTTGTATTTGTCGAAACTGTGGCGCAGTGCTATCTTCGGCAGGAGGCGCAGATGGTCGTCAGACAGTTTCCCCTCGTACTGCATGTCTGTCAGCAGCTTAGGCAGAGAGATTGACATTGCGGGGCTGTTCTGGTTAGGCATGTTGAATGCATAGGACAGGGAGACAGGAGTGTTATACTTGAGGCTCTCCTTCTCGTAGTCAATGCGTAGACCGGCGCTGAGGCTCAGTTGCTCGGTGATGTTGAATGTCGACTGGTGGAAGAGTGCCAGCCCGTATGTCGGTGTCTCGTAGCTTCCGTCCATAGGCAGAGTCTCGTCGTTGAATGTTATGCTCATCTTCCCGAATCCCATCTTTCCCATCATAGGGACATTGGAGAGGTCGGGCATATTGCTGTTGATGCCATTCTCGAGCCATCTCATTCCGTCGCTGTAGAACTCCACTGGGCCGTCGGTATGCAGCCACTGGCGCATGAAATTCACTCCGCTTACCCACTGCCACATTCCCTCGCGACGGCTTTTCGCTGTCACCTCGGCCGTGAGTGTGTTTATGCGCTGGCGCTGTTCGAGCGAGTAGATATCGGGATACATGAAGTCCTGGTCGAGGTACATGCGGTCAGAGAGGTTCTGGTAGCCTATGACAGCGTTCAGTTGCCATGCCGGTGCGGTGTATCCTATGTTGAGTCCGGCATTGAAGAGCGAGCGGCGGTAGGTGTTCTCGCGGTTGTTCGTTATGTGTCCGATGGCGTCGGCGTATTCCTCTTTGCCATTCAGCGAGCCTGTATAGTAATAAGGATATGCCCCCTCGTGGTTATAGTCGTATGAGAGGGTGAGATCGAACGACAGGCGGTTGTTAGGCATGAATATGCCCCTCATTCTTCCTCCGCCTCCGTCCATGGCGTCGACTTTCTCTCCTGTACGGTCGTTGCGGAAGAATCCGTCGCTGCCCTCATAATATCCCCCTGCTGAGAATGCGAACTTGTCTGACGGGCGGTGATAGTGGGTCAGGGAGACGCTGCGGTGGTTGTCGCCAGTAGCATAAGACAGTTTTGCCTCTGTCCCCTGGTAGTACAGTGGGTTGCGGGTGTAGACCCTTATCAGTCCGCCCATGGCGTTGCGTCCGTAGAGAGTCGCCTGCGGACCTCTCAACACGTCTATGCGCTCTATGTCGTAGAGGTTGAAGTCGTATGCCGACTTGTCGATACACTGTATGTTGTCGACATAAAGTCCGACGGCGGGAGTGTTGACACGGCTCCCGACTCCACGTATATACACGGCGCTTGTCAGGCGGCTGCCATAGTCAGGCATGAAGAGGTTAGGCACGAGGGGTGCCGCACCTTTCAGCGATGTGACATGTCCATTCTCGAGCTGCTGCCGTGAGACGGTTGTTGTGGCCGCAGCCTGCTGGCGTATTCCGCCATGTTCCTTTAATGTTGCCACCACGTTGACATCCTCAAGCTGGTATATCTTGGTGGTGTCAGCGATATCAGCGTGGGCTGTGGTGAGTGATGCGATGATAAGTGTTGATGTTATAATTAGTCTGTTCATAATCTGTTGAATGGTGAGGCCCCAGGGGGCTTTCTCTCTCGTTTGTGCCCTCAGACACTTATCAGTCCGTTCATGACGGCGTAAATCATGACATCGGCGAGCGAGCGGGCATGGAGTTTCTCCATGATGCTCTTGCGGTGAGAGATAGCCGTTGTGATGCTTATTCCGAGCGTCTCTGCCACCTCCTTGTTTATCATACCCTTGCAGAGCAGCACAGCCACCTCTATCTCGCGTGGCGATAGCAGTGCCTCGTTCTTCTGTATGTCGTGTGGGTGTCCCTGGCTTCCGCTTCCGCCGTGTCCGTGGCTGTGCATCCTCACTATGTCCCTGACAAGGTCTTTCTCGCTCTGGCATACATTGAGTGTGCGTACACCGGATATGCGCATATCGCCATTGACAAGGACGATGGTCTTGTGGGGTGACATGCGGAAGAATGTCGTATGCTCAAAGAAGAACCTTGAGGCGACGAAGAAGTGGGCATAGCTCTCATGCCCTGCCTTGTCCATCATGTTGAAGCTGCCGAAGACATCAATCTCTACGATAGGGATGATATCCTGCAGCAGATGTTGCAGACCGATGCTTGTCAGCGTGTTATCGTCTATTATGGCTATGCGCAGTGTTGGTCTCTCGGCCATGTTAAGTGTCATGGGGTGTCCTGTGGTTTGGTGTTGATGGTTATGGCTGTGATGATTCTCTCTGGGGCAATCCGGCCGCCGGCAGGATGGGGGAGGGATGTGGCTTCCGGCGTGGCAAACGTTGCCTGTGCTGCTGTCACAGCTTGTCCTTGCTGCCCTCTGGCTCCGATGTCCCGCTTTCTTCCATATATTCTGACTTGCGGCGTGGGTTCATCGGGAACCATCCCTTCTTTACCCTCTCTTTCTGCTCGCGTATCTCGAGTATGCTCCATAGGCATGAGCATCCTGTCACTCCGAGCACTGGGCTCCATATCTCATCGCTTACAAAGAGGCTCGCCGCGATGAATGCTATGCCAGCGAGGGCAAAGACCCAGCAACTGCGGGTGCCGAAGTGGTATTCAGCCTTGATGACAATGGGGTGGAAGATGCCTATGATGATGAATGTCGATATGGCTATGATGAGTCCGGTATAATTCATTGTTGTTGACGGTGGGGATGATTTTGCGTGCAAAGGTAGTCATTTTCTGCCATACATGCAATTCTTATTTATGAGGAATTTACGCTGTCTTCCCATGCTTCATCGATGTGTGCAAGCTGGCCTCAGCGTGAGGTATGACTCTGGGACAGAGGGGCTGGAGGCCCCGATGGCGTATCTGCCAGATATGACAGCGGCAGACGATGCATTGCCCGTGGGCTTTGTCGTCTGCCGCTGTTGTTATGTTCGTGTGGGCTGTTGTGCCTTCACTCGTTCTGCTGTCTATAGGCTCAGGCTTATGTTGAGGTTCTCCCTCAGGTGTTGTGCGTAGCGGTGTGCGTCGGTGAAGAGCACAGCCTCCATTCCCGCATTCCTTGCCCCGACGATGTTAGGCATCTTGTCGTCGGCGAAGAGACACTCCTCCGGCTTCAGCCCATACTTCTCACACAGGCAGTGGTATATGGCTGTGTCGGGTTTGATGAGGTGGACATCTGAGGAGACAACGTAGCCGTCGAGGAGGTTGAAAATACTGTATCGTGGGATGATGTCGTACACTTTGCTGCACCAGTTGGAGAGTCCGTAGAGCTTGTAGCCCTTCTCTTTCAGCTCAGCCAGTAGCTCAGCCATGTGTGGCACCTCGCCAGTGACAAAATCGGGATAGCGGTCGTAGAATGCCTGCAGCTCTGTCCTGAACTGTGGGAACTGGGCTTGTGTCTCGCGTATGATGTCGATGAACGGGATGTCCTCCCTGTCACACCGGTCGATGAATGTGTTTGTGACGAATATGGAGCAGAACTCCTGCTCTGCCTCCTTGTCTGTGAACATGGTGTCGATGATGTGGAAGAAGTCATAATCGACGAGCACTCGTCCGAAATCGAAAATCAGATTCTTTATCATTCCGTCGTTGTGTTGGCTTTGTTGTGCCCCTTTTCCGCTTCCTGCCTCTCCCCCTCCAGACTGCCTGTCATGGCCGCTGTATGCGTTTTGTTTTGTGGCGTGCAGGCATGGAAGGCTCAGATGCGGTCGAGCACGAGTGTTATCAGATTGTCTATGGTGTTCTTGTATTCAGTGTCCATCTTCTTCTGGTAGCGGTTGGCAACGACCATGCAGCATGTCATGGCCTTATGCCCAAGCATGGCAGCCATGCCGGCCAGAGCTGACGATTCCATCTCGAAGTTGCATATCTTCAGCTCTTTTCCGTCGGGTGTGGTATAGCGGAATCTCTCCACCTTCTCGTTCTGCTGAGGGTCCTGTATGGCGAGTCTTAGCTGTCGTCCCTGCGGACCGTAGAATCCTCCGCAGGCTATTGTGATGCCCCTGACCATTTCTTCACCGGCTATGCGGTCAATCAGCTCTGGGCAGGCTGTGGCTACGTATGGCGCACCTTTCTTCTCTGACCAGTCCATATGCTGCTTGAAAGCCTCCTCAATGTCGAGGTCGCAGACGCTGTCGCGTGCGGCGTAGTAGTTCAGCAGGCCGTCGAATCCGATGCTCTTCACAGAGGCTATGAATGTGCCGAGCGGTGTCTCTGGCTGCAGGCCTCCGCAGGTGCCGACACGGACAAGTGTCAGCGAGCGGTGGGTATCTTTCTCTGTGCGGGTGTCGAAGTCGATATTGGCGAGGGCGTCGAGCTCGTTCATGACGATGTCAATATTGTCACAGCCTATTCCGGTTGACTGTACTGTGATGCGTTTGCCCTTGTATGTGCCTGTTATGGTGTGGAACTCACGGCTGGCTACCTCATTCTCTATGCTGTCAAAATGTGCGGCGACGGTGGCGACACGCCCTGGGTCGCCAACGAGGATTACCTTGTCGGCGAGGTGGTCGGGTGTCAGATGGAGGTGGAAACAGCTGCCGTCACTGTTTATTATCAGTTCTGATTCGGGGAAATATTTCTTTTCCATGGTTATTCGTGTTTGGGGTTCTGGCATGATTGCTCATGCTTGGTACGTTTATGGGAGTGTAGGGGGTGGTTCCTGCTCCTGCCTGTGAGGCGGTGGCTGGAGTAATGGGGTGGGGATGAGGCCTGGCCTTCGGGATTGATGATGGTGCCTTCTCCTATAATGTTTTAAGGTGTCAACACCAGCATTGTTTGCATCTACACCAGCATCGTTTGCATCAATAAGAATATTGTAGGCGTCTGCTCCTATGTTGCATTAAGGTGTAGCCACATGGCCTGGGTGATGGCGTTCATTCTCCCGCCTCTATCTGTCTTATCCTCTGCTCTGCGGCCTTTGTCTCGGCATAGGCCTCTCTGAGCGTTTTCTCCGCCTCTGTTATTGTCTCTGCTATGCGCTGTCGGTTCTCGGCCGACGAGTTGTGGTAGAGTCTCCTGTATGCTTCGAGCTGTCGCTCTGTTGCCTCAGTTTTCTCTTTCTTCGCTGTATATTCGCTGAAGAGGCTTCGGCTCTCCTCAGATGTGAACTGGCTTGTCTGCGTGTAAGTCTTCCTGTCGTTGACGACGAAGCATATCCTCTCGCCTTGTCTCTGCTTCCTATGGCTCATCTCGCAGAGCATCTCGTGCGTCCTTATGGCATCGTCCTTACGCTCCTGCGATGTCCATGTGTCGGCTATAGATGCTATTGTCGCGAGGCGTTTCAGCATGTGGGGGTCAGTTGTCTCGGCATCATAGAACTCCCATGGCTGTACGGTGCGCATGATGTATATGCACGCTTTCCCATCCTCCTGCCGGCGTGTTGTGGCAAGCCATGCCAGCGAGTCGCTGTCGTCGTCGATATAGTAGAGGTCGTCAGAGTCAGAGTTGAAGGGGTATGGCATACGCTGTGGGGCGAGGTAAGTGTTAGTCTCCGGGTCGTATGTCGTGGTGTAGAGCGAGAGGCATCGGCCCTCGTTGTCGTCAGCGTTGCGTGCTGCGAAGTACAGTGTCTGGCCGTCGGGCATAGGGTAGGGGTTCTGTATGTCGTAGCATGTCCCGTTGATGATGACCTCCTCGGGTGCGCTCCATTCGTCGCCGAGGAGTATGGTGTGGTATAGGCGCTTGTAGCCGCTGGTGTCTGCCACGGCAAAGAGGCGTTGGTCGCCAAGCTCATTCTCATGGATTATCGTGCCGCTCTTCTTGTCTGTGAAGAAGTGGCCGGCGTATGGCGGGAGCGGTATTGAGGGTATTATATTGGCAGCGTCAACGATGATGCTGTCAATTATCATCGTGCGGCAGATGGGGTTCTCTATCCATTCTGTCATGTCCTCCTCCTGCTTCACTGTCTTCTGTTGTGCTTTCTGCCTCTGTCTCTTCTGCCCGTTTGCAGGTATTGTCATGAGGCATAGCCCTATGACAGCGGTCATGAGGAGTATGGTGTGGTAAAGATTGCTGGTTCTCATTATGGTCAGTCGTCTTGATTATGGGGGCTAAGGTGGTGTCTGCCTTCAGGCGGTGGTCATAAGGTCTGTGCCATGTCCAGTGTGGCCAGGCGTCATTCTATCTTCATGCTCAGTCTGCCTTGAGGTGTCACGGTCATGGCTATGATGTACGATGTCGGTGAGTCCGGAACACATATCATGGCGTTCATCTTTATGCCCGTGGCGCTTATCTCCTCCACGCTGATATCAGAGAGGATGGACTGTGACAGGTATCCTTTGGGCACATAGCTGCTGAAGTCTTTCTTGTATATGTCACGCGAGAAGAGGCGGTTGCCGCCGTCGTATATGCAGACATTGATGATATTGTCATAGTATATGTTGTCCACCTGCACGCCGTCGTCGTTCAGCTTGCTTCTGTATACCTTGTACGACGAGGGGTTCACCTGTATGTATACGTGGTATTTGTGTCCGTCAACCATGGCTACCGTGTCCCTCTTTATCAGCTGACGCTGGTTCAGCTGTGGCTGACGCTGTATGCTGACGGCGTCGGTAGGGCTGTCGCTCTTTGTCAGTCGCACGATATCCCCGTTATGGTTGCGGAACCGGAAGATGTGCTTTGTCTGCTTCTCTATGGCGTAGCGTGTCTCTGTGCTGCCTCTCAGCACGAGCGAGTCATTGATGATGGCAAACTCCACGGGAGCCATTGTCGAGTCGTTATAGAATATTGTGTCGCCCTTGACGCTGAAAGCCACACAGTCGTCCTCCCCGATCCATGTTCCCTGGAGCATTTCCTTGGCTGTCTCGTCCTCCTCCTCTTTTACGACACTCTTGCCGGTGTCCTTGCATGATGCCAGCAATGTCACAGCTGCCAGTATAAGGGGTATGAGTCTTGTGCGTTGCATATTTATAAGTGGTTGTTTGTTTCTGTTCTCCTTGCTGTGTGTCCCAGACCGTCGGCCATGCCCTGCCTGGGGGCATGCCATGGGGTGTCACACAGTGTCGTCAGTCTCCTGTGGGAGCGTGGGGTGTGGGCGACGGTGGCGTGTCAGTCAAAAGTCTCGGCGTCTCTCAGCCACCGGGCGTTCATGTCCTTCTCGCTTGTTATCACCTCAGTCATGTCCATAGGCCATTCTATGGCTATGTCGGGGTCGTCATAGCGTATGCTTGCCTCCTGCTGTGGGGCATAGGCGTTGTCGACCTTGTATGTGAAGATGGCCTCGTCAGAGAGGACAAGGAAACCATGGGCGAAACCGCGTGGGATGAAGAATTGTGTCTTGTTCTCCTCGCTCAGCTCCACCATGACGTACCGGCCGAATGTCTTTGAGCTGCGGCGTATGTCAACGGCGACATCGACAACACGGCCCTTTATGACCCTCACCAGCTTTGCCTGCGACGCCTCACCCTTCTGGTAGTGGAGGCCGCGGAGCACACCGCGCGATGATTTTGACTCATTGTCCTGGATGAACTCTACATGGCGGCCTATGCCGGCGTCAAAGTCCGACTGGCGGAATGTCTCCATGAAATAGCCCCTGTTGTCCTTGAACACTTTGGGCTGGATAATGTATACTCCTTCTATTTCTGTCTTCTTGTAATCCATGATGGATAAGCTGGTTTCTTTGTTCGTGGATGATAGCCGTGAAGGCCACATACCCCTATGGCGCTTCCTGGGGGTGTATCGTGGGGCGGCACGCCGGTTTGGGATTCAATGATGCAAAGGTATGAATTTTTTTTTATAAAACCAAAGAATCATGCTTTTTTATTCTTATTTCATTTTTGTGGCCTTTCTCTCCAATCGTTTTCCCCGATTGCCGTGGCCATATGCCAGCAAGCAGGCTTTGCTGGTGATTGATGCCCATGTCATGGAGTATGGCGGAGGCTCGCGGCGCTGATACTGGACAGCAGGCGGCGGATATCGTGGCGACTGGCTGAGAAGGCATCATAGTATGTGTGTCATGAGCAGGCATATACTTTCCGGCAGACAAGCATTGGGCTGTGTTATAAGCGTGATGAGGCCATCCTCAACCAGTTTTGCCGCGATTCAGCCAGTGTCATACCCCTCAAAAATACACCTCGTCCGCCAATGGCTACCCGTTTTCCGGCTGAATGGTAGCCTTTTGCCGTCTGTCAGTCCCATAATGTGTCTCCGTGTAGTGCCTGATGGTGTGGTATTCTGTACCAATGGCGCCTCCATTCAGTACCAATTGCGTCCTCATTCAGTATCAATGACGATATCACAGTCTGGGCATCTTCTTGCTGTATGCCCTTCGTAGTTATGTCACTTTTTGTAATACGCTGTCATACAGTGATATAGGTCTTTGTCATGAGAATATGCCACAGCCGCCCTCTTCCCCCTTCTTCCGCCCTCATCAAAGCTGTGAGCCTTCGTCGGTGGGTAAGATAGTATCATGCGCCAGCTCTGCACCTGAGCTTATGATATTATTCCTTGTGGTCTGTGTGGGTATAGTAGGGCGCGCCAGGCTATCCGGTCTCCTCGGCCTTATGCCATAGCGGCCGTGGTGGAGAAATGTGCGGTAAACACATTATTATATCCACGTTATGTCCAGTTTGTTTCCAAGTTATATCCACAATTATATCCACGGGATATCCCTTGCCATACTCCTTGTCCCCTGACCGACGGCCGACGGCACGCCATTAAGCCACTCGTCCGCCAGCAGAGCCATGCCTCTCGTGATGCCACGGCACCATAGAGCCCCACAGGCTGCGCATCACTCCGGCTGAGACAAAACATGTAAGGCTGACACGAAAAACATGTGGAAAGCCCCGTTATTGTCTTTTCTGCAAGAAAAAAACGTCTGAAAATGATAATTTATTCTAAATCAGAGACTATAAACATCAACCGATGGGATATTTTTTGTAATTTTGCAGAAGATTATATATATCAAAGATAGTATGCAGGTTAAAAAAGTACTTTTCATTAACACAGAAACACTTCCTTACGTTCCAGAGACTGACCTCTCAAGAATGGGTAAGATTGTGCCTGAGAAGGTACAGTCATCAGGATGCGAGATACGCACCTTCATGCCTAAATGGGGCATAATAAACGAGCGCCGTGGACAGCTCCATGAGGTGATACGCCTCTCAGGCATGAATATCATCATCAACGGCACAGACCACCCCCTCATAATCAAGGTGGCCTCTATACCAGTGTCGAGAGTACAGGTCTACTTCATCGACAATGATGACTATTTCACACGCCGTGCCATAGAGCGTGACGCAGAAGGGCAGCTCTTCGACGATAATGCCGAGCGTGCCGTGTTCTACGCCCGTGGCGTTCTTGAGACAGTGAAGAAGCTCAGATGGACTCCCGATGTAATACACTGCCAGGGATGGATGGCCGGCATCATACCGCTCTACATACGCCAGGCATACAACGACGAGCCATGCTTCAGCGACGCCAAAATCGTGACATCACTCTACAGCCGCAATATGGACGGCATAATGGGTGAGAATGTCAAGGACAGCATAGCATACAAGGATATCAACAGGGAGACACTCGCCGCTTATGACGACGCCTTCACAATGGCCGATATGGAGCGCCTCGCCGTGGATTACTCTGACGGCATAATAGAAATGACAGAGGGATACAACCCCGAAATCATCCAATACGCCAAGGAGAAGGGAAAGGCAGTGCTGGCTTATCCAGGCGAGAGCTTCGTGGAGAAATACCGCGAGTTCTACGAGTCACTGTGAGAAACAGGCCAAGCCAAAAGCCCGGCAGCAGCCCACACTCCCTGACAATGCCTCCTGTGGCATAGCGCAGGGGGCCATGCTATATGCCACGCCAGGAGGGAGGCCTGGCTGGCAAGTAACACTGTGAAAGGAGAAAGACCATAGGAGGGTACTACACTTCCCACCCGACAAAGCCCAGGGGGATGGATATCGGCAGCCTACATGCTGCCAGACAACACCTCTGGCTGACCCACCCTAAACGTGACAGCACCAGAATGGAACGGATGGCAAAGGCCGTGACCATGGATGCTGACTACATAACAAGACGATGAAAAGAACAATATACATTCTACTCTCAGCTGTCGCGCTACTCACAGCATGCGACGATACGACAGACACAATAGGCTCGTCTCTGACCAATGTTGAGGATATCATCAACGTCACTGACAACACCTTCAGGATAACATCACGCACAATGAAGGCCGACTCTGTGCTCGCACGCAGCACGACAGGCTATATCGGGAATGTCAAGGACCCCGAGACCGGAACATACATAAAGAGCAATTTCGCTACACAGTTCCATCTCGCAGAGGACTACGCATTCCCTGAGAAGTCGATGCTCGCACGTGGAGTCGTGGCAGACTCATGCGACATTAGGCTCTTCTTCGACTCGTACTACGGCGACTCGCTCGCGACAATGAAAGCAACAGTCTACGAGATGGCAAAGCCAATGGAGGAGGGCGTCAACTACTACTCAACATTCGACCCTGAGTCAAACGGCATGATAAGGATAGGGGAAGGCAGAGTGCAGTCAAGCAAAGTCTTCTCGCTCGTCAACACTAACATAAAAGACTCTGTCAGATACTCAGACAGCTACACTAACAATATACTCTTCAGCCTCAACTCACAGTATAAGGCTGCCGACGGAACGGTATATGACAACTACGGCTCATATATCATGAAACGCTATTATGACAACCCCGCCGACTTCCGTAACTCATACACCTTCACACACAATGTGTGCCCGGGATTCTATGTGAAGATGGAGAACGGAGTGGGAGCCATGGCGTATATACGCTCGTCGCAGATGAATGTCTACTACACGTTGCACGACAGTATTGACCACTCATCATACAACTCCTTCGCCGGAACAGAGGAGGTGAGGCAGGTGACACGCATCGTGGCAGACAATGACAGACTGGACCAGCTGGTCGATGACCCCTCATGCACATATGTCAAATCGCCTGCCGGACTCTTCACTGAGCTGACACTGCCTGTCGAGGATGTCTTCAAGGGACACGAGAATGACTCGCTGAACTCTGCCAGAATAGAGCTGAAATGCATCAATGACAAGGTAGACAGCAAGTTCGCATTCCCAAAGCCGACCACTGTCCTGCTCATACAGAAAAGCAAGATAAAGGAATTCTTCGAGAATAAGGATGTCCCCAACTACCGCACAACATTCATCGCTACATACTCACAGACAAGCAACTCATACACATTCGGCAATGTCGGCCAGCTCATAAAGCATATCTACGAGTCCATGCCGGCAGACCAGGCACAGAGAGAGGTATGGAAAGCCCAGAATCCTGACTGGGACAAGGTGGCCATAATACCCGTCACGGCAGGATACACAACATACAACAGCAGCACAATCGTCAGCAGCATCTCACACGACATGTCGCTCTCAAGCACACGGCTCCTGGGAGGTGAGGGCTCAGACGAGGGAGAGATAACCATGTATGTGCTCTATAGCAGCTTCAACAAGTAGACAACAGGACGAGGACATACATATGGCAGACAACTTCCTTGAGAAACACTACGAGGACTACGAGAGGCGGAAAGCCGAATGGCTCAGACGGAAACGCCATCTGCCCCGTAAGGCTGTAAAGCCACAGAAGCCCGAGGACGAGGCGCTCTGAATAAGGCAAGGCAATAAAGAGAAGATATAAGAAAACAAAGAACGCGGCATATAAGGCAGACGCACACATGATGTCATGATTCCCCCCGCTCTATGATGGGAGTCATAAAGACACTATGTGTGCGTCTGTCTTGCATGCCGCGATTGTGTGCGTCTGTATAGCGACGGTTATAGCTCCAGCCAGTTCTTCACTATCTGCCTTCCCTCGGGGGTCAGCACGCTCTCTGGGTGGAACTGTATGCCGTGGATGTCATAATGACGATGGCGGAGAGCCATGATATAACCGTCGTCGGACATCGCTGTCACCTCAAGACACTCTGGCAACGACGTGCTGTCGACAACCCATGAATGGTAACGTCCCATGATGATACGCTTCGGCATGCCGCGGAAAATGGGGTCATTGCCATACTGTGTACCCTCTGTTGCAACACCATGGTAGACCGTGGAGAGGTTTGTCAGGCGCGCGCCGAACACCTCACCGATGGCCTGATGGCCAAGACAGACACCAAGCATCGGCTTACGGCCACGGTATGTGCGTATGACATCGAGAAGAAGGCCGGCCTCCGACGGGATGCCAGGGCCGGGAGAGAGGATTATCTTGTCATACTGCTCTATCTCGTTGAGAAGGAACTTGTCGTTGCGGAATACTGTCACGTCGGCACCAAGCTCCTTTACAAGGTGGCTCAGATTGTATGTGAACGAGTCATAATTGTCTATGATTACTATCTTCATGATTCAGTTCTTTTTTCTTTTGTCTTGTCTTTATCACTATGGGCGGCTTACGGGGCAGCCACAAGAGGGAATGCTGCCCTCTGGCCTCATGCCATAGTGTTCCTTGCATATCACATCTTCTCGGCCATGATTATGGCACGGCGCAGGGCGCTAAGCTTGTTGTTCACCTCCTGCAGCTCATACTCCTCGTCGCTCTTTGCCACTATGCCACCACCAGCCTGGAACCACAGCTCGTTGTTGCGGCTTACAAAGGTACGTATGGTTATGGCCTGGTTCAACGAGCGGTTGAATCCTATGAAGCCTATGCAGCCACCATAAGCGCCACGGTTGTGTGGCTCATACTCCGATATAAGCTGCATCGCCCTAACCTTCGGGGCGCCAGACAGTGTGCCTGCTGGGAATGTGTCGATGAAAGCCTTTATAGGGTCGGCGTTGTCGTCGAGAGTGCCGCTGACACGTGATACAAGGTGGATGACGTGTGAGTAATACTGCATGTCCTTGTAGAAATCAACATGGACATCGTGGCAGTTGCGGGAGAGGTCATTGCGAGCAAGGTCGACAAGCATCACGTGCTCGGCATTCTCCTTGGCGTCATTGCGCAGATACTCAGCATTCTTGCGGTCCTGCTCGGCATCGCCTGTACGGCGTGTCGTGCCGGCTATAGGGTCTATATACGCATGCCGGCCCTCTATGCGGCAGTGAGTCTCCGGGCTCGACCCGAAGATGCGGAATCCGCCAAAGTCGAAGTAGAAGAGATAGGGCGACGGATTGATACTGCGCAGGGCACGGTACAGCTTGAAGTCATCACCCTCGTAATGCTGGACAAAACGGCGCGAGAGCACTATCTGGAAGACATCGCCGCGGAGACAGTGGCGTATGCCACGCCGGATATTCTCCTTGTGCTCCTCGTCTGTAAGGGGAGATGTGGTGTCGCCGATGGGATGGAAATCGTATGGCTTGACATTCGTGCGGTTCATCTGGATCATGATATCCTCAACATCGCGGTCTGAGCCAAGGGATACAATCGTGAGGCTGTTGTTGAAATGGTCGAAGACGATTATGTCACGATAGAAGATGTATATCATATCGGGAGCGTCATTCTTCTCGAGCTTGGTGTCCTTGACAGCAATATCCTCAAAATATCTGACGGCATTGAACGATGTGTAACCGAATAGTCCGCAGTAGGCTGAGGCTTCACCCTCAATGGTGAACTCTGAGAGGAATTCGTTGATGGCATTGTCTGCACGGTAGAAGCTGTTCACCTCATGACGTGTCGTGGTGCCGTCAGGATAACGGCTGATGGCATAGCCGTGGCTGATGCTGACACTCGCGATAGGGTTGATGGCGATGAATGAGCGGGAGTTGTTCGCATCATGATAGTCTGAGCTCTCCATAAGGGCCGACTGGGGGCATGTGTCGCGCAGACGCATATATACACTCACCGGAGTGTACATGTCGGCGAGTATGGTCTTGGTGTGGGTGGTATATTTGAACATCTTGATGTTTTTTTGTGTGAAGAACATGTTACATGAAGGCTGGCAGACTATTCCATGCAGCATTCCTTGTGAGAGAGGTATGTGTCAAGGTCCTTGTCTCCACGGCCCGATACCGTGAGGACGACAATGTCGTCAGGCTTGAACTGGCCGCTAACTTTCGGCAGCAGTGCGAGGGCATGGGCTGACTCAAGGGCTGGGATGATGCCCTCAAGGCGGGTCAGCTCGAAAGCGGCGCGCAGTGCCTCGTCATCATTCGCTGGCAATACCTGCGCACGCCCTGTCTCATAAAGGTTGCAGTGGAGAGGTCCCGCCCCAGGATAGTCAAGACCAGCTGATATGGAGTATGGCTCGATAATCTGTCCGTCAGGAGTCTGGAGCACCTTGATGCGTGAGCCGTGGAGAATGCCTGTCGTCCCTACCTGCATCGAGGCGGCTGTCATGTCTGTGCCTACACCCATACCGCCTGCCTCGCCAAGGATTATGCCGACACGGTCGTCATTAAGGTAATGGTAGATAGTGCCGGCGGCGTTGGAGCCTCCACCGATGCATGCCATGAGATAGTCTGGATAGTCACGCCCTGTCTTCTCGAGCAGCTGCCACTTTATCTCCTCGGATATGACACTCTGCAGGCGGGCAACCATCTCAGGGTATGGATGGGGGCCTACAGTGGAGCCTATGATATAGAATGTGTCAGAAGGATGGCAACACCAGTCGCGTATGGCCTCGTTCGTGGCGTCCTTGAGAGTCTTGTTGCCACTCTCAACGGGAGTCACTGTGGCTCCTAACATCTTCATGCGCTCCACGTTGACATGCTGGCGCTCCACATCGAGCGCGCCCATGTATACCGTACACGGCATGTTCATCAGTGCGCATGCCGTGGCTGTGGCCACACCATGCTGGCCGGCACCCGTCTCGGCTATGATGCGGGTCTTGCCCATACGGCGCGCAAGGAGTATCTGCCCGAGGGCGTTGTTTATCTTGTGGGCGCCCGTATGGTTGAGATCCTCACGCTTGAGATACAGACGGCATCCATAACGCTCGGACATGCGGCGGGCATAATATAACGGTGAGGGACGGCCGACATAGTCCTTGAGGAGAGAATGATACTCTGACTTGAAACTCTCACTGTCGAGAATCTCCTCATATGCATTCTTCAGATTCTCTACGGTCTTATATAATATCTCAGGGATATAGGCTCCGCCATAATTGCCATAGAAACCCATATCGTTGACTGTGTATTTGCTCATAAATATGAATTGTGATTTGTGTTGTATGGTGGCTCAGGGGGCTTTCCACCAATAATGGTTATGTTGATGCTGCTCCACATGTTGTGGGGGAAAACCGCGTGGGCGGCGCTTCATGGCTGTGGCCACTTGTGCCCTTGGCGTGATGTGTGGCTCACATATATGACATGCTGCTAAGCATGTGGGGGAGTTGATGAGGCGGGGGAATGTGTGTCTGCCGCATCAGCTGCGTAGTGCCTCAAAGAGATTGTCGAGTGCCTTGTCGGCATCACCGCCACTTTCTGACAGAAGCTGGACGAACTTGCTGCCGATGATAGCGCCAGCGGCATTCTGCTGGGACGACTCGAGTGTCTGCTTGTTGCTTATGCCGAAGCCTATCATCCTCGGGTTGGTGAGCTCCATTGAGTTTATGCGCTGGAAATATTCCTGCTTCGCCTCGTCAAACGAACGCTGCGCACCTGTGACACTCGCCGAGCTGACCATATAGATGAAACCATCTGTGTGCTGGTCGATGAAACGTATGCGCTCCTCGCTCGTCTCTGGAGTGATAAGCATTATGATGCGTATGTCGTATTTGTCTGCTATGGGCTTGATGTCCTCCATATAGTCACGGAAAGGGAGATCGGGGATGATAGCACCCGATACGCCACACTCTACACACGACTGGCAGAAACGCTCTATGCCATACTGCATGATGACATTGAGATAACCCATGAGGACCAATGGCACCTCAACATCTTCCTTTATCTCTCTCAGCTGGGAGAAGAGACGGGATAATGTCATGCCATTATGAAGGGCTGTCGTGGCAGCCTGCTGTATGACAGGGCCATCGGCCATAGGGTCAGAGAATGGTATGCCGACTTCTATCATGTCGATACCATGACGCTGCATTGACATTATCACATCGCCTGTGCCTTCAAGGGTGGGACACCCCGCACAGAAATATAGTGAGAGCAGTTTGCGGTCCCTGTTTTCACTGAAGAGTCTGTTTATCTTGTTCATTGTGTTGGTCTTTTTGTTGCTTGCTGATGGTGGTGACATCAAATGGAATGAGGGTGGGAGCTGCGGAGAATGTCAATAAACGCCTTGACCTTCTGGACATCCTTCACGCCCGGCTCTGTCTCAAACTTGGAGTTGATGTCTACCCCGGACATCATGGGGTGGGATATGGACTTGATGCTCTCGGCATCGTCAGGGCCAATGCCTCCAGAGAGAAGGAATGGTATGTCACCGTCGTATTCATATAAAATATTCCAGTCAAACTTGCTGCCCGACCCTCCGTGCTGCTGACACTTTGTGTCAAAAAGAAGAAGGTCTGCATGGCCTCTGTACTCACGCCATCGTTTGACATCGTCTGCCTCACGGATACTGAGAGCCTTGATAATCTTTATTTCTCTCACTATGTCCGGGACAAGGGTGCGACGGAGGTTTTCTATATATACCGGGCTCTCATCGCCATGAAGCTGGATGCACGAGAGATTGCTGTCGTAAACCCTCGTGATGATTGTCTGTGGCATCTCGTTGACAAAGACACCGACACGCAGTGGACCTCCCGATGTCTTCTCTATTTCTTCCAGGGGGCTGGTGTTGGGTATTGTGCCAGAATAGGATGGTATCTGGCTTACGTATCTCTTGCTCTCAGGCCAGAAGATGAATCCTGTCATGTCGACATCCAAAGCTGAGATATCTCTAATATTTTCCGGCTCACGTAAGCCGCAGACTTTTATAATCATATGATTTACTGGAGTTGTCGTTGTTTGTTCGCTCTTCTTGTTATGTTTGTGGCGTCCGTCATAATTCGGACAGGCCTCTGCGGGGCAGGCTTCTTGCTTCATGCCTTGGCCATCACAGCCTTGCAGCCTCTCACACCCTGATGCAGCGTATGAAATCGGACAGAGCGCATCCAGGGTCAGGAGTCCTCATGAAATGCTCTCCGATGAGAAATCCGCGATAGCCCGCATCTCTCAGCGACCTCACTGTCTCAGGCGATGATATGCCGCTCTCGCTGACTTTGCACGAGTCTTCAGGCAGGAGTCCGGCCATGCGGTAAGAGTTGTCGACAGAGGTTATGAACGTCCCGAGATTGCGATTGTTTATGCCGTACATGTCAGGCTCAAGGGCTGCATAGTCCAACTCCTGCTCGCTGTGCATCTCGAGCAGTACCTCCATCTGTAGCTCATGGGCACGGGAGAGGAGAGCCTTGCATTCGGTGACAGAGAGGTCGGCGGCAATGAGGAGCACTGCCGAGGCACCGCAGGCACGAGCCTCAAACAACTGGTACTCGTCGATAACGAAATTCTTGTAAAGGACAGGCAATGTCACACCTGCCTCTCTGGCTGTACGGATGAAACTGTCCCTGCCACCGAAATATTTCTCGTCAGTCAGTATGCTTATAGCTGCCGCTCCGTTCTGCTGGTAGGAGAGGGGTATCTTCTCTGCCTCTCCATCCTCCTTTATCCAGCCCTTCGATGGCGAGCGGCGTTTGAACTCGGCTATTATGCCGCTCTCGCTACTCAGGAGCGAAGCCCTCATAGAAGGTTGTGGCTTACCTTCATCCATTATCTCCTCGACAATACGGTAGAGGGCTGAAGGCTTGACCGCAGCCTTATGCTGCTCTATTTCTATACGTTTGTATGCTACAATCTCTTCAAGGATATCTGCCATAGTCATTTCCTTCTCTTACATTCATGATAGAACCATATTATACACCGATAATGTGTCGTCCGTACCACCCGTTCATGCCGCTCTGAGGCGATAGAAGGCATGGGTTATAGGGCGGGATGGGGTGTCTCAGCTGTTTATCTCGATAAACTTCTTCAATGTCTCTTCTGCTCTGCCGCTCTCTAACGATTCGCGTGCTATTGCTATGCACTCGTCGATACTCTTCTTGCCCCTCTCCATAACCTGTATGGCAAAGGCAGCGTTAGTGATGACAACATTCTTCTGGCTCTCTGTCGCAGTGTTAGCAAGTACAGAGTCGAATATCCTCATGGCGTCCTCCTTCGTCTCGCCTCCCATCAATTCAGATGCCTGTGTCTGCTGCATGCCGATATCTGCTGGAGAGAATATCCTCTCATAATCGTTTGTCGTTATCTTGAAGTTTCCTGTCAGCGATATCTCGTCGTAGCCCTCAATGGAGTTCTCTATAGCATAGTCGATGCCAATCTTTCTGTATACATTGTTGTACAGGCGCATCTGGTCGAGGTTGGCGACACCGAGGAGCTGACATTTAGGCTGTGAGGGGTTGACTATCGGGCCAAGGAGATTGAAGACTGTGGGGAATCCGATGAAACGCCGTATAGGAGCCACAAACTTCATCGCTCTCGCAAAGAGAGGGGCGTGGAGATATACCATGCCCGTACGCTCCAACGAGCGGTTCAGCTTGTCTATATCGTTAGTGAACTTCACCCCATGGCCTTCAATGACATTGCTGGCACCTGATACGGATGTCGCTGCGACATTGCCATGCTTTGCGACCTTATATCCTGCACCCGCAACAACGAAACATGCGCAGGTAGATATGTTAAAGGTGTTCTTGCCGTCGCCACCAGTACCGACGATGTCTATGTAGCGCTCTGAGTCAAGGATGGCTGGCACTCCTGTCTCAAGTATACCATCGCGGAATCCTAACAGCTCCTCGACTGTGATTCCTCTCATCTGGAAACATGTCAGAAGGGCGGCTATCTGGACATCGGGAATCTCCCCGCGTGTTATGGCGAAAAGAATGTTGCGCATCTCCTCACGTGACAGAATCTCATGATTCAGCACGCGTTCCAGAATCTGTTTCATATTCATGGCTTTTCTGTTTTTCTCGTGTTGTTATATGTTGTTGATGGCATTGCCAGCTGGTAGTATGGGGATGTTAGCCGGCAGATAAGAGAAAAGGCCTGTCGTGACTGCGACAGGCCTTTTCTCTTTGGAATCATGTATATCTCTTGTCTATATACATACGGCTTACCGGCTCACGACATATAATATCTTGAGAGACGCCACCACCAGTATGTAGACACGTTGATTGACATTCTGAAACTATATTAATGGTTTATTGTCTTGTTTTCGATGCAAAATTACTGATTTAATTTTAATCCTCCAAATTTTCGGGGTATTTTCTTACAAATTATTCTTCGGGATGGTGACAGTGACGTGTATTCCTCTCACTATTATGCCACAGCGGCGCAGGTTATAAATCTCTCCGAGGTCTCTGACGACCTGTGTCAGAATCCTAATGCTTATGGACAGACGGTCGCCCTGCTGGGCAGTGGTGTCGATGTCAAACTCATATATGGTGTATGGCGCCTCATGGCGTGTGGGATGTATGTCGGCTTTGCGCTGCCCTGTCATACGGGCTATTATCCCAAGCATGATGCCTTGCAGTGTGTCAGGCTTAAGATGGCGTGCACTATTGAAGAGAGCCTGTGAGGCAAAGGCTCCGTAGAGAGTCCGGTAGTACACGGCCACCTCATCGAGTGTCTTGTCATCACCCTCATCAAGCAGCTGGCTGATGCGGGAGGGATAGTACATCGTCTCATGCTTTATGGCCGAGAAGGAGTTGGCAAGGACATTGTTAGCGACGTGTAGCCTGTCGTGCTCAAAGCGTAGAGTCTTGAGTCTTGCAGACAGATTATCACGTTGAAGGGTCCTTCTCGCTATGTCGTCCTTGTTCTTCCTGATGGTGTCCATGACATCAAGGATGACGTATCTGTAATATGCGAAATAGTATATGGGCAGTAGCGACAGTAACATTATGACGAGCAGGATGATGGCGATGTTACTGTTTGTCTCTGCTGTCTCCATACGTTTACAGTAGTCGGCAAGGGTGTTATCGGCCGAGATGATGCGGAAGAGCTGTGAGTATGCGGCATTGTTATAGTGGTAGAGCTGCCAGTCATGCAGAGCTAATGCGGCGACTGCAACCTCATTGCGCACTGACAGGAGTGTGCTGTATGGCATACTGATAGAGTCGGCTATCCATCTCACTTCTGCCGGTACGGCTGACAGAGGGTCATATAGCATAAGTGTGTCGCGGGATGTCGCTCTCTGACTCCTGTACTCTTTGTTCAGGATGGACATATATTCGCGGGCAAAGCGTATGGCATCGGGGTATTGGCCGGCTATGTTGGCGTGATACACGCTGTCGGCATAAGCATTCGAGATTGTATAGAGCGGTGTCTTCTGGGGGACGGCCGCATACGCCATGGCTGATATGGCAATGGACGCTATGATGGAGAGGGCACGACGCATGCCATCGGGAAGCTTGAAGAATATCCTTGTGCCTTTGCCGGGATGGCTCTCCACACCAATCGCACATTTTGCGAACAGGGTGTTCGTCTTCTTGTACTTCTCAATTATTCCCTTACAGTTAGCCAGGCCGAATCCATGACTTGATGTCTCAGTGACTGTCATGCCACGTTCTATGGCCTCGTCGTTTATCGCCTTGACATCAAAGAGTGTCGCCTGTTGCTGGGGCGTCATGCCCTGGCCATCGTCGCTGACGCTGATCTCTACCATATCGCTGTCACGGCTCTCCGCCTTAACAACGACAAGGCCACCGGGCGATGTGTATTTACGGGCATTGTCGCATATCGTGTTGAGCATGAAGAGTGTGAGGGTCTTGTCGGCCTTTATTGTCGCCTCTGTAGGCTCTACTCTAAGGGTCAGGTCGTTATTCCTGAATGATGACGAGCTGGCTGTGACTATATCAAAAAGCTCTTGCAACCTGAAAGTCTCTATACGGAGCGACAGTGTGCCCTGTCTCAACTGTATCCAGCGTGTCAGGAGGTTGTTCTCGTCGTTTATGCCTGTGATGATCTCCCTGATGTATTGTCTTCGTTCTTCCCTGCGCTCAGCGCTCTCTGCCTTGTTTGCTATGCTGTGCGTCTCGTGGAGCATACGGTCAAGCAGAGGTATGAGTGATGTGATGAGGTGCATGCGTGCCCTGTTCTCTGCATACTGCTCCTCCTGCCTGCTCATCTGAAGCTCTGTCATCGCACAATCTTCCTCCAGTTGCTCTATCTCCTCGTCAAGACTGTCCAGTTGGGTCTTGTATTCTTCCTGAAGCTTGCTCACGGCTCCAGACTTATATCTCTCGCCTGTGGACATCCTGTGTCGACGCACGATGAGGAAGAGCAATAGTCCTACCAGAAGAATAAAAACAGCAGCTATGACCAAGAGGAGTATGCGGAGATGGCTAATCTTGAGACTCAGCTGGTCGGCACGTGCCTCAAGCTGCCTGTCTTGTCTCGTGTCCTCGTACAGGTCAAGATATTCATTCCTGTAGTGATCGCTCTCTGCTTTCTGGTCCAATGCAGAGTAGGCCATGGAGAAAAGCTCGTTGATGGATGCCATAAGAGCGGGAGCCTGGCTTAGGGCAGTGTCAACACGCAAGGCCTGCTGTAGGGAGAAGACAGAGCCGGGAAAATCACCAAGTCTGCCATAGCACCGGGACAGCACACGCCATGATGCAGCTTGCTGGTACACATCGCCGTAGTCTCTGAACAGACGTAGCGAGCGTTCGGCTATATTGCCGGCGAGGAGGCTGTCTGGGACATTCTCAATGTTAATATAGCGGGACATGGAGGGATTCTCTAACATGTACAGGCCATCGTCGTCAAGGATATGTTCTGCTATAGCCTGGAGAGAGTTTGCCTGCCAGTACACGTGGCCAGTCTCTGTGGCTATGCTGTAGCAACTTATGAGATAATCGTACTCTAAACGGGCAATCTCCTCCTTCGTTCCTTTTGTCAGTATTCCTCCTGCTCCAATGTTATACAGGTAAGCCAAAATCTGGGCTGTGTCCTGTCTCGAGATGCCTATGCTGTCAAGCTCTTTAAGGCTGGCGATAGCATCGCTGATGCGTCCGACGTAGTATTCGTAAACCGATGATACAATCCTGAATTCTGACTCGGCGTACATGATGCGCTTCTGCTGTCTTTCAGTGTATCCCTGTTCCTCGTGTATGCGCTTCATGTGGGACTGTGCGTCCTGACGGAACTCATAGAACGCCTTATTGTGTGAGCGACGCTGGCAAAGCCTCATACGCTGTATGCTGGAGACACACAGCTCGATATGGTTATCTGTCTCTTTGTCGACAATATCAAGAATGGAGTCGGCAAGATCGTATCTCATTTTGCCGATATAGTAGAACGCAAGATTATTGTGGGCTTCTGCTTTCACATCATTCCCCGCACTCCTGTCGTGTAGGATGCTGTCGGCATAAATCCTCACACTGTCAAGCGACTTGTAGTGATACTCGTATGCCTTGTCGTTAAGTTGTGAGAATCTTGAACTGCGGCCTGATGTGCATGACGAGATGACTACTGAGATGAGGCACAGTAGCAGTGGCAGATGGACTGTATTGTTATGTCTGATGGATTTATGAGTCTTCGACGGCATCTCGTTAAGCGAATAAAACGAAGAAAACTTCTGCAAGCAATACATTTGTCTTGTATGTTGCAGAAGTTCTTTCCTGATAATATAATTGTGCATCTGGCTGCTGCCTGGCTGCTTCGCAGCAGGGTAAATGGCTACTCTCAGAGATTGTGAGCATGGACAAATACACTGCTCGCGTGGCGATAATAGCAGCAGACATGAGTGTGCCAGATAGCACACGTTTTTTCTCGTTTACTTTCTTGCCTCAGCACAATAGCCAAGTGCTTCCTTACACTTGTCTGTTATGTACTGCCAGTCGCCTGCTGCGACCTTGTCCTTCGGGAAGAGCTTTGAGCCCATGCCTACACAGAAGACACCAGCCTTGAACCACTTCTCAAGATTCTCTTTCTCAGGAGCGACACCGCCGGTCACCATGATCTTTGACCATGGCATCGGAGCCATGAGACCCTTGATGAGGTTAGGGCCAACAACATCGCCAGGGAACACCTTCGTGAAATCGCATCCCACTTCTTGAGCCTTGCCAATCTCTGATGGTGTGAGACAGCCAGGACAGTATGTAACGCAACGGCGGTTGCAAACCACTGCTATATCTGGATTGAAGAGAGGGCCAACGACGAAGTTGGCACCGAGCTGCAGATAAAGGGCTGCTGTAGGAGCGTCAACGACGCTACCGATGCCAAGAGCCATCTCTGGACACTCTGTAGCAACAAATTTGGAGAGCTCTGCGAAAACCTCCTGGGCAAAGTCACCACGGTTGGTGAACTCAAAGGCGCGGACACCACCTTCGTAGCATGCCTTCACCACTTTCTTTGCAACTTCTGCGTCCTTATGATAGAATACAGGTACCATCGGGGCCGATGCTATCTTCTGCATTACGGCCAGTTTGTCAAATTTTGCCATTAATATTCTTATACCTTATTAATATATGTATATACTGTTAAGGTTGGGGTGAGCAGGAGTCACGCTCCTTCTACATACCCCCAACCATTTTGTTGCATGCTTGTCGTCAAGAAGACAGGCGAGAGATGGTCTCCCCATCTATACGTACTGACAAGCGGAGAATGTTATCTCTGTACGCGGCCGTTGGCATTGCCACCAGCAAGAGCCTCTACCTCAGCAACTGATACGAGGTTGAAGTCTCCGTTTATTGTGTGCTTTAGGGCTGATGCTGCAACAGCGAACTCGAGAGCCTCACCCTGGTTAGGCTTTGTAAGCAGGCCATGGATAAGGCCACCAGAGAATGAGTCGCCACCACCTACGCGGTCGATGATAGGATTTATCTCATAGCGCTTTGACTGGTAGAACTCCTTGCCGTCATATATGAGAGCCTTCCATCCATTGAATGTTGCTGAGAAAGACTCGCGGAGTGTGGATACGACATACTTGAAGCCGAACTCCTCTTTCATCTGCTTGAAGATTCCCTCATAACCAGCTGCATTTGTCTCGCCACCCTCTACGTCAGCGTCAGGCTTGAAACCAAGGCAGAGCTCTGCGTCCTCCTCGTTGCCAATACATACATCCACGTACTGCATGAGTGGACGCATGATAGATATGGCTTTCTCTGATGTCCAGAGCTTCTTACGGAAGTTGAGGTCGACAGACACTGTCACACCATGACGCTTCGCTGCCTCACATGCAAGCTTTGTGAGCTCTGCTGCCTTGTCTGAGATAGCAGGTGTGATACCTGACCAGTGGAACCAGTCAGCACCTTCCATTATAGCGTCAAAATCGAAATCCTCAGGGTTTGCCTCTGCGATGGCAGAGTTTGCACGGTCATATATGACCTTTGAAGGGCGCATTGAAGCTCCTGTCTCACAGTAATAGAGACCAACACGGTCACCACCACGGGCTATAAACTGTGTGTTCACCCCGTAACGACGTAAAGCATTGACTGCTATCTGGCCAATGTCATGGGTTGGGAGCTTAGATACGAAATACGCATCGTGGCCATAGTTTGCACAGCTGATGGCTACATTGGCCTCACCACCACCTGGTATAATACGGAAAATCTCTGACTGGATAAAACGGTCATTGCCGTTCGGACTGAGACGAAGCATGATCTCGCCCAGTGTTACTACTTTTGCCATAGTGTTTGATTTAAGTTTATGATATATATTATGTGCTTTTTCTAATGTTATGTTGTTCAAGCCCCAAAATTACACATATTTTCGCAAAAAGAAGAAAGAAAAAAGCGAAAAATCACTTTTTTTAATAAAAATACGTCCTGTGCGTTCACACAATTCAACTTTTATTACTATTTTTGCAGTTGAAATTCAAAAAGGTAAAAGTGCTATTTTGATGACGCAAAAGATTACTATTAAGGATATCGCACAGAAAGCTGGGGTCTCTGTCGGAACAGTTGACAGAGTGTTGCACAATAGGCCAAATGTCTCTGCATCAGCTATGGAGAAAGTGACCCGAGTATTGAAAGAACTTAATTATCAGCCTAATGTCTATGCCTCTGCATTGGCTGCAAACAAACATAGTGTGTTCTATATACTCATGCCGAAGCATGAATCAGAGGCTTACTGGGAAGAGGTCGAGGAGGGGACTCTCAAGGCTGTTGAGCAAAGGCGTGACTTCAAGATCAACACGAAGTCAATTTACTATGACCGCTTTAACCTGGAGACATTCACCCAGGCATGCCAGCAGTGTCTTGACCAGAATCCTGATGGAGTCGTACTGGTGCCTTCTGTGCTCGAGCAGACAAGGCGGTTCACAGACGAGCTTCACTCGAGAGACATACCATTTATCCTGCTTGACTCATACATGCCTGACCTGAAGCCCCTCGCATTCTATGGTCAGGACTCGTTCCAGTCGGGATATTTCGCAGCAAGGATGCTTATGCTCATCGCTCCGAAAGAGACTGAGATAATGCTTATGAAGCAAACCAAGGATGGAAAAGTGACGTCTAAGCAGCAGGACAACCGAGAGGTGGGATTCAGGCATTATATGCATGACCATTTCCCTGACATTAAGATTACGGAACTGGACCTGCCGAGACACGAGGGGCGTGAGGTGATTGATAGCAGACTTGAGGAATTCTTTAATTCCCATTCAGGTATACACCACTGCATAACGTTTACATCAAAAGCTTATCTTGTGGGCGAGTTCTTGCTGAGGACAAACAAACGCAATATACAGATTATGGGGTATGATATGGTCAAGGAAAACGCTGAATGTCTGCGCCAGGGGAGCATATCATTCCTTATCGCACAGCATGGATACATGCAGGGATATAACTGTGTCGACGCATTGTTCAGGGCTGTCGTTCTGAAAAACAAGGTCAGTCCAGTCAACTATATGCCTATCGAGCTGCTGACACCGGAGAATGTTGACTTCTACCAGAGAACGCAGGTATAATATGAGGTAGAACACAATGCTCGCTTCAACTGAAAAATAACACTAAATCATACATTAAATCTAACATTATGGAACTAACATCATTTCTGAAAATCAATCCTGCTGACTCTGTAATAGTCTGCCTGCAGCCTCTCGCAGCAGGCACTGTGATAGATGTCGACGGCAAGAGCATCTCTCTGCTCCAGGACACTCCTGCCGGTCATAAGGTCCTTATCAATGATGTGGCAGAGGGACAAGACATTATAAAATATGGATATCCTATAGGCCATGCCATGAGAGATTTGAAGGCTGGCGAATGGGTAAATGAGGACAACCTGAAGACAAACCTCTCGGGAAAGCTTGAATACACATATTCTCCTGTAGACGAGAAGCTGACCATACCAGCAGAGGGACGCACATTCAAAGGATATGTCCGCAAGAATGGTGATGTCGGCGTGCGCAATGAGGTGTGGATCGTCCCGACTGTAGGATGTGTGAACGGTATAGCAGAGCAACTGGCAAAAAGACTCCAGGAAGAGACTGGGCTGGAGGGCATAGACGCTATCCACGCCTGGCATCATAATTATGGATGCTCACAACTCTCTGAAGACCATGAGAATACACGCAAGGTGCTTCGTGACCTTGTACTGCATCCTAATGCAGGAGCTGTGCTCGTGCTCTCTCTCGGATGTGAGAACAACCAGCCGAAAGACTTCATGGCTATGCTCGGCGATTATGACCATGACCGCATAAAACTCCTTGTCACACAGGATGTTGATGGAGACGAGGTGGAGGCAGGAATGGCACTGCTGCGCGAGATGTATGCTATTGCAAAGGAGGACAAGCGCGAGGATGTTCCTGTCAGCAAGCTGCGCGTCGGACTCAAGTGTGGTGGCTCAGACGGATTCTCAGGCATCACTGCTAATCCTCTTGTAGGCGAGTTCTCTGACTGGCTTGTGGCACAGGGGGGCACATCGATACTCACCGAGGTGCCAGAGATGTTTGGTGCAGAGACAATTCTCATGAACCGTTGTGAGACCCCTGAGCTCTTTGAGCAGACAGTGAAGCTGGTCAATGACTTCAAGGAGTATTTCCTCTCGCATGGAGAGCCCGTAGGCGAGAACCCATCGCCGGGAAACAAGAAGGGCGGAATATCAACTCTCGAGGACAAGGCGCTCGGTTGTACACAGAAATGTGGGCGTGCTCCTGTGAGCGGAGTGCTTGGTTACGGTGACCGCCTGCAGGTCAATGGTCTCAACCTCCTTTCCGCACCAGGTAACGACCTCGTGGCTTCAACAGCGTTGGCTGCTGCCGGATGCCATATCGTACTGTTCACAACAGGCCGTGGAACACCTTTCGGAACATTCGTGCCTACTATGAAGGTTGCCACAAATCCTACTCTTGCTGAGCGTAAGGCAAACTGGATTGACTTCAATGCGGGACAGCTGATTCAAGGCAAAGACATGCTTTCTGTACGTAATGAGTTCATCGATAAGGTGCTGTCTGTAGCAAGTGGTGAGCAGGCTCGAAATGAGAAGAACGGTTACCGTGAGATAAGCATATTCAAGAATGGTGTGACTCTCTGATAACACCACACTGCTTGAATGTTTTTCATACCAAAACGGCATGCAATAGCCAGAGCTTCTCTGGATATGGTGCATGCCGTTATGTTTGGTCTTGGTACAAGCTGGGAATAACTGTTATGTCCCTATTCTAACCCTGATAAGCAATAAACCAATACTCCAATGCCGCTACTGCCTCTTCTGACATTCATCGTCATCTATCTCGTTGTTTCCGTCGTTATGGGAGATTTCTATAAGGTGCCTATAACGATAGCATTCCTTGTCTCTGGTATTGTCGGCATAATGACGACAAGAGGCAAGACTCTTCAGGAGAGAGTAAGAATATTCTCTAAGGGCGCCAGCTCAGAGAATATGATGCTCATGATATGGATATTCATATTGGCAGGAGCTTTCGCGTCGTCGGCAAAGGCTATGGGAAGTATTGACAACACAGTGAATCTGGCGTTGTCACTGCTCCCACCACAGATGATAATGGCTGGAATCTTTGTCGCCGCCTGCTTCATATCACTCTCTGTGGGCACCAGCGTGGGCACGGTTGCTGCGCTTGTACCTATCGCCACAGGGCTTGCGTCGTCAACAGGCATCAGTGTTGAGATGATGACAGGTGTCGTCGTCGGTGGCGCGTTCTTCGGTGATAACCTGTCGTTTATATCCGATACGACAGTAGTAGCCACACAGACACAGGGATGCAAGATGAGCGACAAGTTCCGGGCAAACCTGTATATCGTGGCGCCAGCTGCCATCTTCATGTTCATCCTATATGTAGTGTTGGGAGCTGGCACAGCGTCTGCCCCACAAAGTGTCTCTGTGGATTATCTGAAGGTACTCCCATACCTTGTAGTGCTTGTTATGGCTGCTTGTGGCGTAAATGTCATGGTCGTTCTTACAATAGGCTCTTTGCTGACAGGTGTCATAGGCATATCGGGAGGAATGTATGATTGTTTCGGATGGATGAAAGCTATGGGAGATGGTGTGATGGGCATGTCAGAGCTGATAATCGTCACCATGCTTGCTGGTGGTATGCTTGAGACGGTAAGACATAATGGTGGCATAGACATGATTATTCACCGTATAACAAAGCATGTGAACGGCAGGAAGGGAGGTGAGGCGGCTATCGCTCTGCTCATAACCATTGTGGATTTCTGTACGGCAAACAATACTGTCGCTGTCATCACCGTAGGGCCTATTGCCAGGCAGATAGCCCAGCGGTTCAATATTGACCCTCGCCGCTCAGCATCGATTCTCGACACTTTCTCATGTTTCGCACAGGGAATTATCCCTTATGGCGCACAGCTGCTCATTGCGGGAGGTCTGGCTGCTATTCCGCCAGTCTCAATCATACCATATCTCTTCTATCCTTTTGCTATAGGATGTGCCGCGACCATTGCCATAATCACAGGCAGGCCAAGGAGATTCAGACTTGACAATGAGGTTTCAAAACTGAATCAATGAGTGACTGGCTGTTGGTTAATCTTAGAAAGGAAGATAGTGATGACAATATCCCTTTCAATGGAGAGGAAATATACTGGCTTGGGATGATGCGGATGCTAATCTTCAGCAGATTGATGACTTGTATTAATGAGTGTGGTAGGCTATACAGTAGAAACAAGGCCTTGCTAAGCTGAAAAGCCAATATTTGATTAACAGATACCAAGGACATGCCTCCCAGTTGTAAAACGCCTCATAAGGCTATACTGCAAGATTCTCGGCAAGAATGTCATATCACACCCCTCAAGTATCTGTCAGGCATACAATATGATGTGGCAAACGATGGTCACCATAGTTTGCTGCTATAAATACTATTATATAAGGTGATGAATAGGACCACGGAAATAATATTCGACAATCTTTTCTCCTCCCTATGCGCAGAATACTACGGCGATAAAGTGGAGATGGCTCCCATGTCTGCATGGAAATGGAGACAGGCAGACATGCTGAGGAAAAAGGTGGACACTGTTGAGCCGTACTCCTCGGCAGCGGTCTATCACTTTGTTAATGCGCTGCAAGAGAGACGCCGGGAGAGAATTGTCAATGATGAGAGGCATGCCATAGACACCTCGGTGGAGACGTTGAATCTTCTGAACATCATCGTGTATAACATCAACCATATCGAGCGCATAGGCATATCCCTGCCAGGCATAATCTCTCTCGGCAAGTATATGAGGTCATTAGGCGACAAGGTCGATTTCGTGAAGTTTGACAGCTGGACGAAAACCCTTCACATACGTCGCATGACATCCCTCATGGCATCAATTCTTGTCCAGACGATGGGCTTTGAGCCCAGTGAGCTTCCTTTCCTTTATGCTGAAGTTCCAAACGCACGTGAGATACTATGTAGGTACCTTATGTCTGATGCTCAAGACGGGACATGGAACCGCAGCCTAAGTCTATACCGCTTCTCCAAGCTGGGGATGATAGGATTCTGGCATCGGAAGATCAAGGAGATGCTTGATAATATAGAGGAATGAGCACCGCTAAATGTACACTTTCATAGGGAAAAGACCTGGTATTTAATTTGTTAACATTATTTTAATGTTTGTAAAAGGTTGATATTTAACGCATTACAAAAAAGTTACAAAATTAGTGTAAAAAAAATCATAAAAAAGCTTGGTGGGTGTTGAAAAAGTGTGTACCTTTGCATCGTTTTAGTAACAATTGATTGTTTTACAGATTTTAAAAGCTTAAGAAAATGAAGAAATTGGTATTTATGTTCGTAGCTGTTGCAGCTATCTCTTTCGCTTCTTGTGGTAACAAGACAGAGCAGGCTCCTGCTCAGGATACAGTTGATACAGTTGCTGTTGATACAGTTGCTGCTGACACAGTTGCTGCTGACACAGTTGCTGAGTAATCCAGGACGAACAGTACAGAAAAGAACAACCGTTGGCTTCCAAGAAGTCAACGGTTTTTTTATGTATGGATTTCGAGCCATCCTTCTTTTGCCAGAGACCACGCATTATGCCGCTGCAGTCTGGACAGAATGGGGCAATAGATATCAGCGTGAGCGGCAGGGATGGTCTCTGTGTTTGTCCATATGTCAGTCTTGATGGCCTTGCATGCCGTAAACAAGAATCCCGGGAATCAGTGGATAAGACGTGGCGACGTGTTGTCCGGAATAATAAAGGTGATAGTGACATGCCATTATCCCCGCTCATTGCTTTTTCATCCCTATACCCTCGAATAGCGCATCGACAATCTCCGGCTCAGACCATCTGCAAGATTTACGGTCAATCAGCCCCATCCACCATACTATTACCATACCACGGCGTTTTGTCTCGCTTGCCACGAAACGTGAGAATTTTACCCGCTCGGCGGTGTTCCCCTTGTCAAAAGCTGCAATCTCGCCTATGATGACAGGGATGTCCAAGCTGTCAAAATGGTCTGCTACACGGTTTATAACCTTACGTGATATCTCGCGGAACTCCTCAGTATATACAGTCGGTTTGTTCTCAGGGAAACAGAAATCCTGTGGGTCGTAGAAGTGTATCTCGCCTATGATATGGCCTGGATGCTTGTCGCCCGGCACACGATAGTTTGATAAAGTCGTCTCTCCTCCGTTGGCGCTGTATGTTGTCACGATAAGGTTGCGCCATTCGTTGTTCCCTCCTGTGGAACGGACAATATCGACAAAATCCTGTGCTAGAAGGTTTATTGCCGCATAGTTGCCGGTGCTGCTGTGGTCCCATTTGCCATCCTTGTCGAGCATCTCGTTGAATCCCTCAAACAGCAGTCGCTCTCCATAGTTCCTGAACCGCACGGCTATCTGATGCCAAATGGCCTTGAACCTACGGCTTATTGCGGGATAGTTCTCGGGGTCTGCGTTGAGCCATCCGTGTGTTCCTGTGTCATGGTGTATGTTGACAATGCAGTACATCCCCTCGTCGATGACATAGTCTATGATTTCAGCGACACGCTCCATCCATTTCCGGTCTATGCTGTCATTATCATTAAGGTGTGGATACCATGTGACGGGGATTCTTATGACATTGAAACCGCGTAGCTTGAACTCATGTATCATCTCCCGTGTTGTCACAGGTTGCCCCCAGCTTGTCTCCCAGTCAGTGGGGTGTGAAAGTGTCCTGCCACGTTTGCCGGTGGCATCGAGAGTGTTCCCGAGATTCCATCCTATTCTCATATTTCTGACAGCGTCTCGTGCCTTCTCAAACTCCTGTGCCGATGCGCTATGCAGGCATGCTATGAGGCATATCGTGGCAATGCCTGTCTTCCTGAGTGTATTTGTTAGCTTCATGTTAGTCGTATTTGTTTGATAGATTTCGTTTCTGCCGCTACTGTTTCTGTGTTAGAGCCTCAGCGAGTGCTGTGAGCTCCTCCTCGCTCATTGCCCCGACGCTTTTCTCCATATTCCCGTCTTTGTCGATAATGATGAGAGTAGGCACGGCTTCTATGCCGACAGCTCTTGCGAAACCCTCGTCCTGGTCGATATCCACCTGTATGACCTGCAGCGACTCCCTGTAGCTCTCGGCGATGGCCTTTATATGTGGAGCCATCTTCATGCACGGGCCACACCATGTGGCATACATGTCGATAATCGCCGGGCGTCCCTCTGTGTACCCATAATCCTTCAGATAATCCATGACACCTTTCTCTGTATCATCTGCTTCAGTCTCTGCCGTGGCGGGAGTTGGAGCGCTGTTTTCGGCTGGTGGCTCTGAGGTTTGGGTGTCTCCTCTGGTCTCATACTGTGTTATAACAAATACTACGGCTGTCCCGAAAAGAATCGCGAGGAGCAGCCCTGAGTGTCTTGTGAGAAAGTTAGGCTTCTTCATGCTTTCATATGTATTTAGTTGTCATTCGTCTTGCAAATATAGTATACTGGTTTCATCTATCCAAAGAAATCGTGAAATAAAAATCATAATATGTATTAAATTGTTGCATAATCTCTTGCATGTTCCAAAAAATATACGTAATTTTACCCTCGGAAAACCAATAGATGTAAATCAATAGTATGATGCTATCCACCCTACTGTTGCATGCTTTTTCTGACAGTGGCATTATGCTGTTATATCCACCCCCACCACCTTATTGTCTATAATAATCCTAATACATACCACTATGAAACTATACCAAACTAACGAGATTAAGAACATTGCATTGCTTGGCAATGACGGTTCTGGTAAGACAACCCTCACTGAATCACTGCTCTACGAGGCAGGTATCATCCAGCGTAGAGGACGTGTGAGTCAAGGAACAACCGTCAGTGACTACTTCCCCGTAGAGCAAGATTACGGATACAGCGTGTTCTCAACAGTCTATCATGTAGAATACAACAATAAGAAGCTTAACATCATTGACTGTCCGGGATCAGACGATTTCGTCGGAGCCGCTATCACAGCCCTCAATGTCACAGACACAGCAGTGCTGCTCCTTAACGGACAGTATGGCCCTGAGGTTGGCACACAGAATCACTTCCGCTATACAGAGAAGCTCAAGAAACCTGTCATCTTCCTTGTCAACCAGCTCGACTCAGAGAAGTGTGACTATCATAATGTCCTTGACAGACTGCAGGAGATCTACGGCACGAAAGTTGTCCCTGTACAGTATCCTATCAATGAGGGACCAGAGTTCAACGCCCTCATTGACGTTCTCCTCATGAAGAAGTATTCATGGAAGCCAGAAGGTGGTGCTCCTATCATTGAGGATATCCCTGCTGAGGAGATGGAAAAGGCAACAGAGATGCACAAGGCTCTCGTAGAGGCTGCCGCAGAGAATGACGACACATTGATGGAGAAATTCTTTGAGACAGAGCAGCTCACAGAGGACGAGATGCGCGAGGGTATACGCAAGGGTCTCGTCACACGCTCCATCTTCCCTGTGTTCTGTGTCTGTGCAGGAAAAGACATGGGTGTGCGCCGCCTGATGGAGTTCCTTGGCAATGTCGTTCCTTTCGTCGACGAGATGCCTAAGGTTCACAATACACGTGGCGAGGAGGTTCCTGTTGTTACTGACGGTCCGACATCTCTCTATTTCTTCAAGACAGGTATTGAGCCACACATTGGTGAGGTAGCTTACTTCAAGGTGATGTCAGGCTCGGTAAAGACTGGCGACGAGCTCCAGAATGCAGACCGCGGCTCAAAGGAGCGTCTCGGACAGATATATGTATGTGCAGGCGCGAACAGGCAGCCTGTTGACCAGCTCAACGCCGGCGATATAGGCTGTGCCGTGAAGCTGAAGGATGTCAAGACCGGCAACACCCTCAATGGTAAGGACACAGAGAATAGGTTTGACTTCATCAAATATCCTAACTCCAAGTACTCGCGTGCTATCAAGGCTGTCAACGAGTCAGAGACAGAGAAGATGATGGCTGCGCTCCTCCGTATGCGTCAGGAAGACCCTACATGGATTGTAGAGCAGTCTAAGGAGCTCAGACAGATTATCATACACGGACAGGGAGAGTTCCACCTCCGCACCCTGAAGTGGCGTCTCGAGAATAACGAGAAGATTCAGGTGCGCTTCGAGGAGGCACGTATACCTTACCGTGAGACAATCACAAAGGCATCACGTGCTGACTACCGCCACAAGAAGCAGTCAGGTGGTGCAGGACAGTTCGGTGAGGTTCATCTCATTGTTGAGCCTTATGCAGAGGGTATGCCTGACCCGACATTATACACATTCGGCGGACAGGAGTTCCGTATGAATATCAAGGGACGCGAGGAAGTCGATCTCCCATGGGGCGGAAAGCTTGTTTTCCTCAACTCGGTTGTCGGCGGTGCTATCGACGCACGCTTCATGCCTGCAATCCTCAAGGGTGTCATGGACTGTATGGAACGTGGTCCGCTGACAGGATCTTATGCCCGTGACGTACGCGTTGTCGTTTATGATGGCAAGATGCACCCAGTCGACTCTAACGAGTTGTCGTTCATGCTCGCTGCACGCAATGCCTTCTCTATGGCATTCCGTGAGGCCGGACCGAAGATTCTTGAGCCTATCTACGACCTCGAGGTCTATGTGCCTGCCGACTATATGGGCGATGTGATGTCTGACCTCCAGGGACGTCGTGCCCTCATTATGGGTATGGACTCAGAGAACGGATACCAGAAACTCCAGGCTAAGATACCTCTGAAAGAGCTTGCCAACTATTCTATCGCACTCAGCTCACTCACAGGTGGACGTGCTTCATTCACAACAAAGTTTGCAAGCTACGAGCTCGTTCCGTCTGACATCCAGCAGCAGCTCATCGCTGCACATGAGGCAGAGACAAAGAACGATGACTAATCTATAAGACAAGGGAGAGGCCTGTGTCAGATTATCAGGCGATACCCCTTATTCTCAGACTGTTATATCCAAGAGACAGCCCGCGGTTGTGATACCGTGGCTGTCTCTTGGTCTCGTTTGGGGCTCTATGTCCAATAGGATGGCTTGAAGCCAATAGGATGTCATGAGATTGGGACGGATGATTCGTGAGATGGGAGCCCACGCCATCGGCTGGGACACGGGCGAAACAGCACAAGAATGTCCTGCCTCACATTCTGAGAATCATGAATAAACGGTGGTGGAAGGCAGGAAACATGCCCAGAGTCAGCAGACTCTATGGCACGGGCTCATAGGCACATCATGTTGATTTCTTGTTTGGCCGACGACACCCGTTTATGCTATAGATACAATGATTGTGTATGGAAGGCAGAAACTTTCAAATTGTAACCTCATGACCCATATTTGCTTATATTTTTATTTTGATATTGTCAATTTTGAGATATGTGCCGGATAGCATGCTGAAAGGTGCTGGATAATCTGACAACAGGTTATCTCCTGAGCCGCCATTCCTACTGCTTACGAACTCTAATAATTGTCCCTCATTAATTGTTTTTCTGAAACCTCAATTGTCTCCCTCTTGTTGTGAAAAACTAAGAGCCTTGGGGGAGGATTTTGTACGGCGTCATTATCCGATAGGCCTTGCTGAGATGCCGCCTGTCTTCTGCCTCTCATGCTATCCTCACCATAATCGCTCGTCTGTCACTCTTTCTCCTATTATTTGTCTCTATCTCTTCTGCCGGCCTGTGCTGCCCGTAGCCGCAATTGTTGCAGCGACATTCTGTCCGCAACCGTCCAATGATAGAGCCCTGCCCTCTGGTATATACAAAAAAATCCCACCTTTCCATTGGAAAAGATGGGATATGTGTCATTAATCTATAAAGAAGATTATCGACGGAGACCGAGAGCCTTAACGATGGCACGGTAACGCTCGATGTCGTTCTTCTTGAGATAGTTGAGAAGTGCGCGACGCTTACCTACAAGCTGTGTAAGAGAACGTGCTGTGCGGAAATCCTTGTGGTTCTCCTTCAGGTGCTCTGTGAGGTGCTTGATGCGGTAAGAGAAAAGAGCAATCTGGCTCTCTGGTGAGCCTGTGTCAGTTGCTGACTTGCCATACTGGCTGAAGATCTCTGTCTTCTTTGTCTGATCTAAATACATTAGAAATTGTGATTAATGGGTTGATAAATTACATCCTTCTGATGCCTTCAGATCCTTAATCACAGACCTGAACATCCTTTGAATGCAGCCTCTCGTTTTGAAAAGCGGTGCAAAGTTACTGCTTTTTGTCTGTATATCTGATGTTTATGCCTCTTTTTCTTTTCTTTGTTAATATTATTTAACGGTCTTGTGGGCTTTAGGTGGGATATCAGATATGTATGATATGCGGCTTCCTGCCTATGCGGCGTGTTGCGGCTCTTACTTGTTCCCTGATAGCTCCTTGGCCTTTTTGAGCGCTATGTCGATATGTGGGCATATGTGGTCCTCGCCTATGATATCGTACAGCTTTGCCTTGTCAAGCACTGCATGCACCTTTGGGTTGACACCAGAGAGCACAACATCAATGCCTTGCTGCTTGGATGCTATACATATATTGCTGAGGTTGTGGACTCCAGTAGAGTCGATGAATGGCACCTTGCGCATACGGATGATACGGACAGACGGCTTCTCGCGGAATCGCGTCATCAACTCCTCTGCCTTGTTGCCAGCACCGAAGAAGAATGGGCCGTTTATCTCGTAGACCTCAATGTCTTGTGGCACAATGAGATGCTCGTCATGCTGCGACTGGAGGTCTGACTCCTCCTCTACATCAATGTCTCTCACCTGCTGGACATCGCTCGTCTCTGCCATGCGGCGCATGAAGAGGAGGCACGCTATGACAATGCCAACCTCTATGGCTATCGTGAGGTCGAAGATTATGGTAAGGAAGAATGTCACAAGGAGTACGGTGATATCAGATTTTGGATTCCTCAGTATGCCAAGGAATGACGGGATGCCACACATGTTATAGCTGACCATCACAAGTATGCCTGCCAGGCACGCCATCGGAATATACTTGGCGAGAGGCATAAGGAACAGGAAAATGAGTAGCAGCACAACGGCATGGATTATTCCGGCCACAGGGGTGCGTCCGCCATTGTTGATATTCGTCATAGTGCGCGCTATGGCTCCTGTTGCTGGGATGCCGCCGAAGATTGGAGTGACAAGGTTTGCTATGCCCTGGCCTATCAGCTCGTTGTTCGAGTTGTGGCGGTCGCCTATGACACCGTCTGCCACAGTCGCCGACAGCAATGACTCTATGGCTCCAAGCAAGGCTATCGTCAGTGCTGGCTGCACAAGCCCCTTCATCGTCAACCATGATAACTCAGGGACATCTGCCCCCGGCATGTCAGATGATATGGAGAAGCGGTCGCCTATGGTCTCTATGCTTGTTATGCCAAGATAGTTCCTGAGCACAAGGGCGACAACGGTTGTCAGGATTATTGCTATGAGAGAGCCTGGAATCTTCTTGCTGATGCGGGGCAGCACGATTATCGTCACAAGAGAGAGCATGCCGATGAACAGGCTCCAAAGGTCTATCGTGGAGACATTATTCGCATAGCAAATCCATTTCTCAACAAAATCGCTCGGCACCTTCTCTATCTGCATGCCAAAGAAGTCTTTGACCTGTGTGGAGAAAATGGTTATGGCTATACCAGAGGTGAAACCGACAACAATGGGGTAGGGGATGTATTGGATTATCGTGCCGAGCCGGAGAAGACCGAAGAGCACAAGAAACGCTCCGGCCATGAATGTCGCTATCGTGAGTCCTGACATTCCATACTGCTCTATGATACCATATATTATAATGATGAACGCTCCTGTCGGTCCGCCAATCTGCACCTTGGAACCACCGAAGACAGAGACAAGCAGTCCCGCTACTATGGCTGTGATGATTCCCTTTTCTGGAGACACGCCAGAAGCTATACCAAACGCTATGGCAAGTGGCAGGGCTACAATGCCTACTATGATACCTGCCATGATATCTGCTGAAAGAGTCTTCTTGTCATAATGCTTCAGACAAGATATGAGTTTCGGTTTGTACATGTTCTATAATAAATATTTCTAATCGTTATTCTTGTTATCCTGTTATTCTTGGCAGAGAAGAAGATAGGGGGGCAGGATGTGCGCCCGGCATTCGTTCCTCCCGTTATAAGGCATCGCATAGCCCGTCAATGCTCTTAGTGACGTTCCTGAGGGGAGATGGTGCCGCGCGTATCATGCCCCCGTCACGACAAAGGCTCTGCCGCCAACAGATTGTATCTTGTAATTAAGATTTGCAGGCAAGTCCATGTCGCTTGCCTGCAAATCCGTTGCGAGACTATTCTATGGCATGTCTGCCATTTAGCGTCAGTCTATGTGGTTTTCCCACAGCACTTTGTTCTGAGAGCTATGACCATTTTATGGTTGTCTCTCTCGCCTGTAACAAAGGTTTTTATTTCTTTTCTTTCAAGAGGTCGCGTATCTCAGTGAGGAGCTTCTCTTCTGCTGATGGCTCAGGCTCAGCTGCAGGTGCGGCAGGCTGCTCCTCCTTCTTCTTAGACAGGCTGTTAATGCCCTTGACAAGGAGGAACACGCATAATGCAATGATAACGAAATCAATGATAGTCTGTATGAAGCTGCCATAGTTGATGGTGGCAGGAGCAAGCTCCACACCCTCTATGACTGTCTGTGGAAGCGTAACCTTAAGGTCAGAGAAGTTAACACCTCCAATGATATAGCCAATAGGAGGCATTAAAATATCGTTAACAATAGACGTGACAATCTTGCCGAAGGCACCGCCGATGATAACACCGACAGCCATGTCAACAGCATTACCCTTAACAGCAAACTCCTTGAATTCTTGTATGAATTTCGCCATAATCGTTGTGGTTAAAAATGATGAAAATGTATTATAAGAGATTAAGTTTGGTGCAAAGGTAATGATTTTATATCAATAAATATAATTTTTTATAAAAAAATATCGTCTTTCTTGCTTATTATAAAATATTTTTTTGTAATTTTGCGTCGCAAAAAAGAAAGAGCAGAATGACAAGCTGCTATAGTTCAGACTTTTTTTCATGCGTAAAGAACATTAACGTTAACAACATAGGTATTACTTTTTTAAAATACAAGAAACAAATGACAAAAATTGGTATTAACGGTTTCGGTCGTATCGGCCGTTTCGTATTCCGCGCTTCAATGAACCGCGACGACATCCAGGTTGTAGGTATCAACGACCTCTGCCCAGTAGACTACCTCGCTTACATGCTCAAGTATGACACAATGCATGGCCAGTTCGAGGGTACAATCGAGGCAGACGTAGAGAACTCTAAGCTCATCGTTAACGGTCAGGAGATCCGTGTGACAGCAGAGCGCAACCCAGCTGATCTTAAGTGGAACGAGGTTGAGGCTGAGTACGTAGTTGAGTCAACAGGTCTCTTCCTCACACAGGAGAAGGCTCAGGCTCACATCGAGGCTGGTGCAAAGTACGTTGTAATGTCAGCTCCTTCAAAGGACGCTACTCCAATGTTCGTTTGTGGTGTAAACTTCGACAAGTATGAGAAGGGCACACAGTTCGTTTCTAACGCTTCTTGCACAACAAACTGCCTCGCTCCTATCGCTAAGGTTCTCAACGACAAGTTCGGTATCACAGACGGTCTCATGACTACTGTTCACTCTACAACAGCTACACAGAAGACTGTTGACGGCCCTTCAATGAAGGACTGGCGTGGTGGCCGCGCTGCTGCTGGCAACATCATACCTTCTTCTACAGGTGCTGCCAAGGCTGTAGGTAAGGTTATCCCTGAGCTCAACGGAAAGCTCACAGGTATGTCTATGCGTGTTCCTACTCTCGACGTTTCTGTAGTTGACCTCACTGTTAACCTCGCTAAGCCAGCTACATACGCAGAGATCTGCGCTGCAATGAAGGAGGCTTCTGAGGGCGAGCTCAAGGGTGTACTCGGATACACAGAGGACGCTGTAGTTTCTTCTGACTTCCTCGGTGACACACGCACTTCTATCTTCGACGCTAAGGCTGGTATCGCTCTTACTGACACATTCGTTAAGGTTGTGTCTTGGTATGACAATGAGATCGGCTACTCTAACAAGGTGCTCGAGCTCATCGCTCACATGAAGAAGGTTAACGGCTAATCATTGACCATTGTATACTGAACCTGGGAACAGCGTTCATGAATACATAAAGTATATAAGCCACTGCGAGTCATTCGTGACCCACAGTGGCTTTTCTCGTGTCCTGGCCAAATGTCTGTCAACTAACAGTTGTAAGCCCCTGACAAGCTCTGGGAGTGGAAATTGTCAAGGCACAAAGACAAGGGCGGCCATCCCATGGTGTTGTCTGAATAATGTGTCAGCGGCAATCAGAAAGCACAACTGTCAGATTGGCTGTATGTAGATTATTTATATGGATTGGAATGCCACATGACAACTTCCCCAAAGTTGTTCCTGGCAGTTAGTATTTCCTCTTGCCTTTGTACGGTAGTAGACCTAGAGCATAATAATTCAACGTCATATTTATGGCAGACGGGTAGGGCACGTTTTCTTCTGACCGTGCCATGGAGGTGAAAGATGCATTTACATGAATGATGGCTTGGCTTTGTTCGGTTAACCTGACGTCAAAAATGAAAGATAATCGTAAAGTGAGTAGTAGAAACAAGATGACGCCATAAGAGGCCGCTAAAGCCCTTATGGCGTCATTATCATTATCTTAGCCGTTCATCCCATACCGATGCAATGGGATGATACTGAGATATGTCTTACTCTCTCTCTGGTTACTTTGCGTAAGCTACAGAGCGTGTCTCACGTATCACGGTGATCTTCACCTGTCCTGGGTATGTCATCTCAGTCTGTATCTTGTTCGCAATCTCTCCAGACAGTGCTTCTGTCTCAGCGTCGGACATCTTGTCTGCACCAACGATAACACGAAGCTCGCGTCCAGCCTGGATAGCGTAGGTCTTGGTTACACCAGGGTATGACATGGCGATAGCCTCCAGGTCATTCAGACGCTTGATATAAGCCTCTACTATCTCACGTCGAGCGCCGGGGCGTGCTCCAGAGATTGCATCACAGACTTGTACAATAGGGGCGAGGAGGGTCTGCATCTCCATCTCGTCGTGGTGAGCGCCGATAGCATTGCAGATGTCCGGCTTCTCCTTATATTTCTCAGCCACCTTGGCTCCATAGAGTGCATGTGGCATCTCGTTCTCCTCGTCAGGTACTTTTCCAATATCGTGGAGGAGTCCGGCACGTTTTGCCTTCTTCGGGTTCAGGCCGAGCTCCGATGCCATCACTGCACACAGGTTCGCTGTCTCACGTGCGTGCTGCAGGAGGTTCTGGCCGTAAGATGAGCGATATTTCATCTTGCCCACTATACGCACGAGCTCTGGGTGGAGTCCGTGTATTCCTAAGTCGATGGTCGTGCGCTTTCCTGTCTCGATAATCTCATTGTCAAGCTGTTTCTTCACCTTGGCAACAACTTCTTCTATTCTTGCTGGATGTATACGTCCGTCCGATACGAGCTGGTGGAGTGCAAGGCGGCAAACCTCACGGCGTATAGGGTCGAAGGCTGAGATGACAATAGCTTCTGGAGTGTCATCGACTACAATCTCCACACCGCAAGCAGCCTCGAGTGCGCGTATGTTACGGCCCTCGCGTCCGATAATTCGTCCCTTGACCTCGTCGTTATCAATGTGGAACACACTGACAGAGTTCTCTATCGCTGTCTCTGTCGCTGTTCTCTGTATTGTCTGTATGACGATTTTACGTGCTTGCTGGTTTGCGTTCAGCTTTGCGTCCTCAACTATCTCGTTTATGTACGCCTGTGCGTCCAGGCGGGCCTTATCCTTCAGGTTCTCTACAAGTCTTGCCTTTGCCTCGTCAGCGCTAAGTCCGCTTATTTGCTCCAGCTTTTGAAGCTCCTGCTCTTCCATGCGGTTGAGCTCGTCTTCCTTTACTGCGAGGAGGTTGCGCTGGTTCTCGAGTTGCAGGTTGCGGCTCTCGAGCTCTTGCTTCTGCTGCTCGAGTTCTTTCTTGTTACGGTTAATATCCTCCTGCCTTTGGTTTAGTTGCTGTTCACGTTGTCTTATGCGCTGCTCGTTTTGTGAGATTTTCTGGTTGCGCTGTTGTGCTTCCTTTTCGAGTTCGTTCTTCTTGTTAAGGTATTTCGCCTTAACCTCGAGCAGTTTTTTCTCTTTCAAGACTTCCGATTCTTTCTCGGCAGCTTCGATCATACCTTTATATATGCCTTTAATGACATATCTGAATATGATGTATCCAATACTTGTGCCGACAACGACGCCGGCAAAAGCCGTGATGATGTATAACATATAAATAATTAATGTGGTGTGATGATAATAAAAAGATTACTTACTTGTTCTCATTGTTGGTTAGTGCAGAGTCTTTGCCCAAAACAGTATTAATCTCTTTTGTGAGTTTGCTGAGGATGTCTGAGTATGGGGCGTTGTCATTGCGTTTTGCCTCACGCTCATAACGCAAGGTGATGTCTACAAGAGCCATGTACAATATTTCTTTATTGCTTTTCAGGCCGTTGTAGTATTGGGTGTAATTGCCCACCACCTCAGTTATGAGTGTTGCAGACTTCCGGTACAGCTCCTCGTCATCACGGTTTATCTTCACCGCCATGTCTGTATCGTACAGATGCAATCTTATATTCAGTTTGTTTTCTTCAGCCATGCTGTAACTCATTGTTGAGCGTTGTTCTGCTGTTCTGTAAGCAGTGTGATGCACTTCTCGACGTCCCGTATCAGTTTGTTGACACGCTTTCGTGTCTCGTCAAGATCATTATTGGTCAGCTCAATGATCCTGGCGCTCTTGAGCATATCATAATCATGCTTGGCAGCTGTAGCGAGGAGTTCCATTTCCTTTGACTTCCTCTCCTCGTCTGCAAGCCGTGACTTTATGTCGCACAGTTCTTCTTTCATCTTCTCGTATTTCAGGAGAAGATGTCTCACTGTTGTGGCAAAAGCCATTATTTCATGCTCAATATTGGACATCTGTATAGGTTTTTACCGCAAATTTACTTATTTTTACGGATTGTAGGGTGTTATGTGTACAAAGTTTAACCTTTATTACGAAAAAAGGTTTTGTACAGCTCTCTCAATTTTTTTTGGGGGGGTAGTAGTCTAGTCGGCCATGCCTGTCCTCTGGCATCTGTGCTGTTGATGCGGTAGTTAGCTGGTTTTTTCAGATATCTTCATGCATATGAAGCTATCATAGATGTTATCGTATTAGCTTTCAGATTCTGTACATTCACTGTTTCCCGGTATCGTGTGTGGGAGTTATGTGGAATGGCGTAGGCATGTGATAATATGGATATGCTTCCTGTATTTTTAGTCATTCTGATTCTGTGGTTTCTCCTTCTTGGCCAGCATGACGAGCTGGAAGACGAATGTTGATGTCCATTGCTCTGAGAAACCAAGCCGCTTGGCGTATTTGCGTATCTCCAATACTGTTTTCATCGTTGCCTGGTCCGAATAGTCATTTTTCGTGAAAACCTCATGTACTGTCTTCTCTGTCATTGTGCGCAGTGCTCCTTTGAAGAAAGAGGGGAGTCTCAACTTGAATTTCATGAGATTGCCCATGAGCATCATAAGGTCCTGTGTGAACTGTTGGAACTGTATGAGGTATACCTGGACATCCTGCATCTTGCGGCAGTTCTTCTTCACGCTCTGGTCTATCTCGCTGAAGAAGTTGTCCTCTGTCCCGTACATCTCCTTGAGCATTTTGTGGCAACGTGTCTTCTCTCCTATGCCCAGCTTGTTGTTTACTGTTGGCACCTTGAGCGTTGATTTGAACACCCTCAGGTCGGGCAACATGGCAAGGTTGGTAATGCCGACATTAGCCGCTATAGCTGCCTGGAAGTAAACCCGTATGAGCGTCATGTAGTCTTCCATGCCAGGCTCGTTGTTTTCTGACTTTTTTCCGAAGAGTTTATTTATTATTCCCATTGTTATTTCATTTTGTTATAATGATTTATTCGCAAAATTACTTATTTTTCATGACTTAGGCAAGAAAATTCGGCATTTTATTAATTTATAGCCTCTTTTGTTTGCTTGTTTAATGATTTTTGGTTAATTTTGCAATGGAATTGGACTGAGTAATATGGAAAACGTTTATAGAAGATACTCTAATGGGAGTAAGATAATATACTTGACAGTGGCAGTGTTTGACATTGTTCTTGCCAATATTGTCCTTTACGCCTTAGTTAACTCGGGATTGATACGTATCCCCCCTATGTTATCCGATGATGATGCCACAGGCTTTTTCATCGCGACAGCAGCTTCAGTCGTGTCCATTCTGTTTTATGGCAATCTGATATACCGGCAGCGTGTAAGCTTCATTGAGGTTGTTACCCGTAGTTTCAAGCTCACCGTTTTCCAGTCGATGGCCCTTATGGTCATCACGAGACTCATGGCGGACACATCGGAGGGTGTAATCAGTGTGACGGCTTATTATTTCGGGACATACTATATCCTTCTGCTTGTTGTGAGGTTTTGTGAGCGCCAGATGTTGAATCATATCAGGCGAATGGGTCACAACAGACGGTCTGTTGTGTTTGTTGGCACAGATATTGACCAGCACATGCACATTTATCGTGACATGGCTGAGAATGCTGCGATGGCATACCATTTCCTCGGATATTACAGCGACAAAGCCTTGTCGTCAGATGCTGAGGGGTTGGAGCATCTCGGCACACTGCGTGAGCTCCTTACGGAGATAGAGAAAGGCAACAATCCATTCTATGCGGATGAGGTCTTCTATTTCATGCGGACATCAGAAGAACAGGAGTCGGTTGTGTCGCTTGTCAAGTATTGTGACAAGCACATCATACAGCTCTTCCTCTTGCCAGAGTTCTTCTCGTATCTCTCTCTAACCTTCTCCCCTGTCAATTATGGCGGTCTGACACTGTTTACGAACCATAACAACAATATCGCACGCATAGACAGCAGGATTATCAAACGTCTTTTCGATGTGGCGTTCTCGTTGGCAGTCTGCATTGTCATACTGCCGCTGATACCGATATTATGGTTGATAGTAAAATGCCAGAGCCCAGGCCCGCTGTTCTTCAAGCAGCAGCGCACAGGCCTTAATGGCGAGAACTTCATGCTGTATAAATTCCGCTCTATGCATGTGAACGCTGACGCTGACCGTCTGCAGGCCACTAAGGACGACCCGAGGAAATTCCCATTCGGTGAATTCATGCGTAAGACAAACATTGATGAGCTTCCGCAGTTCTTCAATGTCCTAAAGGGAGATATGAGCATTGTCGGCCCGCGTCCTCACATGTTATACCATACAGAGATGTACTCTAAACTCATAGAGAAGTACATGGTGCGCCATTTCTCCAAGCCTGGCATAACGGGATGGGCCCAGGTGACAGGCTTCAGAGGCGAGACAAGAGAGCTATGGCAGATGGAGGAACGTGTGAAGCGTGATATATGGTATAACGAGAACTGGTCGTTCCTCCTTGACCTTGAGATAATTGCGCGCACAGCCATACAGATAATCTTCCCGAATAAAAATGCATATTAACCCTGAACAATGAAAGGAATAGTACTTGCCGGAGGCTCCGGCACCCGTCTTTATCCGATTACAAAAGGAATCAGCAAGCAGTTGATTCCGATATTTGACAAGCCGATGATATATTATCCCATTTCGGTCCTTATGAATGCTGGGATACGAGATATACTTGTCATATCCACTCCTCATGACCTGCCTGGCTTCAAGCGTCTACTTGGTGACGGCCATGAGATAGGGGTCAGATTCAGCTATGCTGAGCAGCCTTCCCCTGATGGTCTTGCCCAGGCCTTTATTATCGGAGAGGAGTTTATCGGTGATGACAGCGTCTGCCTGGTGCTTGGCGACAACATATTCCATGGAGTCGGGTTTGAGAATGTCCTGAGGCAGAGTGTCCTTGATGTCGATGAATATGGCAAGGCGACAGTCTTCGGCTATTGGGTGAACGACCCCGAGAGATACGGCGTGGCAGAGTTCGATGATGAAGGCAACTGCCTCTCCATTGAGGAGAAGCCCCAGCATCCGCGGTCAAACTATGCTGTTGTCGGGTTATATTTCTATCCCAACAGTGTTATCAATATCGCCAAGACCATCAAGCCATCAGCCAGAGGCGAGCTTGAGATAACGACCGTCAACCAGACATACCTTCAGCAGAAATCATTGAAAGTGCAGACACTTCCCAGAGGATTCGCATGGCTTGATACTGGCACACACGACTCGCTTGCCGAGGCTTCGACTTTCATAGAAGTCATCGAGAAGCGTCAGGGGTTGAAGATAGCGTGTCTTGAAGAGATAGCGTATCGAAACAATTGGATATCGGCTGAAGAGCTTCGGGCGACGGCAAACACCATGGCAAAGAATGACTATGGGCAGTATCTGTTGAATCTCTTGGAAAGATAGCCATCCAGCTCCTTGCTGAGTCTGGCCAGAAGGCGATTGTCAAAGAGGACTGTCTCGTGTCCATACAATCAGGGCAGAAGGCGATTGCCAAAGAGGGCTGTCTCATGTCCATACAATCATGGCAGAGGTGTTGTGCGACACTGCCCACTGTCCGGAAAGAAAAGGAAATACAACAATCATTTATTATATGGAAGTTTTAAAAGAACAAGAAGTACAAAAAAGCATTGCGGCAGAGCCGATTGAAGAGGAGAGCATTATCAGTGTCAGGAATCTCATCGCGATATTTATCCTGAACTGGAAATGGTTCATATTCTCGTTCATAGTGTTTATTGGCGCTGCATACGTCAATCTGCGTTATGCCACACCATTGTATCAGGCATCAGCCAAAGTCCTCATCAAGGACGATAGCAACAATGGTGTCCGTGTCTCCTCAAAGAGCAACTATTTCGCTACGAACTCTCTGGGTACAATCAACAACAACCAGGGTATTGAGAACGAGATGGAGATTATTGCAGCCAGCAACATCGCACGCAGCGTTGTGAAGCATCTCAAGCTGTACACGACCTACTATCAGCAGGGGCGCATAGTCGACAGGTTGCTATATAAGACACAGCCTATCTCTGTTGAGGTTGATGCGCAGTCAATGGAAAACCTCATGGCTCCAATCAACCTCAAGATAACATACGAGGAGGGCAAGTACAAGATAAGCGGACAATACACAAGTGTCCACAAGAACGGCCGTCCTGACGAGCCCCGCCAGATAAACGCCGTGCTGCCAGTGATTCCGGCACGCATCCGCACAGCGGTGGGTTATCTTACATTCGTCGCGAATCCAGAGAGCACAACCCATATGCGTGAGGGACAGACAATGCTTGTCAACATAATGCCAATAGAGGCAGCTGCCAGCAGCTACGCAAGCAAGCTCAAGGTTGATATCTCGGGCGAGACGACATCAATCATGGACCTTACGTTTACAGATATCAGTGTCCAGCGTGCCAAGGATTATCTGACACAGCTTGTGCAGAGCTACAATGATGAGGCCAACACCGACAAGAACATCATCGCTGTGCGTACCGAGGAGTTCATCAACAGCCGTCTTGAGAAAATCAACGCAGAGCTTGGCATGACAGAAGGACAGCTGGAGTCGTTCAAGCGTCAGAACAAGGTTGTGGCTCTTGACATGAACGCCTCCAATGCTTTCAGCCAGTCATCCACATACGACGAGAAGCTTGCCAACATGTCCACACAGCTTGCCTTGCTCAACAGTATCACAGAGTATATGAACATGCCTCAGAACAAGTATCAGACGCTCCCGTCAAACGTCGGACTTACAGACCAGGCTGCCTCATCGCTCATCGATACCTACAACCAGATTGTGCTTGAGCGTAACAAGCTTCTGCGTACAGCAAGCGAGAACAGCCCTACGGTTATCCCTATGACTGAGCAGCTGAATGACCTCACTGCAAGTATACGCCGCGCCATGTCTCAGGCACGCAACAACTATGAGATTCAGCGTAATGCGATGCAGAACCAGTATACCAAGTATAACGCACAGATACAGCAGAGCCCTACCCAGGAACGTATCCTGACACAGATAGGCCGACAGCAGGAGGTGCGTTCAGGTCTTTACCTTATGCTTCTGCAGAAACGTGAGGAGAACAGCATCTCTCTCGCAGCCACAGCTGACAAGGGAAAGCTCATCGACAAGCCGGCATATTCCGGACAGATATCACAGGAGAAGAAGAAGGTGATGAGCATTGCAGCCGGACTGGGTCTGCTTGTGCCTCTCATCATACTTCTCATTTTGCAGATGCTCAGATATAAGATTGAGGGCCGCAATGATGTTGAGAAGCTGACACGCCTCCCAATCCTCGCTGATATCCCTGTAGCCAATGAGACAGCCAAGACTAAGGCTGATATTGTTGTCCATGAGAACCAGAACAACATGATGGAGGAGGTCTTCCGTTCGTTGCGCACCAACCTGCAGTTCACCATGGGCGAGAATGATAAGGTAGTCCTCCTGACGTCGAACACCTCAGGTGAGGGAAAGACTTTCACAGCGGCCAACCTTGCTGTCTGCTTCGCACTTCTGAATAAGAAGGTCATCCTTGTCGGACTTGATATCCGCAAGCCACGTCTCTCGACACTCTTCGGCGTAAACAACGAGACAGATGGTATCACACGCCTTCTTGTTCATGCCGACCCATCAGAGGAGATGCTCCGCAGCCAGATTCTCCCTTCAGGCATACACCAGAAGCTCGACCTTCTTCTTGCTGGCCCTGTCCCACCAAACCCTGCCGAGATGCTTGAGCGTCCAGCCCTTGACAAGGTCTTCGCCATGCTCCGTGATCAGTATGACATCATCATCGTCGATACAGCCCCTGTCGGACTTGTGACAGATACCATCAACATAGGCCGTGTTGCAGACACAACAGTCTTTGTCTCCCGTGCAGACTATACACCTAAGTCAGCATTCTCTTACCTCAATGAGCTTGCAGAGACAGAGAAGCTGCCTCGTCCATCAGTTGTCATCAATGCCATTGACCTCTCGAAGAAGAAGTATGGCTACTATTACGGATACGGCAAATACGGAAAGTACAGCAAGTATAGCAGCTACGGTGGCTATGGTAAATATGGAAAGTATGGCAAATACGGCTACTATGGACATTATGGCCAGTATGGTGCATACTCACACAGCCATTATGGCAACAAGAACGACAACTCGATAAAGCGATAATACTCATCTCTGACAAAACATGAAAGCGTGATGGGGCATGGGTGTTGATATGGCTTCCTTAAAGACGATTATCTCTTTCAATAAGGAACAAATATCACTCGGCCATGCCCCGTCCTGCACTATAGTAGGATGAGACATACATCCCAATAAGAATATTAAGCTAATCTGATAATGATATGATAATTGCAGTTGACTTTGACGGCACGATTGTCGAACATGAATATCCCAAGATAGGCAAAGAGAAAATCTTTGCCACAGAGACCCTCCGCCAGCTCATCAACGATGGCCACCGCCTCATACTATGGACTGTACGTGAGGGAAAATTGCTCGACGAGGCTGTAGAGTGGTGCCGGCAGCGTGGGGTGGAGTTCTATGCTGTCAACAAAGATTTTCCAGAGGAGAACATATCAAAGAATGAGCAATTCTCACGTAAGATAAAGGCCGATGTCTGGATTGACGACCTCAATGTAGGAGGACTTCCTGACTGGGGTACGATATATAGGATTATCACAGAGAAGAAGACCCTGCAGCAGGTGATGGAGGAGAAGCTTGTTAACCAGCTCCCCAAGCCTCAGAAGAAGAAGTGGTGGCAGATATGACAAACAGATATCGCCCTGGCATACGGAGAAAGATTACCTCCATACCTATATATATATTGCGGGCAGAGTATCCATGATGAGGATGCTTTGCCCGTTATCTGTTTTATTCCTGGCTTCGGTAATGAGTCACCCAGAATACTTATTCAATTATTTCTGTCCGGTAAACCTGTCGTTTCTCATCCTGAAGAATTACCGGACAGAAGTAATTCAGAAATCGAAGATGGTTCCGACAGTCCAATAAAGACTGTCGGAACCATCTGTAAACTGATAATTAAAACCGTAAGTTATGCATCATGTGAAAGATGATACTGGGCGCATCAAGGCTGCCTCTTCATCTATCTCACCTCAAAAATAAAGGGGGGGATAAGCCTTATTGCTCGTCGCGCCTCTTGTATTCGGTAGGCGTAACGCCGCATACATTCTTGAACGCCCGCACGAAGTTGCTGTAGTCGCCAAAGCCAGACTTGTCGGCTATTTCATTGAAGTTCATCTGTGGATTTCCGTCAAGCAGAGTCTTTGCCTTCTTAATCTTGATGCGTTGGATATATGCTGTTGGTGTGCATCCGGTGAGCGCCACCATCTTGCGATGTAACTGCCTGCTGCTCATGCAGAGACTTGAGGCAACGAGCGAGAGGTCAACACTCCTGTTCCTGCTGAGCTGCATATAGACGATATCCGACACTTTGGATAGGAAGCGCATGTCGGCACTGTCGGGCTGTGGGGCAGCCTTATTCCCCTCTTCTTTGAGCTCTGTTGTGGCCTGTGCATATTTCTCTTGCAGGAGCCGCCGCCCCTCAAGCAGTTTCTCCACGCGCGTATGCAGTTCATCCTCGTTGAATGGTTTTGTGAGATAAGCGTCTGCCCCGACTTCCAATCCCTTGATACGTTCCTCTTCCGTGATTTTTGCTGTGACGATTATGATGGGAATATGGTTGATGATGTCATTGCCTCTCACCTGCCGGCACACTTCCAGACCGTCTATGCCAGGCATCATGAGGTCGGTAATGATGAGGTCGGGCACCATCTGCTGTGCCTTGTCGAGAGCCTCCTTGCCATTGGTGGCATAGCTTATGGAATATCTGTCGGCAAACTGCGCTCCGATATAGGCTGCGATGTCGCGATTATCCTCGACGACGAGCAGACGGCATTTGTCATCTCCGTTATCACTGTCAGCAAGCACAGGTGAGTTGTCAGCCAGTAATGTCATATCAGCTTTGTTAGCCATTTCTCCGACAGCTTTCTTAATGGTGTCGCATACGGGGAATTCAAGATGGAAGGCAGTCCCTTTGCCCACCTCACTCTCCACCGTGCCTCTTCCCCCGACGGCATCCATAATCTGCTTCACGAGTGCAAGTCCCACACCGCTGCCCATGTGGCGTGTATCATTTTCTGCCTGATAGAACGGCTCGAACACGTGGGCAATAGTTTCTTGGTCCATCCCTTCTCCCGTGTCGCTGACGTTAATGTGCAGGTGGTTGTTCTCCTGCCATGTCGCTATGTTTATTTTCCCATATTCGGGCGTAAACTTGAAAGCGTTGGACAGCAGGTTGTTCATCACCTTGTTGATATAATCTGGAACGAAGTCCATCTCCACATCACCTTTCGACAGATACTGCAGTTGTATGTTATGGCTTTGGGCAAAGTCTTTATAGCTTTCGACAATCATTGTCAGATAAGCAGTGATATTACCATGGCGCCAGTCAGCCTTGCCCACTGCCGATTTCACCTTTGATATGTCCAGCAGCTGGTTGATGAGGTCGAGCAGCGCCCGTCCCTGCCGTTCTATGGCTTCCGCCTTGTCTCTGACATCCAGCTCATCAACAGTTTGCAGGTCGTGGCTCAGCCCAAGTATCACGGTGAGCGGTGTGCGGAACTCGTGGGTGATATTGGTGAAGAAAGTCTCACGCATGGCAGAGAGTTTTTTCAGAGCCATGTGGTTGCGCTGGCGTGTCCTGATCGTATATATGCCCACCATAACTATTAGTAGCAAAATGGCTATCAAGGCGATGGCTCCAAAAAGTATGACACGCTTCTCCAGCCGCTCCTGCTCCTGCTTGCGCGTCAGCTCCTCTGTCTTGTATCTCACATTATATTGGCTGACCGTCTGCTCCACCTCATGCTGATAGATAGAATCCTTCAACGCGGCATAACGGCGCAGATGCTGCCCTGCCTCATGGGGGTTGCTCTCTTTCAGCGCCTCATACAGCCCCATCTGTGCCCGGCTCTCGTTATATTTATCCTTACGCGCGGCGAATGTCTCGGCTGCCTTCCTGAAATATGTGGCTGCCTCTGTCTTCGCACCGCGACTGCTCAGCAGCTCACCCATCTGGTTGCGACAGATGGAGAGCGACACCTCGTTGCCCGCCTCCTCCAGTATCGGTATGGCGCGTTTTATCGACTGTTCTGCCGCCCCGTTCTGCTTCAGTGCTATCTGTGCCGCTGCCATCTGCGACAGTCGTATGCCCGTTCTTGCAGTCTTGCCCAGCAGCGAATCGATGTGATATGCACGGCGGGCATAGTCCAGCGACCGCACATCATCGCCCTTGGCATGATACACCTCCGATGCCATGCCGTAGCGTATCGGCAGCAGGTTCGAGTCGTTCGCTTCCTCACAATATTCAATGGCTTCAAGAATGTATTTCTCTCCATCGTCGAGTTGCTTCGCTGCCAGACAGATGCCTGCCAGTGTGTTGAGCGAACTGCCCATACTGCTTTTGTCTCCGGCTTTCTTGCATATATCGAGGCTTTTGCTCACATGCCCGATGGCGTTCTGATAGTCCGACAGGCGGAAATGGAACAGTCCGACGAGCCGCTCGCAGTCGCTTCGCAGCGATGCGTCGCCCAGCTTATATACCAGCGGCAGAGCCTTCGTGGCATATCGCAGACCGTTGTCATAGTCCTGTGTCGTCCACAGATGTTCGCCCGCCCAATACCATACCAGCATATCCACGCTGTCGGCAGGTGTCCTGCCCGTCACAGTGATGCGGTCGTCGGTTGTCTCCTCGCGATTCAGCAGGTCGAAAATCTTGTCGGCGGTGGCAAGTTTTTCTTTTCTTTCCTGTCCGTCATACATTTCCAGCAAGTCTTCTATTGTGTCTTCCTCTCCCGTTGTGTTAGCTTTGCCGGCTGTGGCAGTGTCTCTTGCTGCATCTTCTGTGTTTTTGCCGCTCTTGCCGTTGCCGCATGAGGCGAGGAAGATGATGCAGAGAAGAGAGCAAACCAGTTGCGTTCCTTTCAGACGGAACAGTGTGAACGGATTGTCATGCAGTCTCATGGATGTGTAGAGATATTCCATATTGTTTGATGTGTTGGGGGTGTGTTCGAGGGTTGTTGTTTATTATGTGGGGGCTTGTGTCTATCTACGTTTCCAACAGACGTTCTCTCGCCACGGCATAGCACTAAGTAAGCTTGACTTCGTCTTCCTCTGTCACGACTCGGCATAATCCAAACAAGTTTGGCTTCTGCTCTCGCTGCTCCATCGGTTTAGCTCTGCTCGTTTGGCTTATCAAAAACGCTCGCTTCCACTCGCTCATAATGCCTTTTGGGGATAGCCCCCCACCTGCATATACTATGCCGTTTAGTAATATCTTAATGCAAAGATACTATCAAATTCTGAAACACAATCTAAAAGTGTAAGAATTTTTTGAACAAAAATACCGATAAAGTGATATCTTCAGACAATAGGGCTGGTGAAAACTCTTGTTCAGGATGGTATAAATGGCCTTGCGTATGGGCAGATTATCAGTGGGCGGACACCCCAAAAGCCTCTTTTCCGCCTTGATGAAGAGATTTGTTAATAATGGTAAATATGTCAGTAGTAAAGCCCTATATAACAACAGGTTACAGTGGTAAGATGTCCGATTTTGCAAGATGTGAAAACGCATAATGTCTGATTTTGCAAGTAAGATGTCCGATTTTGCAATGCCTGTTTGTACCTTTCATGCCTATCTTTGCAGTGGAAACATAACAACAAAACGATATGGGAAAAAACAGCGATAAGAAACTCACCGAACAGCAGCGGCGCAACTTGCAGTTTGCTGAAGAACGCCTTGAGTTGCTCGATACTATCCGTTATATGATAGACATCGAGCTCGACCGTCGTGGTGTCCCTCCCTGTTCCAATCATCATCCCCAGAACCCGCCGCCCGAACCGAAAGGCAGGGATTCGTCGGAATCCGAAACGGAAGAGCCGGGCGACCGCCCCAGGCGTAAACTCTGGCAGCGCATCGTACACTTCTTCTCTGATTGCCGATAATCATTCGCTCTTTGACATACTGACACAGTTGATTGCCTTAAGGTAAGTGTTTAAGCAGTTCATCCAGGCAACAACTGTTTAGATAATATAAACAAGATTAATAACCCTAACGCCCCAGCCTCCTATAAGGCGTTCCCCGAAACAAGACAAAGGGGTCATGGGGGGGCAAACAAAAAAATGAAAAGAAATATACTCAAGAACATGACTGCGGCGATAGCAGCACTGTTCATCGCCCTGCTTGCACTGCCACAAACGGCGCAGGCACAGAGTAAGGAAGCCTATGTGGTCGAGGCCGGCAGCACGCTGACGTTCTACTACGATGCCAACAAGGCGACGCACACCACCGGCACCGTCTATGGCATCAATGACAAGAGAAAAGACGATACCACGTCGCCTGCTTGGGTAGGAGCCAGTGATGACCCAAATGAACGCATCACGAAGGTGGTCTTTGACAGCTCGTTCAAGGACTACAGACCTGCTACGACGAACAGCTGGTTCTTTTTTTGTTCGAAGCTCACGGCGATTGAGGGTATGTCGAACCTGATTACAGACCAGGTGACCGACATGAGCCATATGTTCTTCTGGTGCTCATCCCTGACCTCACTTGACGTCTCGAACTTCAACACTGGGAATGTGACGAATATGTACGGTATGTTCTACGAGTGCGAAAAACTGACATCACTTAACGTCTCGAACTTCAACACGGCGAATGTGACCGACATGGAATCTATGTTCTTCCGCTGCTCAGCCCTGACCTCACTTGACGTCTCGAAGTTCAACACGGCTAACGTGACCACCATGAGATGTATGTTCTCCGACTGCTCAGCCCTGACCTCCTTGGACGTCTCGAACTTCAACACGGCCAACGTGACCGACATGCACTATATGTTCTACAACTGCTCAGCCCTGACC
>JADYUK010000018.1 GCA_021531755.1 Hoylesella loescheii
GGCCACAGGGGGAGCAGGGCTGGGAAGGCGGGGTGGCTACTCGTCGAAGTCGAACATGTCATCATCGTCGTCATACTCGCCGTCGAAGCCGAAAACGGGTATGGCATTGAAGTCGTCGAGGGCGCGGCGCTCCTTCTTCGTGGGGCGTCCTGTGCCACGCTGCCTGTCGATGAATCCTGATATACGTGACATCTCAAGCAGCTCATACTGCTTCTTCTCGGTGACATTCTCATAGACCTCGACGAGGAGTTTCGCGCCGACACGCTGCTCTATGCAGTTGAGGATGCGGAAAGAGTATGTCACAGGAGATTTCTTCACGTGTATCACCTCGCCACATTTCACGGTGCGTGATGGCTTGGCGAGAGCTGCCGATGGTGCTGCCGAGCCGTCGCTGCCAACAGGACTGACGCTGACACGGCTATTCTTGCATGCGTTGGCTGCTATCGTGCGTGTCTTGAATATACGGGCTGCCCATAGCCATTTGTCAAGGCGTGCCGTATCTTGGTGCTTTAGTTTGGGCGTATGTTCCATTTTCCTGATTGTTGTCCCCGTGTGAGGGTTATTTGTTATACTGGTTCATTGTGCGGTCAATGCCTGCAAGGATGAACGATTTGATACACTCTACGGCCTTGTCCATGAGAGGGTTGAGTAGTGTCCGCTCCTCGTCCGTGAACTTCCCGAGGACATAATCCACCTGCCTGCCCTGGGCGAACTCGTTGCCGATGCCAATGCGCAGACGTGCGTATTTCTGGCCAATGAGCTGCTGTATGTGCCCCAGTCCGTTGTGTCCACCATTCGAACCGCTCCCCTTCAGCTTCATCTTGCCCACAGGGAATGCCAGCTCGTCGACAATGACAAGCAGGCGCTCTGTGTCAATGTTCTCCTTGTTGAGCCAGTATCTGACAGCATTGCCAGAGAGATTCATGAATGTCGTCGGCTTCAGTATGAATAGCTTTCGCCCTTTCAGCGATGCCTCCGCGATGTAGCCATAGCGCTTGTCAGAGAATGTGGCACCAAGGTCTGCCGCCAGTTTGTCTGCCACCATCCATCCGCTGTTGTGGCGGGTCTCGTGGTATTCCGCGCCTGGATTGCCCAGGCCAACTATGAGATATTTGTCCATATTGTTATTGTTCTGTTCCTGTTCTGTTGTCCCTGAGGCTCTGAAGAACCTCATTATATATGATATAAGGTGTGCCATGCTTCTCCGTCTTGGCTTATTCTTGTGTTCTCCGTATGGGGATGATGTGGTGTGGATGTTGTGGGCGAGCTTCTTGGTCAGCGCCCTATGACTATCCCGACTATGGAATGATAATGTGCGGATGGCAGGAAATGTCTCCTTATACCATCCTCGCCATGACTCCGGGTATACCTGCCAGTGCGCTTGTAAGGCCTTCGGGGGATATTACTGACGCTGCTCTTGCATAATCATCTGATCTGCCATGAAAGTCCTTTTGCTCTTCAGGGGATGCCTGTTTGCCCTTCATAGGACGCCTGTTTGCCCTTCATAGGATGCCTGTTTGCCCTTCTGAGAATGGTTGCTTGCCATTCTGGGGATGCCTGTTTGCTCTTCTGAGAATGGTTGCTTGCCATTCTGGGGATGCTTGTCTGCCCTGTCATATCCGTCTATTCATACTGCCATGATATACGATACAGCAGGTCTTAAATAAATAAAGGCACCGAAGCGTTGCCCCGGTGCCGATATTTCCTTTGCGGCCAGTTGTTATTTCGCAGCCTGAGCAGCAGCACGTGCCTGACGTGTCATCTGTACAGAGCATACGACAACCTCCTTAGATGTTGCGAACTCAAGTCCCTCGAAGTGGAGCTCTCCAACCTTGATTGACTTGCCAATCTCAAGAGGAGTAACGTCTATCTCAAGAATCTCAGGTATGTTGAGATAAGATGCAGTAACCTTCAGCTGACGTACAGCGAGTGCAAGACGTCCACCGTTACGCACACCGGCAGCGTGGCCGACGAGCTTGACAGGTATACCTACTGTCACAGGCTTCTCTGCTGTAATCTCGAGGAAGTCAACGTGGAGAAGAGCATCTGATACTGGGTGGAACTGGAGCTCCTTGATGACAGCCTTCTTCTCAACACCGTCGATGTTGATGTTCACTACGTAAACGTTAGGAGTGTAGACAACCTTGCGAATCTCAGAGAATGGAATGACGAAAGACTTCGCTACTGGAAGACCGTTCTCACCCTTCTCGATGCCGTAGATGTTACATGGGATGAGCCCCTCTTTGCGGAGCAACTTTGATGCCTTCTTGCCAAGATCAGTACGTGACTGGCCTGATACGCTAATTTCTAACATAATTGTGTTACTCTAAATTAAGTTTGTAATAAATTGATGAAAGTTTATTTTTGCTTAATTCGCCATCACACATTGCCACCCGGAATATCCTTGAAGATATGCCAGAGAAGCACGTAAACGCGAAATGCGGCGCAAAATTACTACTTTTTTCCCGTTCCAGCAAGTATTATCTTAAAAAACGTAGAAAAAGGGTTGAATTTCTTGCAAGAATGCTATATTTTATCTATTTTTGCACCCACAAAAAGGTAAACCTCAACATAAAAGGATAGGATAATCCTGTTAAATAGAGCATGATAAACAGAGAACTTATACGTATAAAGATAGTACAGTTAACCTATGCATACTACCAGAACGGGAATAACAATCTCGAGAATGCAGAGAAGGAGTTGCTCTACAGTCTTGACAAGGCATACGACCTTTACAATTATCTCCTTGACTTGATAGTAGCTATTACTGACGTAGCGGCAAAACGTACAGAGATAGCCATCAACAGACACAACCGTGGAGAAGGCCCTATGCCATCAACGAGGCTGGCTATGAACAAGTTCGCGGCACAGCTGAAGGATAACGACGCTCTCGCCAAATGGCGTGAGACACAGCGGTCTACATGGACTGATGATGTCACTACCGTACGTAAAGTGCTTGATATAATAGAGCAAAGCGAGATTTATCAGGAATATATAAACCGTCCTGATGAACCAGAATATAGCGACGACAGAGAGCTGTGGCGTAAACTCTACAAGACTTTCATCATTGACAATGAGGCATTGGACATTCTCCTTGAGGAGAAATCACTCTACTGGAATGATGACAAGGCGGTGATAGACACTTTCGTGCTGAAGACAATAAAGAGATTCGACGAGGCCAACGGAGCCGCACAAGAGTTGCTGCCAGAGTTCAAGGACCCTGACGACCGGGCTTTTGCCGTGAAACTCTTCAGGACAACAATACTACATGCCGACGAGTATCAGAAATATATGACCAACACATCGCGCAACTGGGACTTCTCACGACTTGCGTATATGGACGTTGTCATAATGCAGATAGCCATAGCAGAGATGCTCACATTCCCAGCAATACCTGTCTCTGTCACCATAAACGAGTATGTAGACCTCGCAAAGAACTACAGCACTCCTAAGTCTGGCAGATATATCAACGGTATGCTCGACGCCATAGCACGCATGCTGTCTGAGTCAGGGAAAATGCTTAAGCCAATGCCTGAGAAGCAGCAGAGATACTAAGAGAGTGACAATGGGGCTCGCGGAGGCCAGGCACCACAACATGAGAATGGACATGTCCGCTCAGGCTCTGCTCCATGCTGGACAGATTGACACTCACGCTTACTGACTGACGGGAAAGTCCAAGACGGTAATATGTGCCAGATGGAGTCGTGGGTGATGATGGCTTTGCACGCTGGATATCCAACACAAGAATAACAGATTAATAACCATAAAAAAACAGAACTAAAGGAATGACACTTACAATCCTCGCTGCACAGGCAGCACAAGGCGGTGGCATGTCAATGATCATTATGCTTCTCGTCATGTTCGCCATAATGTACTTCTTCATGATACGTCCACAGCAGAAGAAGCAGAAAGAGATACGCACTTTCCAGAACTCACTCGCCATAGGCTCAAAGGTAGTTACAGGCGGTGGCGTACATGGTGAGGTGAAAAAGGTTGACCCTGCTGACAATGTCGTCGAGGTGGAGATTGCCAAAGGCGTTACAATAAAGGTGGAGAAGGGATACCTCTTCGCTGCCGCACCAGAGCAGAAGTAAACTGTGACGGCATCCTGAGATGCGATGCCATAAGAGGCATTGGTGAGCCTGTCATGAGGAGGAGTGACTGGAAAATGAATGGCAGGCTCACAATGCTCAGCCTATAGAGCTTAGAACAGAGCACACAAAACAACCAAGAGCGAATGAAACTCCGTCAGTTACCAAACATCATGACGATTGTCAGAGACCTCCTGTTCGGGACATTCAACAGGGAGTTTCTGATTTTTTTGTTCTTCCTCGTTCTTAGCGCGGCATATTGGTTCATGTCCGTGCTTAACGATACGATGGAGCGCGAGATAACCGTCCATGTTCAGCTGACAGGAGTCCCCAAGAATGTCATTCTCCTCGATGAGGACAATGCGGACATACATGCCACGATAAGAGATAAGGGATACACCATCGCGGCATATCTTTGGGGCGACAAGCTGAAGACTGTCAAGATTCCATTCAGCACATACGCACGTAACAATGACCGCTGCACAGTGGCCGGTGGAGAGCTGATGAAGTTGGTCTCGCAACAGCTGTATGGCTCATCTAAGATTCTGCAGATGAAGCCTGACAGACTTGAGTTTCCTTACAACCGGGGCATGAACAGGCGTTTCCCCGTAAAGCTCTATGGCAAGGTGCGACCAGCTGACACGTACTATCTCGCCCAGGTGAAGTTCCAGCCAGACAGTGTGTATGTCTATTCGTCCGAGCATCTCCTCGACAGTATAGCCGAGGTGTATACCGAGAGGCTGAATATCGTCAACTTCACTGACACCATACGCCGCAAGGTCAAGCTGAGACACATACATGGCGCAAAGCCAGTGCCTGATGAAGTGACTGTGACCTTCTGCCCAGATATTATGGTCGAGGCTACCGCCTCTGTGCCTATCGTGCCGATAAATGTACCTGAAGGCCGCACATTACGCTTCTTCCCGCCAACGGTGACTGTCAGCTATGTCGTGGGAGCCTCACACTATAATACAATATCCACAGCACAATTCTCTGTTGTAGCTGATTATAACACAACAGAGGATGGCACATTGGAGCAGTGTCAGCTGAAACTTATACGGGCGCCAAGGGAGGCACGCAACCCTAAGCTGGCAACAACAAGCGCCGACTATCTCATAGAGCAATAAGCTCTCCAAAGGTCAATCATTTAAGTTCCTGTGCCTTATAATAACAATGGAGAATAATAGACAGGCAAAGACAACATATGCCATAACCGGCGGAATAGGCAGCGGTAAAAGCTATGTTTGCAGAATCCTCGCTGATTACGGCATTGGTGTATATGACTGTGATGCAGGAGCCAAACGTCTCATGCGCTCAGACCCTTCCCTGCAGAAAAGACTTTCTCATGCCGTGGGGAAAGATATCTTCCCTGATGGAATGCTCGATAAGGCTGCCCTGACATCATTCCTGCTTCAGTCGCCCGAGAACAATGCCCTGATAAACAGTATCGTCCATCCTGCTGTGGCAGAGGATTTCGTCGCTTCTGGTTATACATGGATGGAATCGGCAATACTCTTCGAGGCTGGCTTCGAGAAGTATGTCGACCGTGTCGTCTGTGTTTCCGCACCGATAGAGATGCGCATCAAGCGTATTATGGAACGTGATTCCATAACCCGTGAGAGAGCTCTCGAATGGATAAACCGCCAGATGGCGCAAGAGGAGAAGGAACACCGGGCTGACTATGTCATTGTGAACGATGGGGTGACACCTGTCAGACCACAAATAGAGAAGATATTAGGCTGAACAGTTTGGATAACAAGACTCCACAAATATACACACGGGCTGGTGTGCAGAATGGAGTGCATTCCACACAAGCCTTGTCTTGCTGCCATATGCGCACACCCCAAACCAGTGGCCATGGGGCTATAAAACATCAATAACCCCGAACCTGTCTGCCACAATAATATCCCCAACACATCCCCTTTACGCACCCTTTAGGCAGTCCCACACATCCATGGGGGAATCTATGTGCTCACCACGCTAATCCCATGAACCAGCAGGATAGCCTCTTATTTCAACTCTGTCACACGGCATGAACTGTCCATGACAGTCTGCTGGCACATCTGCCAGGCACAGCAATTTTGTCAGGAAAGTGTGGTATAAAGGCATTATGCTTAGTGATGAACAGTAATATTTATTAATCAGATAATACATAGAAAAGAAACAAGAAATTATCATGAAGGAAACAATTCTTGCCATTTCAGGCAAACCGGGCCTCTTCCGCCTTGTATCACGCGGTAAGGCAACCCTTATAGTTGAATCTCTTGATGCTGCAAAGAAACGCATTCCTGCTTTCGCTTCTGACCGTGTCACAAGCCTTGCAGACATAGCGATGTATACTGACGATGAGGATATGCCTCTCTGGAAAGTGCTTAAGAACGTCGGTCAGAAAGAGGATTCTAAGCCTACACAGATAAACTACAAGAAAGCAAGCTCAAAGGAGCTGCGTGAGTATTTCGCACAGGTACTCCCGACATACGACCGTGACCGCGTCCATGACAGCGACATAAAGAAGCTCATACAGTGGTACAACATCCTCGTCAATGCAGGCATAACAGACTTCGAGGAGACTCTTGCCCCAACAGAGGGTGACAACGTCGATGACCGTCTGGAGGCTGCTGAGTGAACAGACTGCCTCACACATCAGGTGGCAACTGACCGATATTCCTGCATTTGTATACCCGTGTGACTCTATAACTGACATACAGAACAAATAGGAAACTACATCTAAGAGCCAGGAAAGACAACCATCAGAGCATGTCAGTATGCTGTGGCAGATTGTCATTCCCGGCTCTTTAGGCTTAGGCTGGAGATGTTTCCGTCAAAAAAGTGTTTTCATGATAGATATATTACTAATCATATTAGGTATAGCGATAGTCCTGCGTGGAGCAGACAATCTTACAGACGGCTCGGTCAGTATAGCCCGGCGCCTGAGAATATCAGAGCTCGTCATAGGCCTCACCATAGTAGCCTTCGGCACATCCATGCCAGAGCTCTGTGTCAGCGTTGTCTCTGCTACCAATGGCAGCACAGCCATGGCCATAGGCAATGTTGTCGGTAGCAATATCTTCAATGTCTTTCTCATTGTCGGAGTATGTGCTGTGATTCATCCGATGTCTGTCAGTCTGGATATAATTCGCCGCGACATACCGTTCGCTTTCATCGCCACACTCCTGCTCATATTCTTCCTTAAGGACGGGCAGCTTTCGAGAGCCGAGGCCCTCATCATGCTGGTAGGTTTCATCGGATATGTGGCCTACACTCTCTATATCGCACGTGGCACAGCACAAAAGAATCCGGCCTCCCAGCCACAGCAAGAGGTTAAGGACAATGCCATCAAGATATCATTCAAGATTCTCGTTGGCCTGGCTGAACTCATAGTCGGCAGCAATATATTTGTTGGGCATGCCACATCGCTCGCCACGACGCTTGGAGTCTCTGATGCTGTCATAGGCATCACAATTCTTGGTGCAGGAACATCATTGCCTGAGCTTGCCACCAGCGCTGTGGCAGCCTTGAAGGGCCGCACATCTATGGCCCTTGGCAATGTCATCGGCTCTTGCCTCTTCAATATCCTCATGATTCTTGGGGTCTCGGCCATTATTGTGCCTCTCTCACCTGATGGGATAACGACCGTTGACCTCGCCACGCTCTTCGCCAGCATAGTCCTGCTATGGTTCTTCTCGTTCACAAAACAGACTATGGCACGCTGGGAAGGTGCCGTCCTCTCATTATGCTTCATAGCCTATATGACATTCCTTATATATAATGCGTAGGCTGTTGGGTATAATGCGTCATGCATGAAAATATTACGAGCGTTCCACAAACAGACTTGGGATGATGCCACGGCATCATCCCAAGTCTGTTTGTATTATAGAATATTACTGTCCGGTAAACATTCTAAAGACCTTGGCATTGTGGTCTTTACCAATGAACAAGCCCCACTCTGGCAGATAGACATGTTTTTCCGTTTTCATTGTCTGCTATTCTGTATAACAGAATGGCGAATTATAAAGCAAAGAGCTTTTGTCCACGGAAGAGACGCGACTGTTAGAGTCCCCTTTTTTATTATCAGGATGTTAATGTTGTGTGTGTGATAAAACATCCGGATAATGTTATAAACAACACAAAAACAGGAGTATAGGCTGATTTTTGTTGATATTTGTCAAGCGTAGGTGAGTTTTTAACATAAATGTAACAATAGTATGGAAAAATTTAATTAATTTTGCATCGTAAATATCAATAACTCTTAAGAGAATAACTCTTTTTTTATTATTTAATCACACAAAGTTTATGCAGAAAAAGATTGCTTTTCTTATCGCTGCTATGATGATGATTATCACTACGGCTACTGCCCAGATAACAACATCAAGCCTTGCGGGTAAAGTAACTGCTGATGGCGAGGACGTCATAGGTGCTACTGTCGAGGCTGTTCACCAGCCTTCTGGTACACGTTATAACGCTGTGACAAACGCCAAGGGTATGTACACAATCAATGGTATGCGTGTCGGTGGACCATACCAAGTCTCTATCAGCTATATCGGATACGAGACAAAGAAAGTCACTGGTATCACACTCCAGCTCGGCGAGACATACAACCTGAGCACAGCGATGAACGAGGACGCAAAGGTTCTCGGAGACGTTGTTGTCATCGGTAAGGGCTCTAAGTTCGCCAACGAGAAGACTGGTGCTGCCACAAACATTTCTAATGCGCAGATAACGAACATGCCGTCAATCTCGCGCAGTATAACCGACTACACCCGTCTCTCTCCTTATGGAGGAAACGGCATGACATTCGCCGGACAGGACGGCCGCACAGCTAACTTCACTGTCGACGGTGCAAGCTTCAACAACAACTTCGGTCTGTCATCAAACCTCCCTGGCGGTGGTAACCCAATCTCTATCGAGGCCATCGAGGAGATGCAGGTTGTCATCTCTCCGTTCGACGTTCGTCAGACAGGATTCATCGGTGGTGGTGTGAATGCTATCACCAAGTCTGGTACTAACACATTCCAGGGTTCAGCATATATCTATCATCAGAACGAGAACATGCGCGGCGATGCCATAGAAGGCGAGCAGATTTCAGGCGCACGCGAGAAGGACCGCAAGACAACATACGGCTTCACTCTCGGAGGTCCTATCGTCAAGGATAAGCTCTTCCTCTTCGTCAACGGCGAGATGCAGAAGGTGCCGACAGTGGCAAACCGCTGGCGCGCATCAGAGGACGGTGTGGCTGACGCTGACAACTTCATCTCACGCACCACAACCGCTGACCTCCAGAAAGTCTCTGACTATGTGAAGCAGAAGTACGGCTACGACACAGGCTCATACAACAGCTTCCCGGCTGACGAGAGCAACTATAAGTTCCTCGCACGCCTCGACTGGAACATAACGAACAACCATCACCTCGCGCTCCGCTACAACTACACAAAGAACCGTGTGTGGAACGCTCCTAACTCATCGTCAATGGATGGTGGTACACGTATGTCTGGCGCACGTACCTCACAGTACTCCATGTCTTTCGCAAACTCTATGTATTCGATGGACAACATCGTACACTCATTCTCGCTCGACCTCAACAGCCGTCTGACGGAGAACCTCTCTAACCAGTTCCTCGCCACATACACCAAGGCTGACGATGTTCGCGGCACCGACTCAGATGAGTTCCCATTCATCGACATCCTGAAGGACAACCAGATTTACATGGCTCTCGGCTATGAGCTCTTCACACATCAGAACGCCGTTCACACTACAACATGGAACTTGAAGGATGATGTGACATACTACCTTGGCAACCACAAGGTGATGGGCGGTTTGTCATTTGAACACCAGATGGCTGACAACCAGTACATGCGTAATGGTACTGGCTACTATCGTTACTCAAGCCTTGATGACTTCTTGACAGGTGCCGCTCCAGAGATTGTCTGCCTCACATACGGCTACAACGGTGAGACATCGCCTGCAGCACGCGTGCAGTTCAACAAGCTCGGCATCTACGCTCAGGACGAGTGGAACATCAACCCGAACTTCAAGCTCTCATACGGTTTGCGTGCTGATGGATTCTTCTTCAACAACGGAGACCTCATGACGAACAACGCAATCCTCGGCATCGACTACGGCGGCCGCAGCGTTGATACAGGCAAATGGCCTGGCACAAACTTCTCTATCTCTCCACGTGTGGGCTTCACATGGGATGTCCTTGGAGACAAGAGCCTCAAGGTGCGCGGTGGTACAGGTCTCTTTACTGGCCGTCTCCCGCTCGTCTTCTTCACCAATATGCCATCAAATGGTGGTATGGTGCAGTATCAGGCACAGCTCAACTCAAAGAGTGCTGATATGAGTCAGTTCGCTGGAGGTCTCGTGACCGACGCCAATGGAAAGGCAAGCATAGCAGCTCTCCGCGATAAGCTCATTTCTATGGGATATCCTGAGACAATTACCCCAGAGCAAGGCTCTATACCTTCATCATTCTGCGGCATCGACCCAGATTTCAAGATGCCACAGGTATGGAAGACCTCTCTTGCTGTTGACTACGCTGTTCCTGTATCGTTCCCATTGACAGTTTCTGTAGAGGGAATATTCAACAAGAATATCAACGCAGCCATGCTCCGCGACTGGAGCCAGAAGTCTGTTGATGGCTTCGCACGCTTCAACGGTGCCGATAACCGTCCTGTCTTCCCTTCTGACGCTTACTACACATACGTCAATGACAAGGGTAAGGAGGTATCAACGAGCGCATATGTCCTTGAGAATACAAGCCGCGGTTACGGATGGTCGACAAGTGTCACAGTGAACGCACGCCCGGCAGAGTGGATCAACCTCATGGCTGCCTATACTCACACAGCATCAAAGGAGGTCACATCACTCCCTGGCTCAAACGCATCTTCTGTACTTAACTACACATCAACATGGGAGGGTGTGAATAACTTCCGCCTGCACAATGCCGAGAACCTCACACCTGACCGCTTCATCGCTAACGCTACAATCCACGACAAGAGCGGCAACCACTACAGCCTTATCTACGAGACATGGCGTGGAGGATATAACTACTCATACATGACAGCTAACGACATGAACGGCGACGGTTACAACTACGATGCCATCTATGTTCCTACTGACAAGGAGGTTGCCGATGGTCTCTTCCGTTTCAAGACAGAGGATGACAAGACACGCTTCATGGACTTCGTTCACAACAATGATTATCTCAGTAGCCGTCAGGGCAAGTACACCGAGGCCAACAGCTTCTACTCTCCATGGGTACATCGCATTGACTTCGCATACAAGCACGACTTCAAGGTGAATGTCGGCAAGAGCGTACACAAGCTCCAGCTATCATTCGATATGAAGAACGTCCTTAACTTCTTCAACTCCTCATGGGGCGTGAGCAAGTATCTGAACCCAGCTCTTGGGAGCGACGGCCCACGCGTGCTGAAGTACGAGGGTGTTGACAAGGACGGTTTCGCCACATTCTCCACACCAGCTGCAGTTAACGGCAATGTCAAGTCATTCGTTCCATACCATTCTATCGGACAGTGCTGGTACGCATCGATAGGTATCAAATATTGCTTCAACTGATCTTGATGAGCTTTATTCCCATAAAAGCCCCTGGCCTGATATCAGGTGGCTTTTTGGGGCGGGCACAGAAGACAATAATGAAACACTAAACGATTATCACAAAATGAAGAAATATATTTTTGCAGCTCTTGCTGTGGTGACATCGCTCTTCACCACAAGCTGTAGTGACGACGACGCCTACGTCCTTGACAGCATCAGCGTATCGTCATCATACGTAGCCATACCGCTTGAGGGCGGTAGCACTACAATCACCGTCAACGCCAAAGGCGACTGGCAGTTAGAGATTGACTCCAATACAGACGAATGGCTGGATGTCAGCGCTGACCATGGTACTGCAGGCGAAACACAAGTGACTTTCTCAGCCGAACCAACCGTTGACGGACGCAGCGCAGAGATTCTCCTCGTATCAGGTACAGAGGCTCAGCACATCAATGTCATGCAGGGCGTGAAAGGCGTGACAAACGCAACTTGTGCCGAAGTCATAGCCGGCATCGAGAACAAGACCTACCGCGTCACTGCCACCGTCACTGCCATAGCCAACACAAGCTACGGCAACTTCTACCTGAACGACGGTACGGGCGAGCTCTACATCTATGGAACAAAGGATGCCAGTGGCAACTACAACTGGGCAAGCTTTGGCATAGAGGTCGGCGACGAGGTAACGGTCGAAGGATCACGCAAGACCTACGGCAGCACCATCGAGTTTGTCGATGCGCTGTGGATAAAGACCAACAAGTCGCTCATCAAGGTAGATTCTGTATATAACGAGGTTCTCCCGCTCGAGGGCGGTGTCTTCGAGACATACCTCATCACAAAGGGCCAGGGCGTGTCGGTAGAGATACCAGAAGATGCCAAGTCATGGCTCTCCATCCAGTCAATAGACCAGAAGGGAACCGACGCATGCATCAAGTTCCGCGCTGCAGAGAATGAAGGCGGCGACCGTGAGACAACAATCACATTCCGCACTACAGACGGCAAGAAGGATTACACCGCACAGACGACACTGACACAGAAAGGTGCCATCGTCCCTGTTACTATCGCCGAGTTTAACGGCAAGGAAGTAGGCAATGCCGTCTTCCGCCTGACAGGTCTTGTGACAAAGGTAGAGGATGCGGCAGCAGGAAAATACTACATCAGCGACTACACAGGCTCAACTTACGTCTATAAGGCAGCCAACAGCGGCGATGTGAAGGTGGGTGATGTCGTGACCCTCACCGGCAAACACGCCGAGTACAAAGGCAATCCGCAGGTAGGAAGCGGCTCTCTTGAGACGATCGAGGCATCAGCAGAGGCCATCTCGCTCGCTGATTTCAACGCAGCAGCCGACGACAACAACAAGTTCTATCTCCTCAAAGGTAAGATCTCAGAGATTGCAAACGCCACATACGGCAACGTATATATCGAGGACGAGACAGGAGCCAAGGTTTATCTCTACGGATGCTACGGCGACTGGACCGGCACAAACAAGAAGAACTTCCTTGGCGACAATGGCATCGTTGTCGGTGATGTCATCACTGTCGTGACAATCAAGACATCATACAAGGATGCTGCTCAAGGCAAGAATGCAGTATGCTTCGGTGTTGAGAAAGCTAACTGATATACGAAACAATAATATATAACACGTTATGTGAAACCGGTGACATTCCCTCTGAGGAGTGCCACCGGTTTTGCATAGTATTAGGAGAAGGACATATACCTACATGACTGCTGCCGGCAATCTTCAACGTGAAAGAATAAACAGTAGCGTTTCCTCCTCCTTCTTCTTCTCTTTCTTCTTCTCCTCCTTCTTCTTCTCCTTCTTCTTCTCCTTCTTTGAAAAAAATGAGCCTGCTACTATCAGTCATCTCTGTCTGGTTGATTCGATGCAGCTCTTATAATGAGTAATAGCTGTCAGCAATAGCCGGATGTTGGCGTACGTGTGTTGATATCCTGCTCCTTGTGTCGTAGTGCACAAGGAATAGGATTGTCTATCCAACCGTAGACTTAAAGACAGTTATCCCCCTGCTGTCCTGATGAGCAGCAGGGGGATAACGTGTGTGTTATGGAGATATCCGGGCTTTATCCTTATTGCAGTCCCATCTTATATTCTCTATACACAGATGAGGATAAATCTGCAATCTCATCCTGTATCTTCGCTTGGGCATTATATTGAAAGCATACTATGCCGTGGGCAGAAGGATGATTACTCGCCTGTGAGCTGTTCTATTATCTTGTGTATGGCGATGCGCTTCTCCTTGTTTGTGCCATGTGTGATGTTGCGTACTATGCCGCTCTTGTCTAAGACAATGGTGAGGGGATAGCCTTCACCGCCCACCCATTGGGTGAAATAAGTGTCGTTATATATATGTGTCCAGTTGAAACCCTCGGCCTTGACAATCTCCCGCACTTTATCCGCACTCTCAAAATTGGCAGAGAGGAAGATGACAGAAGGCCACTCACCTCTCCATTGTGAAAGCTCGGCCATCTCTCTGCGGCAAGGTCCGCAGCCAGAGTACCAGCAGTTTATCACCGTAACATGCCCCGAAATTGATTCTTCTGTCCATACCTTCCCGTCAATGTCATTCAGCCTGAAAGCCCCTGGAAGTCTCTCGCCTAATGCCAGCACGTTTTTGTTCCCTGCATTGGCATGTGTAGCCTTATACATGCTTGTCGCAGTCATGGCAGCTTCTTCGAACTCCCTGACATTCATTACCCTATCATGAGGAATCTCACATGAAAGAAGACTTTCAGGTATCCTGCCGTCAGATGGAATTAGGATCAAAGCGCGGTGCCCCTCCTTGTCTTTGACGGCCATGAATGACATTCCTGTAAATGAGATGTGTGTGGATGAGGTTGGGGCGAAGTAGCGTCCGCAGACAATATACCTTGGGAGCACAAGTCCCTCCTTCTTCCCAGCAGAGTCTGCTTCGCAGCATGCCCTGTCTTTCTTCGCGTCTGATATCCTGAATATTATGGGGACGTAATACATTGTCCTCACAGGTTTCCCCTTGTTATATCCCGGTGTCCATCTTGGCATAGAGCTGATAATCCTTTTCGCCTCCTTGTCCAGATCGTCGTCAACAGATTTTATGACCTCAATATCAGTCAAGGAGCCATCTTTCTCTACCATGAACTGGACTGTCACTTTGCCTTGTATGTTATTCTCTAATGCAACCTTCGGGTATCTGATGTTGGCGTTCAGATACTTTTCCATAGCTTCTTGTCCGCCTGGGAACGAGGGCATCTCGTCTATCTTGCCGCTCCGCTTTCTCCCTTTGCCATCTGTCCCCATGCCAGGCGTGGCGAGCACTTTCTTCCTTATAGTGTCGGCACAGAACTCATGTATGATATCATTAATTGATTCAGCGCGTGTCTCCCCCGCAATTGTCCCTCTTACGGCGTATAGCTGATGTTTTGTGATGTTACCTGTCTGCCATCCGACAGTAGAGGCAGATGCGGCAGACGCATATGCTGTCACCGTGATTATTGCCAGCGACATAATCCAGCGACATATTCCTTTATTCTTATAATTCATACTTCTGTGTGGTGTTTTCATTAATGCCATAGCTTCGGGGCAAAAGCTGTCTCATTCTGCAAAGTTAATTAACGTGAGTTCGATGAAATATAACCCATTGGAAATTTGGTAATTAGCGAAATTTTGGGAGTTTCCTTGAATGAAGTGAAAAACTTTGTAGTGGATAAAAACAATGAAACCAGAGAATTTCGCTATGATTACCTAGGACAAAGATACTGAAATTTTCTGTATTGCAGATGATTTTTGCAAAGTTTTTGATGCACAGATGGCAAAATATACGTTTAAGGCAGAAAGAATGCGCAAGTATCACCGTGAAAGCCGCATGTCAAAGGCAGAAATCATGGTGATAATGATTCTCTTTCATTCATCAGGGTATCGCTGCTTGAAGCATTTCTATCTCGAAAAGGTATGCAAGCACATGCGCCATCTGTTTCCTGAGGTGGTTTCCTACAACCGATGGAGCAGCGAGAGCAGAAGCCAAACTTGTTTGGATTATGCCGAGTCGCGACAGAGGAAGATGATAGTCAACCGTTTTGTTGAACCGGAACGTGAGATGTCCGTATCCGACAAACTGCTTCTCAGGAAGAGGGCTATAATAGAGACAGTGAATGACGAACTGAAGAACATTGCTCAAGTTGAGCATTCAAGACATAGAAGATTTGACAATTTCGCAGTCAATCTTCCGGGAGGTATAGCTGCATACTGCTACTTCCCAAAGAAACCATCCATACGAGTACAGACCGTTGATATTTCAAATGACAGACAGTTTACTTTATTCTAAAGTATATTCGTCGAACTCACGTTAATATACCCATGAAATTTCGAATTCCAATTGGATAAGTATGCATACTTTCGCATTTTGGACATTTCACAGGAGCAATGCAAGCTGTTGCACACAATTCTGCGGCTATACCATCGAAATACTCGCCACAATTATCGCACTTGAATGTTGTTGAACCAAATACTATTTTTGTTAATCTATTGTTGTTGATTAAAATGTGAATCCTTTGGATATTGCCTCAATAATACTATCCCTGATTTTCTCTGCTTCACTTTGAATATTATTCTCGCTCCTTAATCCCCAATTGCTGAAATGATATGAATCAATAACGATTTTCTTTCGTCTATTAGAGATCCAAACATAATTATTCACTTTTTGTAAATCAGTCAAATAGTATTCTTTAATGAAATCTATTACTGGATTTGAAGATGAATCATACCCAGAACAGCACATGATTATATTTGCATCATATAAACTGATTTGATTAAGTATAAATTCATGGCTTTGAGATAAGTACTCAACTACTTTTGGTCTTGGACAGCCTCCATCTTTAACTCTGTTTCCTGCAACTTTTCCGCAATTAATACGTGCAATCGGTGCAGACATCCAAAATCCAATCTTAGTAATTGAGTCAGTTGGACATATTCCATTGACGTCATTATCAAAGAGAAGTGCAGCATAACTCCATGGAATCAAGCATCTAAACATTTGATTTTTTAAAAGAGAACATCCATCAACAGATATTGGTGTATCTCCTCTCACATCCCAAATATCCCCATCATCACTTGGTTGATCTCTTGTTATAATCAGAAGTCTTCTGGGGGAATTCACCCAATTTTCTGTATTATTACCAGACGATGTTCTGACCCAATTAGCACCTTTAAACATTAATCCATCATGAAAGAACAGTCCGTCACTGACAAATTCATCCATTGTGACATTTAGGAATTTGGACCATTCATGAAACAACTTTTGTTCTTGCTCGTTTATACTTGTTATATAGTTAATTTGAGTGCCTTATTTCGCTTTCATATTTAAGGAATTCTCTTTCGAATAATGCCTTGTCTTTCTCGTAGGAATATCTTAATTCATTTAGCTTCTGATTATTTAGATCCTCGGTATTCAGTAAGGTTTTAAGTACTTTCAACTTCGTTTCAAGCAAAGAATGCTTTATCTTAGAATCATCTAATTCAGAGTTTGAGGTACTCATAAATTCGGAAAGCAAATCCATCGTTTTGTTACGGACATGCTCAGATATGTCATCTTCAATTATTTTCGTTATGTGTTTGTCAATCCACAGAGTAACAAAACGCTCCCGAACCAAGTCAAAAGCAGCCTGGTTTCTTTCGTACTTGAAGGACAAACCTATCCATTCATAATCTTTATCAAGAAAAGGGGAGATTAATTCTTCCCTTTTCTTGGATAACAAGGTTAAAATGTATAGTAAATCATCATGTGATCTTTTTACTATTGACATTCTAATTACTGTATTTGTTTAATATTGCCATTAGGTAGTGAAAGACTATTGAATTGACTTTCAATCTGTCTATCAATAAATGCCTGACCAGATTGCGTAATCATATCTATATTGTGATTCATCTTCTGAATGTCCTCGTTTAAGCCAAGTAAGAATTGGGATGTTCCATCAATTACACTAGCCAACTTCTTTTGGGCATTGGTAATCATAATATCCATAATTCTCTCATTACCAGAGAATTTGTCAAGAATTCGCTCAAATTCAGCTTCTGCATCCTTTTGAGATTGATCTTGCAGAGCTTTATACTCACGTGTCTTTGTAAGAATCAAGTCTTGTGCTTTAGCTCTTAATTCAATATCCATATTGCCAATTGCACGTATGGTATTGAGTTGCAGTTCAGTTAATCTTTCGCGATATTGAGTTACTGCTTCTGCAACATCCTTCATTCTTTGGAATTCTTGATCTTTCGTCCATTGCTCAGTTTCAGCATTGATTCGAGCAATCTCTGTTTGCATACGAATTTCAAGACTGGCATTGTGCTCTGCTTCTTGTCTTCTCAACTCGGACTTAATAGTTTCGACACCAGTTTGCTGACGAATTTCTCTTTCGACTTCACGGTCGCGATTAGCTTGATCTCGCTCGTTTTCCCAGCGCTTTAATGGCTCTGTAGCCCAATCCTCCAATATACCAAGAGGACCCGTACACGCTTTAAAAACTTTACCTACTACTGCTAAAAATCCCATAATTAGTCTTTATTTACTGTTTCAGCAGCTTCCTTCTGAATCTCACCAATAAGGTTGATTACATGTTCTTCTGCAAGTTTGCTTGAAAGTCTAAGACTTGAAGTGTAGCTAGAAACGAGATCAAAAATCCATTGAGCCTGGAATTTAGGATCCACTTGTGTCTCCTTGAGAGAATTGCATACTTCTTTCAATGTTGACGAGAAGAAAGCTGACTCTTCTTTACGAATTTCTGCCTGAAGAGAAGAAGCGAATTTTATCTCTTCCTTGTAATCCTTCAAAATATCAAGGAAGTGCTTCTCGTGATTGTACAGGATTGTCAATTTCTTGTCGCGCATTGGGTTTTCAACCTTCTCAGCTACAATTCTTGACACATACTCTGAATAGCCTTCTGAAAGAGTAGGAACTTTCTTCAGCTCTTCTTCTGAACATACTGTTTTGATTGACTTTTCAAACTCTGCTTTGACAAGTCTTTTGATTTCATCTTTCAACATAGAAGTTGATGAAGATGTTGTTGATGTAGTTGCCATAAAGACGATAGTTTTTATTATATGGATGTAAGTTGACGTGAGTTCGATGAAATATAATCCATTGGAATTTCGTAATTAGCGAAATTTTTAGGAGTTTCCTTGAACGAAGTGAAAAACTTTGTAGTGGATAAGAACAATGAAACTAAAGAATTTCGCTATGATTACCGAGGACAAAGATACTGAAATTTTCTGTATTGCAGATGATTTTTGCAAGGTTTTTGATGTGCAGAGGGCAAAAGATACGTTTAAGGCAGAAAGAAAGCGCAAATATCACCGTGAAAGCCGCATGTCAAAGGCGGAAATCATGGTGATAATGATTCTCTTTCATTCATCAGGGTATCGCTGCTTGAAGCATTTCTATCTCGAAAAGGTATGCAAGCACATGCGCCATCTGTTTCCAGAAGTGGTCTCCGACAAACTGCTTCTCAGGAAGAGGGCTATAATATAGACAGTGAATGACGAGCTGAAGAACATTGCTCAAGTTGAGCATTCAAGACATAGAAGTTTTGGCAATTTCGTAGTCAACCTTCTGGGAGATATAGCTGCATACTGCTACTTTCCAAAGAAACCATCCAAACTAGTACAGACTGTTGTATTTCAAATGACAGATAGCTTAATTATTCTAAAGTATATTCGTCGAACTCACGTTAATAATTAATTCCCGGAAACGGTCAAATATGCCAGTCAAAATCGTATCATCCGCTTGCATTGAGCAGTAAAGTGACGCTTCTCCATCCATTATTGCTTTCGTTAATGGCTGTTTTTCCAAGATTTTCAGTAATTTTGCATCCATTGTCAGACTCTCTTGTCTTTATGTAATGCTATATGATAAAAGAACGACTTATAAGTGCTATGCTCAGCACGATGTTTTTCATAATATTCCTTCCCTTTGGCCTTGAGCATTTCGGATGGATGCGTTGGCCCCTGCTTGCGGGTATAGGAGTTATTGTCACATTCAGTTGTGTGACAAGCGAGATTGTGATGAGATATGTTTTTCACATGCCTCAGGCTCCAGAGAGAGGCATGCGTTATATGGTCAGGCGCAATATCTTTTTTGGCTTGCTGAATATGTTTCTTGTTGTTCCGCTCTTGGCGTTTTATCTCTCACGCTTTGTCAATAACGACATTGTAGACAACCATATCTCCTGGAGCCTTATAGTGAAGCTGCTGCTTATTTTTTCAGGCGTGTCTCTCATGATGAGCCTGTATTGGAAGAATGTCTACTGGAAACGCCTCTATGCCAAGGAGCTTGCAGAGGCATGGCGTATCAACGGAATGCTTGAGGAGCGTCAGCGCACGATGTCAGCTCCACCGGCTGCCTGCGACGGGCAAGATGAGCAGACAGTGACATTCTCTGGTTCTACGAAGGAAAGTGTCACCCTGAAGCCCTCAGAGTTCCTCTTCGCTGTCTCAGAAGGGAACTATGTCCATATCCATTATATGAGAGACGGGGATGTCGCATCGGCCATGATACGCACGCGGATGAAGGAGATGGAGGAGTCATGTGAGGGCACTCCCCTCATGCGTTGCCATCGTGCGTATATTATCAATCCCCAGCATATAGTCAGGGTTGTCAGCCGGTCATCAGGGTTCATGCTGAAATTGAAGCATACTGAGACCATGGTGCCAGTCTCCAGGACCTACACCACATCCATACGTGAGAGACTGGAGAATCCGTCCTGCTGACCATAGGCAACGCCCACACTACACGGCACGAGATGAAATGAGAAGTTGAAGAAGAGCATCACATCTCCATGTCATGAGCTGCTTACATATTGTCTGATATCAGTGTTCTTTTTCTACCATCTGTCACTCCATTCATCCCCATTATTGCTATTCGTAACAAAAACAGTCCGTCTGTCCCATAAACTTGACAGATGGACTTTTTCTATATATCTTTGCAGCGTGATTTCCATCCATTAAACATCTCATAAGATATGAAAAAACGACTTACGAAGAGTGCCGACAAGATGTTGGCTGGCGTCTGCGGGGGAATAGCAGACTATTATGATATAGACTCAACACTGGTAAGGATAGGCTTTGTCCTTATTGCTTTCATGACAGCAGTTGTGCCTGTGGTAGTCTTATATATCATCATGAGTTGGGTCATGCCGAAAAGTCAGTTTGAGTAGATAGTATATAGTATATCAACCGAAGTCAACATCACTTAACCATCCATCACATCCTCTTATCCGCATCCACGCCCCGAGGCTTTCTGCCCGTCAGCTATGCCATCAAAGCATGGAATACCTTCAAGACGATGTGGGATATGGACAAACAATATTAATATATATTACTGTCCGATAAACATCCTAAATACCTTGACATAGTGGTCATTAATAATGAACAAGCCCCCTTCTTGCAAGTTAGCATGGCTGTCCGATAAATTTGTCCGCTATATAATATAACAGAATTGCGGATTATAAATCAAAGTGTTTTGTCCACAGCCCCAGAGGGGCGCGACTGTTAAAAAAACCCACCTTACCACTCAGTCACTCCGTTCCCTCGTTTCCAGGTGGGGTTTTTAACAGTCGCGTCTCTTCGAGACTTTTTCCTTGGACTAATTCTAAGCCATGGTGTCTTCTAACAATATATTGGCTGTCCGGTAAAAGAATCGCAACTTATCATAAAGTTTTACCGGACAGTAATAATTAATATATATGATTATATGCGTATTCATCATATTGCAGTTTATGTGCGCGATATGGCTGTTGTCAGCGAGTTTATAGAGAAATATTTCGAAGCGAACAGGATAGATCTGTATAACAATCCCACCACAGGGTTCAGCTCGCGTTTCATCCATTTCCAGGATGGCGCGCTGCTTGAGCTTATGCATCGGCCAGATGTCCAGGAACCACATGATTCCCTGCTTACATGTGGTTTCCATCATCTGGCATTCGCTTTGGGCAGCGAGGAAGCTGTAGACAGGCTTACCGATCGTCTCTGGGCTGACGGCTATGAGGTGAAAAGTCCGCCGCACACCACAGGCGACGGCTATTATGAATCAGTCATCATAGGTCCTGAGAGTATCATTATAGAGCTGACAGTTTGAGCCTGACGCTCTCCGCAAAAGTGCCTCAGAGGCTTTTAGAGGCTCTCTGTCACGTCACCCCCTATCCATCATATCCTCCCTGTCCGGTACCCTTCCCGCAATAAGGTGTAGGATTATTGATGGAGAATGTTATTTCTGATTGTAAAAACAAACATTAAGCTTATGAAAGGAATAGTACGATTTGGAGTCATGCTGAATATCCTTCTTTGGATAGGCCATTTAGCCTGTCTCCTTTTCCTCGACGAGGCATTCAGCTTCTATGGTATTGACTCGAAGATGGCAGAGCTGTCACATGTGGATGCCAGCCTGCCATACATCCTCACGATAATGATTGCCACGGCATTCCTTGCCGTTGCATGCTATGGGCTCTCTTATACTGGCGACATGTCCCGTCTGCCACTCCAGCACCTGTCTCTTGCTGTCATACTTCTCGTCTTCTTTGGCCGCTTCGTATGGGGACTGACCCGCCTCATTGAAAACTTTACATGGCTCGGGATGTCATCAACAGCCATCTCCCTCCTGCTCGGACTGTGCTATGTCCCTGCTGTGTGGTTGTTATGGCCGCGCAACAATGCTCGCATTGGAAGACAGACAGTAAGCTGCTGATGTAAACCTGAAGGAAGCTTGCCCGAGCTATCGAATAGTTGTGTACACCTATTTATCAATTATACACAAACCAATATAAATTTAATAAAGATGGAGAAAAATAAGAAATTCAAGCTGATCGCATTGATGGTCATGCTCATCACCGCCTTTACTCTGGTTTCATGCGGTGACAATGATGATTTTGATACTGAGGATTATTCCAATTTCCTTACTGGCTCTTGGAATACTGATGAAGTCGATGTTGTTACACACCAACCCACTGGCAATCCTGACAGCTATGTCTGGACGTTCCGGAAGGACGGCACAGGGGTATGGGTCGATAAAGATGGAGACAACTCCACCCATATCCCTAACATCGTGAATGAGTTCCGCTACACAGTGAAGGGGTATGGTGAAGAGACAGGATTGTGGTATGATTTCTGTGTAGACTTCGTCTTCCTCGACTCTAATGGTGAGACAGCATGGACTGAACGCCTCTGTTTCACTAAGACTGGAAAGAACAGATGCAGTGCATACACCGAGGGTAAAACCCTCTGCTTTCTGTTAAAGAGATGATAGTCAGGCAGACTATACAACTGTGTCTTGCTGATACTGTTGAACTGTCAGCCGCTGATTATCCTCTCAATTATAATAAAATGCCGGAAGTCATGGTCTATGCTTTTCTGCAAGACGACCATACTTCCGGCATGTTTTTATTGCGGTTTATTGTTGTCAGGTGAAGCTTCAGGATGAGTTGCGATAGTGTTATTGGACAGCCAATGCGGCTACAAACGCATCGTTCGGTACAGCCTTCCAGCCTTCATTTATCTGGTGGGATATGAATAGAGGCTTCCTCTGTTACGATTTGTTTCGTCCGGATATCTGCTGCCTTCTATTTCTTTGAATACCGAGCAGCGCTCGGTATGGCTCAATGTAAGCTTATCTCTGTACTCGCTTGCCCGATAATTCGCGCCTCACCCATTGAGCAAGCCCATGGCATTCGGCTTGATGTCCTTGTACGTTGCTGGAGTTATCATACCCCTTCGTCGTCCATCATCTCTTTATCATCCTCTTTGTCGCTTCCGCTGTCCAAGCGTGTGTCGAGGCTGACTTTGATGTTCCCGAATCTGTCTACAGCCATGATGAGGGGTATGAACTCGTCGCTGCTTATCTCCGGCGAGCCTATTGATGTTGCGAAGATGAGCTTCCCATCCGCTACCTTGTCGAGCACAATTCCGAGCAACGCTCCGCTCTTCACCATGCTGTTGTTGCCAGCATACTGCTTGAAGTATTCTTTTGTGAACGTCCTGTTCATGACGTCGCTGCCGTCCTCACGCTGTATGCGCAGTGATATTGCGTTGTCGTAGTATTCATTCCCGTTCTCGTCGTATGCCTTTGGCAGTGATTTGTCCGCAGAGCGCTCGATGGTCACTTTGTATGTCGCACCGAGCCATTCGACATCCCTTTGCTGCCTTGTTGTCTGCATCTCAGACGGTGCGGTAGTTTTTTCCACTGTTGGTGGTGGCACGATGATGTCCTTCTTCTGCTCCTTTTCCTTGCATGATGAGCAGAGTATCGCTGCCACTGTCATTATGTACAGTATGGTTCTCATTATTCTGTGTCTTTCTATGTCTTTCTGTCTTATGGGTTGAGGTCTGCTGCCTTTTGTGGTACATTGTCTCCGGCACGGCCTCAGAATTGTCGAGGGCGGCGTTTGAGGTCTGCTGCCTTTTGTGGCACATTATCCCCGTTTGCCAGCCAGATTGTATGTTCCTCTGCAGCCGTTGCCGTTGTCAAACGGCCTACGCCATCATCTCGACCAGGTCGTTATGCAGAGACTCGAATCGTCGTGGATAGAATCCGATGAGCAGGATGCAGAAGAAGCTGTTCACGGCTATCTCCATCTCTGTTATCTCAATGTCGTTGTCAACGACCACCTCTTTTCCTGTTATGACATTCCATTGTGCCTCGAAGCATCTGTCCTCAGCCCCCACGAAGCAGTCATCGCTGTCCTGTGCGTCAATGAGTTGGTATGTTATGCGCTTCTTTGACGCCACTGGTTGTTGTGTCAAAAGAAAATCGTAAGCCTCATTCATCTCATGACGCTTACGATTCAAATCGGGCATCATATCGACGAGTTCGCCGAATATGGTGTCAAAAGAGTATTTAGATAGTATCTCGTGTAGGATCATATCCTTTCGGTTATTGATTTTATGTGTGGTTAGAATTTTGCCATCTTTATAGCGGCGACGGCACATTCCTCTCCTTTATTGCCTAATCTTCCTCCAGCCCTGTCTATTGCCTGCTGCATTGTGTTTGTTGTCAGCACTCCGAATATTACGGGCACGGCGCTTGTGGCGTTCAGTTGTGCGAATCCCGTTGATATGCCGTTGCAGATGCAGTCGAAGTTAGGTGTCTCTCCCCTTATGACGGCTCCCAATGCTATCACGGCATCATATCCGTCGTTGAGAGTCATCTGGTGTGCCCCGTAGACGAGCTCGAATGTTCCTGCCACACGCTTCACATGGATATTCTCGGGCAGTGCGTCGTAACTCTCAAGTGTCTCCACGGCACCTTTGAGCAGAGACTCTGTTATTTCTGGATTACGTTCTGACACGACAATTCCGAAGCACATGTTCTCGGCGTTAGGCACTTTCGTGCGGTCATATTCAGAAAAGTTTCTTGTTGCCATATTGTTATATATGATGGCTGGATGCCATCGTCTGTTTCCAATGCCGTTGACTGAGAAGGCCCAGTATCGGCATCAGAGACGTTCTTCCACTTGTGAAAAATGATGACAGGGAGCAAAAGAGCCTGCTTCCTTTTTCCGGCCAATCAGCTTCAGCACGTCTGTCTTTCCATTCAGGTGGTTGGGACATCCTGTGCTGTTTTGGCCTCGGCAGAGCTTCTTTACTCCCTGTCAGCTATGTTTCTTTATTTTGTTACGCGCTCGATATACTTGTCTATATCGCGGCGAACAGGAGAGTTGACGTAGTCTTTCTTGATTTTCTCGTATATCTCAAGAGCCTCGCTTGTCTTACCCTGGCTCTCAAGGAGAATGCCAGCCTGGAGCAGGAACTGTGGTGCGAGTGATACGCTGTGTCCGTTCTCCACCTTCTTGTCGGCCATCTTAGCAGCTTTCTTCAGGCAGCTTACAGCGTCGTCAATCTTGTTGAGATGTGCGTATACGTTGCCGAGTGCGGCCTCAGCAGCTGGTGATACCATAGCGTCGTCGCCGGCAGAATAGTCGCCGATGAGCTCGGCTGCCTCGTTCCATTTGCCGAGGTTTGCGTAGCAGAGACCGGCATAAAGCTTGGCGAGGTTAGCGGCGTCTGTGCATCCGTACTGGTCGATGACCTTGAGGAATCCGATATATCCTGTCTTGTCGCCATTGAGAGCAGCCTCATACTGCTGCTGTGCGAACAGCTCCTGACCCTTTGCCAGCGCTGTGCTTGCCTCTGCCTGGCGTGGCTTGAGGTAAAGTGTGTTCAGAAGAATTAATCCTGCCACAACAACTATTACTGCTACGACAGAGATGCTGATAACTTTCTTGTACTTGAGCACTCCGGCTTCAAGCTTAGAGATAGACTCCTGTGTTGGAGTCTGCTGATTTTTGTTTGTTGCCATTATATTTTGTTCTTTTTATTTTTATTCGTTTTTCTATGCACGGTGAGTATGCACACAATTGCGTCGCAAAATTACTTAATTTATCTCAGATATTGAAATTTCTTACCGTTTTTTTTCGTTTTTTCCGATTAAAAGCCATAACTTTGCGTGAAAATCGACTGAAAATGATACTCAATAAGCTGTCAATCATTAATTTCAAGAATATCAGGGAGGCGTCGCTGGATTTCTCGCCGAAGCTGAATTGCCTTATCGGCAGCAACGGCATGGGCAAGACGAATGTCCTCGACGCCATCTATTATCTGTCGTTCTGCAAGAGTCAGAATGCTGTCCCCGATTCCCAACTGTTGTGTCATGACGAGCCTTTCTTTGTCCTCGATGCCAGCTATGTCTCGGAGGACGGGACAGAGGAGCGCATATACTGCGGCATGAAGCGTGGGCAGCGGAAACACTTCAAGCGTAATAACAAGGAGTACAAACGCCTTGCACAGCATATCGGACTGTTGCCTCTTATCCTGGTGTCGCCGTCGGACACAGCCCTCATTGACGGAGGCAGCGATATGAGGAGGCGTCTGCTTGACATTGTCATATCCCAGTGTCATCCGGAGTACATTGATATCCTGACGCGCTATAACACAGCGTGGCAGCAGCGCAATGCTCTCCTCAAGCAGGAAGAAGAGCCTGACATACACCTCATGGAGCTGTGGGAGGAGCAGATGGCCATGGAGGGAGAGAGGGTCTACAAGTACCGCGACGCTTTCGTCAGAGACCTCCTGCCTGTGTTCAACAGTCTTTATGACGAGATATCAGGCTCACACGAGACAGTCGGACTCAGCTATATCTCACATTGCCAGCGTGGCCCCCTGCTTGATGTCATACAGCGTGACAGGCCGAGGGACCGTGCCGTAGGCTACTCGCTCCACGGCGTTCACCGTGACGACCTTGAGATGATGATTGACGGATACCCTCTCAGACGCGAGGGCAGTCAGGGGCAGAACAAGACCTTCGTCATAGCGCTCAAGCTGGCACAGTTTGAGTTCCTGCGGAACACATCGAGCAAGACTCTGCCCATACTCCTGCTTGATGATATCTTCGACAAGCTTGACTCGGCCCGTGTGGAGAAGATTGTCGACATAGTGTCGCGTGATGATTTCGGGCAGATATTCATAACAGACACTAACCGCGACCACCTCTCTGATATCCTGAGCCATGCTGCCCTCGACTACAAGCTGTTCCATGTCAGCGACGGGAAGATACAGTGAGCCTCCCGGCTATGAGCCTGTTGGCTTGCCGTTTGTGGCATAATGATACAGGCAGGGGCTGTATCTGTACCCTTAGCCAGGCTTTCATGACCGTACTATGGATAACAGTCTCGCCGCATACCCATTCTTCAAAATTGAGCGCGACAGCTTTTGCAGTCCGCATACCGGGCAGCGACACATATACATAAACCTTACATCCCCCCAACAGATATCCAAGAAACTGGTGTGGCATACATGCTTGCCACATCAAGACAATGACCTTATGTTCAGACGAAAAGAGAAGATAGCCAACGACATAGTCCTTGAGGTGCTGCGCCAGCAGGGTCTTGAGACACCTCTCCTGCAGCGCCGTCTGCTCAGTGCGTGGGATGATGTCGTGCCACCTATCGTGGCGAGATACACCGGACAGAAGTTCATACGTAACCAGACACTCATGGTGAAGATAACGAATCCCGCGCTGAGAGCTGATATCGGCATGATGCGCACAGAGCTTAAGAACAAGCTTAATGCCGCGGTAGGCTCTCAGGTTATAGCCGAGGTGAAGTTCTTCTGAGCCATAAAGGGAGAGTCAGCAGACATAGATAACGGCAGGCAGGGCGAATCCTAAACCCTGTCTGCCGTTATTCCTTTTCCCCCTTCACGGTGTCAATATCGCTGCTCCCCCGCTGTCAGGAGTCTTCCGCGAGCGCGGTGTGAGGTTATCTGAACGAGAATTTGTAGCCTACGGTGAACATGATGACACTGTTCTTGTGTTTCCTGTCCCCATCAGCCGTTGGCTTCACGCCGCTTGCCATATCGCTGTCGCTCTTCTTGTATGTGTCAGTCAGCCCGATGTTGTATCGCGCCTCAAGGATGACATTCTCGTACTCATATGACAACCCGACGGGAACCGACAGGTCAAAGCCACTGATTCTCTCATACTCGCTCTCGTAGTCCATGCCGCTCTCCGCAAACACAATCTTCGACTTTATATCCTTCCCGACACATATGGCAGGTTGTATGCCAGCCTTCAGTGCCAGTCCGTCGGCAACATAGACGCTCGCTGTTATGGGGAATGTTATGTAGCGCAGGTCGAGCTTCGTGTCGCAAATCTTTGTCGACGGCTTGTCCTCAGAGACAGCATCGCCCAATTCAAAATCCTCATACTTAGTGCCTTGGAACGAGTATCCGACACCAGCCGACAGACCTATCAGACTTGTCAGCTGATATGATGCGTCGCACCCGAAATAATATCCTGTAGTGCGTCGCGAGTCGCTTGTGCTTCCCGCGATAGTCTTGTACTCAGGTGCAGGACCTGATGTGGCTATGTATGCCTGTGGGTTCCCCGTGATATCAGGCAGTGTCACGCCTATGCGGGGGGTGACGGAGAACGTTCCGGCGTCAGGCTGGGCATGGAGCGCTATGGCCGCTATGACAGACATGATTGTTGTCAGTATGATGGTTTTTCTCATTGTCGTGTTTGTTGTCTTGTTATGCAGGTCTCATGTGGAAAGCCGTGTGGCTGACGTTGCCTTATGCCGCACAGCGCATCTGCAAAAGTAACCAAAATCTCTATGCTGTGCAAATATTTTATGCTTTTTTATCTCTCTTCGTCCATCCCCATGTCCTCTCGTGCCATACCATTTCTCTGGTCTGAGCGCATCAGATGCTCCCGTGATATTGGAACCACCTCTCGCTCTCAACCCACTTTTATCCCCTATGAGTCCCTGCAGACCCATAAACCACACCTTTACTCCGTTTACAGCCAGCGGTCAGGAGGGCCTTTCCCCGCCCCATTCCGCTCCGTCGCAGGATAGTAGGCATGAATCACTGACTGTAAGTAGTGCCTTTTAGCGTCTCATTCGTATTGTATGATGACGTCAAACAGTATCCCTTGCGCGCTCATCCAGTACTTCTTGTCTTTCTGACGTATGCGCAATGCGGATTGTAAGCAAACATCCTCCCTGGGCTTACAATCTGAAACCTCCGGCGCTCTTCTCTGCCATGTGCCAGTCCATGTGCCCGGCCCATTCCTGGGATGGATAGTGGCGAGCATTGTCCTGCCATTATATGTGCCAGTGCGTGTGTCCGACCCATTCTTTGGATGTATAGAAACGAGCATTCTCCTGCCATGCCATGTGCCAGTGCGTGTGCACAACCCTTGACCGAGGTCCTTGTCGCGTGACATCAGTCAGCGGTAGTCGCCGGCACCATCTCGCTGTCATGAATCCCCCTTTTGTCCCATGCTGAAGCCTAAATCATTCCGCCCAAACCATGCACAGCGGGCATATCTGTCTGAAAAGACAAAAAAACAGCAGAAATCATACCTATATATAAAAATAATTTGCTACCTTTGCATCGAAATACTAAAAAACAATCTATAAGCATTATCACGAATTATGAAGCCAACACTTTTTCTTCTCGCTGCAGGTATGGGAAGCCGTTATGGCGGCCTCAAGCAGCTTGATGGTCTCGGCCCCAATGGCGAGACAATTATGGACTATAGTATATATGATGCCATAGAGGCCGGATTCGGCAAGATTGTATGGGTCATCCGCAAAGATTTTGAGGAGCAGTTCCGTACACAGATTCTGTCAAAGTATGAGGGTAAGGTGAAGTGTGAACTTTGCTTCCAGAGCCTTGACGCCCTCCCAGAGGGATTCACTGTGCCAGAGGGACGCCAGAAGCCATGGGGCACAAACCATGCAGTCCTCATGGGCAAGGATGTCATCAAGGAGCCTTTCTGTGTCATCAACTGTGATGATTTCTACAACCGTGACGCTTTCCGCGTTATCGGAAAGTTCCTCAGCGAGCTTCCAGAGGGCTCACGCGGACAGTATGCCATGGTGGGATTCCGTGTCGCAAACACCCTCTCGGAGAATGGCACCGTATCACGTGGTATATGCTCCAAGAATGATGAGGGATGCCTCACAACATGTGTGGAGCGCACAAAGATAGCTCGTGTCGACGGAAAGGTGGCCTACAGGGCTGACAACAAGGACGATGGCGAGTGGGTAGAGATATCAGAGAACACTCCTGTGTCAATGAACATGTGGGGCTTCACACCCGACTATTTCGATTATTCAGAGGAGTACTTCAAGGAGTTCCTTGCCGACCCTGAGAACCAGAAGAACCTCAAGTCAGAATTCTTCATCCCTCTCATGGTCAACAAACTCATCACCGAGGGCACAGCCACATGCAAGGTGCTCGACACGACAAGCAAATGGTTCGGCGTGACTTACTCTGAGGACCGCCCTGAGACAGTAGAGCGCATAAAGGGCCTCGTCGAGGAAGGCGTATACCCTGCAAAGCTCTTCTGATAAGAGTGACCGTGGGTGAGACCCACCATGACGGCTCCACCGCGCATGGGACAACCATGACGGACAGAGCCCACAGGCCGGGGGATGGATGCCGACGGCCAGGGCAGAGAAAGCCGCAAAATGAAAGAAAGAACAAACCGTGAGACCCGTATGCCATGTGCGCCAGAGGCGACATGGCATATGCGAGTCTGACACATCAGCCTGACAGTCAGCAGGGAAAGCCACTGTGGTGGCCAGGTTTTATGCCTCCAGCAGGCTTGCCAGGCTCAAAAGACATTGAATGAAACAACTCGATGAAAACCAACTCTCTGAGCTCCGCCATCTGATTGACGGGGCTCAGAGTATTATTGTCACATGCCACCGCAGTCCTGACGGCGATGCCTTAGGCTCATCACTGGCACTGTCGCGCTATCTGAAATCTCTCGGTAAGGAGGTGACGATTGTCATCCCCGACGCCTATCCCGATTTCCTCATGTGGCTGCCAGGCACACAGGATATTGTAAGATACGACAAGCATCCCGAGCGGGCGTCAATGCTGATACGCATCTCTGACCTCATCTTCTGTCTCGACTATAACGGCATAGACCGCGTCGGCGACGATATGATGAAGCCTCTCGCCACGGCCGCAGCGCCAAAGGTGCTCATTGACCACCACCTGAACCCCACGGTGGACAGCCGCGTGACATTCTCATTCCCCGACATGAGCTCCACGTCCGAGGCCGTCTTCCACATCATCGACGCCCTCGGCGGATATGATGGCATAGACAGCCAGACAGCCACATGCATATATTGTGGCATGATGACCGATACGGGAGCATTCACATATAACAGCGCATCGCCCGAGGTGTACAACGTCATAGCGCGCCTGCTGGCCAAAGGCATCAACAAGGACCGCATCTACCGCAATGTCTACTGGGTCTTCTCTGTCAGCCGCATGAGGCTGTGGGGCGATATCCTGTCACGCTTCATCGTGTCAGACGACGGACGGGCCTCATACTTCACCATATCGCGCAAGGATATGAAACGCTACAACTACATCAAGGGCGACGCCGAGGGACTGGTCAATATGCCTCTTCAGGTGAAGGGCATGAAGCTCTCGATATCACTCAGGGAAGACACCGAGAAGCCTAATCTCGTGTGGGTCAGCCTGCGCTCTGTCGACGATTTCCCCTGTAACAAGATGGCAGAGCAGTACTTCAACGGAGGCGGACACCTCAATGCCTCAGGCGGCAGACTGTACTGCTCGCTCGAAAAGGCTGAGGAAATAGTCAAACGTGCAATAAAAGATTTTAAATACTAATAAATCATAATACAGGCCGAGAATATCATTTATAATTAGTAATTTTGCACAGACATGCCGATTGTGCACAGTGGCACAGGACATTGCGGCCTGCTGGCATGTGTGTCAAAAACAATGGCCCATGTCAGGAGGAAGGCACAGCGCGGACATCAGCCACCGCCGCTGAAGTCTCCACCCCGGCCTTTAATAATAGCTGATAATAAACGGAAATAATGAAGAAACTGTTCGCCCTCGTGTGTCTCGCCACAATCCTCGCATCGATGATGAGCTGTAGCGATACAGAGACATACGCCGACAAGAGAAAGAAGGAGGATGCCGCGATATCACAGTTTATCGCCTACAACCTCTCAACAGCCAAGCAGCTGTTCCCGAAACCTATCACGGTAATCACAGAGAAGGAGTTTGAGGACGCCGGCTACAAGACCGATGTCGAGAAGAACGAGTTTGTCCTTTTCGAGACAAGCGGTGTGTATATGCAGATAGTCAGACAGGGATGCGGCTCGAAGATAGAGTCGGGAGAGACAACAACAGTCCTCTGCCGCTTCAATGAGTATAACATACTTGAGGACACCCTGCAGCTGACAAACAACGGAATATACTTCCAGCACATACCAGACAAGATGACCGTGACAAACTATTACGGCACGTTCACAGGAACATTCGTCGATGGTAGCAGCGTCATGGCTGCTGCATACAGCAGCACCTCAGTGCCGAGCGGATGGCTGCTGCCGCTCAGATATGTCAATGTAGGCCGCCAGGAGAAACCTGACGAGGAGATAGCCAAGGTGAACATCATAGTGCCTTCGTCAGAGGGACACTACTATGCATCGGCAAACACATACCCGTGTTATTATGAGCTGACGTACGAACGAGGGCTCTGACACATACCACAATAAACAGGAAGATGCAACGGTGTGGAGAATAGCCCCAGGCATTCTGCACATCATTGCATCTTTCTCTTTCATCATCATCTGCCCCCTCAGGCTGGTCAGCATACTTCTCTTTCATCATCATCTGCCCCCTTAGGCTGGTCAGGAGATATAAAACGCCCAGGAGAACAGTCTCCTCCCAACGCAAAGAATAACGAACAAGGGCAAGAGTCCGCATGGTCCGGATTCCAATACCCTGTATTTATATTTTTCAAGACAATGTCACTCATTAAATCCATCTCTGGTATCCGCGGCACCATCGGAGGTCCCGCAGGAGATACCCTCAACCCCCTCGACATCGTAAAGTTCACCTCAGCATACGCCACATTCATACGCAAATCGACCGTGGCCGACGAGAGCTACACACCCACTAACCGTATCGTAGTCGGCCGCGACGCACGTATCTCGGGAGATATGGTGCTCAATGTGGTCTGCGGAACGCTCATGGGAATGGGCTTTGATGTCGTGAACATCGGACTCGCATCAACCCCAACGACTGAGCTCGCCGTCACAATGGCACAGGCCGACGGAGGCATAATAATAACAGCATCGCACAACCCACGCCACTGGAACGCACTGAAACTGCTGAACAGGAACGGAGAGTTCCTGACCGCAGCCGATGGAAAGGAGGTGCTGGAGATAGCCGCTGCAGAGAGTTTCGAGTATGCCGATGTCGACCACCTCGGCCACTTGACAGCAGAGCATTATGACGAGCGACACGTGGAGAGCGTCCTCAGCCTTCCACTCGTCGATGTAGAGGCAGTCAGAGAGAGACGTTTCAGAGTCTGTGTCGATGCCATAAACTCCGTCGGAGGCATCATTCTGCCACAGTTGCTCGACCGCCTCGGCGTGGAATACACCTTCCTCAACAAGGAGCCTAACGGCGATTTCGCCCATAACCCTGAACCTCTGGAGAAGAATCTGCAGGGCATCATGCAGGAGATGAGGTCAGGAAAGTATGACCTTGGCATTGTCGTAGACCCTGATGTCGACCGCCTCGCTTTCATCTGTGAGGACGGCATGATGTTCGGAGAGGAATACACCCTCGTCTCTGTTGCCGACTATATCCTCTCTGAGATGGCAAAGAAGGAAGGCCACCCGGAGCTCAATACCGTCTCCAACCTCTCTTCGACACGCGCCCTGCGTGATGTCACAGAGCGATATGGCGGCACATACACCGCGGCTGCCGTGGGCGAGGTGAATGTCACAACAAAGATGAAAGAGGCAGGAGCCGTGATAGGAGGAGAGGGAAACGGCGGAGTGATATACCCTGACAGCCACTACGGACGCGACGCCCTCGTAGGTATAGGGCTCTTCCTCTCGTCGCTCGCGAAGAAGGGACTGACAGCTTCTGAGCTGAGAAAGACTTTCCCTGAATACTTCATAGCAAAGAATAGAATCGACCTCACACCAGAGACAGATGTCGACGCCATACTGGCAAAGGTGAAGGAGATGTACGCCTCAAAGCCAGATGTAGCGGTCAACGACATCGACGGCGTGAAGCTCGACTTCCCTGACAGATGGGTACATCTGCGCAAATCAAACACAGAGCCTATCATACGCGTATACAGTGAGGCTCACACCATGGACGAGGCCGACGCCCTCGCTAAGAGCATCATGGACATCGTCTACAGCATGGCATAAGGGAGAAAGCGGCATGATACCTCCCCTGGCTCTGACAACAGCCTGCTGAACACCGGCTCGTCACCCTCTGAGGCCATTCGTGTAGATGACACAGAGGCTACAGGCTGGAAGCTCAGGAGAATAGGGCGACAACATTAGATAAATATAACCAAAATGCGTTATAATTCATTATTGTTAATTATAAACGGTTTCTTTGGTTAAAATTACGAAACGGACAGCAAATAATTTAACTTTTTTGCTGTCCGTTATCTTATATTAATTATCTTTGCACCACAGAAAGGAACACAGCGAAAATGAAGAAAGCAACTATATGGACCATAGCTATCATCATGGGAATGTCATTCCTCGGCCTGCTCTACCTGCAGCTGATATATGCCCGTGAGATGGTTAATATGAAGCGCGAGCAGTTTGACGAGTCGGTCAACCGCGCCCTCTATCAGGCCTCGCGCAACCTTGAGCTCAACGAGACACTACGATACCTTGAGAAAGATGTCAACAAGGTTGAGCGCCAGGCTCTACTGCAAGACTCCATATCAAACGCCAACGGGATGCATAACAGTAATGTCCAGCATTCAACACAGTATGCTGTGACAGGAAGAGACGGAACGATATACTCATCGTTCGAGCTGAGGACAATAACAGCACGGCCGTCACAGCTGCCCAAGGCGATGATACTGCGCAACGACAGAACACAGATGACACAGACATCAAAGTCGATGCAGGAGATTGTACGCAACCGTTATGTCTACCAGAAAGCCCTCCTCGACGAGGTCGTCTATGCGCTGCTATACTCAGCATCGGACAAACCGCTGAAGGAGAGAATCAACTTCAAGCTCCTCGACCAGGACCTCAAGGCTGAGCTGATGAACAATGGCATCGATATACCATACCACTTCAGCGTCACAACACAGGACGGAAGGGAAGTCTACAGATGCCCCGACTATACCGAGGACGGAGCAGAGAGAAGCTACTCACAGGTTCTCTTCCGCAATGACCCACAACAGAAAATGGGCGTCGTACATATACACTTCCCCGATATGGGCAAGTATATATTCTCGACAGTGCGCTTCGTGGTGCCCTCAGTGATATTCATCATTGTCCTGCTCATAACATTCATATTCACCGTCGTCACCATCTTCAGACAGAAGAAAGTGACAGAGATAAAGAACGATTTCATAAACAATATGACCCATGAGCTGAAGACACCTATCTCAAGCATATCACTCGCAGCGCAGATGCTCAGCGACAGCACCGTGCCAAAGTCGCCGACAATGATGCAGCACCTCGGAGGTGTCATAAACGATGAGTCAAAACGACTAAGGTTCCTCGTAGAGAAAGTCCTCCAGATGTCTATGTTCGACAAGAAGAAGGCAATATTCAAGGAGAAGGAACTCGATATCAACGACCTCGTTGAGAACGCACAGCAGTCGTTCCAGCTGAGAGTAGAGCATACCGGCGGAAAGATATATACCAACATAGAGGCCATAGAGTCAAAGATATATGTCGACGAGGTACACTTCACTAACGCCATATACAACCTCATGGACAATGCGGTGAAATACTCCAAGCCCGACGCACCTCTCGACATATTCATAAGGACATGGAACGATGAACATCATGTCTACCTGTCTATACAGGATACTGGCATCGGCATAAAGAAAGAGGCTCTGAAGAAAATCTTCGACAAGTTCTACCGCGTACATACAGGAAACGTACACGATGTAAAGGGATTCGGACTCGGACTCGCTTACGTGAAGAAAATCATTGACCTGCACAAGGGACGCATAATGGTCGAGTCTGCCGTGGGCGAGGGAACAACATTCACAATACAGCTGCCGCTCATGAAGGATGATGCGTATAACCACTGATGACATCCCAGAGACACATAAACAGAAATAATATTAATAACACATAAACCAACAAGACTATGGACGATAACATCAAAATTATGCTATGCGAGGACGATGAGAACCTCGGCATGCTTCTCCGTGAGTACCTTCAAGCTAAAGGCTTCAGTGCTGAACTCTATCCTGATGGCGAAGCCGGATACCGCGCTTTCATGAAGCAGAAGTATGATATCTGCATCCTTGATGTCATGATGCCTAAGAAAGACGGTTTCACTCTCGCACAGGAAATCAGACAGGCTAATGCTGACGTGCCTATCATTTTCCTCACCGCCAAGCAGCTGAAAGAGGATATCCTCGAGGGATTCAAGATAGGTGCTGACGACTACATCACCAAACCTTTCTCCATGGAAGAGCTTGTGTTCCGTGTTGAGGCTATACTGCGCCGTGTGCGTGGAAAGAAAAACAAGGAGAGCTCTGTCTATCGCGTCGGAAACTTCACATTCGACACACAGAAGCAACTGCTCACTATAGGCGACAAGCAGACAAAGCTCACCACGAAGGAGAACGAACTGCTCGCCCTGCTCTGCAGCCACGCCAACGAGATTCTGCAGCGTGACTTCGCCTTGAAGACTATCTGGATAGACGATAACTACTTCAACGCCCGCTCTATGGATGTTTACATCACAAAGCTACGCAAACATCTGAAGGACGACCCGCAGATAGAGATTATCAATATCCACGGCAAAGGTTATAAGCTCATCATCCCTAATGAGGAGTAGTGACACGTAAGCCAGAAAGATGATGACGGCATCAGATGATGCTGCTCAATTGACCCATAAAGCCCGGAGAGGAACTCAAAAGAGATTCTTCTCCGGGCTTTAGGCTGATTATATGAGGCTTTGACCTGATCACTCAAAGGCGGCACGCCGTGCCTATCTTCTCTGTCAATGCGTCAGAAGGGTAGGGGATGGTCTTCCATATGGGCATGGGAAAGGCCGGCTGCGACAGCCATAAATATGACTGCGCATGCCGGCCTTGTAGGTGTAGATGTGTCCTTAGTCCATGTAACCTTTTGTCATGAGGTCATAGCTGATAGCCTCCAACTCGCTGAGGGAAAGACGCGAGAGGGCCATCTCGATATTCTTCAGAAGCTCTTCACGACGTGTCTCGTCCGAGCCATTATGACGGTTGAAATCCATGGGCTATCTTTTTCTGCGTGTCAGGAATATCATGACACCAAGGACAACGACGAGGACAGCGTATCCTGCGTATGCCATGCTCTCTGTCACTTTCAGTGTCTTAGGGTGGAAATCGAGCGTTATCTTGTGCTCACCAGGCGCTACATTGAGGGCACGGAGCACATAATTGACTCTTCCGAGACTGACATCCTTGCCGTCAACAGTAGCTGTCCAGCCAGGATAGTATATCTCTGAGAACACTATTATGCCTCCCTTGGCCGATTTCGCAGTGTATTCAAGGTGGTTGGGGGCATAGCTCGTGATGCTCACGGCTGCACCATCATCCTGCTTCTGGCTCTTCCCGAGGATATCGGCAAAGCGCTTGTCGGCTATCGCCTCGTGTCTCAAGTCGAGCTTCGACATGCCATCAAGCTCGCCATTGGCGTTGTCAGCATATGACACCTTGTCTATGTACCATGCGTTGCCATAGGCGTGGATATTTTTTATCGGTATTGTCGCGCCGCCCTGAAGAGGCAGGATGAAGTATTTCGTGTTGAGCATGTTAAGGACAGGAGATGCTGTCGGGGCTATCTTTGTCATGTCCCCACCTGCATCAGCCACAGCAGACATGGTGGCCTGCATCTCAGGATGGATATACTTCTCTATAAGCTCTTGGTATCTTCTCAGCTTAGCGGCGTGATATCCGCCTATGCTCTTGTGGTAGTAGGATGTCTCGTTCTCGTTGAATGTGTTGGACGCGAAGTTGAGCACACGGTAGTCAAGGCTCTTGTCCTTGAGTATCTCCTTGTCTGTCTCTGTCATTGGTTGTGGAAGGTCGCGGACCTCAGCATTGACAAACATCGAGTCATTGAGATAACGCTTGTCCACCTGCCAGAGGTCGATGAGGCAGAGGATAGTCATCAGGGATGCTGCGCATACCGCATTGATCTTCTTCATGCCGAAGGCCAGAAGCATGGCCGTGCCTATGGTTATCACCCAGAACGAGCGCCAGCAGTCTGCCGAGAACATGGCACGCCTGACTTCCCTCAGATTCTCAAGAAGCGGCTGGAGCTGGTCCTGCGGGAACTGGCTGAGGGCGTTCAGCTCGGCCTGGGAGACAAAGCTCGTGAAGAACATTGATGGCATCAATGCGAAAAGGACACAGATGCCGGCTGTCCCCGCATAGGCATAGAGCACAGGCTTCAGATACTTCTTGAAGTCATCGCGCTCCTCGACAAGCTTCTTCAGCGCCAGGATGGCAAGAAGAGGTATGGTGAACTCTGCTATGACAAGTATCGAGGCCACTGTGCGGAACTTGGCATACATAGGGATATAGTCGATGAAGAAATCTGTCATCGGCATGAAGTTCCTGCCCCATGAGAGAAGTATGGAGAGCACTGTCGCTGCTATCAGTGCCCATTTGACAGGCCCCTTGACAATCACCATGCCGAGAATGAAGAGCATGATGACAAATGCGCCGACATATACAGGACCTGATGTTCCAGGCTGCTCGCCCCAATACTGTCCCAGCTGCTGGTATATGGAGATATAATTGTTGTCGGCATGCTTCATGGCGACATCGCTGTCGGAGATAGGGGTCATGGACGAGCCTCCCTTCGTGTTGGGGATAAGGAGAGTCCATGTCTCACCGATACCATAGCTCCACTGGGTTATATAGTCGCGCTCCAGACCGGAGGAGGTCTGGTTGGCTGTGTTCTTCTTAACAAGCTCACTCTTGCCTCTCATCGATTCTTTCTGATACTCCCATGTGTGATAGAGATTTGAGGCATTAAGCATTATTGCCACAACAGCGGCTGCAAGGCATACACCCGTGGCTTTCAAGAACCGTGGCAGCTCTTTGCGGCGGATGGCGTCGATAAGGAACGCGATGACAAGGCATACAATGATGAACATATAGTAGTATGTCATCTGTACATGGTTGGCAAGTATCTCAAGGGCCGCAAACAAGGCTGTGACAACAAATCCGGCACCATAGCGCCCACGGTAGGACAGCAGTATGCCGCCTATCATCGGTGGGAGATAGGCGAGAGCCATGACTTTCCAGATATGACCTGCGGCGATGATTATCAGGAAATAGCTGGAGAATGCCCACATGACGGCTCCAAGGGTGGAGAGATACCACTTGAAGTCAAATGCGCGCAGCATAATATAGAATCCAAGGAGATATGCGAAGATGTACCATACATTCTCCGGTAGCCAGAGATGGTATGCCTCGCTGACTGTCGACAGGGGCTTCGCACTGTCGTATGACGGTGCTGATTGGTAGGTCGGCATGCCAGAGAAAAGGGCATTGGTCCATCTTGACTGTTCGCCCGTAGACTCTTTGAAGGCTGAGATCTCCTGTCCTGCACCACGACCAGCTGATGAGTCATGGCGATAGAGTATGCGACCCTCTGTCACTGCAGGAAAGAAATAGGCAAAGGAAATGGCGGCAAATGACAACACCACAATGATGTCTGCCAGATACCGTCTGAAAATGTTCTGTGTGTCTTGTTTCATCTGTAATGTTCTTGTTCGGCTTTTTTTCGTGTGCCGTCAACGTCCCGCTTTCTTTTATGTCTATGTAATGATGTGGATGAAGACAGAGAAGACAGGACTACTCATGACCGCTACAACAGTATTGTTCTTATCTTCTGCAAAATTAATAATAATAATTGTAAACGCCAAACATTGGAGCCAGATGCTGAGCAAAAAGCATCACTTGCGCCGCATAAGCGCTCCCACCATTCCAAGAATAAGAATGAGTGCGCCTGACAGACCCATCAATGTGATGCGCTCATGGAGAATAATGGCGCCAAACAGCATTGTGATGAGACTCTGGAGATAGATGTAGTTGGTAGAGTGTACCGCACCGACCTCACGCATCACCCAGTTCCAAAGCAAATAGCACCCAGAGGAAGCTATGAGCCCAAGGAACAGCACGTTGCCAATCACTACTGGCTGGCACCATATCTCAGGATTGACATCAAGAGGATGGAATATGAAAAAATATGGGATGATTGTTATGATGCCGTAGAAAAAAACCTTACGAGTGATAAAGTCGGTTGAATAACGGTCCATGACACGACGCATGAGAAGGGAATAGAATGCCCACATAAGAGCTGCACTGAGGGCAAGTGTGTCGCCTGCCGGATTCAGATGTAGAACAAGCTGGCCATTAAGCACAACAAGGACACCTCCGATAAATGCTACTATCGACCCTAATACCTGACGACGTGTAAGACGCTCACTCTTGTAGAATATTGATACTACAATGGCTGTGAGAAGGGGAGTGGAGGAGACTAAGATGCTGACATTGGACGATGTGGAATATACCAAAGCCATATTCTCTGTGAGAAAATATAGCGAGCCTCCCATAAGGCCGAGACCTGCCATTGTGAGCTCATCGCCAAGACTGTCGGCTATCATCTTCTTGTGGGAAACAGATAGCATACAGATATAGGCTATGAGAAAGCGAGCGAAGAAAATATCAGCAGGCATCAATCCGGCATTGAGCAGCACCTTGCTGCTTACAAATGTCGTGCCCCAGATTGATACTACGAGTAATGCGCCTAAATGGCCTGCGGCTGAACCGAAAATGCTCTTTGCTTGTAATGGCTTGTCCATAGCTTCTGTCTTATGCTTGTTTTGGTAGTGCAAAGATAATAATTTTTTATAAAACCAATAGCGAATTTGTGAATATTTTTTGTATAAAATTTCATATTAGCAGTTGCTCCTTAGTAATGTCGCCTTGTGATGATGGGTTTGTAAGGACGAGATTCTGGTGTGTTCTTGATATAGAGATGAACTGTGTTGTACTCTTTATCTCTAAATCTATCCTTCTTTCTAAGTATGACGTGGAGAGCTGCTGTACTCAGCAGTTATCATCATACCACATAATAAAGAACGCTCTGATAGGAATATGTCCGTATTCTATCAGAGCGTCTGTGGCTAACCCTTGGTCAGCTATGGGTTTGGTGTCAGGTTTCGCTATAAATACTTTAAAAATAAAAAAGCGACGACCTTCGCAGGCAACCGCTCTTATCTTCAATAGGTATTAGTTTTTAAGGTAAAAAGATTGTTTTCAGGATAACGATTGCAAAGTTACATGCTTTTTTTAATATATGCAAATTTATTAACTGTGTTTTTTTGTGTGTGATTTACTGTGTGCGCACACAACAACAAATATTAACATTTGCTTTCCTTGGTTAACCTAAAATCTCTCTATTTTTTTGATTTATCTCAGAATATAAGATTTATATAGATGCCAAATTATTAAAATTGTCAAAACGCAATACCTGTTGTATTATTATTCTTATCATCGGGAAACAACGAAATCTTGCAAATGTTCCTTTTTATGTATGTTCTTTTGATGTAAAACACACAGAAATTATCCTGTTTGATGCGGACTGGACACAAACAACTCATATCCGTGTCTTTATCCTATTGTTATAATATTGATGTGATAATGGTATTACTATTCTTGCTTCACCCTCAGAATACGGAGTTAAGGACTATTGTCATTGAATTATCTGCTCTCCTGATGCCCACCTGTGCATCTTTATGTGGATACTTACGATGTGTACATTACCAAAAAACCGCTATACAAGTCTTTGCTTGCATAGCGGTCTCATGTATAGTGTGTTATTTATATCTTAGCCTATCCACTTAACGTAAGCGAAGTCCTGACGGTGAGGAAGATCGGCATTCTTTGGATACATACGCACTGCAGCCTTGAATGAGCCTGCGTTTGATGGTACGTAATGAGCCTCGAAAGTAAAGAGGTTACCCTCTGACTTAACCATCTCAAATGGTACAACAGTCTTTATCTCGCGGTCTGTTTCGCTCTTGTCATTGTTAAGGACAACAAGCTCAAGTCCTACTGCATCCTTGAGACCCTGCTCGTCGATGACAAACTTGATGTCAACCTGCTTGCCTGTTGCGAGACCATCCTGAAGGTTTGATGATGCCTCTACAACGTGGATTGCGTCCCAACGCTCTGCTACTGTCTCTTTCCACTGAGCTATCTCTTTTGCTTTCTTGTAGCCGTCAGCGGCAAGCACTGCGAAACGCTTTGCCTCCTTGTTGTAGAACTTCTCATAGTAATCGTCGAGCTGACGCTTCATTGTGTAGTGAGGAGCGATTGTCGCGATGGAGTTCTTGATAACCTGGCACCAGCCCTCTGAGTATCCCTCTTCATTCTTGTTGTAGTAGAGAGGAATAATCTCGTTCTCAAGCATATTGTATATGGTTGCTGCGTCAAGCTGGTCCTGATAACCCTGATTCTGGTATGTGCGCTTCTCAGGAAGAGCCCATCCAGCTCCCTCACGATAGCCTTCAACCCACCATCCGTCAAGGACAGAGAGGTTTACAACACCGTTCATCTCTGCCTTCTCGCCTGATGTGCCAGAAGCCTCGAGTGGACGGGTAGGAGTGTTCATCCAGATATCAACACCTGATACGAGACGGCGTGCCAGCTGCTGGTCATAGTCCTCAAGGAAGATAATCTTGCCAAGGAACTCTGGACGCTGTGAAATCTCATAGATGCGCTTGATGAGACCCTGGCCACCGCCGTCGGCAGGGTGAGCCTTACCAGCGAAGAGGAATGTCACAGGATATTCAGGATTGTTGACTATCTTGTTAAGGCGCTCAAGGTCTGTGAAAAGAAGATGGGCACGCTTGTATGTCGCAAATCTGCGGCAGAAACCGATGGTCAGACCATTTGGGTTAATGCGCTTGAGAAGTTCGACAACGCGGGCTGGGTCTCCCTGGTTACGGAGCCATACATCCTGGAACTTAACCTTGATATATTTGGCAAGCTTGTTCTTAAGCGTCATACGTGTTGCCCAGAGCTCTGAGTCTGGACAGTCGTATATGCCATGCCAGTAAGACTCGTTTGACTGGTCGGCGAAATACTTCTTGTTGAGATACTTTGCGTATATCGCGCGCATCTCTGTGGCGCACCATGTAGGGAAGTGAACACCGTTTGTGACATAGCCAACGTGGTTCTCCTCTGGCCAGTAGCCTGCCCAAATAGGAGCAAACATCTTCTGGGATACCCAGCCATGGAGGCGTGATACACCGTTTGACTCCTGACATGTGTTGAGAGCGAATGTTGACATTGAGAACTTCTCGTTGTGGTCATCAGGGTTTGTACGGCCCATGCCGATGAACTCATCCCATGAGATACCGAGCATCTGTGGGTAACCACCCATGTACTTTCCGAAAAGGTCTTTGTCAAAATAGTCGTGACCAGCAGGTACAGGAGTGTGACATGTATAGAGACCTGAAGCGCGTACGAGCTCAAGTGCCTGGTTGAATGTCAATCCCTCGTTTATATAGTCAACAAGACGCTGGAGATTGCAGAGTGCTGCATGGCCCTCATTGCAGTGGTATATATCCTTCTTTATACCGAGCTTCTTCAATGTGAGCATACCACCTATACCGAGAAGAATCTCCTGCTTCAGACGGTTCTCCCAGTCACCTCCATAGAGAGCGTGTGTGATAGGACGGTCGAACTCAGAGTTCATGTCATTGTCTGTATCGAGGAGATAGAGCTTCACGCGGCCTACATTTGCTGTCCATACAGATACGTGAACCATATAGTTCATATAAGGAACGTCAACAATAAGTGGCTCACCTGTTGCTGGATCAAGAGTGCGGACAACAGGGAGAGAGTTGAAGTTCTGTGCATCATAGTTTGCTATCTGCTCGCCCTGCATCGATATTGACTGCTTGAAGTAGCCATAACGGTAGAGGAAACCTATAGCACACATGTCAACATTAGAGTCTGATGCTTCCTTTACATAGTCACCAGCAAGCATGCCAAGACCACCTGAGTAAATCTTAAGCACCTGGCTTATACCATATTCCATGCAGAAGTATGCCACAGAAGGACGGGTAGAATCTACAGGCTGCTTCATATAGTCAGTGAAGAGCTTGTAGACGTTCTTGACCTTCTTCATGATCTCCTTGTCATTAGCTGCTGCTTCCTTACGCTCATAAGACAGCTTCTCAAGAAGAAGAACAGGGTTCTCGCCACATTTCTCAAAGAGCTCTCGGTCAAGAGAACGCCAGAGGTCACGGGCCTCATAATTCCATGCCCACCAGAGGTTGTGAGCTACCTCATCAAGGCATTCAAGCTCTGCTGGGAGGCTTGACTTTACTGTCAACTCTTTCCAAGAAGGTGAGTTGGCATAATTTGCTCTGATTTTCATTGTCTTTTTCTATTTAGTGTTCTTTGTTCTTGCAATAATCAATGTTGCATAATCCAGCTACCCATTTCAAGGGGTGTATGGGGTGGCCCGGCCAGAGTCGCTATTATCCCCTTGCTGCAGCCTTGCGGAGAGCGAAGTCGTATGCATCAAGATAATACTTTATGAACTCGCTCCAAAGGGCTTTCTTTGACAGATTGCCAGCTGCTGTGCGGGCTTTTTTCTTCTGTGATGGGCTTAAATGGGAGTATTTGATTACGGTATCTTTGATCGTATCGCATACCTCAGAATAGTTGTAGTCTGTGCGATGGATGGTCTTCACGCCATCTTCAATCTCCGACGGGCTGCCCTTTACAGTGTTTGCCCATACTCCGAATCCTGCAAGGTCTGTAGTGATACAAGGCACTTTGAATGCAATCGACTCAAGTGGGGTATAGCCCCATGGCTCATAGTATGAAGGATAGACAGACAGGTCTTTGCCGATGATGATATCGTAGTATGTCATGTTGAAGATACCGTCGTTGCCTGTCAAGTAGCATGGTATGAGCACAACCTTCACTTTGTCCTCTTTGCGATTCCATATGTCGTAATATTTTAGGGAGTCAAGGACATTGTCGTGGGACATGTTGTTTAGCCAGTGGGTGAGCACTGGATAATCAAGTGGGGTATCGTATGTCTCTCCTGTGGACAGACGCTTCTGCAGATCCTCACGGGCTGAGCCTACCCATCCTGGTACCTCAACAAAAGCTATAGCCTCTCCAGTAAAACGATCATCTCTCAGCAGACGCATCATTGATTCGATGAAGGCGTCTATGCCTTTGTTGCGGAACTCATAGCGTCCGCTTGTGCCTATTATAAGAGTGTCATCGCTGAATGTCTGGCCAAGAAGACAGTTGGCTACTTGTAACATCTTCTCACGGGCATTCTTGCGCTTGCGTGAGAATGTGCTTGACTTAGGGACAAAATCATCCTCAAAACCGTTGGGCAGGACGACATCACAAGGTTTGTCAAGAAGTTCATGGCACTCACGTGCCGTAATGTCTGATACTGTAGTGAAGCAGTCGGCGTACTTTGCAGACTGTTTCTCTATTGAGTGCTTTGACTCTACGTTCAGCTCAGACGCCATCTGATCGCCATTATATGCCCATAGATAATCGTAGAGTGGCTTGTTGTTTCCTGCAATGGAGCGGCCTATGCTTGTCGCATGTGTTGTGAATATTGTTCCGACCTTTGGAAGACGGTTGTTGATGCGAAGCATACCAAGCCCGCACATCCATTCATTTGCGTGATATATTACCTTTTGACTCGAAAGTCCGAGATACATGTAAAGGTCCTCTACGACAAGCGAGGCAGCGTAAGAGAACATGCTTGCCTCGTCATAGTCACCATAGGCATGCAGAGAGTCAACCTGATATTTCTCCCACATCTCTGCATAAATCTCATTCTTCTTATCGAAATATGGGTTGAAATCAACCAAAACAGCAATGGGGCTGCCTGGTATAGTCCAGCGGCCCACCTTTACTTTTAATCCTTCTGCTTGTGCTTTTCTCTCCCAGTTCTCAAGGAGAGTCGGGTCTGGTGCGAAATATGGAGACTGTTTTTCTCCCCAACAGTCTGGACCGATGAATATTAACCGGTCATTAAGCATGTCGTGTAATGTCTTTGCACGGGTGGAAAGGACCGTGTATATTCCTCCCACTTTGTTGCAGACTTCCCAGCTTGACTCAAAGATATAATCTGGTAATATTTTTTTCTTATCCATTAATCCTTTTATAAATCTGAATGCAAAGTTATTAAAAAAAACTTAATTTGGTGGTTGGTGGTTATATGTTTTATCTTTTTCAGTGTTCGAAATTGATATATATTATCTTGAATTCATAAAAAAAGCTGCATGTGATGCAGCTGTGTTGCTTGCCATAACATCCACATAGTTATTTACATACGGTTGTTTTGTTATGGTCGAAGAAGTATTGTCCTTTGTTCTTTGTGAAGTGCCAGAATCCAATGGCATGCTCGGGACAATAGTGGTAGCACGCCATGCATGTCAAACAACGTCCTGTGTGTAGCCATAGTGGGTGACGGCGGTTACCCTCCTCTGTAGAGTCTGACATGGCCATGTTGCTTACAGGACAATGCTTTACGCATTTTCCACAGCCTATACATCGTTCTTTCATGACATGGAAACGCCTGTCTGTTATAAGCCATGAGTAGAATATGCGGCCAAAGACACGACTGTAAAGGTGTGGCATGGCACCACGCTCGATAGGCATACGCACGGAGCGATGGTCGACAAGGATGTCTGCAAAACGCATTACTGTACCACGGGCTTGAAGCTTTTTCTCAGCTTCACGCAGTGGACGGTCAACATCCATGAATGGTAGTCCGACGTATGACTCTGGCATTATGACAGAGCAACATGTGCTGACCTCTAATCCCTTGGAGATGAGAACGTTTTCCAATTCATCGGCATATTCGCCACAGCTGTCACCACATGTGAGGAGAAAATATGTGTATATGCGCTGCATAAGACGTTCACGGGATGTTCCATCGCTGTTTTGCGGCAGAATTATTTCCATGTCTTCAATGAACTTTCTTACTATTGGCTGGACACGCCATCCATGTACTGGCAGACAGAATCCTATCCTCTCGCCTTCTTTCAGGTGAAGGGTGTAAGGGCTGTCCATGACATCTGTGATTTTTGTCAGACGGTCATTGATCGTTTCTGCAAGTTGTTTTGCTGCCCAAAGGGTATTTCCAGTGCAAGAAAGATAGAATATCATGCTTGGTTTGCTTTTGTATTATTGTGTCTTGAATGGTTTTCCGTGCACATCAGTCAGTGCCGGATATTTTGCTTCGTTTGAGCCACCCATTACCTACAATAATATCAGTCGGGTGTTGTGCTTGTGCTCTGCGGTTTGTTATCTATAGTCTTTTGGCGTATACTTCAGCGTGAGTAAGATGGTCTTCGGGTCTTTCTTTGAGCGGCATATGTAGGCGAATGAGAATCCCGCTTCCTTGTATCGCTTCATCTCAGTATTCTGCCTGATTGACTCAAGCAGAGATTTGTGTATCTCCTCGTTATGCTCTCTTATACCCTTCTCGTCGTCAATAATTCCTGTAAATGTGAGATATTGTGTCCAGGTGCGTGTGTTTCTGTCGAAGACGATACTGTCAGTAATGACATCATTCTGTGGTGGAGTGGGGCAGTGTTTCTCTGTGTACTCTCTTGCCTCGCGTTCTGCACGCTCCTCCAATGATTCCTGGCATGATGTCAGTGGTGCTGACATGACCATCAATGCACCGAAAAGAATGTTCTTAGCTAATCTCATACTCTTACTCATCTGTTATTTTTCTCAGAGCCTGTGCCAGCTGGTCAGGGCAGCTCGTTGATTTGTATCCACATCGTATGCCCTCAAGTCGCTTTATCACGTCTTCTGTCTTCATTCCACGTACGAGTGATGATATGCCCTGCTGATTGCCATGGCAGCCACCGATAAACTCAACATTGTTGATGACCCCGTTGTCGTCAACAGTTACATTTATTAGCTTTGAGCATGTTCCTGTGGTCGGATAGTTGATTGTCTTCATGTTATTATGTGTGGTTAGTTGTGAATATTACCACCGTGTTGTCTGATAAAAATGATAGGCTCACGTGTTTTGTGACGGTCTTGCTCACTGTCTGCTCTGCCTGTAATCTTACTGGCATGTTATGCTGTCGGAGTCTCTTCACATGATAACAGGCATTTACAAAGAACAAGTCCTTCTTCATCCAAAACTGTTGTGTATAGCCTTCCTATACATATTTATATATGACATAGAGAGGCTAACATCCGTCTGTCATGCGGTTGTTAGCCTCCTTATGTATTTCATTATTTCATGTTTGTATAAACGTTCTGTACGTCGTCAAACTCTTCGAGCTTCTCAACCATCTTGTCTATAGTGGCGCGCTGCTCGTCGTCAACCTCTTTAAGGTCGTTTGGTATGTAAGTGAACTCTCCTCCGACATTCTCGAAACCATGCTCCTCAAGATACTTCTGTATCTGTGCGTAGGATTTCGGGTCGCCGTAGATTGTCAGTGTAGTCTCACCTGTCTCCTCGTCTGTCTCCTCGTCGAACTCGTCGTCGACATTATAGTCGATAAGGTCAAGAATCAGCTCTTCCATATCAACGTCGTCCTTCTTCTTGAATGTGAACACACACTTATGGTCGAAGAGGAAGCTAAGAGAGCCTGTAGTGCCGAGGTTTCCTGAGAATTTGTTGAAGACGGAGCGTACATCAGCCACAGTACGTGTTGTGTTGTCTGTCAGAGTGTCAACGAAGACTGCGATGCCATGAGGACCGTATCCCTCGTATGTCACTTCCTTGTAGTCGCTCTGGTCTTTACCCATAGCGTTCTTTATAGCACGCTCGATGTTGTCCTTAGGCATGTTCTCACGCTTGCAGACAGCGATGATAGAACGCAGTGTAGGGTTGTTCTCTGGTTCTGGGCCTCCTGCCTTTACTGCTATTGCGATTTGTTTGCCCAGACGTGTGAATGTCTTTGCCATGTGGCCCCAACGCTTCATCTTGGTGGCCTTACGGTATTCAAATGCTCTTCCCATGTATATTCTCTTTATGTTTTGTTATTCTTCAGTTTCTTTCTTGTTTCTGATTTGGTATTCAGAGAATTGCTTATCTCAACTCAGCCCCGAGCTGTTTCTTTATGTTGTTAATCAGCTTGTTCATTATAGCGTCGATAGCCTTGTCGTTGAGAGTCTTGTCTGGATCCTGCAGGATGAAGTTGACAGCATAAGATTTTTTCCCCTCGGGGAGATTCTTTCCCTCATAGACATCGAACAGCTCTACGCTCTTAAGCAGTTTCTTCTCTGTGTTACGGGCAATGCGCTCTATCTCCGCAAACTCTGTCTTTGTGTCAATCAGCAGCGAGAGGTCGCGGCTAACGGCTGGGAACTTGCTCACTTCCTCATAATGGACGGCATGTTTCTTGACGGCCTTGCATAGCTGTGCCCAGTTGATATCGGCATAGAACACCTCGTTCTGGATGCCGAAGCGCTTCTGTATTGCTCTGCTCACGATACCCATCTCACATATTACCTTGCCTCCGCGGGTCATGACTTTGAGTGCAGAGACGAAAAGGTCTGAGTCTGAGTGCTCCACGACTGTCATCTGTGGTGTCAGGCCTACTCTTGCGAAGATATTGTCTACATTGGCGCGAAGCTCATAGAATGATGTGTTCTCGTCAGCATGTATCCATGAGCCCTCTATCCGCTTGCCTGTCATCCAGAGGGCGAGATGGTTCTCCTCTGTATAGGCACGGAGAGGATTCTCGTCCTCATGCTTCTCCTTGTTGTATGAGTAGCAGTTGCCTACCTCGAAGAATCGGAGGTTTGGATATTTGCGGTTAGCATTGCGTACTATAGACTCAAGGCCTCCGAACAGCATTGTCCCGCGCATGACATTGAGGTCTGATGAGAGTGAGTTGATGATATTCACGAGGCTTTCTGTCGGTACAGAGGCCAGTCCGTCATAGTAGGCGGCCTTTGTCAGAGAGTTGCAGAGAATCTCACGGAATCCTGCACCGACAAGCTGTTCTGACACAAGATTCAGCATCTTGTATTTCTTGTCCTCATCACCTTTTATGACGAGTGACGATTTCAGCTGTGTTGGAATCTCCACGTTGTTATAACCATAGATGCGCAGGATATCCTCCACGACGTCACAAGGGCGCTGCACATCCACGCGATAAGCGGGGACAGTCAGCTCCAGTCCGCTTTCTGTCTCGCTGTCTATTGTCATCTCGAGCGATGTCACTATCGACTTGATGGTCTCCTTGCCAATTTTCTTTCCAATGAGAGAGTCTACATAGTCGTAGCTGAGCGATACCTTGGCAGGTGTCATTGGTGTGGGATACTCGTCGCGTATCTCCATTGACACTTTGCCACCTGCAAGCTGCTGGCAAAGTATAGCTGCCTGCTTGAGGGCGTATATTGTGCCTTCTGGGTCTATGCCACGCTCAAAGCGGAATGATGCGTCTGTCGAGAGGCCATGGCGACGTGCAGACTTACGTATCCATGTCGGATGGAAATAAGCCGACTCAAGCACAACGTTCTTTGTTGTCTCGTATGTTCCTGAGCCTTTTCCGCCGAACACTCCGGCTATACACATTGGCTCTTCGGCGTTACATATTGCGAGGTCATGTTCGCCAAGGGTATGCTCCACCCCATCGAGTGTGATGAACTTCTTTCCCTCGTTCTTGTCTTTCACTATGATATGGCGTCCTGTCACCATATCTGCATCGAAGCAGTGGAGGGGCTGTCCGTAAGCCATCATGACATAGTTCGTTATGTCTACGATATTGTTTATTGGGCGTAGGCCTATGATGTTCAGTTTGTCCTTGAGCCACTCAGGTGACTCCTTCACCTCAACTCCTGTCAGTGATACACATGCATAGCGCTTGCATGCCTCTGTGTTCTCTATTGTGACATCGATAGGGAGGGAGTTGTCGTCTACATGGAAGTCCTTACAGTCAGGGCGGTGCAGTGTCGAAGGCTTCCCGTTACTTACGAGCCATGCGTTGAGGTCACGTGCCACGCCATAGTGTGACAGTGCGTCAGCACGGTTAGCTGTTATGTCCACCTCTATCAGCCAGTCGCTCTCAAGATTGTAGTATTCAGCAGCAGGCTGTCCCACAGGTGCGTCCTCTGGCAGTACGATAATACCATCATGGCTTGTTCCAACTCCAATTTCGTCCTCGGCACATATCATGCCGTTCGACTCCACGCCGCGCAATTTTGACTTTTTGATGACAAACTCCTTGTCGCCATCATATAGGACGCATCCAAGGTCAGCGACGATGACTTTCTGTCCAGCCGCAACATTAGGTGCTCCACACACAATCTGCTGTGGCTCACCCTTACCGAGGTCCACAGTAGTGATATGTAGGTGGTCAGAGTTCGGGTGCTGCTCGCATGTCAGCACTTTGCCTACGTAAAGCCCTTTGAGACCGCCTTTAATAGTCTGTACCTCTTCGAGGGCATCGACTTCAAGACCTGTTGATGTCAGAGCCGCACACACCTCCTCAGGTGAGAGGTCGAAATCAACGTATTCTTTTAGCCATTTATAAGATATATTCATTGCTTCAGAGAAATTTACAAATTACCGTGCAAAATTACTATAAAATTCCGAAACAAGCAAATATTTTCCCCAAAAAGCTAACGTTTGGCATATTTGCAACAGTCATAATGATGGTAAGAGGTTGAGAAGCTGATGGTTATTGGCTTTTACTGTCGGCCATAGAGCTGTTTTGTCGTTGTGCTCACATACCTTAATGATACGTCACATCATTGCCGGTTTCCCCCATATTGTAGGCAGTGGGTATTCTATCTGGATAATAATTCTTCTGCCCATAATGTTGTGTATCTCGCCCTTTATTATTAACTTTGCATTCTATATCTCACATAGGGTTATGTGTCTGCTGTCGTTGGGTACAGCCGCGAGATAATCCTTTTTGATATGGGACACTCACTGTTGACTAATAGAGAAAAAATGAAAGACTCGTTGATAATTGTTTCAGGAGGTATGGATTCCATAACCCTTCTTTACGACCGCAAGGAGAGCATCGCTCTCGCTTTGACGTTTGATTATGGCAGCAATCATGCACAGAAGGAGATTCCTTTTGCCCGTCTCCATTGTGAGCGCCTTGGTATTGAGCATATTGTCATTCCGTTAGGATTCATCCATGAATACTTCAAGAGCTCACTCCTGGAGGGAGGTGATGCTATACCTGAGGGTCATTATGCAGATGATAATATGAAATCAACTGTTGTCCCGTTCCGTAATGGCATCATGCTCTCTATAGCATGTGGCATTGCAGAGAGCCGTGGACTGAAGAGAGTCATGATGGCAAACCATTTCGGCGACCATGCCATTTATCCTGACTGCCGTGCTGATTTCGTCTCTTCCATGTCTGAGGCCATGGAGCGCGGCACATATGAGCACATCAGGATAGAGGCTCCCTATACAGGCATATCGAAGACAGATATAGCGCGCCGTGGTCTTGTCTTGGGCATTGACTATGCCGAGACATGGTCATGCTACAAGGGAGGTGACAAGCATTGCGGCCGCTGTGGCACATGTGTCGAGCGCAAGGAGGCATTGCGTGACGCCGGTATTGACGACCCTACGGAGTATGAGAACGTTTTCGTTAAGCCAAATGAGCAGAGCTAAAGCTTGCTTGAAAGCTCTGCCATGGCGAGAAAACGAAGGTGAAACCAACTGATGACCTTTGCCACATATCCTTGCCGTTCACAAAAGCAAGTCGGACAGTCGTTGTGGTGGTAGCAGGTTGCTGTATATCATAGGAATATTCCTGCATAATTCGAAAAAACGGGGGCACACTGCAGATTGTATACTGTGGTGTGCCCCCGTCATCTTATGATGAGTTTTTCTTTGCATATTTTCTGCGTTTTCTGGAGAGACGTGGTTTGCCGGTTGGCTGGTTGCCACGTATCTTCTTATGGCATATTCATCCATGGTGGAATATCATTGGACGAAAAAACATGCTTGTGTTTTTGTCGGTTAATATCCTGATATAAGCCGACTTCCTAATAAACGAACATGGGGGGACATATTGCAGATGTGACTCTGCAATAAGCCCCCCATAAAAGTTTTTATGGTTGGTTTCACCTTCATTTTCTCGCCATGGCATAGTCTGAGTAAGCTCAGCCTCTGCTCATCTGGCTTAACGAAAACGTTCATTCCCGCTTTTTTGTTTTCCTGTTTACCGTCAGCCGATAGAGAGAGTCGTTGTCCTCGCCAGTCGCTTTTGGAGTGGTTGCGAGAAATATCCCTTGGGCGTATTATATAGACAGTTCCTCAAGCACTCGTATGAGTTTCTTGTCGAAAGGCTTGTCTGAGCGTATCGCTTCAGAGAGAGGCACATAGACCACCTCGTTGTTCCTTACGCCCACCATGATGTTTCTCTGTCCCTGCATGATGGCCTCTATGGCTCCCACTCCGGTACGTGAGGCGAGGATACGGTCACGGGCAGTAGGTGTACCACCACGCTGCAGGTGCCCAAGAATAGATACTCGTACGTCGTAGTCAGGGAACTCGTTCTTCACGCGGTCAGCATAGTACAGGGCGCCACATTTAGGCGACTCAGACACGATAACGATACAAGACTTCTTTGACTTGCGTATGCCTCGTTTCATGAATTCAGCCAACTGGTCGACATCTGTTGACTCCTCTGGAATGATGGCAGCCTCTGCTCCACACGCTATTGCAGAGTTCTGTGCGAGGAATCCGGCGTCGCGTCCCATCACCTCGACAAAGAAGATACGTTCATGGGACTGTGCGGTGTCCCTTATGCGGTCGACACATTCCATGATGGTGTTCATTGTTGTGTCGTATCCTATGGTGTTGTCTGTGCCATAGAGGTCATTGTCTATGGTTCCAGGCAGACCGATGCAGCAGATGTCGAATTGCTGTGCGAACTTCATTGCGCCGGTCAGCGAGCCGTTACCACCAATGACAATGAGGGCGTCGATACCTTCCTTCACGAGGTTCTCATAGGCTTTCTGCTTTCCCTCGTCAGTAAGGAATTCCTTTGAGCGTGCTGTCTTAAGTATTGTGCCGCCCATACCGATGATACCGGATACATTCTCTGTAGTGAATGTCTTTATCTCACCATGCATGAGTCCCTCGTAGCCACGGTATATTCCCTTGACGTTGAAACCCTGTGAAATGCCAGCTCTCGTCACGGCACGTATTGCGGCGTTCATGCCTGGAGCGTCACCGCCTGATGTCAAAACACCTATTGTCTTAATCTTTGCCATAGTGTGATTTGTTTTATGTGGGTTGATTCTGTACGTCCTGTCAGATTTCGCGATAGCTTCCATTGTATCAACATGAAAGATGGTGAAGTGGCGTAGCGTGTCACACAACTCATACGTCTTTCGGAATTTTGGAGATGCGAATCGTGGAATGAGATAAGACATCAACCCTTGATAATTAATCTTTTGGTGGTGGGGATTTGTAGTTCCCACCTATAGTTTCTGTAGTTGTATTTTGTTCTTTATTATGAATTGACTTTGTCTTCGTTTTCTCGCCATGGCAGAGCTTTCAAGCAAGCATGAGCTCTGCTCATCTGGCTTAACGAAAACGTTCGTATGTTGTCAGCCGTTCTGCTGGTTATGGGATTTTGTTATCCGTGGAGTCTGTGCCTGATTGCCGGCCCTCATTCTTCGCTCCTTGTTGTGCGTTCCTTTTCCGTTTGGAGATGTCTTTAGCTTGTTCTATATCTGTCAGAAATATATAGCCTCGGCTATGAGCACGGCAAGTCCGAGTAGGGCGCCTATGACCACTTTCGGGGTGAAATGGCGTGCATACCATCCCAGTGTGGTGCTTTTCATTGAGAACATAGCCAGTCCGGCAAGCGATCCGATGCCGAAGATTGTGCTGCCGACAGCTGTTGCATAAGCTATTGATATCCAGTACTCCCCATTCTGTGCCAGTTCAGCTGTTCCCCCTATATTATATAAGGAGAAGAATGCAGCAGCTGTGGCGAAGGGGTCGAGCACGAGACTGATTATTCCGGCTATTAATGGCCCGACGGCTATTGTCCACACATCGCCCATAGCAGCGACACATTGTCCGCCCAGCCACAGTCCTGCTCCTGATTCTGTCAGTATGCCCATGACGAGCATGATGCCCATGACGAAGAGCATCATCTGGAGCATTCCATACTGCATGGAGAGTTTGCTTCTGCCCTGTATCATCTGTTTTTCCCTCACGAGCTTGCAGTTGAAAGCCTCGTTGACAATCCACAGGAGTGAGAGCACACACAGTGCGCCGACAAATGGTGACAGCCTTGTGATGTTATGGAATGTTGGTATGAACCAAAGTCCGCCAATGGCGAAGAAGAACATCAGGACTCTCTGCCAGATAGAAAGGTTGGTATCGTCACCACGGTAAGGCAGGGCATAGCTCTCGAGGTCTAATCTCTCGGGCAGCGATCTTGACAGCAGATATGTCGGCACAGCCCATGCGACGAGACAGGGCATGGCCATCCAGGCAGAGAAATGGCTTGGTGTGACAGCTCCGATATGCCATAGCAACAGTCCGTTAGGGTCTCCTATGACGGTCAGCGCTCCGCCGATGTTCGCGCTGAGCACTATGACAGAGGCGAAGACTGCTCTCTGTCTGCGGTTGGGGAGCATCTTATGTACAAGCGCAAGCATCATTATTGTTGTCGTGAGGTTGTCAAGGTTTGCGCTTATGATGAATGTCAGAATGGCTACAGACCATAGCAGGCGGCGGCTGTGACGTGTCTTTATCCACTGGGGTATGAAGTCGAAGCATCCGTTATTGTCCAGAATCTCCACTATTGTCATAGTCGATATGAGGAAGAGGACGATTTCTGCCGCTCGCCCGACATATTTCAGGAAGATGTTCTGTGATATGTATTCCTTCACGGAGACACTGTCTGCTGTTGTGCCTGAGAGGAAGTCCAAGTATTCAGAAGAGTGTTGTGACATGACGAAATCAGAACCGAAGGAGACATATAAAACCCATCCTAATGTGCCAGCGAACATTGCCACGGCTGATTTGTTTACCGAGGTGAGAGGTGATGCGGCTATGAGCGCAAAGGCCATAACCATAAGTATGGCGAGAATAATTGTCATGTCACATTGTGTTTACAATACGATGCAAAATTAATAAAAACTTTCTAACAATCAAAATCTTTACTTACATTTAACAACCTTTTTTATACGACTGTCATACTTCTGTCATTGTTATGACGTGTCGACTGTGGTCTTCCTTGTCTCTGTTCTATTGTTTATTGCCTTGGTGTCTGTATTGTTCTGTTGTGATGTTTCTGGCTTCAGCCTGTCTTCTTCCCATACGTCTCTTGCCTTCTTCCAGCCATTTCACTTTTCTATACCTTATTATATAATTATATTTGTCCGGATTATATAATTATATATTACTGTCCGGTAAACATCCTAAATACCTTGACAAAGTGGTCATTAATAATGAACAAGCCCCCTTCTTGCAAGTTAGCATGGCTGTCCGATAAATTTGTCCGCTATAT
>JADYUK010000019.1 GCA_021531755.1 Hoylesella loescheii
AAAAGGGCTGACACCTAACACTGGTATCAGCCCTAATTTAATCTCAATGTGGAATGTTTAGCGGACAGTAATAATAATAATTAAATCAACTAAGAAAAATGAAAAGAGTACTAAGAACCGAATCCAGCATATTTGTACTGAGCATTTGTATAGTCATTGCACATGCGCAAACTACGTCAGCCAATCAAAAAGGCAACGAATACAAACAGTTGGTAGCCAGCCAATCACTGGACGATCGGTTTCAGTGCGATGGCTCATGCAGTCCTAACGAATCTGGTGCAGTCACATATAATGTAGTAAGTCCTGTGGGTGTTTCTACCGTAGAACCCATTACGATGGCTCCCCGCCTGGAGACTCTTGAGGGAAAGACCATTGCAATTGTTGGCGAGGACTTCATGTATCATATCACTCATCCTGAGTTGGGAAGGCTTATCAAAGAGCATTATCCTAAGGCAAAGGTCATAATGTATGACGAGCTGCCTATCGCCGGTCCGTATCCCGCGCCAGGTATCATCAGTCATTCGACAGAGCAGTTTCGTCAGCGTCTCATAGACCTCAATGTGGATGCTGTGATTGCAGGCAATGGTGGCTGCGGAATATGCACGCCTAAGGAAACAGGATCGTGTATTGTAGCAGAGAAACTGGGTATACCATCTGTCATCGTCACCGCTCCGGGTTTCGACGAGGAAGCACGCTATACAGCCAGGAACAATGGAGTCCCTGTGCTCAGAGTGGCAATATATCCTGGAGCCTTTGCCTCACACACTGAGGAACAGCTCATTAAGAATACACGCGAGGTGACATGGCCACAGATTGTGGAGGCTCTCACTACACCTATACGTCAGGAAGAGTATTCAAATACAACTGAGACAAAAGGTATTGCCGATGATGTCTTCAGCGGCACGCTTGACCAGGTCTATGATTATTTCACAGACATGGGTTGGAGTGACGGCTCGCCTTTCTGTCCGCCGACTTATGAGAAAGTATCAGAATATCTGAAATACACTGATTACCCTTGGAACGAGACTATAGCTGTGTTGCCCCAAGCTTTCCGCGCGACAACGACATGGCACGTGGCCGTTAATGCTTGCATGGCAGGTTGCAAACCGGAATATATGCCTATCCTCATTGCCATCACCAAGGCTTTGGGTAGTGGTGATTTCCGCCGCACCCTTGGCAGCACTCATGCTTGGGTACCGTATGCATGGATCAATGGCCCTGTGGCGCGGCAGTTAGGCATGAGTAGTGGACAGGGCGAGATTAACTCTCAAGCAAACATGGCATTGAGCAGGTTCTTAACGCTTGCACTTATGAACCTTGCAGGCTATTATGTGGGACAGAACCGTATGGGCACATTCGGCTACCTTCAGCCGTGGTGCTTGGTTGAGGACGAGGAAGCCTGTCATCGGGTAGGATGGCAGACGTGGCATGAACAAGAGGGATACAACATCAATGATAACACCGTCACACTTACTTCTGCATTAATGTGGGGCAACAATATGGCACCATCCACCATCGACCCAGAACGTGTAATGCAGCTCATGGCATGGGACATCTCTGAACGCTGCCAGTTTGCATTGGGCAGTGGTAAGCAATTCACTAACCGCGTTGTAATGATGACCGAACCGGTAGCCAATCTTCTCAAGGACGGATACCCTACCATTGAACAGTTGGAGAATGCACTGGTAAACAACTCCCGCCGCCCTGCCTATGAGCGCGCTTTCGCCAACTACTATGCAAATGCCGGAGGCCGTAAGGATGGTGGAGAGCACTCGTTCCAACAGTACCTGAGATACATCATCAGCACCGAGAGTGGAGATGAAACCCCAACACCTGTATGGTACGACACAAAAAGTGAGACCATGACAACTGTGCCCACCATGCAAATGGGTACTACTGCCTTTCTCATTACTGGTGATTCCTCACGCAACAAAGTACAGACGATGCCTGGCGGAGGTTTTTCTACCATCAGTATAGACCTTCCTGCAAACTGGGACTCCCTCATGTCTGCCAAAGGATATCCAGCGCTGAAGGATTATTATCTCACTTCATTATCAGGAGGAGACATTACATCTACTTTTGAAAGCATAGGAAAAGAAAATAGCCCAGAGAAGGTATTGCAAAAAGAATATTACGATGTACAGGGCATTCATAACCTGCAGCCTGGCAAAGGTGTCTACATACGACGTGATGTATATAATAATGGACAGTCAAAGTCGAGAAAGCAAGTGTACAAGTAGATTGCAACACAATCTATATGGACAAACATGTTCCCAAACCCTCTCAACGGAGGAGATGTAGCCCATATCATATAGTACAGGGCAAACACAAACAGGCGTGATGGGACAGCTAATAGATACACCGCTACCATCACAGGCAGAGCAAAAGTATGTGGAGTCAAGAAAAAGGATGTATATTCTAACGTTTGGTCTACAAATACCGTAAGCTATGCATACTAAGAACAGAAAAAGACATAAACAGGATGGATGACAACAAGAGAATCATAGAGGCTATGAGGAAATCTCCAGAGAGCGGTTTCCATCTGCTTATGGCAAAATACGGTGAGCCAGTATACTGGCACATACGCCGTATACTTGTGAGGCACGAGGATGCCGAGGATGCTGCCCAAGAGACTTTCGTGCGAATCTTCCGCTCGTTCAGGCAGTATCATACAGACAGTTCATTCAAGGCATGGATTTACCGCATTGCGACGAACGAGGCTTTGAGAATATTAGACAAAAGGCAAAGGATGGAGACTGTACCGATAGAGGATGTGCAGTCAGGGATAATCCTAATGGAACAGCCAGACTATATTGATATGAACGACAAGATAGCGATAAAGTTCCAACAGGCCATCAGACGTCTGCCCTCAAAACAGAAACTGTCATTCAGCCTCCGTTACTACGACGACATGACGTACGAGGAGATAGCCACTGTAACTGGGTCTACGGCAGCGAGCGCAAAAGCCAACTACCACGTAGCTAAGGAGAAGATAATAAAATTCATGAACGTTTTCGATGGGACAGATGAGCAATGATGAGCTTGCTCAATCATTGCCATGGCGAGAAAACGAAGACATAGTCAACGTTTTCGATGGGACAGATGAGCAATGATGAGCGAGGCATGAGCATAGCTTTGGATATCCTATCACAGTTCACACCATATAATAAACAAAGATTAGCCATCATGAAGAATCAGGAATTTAATTTTGAGGATATTGGTAGACGAATGCCATACAAAGTGCCTGAGGGTTTCTTTGACCATCTTGAAGAAAACATCAAAGTGGAGACAGGGTTGAAGCCAAGACACCACCATGGTATATGGCTGGCGATTCCAGCTGTCGTCGCTGCAGCAGTAGCACTATTCCTCATACTCACAAGAGACGTACCAGGCTCCGACTCTGGAACGGCAAGTTACATTCATAATATTGAGATTGCATATAATGAACTAAGCACTGAGGATCAGATATATCTGGAAGAAGTGTGTGACGATGATATATTCCTCAATGATATCACAGTATATAAAACTTACTAAAAAAAAGACGAAATATGAAAAGAGTTTATTCCATCTTTCTATGTGCCATAATCATGGCCGTGTGCAGTATCAATGTTCAGGCACAAGAGAAACAGGGCAACCATCAGCGCATAAGCCGCCAACAGCTGGCAGAGGCTCAGGCGAAGTATATCTCACACGAGTTGGCCCTTGACGAGACAACATCACAGAAATTCATTGCAACATTCTGTGACTACCAGAAGGAGGTATGGGCTTTAGGGCCACGAATAAAACAGGACAAACGCCAGCCCACAACAGATGCCAAGGCTGAGGAGGCAATAAAGCGGAGAATGGAACGCAGCCGAATGATTCTCGACCTTAGGGAGAAGTACTACAAGAAGTACAGCCAGTTCTTAACGCAAAAACAGATAGAACGTGTCTACGAGCTGGAGAGCAAAGTGATGAGACGTATGGCACGACGGTCTGCCAACATTAACACAAGAGTGAAAAGACAAAGAAGTACGCCACTCAACCGTTAGCAATCAGACCTTTCCATTGTTGGACCATCCCATTAGCAGCCTTGCTGTATCAAGCATGACAGCCCATAGCCAAGTGGTCTACAAAAATTCTTCTTTGGTTACAACCCTATAACCTTACCAGACAGTTTATGTGATGAATAATTGCTAAACATGTCCCGGACATTGTCTATGCCGGAAAATCTATAATTAACACATTGGCTGGCCGGAACACTTAACGCGACTCATATTATGTATTATCAGACAGTAATAGATGTAAAATACTAAACGCCTGACAGCACCGGCGAATACGGTATACTCGAATGTCAGACAGTAATAGATGTAAAATACTCAACGCCTGACAACTGGCGAGCCATCATTATAAGGCTCAAGTCAGTTGTCAGGCGTTTAGTTTCAACAGACGTTCATATAAATTGTCTTCTTCCGATACTCGTGCCTCGCTCGCATGCCAGTATCCCTTACCCGTTCTGCCCCCAGGCCATCTCTGATGAACGTTACCGGATAGACATGACACAGGCTTATGAGTATATCAGCGTGTCACGCGCCCTCACTTGTCTTTCCGAGTGCGCAGGAGTTTCTCTATCTCCCTCACATTCTCCGCTACGGTCTTGTCTGACGTGATGAGCTGTGCCATCTTCTTGCACGAGTGGATGACGGTCGAGTGGTCACGTCCTCCTATAAGGCGGCCTATACGCGATGATGGCAGCGATGTCAGTTTCTGTGCCAGGTACATGACCATCTGGCGTGCGAGGACAGTATCCTTCTTCCTGCTCTTCCCGTTGACATCAGACGGTGTGATATTCATTGTCTCACATACAGTATCGACAATGATATCAAGGGACAGAGGCTCGTCGGACGCTCTCACGACACGCTTAACAATCTTCTCGGCCAGCTTTACATTTATCTCAGCGTTGTCATTGATAGAGTAGACCATCAGCGTGTTCAAGACGCCCTGAAGGTCGCGCACGCTTCCCTTGACGGTCTTGGCGAGATACTCTACGACGTCGTCAGGGATGACCCCCGACAATCCATCACGGTTTATCTTGCTCTTTAGGATATCCATGCACAGCTTTGTGTTTGGGCGCTCAACCTCGATGGTCACACCACATGCGAATCTCGTAATGAGACGCTCATGCATACCGCTCAATTGTGAGGGGGAGCGGTCTGATGCGAGGATAATACGTTTCTGATGACGGAACAGATAGTCGAAGATATGGAAGAATGTGTTCTGTGTAGCTGCCGTGGTAGCCCATTCCTGTATGTCGTCGACTATGAGCATATCGAGCGTCTGGTAGAAGGCGATAAAGTCATTGACGGTATTGTTCTGTACAGCGGTGGTGTACTGCTGCTGGAATATGCGTGCGGAGACATATAGTATGCGCAGATTGGGGTACAGCTCCTTAGCCCTTAATCCTGTGGCGTTGATGAGATGAGTCTTGCCGACACCTGACGCTCCGTAGATGAACATGGGGTTGAACTGTGTGCTTTTAGGATGTTCGGCTATGTTTATGCCGACTGAGCGTGACAGTTTGTTTGTGTCTCCCTCTATGTAGTTGCGGAAATTGAGCGTCCTGTCGAGCTGCGGGTCAACGTCGGGAAGGGCGTTGTTCTGTTGTCCTCGCCTTTTCCTCTCGTTAATCATCTCCTGTCCCTGCTCCTCTATGACGGTCTGGTTGTTCTGTCTGTCTACCATGATACGGTAGTTCAGCCTGACATCCTTGCCGAAGACAGAAATCAGGGCTTTACCGAGCAGTGGCACATATTTCTTCTCAACATATTCGCTGTGTGAGGCACTGGGCATCTGCAACAGCAGGACATGCCTGTCGTTGTCATACGATTCAAACTGTATCGGTCTGAACCAATTGTCAAACTCTTCCTGCAATCCTTTCGCGTAGAGAGCGTCCTTGATCATTTGGAGAGCCTTATCCCAAAGTTTGTTATATTCTGCCACTTTCGTAATTAGGTATATGTTAATGTAGGGACACGTAGTTTGCCCCCTCTCATGACGGAGAAGGGTCCTGGCGACAAGCTGTCATTCGCCTGTATCGATTTGTCTGTCTGATACTGTAGTTAGCCAGATATTGATGTCATACTCATCACGCATGACGGGCTTCTGCGCATCATTATTTATCCTTTTTGCCGAACAGTGAGAAGTGGACATATCTCTTCGGATGTGCCTTGAGGTCAATCATCAGCGAGTCGACATGTGTCATAGTGCTGTTCAGATTATTATATAATGAGGCGTCATTGAGGAATTTTCCTATTGTTCCCTCGTTAGAGTTCAGTTTGGCCGATAGCTGGCGGCAGTTCTCCAATGTCTCATTGACATTGTTCATTGTTGTCGCTATGTCTATCTCAGCGATATTGTGTGTTATAGTCTCTGTATTGGCAAGAGTCCTGTCAGCCTTGTCCATCATGCCTGGCAGGCGTTTGTCCATATCTGCCATGATGGAGTTGAGCTGCTCAGATGTTTTCTGCAGGTTTGCCGTTGCCTGTGCTGTATTGTGCAGTATGGCAGCAATGGCAGGGTCGGCAAGGAGTGTGTTCACGCTTGTCAGGATGGAATCGAGCTTGGGGAGCATCGCCTTGACCTGTGGCAGCATCATCGCAACCTCGTTCATCATACCTTCATTGTGTGTCCCTGGGATTATTCCTCCTGGCTCTATCCTCTGTCGTGGATTATTGGCGAGCAGGAGATTGAGCTTAAGGTTGCCCATGAGGTCCGACTCCACTTCGGCTGTTGAGCCGGCAGGTATTCTCATCTTTCCGTCGACATCGATAATCACGGTTATTCCCTTCCCTGTGTCGTAGTCATATTCTATGCTTCTGACAACACCTACCTTATAGCCATCAGCATAGACTGGGCTTGATGCTGACAGACCGTTTATATTGTCCATCATTACCTTGTAGCTATTATCATTGCTCAGGACGATTCTCCCCTTGAGGAAATTCATTCCCGCGAAAAGCACTATTATGCTTATGATGACGGTCAATGCTATACGCACCTCTTTTGTAAAGTAGTTTCTCATCTTTCTAAGTTTTTTGTCAAGAGGGGGTGTTGGGTCCCCACCATCTTCTTTTCCAGAATGACCAATATGACTTTTTCCCGCCCCGTGGTGGCCGCTTTCAGGTCAAGAGAATTGTTTTCCTCCTGTTTGTCTCTGCCATATGCGACAGTGAATAAGGTTTTGCCAATGTATATTTTCTGAGTGATAATAGCATATGACCTTGTCAATGGACATTCCCAGCGGAGCCTGTCTGTTTATGCTTCTTGGGGGTATTATGCCCTTTACTGTTTATGGACGACAGCCAGGGTATTATGGGGAATCATTCTTATTTGGTATATCTTCTTGCCTCGTTCAGGTCCATCCGCTTTCCATTTCGCATGGCAATGACAAACGCATCTGGGAATTTGGCAGCTATCTCCTTCTTCTTATTGTTAGCCTCAGCGAATGTCCTGTATGCTCCTACCGTGAACTTCACTGTCTTTCCGTCGTAGTAATAGTCTGTTCCTGTCAGTCCCTTCAGCTGTGACGCTCCGTCCTTGAGAGGCTTTGTTCCTGTCATGAACTGTACCTTGAAGACTGGCTCACTGCCTGTCTCGTCGGCTGTCTCCTTTGCTGGCGATGGGGTTTCGCCAGCCTCAGGCATAGTTTTCCGCGGCTGTTGTGTCGCTCTTGTCCTTGTCTCTGACGGCTGTGGTATGTTTGTCTCGTCGTGTACCATCTGTTGTGACACGCTTTCATTATATGGGACAACGATAGCCGACGACTTGTCCTTGTACTTCACGAACGCCACGTATATACCATATGCCACCCTGTCGATGAATGAGCTATTGTTGAGCAGAGTCTCCTCCTCGGGTGTCGATATGAACCCGAGCTCTATGAGGCATGCAGGCATTGATGTCTCTCTGAGCACGAGGAACACGTCCTGCTTCACTCCCTTGTTTGGCCTGTTTGCCAGTGAGCAGACATTCTGCTGCACATATTTTGCCAGCTCGACGCTCTGTGCCATGTTATTGTCATGTATGAACTCGAACATGATGGCCGACTCTGGTGAGTTAGGGTCATATCCGGCATAGTGTTCCTGATAATCGTCCTCGATGGCGATGACAGAGTTCTCGCGTTGAGCCGCCGACAGTTTCTCGTCGCTTCTCCTCATACCCATGGTGTATGTCTCCATGCCCCGTGCTTTCCTGCCCCCAGGCAGCGAGTTGGTATGTATTGATATGAAAACGTCCGCATGGTTACGGTTAGCTATATTGGCTCTTTCGTGTAGCGGCACAAAAACATCTTTCTTTCGTGTATATACTACCTTTACATCGGGACAGTTGCGCTCGACATATCTGCCGAAAGACAACGCTGTCGCGAGGTTTATATCCTTCTCCTTAGAGAAAGAGCCTACCGCCCCGGCATCATGTCCGCCGTGTCCGGCATCGATGACGAGTGTGAATTTCTTGTCCGCAACAGCCTCAAGACAGCAGGCAATGGCAAGGAATAATATGTAGACTACTCTTTTCAATGTTTTTATCAGCTCTGTTTGTTAGGTCACGGATACTTCTGTATAACCCGTATCTCGTATATATATAAAATGGTAACGGACGCCTCTCTCCATTCTCCGACGTGGTTATACATATTTCCTCATAATCCAGAGAACATGGTCATGTCCGTCTCGTTGACCGCCGCTGGCTTTAAGAGCATCCGGCAGGCATATCACTAATGGCATAGGGTGCAGACACCGCTCAGTATGTCACTGTCATCACCACTCCACATCCATCAGTATGATGTGGCATTGGGGGAGAGAGTTTCCTGATGTCAATACTAACGCTGCTGACAAGGCAGAACCGCTCCTTGACCGCGTCGCATATACGCCTTGCCACTGTCTCAATGAGGTTTGAGGGGACAGCCATCTCCTCTGCCACGACATCTGCCAAGAGTGCATAGCTGAGTGTGTCGTTGACATCGTCTGATAGTGCGGCCTCTGTCCACGGGAAGCCTACAGTGATGTTTATGACATAGTCATTCCCGACACGCCTTTCCTGCTCCAGGACTCCATGATAGGCGTGTATCCTCAGGTCCTTGATGTATATTGATGTCTCTGTCATGAGGTATTCTATTGCCGGCATATGGTATTCAGCCGCCTCATCGTATCACTCCTCTGAATTAGTGTCAGCCTCTGTTCCGCCGACATACTTCTTCAATGCGCGCTCCACTCCTGCAGCCCATGTATTGATACTGTCAGTGCTCATCTCCATTGACGATACGAGCTTGACGACATGCTCTATCGGCATACCATATCTCAGTATGCCTGAAATGAGCTTCGCATAGTTCCAATACTCAGGATTGAACTTCTCAGAGAGCCCCTCGACAGTGGTCTTGTATCCGCGCTTGTTCTCAAACTGGAAGTCGTATCTCTTTGTCCCGTCAGGATTCACACATTTGATTATCTTGCCCTTATTGACTGTCTTCGGCAGAACGATACCCTCCTCGTCGTCCTGCAGGCCGGTGAATATCTCGTATGGCTTACCATCAAGCAGACCTACGAATGCGACCCATTTCTCCTTGTTGTTCTGGAATCTCACGACATCACACTCGAGGACATCAGGCCTTATCTCCATGACGGGCCGCCCAGAGGCAGAATATATTGTCTCGTTGTTGTTCATGCTATGAATAAGTAAGTCGAGAGGCATTATTGCTTCTCGATGATGCTTTGGAATGCAAAGTTAACCTTTTTTTCCGAATATTATACAAATGTCCTTACAAAAACTTCCATATATTAATTTTTTTTGTAATTTTGCATAACAGGATTGTCCGGCATGAGTGTTCGTCACACAATGCACGGATAATCCTGCCGCTGCCCACAACATGCTTGCAGCATAGCACTAATTGTCAGCCACAACAAAAACCAAATATACTATGAATAAAGCAAACATTATTATCTTGATGCTCTCCCTCCTTGTGCCCCAATTATTCTCTTTCGGGATATGCCATGCTGAGGGAAGCACTCATCTGGAGCAGGCAACACGCATTGACCGTCATTCTCTTGTATCCCGCAACAACCCTGTTGTCAACAGCATGGACACCTTGTCGTCACTTTCTGTCGGCAATGGTGAGCTGGCATATACCGTCGATGCGACGGGCCTGCAGTCTTTCCCAGAGTATTATGCCGGGGGAATATGTCTCGGCACACAGTCACAATGGGGATGGCACTCGTTCCCCAACACCGAGGGTTACAAATTCAGCGAAGTGCTGAAGCCATACGATTTCGGCCATCACTCCAAGCGTGAGCTATATGCGTGCCAGTTCCGTGAGAAAGGCAGACAGCACGATGCGTCAGAGTATTTCCGCATCAATCCCCACCGTCTGCATCTAGGCATAATAGGATTTGACTTCGACGCTGTCCGCCAGGGGACATCGCCATCCGACATAAAGGATATATACCAGCATCTGGACCTATGGCAGGGGGTCATCGCCTCACACTTCTCGCTCGACGGACAGCGATACACAGTGCACACAACTTGCTCTCCTGAGCGGGATATGATTGCTGCACACGTGGTATACAAACCGTCGTTCGCGGGTGTAATGAAGCCTCACGCCCCTGTGGTGCTCCGCCTTCCCTACCCTACCGGCGGACATGTTGACGGTGCATGCTCATGGGACAAGGACGAGCGGCACTCATCGGCCATAGTGAACGCTGGCAAGGGTTATGGAGTTGTGAGACACACGCTCGACTCTACGACATACTATATTATAATAAGGTGGACAGGAGATGCCACGCTCAGCAAGACATCAAGCCACAGATACACGCTGAAGACTGATGGCGACGTTCTGGATTTCAGTGTCGAGTTCCTGCAAGAGCCGCCTTCTGAGGGCTCTCTGGCTGGCAGCTCCGGCTTATGCAGCTATGCCTCTGTCAGCGAAGCCTCACGCCGCTCATGGCATGACTTCTGGACCTCGGGCGCCGCAGTCGATTTCTCTCATTGTACCGACCCACGCTCCAAGGAGCTGGAGCGCCGTGTAGTTCTCTCACAGTATCTGCTCGCCATACAGAGCGCCGGCTCCATGCCTCCACAGGAGACAGGCCTGACGATGAACTCATGGTTCGGCAAGTTCCACCTTGAGATGATACTCTGGCATGAGGCGTGGCTGCCACTATGGGGTCATGCCGACAAGCTTGAGCGCACTCTCGCATGGTATCACAAGGCCGAGCCCGTGGCCCGCCAGATAGCTCAGCGACAGGGCTTCAAAGGCATCAGATGGATGAAGATGACTGATCCTTCCGGCCTTGAGGCACCATCAAACGTGGGCTCTTTCCTCATATGGCAGCAGCCCCACCTGATATATCTTGCCGAACTGGCCTACCGCTCGTCACACAATGACAGCTTCATGAAATCTCTCGCGCCACTTGTCGACGAGACAGCACAGTTCATGTACAGCTTCGCCAACTATGACAAACGCCAGAAGCGCTTTATCCTGAAGGGCATGATTCCGGCACAGGAATCGCTCAAGGCATCATTGACATACAACTCACCTTTCGAGTTGTCTCAATGGCTGACAACGATGAAGATGGCACAGACATGGCGCGAGCGCTGCGGAGAGAAACGCGTGAGGGAATGGGACAACCTGATAGAGCGTCTCTCTCCACTCGCCTACAATGCCGACTCGCTGTATCTTGCAGCCGAATCAGCTGTCGACACATACGTGGACAAGAAGGCAACATCTGACCATCCCGCACTCCTCGGCGCCCTCGGATTCTTCCCTGAGAGCCGCCTGATAGACAAACGCGTCATGAACAAGACCCTCGACTGGATAATCGACAACTGGAACTGGCCGACATCATGGGGATGGGACTTCCCTATGACAGCCATGACAGCGACACGCCTACTGCAGCCGGAGAAAGCTGTCGACGCTCTCCTGCTCGATATGCAGAAGAACACATACCTCAACAATGGCCACAACTATCAGGACGGGCGCCTGAGACTCTACCTCCCGGGCAACGGCGGACTACTGTCGGCCATCGCGCTGATGTGTGCCGGATGGGATGGATGTGAGGTGAAGAATCCCGGATTCCCTAAGGATGGGTCATGGGATGTGAGATGGGAAGGTCTGCAGCCACTACCTTGATACATGTGGCGGAAACAAATCGGGAATAATCCGAGTGGGGTCCATGACACAATGCTCAGTGTCATGGGTCCCACAGTTTTTTCCCTCTATCCCTGACATACCGGCAACTGACACTACACGGATAACAGGCCCTGTAGTATGGAGAAAACCACACAAAAGGACAGTATAGAACAAACGAAACAGGCAGTATCGCGATACATACCAGACATAAGGAAAAAGACCGGATAGTATGAATGGAAAACTTGAGATTACACACGAAATACCATACGAAACACCCCAAGAAGACTATTTTTAAGCCCAAAACTCAAAAAAGGGATAAAAAAATTTGCGTATTAAAGGAAAAAGCAGTAACTTTGCACACGCTTTTAAGGGAAACGGCTCCTTAGCTCAACTGAATAGAGCATCTGACTACGGATCAGAAGGTTGCAGGTTTGAATCCTGCAGGAGTCACTTTCTTACAGCATTAAGTTAAACATTGATGGTTCGTTAGCTCAACTGAATAGAGCATCTGACTACGGATCAGAAGGTTGCAGGTTTGAATCCTGCACGAATCACATTACAATCGCAAACGCTTCAAGCCAAGTGTTTGCGATTTTTTTATTGCCCATTGCCACATCGCAGGCATTGACAATATAAGGCAGCGGCAGATTCTGACGTGGGTATCAAGCAGACAGGGAATGAAGAAAGTGAGGAACAGGACTGGGGCATCAGAGCCAACAATCATGGGAATAATCGTCAGAGAGAAAGGCTCCGGAGCTATACAGCCGCTTCATAACCAGAACAATACAAGGCCACAAACACTCTCCCCAATATGTTAGGGGGAATGTTTGTGGCCTTTATTGTGCGTATGCGCTGTGGCGTTATATGCCGTCATCTTGTATCGGGGATAGCCCACAGATGGCGGGGAGATGTCTCCCTACTGTAGTCTGGTGAGGTTGAAGCCTGATATCTTGCCCTCGTTGGTCACGGTAGCGTTAATGCGATACTTCACCTCCTCGCTCTCATCATTGCGCTCTATAATCTGGCTCGCATTGAAGGTGACATCATATTCATACTCATCCTCTGCTATTTCCTTCTTGTCAATCTTGTATGACGACGAGTCGATATGCCAATTCATATTCTGTATGTCGTCCTTGTATATCTTATGAAGGAAAGTCAGGACATCGCCACTTGTGGCGTTCGTCTTGCCGAGGAAAGTGTCCATGACCATTGCGACAGTAGCTGTCAGGCGGTTCTCGTCCTTCGAGTTGATGCTCTGGAAGAACTGTCTGAAGAGCGATGTTACCATGCTCTTCTCGTCTGGCTGCACAGTATTGCTCTTAATCTTTGATATGAGTATTGTGGCCTCATCTATGTATCTGCCGTCAGGATGTGCCTTTGCGTAAGCCTCGACATCGGCGATATTGCTGCTGTTCTGTACAGCCACCCAGTCAAGGCTGTCAATCTTGTTGAGAGCCTCCTGCCTGTGGACAGAGTTGGGGTTATTGTCTACGAAACGCTGGAGAGCGGCACGTGAGTTGCTGAGCACAGCATTCTGCCATTCCTCGTCGCCTTTCTGCAGCAGGAGGATATGTGCCTCGACAGAGTCACGGTGCTCGGCAGGAGCGTCAGGGTAGCGGGTGAGATAGCTCTGAAGCACCTCGGGGTCGGTAGAGCGCATGGCGAACTCATAGTCCTCTGTCTCCTTCTCTCCCTGCACTTTAGAATACATATGGAACAACACTCCGCATATTATAGCCGCGAAGACGATGCATAGCGGGAGAGTCCACCGGTTTTTCTTCTTCTCCGGAGTCTCGGGTGTCTCAGGTTTCTGTGGGTTAGGTGTCTGAAGAGGGGCTGCAGGAGACTGTTGTGGTCTCGGCGTGGTATTGGCCGGTGGTGTGCGGCGTGGTGTGGCATACGGCGCTGCCGCCTGATGGCAAGCAGGACAAACGCCCTCATCTGTAAAATACACTTCGCCACAATTCTGGCAACGGATTATCTTACCAGCTATCTCGACACCGCATGTGGGACAGACAGGGGCTTTTTCGCTTACCTGATGTCCGCATTCAGGACATTTTATCAACATCTTATTTTTCTTAACTTTATAGTGGGTTCAAGTGATTACTGCTCGTTAATTCAAGCAGATGCGGATTATGGTTATCGTCGGATGATATGAGAAGAGGGAGGGGCCTGAAGGCTCAAAACGCCTGATATGCCTATCCACACAGAGATGTCACCTTCCTCATTTTCCTCTCAGCCGTCTCTGTCACCTATGTCTATACTTTATCTCTCTCATAGAGTGTCTGCCCATGAAGCGACTCTTGTCGACATACCCCTTTATACCATTTATGCGTCCCTTGCCTGTATACTGCCACATGGTTATGTCACGGTCGTCCTTCAGGCGGGGCTCACGTTCTGTATATTGGGCTATCATTATCTTATAGTCGTCGAGCATCCCGAGGAGGTATTTGTCATAGAAGTTTGCACCGGTGTATACGAGCGGCTTCTGCTTGTAATGCTTCTCTACCAGGTCGAGGAATTTGAAGAGCGAGTCACAAAAGGCAGTATCTGCAAGACCCTGCTTCGTCTCGACATCAATCATAGGTATGAGGTCCTGCTGGCTGCGCAGGCATTGTGTGGTGAAGTTCCTCAGCTGCGCTTCCTGTGGAGTCTTGGGGCGGTAGAAATGGTATGAGCCTACTTTGAGACCGTGGCGGTGGGCCATGAGGATATTCTCCTCATAGCGCTTGTCGATACGGTCGCCTCCCTCCGTCGCCTTTATGTAGACGTATGCCATGCGTGTGTTCTCGCCTATTGTCTCCCAGAAGACATCGCCCTGATAGTGGCTTATGTCTATGCCGTGGATATGGCGGCATGTATCCTCACACTCTACAGGATACGTCTGTGCCTTGATATCGATAAGGGGTAATATGTTGAGTATAGATATATATAGGAATAATAATGTGTACTTCATAATCTGCAAAGTTAATAATAAAAAATGAGAATCGCTGACAGATTAACACATTTTATATAATATGTGTGGATGGAACAAGGCGACAGCCAACCGACGCCAAGCCGAGAGCAGAGTCAAGCTTGCTTGGATATGCCGAGGCGCGAAGGAGGAAGACGAAGTCAACAGGCGTCATGCCGGGAGACATGAGCTTTTCCCAATGGCCGGGGCGGGAGGAGAATGACGAAGCCAACCGACGCCAAGCCGAGAGCAGAGTCAAGCTTGCTTGGCTATGGCGAGGCGCGAAGGAGGAAGACGAAGTCAACCGACGGATAACAAGTGGACGTATTGGGAATCACAACATGAGAGATACTGCCAAATATGGGAAAATGGTCTGAATAAGGATATAAAGACTGAGTAATATGAATATAATTACTCAGTCTTTATCATTTAATTACTAAGTCTTTATTATGTGATTACTATGTGTTTATAATTTCTTTTCTCGGTTTTCATATTATTATATTGAGCCGCAAACAAGATGAGGCAGGATATTACTGACATTCAGGCTGTGTATGATGGGCGATACAGCTGCGAGGAGAATGTTTATCGGGGAGGACTGTGGGATAATGAACAGGAAGAATATGAGACAGGAGAAAGAGAGCTGAGGAGGAGCCCGCTGATACAGGCGGAGGCGAAAGAGGTGGTATAGAAGGAGGGCATACGGGGCATGGTTAACGCTGAACGAACTATGGGCAGCGGCGGATTATTTTCATCCCATTAGCATCTTTTAAGACTGAGACGGCATGAAATTGACGAAAACATCGTAATTTTACAACGAAAACTGAGCGGCCGGCATCGTCTCACACATCACTGATGTGGCCATGACGGCATGCGGCTGACAACTGGAAACAACTCTACACAGATGAACAGAAGGAATATTGCGATAATCATGATGCTTTCTGCCTCATTGTTATTAATGGCAGGGGGCAAGCGTGTGCTGTTTATCGGCGACTCCATAACTGATGGGGCATGGGGCAACAGCAAAGTATGGAACACACCGTCGGCACAGCGTAACCATAATGACATGAACCATATCTACGGCCATGGATATATGATGATAGCCGCGTCGCACTATGAGGCGCTCTATCCCGAAAAGGGATGGACATTCTGGAACCGCGGCATCAGCGGCAACACTCTCGACGACCTTGCTGCAAGATGGCAGGACGATGTGCTGGCTCTCAAGCCGGACATTGTCTCCATACTCATCGGTACGAACGATGTGGACAAGGCCTTGAGGGAGGGACGGGGCATAGACACCGTTGAATGGGCGGCAAGGCTGGGAGGCCTGCTCGACAAGGTAAGGGAAGAGAACCCTCAGGCGAGATTCGTACTCTGCACTCCCTTCGTGGCCAAAGCGGGGAAGATTGGAGAGAGAGAGGACTATGACGAGCGGAAAAGGATGATACAGGAGATATGTGATGTGATAAAGGAGACAGGCGAGAGATACCACGCCACGATGGTTCCGTTCGACGAGCTTGTAGAGAAGACTGTCAGTTCCACTCCAGAGCTCCCCACAAGCTACTGGATATGGGATGGCATCCACCCCACTCCAGCCATGCACTACAGGATGGCAAAGATGTGGATAGAGTGTGCAGGCAAGGAATTATTACGGTAGGTGGGTATCGTCGATGTATATAGCCATGAAAGCACTGAGTGTGCCAGCAAGGTATTATTACGTCAGGAGATTATCGTTGCGTAAACAAGAAGGCATGGACGAGGGATGTGGCCCAGTCTCGTATATCATTGTTCCACCGGATTTGAACTGACAAACTGGTGACTTCCGGTTGGTCACAGACACCAATGAAAAAACTCACAAAGGCATCTATAAAACACAACAGGAGGCAGGAGCAGCCAATAACAGAGCTGCTCCTGCTTCCTGTTTTCTCGTAGACACTATTGTGAGTCTCGTTCGCTTGACAATATGGAATGGTCGGGGAGAGAGGATATGACGCTGTGGAAATGGTATGTTTATGGGGAGGCTGATAGGGTCTGGCACGGGAAGAAGCCTGCGCCACCCACGGTTGTGGCATCATAGCCAATGGGCATGTGTGCAAACATATCCCACCTGCCGGCATACTATGGTGTCGAAGACAACCTTACCATCATACGTGTCGAGTATGGTCTTCATATCGTCCGATATGCCTGTCCCGATGAGTTTCAAGAGAGCTTCCTTCTTTGTCCAGAGCACAGTAAAGACGAGGTCGGCATCACCCTCGGCTATCTCAGACAACTCCTTCTCTGACATGGTGTGCTCAGCAACCGGCCGCTTGTACCGCCCGAGACACTCTATATCCACTCCCACAGGGCGGCTGTCGACGACACATGCGACAGCCCGACGGCAATGGCTCAGGTTGAAATGTATATCCTCATGGCCGGCGAGTGATGGCTTCCCATGCTCCCCGATATCGAAGGCGAGAGGCTCCCTTATGCCATAATGCTCACACAGCATTTCCTGCAACAGCTTGTAGGCCATGGCTGACTCACGCTGCTGAGAGGGGCTCTTGATTCTAAGGACCTTCTCCCTGCGCCACTCTGGCATATCCTTGAGAATGTGCTGAAGCTGCCCGCTAGTCATCAGGCCGGGCTCGTCGGCTATCCTTAACATGCCTGTCCCTCCACGTTGCTGTCCTTTATGGGGCTGTCTCCCAACTGTTCTGCCACCATGTTTGTGAGGGTGACGAACTCCTTGACGGTAAGCTGCTCAGGGCGGCGCGTCATGATAGGGTCAGTGAAGAACTCGTCCGAGGCTTTCACATCGCCATTGAATATCTGCCTAAGCGAGACGCGCAGCATCTTGCGGCGCTGGTTGAAGACTGTCTTCACGACACGTCTGAAGAGTTTCTCGTCACACCCGAGGTCGGTGACATTGTTCCTTGTCATGCGTATGACGGCCGACTTCACCTTTGGAGGTGGGTTGAAGACTGTCTCGTCGACAGTGAAGAGATACTCCGTGTCATACCATGCCTGTATCATGACCGACAGGATACCGTAGGCCTTATTGCCTGGCTCGGAGGCTATGCGGAGTGCGACCTCGCGCTGTATCATGCCTGTGCAGCATGGTATGAGGTCTTTGTTGTCGAGCATCTTGAAAAATATCTGCGACGAGATGTCATAGGGATAATTACCGGTCAAGACAAACTGCTGGCCTCCGAAGACTTCGTTGAGGTCCATACGCAGGAAATCGCCCGATATGATGCTGTCCTTGAAGTCTGGCCACCGCTCATTGAGATACGCCACACTCTCCTGGTCTATCTCAACCACCTTGAACGGCCGTGGCTTCGTCTTCAGGTATTGTGTCATGACACCCATGCCCGGTCCTATCTCGAGGACTGGTATATCAGGCGATGCGTCGACGGTGTCTGCTATGCGGCGTGCTATGCCAAGGTCGGTAAGGAAATGCTGTCCGAGTTGTTTCTTAGCTTTTACTTGTCTCATAAATGGTCTGTAGTGATAGTGGTGAGGTGGCCGTCAGCCTGACGGGATGGGGTATATAGAGCAGGGGGAGAATGGGGATGACTCCATGAGGGAGATTATATGGAGCAGGGGGAGAATGGGGATGACTCCATGAGGGAGATTATATGTGGCAGGGAGATAAAGGAGTGGCTGACTTAACACTCACGGTAGAAGTCAAGAGCCTCGTATATCTCGTCGCGCGTGGCAGTCTGGTTTATCATCACTCCGCCTATTCCTGAGAGGAGGGTGAAGTTGATTGTGCCCGCCGTGTTCTTCTTGTCGTGTGTCATAAGCTCGAAGAGTGTCGGGTAGTCATCACATGTTATGGGCATCTTGCCATAGTACTCCTTTATGTAACGCACTGTCTCGTGCATGATTTCTGTTGGGAAACCTGTCTTCACGCATGACAGGAAGAGCTCACAGACTATGCCGTAGGCGACAGCATAGCCATGGGGAATAGGCCCGACTCCAGCAGCCTTGTTCCCGTCTGTGCGCTGTCCACAGGCCATGGCGAAGCTCTCAAAAGCATGGCCTACAGTATGCCCGAGGTTAAGCGCCTTGCGCAGCCCATGCTCCAAGGGGTCGACCTCGACGACATGCTCCTTAACGGCTACCGACTCTGCCACCATCCGTTGAAGCGCTGTGAGGTTGGGATTGGCGATGTCATAATCCACGAGTTCTCTCCACATCGACTCGGTATCTGGGTTTATGAGACCGTGCTTGAGCATCTCAGCGTATCCCGAGCGCATCTCTGTATCGGGGAGAGTGGCGAGGAACTGTGTGTCAAGGATAACGACATCTGAAGTGTTGAAGACTCCAACCTCGTTCTTCAGGCCTCCGAAATTTATACCTGTCTTACCGCCTACCGAGGCATCGACGAGTGAGAGCAGCGTTGTCGGGATATTTATGAAGTGTATGCCACGCTTGAATGTCGATGCCGCGAAGCCTCCAAGGTCTGTCACCATCCCGCCGCCGAGATTCACCATCATCGAGTGGCGTGTGGCACTGCCACGCTGCAGGCTCTCCCATACACTAGCAAGAGCGTCAAGACTCTTATACGTGTCGCCCGCCTTTATCGTTATCAGTGTGGCTGTAGAGAGACAGCCGTATCCCCTAAGAAGAGGCCAGCAGAGTGACGCTGTGTTCTCGTCGCACAAGACAAAGAGCCTGTCAGGGGAGACTCGGGCGATGGATTCGGATATATGCTGTTCGAGGGATGTGGATATTATGACTTCCTGTTTCATCTGTATCGTGGTTTGCAATGGTTTTGGCGCGGATGGGTCGAGACACTCCATCCCCGCTTCAGGTTGTATATTGGGGTTGTCTATGCAAAAGTAATACAAATATCTGACATCACAAAATAAATGTCTCTATTTTCGCCATCCAGCAGCTTTTGTGGAGAGTATGGGCCCATAATAGTATCATAGAGACAAATCTGCAGATGGCTGGAGAATCAAAGACACAAGGGCCACACATTATTTATATTATAAGAGGCATTAAGGTTGATTTATGTATAATTAACTCTGGAAAGGACCGATTGTCAGACATTTTTCTATATCTTTGCATCAGACATGAGAGCTGAATGTATCATTGAAAGCAGAAGATAATCGTTGAACCCAATCGGCCATTTAACCGCAAACGTATGTTTTTGGAGAATATCATGAAAGTTCCTAATACGTTTCATCTCTCTGAGCACTATCTTCTCTCCCATCCTCTTACTGGCATAACGGGCTGTGTCGTGGATTGAGAGGAGCAATATGGCACACAGACAATCAGTAAACAAGTTGACAGGGTGACGGGATGGATTAGGAATCTGATGACCGGTATGGGTTGAAAAAAACAACCATGAGACATGAAAGACTTTAATATTATAAACCAGATAAAGGCTTATTTCATCGTCAGCCAGGACATGGAGGACGAGAAGGAGACGATACGACAGATAACACAGGGTGTCACATTCAGAGGGCCTACACTATGGGTGCTAGTCTTCGCCATATTCATAGCATCGTTAGGCCTTAATGTCAACTCTACCGCTGTCATAATTGGCGCCATGCTCATATCGCCCCTTATGGGGCCAATCATCGGCATGGGGCTTGCTGTGGGCATAAACGACATCAGTTTGCTGCGCACATCTGCCAAGAACTTCGCTGTCGCCACAGCCATCAGCGTGCTGACAGCGACAGTCTATTTCCTCATCTCTCCACTCAGCGATGCCAGCTCAGAGCTCCTCGCCAGGACATCACCCACTCTGTATGATGTGCTCATAGCGACATGTGGCGGTGCTGCCGGCATCGTCGCATTGTGTACGAAAGGAAAGGGGAATGTCGTCCCGGGCGTGGCTATAGCAACAGCCCTGATGCCTCCACTGTGTACAGCGGGCTACGGACTGGCAACGGGACACCTGCTGTACTTCCTCGGGGCGTTCTACCTCTTCTTCATAAACACGGTGTTCATAAGCCTCTCAACATACATCGGAGTGAGGCTGATGGGATTCGAGAGACGTAAGTTCATGACACAGAAGGCTGAGCGCAAGGCACGGAGGATTATCATGGTTCTCGTCGTCGTGACTATACTGCCGGCAATCCTCATGACATACAGCATAGTGAGCAAGAGCATCATCGACAACAATATCAGCCGATTCGTGCACAACGAGCTGTCGCAACCGGGAACACAGATAATCTCATCGTCAATAGACAATGGGAAGTCAACACTAAGCCTCGTGGCTGTGGGGAGGGAGATAAACGACAGCACCGCAAGAAAGGCGGAGCGGATGATGGCTCAATACGGACTGGAGAAATACACTCTGAATATCATCCAGGGCGAGCAGGGGGACAGTCTGCTGAAACTTAACGACAAACTGAGCCAGATAACATCGACAAGAAGAAACGACCAGGATAAGCTGATGGAGATGTCGGCAAAGATATCCGAACTGAACAAAGAGCTGGACGAGTATAAGAGATATGAGTCCATAACGCCTGAGATAAAAGGGGAGATGGCTATACTCTTCCCACAGGTTAAGACCATAAGCCTCGCGAAAACCACTGAGGCGGGACGAGACTCGGCTGCCGTAAGGCATTTCGTGGCTGCCATAATCACAACAACCGACAAGAACGGAATGGCACTGAAAGACAAGGAGAGACTACAGCAATGGCTGAAAGAGCGTGTGAAGGCCGACAGTCTCGTGGTATATTGACACCCCGGTGAACCATGCATGCCCACAGTGCATACAGGATAACGGCAATACTATATGGACGGACAACAGGAGGGCTGGGCAGGATGTGACACAAGATGTCTGCGGGGACTGTTCTCCAAAGAACTGACATATGTCTGTAGAGAATCCCTTCAGCAGACTCCCCGAGCATGGCAGACAAGCTCATGATGACCTGAGGGGAGAAAAGGGGGAAAGACGGGAGAGCGGCCTAAGGACAGACTGAAGGATTGGAGGAAGACTGGACATGGATTAATGGAAACGGGCGGAAACCTATGCCACATAAAGCATGGTTTCCGCCCGTAAGCTATATTTGATTCCATAAAAGGCTATGCCGCACACCACTGACGGCAACAGCACGATGCCTTTGGGATATTAGCCTTGGATAGCAGCAACACCTGGGAGCACCTTGCCCTCGATAGCCTCAAGGAGAGCGCCACCACCTGTTGAGATGTAAGACACCTTGTCTGCAAGGCCAAACTTATTGACACAAGCGACAGAGTCTCCACCACCGATGAGAGAGAATGCACCCTCTGCTGTCGCCTCAGCGATAGCATTGCCGATAGCGCGTGAGCCATCACAGAAGTTGTCAAACTCGAACACTCCGGCAGGACCATTCCAAAGGATAGTCTTGCAGCCCTTGATAGCCTCAGCGAAGAGCTTCTGTGCCTCAGGTCCTGCATCAAGACCCTCAAGGTCGGCAGGGATAGCGTTAGCAGGACAAACGCTCTGTGGGGCGTCATTGCTGAACTCAGGAGCGCAGATAGCATCAGGAGCCATGACGAGCTCCACACCATTCTTCTTGGCAAGCTCCTCAACACCAAGAGCGACATCAAGCTTGTCAAGCTCGCAGATAGACTTGCCGACCTCACCGTTATGTGCCTTGGCGAATGTATATGTCATACCGCCACAGAGGATGAGCTTGTCAACCTTGCCAAGGAGATTCTCGATGATACCAATCTTTGATGACACCTTAGAGCCACCCATGATAGCGATGAATGGGCGCTTGATATCGCCAAGGACAGCATCAACAGCAGCAACCTCTTTCTCCATAAGGAGACCGAGCATCTTGTTCTCTGCATCAAAGTAGTCAGCGATAACTGCTGTAGAGGCGTGCTTGCGGTGTGCTGTGCCGAAAGCATCCATAACATAGCAGTCAGCGTATGAGGCGAGAGTCTTAGCGAACTCCTTCTGGCGTGCCTTCATCTCCTTCTTTGCCTCGTCGTATGCAGGGTCTGCCTTGTCAATGCCGACAGGCTTGCCTTCCTCCTCTGGATAGTAGCGGAGATTCTCAAGGAGAAGCACCTCGCCTGGCTTGAGAGCTGCAGCAGCCTCCTGTGCCTTCGCACAGTCAGGAGCGAACTTAACCTCTACGCCAAGGGCAGCAGATACAGCGTCAACAATCTGTGAGAGTGAGAGCTCTGGCTTCACCTTGCCCTTCGGCTTACCCATGTGTGACATGATGATAAGCGCGCCACCCTTCTCAAGAATGAGCTTGAGAGTTGGGAGAGCACCGCGGATACGTGTGTCGTCTGTAATCTTGCCATCCTGGAGAGGCACATTGAAGTCAACTCGTACAATGGCCTTCTTGCCATTGAAATCATACTGGTTAATTGTCATAATACCTAAAATAAATATGTGAATTGTGGATTGATTGACATCTCTATTCTTTCAGCAATATCTTTGATATGCAAAATTAATGTTTTTTTTTGTAATTTCATTATTCACCACTCTTTTTTTATATAAATTAAGGTACAGTGCAAATATTTCCAATGAGACAATTATCATCGTGGAGTATCATGACTACATAAAGAAAGGAAGAGCGTGGCTCATAAACAAGGAAACTGGCCGACATGAGGAGAAGCACAACAAACCATGGGGAGGAACACAATAAACCATGGGGGAGGAACACAATAAACCATGGTGGAAACATACCATAAAAGCTCATAACGGAAACCAAAGGCGTGAAAAACAGTAAAATTTCCACCCAATGCTTGGTTATGATAAAAAAATTATCTATTTTTGTCGGTTAATAACGCATACAGCCAATTTATCTTAAACAGAACATGAAAACCAGACAAGCATTTTTAGCCCTCGCCCTGTGTGCAGCAGCCTTGACATCATGCGGCTCGGCACAGAGCTCGCTCAACGCCCTGCGCTCGCTTAACGAAGACCTCCGTGACAACAGCGTACGCTTCACCGCAAAGGACTGGCGTGCGGCACAGGAGAGACTGAACAAGATTCAGGAGAATATGAAACGCTATGAATACACAGCGGAGGAAATGCGCGAGATAGGAAAGCTGAAAGCCAGCTGCTACGTATATATGGGCAAGAACACAGTGGAGACTGCCGTCGGCGACGCCATGCGTACTGTCAATGAAGTGCGAGGAGCTGCCGAGGGTATTAAGGATGCTATAAAAGAGATAAAGAAATGAGAAAATACCAGATTGACCTTCGCGTATCCGCTGTAGAGCATATCAACGAGAAATATGTACTCATAAGGCTCACAGACGACAAACCTCTGCCAGAGATGATACCTGGACAGTTTGTGGAAATCAAGGTTGAGGGCTCACAGACAACATTCCTCCGCCGCCCTATATCCATACATTATGTAGACAGGGAGAAGAATGAGTTGTGGCTTCTCGTTGCTGTTGTGGGCCAGGGGACAAGGGCAATGGCGTCCCTGTCGGCAGGCGACACGATGAACCTGGTATTGCCTCTCGGCAATGGGTTCACTATATCTGCCCGCAAGACATTGCTCGTCGGAGGTGGAGTTGGTGTCGCACCGCTACTCTATGCCGGCAAAGCCATCCGGGAGGCAGGAGGAGAGCCAGTATTCCTCCTTGGCGCCCGCTCGGCTAAGGATCTTCTTGAGATTGAGCGCTTCCGTGCCATCGGACGCGTGCTTACCACAACAGAGGACGGCTCGGATGGAGAGAGGGGATTTGTCACAGACCATTCCGTTTGGGAGAAAGAGCCATTCCAGATGATATCTGTCTGCGGACCAAAACCTATGATGGTGGCCGTGGCAAGAAAAGCAAGGGAGAAGAATATCCCATGTGAGGTGTCGCTCGAGAATATGATGGCATGCGGACTCGGGGCATGCCTCTGCTGTGTGGAGAACACAACAGATGGAAACGTGTGTGTCTGCAAGGAGGGTCCAATATTCAGCACAGACAAGCTGAAATGGTAAGGACAGCCCCCTTGTGCGGCTAACATCGCCATGAGATAATAAAGAATCATCCACCCCACCATCCACCGACAACAACAAAACTGAGAAAAGAAGATGGCAACACTAAATGTCAACATAGGAGCATTAGAGCTCAAGAATCCGGTCATGACCGCAAGTGGCACATTCGGCTATGGCCTTGAATTCGCTGACCTCGTGCCTCTCGATGAGATTGGAGGCATCATAGTAAAAGGAACAACCCTGAAGCCAAGACAGGGCAACGACTACCCACGTATGGCAGAGACGCCACAGGGAATGCTGAACTGTGTCGGCCTGCAGAATAAGGGGGTGGACTATTTCTGCTCAGAGATCTATCCGAAGATAAAGGATATCGACTCACAGATGATTGTCAACGTCAGCGGTTCGTCGCCAGAGGATTACGCTGAGTGTGCAAGAAGAGTCGGCACACTTGACAACATTCGTGCTATAGAACTGAACATCTCATGCCCTAATGTGAAGGATGGAGGCATGGCTTTCGGTGTGACATGCGAGGGGGCGGCAAGCGTGGTGCGCGCCGTGCGTAAAGCCTACGCCAAGACCTTGATAGTGAAGCTCTCGCCCAATGTCACAAGCATAACAGACATAGCCAAGGCAGTGGAGGCAGAAGGGGCAGACAGCGTATCGCTGATAAACACCCTCATGGGCACAAGCATAGACATAGAGCGCCGGCGCTTCAACCTGTCGATAGGCACAGGTGGACTATCAGGGCCTTGTGTCAAACCTGTCGCACTCCGCATGGTTTACCAGGTGGCCAATGCGGTGAAGATTCCTGTCATCGGACTTGGAGGCATATCGACAGCTGAGGATGCCATAGAATTCCTCATGGCCGGAGCGACAGCTATAGAGATAGGCACAGCAAACTTCATTGACCCTGCCGTGACAAAGAAGGTGAAGGATGGAATAAACACATGGCTCGACAGACACGGGATAGGCGACGTGAAGGAAATAATAGGCACTGTAGGAAAATGAGAAGGATGACAGCGACAAGGCTACTTGCAGCAATGATGCTTCTTCTCGTTCCAGCAGCTCTCACCTCATGCAAGGATATGTCACAACTGGCGGCAGAGATAGCAAAAGCCATGGACGACATACAGGCAGGAGAAGAGGAAGATGCATGGCCCGAAGAGACACCAGCCGGCAACCAGACAGCACCAGCGGAGAAGGCATACGAGCTGCCGGCAATAGGGACAAACGACCTGATAATCCGTCATACAGACTTCACACTCAGGTATAACAAGACACACAACACACCTGACTGGTCGGCTTGGTGCCTGACCGCCGAACACACTGACGGCCCGGTAGAACGCTCACAGAAGTTCTGGGCTGACCCCTCACTGCCATCCGCATACCGTGTAGACTACTATGACTACAAAGGCTCGGGGTACGATAGGGGGCACATGTGTCCTGCTGGCGACATGAAATGGAGCGAGAAGGCAATGCATGACTGCTTCTACATGTCGAACATCTGCCCACAGACTGGGACTCTCAACAGCGGCTCATGGAACCGTCTTGAGATGAAATGCCGTGACTGGGCGAAGAAAGAGGGACGTGTATATATTGTCTGTGGCCCTGTCTGGGAGAAAGGCCGTCATGAGCAAATAGGTATAGACCACTCAATAGATGTGCCAGAGGGATTCTTCAAGGCTGTACTGACCATGAGGAAAGGCCATGAGCGCGCGGCAGCCTATTACTTCAGGAACGACGAGAGCCAGCAGAAATATCGTGAAGCCCTCATGACAGTCGACGAGATAGAACGCCGCACAGGGCTTGACCTCTTCGCGGCTGTCGAGGACAATCTCGAGAGGAAGATAGAGGCAGAATGCAAGCAATGGTGACACTCTGCTGACTATACCCCCCCAGAAGACTATAGGAGAAACTGGCACATCAAGGGGGGACAACAATAATCAGGCAGGTGTGTCAAGATGGATTCTATATATTACCACCCTACGGCCAGTGGGGCCACAGGACAAATCTCCCACGGGGAAAAATATTTATAAATGATGGGTTGACGTTATATACGCCGAGGGAGCAAAACGACTGAAAGCTATATGTCATGGAAGAAGAAATACCGCTGTGAGGTCTGTGGTTACGAGGCCGATGTCTATGAGGGGTATGGACTGTTCAAGCAGCATATCTCCCTGATGTTCTGTCCTGAATGCCAGACGCTCCAGAACATTGTCGTCGGTGGCATAATAGGCGAGGTAGCACCTTCCTACCAGTCAGAATATGGCCGCCTGTGCCCAAAGTGCTCGTCAGGGAATATGAGGATGTGGGACGGCCATACATGTCCTCAATGCGGCAACAGAATGTCTTTCACTGGAGAGAAAGAGTTCTGGACTTAAAGCTGTGCCACGACACACGATGGGGCTAAAGGTGGCTGGGAAGACGCACTGCGAACCCATGTTACGGCCCTGTCTCTCGAACTGGACTACACCCACGACAACAAATCCTTGGCAACATATCATCTTAAAGACTATGAGACGCATCGGAATACTAAGCGACACACACTCTTACTGGGACGACCGCTACCTCATTCACTTCGCTGAGTGTGACGAGATATGGCATGCTGGAGATATATGCTCAACAGAGATTATTGAGCGTCTGTCGGCACCTTTCCCCACAGACGGCTCTACCCCACCCCGCCGCCGTATAGTGCGCGCAGTATGCGGAAACTGCGACGGAGGTGACCTGCGACACATGTTCCCTGAGACACTTAGGTGGAGGTGTGAGAATGTTGAGGTGCTTATGAAACACATCGGAGGGTATCCGGGACGTTATGACCGCTCAGTCATTGGACAGCTTTACTCAAACCCTCCACAGCTGTTCATTTCCGGCCACTCGCACATTCTGAAAGTCATGTACGACAAGACATTAGGGACACTTCATATCAATCCCGGGGCTGCTGGCATACAGGGATGGCATAAGGAACGTACCCTCATACGCCTGACAATAGACGGTAGCAAGATGAGGGATATGGAGATAATAACACTCGCTGAGAGGAAACAGGCAGAACAATGATGCCGCCACGGGGCGAACGGGCCAGATGAGCGTGGCAAGAAGACAGCTGAGATATAACAGATATCGTCGTAACTATGTGTCCAGCCAAGTATGTTATGGAAGGACACAAATTGATGGAATAACGGGCGCCGCAGGCAACACATTCTTACAACGTGTTGCCTGCGGCGTCTTCGTTATGCCAGATGAGTGATGATGAGCTTTCCCGGGCATTGTCATGGCGAGAACTGACGGAAGAGCGAGAGGAGAGGCTGAGTTTACTCAGACTATCCTAAGTCGTGACGGAAGAAGACGAAGGCAAGACGAAGGCAAAGCCAACACTTTTCTTGCACAAAGGCGAAGACGTGGACATAATATGCGTAGGACAATGCATAGGCATACAAGCAGAAGGATATGGTTCTCGCCCGCTTGTGAAGCACGAAAGCATGTAACACACTAAACATCAACGTATTATCAACAACAAGCAACACCACGGCATCCCCTCTCTCAAGAGCATGAAACAGGGAGCAAGTATGACGGTTTTCCAATTCGTATTGAATGACAGCCTCACAGGCTCTGAATGGGAGGCTAAGAGATACTGAATGACAGCCTCATTGGTATTGTATGGCAGAGCATGCTGTTCGGGGCAGTGAAGGCTGTGCAATTCTGACAATGAAACATTGGCAAAAACACATCCTGCATCCCGGTTTTGAGCGTCCTTCCATAGGGCAGAAAGGCTTTGACAGTCCAGAGAGTCTTATCATTGGTTGTTGCTCCCGGTGGAAAGACAGTGAGCATCGCCGTCCGAAAAAACCATATGATGGCTTGTGACAAGTTGACTCTGGCAGACATGCCTATTCGTCAGAATGTGGGTTGTCCATCAGTATGACAAATAATCCAAAGATGATGATAGTCTTTACCGGACAGCGATAATCATGAATAGTCATTATCAGCATCATGAGCATTCATATCCCTCCGCGAGAATTCTCTCAGGCCATGACATAAAGCGGAAGGAGGGCATGAGAGAAACATGGGGAAGAATTCCCGGGGACGCGTGGCGTATCAGCCCCATCACTATTCGGGAAGAAAAAAAGGCGTGGTTTTCCTTGGTTATATCACTAAGAATGAGTATATTTGCACCAGGCTAACTATCTACAGACAACAAGTATTATACACATATCGGATGAATGTCATCCTGTGCATGTCATATGAAACAGCTTTCCGGGGCCAGACACATGGAGAGACATTCGCCCAATACTAACCAACCATACAAACATGAGACACAAAATTCTATCGGCATCGGTATGCCTCGCCACTCTGCTCCCCCTTACCGCCTCTGCGCAGCAGACCACAAACAACGGCATCCCATACCTCCAGGGGCAGAGTATGGATATCAGCCAGCAGTTCTCTGATTTCAGCAGCATCTTCTTCTTTGCAGACAGTCTTGTAGCATTCGACACCGCGACAGGCACAGGCGAGCTGAAATGGAAGCGCCAGCAACTCATGCCACGTCAGGCTTTCAATGCCAACACATATCTCCACCAGCCATTACGGATGCTTGATTTCCCCGGGACAGCCTATGACAACGACCCTGTCCTGAAATTCAGCCTGGAGCCTGTTGACAGCCGTACAATACGTGTGAGAGTGCGGACATCTCCCATCGTCAAGGCTGATGACTACAGCGACGAGGTGATGCTGGCAGGCCCTCCTGCCGATGGACGCAGCCAATGGCGTGTCAGCCGTGATGCGAAGGGCGTCAGATACGTCTCGGACAACGGCATCATCGAGATACAGTCATATCCCTGGCGCATAATCATACGCGACAAGGATGGCAAGGAACTGTCACACACAAGGGCGTGGAGCGACAACGACTCGACACAGGTGAAAGTGCCACCATTCTTGTTCATGAAGCGTGGTGCCGACAACAGCCGCAGCATAAACCCTGTATTCTCCCTCTCACCTGGCGAGCGCATATATGGCTGTGGGGAGAGCGCGACAGCCCTCAACAAGGTCGGGCAGAAACTAAACCTCTTTGTCACAGACCCGCAGGGGCCAGAGACACCCGACATGTACAAGCCGATACCGTTCTTCTTCTCTAACCGTGGATACGGGGTTTTCATGCATACAGCAGCTCCTGTCACATGTGATTTCGGCCAGTCATACATTGGTGCCACACGCCTGTTCATGGCCGACGAGGACATGGATTTCTTCATATTCTTCGGCGAGCCGAAGGATATCCTCTCATCATACACAGCGCTTGTGGGACGCCCTGAGCTGCCCCCGCTATGGTCGTTCGGGACATGGCAGAGCCGCATAACATACTTCTCAGAGCAGGAGGGAAGAGATGTCGCCCGGAAACTGAGAGACCTGCGCATACCAACTGATGTCATACACTTCGACACAGGATGGTTCGGTACAGACTGGCAGTGTGACTATCAGTTTGCCAAAGACCGTTTCAAGAATCCCACACGTATGCTCTCGGACATGAAGAAGGATGGATTCCATGTCTGTCTATGGCAGCTGACGTATTTCACTCCTAAGAACAGATACTTCAACGAGCTGGTAGAGCGTGGACTTGCCGTAAGGAATGGCAAAGGCGGTCTGCCTGTTGAGGATGCCGTGCTCGACTTCACCAATCCCGAGACCGTGACATGGTATCAAGGTAAGCTTGCCGGACTGCTACGCCAGGGTGTCGGAGTCATAAAAGCAGACTTCGGGGAGGCTGCGCCTTATATTAACGGTGTGTACCATAATGGCCGCACAGGCATGTATGAGCACAATCTCTATCCCGTGCGCTATAACAAGGCCGCATACGATATCATACGCCAGATTAATGGAGGAGAGGGAATCATCTGGGCCCGCTCCGCATGGGCAGGTTCACAGCGTTACCCACTCCATTGGGGCGGAGACGCAGCGACGACAAACACCGGATTGCATGGTACAGTGCGTGCGGGGCTCTCACTCGGGCTCTCTGGGTTCACATTCTGGAGCAATGACATGGGCGGATTCGTCACTAAAAGCCCAGAGCGCCTCTACCGGCGCTGGCTGCCCTATGGATTCATGACGAGCCACAGCAGGGCTCACGGAGTGGACACAGAGCCTTGGCTGTATAACGACACATTCGTGGATTTCTACCGTGAGTGTGCCGAGATGAAGTATAAGCTCATGCCGTATGTCTATGCCCAGGCGAAGATGTCGGCCGACAAGGGATGGCCTATGCAGCGTGCGCTCCTGCTCGAATATCCCGATGACCCCGGCGCATGGCTTGTCGACGACGAGTACATATTCGGCAGCCAGATGCTTGTCGCACCGATGCTTGACGACGAGACCTCACGGGATGTATACCTACCAGGCAAGGAGAAATGGATAGACTATCAGACCGGAAAGACATACAGCCCGGGATGGCATCGCATAGAGGCTGGGGCTCTCCCTATCATCATTATGGTGAAGGACGGCTCTGCACTGCCTCACGTGCCTGTGGCACAGAGCACTGGCCGCATAGAATGGGACAAGGTGGAATGGAAGATATACAAAGCCGACAAGCCTCACGCTACAGGATGGCTCTTCAGGCCCGCCGACACCGTGGTCGAGGAAATGAGATTCTGAAGCCAAGACATGATGACGGGGCAGGCATAGCGGACAATCCCACCCCTTGTCTTCTTGAGAGATGATATGCTGACTGTACCCAACTCCATGCGCGCCTGATGCCATGCCCGACACACGTGGAGGCGCCTCAACATATAGGCCGTGTTATTGTCTCGGGGCGGATGGGGCAGGAAACAAGGTATAGGGAAAAGTATATCGGAAGGCATGGTGCTGTTTGGGGATGTTATCCAGTCCATATAAAGATTTCAGGCAGACTGTTTCCAGATTAGGAACAGCCTGCCTGATATTGTAATATGATATGTCCGATTTCCATCTACATTCCCTGACATACAATGATATGGGGAAGAGCACTGGCGTGTCGTGGGATTATCGCTGGATACAAGGTGTGAAAGCACGACACGATGAGCGTGCGGGCACAGATGGAGAGTGGGTGGGTATGGCGTCGCTGTCATACACTGGCCATCGTCAGAATGGCAGGCCGACAGCGAAATGGAATGTCAAGTCGCGCGAGAGGCGTGGATGAATGACGGGGTAATGCTCACGGCTTGTCGTATAAGCTGGATTGACAGCTTTCATGCCAGCGTCAAGACGGAGGAAGAAGTAGCTGAAGTTCAGGCGCACGCCAAGGCCGTAAGCGACAGCCATATCGCGCAGGATATTCTTGAAGCGGAACTGTCCTCCCGGCTGGCTCTCATAGTCGCGAATGGTCCATATATTACCGGCATCGACGAAAGCGGCGCCATAGAGTTTCCAGAAGAGGAAGGCACGATATTCAAGGTTGAGGTCGAGCCTGATGTCGCCCGTCTGGTTGATGAAGTCGATACGTCCGTCTGTTCCCTTGTACGAGCCTGGCCCGAGTTCCCTCACGCTCCATCCTCTCACGCTGTTAGCTCCACCCGAGAAGTATCTTTTCTCAAAAGGCAGCACAGAAGAGTTGCCATAGGGATAAGCCACGCCAAGGCCACCGTGAAGGAAGAGCTCAGAATGAGGTGACAGCGTGATGCGGTGTGTGGCGTCAATATCAAACTTCACATACTGGGCGAAAGCGATATTGAAGAGGGTATACTGTCCCTCGGCATTCTTTGAGAATGTCCCTGAATGGGATATGAGCTGCAGGAGATTGCCCGATGTCTCAAAATTCAGCTTCAAGGCGTTGATGCCGTTGTTATAGTTAAGGCCGAATCCCATCTTCATGATGAACAGGTCCTCGTAGTTATAGCGCAGGATGACATTGTTCGATGTCTCTGAGTCGAGATAGTCTTTCTTGAATGTCTCCGATATCCAAGGCATGAAGACATAGTTCAGGTCAAGAAGGTCGAAAGTGTAGTTTGTGTGGTGTCTCGGCTCAGCCCATTTGTATCGCCATGCGGCAGAGAACATGCGGCGGTGGAATTCTGGCCTGTCCTGTGAGTTATAGGCTACGCTAAGCTCGGATGTCGACAATATCATGCGCTTGAAGAAACGCGAGACGAAAGGCGCGAGGAATCGTGGGAACTGCAGCCTTGCCTCCACACCATACTCTATGTAATCCTGGTTGTTATACCCCTCAAGTCCCGTTATGGCCTCGTAAGAGCCTCTCAGGGAGAGCGAGAGAGTCTCAGAGCCTCTGAAAAGGTTGCGGTTCTCGTATGTCAACGACACCGCAGCCCCGAAATCTCCTGAGGTGTTGGTCCCCTCTGGCTGTATGGAGATAGTGTTAGGCTTGTTCGGCGCGATGGCTATATCACAGTCGAGAGTGTCTCCACGCTCTGTCATTGAGACATTGGTATATCTCAGTGCGTTGAGACGGGCGAAGCGCTGGTATGTCCGCTGCAGAGCCGATGCGCTATAAAGACGTCCGCTCTCGATGGATGTGTTCTCGTCAAGGACGGAGGGTCTGAGAGGCAGCGGCCGCTCATCTGCCAGCGTGTCTGTCTCCGTTGTAAGCCGTTGTCCGGCATTATGGTATGTTATCTTCCCAAGAGTGTATACAGGATGTTCCGTCTCGGGGGAACGGCTGTTGGCTCTATATAGAGTCAGGAGAAGGGTCACGTCGACATTTGTAGAGCCGGCTATGGTATCGGCATAGAACTTCACAAAGTCCTTGTTGAACTTGTAATAGCCACGATCCTGAAGCAGATGTGTGATGGCGTCACGCTCACGGTTTAGCGCAGCGACAGAGAAAGGCTTGCCTGCGGCCAGCTCAGACTTGTAGGATGCTGTCAGCAGGCTGTCTATCGCCCTGTCACGTATGTCACGCTTGATGCTGCTTACGGTATACCGCTCTCTTGGGTGGAGTGTATAGGTGACCTCTGTCTTTGTCTTCTTTCCCTTATATGGCGTTGCCTCTGCCGTCACATCAGCATGCAGGAACCCCTCGTTGTTGAGGGCCTGTGTGAGGTCACGGCATGAGAGGGCGGTCTTCGTGGAGTCGTAGGCGACTTTCCGCTTCTTGCCCCCCTGCATTCCAGGGCGCTGTATGACATAGGGCCTAAGGGCGGCGGCATCAACGTTCTCGTCTGCGCTTAGGATATTCACACGCTTCAGCTCTGTCTCTCCAGGCAGCAGTTTCCCGGTGCTGCACGATACGAGGAGGAGAAGCACAAAAAGCCCACAAACGGCATCCCTCACGCTGATTGCATGATGCAGTCTCGTGGCTCGCAATGTCGTCTGTGGGCTCTTCTGGTTGTCCATGTGGCTGTATGTGTCGGTTATTCTATTTGTGTGTGTTCTGTTTCAGGGGCTGTCATTTTGTTAGCTCAGCACCCTCGCGCACCTCATATCTGATGTTCTTCCCTGCAGATGGTCTTTTATGTTTGCCGTCAAGGATGAGTATCGTGGTGTTTTTCCCCTGAGGAATATCGGCTACTGCATCCTCGACAGTCATGTAATTGCCGCGTCCCTCGGCCGACACGACATAATCGTAATGGCGCACGTAGGGTTTCAAGGCTGGCACAGCATCGCCGATAGCGTCGGCAAGGAGATTTGCGATGACGTGTGCTCCATAAATGCTATAGTGGGTATTGTCACGCCGCCCCTTCGGTATGCTTGCTATCTCTCCCGGCTTCAGCCACACGTGGAGCTTGCGCGACCCTACGACACCGTGGTCCTGTTCCATGTTATGGCTTATGGTAGTGGCGTCGACGAATGGCGTGCCGGTCTTCTTTGCCACAATCCGCGGTACAGCCGTATAGTCTCCATCGAGGGTGTAGTGTGTCGGCACGAGATAGAGAGTGTTCACCTCCTCATCGCCATACTCAACATCGCGCAGCGTCTCATCATCAGCCTTCGCAGTCTTCGAGCTGGCGAGCGAGTCGCGCTTGGCACTCTCAGCTTTACGTGCGTCGAAGAACAGACGCCTCTCGACACTGTTGAAGAGGACAGGTATACCACCCCTCTCCCTTGTCTCATTGACATATCTCGTCAGGTTATCATCGAACGAGGAGCCTGGCTTTGCGAATCGTTTTGCCTTGCCTGGCTGGTCATGTTTCTCGTCGTTATGCCCGAACTGTATGAAGACATAGTCGCCAGGCTTTATCCTCTCGAGCACTTTCTGCCACAATCCCTCGTTGATGAACGATATTGAGGAGCGTCCGTTCTTGGCGTGGTTCTCTACTATGATATCGTCCGTGAAGCAGCCTTGCAGCACCATTCCCCATCCACGTTCTGGCGAGCCTTTGGATATATCCTTATCGGCCATTGTCGAGTCGCCTACCATGAATATTGTCGTCTTATGTTCAGAGGACGACATCACGAGCAGGCATATTGCTGTCAATATTGCTAATGATAATGTGCGATGCATGTTATGTGTCTTTATCGTTGTTTGATTAAGGTTCAGTGTATGTCTTTGTGGAGCGCCAATATAACCATCCTTAGTCAGCTGAAGCATTGTCAGCCACTGCCATGAGGCGAGACCTGCCGCATGTGGAAGCCCCCCATGCCATCTGGAGAACGGATGGAGAATCAGCGGGGCAAGCCTGTTCCGTCGGTCTGTCCCGCTGTTCCCTGTTATGCTGTTATCATGGATATCATCTCCTCAGCTGTCACCAGCGCCTGCTCTCCTGTAGCCATATTCTTCAGGGTCAGTTTGCCTTCGGCTATCTCGTTCTCTCCAGCGAGGGCTACGAATGGGATGTTCTTGGCGTTAGCATATGACATTTGCTTCTTCATCTTCACAGCGTCGGGGAAGACTTCGGTACGTATTCCGGCACGCCGTGCCTGTGATGCGACAGGCAGGCAGTAGGCAGTCTCCTTCTCTCCGAAGTTGATGAATAGCAGCTGTGTTGTGTTGACCGCCTCTTTCGGGTAGAGGTCAAGCTGGTTGAGGACATCATATATGCGGTCGGCACCGAACGATATGCCTACGCCTGATAGTCCTGGCATGCCGAAGATTCCGGTGAGGTTGTCATATCTTCCTCCGCCTGTTATGGAACCAATCTGCACATCGAGAGCCTTCACCTCGAATATCGCACCTGTATAATAGTTCAGTCCACGTGCGAGAGTCAGGTCGAGCTCTATCTCATTCTCCAGCTGTCCCCTCAGTGCGTTGAGTATGACACGGCATTCGCTGACACCCTTCAGTCCTGTCTCGCTTGCAGAGAGGACCTCGGCGATAGTGTCAAGTTTCTCGTCATTGCTTCCCTGGAGCTTTATGATAGGCTGGAGCTTCTCTATCGCCTCGTCAGATATGCCACACGCACGCAACTCGTCGTTGACAGCATCAAGCCCTATCTTGTCGAGTTTGTCTATGGCGACAGTGATATCGACAATCTTGTCAGCCTCTCCAATCACCTCTGCTATACCAGTCAGAATCTTGCGGTTGTTGATTTTTATGAGCACACGTATCCCGAACTTAGTGAACACCGTATCGACTATCTGCATCAATTCCACCTCGTTGAGGAGCGAGTCAGAGCCTACCACATCGGCATCACACTGGTAGAACTCGCGGTATCTTCCCTTCTGTGGGCGGTCGGCACGCCATACTGGTTGTATCTGGTATCTTTTGAAAGGCATCTGGAGCTCTTCCCTATGCTGCACGACATACCGCGCGAAAGGTACAGTAAGGTCGTATCTTAGGCCTTTCTCACAGAAGCGGGCGGCGAGTCTCAGTGTCGGGGTGTTTGCTATCTCGTCGGGTGTCATGCCGTGGAGGAAGTCTCCAGAGTTGAGAATCTTGAAGAGCAGCTTGTCGCCCTCCTCGCCATATTTGCCCATGAGCGTTGAGAGATTCTCCATGGCTGGTGTCTCTATCTGCTGGAAACCATACAGAGCGTAGACATCCTTTATCGTGTTGAAGATATAGTTGCGCTTGGCCATCTCTACAGGGCCGAAGTCGCGTGTACCCTTTGGTATACCTGGTTTCATGTTTTGTGTCGGGTATGTTATGTTTATGTTCTTGTCTTTGTTTGTCTCATCCTGGAGAACCATCCACTCTGCCATATACTGCCGCCATTAGGGACGTAGTACACTGTGCGGTCGGTGTTTGCCTCACATGCCATAGGACAGACTTGCCCATAAGGTAGAAAAATGCCGGCTCAGGGGGCTTACGGCGGTACTGTCCACCGTTCTCCTGGGGCGGCATATTCTCTGTCTTGTTATCGCGTACGGTGACAGCCTGTTGTCATGCGCCATACGGGCGACGCCTTCAGCATGCTCTCAGATGAGCCCTGTCGACGCTCAGGCTATCCTGTGGTTATGTGAGTCTGGCCTCCGTGTGCGTCAATTCCTTACTATTGTCTGCTCTCTGTCCGGGCCGATGGATATAATCGTGATAGGAGTCTCAAGCTCAGTCTCAAGGAATTTGATATAGTCTTTGAACTGCTGTGGGAACTCGTCCTCGCTTGTGAATCGTGTCATATCCGTCTGCCATCCCTCAAGCTCTTTGTATACAGGCTCTATACCGTTTTCTATGCTGAATGGGAAGTCGCGTGTCTCCACACCATTCACCTTGTATGCTGTGCAAGCCTTTATCGTCGGGAAAGTGTCGAGGACATCGCTCTTCATCATTATGAGCTGTGTGACACCGTTAATCATTATGGCATATCTGAGGGCCACGAGGTCTATCCATCCGCAGCGGCGCTCACGTCCTGTCACAGCACCATACTCGTGTCCGATGGCGCGCATCTTCGCTCCAGTCTCATCGAAGAGCTCTGTCGGGAATGGGCCTGCACCGACGCGTGTGCAGTAGGCTTTCATGATACCATATACCTCTCCAATCTTGTTAGGGCCCACACCGAGGCCTGTGCATGCTCCGGCACAGATGGTATTGCTTGATGTCACGAAGGGATAGGAGCCGAAATCGACATCGAGGAGTGTGCCCTGTGCTCCCTCGGCGAGGATAGACTTGCCTGCCTTCAGCACACGTCCTATCTCATGTTCTGAGTCGACAATCTTGAATCTCTTGAGATACTCGATGCCCTCGAGCCATACCTTCTCTGTCTCCTCAAGAGCTTTCTCGTCGTATTCATATCCCAGAGCTTTCAGCATACTGATATGGCGTGCCTTGTGGGCTGCGTATTTCTGCTCGAATCCGTCGAGTATATCTCCCACCCTGAGACCGTTTCTCGATGTCTTGTCAGTATATGTCGGACCTATTCCCTTGCCAGTCGTTCCGACCTTGTCCTTTCCTTTCAGCGACTCATATGCAGCGTCGAGGATACGGTGGGTAGGCATGATGAGGTGTGCTTTCTTTGATATATGCAGACGTTCTGTAAGAGGGTGTCCACTCTTGTCGAGATCCTTTGCCTCGCCCATGAAGAGGTCTGGGGCGAGGACGACTCCATTACCAATGATATTGACCTTGCCACCCTGGAATATTCCTGAGGGGATAGAGCGGAGAACATACTTCTGTCCTTCAAACTCAAGTGTGTGTCCAGCGTTCGGACCACCCTGGAATCTGGCGACAACATCATATTTTGGGGTCAGGACATCGACCACCTTGCCTTTTCCTTCGTCGCCCCACTGCAGACCGAGCAGGACGTCTATCTTACCTGTGTTCATTGTTTATATTGATGTATGAAATGTTCGTATAGATACAGACGTTTTCTTCCCTTGTGCCTATTGTCTTGGCTTTCACGACAAATGGCTCTGTTTGATGCCATAGGCTGTGACTGTTAAGGCAATATGCACATTTATGCCACAAAATTAGCAATATTTTTTCACATTATAGTCTATATGCTGTATTATTTGTAAAAATTAAGAGTTCGGACATCATAAACGGATATGTCACAGCCTGTATGGATGCCGTGGTACATCCGTCCAATCTCATTTTTCACTATGATGTATAGGTTTTCGTCTTTGTCAGCCTGTATGTTGACGTTAGCATGCTGCCGCCTCGCTGTCAGTGACATATATGCACAGGTTGTTGACCATGCTGTTGTCTCATCATTTCTTAGCCGCCAGACGCGACAGTCTTTTCCTTCTGTGTGCCATTCTGCGGTGGTGTCTGTATTTGCCAGACAGCCAGACGAAGCATATTATGCCCATGACGGAGCAGATGACGAGAATCATCCTTACATTCAGCGAGTCGCCCTTCACCCTGCTCCACATATCCACCATGGCCTCTGTCTTGTCGGCACAGTCGTGCATCAGCGCGCATCTTTCAATGACCGCTTTGTCGGGATAGTAGACCTGTCTGAGCCTCACATGGCGTCCCTCCTCGCCGAAGATGTAGCTTGCGTCGACAAAGGGGACTCCGCTGTCATCGTCTTCCATCATACCTTCCATCACCTCTCTCGAGCCTATGACAGAGACATATCCTATGGCCTCCATATTACGTATAGCGTTCTCGGGCATGCAGAGGAAGTTGATGAAATAGCTTGCTGCCTCGGGATTCTTTGCGTAAATGGGTATCGCCCATCCGTCAAACCACACATTGGAGCCTTCTTCTGGCACGACATAGTCAAGGTCAACGCCTACCTCGGCAGCCTCTTCGATGGCCCATGCGGCATCTCCGCTCCATGTCATGTTTGCCCATGCCTTTCCCTTTGTCATTGTCTCTTTCCCGAAATCGACCTCCCATCCGAAGATATTTGGCTTGGCACGCTTCACCAAGTCCTCGACTAGGCGTATCCTCTCGTCCGTCACATGCCCGACGAGCTCACTGCGTGTCACTTTCCCCGCCTTTATGTCGTCAATGCAGGCGTAGCATATCAGGCATGAGTAGACATCCCTGAAAGCGTCTTTCATGAGTATCTTTCCCATCAGGCGAGTGTCATAGAGCGCTCCCCACGACTTGAGGTCGGAGGCTTTCAGGTATTTCTTGTTATACAGGAATCCTGTTGTTCCCCACATATATCCTACGGCATAGTCGCTGACATTTATCTTGGAGCCTTTTGGGGCCATCTCCTGGAACATCCTGACGGCAAAGGGGGAGACATTGTCAAAGTATGAGGGGGTGTTTGTCCTTGATATTATATCTTTCCTGATAGGCTGCAAGAGTTTCTTGCGCAGCATACGCTCGATGATGTACTCTGAGGGGCATATGACATCATAGTCCTCGTGTCCTACCTCTATCTCGGCAAGCATGTTCTCGTTGATGTCGAATGTCTGCATCTGTACATGTATATACTTTCCTGTCTGTCTCTGGTACCACTTCTCGAACTCAGGCAGGAGGTCCTCGTCGATATAGTCGGCCCAGTTGTAGACCTTGAGTATCTCGTGCCGCTCAAGAGCCTGCGCCGTGCCAGGCATCATGCACAGTATGGTGACGGTTATGATGAGGTGGAGTCTGTCTTTCATCTTCATTTTCCTTTCTTCTTCTGTTCTTTTTTCTGTCTGCTGGCCCTTATGTTCACGACGACGAGCAGCAGAAGCATCGTCACGAATATGAGTGCGGAGAGTGGTCTCAGCTCAGGTGTCAGTCCACCCTTGCGGGCGTCGGCATAGATATATGTTGAGAGAGTGTCAAGTCCGTCGCTGCCTTTCGTGAAGAACGTGACCGCAAAGTCGTCGATAGAGAGTGTGACAGCGAGTATGAATCCGCTCACCATGCCCGGGAGGAGCTCAGGCAGAAGCACTTTCCTGAATGCCTGCCATGGTGTGGCACCGAGGTCGAGCGCCGCCTCGTATATGTTTGGGTTCATCGTTGTCAGCCTTGGCATGACACAAAGGATGACATAGGGGGTGCAGAAGGCTATATGGGCACAGATGACGGTGAACATTCCGCGCGAGATACCGAGGAAGACAAAGAGCAGGAAGATTGATATACCGGTGATTATGTCGGGATTTATCATCGGCACATTGTTGAGGAATGTCACTGTGCGGCGTGCCATTCCCCTCATGTTGTGTATGCCTATCGCGGCGACAGTGCCCATCAGCGTCGAGACTGTTGCTGCCAGGAGGGCTATGATGATAGTGTTCTCTATGGCGGCATAGAGGGTGTGTGCGCCCTGCGATGTGCCAGAGAAAAGATTGCTGTACAGCCGCAGGGAGAATCCAGACCAGTTGCCCAAGACCTTCGCCTCGGTGAAAGAGTAGACGATGATGATGATAATCGGGAGATAGAGCAGCAGCAGGAGCAGCCACAGATAGGCATGGGCTGCTATGCGGTTCCAATTGGCCTTTATTGTCATATCTCACCTCCTTCCTTATCGGCGCTGTCGTCAAAGAAGCTTGTGAGGCATATCAGTGCGAGCAGTATGAGCGACAGGGCGGCACCATAGTTGAGCATTATGCCTGAGCTGATGTTCTCCTGTATGGTCGTTCCGAACAGCTTTATGTTGTTCATTGTAAGCAGCTCGGCCACGGCGAATGTCGACACGGTGGGCAGGAAGACCATCACTATGCCCGAATAGACACCGGGCATGGAGAGAGGCAGCACCACCTTGGTGAATACGCGCCAGTTGTTGGCGCCGAGGTCCTGTGCCGCCTCGATGAGATGGCGGTCCATCTTCTGCAGCGTGTTATATATTGGGAACATCATGAAGGGCAGGAAGTTATATACCAGTCCGAAGAGGAGGGCGTTCTCGTCGAGAGGTAGTGAGAGGAAATCGAACAGCGCCACAGTGGCGAGAGTCCGCAGAAGCATATTTATCCACATAGGCAGGATGAAGAGCACCGTCATGACACGGGGCACCCTGTACTCTCTCGCAGCCATGAAGAGGGCGGCGGGATAGGCGAGGAGGATGCAGATAAGTGTCGTCAGCATGGCTATGCCTATGGAGTAGACGAGTGTGTTCACCGACTCTGTCTGCAGGAAGAATTTCTCGAAATTGCGCAGTGTGAGATTGCCTGAGGTGTCGATGAGCGAGTAGTAAAGGATGAGGATAAGGGGCAAGACGACGAAGATGGCCATGAATATGATATATGGCCATGCCCAGCTCTTGCGGTTGTCTATGGAGAATCCTGACAGAATTTTCTTTATCATCTTTTCAATTTGGTGTTTCATACAGATGGTTGGCAGGTGTGTCACATATTGTGCGGCATACCCCGCCTTAGGGGATTATTCACAGTTTCCATCTGTCAGAGAGGTAGCGGGAGATGTCTATACGGCCCGTAGGCCCATCATCCCGGTCATGTTTATATTAATCCATGGCATAGTCTGAGCAAGCCCAGCCTCTGCTCATTTGACTTAACGAAAACGCCGGCTTCATTCGACAGTGATTTGCTCAGGCATGACAATGATGCCCACGACATCGGCTATCTCCCAGACATCGGTAGTGTCGACGTATATCATCTGGTGGTCAGCGGTCTCTACTGTCAGGTGATAATGGTTGGCCTTATACAGGATGACGCGTATCGTGCCGTATGTCATGCCGTCCTCACGGTTGTCGGTCAGCTCGACATTGAAGTCGAACATTGCCCTTACGCTCTCGCCGTGTTGCTTGCCGTGTCTCTTTGACAGGAATCTCGCTCCCATCATCTCTATATGGTCATCGTCTATGACAGTGGCCTCGACGCTGTTGCATAGCCGCTCGGCGTGCATGACATGTATGCCCTCGGGCTGGACTGTCATGCCGTATTCCCTGCCCACATCATAGTGGTTATAGTCATGGACCTGTATCTCATATCCGTCAGGCGTGTCGATAAACATCTCATAGTGGACTCCCTGGAATATGCACGACCTCACTGTGCCGCGCCACATCCCGTTGTCAGGATTCTCCACCAGCGATATATCCTCTGGCCTCAAGACGACATCGACGGGCTCATCGGCCGCGAATCCCTTATCGACACAGCGGAAGTGCTTGCCCATGAACTCGACATCATAGTCGCCGCACATAGTGCCACAGAAGATATTGCTCTCGCCGATAAAGTCTGCCACGAATGGGTTTAGCGGCTCGTTGTATATGTCCTGTGGTGTCCCGACCTGCTGCACGACGCCGTCGTTCATGACGACGACGGTATCGGAGAGTGTCAGCGCCTCCTCCTGGTCGTGGGTGACGAAGATGAATGTGATGCCGAGCCGCTCATGCATCTCCCTCAACTCCATCTGCATATCCTTCCTCATCTTGGCATCGAGAGCCGAGAGAGGCTCGTCGAGGAGCAGGACCTGCGGCTCGTTGACTATGGCACGGGCTATGGCGACACGCTGCTGCTGTCCGCCGGAGAGGGAGGTGACATCGCGCTCCTCATAGTCTGTCATGCCCACCATCTTCAGGGCGTCGAGCACACGCTGGTCTATCTCGTCCTCGCTATACTTCTTCAGCTTCAGCCCGAAGGCGATATTGTCATATACAGAGAGATTGGGGAAGAGGGCATACTTCTGGAACACAGTGTTCATCGGACGGCGGTATGGCGGTATGGACGTTATGTCCTTGCCCTCAAGGAGGATATGTCCGGAGGTAGGATGCTCGAATCCTGCTATCATGCGCAGGAGTGTTGTCTTGCCACAGCCTGAGGGGCCAAGAATAGTGACAAACTCGCCACGGCGTATATCGAGCGAGCAGTCTTTCAGCACAACCTTCTTTCCGAAAGACTTGCTGACGTTTGAGATTTTCAGGATAGTATCGTTCACTCTTTGTTTAAATTGTTTATTTCTCATTATTACCTCTGCCCCATCGCTGAGATTATCACAGCCGCACATAGTGTCGGCATAGTGACCTGACGAACCGCATAGAGCCATACGAGAGGGGGACGGCAGGTGCGACACGGCATTCTTTGGGATGCAAAATTAATACATTTTTCTACAATACAGCAAGAAAAGCCGACATTTTTACATGTACGTGCGCACATACCATGCAAGACGCTCCATAATGCGACACTGGGCAAACTTCTTAGTTTCATTCTGCCAGAATTATTATCATCTCCTTGCGCCTGCATTTCTTTGTAGTGTAAATGATTCATTCTCCAGAAACCAAACGTCCCTTAAACTTACAATCTATAACCAGGACACCATTCGCAGCTTACAGTTTTTATGCCAAATCATCAATATGGCGATTGGTACTGAATGACGCTGTAAGAGATACTGAATGACAACATCATCCTGTATCTCTGAGCCTGTCATTTGCAGCGTTTACAGACCGTAAGGGACCTCAATGGATACAGCCCGGTGATGAGCCATGCTGACGGCAAGTGGCAGGAAGCCAGGAAAGCAAGCCCCAAAGGACGGGAGCCAAACACATGGTGGCAGCATGGGGAAGGGCAAACGAGAATGGGGAAGAAAGGACAGGATGTCTTGCTAAAGATTGATTTTTCCTTATCTTTGTTAAAATGCTTGTCGCAGAGAAATATTATTCATACCTTTGTACTCATTAGCCGCCCCATAGATGAAGAGATCTGCCTGATTTCATATAGACACCTAACAGAACATCACAAAGAAGAACATATGCCTTTATCACATAAACTGATGCTGCGCGACACTGACTTCATGTCGATGATGCAGCGCCGCATATTCAATGTCCTCCTCGTTGCCAACCCTTACGACGCCTTCATGCTTGAGGACGACGGGCGCATCGACGAGAAGCTTTTTGAGGAATACACGAAACTCGGACTGAGATATCCACCGCGCTTCTTCCGTGCAGCATCGCGCGAGGAGGCTGTCACACAAGTCGCACAACATCCGTTCGACCTCATCATCTGTATGCCCTCAACCGAGTCGAACGATGTCTTCGACATAGCACGCGGTATAAAGGCACAGTTCCCGCAGATACCTATCGTGGTGCTCACACCGTTCTCCCACGGAGTGTCGGTGCGCATGCAGCACGAGGACCTCTCGGCCTTCGAGTATGTCTTCTGCTGGCTTGGCAATACAGAGCTGCTGCTCTCCATCATCAAGCTTATCGAGGACAAGATGAATCTCGATGCCGACGTGAAGGCCGGAGTGCAGATGATTATGCTCGTCGAGGACAGCGTACGGTTCTACTCATCGTTCCTCCCCATGCTCTACAGGTTCGTCCTGCAACAGTCGCTGAACTTCGCCACGGAGGCTCTGAACAACACTCTGGAGACGTTGCGCATGAGGGGACGCCCGAAGATTGTGCTCGCCCGTAACTATGCCGAGGCATGGGATATGTACCAGAAATACTCGGACAACACGCTCGGTGTCATATCTGACTGCCGCTTCCCGATGGCCGAGGGAACATCAGCCCAGTCAGATGCCGGAGTTATGCTGCTATCGGCGATAAGGGAACACGACCCTTTCGTGCCGCTCATTCTCGACTCCTCAGAGGACCAGAACGAGCGCTACGTGGCACAATTCGACGCTATGTTCATCAACAAGAACTCAAAATCGCTCGACCATGACCTCCGCAAGTGCATCCTCCACAAGTTCGGATTCGGCGACTTCATATTCCGGAACGCGGAGACAATGGAGCCTCTCGTCCGCATACACAACCTCAAGGAGCTGCAGGACAATATCTTCACACTGCCGCGTGAGGCCCTGCTCTACCATATCACACACAACAATGTATCGCGCTGGCTCTGCTCGCGCGCCTTGTTCCCGATATCCGAGTTCCTGAAGAGAATAACATGGCAGTCGCTCCAGGATGTCGACAAGCACCGCGAGATTATATACAACGCCATCGTAGCCTACCGCAGGATGAAGAACCAGGGCGTGGTGGCTGTCTTCCACCGTGAGCGCTTCGACACGTTCAGCAACTTCGCACGCATCGGCGAGGGGTCGCTCGGCGGCAAGGGCCGCGGCCTCGCTTTCCTCGACAACATAATAAAGCGCCACCAGGACCTCAACGCTTTTGAGAGCATGCCGGTGAGAATCCCGAAGACAGTTGTGCTGTGTACAGACATCTTCGACGAGTTCATGGAGCGCAACCACCTATACGGCATCGCGCTCTCCGATGTGCCTGACGAGGAGATACTTAGGGCTTTCCTCAACGCGCATCTGCCCGAGCGGCTGGCCGACGACTGCCGCGTCATGCTCAGTGTAGTGCCTGGTCCGCTCGCCATACGCTCGTCGTCGCTCCTCGAAGACTCACACTACCAGCCGTTTGCGGGGATATACTCCACATACATGATACCACCGCAGGAGGACACCGACGCACGCCTTGAGATGCTTGGCGATGCCATAAAATCAGTCTATGCCTCGGTCTACTATAAAGACTCCAAGGCTTACATGACAGCCACGAGCAATGTCATAGACCAGGAGAAGATGGCGGTCATAATACAAGAGGTGGTCGGGCAGACACACGACACAAGGTTCTACCCGCACGTCTCGGGCGTGGCACGCTCCATAAACTACTACCCCATCGACGACCAAAAGGCCGAGGAGGGCATAGTGAACATGGCTCTCGGACTCGGAAAATACATCGTGGACGGCGGACAGACACTGCGTGTCGACCCCTACCAGCCTCATAAGATAATGCAGATGAGCGAGATGGAGATAGCGCTGAGAGAGACACAGACACGTTTCCTCGCCCTCGACCTCAGCCAGACAGACCTCAACTTCAAGACCGACGACGGCTTCAACCTGCTGAATCTCCCTGTAAGACAGGCCGACAAGGACAAGGTGCTGCAATGGCTCTCGTCGACTTACGACGCATACGACCAGGTAATCCGCGACGGATATTACGAGGGGCCGTCAAGAAAGATTATCTCGTTCGCCGGAATATTGCAGCATGGTGTGCTCCCGATGCCTGAGATTCTGCAGAGCGTGCTGCACTATGGCTCGGAAGAGATGAAACGTCCGGTGGAGATAGAGTTTGCCGCCAACGTCAACGACAACCGCACAGGAGAGTTCTTCCTCCTGCAGATAAGGCCTATGGTTGACAACAAGATGGTGCTCGACGAGGACCTCAACGACATACCAGATGAGAAAATCATACTTCGCTCAGAGAACGCCATAGGCCACGGAATAATGCCGGACATATACGATATCGTCTATGTCAAGACCGACGGCTACTCGGCATCGTCAAACCCCGTCATAGCTGAGGAGGTGGAGAGAATAAACAGGATGATGCTCGAGGAGAGACGAGAGTACATCCTGGTTGGACCAGGCAGATGGGGCTCAAGCGACTCATGGCTGGGCATTCCTGTCAAATGGCCAGCGATATCCGGAGCAAGGGTCATTGTCGAATGCGGACTGACAAACTACCGCATAGACCCGTCGCAGGGCACACACTTCTTCCAGAACATGACATCGCTGGGCGTTGCATACTTCACAATAAACCCATACAAGGGCGACGGAGCGTTCAATCAGGAGGCTCTCGACAAGATGCCGGCTGTCAACGAGACAGAACACCTCAGACACGTCAGACTCGGGAAGCCATGCACAGCAAAGGTGGACGGGGCAAAGAAGAAAGGTGTCGTCGTGACGGACGAATAGTTGGCGAGTGGAAAGCTTGACAAGTTGACGAGTTGGCGGGATTCTCACACGGGTGTCCGCAGAGTATCCCGGATATGGATTTACCCATGGGAAATTCCAGGAAAGCCGTTGTATCAACAAGTAAGAAAAGGCGTGATACTCCGTGACCATCTGTGTGAGGCTGCGAGTAAACAATATCCATAATATGCTGACACTTATCCTACTATCTGTCCTGACGAGACCTCCCGTCATTAACACCACTGACAGCATTACGGTCAATGTTGCAGAGGCTGGCACAAACACCCCTCTGAGAGATGTCACACTGTCGGGCAACAGCACATTCGTCACACAAACCACGTGGGACGGCAAGGCTCGTGTGCCACGCAAAGCAGGACGAATAACCGTGGCAAAGCCTGGCTACATGACGCTGACAATAAGGCCGGAGGAGATGAAGGACACTATCCACATGCTCCGCGACGCATACCGGCTTGACGAAGTCGTCGTATGGGGCAACAGAAAATCCATGAGCTTCATAGCGCCTATTGACCATACCACCGCCGGACTCATCAGCAACTCGGAGGCAGCAAACAGGCCTGCACTCGATGTCCTCGGCGCCGCAGCATGGCTCATTGGCAAACTGCTGCCCACAAGAAGCAAGGAGAGCAAGAAAGCCAAAAGGAAAAGAATCATCAGCCAGTACTGAGGGGATGGAGGCATGCAATTATCTCCCTGCTGCTGATTGAAGGGCTGGCAGAGTCCATATACCAAGCCCCAACAAAACCCGCCTGACAACATAACCCACAGGAAAACCACACACACATGACAGGCTCCCACAAACGGCTGGGAAGCCTGTCATGTGTTGTATAACAAAATGCAGGAGAGGAAGAAATGGAGAGAAAGCATAATGAGGAAAAACAACAGGCACAGCAAAACACACACAGTCAGATACAAATGGCACAGCGGCACATTATTGGCTGAAAAACATTGCAAGATTGTCAGTTATAGCTCTAAATATCTGTGGAACACAATCTTTTTACACTTAAAATTTGCATATCAAGGAAAATTATTGTAATTTTGTGCGCTAAATGTGGGGTTATGCCCTATTATAAGATGTGTACCACGCAAAACAGCCTGCCCAAGCAGCGGCAGACGACAACAAAGCATGGTACACCGCCATACAGGGAAAAACAATAAAAATAATAAAAAAACTAAAACAAACAAATGGCAGCAATAGGAAAAATTCGAAGCTGGGGTACCGTTCTCGTATGCGTGATCGGTCTCGCCCTTTTCGCATTCATTGCAGAAGAACTTGTACGTTCTACCGACTCTATGCGTAACGACAGCCGTCAGCAGGTCGGTGAGGTACTCGGAAAGAAAATCAGCGTCCAGGAGTTCCAGGCTCTTATCGACGAGTATCAGCAGGTTATCAAAATGACACAAGGACGCGATAACCTCTCAGAGGAAGAGCTCAACCAGGTGAAGGACATGGTATGGAACACATACGTCCAGACCTCCATCATCGAGAAAGAGGCTGAGGAACTCGGACTTACAGTGACTGACCAGGAGCTACAGAACATCCTCAAGGAGGGAACAAACCCTCTCCTCGCACAGACCCCGTTCGTAAACCAGCAGACAGGACGCTTCGACGCAAACATGCTGAAGAAGTTCCTCGCTGACTATAAGCAGCTGAAGAACACCAACCCACAGGCTGTCGAGCAGTATGAGATAATGTACAAGTACTGGACATTCATCGAGAAGACTCTCCGCCAGCAGACACTCAGCCAGAAGTATCAGGCTCTCTTCGCCGGATGTCTCCTCTCAAACCCTGTAGAGGCAAAGATGGCATTCAAGGACGAGAACGAGGAGGCTTCAGCTACTGTAGCCGCTTTCCCTTACTCATCAGTAAAGGAGAACGAGGCAAAGGTTGAGGAGTCAGACATCAAGGCTAAGTACGAGGAGCTGAAAGAGATGTTCGCACAGATAGAGGAGACACGCGACATAAAGTTCGTGGCCCAGCAGGTGACAGCAAGCGCAGCAGACCGCAGCTCTATCAACAAGCAGGTGAACGATTTTGCCAGCCAGCTCGCTACAGCCGACGACCCAACAGAGATTGTACGCAAGAGCATGTCACAGGTGACATACTTAGGCCTGCCACAGTCAAAGGAGGCTTTCCCACAGGATATAGCACAGCGTCTTGACTCTATCGCTGTTGGCTCTGTGACAGCACCAGTAGAGAACAAGGCCGACAACACAATCAATGTCATACGCCTGTACTCAAAGCAGCAGATGCCTGACTCAATACAGTTCCGCGTGATACAGGTGGGCGCAGAGACTGCCGAGGCTGCCAGCACAAAGGCAGACAGCATATACAACGCTGTGAACGGTGGCGCTGACTTCGAGGCCCTCGCCAAGAAGTATGGACAGACTGGAGAGAAGACATGGCTCACAGGTGCACAGTACGAGCACTCTGCAACAATGGACAAGGACTCTAAGACATACCTCTCAACTGTAACAACACTCGGTGTCGGACAGACAGCCAACGTGAAGCTGACATCAGGAAATGTAATAGTACAGGTGCTCGACCGCAAGGCTATGAAGGACAAGTACGTCGCTGCTGTCATCAAGCGCACCATCGACTTCACAAAGGATACATACTCACAGGCCTACAACAAGTTCAGCCAGTTCGTCAGCGAGTCACAGAACGAGGAGCAGCTCGAGAAGAACGCGAAGAAGTATGGATATGAGGTACGCCCACTCAGCGACATATCCACATCACAGCACAATATCGCCGGACTGCGTGCCACACGCGAGACTCTCAAGTGGGTCTTCGAGGCTGAGGAAGGCAAGATATCTCCTCTCTACGAGTGTGGCAACAACGACAACCTCCTTGTCGCTGTCCTCACAAAGATACACAAGAAAGGCTACCGCACTCTCGACGATCCTAACGTCAAGGAGTTCTGCAAGAACGAGGCTCTCCGCGACAAGCAGGCTGAGGTCCTCATGAACAAGCTTGAGAAGGTTAAGACCATCGCAGCAGCTAAGGCCCAGGGCGGACAAATCGTTCCTGTCAACCAGATAACATTCGCCGCTCCTGTATTCATCGCTGCTACAGGCGCTGCAGAGCCAGCCCTCTCTGGCGCTATCGCAGCCACAAAGGCAGGAGCTTTCGCAAGCCATCCTGTGAAGGGTCTCGCTGGCGTTTACCTCTTCCAGGTGAGCAAGAAGCAGAACCGTCCGATTAAGTTTGACGCAAAGACTATTGAGGCAACACAGCGCCAGCGTCACCTCCAGTACGCTGCTAACTTCATGCAGGAGCTCTACCAGAACGCCAAAGTGAAGGACAACCGCTACCTCTTCTTCTAAAATAAGAGAGAACAGAAATACCATATTATAATGACTCCGGCTGATGTTGACAAGCATCATGCCGGAGTCTTTCATTTACGGACATCACCATCCGGAAAATCATCAGGATGAGAAATGATAGGTTTACCGGACAGCCACGCTACTTTGACAGGAAGTGTGGCACATTGTCAAATGGCCACTATGCCAAGTGCTTGAGACAGTTTGCCAGACAAATATAATTATTTTTACTGTCCGGTAAAACTTTATGATAAGTTGCGATTCTTTTACCGGACAGCCAATATATTGTTAGAAGACA
>JADYUK010000001.1 GCA_021531755.1 Hoylesella loescheii
GAAGAAGGCAGGAACCTGGGATTCCAGGTCATAAAGGACATGCGCCTTAACGCCTCCTTTCTTCTTGCGGAACCTTGCCCACCAGAACACGGACAAGCAGAGCGGAATCGTTGTTGAATCAAATGCATAAACGTTTCCCTTCAGTTTGAAAATATCGGTAGCTCGTTTCTTGCGAGCCTGTTCCATCATGAAGAAGGCAAAGTCTTCAAAGATTCTGTAGTCGCGATTTTGATTAGCTGTTGCAAACGTCGTTTTCGCTATTGGATTACGCCCCATGCCAAGGTGATAACACTTGGATTGGTGAGCCTCCAGTGCAACGACCACATCACGCAGACTCTCACGATTACAGAGTTGTCCGAACATGAGTGCCATGAGCTGATTCCAGCAGGTGAAACTCTTTACATACTTATCACCATCATACTTGCGAACAAGATAATTGAAGTGATTCCTGTCGAGAAAAGATGCCAATTGTGAGAAAACGAATTTGTATTGGAACATATGCAGCCGTTGATTTAGACTGCAAAGTTACAAATTCAAGTCCGTTGACTCGCGAAATTACTCCTAAAAGACTATATTTCAATAATTTCAAAGACCGATTTGTCCACTTTAACGGGACAGTAGTGATATTATGTATAAGACAGCGGGATGGAGGCGGCGCAGGCTATTGTATCATATATATAACAACTGTGTAATACGTATGAAACAAAGTAGAGGTAATTTTGCAGCGGAAAAGTTAATATTGGATGTAAAATTATGACAAGAAGAATGACAGCGAGCGTGATTGCCATGTCAATGGTTATGGCTATAATTGCTATGATGTAGGCATCATGTTATGCCTGCAAGAGACGGCATGGGGAGATGTATTGGAGACCATGGGTTCATGACAGGGCAGAAAACAGACTGTAAGCAGTGTGAATGGACGTAAAAAAGGTACTGGATGAGTTGCTCGTCCAGTACCTTTTTTACGGTTATTCAGTGCATATCAGTATTTTGAGCTTTCAGCATGGAAACTGTAAGCGTATGCACCCTTCTGGCTTTCAAATCATAACCTGGCCGGCGGTTGTGCTCTCCCTATGCCTCAGGGGTTGTTGGGAGGATGAGAGGGGGGATGCCCCGGCCATTCTGTTAGCGGACAACTTATCTGACAGACTTCACGAGACGGGGGCGGGGGGAGGTCTTCACTGTGCGCCCGCTGCCGCCATCTTAGCCGCTGCCGGCCAAAGGATGGCGAAGACTGTCCAGCTGACAGCGCCGCCTAAGACAGAGACACAGATGGGGGATAGGAGCAGGCTGTCATGCCGTGTATGCTGATGTGGTCGAGACGGTGCATGACACCATGCGCACGTCCCCGGATAAGGGAGATGGCAGATGGTGCTGGCGAGAAACATCAGGAACATGTCCGCAATGAAAAAGATGACGCCCATGGACCATTGCCGGCCTAACAATTGCCGCAGCCCATACCATCCATACGGACGACAGGGCGAGTACGGATGCCATGATGTGGGGTGATGCTGTTTGTCACGCTCTTCTTGATAGTGTTCTTCCATATGGATGCAATATTTAAGAAAAAGGCTCAGACAGGCATGGTGGCAGACGACGGAAAAACAGCAGTGCGAGAACAACCATATACCAGATACACATTATCAATATAACATAATATCTACTGGCATAAGAGGCATACATGACACAAGAGCCGGCACAAGAGCTGGCATATGACTGGAAAAAAGGGAGAGAAAAGCTTGGCAGAACCGTTTTTTATGTGTAAATTTGCCGTATGAAGCGTAAGATGATAACCATAATAGGACCGACAGCTTCTGGGAAGACAGCCCTCGCCGCACACCTCGCCGCTGACTATACGGCCAGTGGGGTGAAGGCTGAGATACTCTCGGGAGACTCCAGGCAGGTCTACCGTGGCATGGATATAGGGACAGGGAAAGACCTCTGTGACTATGATGTCATGACTCCGGGGGGCATGATACATGTGCCGTACCACCTCATAGACATCTGCGACCCAGGGACACGGTTCAATATCTTCGAATACCAGACCGCATTCCGCAAGGCATACGACGAGATTCGCAGCCGTGGCTCGCTGCCAATACTATGCGGAGGGTCGGGGCTCTATGTGGAGTCTGTCATCAGGGGCTATAACCTCTCGCCTGTGCCCAAGGACGAGACCCTCAGACAGGAGCTGGCGACAAAGGATATGGCAGAGCTGACGGCGATGCTCGAGGCGCTGAAGGCTGCCAACAACTCTGATATGCACAACAAGACCGATGTCGACTCGCCACAGCGCTGCATAAGGGCGATAGAGATAGAACGCTACAACCTGGAGCACAAGACAGAGGACAGGCCGTTCCCCGCCATAGAGAGTGTCGTCATTGGGATAGACATAGGACGCGACGAGCGCCGGCGCCGCATATCGTCGCGCCTTGAGGCACGCATAAAGGAGGGCATGGCCGACGAGATAAGGCGGATAATTGACAGCGGGGTGGACCCCGATGACCTCATATACTACGGGCTGGAATATAAATATGTCACAGAATATGTCATAGGGCGAAGAAGCTACGAGGATATGCTCAGAACGCTTGAGATACACATACACCAGTTCGCGAAGCGACAGATGACATGGTTCAGAGGCATGGAAAGGCGCGGAGTCAGAATAAACTGGATAGACGCCATGATGTCTATGGACGAGAAGGTGAGGAGGATAAGGGAGATAGTAGAGGAAGAAGACGAAGCTAAATTGTCTGAATTTATTCAAACGATATGCCAACAGCCGTAATATACTGTCCCAGCCGCTGGGGGCTTATGAGCCAGAAGAAACGCAGGGAGCACGTCAGGGCTTCCCTCGACACAGCAGGCATAAAATACGATTTCGTCCAGAGCGAGACAAGCGGAAGTGTCGCCAGGCTCTTCAATATGATGATAGCCAACGGCTATGACACTATTATCGTCTGTGGCGGAGACAGCGCCATGAATGATGCCGTCAACTGTCTGATGCGGACAGACAGCGGCATACGAGGGCGCATACGCCTCGGTCTGATACCCAACGGGATAATGAACGATTTCGCCTCGTTCTGGTCGCTCGACAGACACGATACAGCCAAAGCCGCCAAGGCCATAGCGCGCGGCAGGGTGAGACGGGTCGATGTGGGCTGCATGAGATATGCCGACCGTCACCGTGAGCAGCATACCGTATACTTCATCGACGCGGTGAATGTCGGACTGATAGCCTCACTGCAGAACCTGACGAATACCTCACGCCACATCCTTGGCTCGCGGACACTGTCATACATATCCTCGTCGATACTGCTGCTGACACAGCGTCTCTCGCACAATATGCACATAACGGTCGACGGGGAGAAGCTGAGGCAGAATGTAATGACCCTCTGTGTCGGCAATGCCCGTGGTTACGGGCTGACACCATCGGCAGTGCCTTACAACGGAATGCTTGACATCACCGTCGTGGCCCCGTCACACATGTGGCAGATACTCGAGGGTATAAGGCTCGCACTCTCAAGACGATTCCTTATGCACCATGGCGTGAAGGCATTCCGCTCACAACGGCTGACTATCCATGCGCCCAACACTGATGTCTCTGTCGACGGACGCCCCGTGAGCGCAATACGCGGAGAGATAACTGTCGACATCATACCCGAGGCCCTGAACCTGATAATACCATAGTGGGGATGACGGTGGCAAGTATGTGTGCGGGATTTTTTATTATGATAATCTGATACCTGCTTGCCACGCATTATTATCCATTAGCCCCATCCTCCTCTTTCGTGAGCCCCTCGCCCAGCTCTACCATGCTTGTACACTAGCTGCTTGCCTGGGAGGATATAATATTGTCTCATTGGTAGCATCATTCACCACGACATATCTCTGTCGTCCCTTATTTCTTGGCTCATATGGTGGGGATGGGCTGACAATGCAATCATGCCCCCTCCTTACTGAACCTCAAGGGGCCAAACGGTGGGGCATGCAAGGAAGACAAGAATCGTTACATCTTGTAGTTCTCTTGTGAAGAACCTCAAGGGGGCAAACGGTGGGGGCTGCAAGGAAGCGATATAACGAAAAACAGTATAAGAAACACCACATACAGACAGACTATGAAAGTATACACAAGGACAGGCGACAAGGGGGAAACCTCGCTCGTCGGCGGACAGAGAGTCAAGAAATGCTGCCTGCGCATAGAGAGCTACGGTACAGCAGACGAGCTGAACTCATTCCTGGGACTGCTCATGACATATGCCAAAGACAGCGCCGACCATGATTCCCTCACACAGATACAGCGGACACTGTTCGTCGTAGGCGCATATCTTGCCACAGAACCAAAGGAGGGCGGGTATATGCCCGATATATCCCAGCTCAGCGAGCAGACTGACGTGTTGGAGCGGGAGATAGACCGTATCTCGGAGGCTCTGCCACAGCTACGCCACTTCATCCTGCCTGGAGGAGAGCGTGCCGCTGCCGTGGCTCATGTCTGCCGCACCGTCTGCCGCAGGCTCGAGCGTAACATATATTCCCTTATTGACGATGGAGCCACCGTAGACAGCTCTGTGACTGCCTATGTGAACAGGCTCAGCGACTACCTGTTTGTCCTCGCGAGAAAGATGAACAGCGACAACGGACGTGATGATGTTAAGGCATGATACAAACCACCATATCGGCATACACTCATCCTCTCTTAATCGGGACCAACAGGCCCTAATAGAACACACTTAAAGAAAAAAACATGGATAACAAAGCGAGATATACTCGCGAGAGCGTCTTCTCCCAACCCCTCTGGGCATCGGTCTTCGCACTGACCGCTGCCATACTTTGGGGATGGGCATACCCTCTGATAAAACTGGGATTCGGGGAGTTCGGCATCTCCACTGACATGACTGCCAGCAAGATGCTTTTTGCCGGTATACGCTTCGCCGTATCGGGCATTATCATTCTTACTGTGGCACGATTGACAGGCCGCAGCTTCCGCATAGCCACACCATCCGGCTGGTGGTATATACTCGTGTTCTCATTGATGAACACGACACTGCACTATGCCGCATTCTATATCGGACTCTCACACAGCCAGGGAGCCCGGGCTGCCATACTCAACTCGCTGAGCGTCTTCTCAGTGGTTATCCTCGCCTGCATATTCTTCAAGAGCGACAGGATGACGATGGGGAAAGCCGTGGGCTGCGCTGTGGGTTTCACAGGAATCCTCACGCTCAATATCGGTGGAGGCGACAGCGGCTCGCTGACATTCCTCGGAGATGGTATGATAATCATCAACGCCCTGTGCGGAGCAGTGGCAGGACTCATGACAAGGGGATTGGGGAAGAGAATCGATGTGTTTGTCGGGACAGGCTTGAGTCTCGCTCTCGGAGGGACACTGCTTGTCGTGCCGGGGCTTCTCGGCGGAGGCTCACTGCCCCATGTCACTATCCACGGCACGCTGATACTCTTCTCGCTCATAGCCATTTCGACAATAGGCTTCGCACTATATAACAAGCTCCTCACATGCAATCCAGTAGGCAAAGTGGCGATATACAACTCTCTCATACCTGTAGTCGGGGCAATAACATCATGCCTATGCCTCGGAGAGATTTTCTATACGAAATATATCGTGGCGGGGACACTCGCTGCTGCAGGCATATATATCATAAACAAAGGTAAGAGATGATACCGCATACTATCGGATGAGGAGACGGGCCAGAGGCAAGGAGTTATCCATCTCCCCCCTGCACCAACGCCATGCATGGCAAGTAGTAATCCATCTCTCTCCTGCACCAACGCCAGGCATGGCAAGACATATCCCATCCTCCCATTCTTCTCCCCGCCGCTCTCAATCATTGGGGGGGGAGAATAAAAAAAGCCTTATTTGCTCCCACGGCAGCATTCTGTGGCGGCGAGCTTTGTCCCCTCTGTCGTAGTATGCTCCGTGTCGGTGGCAACTACCTGCGCTGCATCCCGCTGTGCCATGCGCTGTTCTGTCTGCCTGAGCGAGAACTCACACCCGCAGTAGAGCTGGTTGTAGAACCCATTCTCCCTTAGCAGCTCATTGCGTCTCTGCTGCAGACCACCCTTGCGCCAGTTGCGGGCATCGAACATGACACCACCGCCGACCTGCTGCGCCGCCCATTCTCCAGCCTCGGCTATCTGCACGATGCTCTTCCAACGGCTTGAGGCCAGTGTCGTCGTGAACACCTCGATACCCTTACGCTGTGCCATACGCGCCGCGGAGAGCAACCTGAGCTTGAAGCACAACAGGCAGCGCGGACCACGTTCTGGCTCATCCTCCATTCCGCGGACAGCAGAGAGCCATGAGGCGTGGTAGGCTGACCATGATGTCCACGACGGCATCGACTCGTCGTCAATGACACGCAGCGAGAGCTGTGAGGCATAGCGCAGAAGCTCCTGCTTGCGTATCAGATACTCTTGCTCGGGATATATGTTGGGATTACAGAAATATAGCGTCGGGCGCGTGCCGTTGGCCATCATCCATTCTATAATAGCCGACGAGCATGGGGCGCAGCAGCAATGCAACAGTACTTCTTTCATTCTTGATTACTTCTTTTTTTTTTCTTTCTTAAAAACCAGACAGTGAGGGTGAGAAGGTACACCATCGGGGTGAATAGCCACACCGTGCCCACTCTTCCTGGATAAGTGTTGGTGTGGGGGGCGACGGGGAGGGTGGCATGCTGTTCTTTCCTGTATGTGGCGTTATTCCCACATGCTGTTCCTTCCTGCATTCGGCGTTATTCCCACATGTGTATTCTTTTCCCACATGTGCAATCTATTCCCTTCGTACCATTCATGCCATTGTACCATTCATGCAATCGTACCATCTCTGTCTCGCTCCATCCCCGCATGTTCTTGGTCCCTGAGAGGTGAAGGATGCGTGTGTGGCCCTGCCTGTTATATGAGGCAAAAGTACACAAAAAAAGTTGTTTAACTTTTTTTTGAATAGATAAGATATACATGATTAACTTTTTTTTATAACTTTGCAATAGTATATATAGGTTTCACAAGTTGATAACTTGCGAATGGTTGACGAGTTCTGGGTAGTTCACGAGTCTTAAACATGATGAAGACGCTGTCTACACTGCACGTCTGTATCCCAAAAATTTAATCAGAGAACACATAAACGATAGCATACGATGAGAAACTATCAAGACTTGAAGATTGCAGTAGCTGGCACAGGCTATGTCGGCATGTCTATAGCGACACTCCTCTCCCAGCATCATGACGTCATAGCAGTCGATGTCGTGAAAGAGAAGGTTGACATGATTAATGCACGCCGGTCGCCAATTCAGGACGAGTATATCGAGCAGTTCCTAACCGAGAAGCAGCTGCGACTGAGAGCCACGCTCGATGCGCGCTCAGCATATAGGGAGGCGGATATAGTGGTCATCGCCGCTCCTACCAATTACGACACGGAGCGGAACCACTTCGACACATCGCATGTCGAGGAGGTGATAGACCTCGTGGTGGAGACGAACCCCGACGCGTTGATGGTCATAAAATCTACAATACCCGTCGGATACACACGTGAGCTATACCTCCGGTACGCGAGGCGATTCCAGCAAGAGGAGCGCACGGCAGGATGCACACACCGCAAGTTCCGTCTGCTGTTCTCGCCCGAGTTCCTGCGTGAGAGCAAAGCCCTGTATGACAATCTCTACCCCTCACGCATAATCGTAGGATACCCGAAATTCCTAAAGGGTGAGGCCTTCACAGAGGAGAACAAGCGTATAGCATGCGTCATGAGCAACCATGCAGAGGACGACGCGCGCCTCTTCGCCCAACTGTTGAAGGAGGGAGCCATGAGCGATGATGTCCCCGTGCTCTTTATGGGCATGAAAGAGGCAGAGGCTGTGAAACTCTTCGCCAATACATACCTCGCCCTGAGAGTCTCCTACTTCAATGAGCTCGACACGTATGCAGAGATGAAGGGGCTCGACGCTGCCGCCATAATAGAGGGTGTCGGGCTTGACCCACGTATCGGCTCACACTACAACAACCCGTCATTCGGATACGGAGGCTACTGTCTCCCCAAGGACAGCAAACAGCTCCTTGCCAACTACCAGGACGTGCCACAGCAGATGATGACAGCCATAGTCGAGTCAAACAGGACACGAAAGGACTATATAGCCGACGCCGTGTTGAGAAAAGCCGGATGGTATGGATACAGCGAGCGCAATGTCTATGGAGCCATAACAGCCGACGGGCGTGACGAGGCTCCTGTCGTGGGAGTCTTCCGCCTCACAATGAAGACAAACTCCGACAATTTCCGCCAGTCAGCCATACAGGGCGTGATGAAACGTATCAAGGCGAAGGGCGCGGAGATAATCATCTACGAGCCGACACTGGCAGACGGGACAAAATTCTTCGGCTCGACAATCGTGAACAACCTCGACGACTTCAAACGCCGCTCAAAGGCCATCATCGCCAACAGATATGACCCCCTGCTCGACGATGTTAAGGAGAAAGTCTATACAAGAGACATATTCCATCGCGACTGATATCTGAAACCCAACAGTACACAATATGAGAACGAAAACCCTTATCCTATCGCTCATCTCGATGATGATGCCACTCTCCAGCCTCTGTTCCGCCGCAGACAGCCATAAGGAGAAAGCCCAGAAACCTGTATATACCAAGATATACAAGGACAGTAAGCTCAACAAGAAAGCCAGGAAATGGGTCCGGAGCGGAGCGTGGAGAAATGGATTCACAAAGGCAAGCCCCGACGGTATGGTCAATCTTACCGACTTCTATTTGCAATATAATGCAAATCCAGAGCCGTGGGTGATACTTTTCAGATGGCTACAGGAGACAGACCTGCTCGCCATACCCCGAGGCAAGCACAAGATACCGGGGTCAGAACTCGTGGCCAGTGTGGAGGACAGCGAGAATGAGGCGATTGAGAAACGGAAGTCAGAGAGTCACAAGCTGAATATCGACTTCATGTATGTCGTCAGCGGCACAGAGGGTTTCTTGCGCCTCGACCATAATACCTCAACTGTCAGCGTCCCGTACAAACCCGATGTCATGAGGTATAGTTATGACGTGGAAAAGGCTGAAAGGATAGAGTCAAAGCCAGGGCGTTTCATCATCATGTTCCCCGACGACTGGCACGTCGCCAAAGTGAAAACAGGGCTTGAAGACCAGAAAATCCGCGTCATCGTCGTGAAAATGCCATATAAGGAATAATCTGTGTTTTTGTCCGCATCATGCTGATTATTAATCGTCTATGCTGTATTTGGCGTGATTGGGCTATTTGTGATTAATATTTTTTAACGAAATAATATTAAGAAAAAGTTTTGATTTACGTCAATATTAACTATCTTTGCACAAGTTTTTAAAAGATAAGGTGCTCTAAAGGCATGTATTCTTTTGACAACCCACCACATCAGCCCGGCTCGTCAGACGCTTTCAGCCTCACCTGAATGCATGATAATCATCAGGAGAATAACCATGGTAAGGGCGTCCTGCTGCGGTGGGGGAACAGACAACGAGAACCAATCTTTGTAATACCTATTATAAATCTTCCACATGCGTGTGGAATTACTTAAGCCTAAACACATCAACAAAAAGATAGGGAGCAGACGCTGGCCGATAGCGTTCGCTTCCTATCGTTGTTTTATATGTTCCGCCCGACAGTGAGGTATGAAACTGGCTCGTGCAAAATCGTACAATATACCCCCAATTTTCGCTCCACTCTTGATTATCCATCCATTTATTCAAGCGAGGCGAAGGAGAGGGGAGCTTTCAGGTAAGCAACTTCGTCCCCTCACACTCATTTAATCGAGGCGAAGGAGAGGGGAGCTTTCAGAAAAGCAACTCCCTCTCCTCCCATTCGTTCAAGCGAGGCGAAGGGCGACGCGCCTCTCAGAAAAGCAACTCCTTCCCCTCGCATTGACCTTTTTGCCTCTCCGTCGCATCCCTCCACACATGTCCCCGATTACTTGGCCGTGACGGTGGCTGCAGTACTGCTGGTGATGACAGTCGGGTTGATGAAGAATACATCATTCACATTAATATCCCATGCGGTGGGTTTGGCTGTACCAGACTTGACAGATATACTGCCCTTGCCAAGATTCGGGGCTGTGAGGAGACCGAGGGAGTTTGAGACGTTGCTGGCAAACTTATATGTGCAGATTGCCTCGCCAGAGGTGTTACAGAGGGTATAGTAGTTTGCCGAAGAATAGCTTGATGGCGACGAACCGAGATAATAGCCTTGTGTAGCAGTGCCTATGCTCGATGTGCCGCTGCTGCCCATCCTTCCACCGGCGGTGACAGCGATGCCGCCCGTCACAACGATGTATGAGCCAAGTAAGCTTGACTTCGTCTTCCTCCTTCGCGCCTCGGCAATATTCAAGCAAGCTTGACTATTGCTCTCGGCTTGGCGTCGGTTGACTCTGCTATCGTTTGTACGATATTTCGGGATAGCCCAAGCAAGGAGGAAAAAGACAAAGTCAAAACTCACTTTTTGAGAAGTAATAATTGAAAATTAATGTCATTGACTTTGCATTAATGGAATATTATTAGTAACTTTGCGCCTATGAAAGAATTTGTAATCTCAGAGACAAAAACAGAATATGCAGTCCTCGTCGGGCTTATCACTCCACAGCAGAGCGAGTCGAAGACACGTGAATATCTTGACGAGCTGGAATTCCTGGCCGATACAGCAGGAGCAGTGACTGTGAGACGCTTCACGCAGAGAGTGAACGGACCATCGAGCGTCACATATATTGGCAAGGGAAAACTGGAGGAAATACGCAGATACATAGAAGACTGTGAGGAACGGGCTGAGAGAGGTGAGGTCTACTACCCACAGCGTGAGGAGAACAAGCCCTACACAGGCGATACACCATACAGTCAGGACAATGCCGAAGGCGTAGAGCCTGTCCCGTACCAGCCCATCGGTATGGTAATCTTCGATGATGAGCTGTCTGCCAAACAGATACGCAATATAGAGCAGGAGCTGAAAGTGAAGATTCTCGACCGTACCAGCCTTATTCTCGATATCTTCGCCATGAGAGCCCAGACAGCTAACGCCAAGACACAGGTGGAGCTGGCCCAATACAGATACATGCTCCCGAGACTGCAAAGACTGTGGACTCACCTTGAGCGTCAGGGAGGCGGCTCTGGCTCAGGAGGCGGAAAAGGCTCTGTCGGACTGAGAGGCCCAGGAGAGACACAGCTCGAGATGGACCGCCGTATCATACTCAACCGTATGTCGCTGCTGAAGGAAAGGCTGGCAGAGATAGACCGGCAGAAGACAACACAACGGAAGAACCGCGGCAGGATGATACGCGTCGCTCTCGTCGGATATACAAACGTGGGCAAATCGACAATCATGAATATGCTGTCGAAGAGCGAGGTCTTCGCAGAGAACAAACTCTTCGCGACACTCGACACGACGGTGAGGAAGGTGGTCATAGACAACCTCCCATTCCTGCTCGCAGATACCGTGGGATTCATACGCAAGCTCCCTACCGACCTCGTCGACTCGTTCAAGTCGACACTCGACGAGACACGTGAGGCTGACCTCCTGCTACATGTCGTGGACATATCACACCCGGACTTCGAGGAACAGATAACTGTCGTGGAGAAAACCCTGGCAGACCTCGGATGTGCCGACAAACCCTCAATGATTGTCTTCAACAAAATCGACGCCTACACATGGACAGAACATGAGGAGGATGACCTCTCGCCAGTGAAGAAAGGAGAGATACCACTCCGCGACCTGCAGAGGACATGGATGGCGAAGCTGAATGACAACTGCATGTTCATATCAGCCAGGGAAAAACAGAATATCGAGGAGTTTAGAGAGACCATATACAACAAGGTCAGAGAGCTCCACGTCCAGAAATATCCTTACAACGACTTCCTGTATTGACAGCACAAGTGTGCTCACTCCACCCCCCGTTGATAGAGTGTGGGCTGGAATGGGATGGTGCCCCCCTCCGTTGGTACAGTGAGGGCTGGAATGGGATGGTGCTCACTCCTGGGGAAAATGATGACAAAGTAAGTCAATATTCTTGAAACCAATATGACAACATACCGTGGACTAACAGAGAAGGAGAAGTCAATCCTTGAGAGCCAGCACTGCCATTCAAGCGACTGGTGCCAGATAGAGGTGGCGGAGAATTTCACACCCTACGATATACACAATGTCACGTTTGATGGCCCAGTGCGTATAGGCTCCATGTGCCGTATGCGCAATGTGGGCATAATACGCACTACAGACGATGCCACCTTTGGCGACGGCATAACCATCAGTGTGCTCAATGAGGGAGGTGACGGCAATGTCATCATCTACCATGGCCTCACGGCACAGATGGCGGCCTTCATGGTCAGACACAGCCATGACCACACCCTGTGGGAGGCACTCAGAGCTATGATAAGGCGCGAGGTGGACAGCCTCAAGCCTATATGCACCACGATATGTGACAATGTGACAATATACGACACAAGGGAGATAACCAACGCCATGATAGGCGATTCGACAGAGATAGCGGGAGCCTCACGCCTTGCAGAGTGTACACTGAATGGCGGCTCTGATGCAAGCATCCTCGTCTCTGACGGTGTCATATGCGACAACTGCATCATCGGAGCAGGAGCGTCGCTGACAGATTATGCCAAACTCTACGACTGCTACGTGGGCGAGGCATGCCACATAGGACGTGGATTCACTGCCGAGAACAGCCTCTTCTTCGCCAACTCGCATATGGACAATGGAGAGGCCTGTGCGGCCCTCTGTGGCCCTTTCTCCGTCTCCCACCATAAATCATCCCTGCTCATCGGAGGGGAATACTCCTTCTATAATGCCGGCTCAGGCACAAACTTCTCAAATCATGCCTATAAGATGGGGCCGATACACTGGGGAGCGCTCATGCGGGGCAGCAAGACAGCAAGCGGGGCACACACGCTATGGCCCGCATGCATAGGGCCGTTCTCTATGGTCATGGGCAAGGTGGCGTCCCACCCTGATGCATCACAGATGCCATTCTCGTACATCATAGCCCAGGGAGAGACGACATGGCTCGTGCCAGGCCGTAACCTGACAACCGTCGGCACATACCGGGATATCAACAAATGGCCCAAGAGGGACAGGAGACCAAGAGGCAGAAGGACATCACTCGTAGAGTATGACTGGCTCAACCCCATGACAATCGGGCTGTGTGTGGAGGGACGTAACATACTGGAACGTATCAGAAGGGAAATGGGCGACAACGCCGCATCATACAACTGGAACGGCATGTACATAAAGAACTCCTCGCTCCATAAAGGCATAAGGCTGTATAATATGGCCATAAGGCTCGGTATGCTGAAGGCACTCGAGGAGCATGAGCCGACGCTGCCAATGTCTGCCTCCGGCACAGGGACCTGGACAGATATGCTCGGCATGCTCGTCCCAGAGACAGAGATAAACTCACTTGCTGAGGATATACGCAGCGGGATATTGACAGAGATAGCCGATGTCGAGGCCACAATGCATGATATGTTCCAGGCGTACAGCGAGTATAAGTGGACATGGTTCTACAGCCTGATACTCAAGGAGTGTAACATCGACTCTCTCACACATGACGACGCCGTAGCCCTCACTGCACAACTGACGAGAACAAGAGAGGAATGGACAGCCGCCATCAAGTATGACGCAGAGAAAGAATACGCGATGGGCGATGTCGACGAGGATACCCTGAATGATTTCGTCAGGACGATAGAGTGAACTCTCGGGTGAAAGTCGGAGGGAATCCACCGGTTAAGCTCAACCTATACTATAATATAAAGAAAAGTGTGGAGCTGGTTGACAGTGCCCGCATAAACCCAATAACAGCATAAAATATTATGGCAAATCCAGATTTCAAGTACGCGCCAATGTTCCAGCTTGGCGAAGACAAGACAGAATACCGCCTCCTCTCCAAGGAAGGAGTTTCTGTCAGTGAGTTTGAGGGGACCCCAATCCTCAAAGTGACAGAAGAAGCCCTCGAGCTCCTCACCACACAGGCATTCCATGATGTCAACTTCATGCTGCGCCGTGAGCATAATGAGGAAGTGGCAGCCATACTCAATGACCCCTCAGCCTCTGACAACGACAAATACGTAGCCCTCACCATGCTCCGCAACGCTGAGGTCTCATGCAAGGGGAAACTGCCGTTCTGCCAGGATACAGGCACAGCGATAATCCATGGAGAGAAAGGCCAGCAGGTATGGACCGGATTCGAGGATGAGGAGCCTCTGGCAAAAGGTGTCTATAACACATACACCACAGACAATCTCCGCTACTCGCAGAATGCCCCCCTCACCATGTACGATGAGGTCAACACACGCTGCAATCTCCCTGCCCAGATAGATATCGAGGCAGTACAGGGCATGGAGTACAAGTTCCTCTGTGTCGTGAAGGGTGGAGGCTCAGCCAACAAGACATACCTCTACCAGGAGACAAAGGCACGCATACAGAATCCTGGCACTCTCGTCCCCTTCCTTGTCAGCAAGATCAAGACCCTCGGCACAGCAGCCTGTCCTCCTTACCATATCGCCATCGTCGTCGGAGGAACATCAGCAGAGAAGAACCTCCTGACTGTCAAGCTGGCTTCAACTAAGTATTATGACTCGCTGCCCACAACAGGCGATGAGACAGGGCGCGCATTCCGCGATATCGAGCTTGAGAAGCAGCTCCTCGAGGAGACACGCAAGATAGGATTCGGCGCACAGTTCGGAGGCGTCGCCTACGCCCATGACATCCGCGTCATCCGTCTTCCACGCCATGGCGCATCATGCCCGATAGGTCTCGGCGTGTCATGCTCTGCCGACCGTAACATTAAGGCCAAGATTGACAAGGACGGTGTATGGCTCGAGAAGATGGACGACAAACCTTATGAGCTTATCCCAGAGGCGCTCCGTCAGGCAGGCGAGGGCGATGCCGTTCGTATAGACCTTGACCAGCCGATAGCCGAGGTCTGCAAGGAGCTCTCCAAGTATCCTGTCGCCACACGCGTCTCCCTTAACGGCACAATCATCGTCGCCCGTGATATCGCCCATGCCAAGATCAAGGCTCGTCTTGACGCAGGTGAGGGTATGCCACAGTATTTCAAGGACCATCCTGTCCTCTATGCAGGCCCTGCCAAGACTCCAGAGGGAATGCCTTGCGGCTCTATGGGCCCGACAACTGCAGGACGCATGGACCCATACGTCGATGAGTTCCAGGACAATGGAGGTTCGCTCGTCATGATAGCAAAGGGCAACCGCTCACAGGCTGTCACAGACGCCTGCAAGAAACACGGCGGCTTCTACCTCGGCTCTATTGGTGGCGTAGCGGCTATCCTCTCCAGCTCGAGCATCAAGTCAATTGAGTGTGTCGAGTATCCAGAGCTTGGCATGGAGGCCGTATGGAAGATACAGGTAGAGGACTTCCCTGCTTTCATCCTCGTCGACGACAAGGGAAACGACTTCTTCACACAGATATAGTCGTATCTTCACACGGATGTCCACGGGAAATCACGGGGAAGTTTTCTTTCACGCAAGGTGTTATCACACACGGAAAAGTCACGGGTTTCTCTTTTCACGAATTATCTTTTCTCTCACGACTTATCGAATTCTCGAATATGTTCTTTGGATATATCCCGTGGCAAAATATTCATCCGTGACTTTCCGTGTGATAAATTGATTCGATAATTAGTGAAAAGAGAACCCTGGGACTTTCCCGTGATATACCGTGTGATATATAGATAAAAAAAGCGGACGATATTACCCTCATTGTGTAGAGAGTGATATCGTCCGCTTTATGTTCGGGGAGATAGGGTGGGAGGGATATTGCTGTTCCTCCTCTCCTTATGTCGATGTAGCCTATTGGGAAGAGGGTTATGTGTCTTGTCCTTCGTGCTTATTCCTTCTTCTCTGTCACGATGGCGAGGTTCAGCTCGTCAAGCTGTTTCTGGTCGATAGCGCCGGGAGCGTCGAGCATGACATCACGGCCTGAGTTGTTCTTCGGGAACGCTATGACATCGCGTATGGAATCGAGACCTGCCATGATGCTGACGAAACGGTCAAGGCCGAAGGCGAGGCCTGCATGAGGCGGCGCGCCATACTTGAAGGCGTTGATGAGGAATCCGAACTGTGACATCGCCCTCTCTGGAGTGAAGCCCAGCACCTCGAACATCTTCGCCTGAAGCTGCCCGTCGTGAATACGTAGAGAGCCTCCGCCGACCTCTATGCCGTTGCACACAAAATCGTATGCCTTCGCACGTACACGCTCTGGAGCGGTGTCAAGCAGAGGGATATCGTCGGGGTTAGGCATAGTGAATGGGTGGTGGGTGGACATGAGGCGCTGCTCCTCGTCGCTCCATTCAAAGAGAGGGAAGTCGATAATCCAGAGACACTCAAACCTGTTCTTGTCCATAAGACCGAGGCGACGCCCCATCTCAAGACGCAGGGCGCAGAGCTGCACGCGTGTCTTGTTGGCGTTGTCGCCTGAGAGAATGAGCAGTAGGTCGCCTTTCTTAGCTCCGGCTGTCTCTGCGACAGCCCTCAGATCGTCGGCGGTATAGAACTTGTCAATAGACGATTTGACTGTTCCGTCGTCGTTCATCTTGATGTATACGAGACCCTTTGCCCCCACCTGCTGTGACTTGACGAAATCGGTCAGCTGGTCGAGCTGTTTGCGTGTGTACCCTGCACATCCCTCGCATACTATTCCACCGATGTACTGTGCGCTATCAAAGACTGCGAACTTTCCTTCCGGGAAGACGCTCTTCAGCTCCTGGAACTCCATCCCGAAACGCAGGTCAGGCTTGTCAGAGCCGTACTTGCTCATCGCCTCGTGCCATGTCATCTGGCGCAGCTTCGCTGGCAGCTCCACTCCGCGGACTTCCTTGAAGAGATGGCGTGCCATATCCTCGAAGAGATCAATGACATCGTCCTGGTCGACAAATGACATCTCACAGTCTATCTGTGTGAACTCTGGCTGGCGGTCGGCTCTGAGGTCCTCGTCGCGGAAACACTTCGCTATCTGGAAATAGCGGTCGAAGCCAGAGACCATGAGCAGCTGCTTCAGTGTCTGTGGCGACTGTGGCAGGGCGTAGAACTGCCCCGGGTTCATGCGTGACGGGACGACGAAGTCGCGTGCTCCCTCTGGTGTGGAGCCGATGAGAATAGGTGTCTCTACCTCTATGAACTGTTTCGAGTCAAGGAAATTGCGTATGAGGATTGTCATACGGTGGCGCAACTCGAGATTCTTCCTCACTGCCGGGCGGCGCAGGTCAAGGTATCTGTATTTCATGCGGAGCTCGTCTCCGCCGTCGGTGTTGTCCTCTATTGTGAAGGGGGGAGTCTGGCTCTCGCTGATGATATTGAGCTCAGAGACGAGTATCTCTATGTCTCCAGTAGGCAGCTTCTTGTTCTTTGAGTACCGTTCGGCGACAGTGCCTCGGGCTTGTACGACGTATTCTCGTCCGAGACGTCCCGCCTTCTGCCTGAGCTCCTCGGCTGCAGACTCGTTGAATGCGAGCTGTGTTATACCATAGCGGTCGCGGAGGTCAACGAATGTCAGCGAGCCAAGGTTATGCACTCCCTGCACCCATCCGGCGAGTGTCACTTCCTCGCCGACATTGTCTATGCGGAGTTCTCCGCAGGTTTTTGTTCTGTACATTTTATATATAAAGATGTATTGTTGTTTATTGAATGCAAAATTAATGAAAATTTATGTAACGTGCAAAAGTATTCTTGTTTTTTATTTGCACAGACCGAAACTTTGTATTAAATTTGCATACATCATAGAGAGGGCGCACAGAGCGGCCGTGAATGTCAGTCTGTGCAGACTCTCGTACCCTCATGGACTATACTGCCTGTGGGTATGTGCGCTGATTAACTTATTGGGGTGGTGTATTGGTTAGATCGGGATACTCATCAATTAAGAATCGGAAACCGGATATGCCACGTGATTCGATGGCGGGCCATTATGGTGGCGTCGCACGTCGTGGGCTCATCGAGACTTGTCCCTTGTCCCATGTCCTCTGCCGCTGCTAAAGCTGTATAGCCGATGGATTACAGAGATACGTGACATCCAGATATATTATATCTCTAGGAGTTTCATCACAATCACAATACATCCCCCATTTTTTCGACATATACTTTGTAAACATCATCCGGCAGACATTTCCTTTATCATGGAACTGTCTGCCGGAATTGTTTTCTCCAATTGTTTGTGCTGATGGTGAATGTTCCTCAGTAGATTTCCCGATACACTTATACTATCCTGTATTGACAAAAGGGAAGAAGCGGTAATCTCGCTCCTTCCCTTCAGCTGTCTGGTGTGTTCAGTCTTGTTGTTGTCCTCGCCCCATTAGGCGGGTGGCTACTAATATGCTTTTTGTGTATAATCTTTATACACACAAAAAAGTATCCTGGCTATTCTCATTTGCCGCCTAAAGCGTCAACGAAATGATCTGTCACCTGTCTGAGCAGGTGACGGCGTGTGTTGCCTCCGTATATGCTGTGGTTGCGGTTGGTATATATAAGCTCACGGAAATCCTTGTCGGCCTGCACGAGAGCCTCGCTATACTCGAATGTATTCTGAGGGTGGACATTGTCATCGGCAAGTCCATGGCATATCAGCAGCTTGCCGTGCAGCTTCTCAGCGCGTGCTATGGGGCATTCGCTGTATCCGTCGGGATTCTCCTGTGGTGTGCGCATGAAACGCTCGGTGTATATGGAGTCGTAGTATTTCCAGCATGTTGGTGGGGCGACAGCTACACCGGCGTAGAACACGTCGCGCCCCTCGCTCATAGACATGAGGGTGTTGAATCCTCCGTATGACCATCCCCAGATGCCGATGTGCTCCTTGTCGACATAGGGCTGTGAGCCTAGCCACAGGGCTGTCTCAACCTGGTCCTTCGACTCGAGCACACCGAGATTGAGGTATGTACACTTCTCGAATTCCGCGCCTCGCCCGCCTGTTCCCCTGCCGTCGACGACAACGACAATGAATCCGCGTGAGCATAGATAGGCGTCGTAAGCCGCTCCCTCTCCGCATGAGCCCATACGCCATGAATCGATAACCTGCTGGGATGCTGGGCCGCTATACTGGTGCATGATGACTGGGTAGCGGTTTGAAGGATTGAAGCCGACAGGCTTCATCATGTATCCGTTCAGCTTGACACCCTCTGATGTGGTGAACGAGAACAGCTCGCGCTCTGGTATGTCGTAAGCGGCGAGTCGCTCGCGCAGGTCCTTGTTGTCCTCGAGTGTTGATATGACCTTGCCGTCGCGGCTGTTCGATGTGCAGACGTATGGTGTGTTGCGGTCAGACCATGTGTTGAAGTAGTATTGCAGGGATGTCGAGAAGCGTGCGTCGTTGACACCCTCGCGCTGTGTGAGTCGCTGTGTCTTGCCGTTGGCATGCTGGACGAAGATATGGCGTGTCATAGGTGTCGGTGCTGCCTGGTAGAATATATCGCCGGTCTTCTCGTCGTATCCATATACCGCTGTGATATCTGTAGATGCGGGGCAGACGCTGCGCTTCAGTATGCCGTTCATGTTGTACAGGTACAGGTGTCTGTATCCGTCACGATCAGAGAGCATGAGGATGTTGTTAGCTGTGATGTGGATATTGTCGTAGGCGGCCTCAATGACATACTTGTCAACCTCCTCGCTTATTATCATCCTTGCTATTGTCGAGCGTGGGTTTACATCGTATATGCGCATATTGTCCTGATGCCTGTTGAGCGTCATGAACAATACTCTCGATGCGTCTTTTGTCGGGAACATACGGCAGATGTATCCGTCTGCGTCGACAGGGACATCGAGGCGCACGCTTTTGCGCGACTTGATGTCGTAGCTCCATGCCGACACACGTGAGTTGGCATGGCCTGCCTTCGGGTATTTGTATGAGTATTCTCCGGGATAGTCGGCGTTCTCCGGCTTCTCGGGCTTCATTCCCTTGAATGTCTGCAGGGTATATGTCTCGACGTCCTTCTCGTCGTATTTTATCCAACATATCTGTGAGCCGTCGGCTGTGAAGCACAGTGCTGTGGCCCATGACAGTTCCTCCTCGTTCACCCAGTCAGGTATTCCGTTAATTATCTCGTTGCGTCGTCCGTCTTTTGTCACCTGGCTCTCTGCGTTGTCGTAGAGCAGCTTGACGAGATATATGTTGTTCTCCCTTACGAAAGCTACCTGTGTCGCGTCAGGGCTCCAGACGGGTGACTGCTGCGGGCCACCGTCAGAGAGGCGTGAGAGCTGCCGTGAGATGGTGTTGTATATATACCACTCTGCTGTGAAAGAGCGTCGGTATATGTATTTTGTATTCGTGGCTATCAGAATCTTCTCTCCGTCGGGAGACATGATGAAGCTGTCGGACGATTTTATGCTCTCGCCCATACATGTCGCGGGGTCGAAGAGAACGCGTGTCTGCTTTCCTGTCTTGTAGCTATAGGCTACTATGCGTCCCTCATTGTCATAGCATGCATAGCTCTCGCCGTCGGGCAGCGGCGTGACAGAAGCATGGCGTTTAGCCCGGAAAGTGCCGTTGATGACATCGTCGAGCGACACCTGTTTCCCCGCGTTTGATGTCATTGGGAGAGACATGATAAGCATGATGATAAGCGTTAAGGTCTTCATTTCTTCTGGTTTTTATGTTTTTTTTCTTCTTCAGTCTGTCTGCTCTGTGAGCGGTTGCGTGTGCTGCTGTTGTGTTATGGCCATGTGTCAGGAGAATCTGCCATGTTTTGGGAGGTGTGCTGTCATTGCCTTGCCGTCTTTTTCTGCCATTGCATTCTCAGCAGGCTGTCCATTGATGTCCTGGGGTGTTTGTACATATACCGCTCAGCCAGCTTCACGTATGGGGTTGTGAATACTTTTTCTGCCAGGATGGTGTTGACGATATACATTATCTTTCCGATATGTGCGTCGCGGCTCTCCTGTGTCGATGAGTCAAGTTTCTCCATGGGGTATAGCGAGAGGAGGTAGAAGGGGAGGCAGTCAGGCACTATCTGGCTGCGTTTCATCGTCTGTATCTGGTGGTCATAATAGTATTTGCGGTATATCGGGTATTCTGTTCCCAGGTATTTGTCGAGGCAGATACCTACGGTGCCGTCGCCGATTATTATGCTCTGGTTGAGAGCTCCTATCTGTGCGTAGAACTCTGGGGTCTTCATGTTGGGGATTGATTTCCTCAGTTTGCGGAAAGCCAGAGTCAGTGCATCGTTTATGTCGTCCATGTTGGCATATTGTGATTCTACGTCGACGATGATATTCTGGAGTGTTGTGTCTTGGTAGAATCTGAGCATCCGCTCGTTGATGTCCTGCTGGTCTACTGTCCCTAACTGTAAGATATTCTCCACGAGGGTTCTTGTCTCCATCGGATAGTTAGTGTTCATGCTCTGGAGGGCAGAGAAGTCGCCTGTTGTCAGGTACCTGCTCTGCAGACGGTCATACCTCTCCACTTTTATTCCGTCTTCCTTCTCACTGTCCGGGCTGGTCCATGCGTTCCACTTGCACGAGGGGAGCGCTGTGCAGAGGATGATTATGATGATGTATGATACGATGGTTCTTCTCATATCAGTTTTCTTCTTTTATGCTTTGTCTGAATGCAAAATTACACAGAATATCCTACTATTCCAAATCTAAGCAGATGTTTTTTTTATCCATACGCTCCATTATCCTGATTTTTTGTGCCTTAGCGTATGTTTTTCCTGTTCAGAGCCATTTGTGCAGCCATGTCCCTTTGTCTTGGCTTGTTCTTATTGCTGAGGGGCTTTGTGTGTTCCTGTCCCGTGTTGTCGCCTGTCATCCAATGATGATGCCGTGGTGGCTTTTTTGGGGGGTCATCGCCTTTTGAATATCACCCAAAGGATTACTGGGGCTCCAATGACGGGCGTTATGGCAGCAAGCGGCAGTGGGTTGGGCGTTATGGCTGTCGACAGGATGTTGCATGACAGTGCCGCCACCGCACCGGCTATTACGGTCATGGGCATCAGCCGGCGGAAATTGTCTGTGCGTGTCACCATCCTTACTATGTGTGGCACAGCGAGACCAAGGAATGATATAGGGCCGCAGAATGCCGTTGTCACTGCTGTTATGATGCCTGTCGTGAGGAGTAGCGACCGTCTCAGCCTTCTTACCGATATGCCGAGGCTCTCGGCGTATGATGTGCCCAGCTGCATGGCGTTGAGGGGTTTAACGAGAGGCATGCAGCATGATATGGATATGAGAATGACGAGTGCGTACCATGGCATCTGTCCGGTTGTGACAAGCGAGAAGTCTCCCATGCCCCATACCACATACGTCTGTATGCCTTGGGCTGTGGCGTTGTATGTCAGCAGGGTTATGACAGATGATATGAGGTATCCAGTCATCATTCCCGCTATGAGGAGTATGAGGTTGTTGCGTACTGCCGCTGCCATTGCGAGCAGAAGTCCGGTGACGGCCATCGCCCCGCACAACGCGCTCGCTATCACGAGGGCGTAGCCCCCAATGCTCGTCGTGCATCCTGTCGCCAGTGCTCCTCCCGAGGCAAGCATGACAAGAGCCACTCCGAGCGATGCCCCGCTGCTTATTCCCAGCACCGACGGCCCTGCAAGAGGGTTGTGGAATGCTGTCTGGAGCATCAGTCCTGAGACAGACAACCCTGCGCCAGTCACTGCTGCTGTCACCGCCTGCGGCAGACGGCTGTCGAAGATGATATAGCGTAGAGTGTCGTCGGCGCCTCTCCCTGTCAGCGTCTGTAATATGTCAACAGGCGGAATGGAAACAGAGCCGAGGAAGATGTTGAGGGCGAACAGAACCACGAGGAGGATGCCCCATATGGTGTATCTGCCGTATACAGGAATCTTTGGCGACAGTACTATGCCGTCAGCTGCGTTTGTTCCCGCCTTTGTCGTGTCTGTCATGTCTCTGCTGTCTTCCATAGGTTTCATGGAGTGGGGTGGGGGAGTGCAGTGTTTTTCGCCTGACATGGTTCCCTGTCCGCCGCTGCCTATTGCTGTTGGGCTTTTGTGTAATATCTGTTTTTGCCGGGTATGTTGAGCTCAGGATGGAATATCCTTATAAAGTCGGCAAGGAGATAGTCCGGATGGAAAGGCACCTCGTCGAAGAATGCCGTTGTCATCGTGTTGCATGTCCATATATTTCCGGTCCTGTAAGCGTCAAACTCCTTGTATATGGGGTTGTCGTTGTCGAGGGTCTGTTTTGTCACGTCCTGTCCGGTCTTTATCATCCAGATGTCAGCGTGGCGTGCCTTCATGAGCACTTGTTCTGGCGACATCGGTATGCTCCCGGCTGTTATGTCTTTGTCGGTGAAAGGGTTTGTCGCGTTAGCGTCATTGTACATCTGTCCGATAGTACTTGTCGCCGATGGGACATACCATATCTGTCCGTATCTCATATCGGAGAGCACTGTTGGTTTTTTTCTCGCTTTTCCTGCCACAGCCTTCAGCTCCTCATACCGCTTGTGTGTTGCGTTGAATATACTGTCGGCTACAGCCCGTCTGCCTGTCAGCAGTCCATAGAACCGTATCCATTCAGCCCTTCCGAGAGGGGTCTTCTCCATATAGTCGGCACATTGTATTATTGGTATTCCTGTATTCTGGAGCTTCTTGAGGTCCATCTTCTCGTATGGTGAGAGCAGTATGGCGTCTGGGTGTAGCGCCATGATACGCTCTATTGAGGGCGACATGCTTGAGCCGCAGTCAGCCACTTGCCCTTTCCTTACACTCTCTTGCAGCTCTCTGACGGTAAGGTATTCCGGGTCGCAGACGCCCGCTATGGCATCGAGACACCCCATCTCCCTCATCAGACTGCTGTGTACTGTTGTCATTACGAGAGTGTGGCTGACCGGCACTTTTATCCTTGTCCCCTCGGGGAGGTCACTTCGTGTCACGTCATCTGTCAAGACAAGTGTCTGTATTAGGCGTGTCGTGTCCCATGGGTTCTTGATTCTTGCCACGGCATATCCGTCGCCATCCTCAATTGAGAGCAGTGTGGCGTGGTCCATGGGTTTCAGTCCTGGCGCTTCATTCTTCCCCTCACATGATGTCATGGCTATGAGCGCAATGATACTCATGGCCAATATCATGACTCTTGTTGCCAGTTCCACTCGTTCGTTGCTCATCATTCTGTTGCTGTGTTGTCCGTCTGTTCTTTCCGCTTGTTTTCCTGGTCATCCCAGCGCGTGGCCGTGTCATCCTTCCTGTACGGAGATTCTTTCCTTTACCCTCTCCACGAGCCATTCCTGCTGCTCGTCGAGTGTCATGTTGCTATTGTCGAGGAGCAGTGCGTCGTCAGCCTTTCTTAGCGGCGATACCTCACGGTGCGAGTCGGCATAGTCACGAGCCTCCACATTCTTCAGGATTGCCTCGTAGTCAGCCTCCATGCCCCTTTCCTTCAGCTCGTCGTATCTGCGTTGGGCCCTTACGCTTGCGGCAGCTGTCACAAAGACCTTCAGCTCAGCGTCGGGGAAGACTGTCGTCCCTATGTCGCGTCCGTCCATCACGATACCTTTCTCCTGTCCCATAGCGCGTTGCATCGCCACCATAGCCTCTCTGACGAATGGTATGGCTGCAATCTCTGAGACATGGTTGCTGACATAGATGGTGCGTATCCTGTCCTCTACGAGAGTCCCGTTGAGGTATGTGTCCGGGCGTCCGGTAGCGGCGTTCAGCGCGAACGATATTTTTATCTCGGGCATCTCCTCCTCCAGGCGAGACTTGTCTACATGTCCCTCGCTGTCGATGATGCCGTTCTCCATAGAGTAGAGTGTCACGGCGCGGTACATGGCTCCTGTGTCAACGTATATATATCCGAGGTCTTTGGCGAGTCGTTTTGCCATTGTGCTCTTGCCGCATGACGAGTGTCCGTCGATGGCTATGGTGATTTTTCCCATATTTTTTTCTTCTTTATGTGTGTTGTATTTACGGCGGGTCCTGTAAACAAACAATGAGTGAGTAATTTGCAGTACACACCGTTAAGGTTATTGTGTGCAGGTCATATCGGCGTTCTCCGTGGTCTCATGCCTTGGCGGATTCATCTTGCCATGCCTCCAAGTCTTTGCCCTGTCTTATAGTGTGAAAGCTATATTGGCTATTAGTGTTGATGCTGAAACATGCAGCTTGGAGTAGGTAATGTTTATCTTCACACGCTCAAGGTTCACTCCCGCCCCGAAAGACAGTCCTGCGCCGTGTGACGAGTTGTTGCCCTCGCCGTCATAGACTTTCATGTCGTGTGCTCTCCTGAAGTTATACCCTCCTGCCACATATATCTGGTCAGAGAGAAGCGCCTCCGCTCCAATGACCATGTGGTCCTTGAGGCTGTAGCCCGTATGGTTAAGATCGACAAGGGTCAGCGACAGTCTCAGCGGAGACCCAATGAGGCGTTTTGACACACCCACCTGCAAGTCGAGCGGCATCTTCTCGAAATCCTCATCGTACGCCTTGATCTGTCCGCCGAGGTTCTTCGCCACGATGCCTACCGACCATTCGCTCTCCGGGATATAGAGGTTCAGTCCGAGGTCGGCTGCGACAGCTAACGAGTTATATGCCCCGATGCTCCCGTATACACCTCTGAGCGTTATTCCACCCGAGAGGTTGCGTGCCAGCTCATACCCGAGTGTGGCCTGCAGGGCTATGTCGTTCGCGGAGAAGGTGCCGAGGTCATTGTTGTCGCTGTCCGTCTGCCTCATGCTTCCATAGCCCATATACTGAATGCCAGCCCCCACGTACCATTTGTCATCTAACACCATGTTGTATGCCGCCGCCGCGCTGTTGCATCCCGCTATATAGCGCATATACTGCAGCGAGACAGTCTTCGGAGTGGCTCCGATAATCAGTGCGGGGTTGTGGAACATCATCAGGGCGTCGTCGTCAGGCATAGTGATATTGTCCCCACCCATGGCAGCGGCATGAGCGCTGACAGGAAGGCGCAGGAACGTGTATTCAGTCTGGCTGTCGTCCTGTGCGTAAGAAAATAGGGCGAAAAGCGAGAGTAGAAGGACAAAAAGACTTCTCTTCATATAAATATTCTAAAATTCTCGGCAAAGTTAATCATTTTTTCAAATATCCGAATTAATTTTGCGGTAAGAATGGCCATGCCCGCCCTATAATTTTGAATAATTAACTGAAAATGTTACAGCGCAAAACTCACCATGCCGATATCGACCGTTTGCGTCCGAGGCTCTTCCTCGTGGCGTTTCTCACATCGCTGTTGCTGTTTGTCATAGCCCTCAACTGGCCCTCGCCGACACAGATAGCACAGATGATAGAGAGCATCGACAGCGACCCCGTGGTGGATATAGACCTCTCACAACTCAAGCAGGACGATAACCTCATCGTGGCCAAGGCACACGAGAAGCCCACATCGACCGACCGTATTAACAAGGTGGACATGGTAGCCGATGAGAGGGACGAGTTGAGAAAACTTAAAGACGAAATGGTCTTCACGACGTCAGAGGCTGACGGGGCGGACAAACTACAGGAGCGGGAGGAGGAGCCGATAGCACCCCCCGTCGTCGATATGAACAATAATGCCCTCCCGCTGCGTGTCATAGAGGAACTGCCAGAATTCCCGGGAGGGATGTCTGAATTCATGCAATGGCTCAGCCGTGCGCTGAAATATCCATACCGCGCACACAAGGCGAAGCAGCAGGGACAGGTGGATGTAACATTCGTAGTAGAGAAGGACGGAAGCATAACAGACATCAAGCTCGTCAGGCAGACTCACACATCGCTCGACGCCGAGGTACTCCGTGTCATGCGCATAATGCCTAAATGGAAACCCGCCACATCACACGGCAAACCATGCCGCGCAGTCGTCGGTGTCCCGATTGTGTTCGCCCTTTGACCCTGCCGCGCTACTGGCTGACACCTTTATGCCGAATAGCATCCAGCCTCCCTCTGATATATGAAACCTGGAAGACAGTACCTTGTACCCACGAACAGAAGGAGAAGCCAACGTTTCCGTTAAGTCAGAAGACCCAAAAGAGCTTGCTCGCTTTGGCTTGGTGAGGATAGGTCGGGAGAAAATCCAATTTATGACAAAGAAAATCCGTGATACTCCGTGACCATCCGTGTGAAAACTTGTCGACTTGAGATCCAACAAAATTCCCATATATGAAATCAGCAGATATCCTTACACTTGTCAACAACTACCTTGACAACATCCCCTACACACGTAAGCCAGAGACGCTCTACGAGCCTATACGCTATGTCCTCTCGTTGGGAGGCAAGCGCATACGCCCAGTACTCATGCTCATGAGTTATAACCTCTACAAGGACGATGCGGACACTATACTCCCTACAGCCTGCGGACTGGAGACATACCATAACTACACCCTCCTCCACGACGACCTCATGGACAATGCCGACATGAGACGCGGACATGCCACTGTACACAAGAAATGGGATGCCAACACAGCCATCCTCTCAGGCGACAGCATGCTTGTGCTCTCATATCAGCGCATAGCCCAGTGCGCCCCACAGTATCTGCCACAGATTCTTGACCTCTTCACAACGACAGCCCTCGAGATAGGCGAGGGGCAACAGTATGATATGGAGTTCGAGACAAGGGACGATGTCTGCGAGTCCGAGTATATAGAGATGATAAGGCTGAAAACAAGCGTCCTCCTTGCCTGTGCCATGAAGATGGGTGCCATACAGGCAGGCGCATCACCTGCCGACCAGGATGCTCTCTACCGCTACGGAGAGAGTCTCGGACTCGCATTCCAGCTTCAGGACGACTATCTCGATGTCTATGGCGACCCCTCTGTCTTCGGAAAGAACATCGGCGGCGATATCACATCAAACAAGAAGACATTCATGCTCATCAACGCCTTGCTGAGAGCCGAGGAACAGGACAAGGCGGAACTGGAGGCATGGATAGCGCGTAAGGACTTTGACCGCCAGGAGAAAGTCGATGCCGTCACACACCTCTACACCAAGTTGGGCATAGACCGCCTGGCAAGAGAGCGCATAGAGTATTATACACGCGAGGCTCTCTCGTGTCTCGACGCTGTCGATACCCCAGACGAGCGCAAGGCCGAGCTTCGCGAATACACCATGATGATGATGAGAAGAGAGAAATAACCCCCTCTGACAGCTCCCAACATACTGCACAATATGATAGATACCCACACACATCTCGACGGAGAGGAATTCTCTATAGACCGTGCCGCCACCATGCAGCGAGCCCGTGAGGCGGGTGTGACACGCTGCCTGCTGCCAGCCATCGATTTGGATTCATCACTCCATATACTCCAGATTTGCCGTGAGACCCCCACTTTCTGCTACCCAATGCTCGGGCTTCATCCTGAGGAAGTGAACGCCGGGTGGCAGGAGCAGACAGAGTCGATAATGAGGCTCTGCGCCGAGGCAGAACAGCAGGGACAGCGCGTGGTAGCCATCGGAGAGGTAGGTCTCGACTATTACTGGACACGCGAGTATGAGCGTGAGCAGCTTGCTGCTTTTGAGCGCCATGTGGAGTGGTCGGTTGAGTCAGGCTTGCCGCTCATGATACATTGTCGCAAGGCACAGAACGAGATGGTCAGTCTGCTGAGGCGATATGAGCGTGACCTCCCCGGCGGTGTATTCCATTGCTTCACAGGCAACGAGCATGAGGCAGCGGAGCTGCTCCGCTTTGACCGCTTCGCCTTAGGCATCGGCGGAGTGCTGACATTCAAGAAATCACTGCTCCCCACGACTCTCCCATCCGTTGTGCCCCTCGACCGAATCGTCCTTGAGACCGACTCGCCCTATATGGCTCCCGTCCCTCACAGAGGAAAGCGCAACGAGCCAGCCTTTGTCGCCAATGTCCTCGACCGTCTTGCCGAGGCTTATGGCGTGGACAGGGCGACAGCCGATGACATCACGACAGCCACAGCCATGAGGATATTCTTCCCTGGAGAGGGCTGAATGGTTCTTCCGTAGGCAGGGAAATTCCTGCTGCTGTGGCTGAGCATACAATAATCTGCTATGTCCCCCTGTGCTCCCCATGGACATCTTCCACATTCCAAGGGGAGTACAGGGGCGCATCTTTTTTCTATACCTTGTGTACAGCATTCGGAGGAGGCAGAGCATCTTATAGAGCTAAAGGCTACGAAACCAGTCTGGGACAACTCCATTCCGAGTTTGGGAACAGCGCCTGTGAGACGCTCATTTGCTACCACGATTCAAAATACAATGAGTTAGTCCTATCAAAAAATTAAAGAAAGGAGACCCATATCATGCTTTGATGTATAAGCTTTACAAAATGCAGCGCACGTTCAAGGAGGCTGCGTAGACACAGCAAACGGCAAATGGCACGGACGTGTCTGAGGGGGGCATACGGATGTCTGCGGAGTGTCACAGAATAGAAATAATCATGAGAAAATAGAATAATCTATTGAATCGACAAACAAGAAATAAAATCCATGATACTCCGTGACCATCCGCGTGAAACTTGGACACTTGTCTACGAGGCTTCACACGGATGTCGAGTTTTTTTAGACGGATGTCCGCGGAGTGTCACGGAATGGGTATAATCATAAAAAACTAAGTCCACAGAAGAGGTGCGACCGTTAGAACCGACGCCTAGCTTAGAACCCTGAGCTTACTCTGCTCTCGCTAACCGGAAACGTTAATTATCTTTAATATACACCCAAAAAGCATAAAAAGTTTTCGTTAGTGTTACCTTATTATTAATTTTGCAGCTAAAATTACTCTTCTTAAGAAAGGGTAAGGGATATTATGCGCTGAAGAATCGTGCGTGTTGTGTGTCCACCAGCGACCCTGTGAAGCCCCTCGTCTTTCTGTTATTCTGCCACCCCCAGACATACGGGAAGTGACACTCTCTAAGGGGTAAAGGGACGACTGCCAACACCACTCCCATTGCGGCGGACATGTATAACAATCAAATCAAAGCCCCCTCACTGTTACCTGTAGAGCGGAAGGAGACTGAAGCGTGAATGGAACGTGGGTGTATGCCAGTATTCTGGCACAGAACAGGGACACAGACACTCATTCTCCCAAAGCCCAGAGGCACACTCGCATGCCAACTAAAACTTAAAGCATGAAGAATAGAGATAACCAACAGGATGGCCCCTCAGCAATAGATGTACTGATAGGCACAAGTCTCGGCTTCGGCTTCTGGCCGTGGGGCCCAGGGACAGCGGGCGCCGTCTTCGGTACAGCCGTGTGGGGACTTTATGCCTGGCTCCTGCCATCTTACACTTGCGTGTTGGCGCTGACGCTGGGGCTCATCATTCTGACGACAATCATAAGCATAGCACCAATCAACCGTCTGGAGCGCTTCTGGGGTGCAGACCCCTCACGCGTCGTCATTGACGAGACAGTAGGCGTGTGGATCACACTGATGGCTGTCCCACAGTCGCGTGAGTGGTATTATGTCCTGGCAGCGTTCATCCTCTTCCGCATCATGGATATCTGGAAACCTCTTGGCTGCCGGCGCATAGACCGCCATGTGAGGGGAGGGTGGGGTGTCATGCTCGACGATATCCTTGCTGGAGTCTATGGAGCCATCGTGCTGCTTGCAGCCCGCTGGGTCGCAGATGGCGCACATATACCATGCTACAAGCTGACAGGCGCAATCACAGGCATGATGCCAGATAACCCGATGTCCCATCTATTAGTGCAGATGACGGCATGAGCAAAAGCGGAGTGAAGGAATTCAGCGAGGCACAGATGTCGTCACTTATATCCACGGTGTGCGACTTCTCCATCACTGCGCTTGTCTTCGAGACGACACGCCATGTCGTGGCGAGCACCGTGACGGGAGCTATATGTGGAGGCATCGCCAACTGTCTCATTAACTATAACTGGACATTCCGGGGCACAACACGCTCCAAGCGCGGTGTCGTATGGCGTTATGCTCTCGTATGGACAGGAAGCGTGCTTCTCAACACTACAGGCACTGAATGGGGTGTCAAAGGAATGAAAAGCCTATCAGAGCTGTGGCACCACGATGTGCAGACAGGACTGACGATGGTGCTTGTCGTGAAGGCTGTCATGGCTGTACTCGTTGCTGTCGGGTGGAACTACACCATGCAGAAATATTTCGTATATCGAAAAGCCCCCCACGAGACCTCCTTGGAACCTCCAGGCGAATAAGAGCTGCTGAGGGACGTTACTCCCAGGAATGCCTGCACCCCCATATATAGCCAGAAGGACGACAGATGCCCCTTGGGGAAAATCAAAGAGTGCTGGCCTCGTCTTCTTCGCCCGGCATAGCAAGCGTCTCTCCTCTCGCTTACCAGAAACGCTGGATAACAACATAATAAAAGAAAAATGTCATTCTACCAAACATTACGTGAAGGCATACAACACTTTGTATATAAGGTTATTGACCCTGGTGTGCGTGCCGCTGTAAAATTAGGCATCACGCCTAATGTCGTTACTACAATAGGCATGCTGGGCAATGCCGCAGGCGCTGGTGTCCTCGTATATGCCGCCCTCAACGGTGAGGCAGGCGACTATACCTACATAGGCTGGGCTGGAATCATCATTATCCTGTCGTCAATAATGGATATGGTCGACGGATACATGGCACGCACCGCAAACATGTGCTCAACTTTCGGGGCATTCTACGACTCTGTCCTCGACCGCTACTGTGAGCTGCTTACACTTTCCGGCCTCGCATTCTATCTCATGCAGACCGACAAGCCCGGCAGCGCCGTCATAACATTCCTCTCGCTTATTGGCAGTATCATGGTAAGCTATGTCCGTGCACGTGCCGAGGGTCTCGACATTGATTGTAAGGTAGGGCTTATGCAACGCCCCGAGCGTGTCGTGGTGACAATCCTAGGTATGATACTCGCGGGCTTCATGCAACCCCTTGTACAGTTCGATGCCCTGTGGTTCGTCATTGTGACACAGAGCATTATCGCTGTCCTCGCCAACTGGACAGCCTTCCAGCGTATAGCCCACGTAAAGCGCCAGATGAGATGAAAGAGAGACTGTCCTTACGGAGCTTGATGAGATATATCGTCGTGCTGATACCCATCGGGCTGTTTGGCTCGACATATTTCCTACTGGGCGAGTGGCCAAACTATCTCTTCAATGATATAGACACCGAGGGAGTCTACCGCCTTGAGCAGCAGCTCTTCGGCATCAAGGCAGCCGACGGGAGTATCCTCACTCCATGTGAGTATTTCCGCATCCACCACACGGCAGTGCTCGACATCCTTTCCGGACTGTTCTATCTCTGCTGGGTGCCGTTGCCGGTCATCTACGCCCTTGTGCTCCAATGGCAGGGGCATGGCGACCTCGCCATACGCCTCACCTCGGCTTTCCTCATTGTCAATCTCGTAGGTTTCGCGGGGTATTATATCCATCCCGCCTCTCCTCCGTGGTATGTCATTGAGTATGGCTTCACGCCTGTCGTCAACACTCCCGGCAATGTCGGCGGCTTCGAGCATTTTGACCGTCTGCTCCATACTGGCATCTTCCATTCCATTTACGGCAAGAACGCAAATGTCTTCGCGGCCATCCCCTCGCTCCACGCCGCCTACAACCCCATAGCGCTCTTCTATGCCATGAAGGTGCGTGACAACCGCCTGTGGCAGACAGTCCTCGCCGTAGTCTCTGTCGGTATATGGTTCTCTGCAGTCTACAGTTGCCACCACTATATAATAGATGTCACCCTTGGAGTCCTGACCACAATCATCGGCATTGCCCTGTTCGAGTCCATCCTGCTCCGCATCCCGCAGGTAAATACGGCATATATCCGCCTATCCGCATGGCTCAGCAGATAACCAATAGGATAACCCCGCCATGTACAGAAATAATAAAGGTGTGACCGTATGGCCGTGCCTTTATCCCTGACACCCCGAGAACCACCACAACATGCATAAGGATTTTTGCCAGAGGAAACGAAGGCAAAAGCCATGATGTGATTCACCCCCGACATGATGAATGGAGAGCAAGCACATAATGACCCAGCAGACGACAAGAGACAAAACTTGTGTTTGGCTATGCCTTGCAAGGAGGATGAGGACAAAGTCAGAACGAAGAATGGAATCCAACAAAAAAAGAATACCGACAATCAGATAACACCCCTACAACAGGGAAAGTACAACACGATAAGACAATATATGCCCAAAAGATTAATTTTATCTCTCATGATGCTGATTATGACAGCACTGGGAGCTTATGCGCAAAGGATAACAGGCGTCGTGATTGACGCACACACAGGTGACAGCATCCCTCTTGCAGGTGTTGTCTACCGCACACATCATGTCATGGTGGCGGCAGACTCTAGAGGCCGTTTCTCTATCGAGCGCCATAATGGATGGAAACTCTTCTTCTCGGCCATGGGATACAAGACAGAGAGCATCCTTGTCAGCGAGAAGACCCCAAACAAGCTCACTGTGAAACTGAAGCCAGACACGAAACAGCTTCAGGAAGTGGTCGTTAAGGCAAAGCGCTCAAAATACTCACGCAAGAACAACCCCGCTGTCGAGCTGATGAAGAGAGTCATAGCAGCGAAGAAACGCACTGACCTCGACAACAACGACTACTACGAATACTACAAATACCAGAAGCTCACACTCGCCAAGAACAATGTCACACCCGATGATGTGGCAGAGCAGAGAGAGAAAGGCAACAAGGACTGGCTCATAGACCAGATTGAGGTATGCCCCATGAACGGAAAGCTCATCTGCCCAATACAGATCAGCGAGACCGTAAGCCGCAAGGTCTACCGCAAAGACCCTAAGAGGGAGAAGACAACAGTCCTCGGAGAAAGCTCGACAGGTGTCGCCAACCTTGTGGAGACAGCCGGCAACATCCTTGATGCGTCAATGAAGGATATCTTCACCGATGTCGATATCTACGACGACCAGATACGCCTGCTGCAGTTCCCTTTCACATCGCCTATCGGCAAGGACGCCATAGACTTCTACCGCTTCTATATAACTGACACATGCTATATAGACAAAGACAAGTGTATCGGTCTAAGCTTCGTCCCCAACAACCAGCAGGACTTCGGTTTCAGAGGCGATATATGGGTGCTCTGCGACAGCACACTGCATGTCAGGAAAGTGTCCCTGACAATACCAAAGAAGAGCGATGTCAACTTTGTCGAGAACATGAAGATAGAGCAGGAGTATATCAAGCTCCCCAACGGACAGTGGGTGCTCGATACAGACAATATGCTCGTCGAGATGAAAATAAACCGTATGATGAAGAACGCCGCCATCATACGATCAACAAAACTCTCAGAATACAAGTTCGACCCGATCTCCAAGCATAACTTCCGTGGCACGGCGACTTTCGTCAGGGATGCCGACGCACGCAACCGAGGCAAAGACTTCTGGCAGAGATTCCGTACAGTAGAGCTGACAAAGTCTGAATCGTCAATGGGCGAGTTCACCAAGCGCTTCGCCAATATCCCCGGCATGAAGACTATGCTCTTTATCCTCAAGGCGTTCATGAACAACTATGTCAGCACGACGACAAGCGACTCCATCCCCTCGAAGTTTGATATAGGCCCTGTCAACACCATCGTCAACAAGAACATTGTCGACGGATGGAGATTCCGCATGTCAGGCCGTACGACAGCTGCGCTCAACCCACACCTCTTCTGGGACGGATACCTGGCGCGGGGAGTTTCGAGCAACAAGTGGTACTACTCCAACCACATCACTTATGCGTTCAACAAGAAGAACAACGAGCCATGGGAGTTCCCGATACGCCAGCTCTCGTTGCTGACAGAGTATGACATCATGTCGCCGTCAGACAAATATCTCCTCACGAACAAGGATAACCTCTTCATGGCGTTCAAGACACGTGACATCGATATGATGTACTTCTACAACCGCCAGGAGCTTGAGTTCAAGTATGAGACCCTTGCAGGATTCGCCACGACGATAGGACTGAAGGCTGAGGGGATAAAGGGCGCGGCGAAGATGGAGTTCATAAAGGCTGATGGCACACCATGGAACCATGAGGTGCGCACGACTGAGGCACACCTCGGTTTCCGTTATGCACCAGGAGAGACATTCATCAACACCAAACAGCGCCGTTATCCCATCAACCTCGACGCGCCGATATTCTCTATCGACCATAACATGGCATTCGACGGAGTGCTCGGCGGTAAGTATAAGAGCAACTATACTGAGGCAAGCATATACAAGAGATTCTGGCTCAACTCATGGGGAAAGCTCGATATCTATGTCTCTGCCGGAGCACAATGGGAGAAAGTGCCGTTCCCTTTGCTCATCATGCCCAAGGTGAACCTGTCATGGTTAGCACAGCCAGGAACATACACCTTCCAGCTCATGAACAATATGGAGTTCCTGACTGACCGCTATGCAATGTGGCATGTCTCATGGGACCTTAACGGTAAGCTCTTCAACCGCATTCCCCTGCTGAAGATGCTCAAATGGAGAGAGTATATCAGTGTGCGCGGAATGGTAGGCAAGCTGACCGACAAGAATAACCCATTCCTCGAGCAGAACAGGAATGACGACATCCTCTTCCAGTTCCCCGAGGGATGTAACGTCATGGACAACAAGCCATACGTGGAGATTGCAGCCGGCATACACAATATCTTCAAGTTCCTTGAGGTGGACTATATACACCGTATGACATACAAAGGCCTTGACACTGCGATAAAGAATGGTGTCCGCTTCGCCATAAACATGTCATTCTAAACTTTTCGTTAAGCCAGATGAGCTGAGCCCAAGCTTGCTTGAAGGCTCTGCCATGGCGAGAAAAGGTCGGATGAAGTTCTCCCTCCCCCCTTAACTGCAAACATTATCCCCATCATGAGCCAAAGATTACAGAACCGCATAGCCACAAGCCGTCTCGCCCTACCCCTCACGCTCCTCTATGCAATGGCAGCATGGGCGGGACGCCTCGTGGATAACCCCTACCTGTGGCCCTCGCTCATCCTCTTCTGCGTTGCCACATATCTCGTTATCGAGCTGAATAACCGCAATGCTCTCATGCGCCAGTACAGCCGCATGATGAGTTGCTCGTATATAGCCATGATGACGATGTGCGGATGGCTCCTTGCCGATGTCCGCGTGATGGCTTTCCAGGTCAGCGTCATAGCTGCCTTCACGCTCATATTCATGTCCTACCAGCGGCGTGACGATATGGGGCATTGTTTCTGGGCGTACCTCTTCATAGGCCTTGCCGCATTCCTTTGGCCGCCAGTGATGATGCTCGTCCCTGTATTCTGGATAGGAGAGTCGTCCTATCTCATGTCGTTCAGCCTGCGGGCGTTCCTCGCCTCCATCATCGGAGTCGTCACTCCATTCTGGATAGCTCTCCCTGTGGTGTTCTATACCGGAGAGTACGAGATGGCTACCGATTTCCTCAGAGCCTTTGTGCCAGGCGAGGCATTCCTCTCCATGGCAGACACACCGTCAGCCCTCCTCGCCCTGCCCTCTGATTTGAAGCCATGCACTCTGCTGTCAGTCCTACTCGTCGTCGTGATGATGCTCATAGGCATTGTCCATTTCTTCAGGCAGAGCTATCGGGACAAGATTCATGTGCGCATGCTCTACCAGTTCTTCACCCTTTCAGCCGTCGTGCTGCTTGCCGGCCTGTGCGCCATACTCTTCCTGCCGTTTGATGATACCCCTGCTGCGAGCTATATCCTATCGGCCATCATCTTCTGCGCCTCGCCGTTCGTGGCACATTACGTCACATTCACCTCGTCAAGACTGTCAGGCGTCACCACGATAACTCTCATCCTGGCCATCATAGCGCTGACAGCCATCCAGTACATACCATCCATAGCTCCATACATAAGCGGATAAGCGGGCGTATTGAGAATGCTGCCGCACGGCTTTCTCCCTTTCGCCCACGCAAGCTCCTCTTTCTTCCTGGTGTCAACGGAGATAATGGGGTAGGCGGAGCCTCATGTCTTGGGGGGGACGGCTGGCTTTTTGGGGGGAGGGATATTGTTCTATGCCTCCTCCTGAAAATCGTAGGAATAATCATTTTTGAACCAACCAGAACACAGAATCATGCTCGACTCTCTCATACCGATACTCCAGAGCTACGGCTTCTGGGGGATGTTCATAGCCGCCTTCGTTGCCGGGAGCGTGTTCCCATGGAGCAGTGAGGCCATCATGTTAGGACTCATGGCAGCTGGACTTGACCCCGTAGGTCTTGTCGTATACGGCTCGGCAGGTAATGTCCTCGGCTCCATGTTCAACTACTGGGTGGGACATCTCGGACGCCTCGACTGGATAGAGCGCTATCTGCATGTCAAGAAGGAGAATCTCGACAAGGCACGCCGCTTCATGGGAGGGCATGGAGCATGGATAGGCTTCTTCGCGTTCCTGCCCATAATTGGAAGCGCTATAACTATACTTCTCGGGCTGATGAGGGCAAACATCTTCATTACTGTCCTCTCGATAACATTAGGCAAGGTGATACGGTATTCCTTACTCGTCTATGGCGCACATTTCGTTATCTGATAAGGATGAAAGAAGATTATAAAGAATTATTACAACAGAATTGTAATGTAAGTTAAAATATATCTGTGGTATATGGGCTATATCACAGTTTTTTTGTATTTTTGCGTATTGATATAGCAAGTGCGTGCATGGCACGGAAAAGTGAGAGGACAATTCGTCCAGCCCAATGTGTCGGGTAAAAGACAGCACATCGGGACATGACCAGAATGCGATGCCATATCCACAGTGTGTAGAGCCCGGTGTAATCCTGTGGAAAATGATAAATACCGCATGAGGCACACTATATATACGCTTGGGAAAATAACCTGACAGAGCTAATCATCACAGACAACAGAATCATGACAGACAGCAATATACAACTAACAAATGAAGAGAATACAGCAACCCCATACCGTGATGATGAGCGGCATGGGGATAGCATGAACAACGATTTCGTTAAGCCAGATGAGCAGAGCTCATGCTTGCTTGAAAGCTCTGCCATGGCGAGAAATCACACTTCCAAGAACCCTTTTATGCTCCCGTATGATACGCCACACAATGCAGTCCCCTTTAGCATTATCAGGATGGAGCACTACGAGGAAGCTATCATTGAGGGCATCAGGAGGGAGAAGGAGGAACTGCAAGAGATACTCAGCAATCCAGAACCACCGACATTCGACAATACCGTCACTGTCGACTGGGGCGAGGAGCGTAACTATTATTACGGTCTCCTTTACCGCGTCATGACCGTCATGGGCAATCTCCTCTCTGCAGAGACGAACGATGAGATGGAGGCGTTGTCCATAAAGATGCAGCCTCTGCTTACACAGCATGCCAATGACATGAGTCTCGACCCCAAGCTTTTCAGCCGTATAAAGGAAGTCTACGACAATTACCGGAATGGCAAGACGGAGCGTGAGTACACTCTTGAGGAGAGGAAAGTGCTCAAGGACAGCTATGAGGGATTTGTGAGAGCAGGTGCTTTGCTCGATGATGATGACAAGAAGAGACTGGGCCAGCTGAGAGAGGAGATATCCATGCTAGGGCTGCGTTTCTCTCAAAATCTATTGAAGGAGCAGAAGAACTTCTCGCTCCATATAACCAATGAGGATGACCTCGGCGGACTGCCAGAGCGTGTCGTGGCGGCCGCGGCTTTGGCTGCAAGGGAGAGAGAGGGGGCGGTGAAAGAGGATGGCGTCGGGAACGATGGATATGGATGGCTCTTCACACTCGACTATCCCTCTTATTCGCCTTTCATGACATACTCTACCCGGCGTGAGCTGAGACGTAAGATGTACATGGCCTTCTCGACAGTCTGTATGCACGATAATGAGGAGAATAACATCGAGATATGCAAGAAGATTGTCAATCTGCGCACAGAGATAGTCCAGCTTCTGGGATATGATACATTTGCGGACTATGTCCTCGTAGAGAGCATGGCGTCATCCGTGGAGAATGTCTATGCTCTTTTTGACCAGCTCATCAAGGCGTATAAGCCGACTGCGCTGAGAGAGACCGAGGAGATTAAGAAGATGGCAAGGAGAATGGAGGGCGAGGATTTCTGTATGGAGCCATGGGACATGTCGTTCTATGCACACAAGCTGCAGATGGAACGCTACAACATCGACAGCGAGGTTGTCAGGCCATATTTCAAGCTTGACAATGTTATCAACGGAGTCTTCTCACTCGCCACGACGCTCTACGGCATCACATTCAAGGAGAACAAGGAAATACCTGTCTATCATCCCGATGTGAAGGCATACGAGGTCTACGACGAGAATGGAGCATACCTCGCCATCCTATATGCAGATTTCTATCCGCGCAAGGGCAAGCACTGCGGTGCGTGGATGACAGAATATAAGAGCCAATGTATAAAGCGGAATGGTGAGAACGTGCGTCCGCATGTGTCGCTTGTGACAAACTTCACGAAACCAACAGCGGAGAAGCCGGCGCTGCTGTCGCTTGGCGAGGTTGAGACTTTCCTGCACGAGTTCGGGCATACCCTCCATGGGATTTTCTCTAACACACATTACGCATGTTTGTCGGGTACATCCGTCTACCGTGACTTCGTCGAACTGCCATCACAGTTCATGGAGAATTATGCAGTGGAGCCAGATTTCCTGCGCACTTTCGCCATGCATTATGAGACAGGAGAAGTGATGCCAGACGATCTGATACAGCGCATACGTGACTCGCGCAACTACAATGTGGCAAGGGGATGTCTACGCCAGGTCAGCTACGGAATGCTCGATATGGCTTACCATACACTGAAGGAGAAGTTTGAGGGAGACCTCATAAAGTTCGAGAAGAACGCATGGTTGGAGGCAATCGTCGACAAACAGCTTCCTGACACCTGTATGACGGTACAGTTCTCACACATCATGGACGGAGGATACAGCGCCAGTTATTACAGCTACAAATGGGCAGAGGTGCTCGATGCCGACGCATTCGCAGTCTTCCGCAAAGAGGGCATATTCAACCGTGAGACAGCACGGCGTTTCCGCGATTGCATCCTCTCACGCGGTGGCACAGAGCATCCCATGACTCTCTACAAACGCTTCAAGGGCTCTGAGCCTACAATAGAGGCTCTCATGGAGCGCAATGGTATAAAGCCCTGAGGGCGGGGATGACGACTGGTCACTTCCTCTCAGCCAGTATGTGTCTGGGTGGGGTAAGAGTTGAATGATGCCTGCCTTGCCGGAAGATATTTTTGTATAAACCACCATAACACACCAGTCATTATGGAAGAACATATTGATAAACAGCACCAGCTTGACTGCCGATACCTTCGAATGGCAATGATATGGGCAGAGAACTCATACTGCCGGCGGAGACAGGTGGGATGTCTCGTCGTGAAAGACAAACGTATAATCTCTGACGGATATAACGGCACACCATCAGGCTTCGACAATATCTGCGAGGACAATAACAATGTCACTCTGCCCTTTGTCCTGCATGCAGAGGCGAACGCCATCACAAAGCTGGCACGCTCGCATAACAACAGCGACGGCGCGACACTATATGTCACAGACGCACCGTGTATCGAATGTTCAAAACTGATAATTCAGGCAGGCATAAAGCGTATCGTATACTCACACCCATACCGGCTCTCTGATGGCATAGACCTCATGAGACGTGCAGGGATAGAGATTAAATGTATTAATGACCCGACAGAATGATGGATAACAAGAAGAATATCATGCCCTTGATGCTGGCCGTCGCGACAGTCATCGGCATACTCATTGGCACGTTCTATGCCAACCACTTCGCTGGCAACAGACTGAATATCATCAATACAGAGTCGAACAGGCTCAATAACCTCCTGCATATCATCGACGACCAGTATGTCGACAGCGTGGATGTCAACGAGCTCGTGGAGAAAGCCATACCACAGATTCTCTCAGAACTTGACCCACACTCTGTCTATATGAACGCACGCGATGTCGCGACACTGAACGACGACCTGAAGGGCTCTTTCTTCGGTATAGGAATAGAATTCACTATACGGGAGGATACTATACACGTGCAGAATGTCATTAGCGACGGACCAGCTGAAAGAGCCGGTATCGTCGCCGGAGACAAGATAGTGGCTGTAGACGGGAAACCTTTCGTCGGGAAAATTGTGACACAAGACGAGGCAAGAAGAAGACTGAAGGGAGAAAAGGGTACAAAGGTGACAGTCGGAGTCATGAGCTATGGCAGCAAGAAGATAAAGACGCTTACGCTGACACGCGACGAGATAAAGACACAGAGCATCACCGCAGCATATATGTTGAACGACAATACCGGATATATAAAAGTCAAGAATTTCGGAGAGAACACTTATGCAGAGCTCCTCGTAGCGCTCGCGACACTGTCGCAGGAAAATCTGTGCAATCTCGTCATTGACCTGCGAGACAATACCGGAGGATACATGCAGACAGCGATACAGATGGCTAACGAGTTCCTGCCTGCCAAACGCCTCATAACATACATGGAGGGGAGAAAGTCTCCACGTAAAGACTTCATGAGCGACGGACGCGGCTCTTATCGGACTATACCACTCTGTGTGCTCATTAATGAGGTCTCAGCTTCATCAAGCGAGATTTTCGCCGGAGCTATACAGGACAATGACCGTGGTACCATCATCGGACGGAGATCATTCGGAAAAGGACTCGTGCAACAGCAGATATCTTTCCCAGACGGCTCGCTCATAAGACTGACAATAGCAAGATACTACACCCCATCAGGACGCTGTATACAGAAACCGTACGACATGGGCGACGGAGAGGGATACGAGAATGATCTCGTGGAGAGATACAAGCATGGAGAATACTTCTCGCAGGACAGCATACACCACGAGGGCCCGGCATACCACACACGTATCGGGCGTACTGTATATGGCGGAGGAGGTATAACCCCAGACATCTTCGTGGCTGAGGACACCACAGACATGACATCGTATTACAAACAGGCTTCGATGACAGGGCTCATCCTCCAGTTCGCATATACATATACAGACGACAACCGCATCAAGCTGAATAATTTCAAAGAGATGATGCAGCTGTCTGACTATCTCGTGAAACAGAATACAGTTGAGCTCTTCGCTAATTATGCCGACAAGAAGGGACTGAAGAGGAGAAACCTCATGATACGGAAGTCGCACAGCATGCTCGAGAGATATATCAATGCAAGAATCATATATAATATGCTCGACGAACAAGCACTCAATGAGTATCTGAACCAAGACGACCCTGTTGTGATGCGTGCAATCGAAGTGTTAAATAAGGGAGAGGCATTCCCTAAACTGACAACAGAACAGGCTCATGGCAAGGCTAAGAAGAAATGACGCCTCGCCCCTCTTGCATGTCCCTTATGGGCATCCAGGGAGGTAATAAGTCAACGGTGTGACTACAGACAAGTCTCGGTGGTTACCTCCATCCTACGGTATGTCCGATGCACAATTCTCGTGACAGCAAATCCTCCGTGACAATCAGAGAACATCCGTGTGGTGAATATTCTTTTCCTCGTAATCTCCCTCCGGGGGAGATAATGAGACAAAGTAAGGACATCAGTATATAAATCCCTTCACTCACGCGTTGGCAGGTCAATATCGTTCTTAAAAGTGCGATTTGACGTTCGTCTTCTTCCTTCGCGCCTCGGGATAGTCTGAGTAAACTCAGCCTCTCCTCTCGGCTTGTCGTCAGTTCTCGCCATGGCATAGTCTGAGCAAGCTCAGCCTCTGCTTATCTGGCTTAACGAAATCGTCCAACACTAATGGCATGACATATTATGACAACCAAAAACCTACTGAGGAAACAAATACGCACGCTATTCCGTGAGCAGGAACCAGAGGTTCTCACTGCTATGTCATCTGATGTGTGCCGCACTCTGCTACGCCATCCGCGACTCCAGTCAGCGAGCCATATACTCGCATTCTGGCCGCTCCCCGATGAGGTTGACATACGCGCCTCTGTGCGTGAGCTGTGGCGTCTTGGCCATGACATATACCTCCCGCGTGTCGTCTCAGATACAGAGATGGTAGCATGTCCATATCTCGGGGATAGCAGCCTTTCACCAGGAGCATTTGGCATCCTTGAGCCTGCAACACCGCCATCCACCCTTCATGAAGATACCGTTGCCCTTGTCCCTGGCATAGCCTTTGACAAGCAATGCCATCGGCTGGGAAGAGGCAGGGGATATTATGACAGGTTCCTGTCCCTGCACAAACCCTACACCATAGGCTTATGCTACCCCTTCCAGATTGTCAGCCATGTGCCACACGACAATCTGGATATCCCCGTCGATGAGGTGCTGCTGCATTCCTGTCCTTAACCATTATCACCATGAATGCCCTCCGCTCTGCAGCTCTCTCGCACAAGCAGATAATGTGTTTGGGAAGAACATGAGCATACAGGCCTTATCCACATGCTCGTTTGGGGGTGAGAGAGCCTAAAAAAATATTTCTACTCTCCGCAGCGAGGCTCACCATAAATATACGATAACAATAACTAACGACATACAATCCATGAACCCATTCAAAGTTATCATAGTAGAAGATGTCGCCCTTGAGCTCAAGGGCACAGAGGGAATCATACGTGCCGATATACCCGAGGCAGAGATAATCGGGGCCGCCCAGAATGAGGCGGAATATTGGAGACTCATGAAACAGTCCCAGCCAGACCTTATACTGCTCGATTTGGGGCTCGGTGGCTCCACAACCATAGGAGTGGAGATATGCAGACAGACTAAACAGACTCGTCCGCAGGTGAAGGTCCTCATCTTCACAGGCGAGATACTAAATGAGAAATTATGGGTCGATGTCCTCGACGCCGGAGCCGACGGCATCATCCTGAAGACAGGAGAGCTGCTGACAAGGCGCGATGTCGTGGCTGTGATGAGCGGAAAGCAGCTCGTTTTCAACCAGCCAATACTTGAGCGCATCGTAGAGCGATTCAAACAGACCATAGGGGCGGAGATAATGAAGCAGGATGCCAAGATACGCTTCGAGGTTGATGAGTATGACGAGCGCTTCCTCCGCCATCTCGCTTTGGGATATACCAAAGAGCAGATAACATCGCTGAGAGGAATGCCATTCGGAGTCAAGTCTCTTGAGAAGCGGCAGGCAGAGCTCATACAGAAACTCTTCCCAGGACGGAGCGGCATAAACGCGACACGTCTGGTGACAAAAGCTTTGGAACTCCATATAATAGATATCGACAATCTCGTCCCCGATGAAGAGTGACATGTTCTCCCCACAGCGTGCCCTTGCCGTCACCGTAGTGACGCTGATAGCCCTTGAGGTTGTCATCGTCGTTCTGTCGTGGCTTGTCCCCGCTATCTATCCATATAGCCATGTGAGGCCCCTCCTTTCGCCCGAGGGCGCACGTTACCTCGTTGGCAGCCTTGTCTCCGCCATGTCTTTGCCGCCACTCTTGTGGCTTGTCCTGTCAGCCATGTCCTGGGGGTTGTTGTCAGAGAGTGGGCTGTTGCAGACCATAGCGCTCTTCGTGCGCCGTCCCCATGGACATCCTTTTGCTCTGCGCCTCTCGCTCTATGCGGCGGTCGCTGTCATGTTAGTTTCCATAATCATTGTCAGCCTGCTGACTTTTGCCCCTGGCGCTATTCTGCTGAGTGCGACAGGAGAGATATGGGGCAGCAGTTTCCTCATGGGTCTAATACCCCTTCTCGCCCTTACGGCTGGAGTCTCCGCTGCAGCCTATGGATTCTTCTCGTCACGGTTCTCCAGTTCCTCCTCCCTCTTATATTCCATGTGTCATGGCCTGCGCTCTGCCTCGCCTCTGATAGTGCTCTACGTCTTTGCCATGCAGTTTCTGCTCTCCCTGCTCTATGCGTTAGGTATAGTGGGGTGATGATGACGACAAGGTGAAGTCAACGTTTTCGTCAAGTCAGATGAGCAGAAGCTTAGCTTTCTCACAGTATGCCATGGCGATAAAACGAAGCCAACCGACTTTTAACGACGGTTAAAAGTGGAGATTTGCGAGCTATGAGCTTGGCGTAGTAGGCGAGATTAAAGGCGATAGCATCGTTTCGGGAGATTGATGCGGTGAAAATGTGAAATCGTGAAAATGTGAAAACATCATCTCACATGGGGGGAATGCTCACTATTAAGCTATCGGTTTTGCGAAAATCATGTCAAGCATCTCCTGGCTGAATGGACATTCCTCGCCAACCTCCTTTGCCTTATCAAATTGTCGGCATGCGCGCCTTATGCTCTCCTCGCCATAGAATATCAGAATCTTGCTACAGATGGCATCCATATTGTCAGCGTCATACGGACGGAACATGCCTGATGCAGAGAATACACCTTCTCGTGCTGGGATTATTGAGTGATAATAGTATGACCAGACGAGGAATTGCATACAAAACTCTGGAGTGATAATTATTTCGTTCATGGGACGGAATGGGTGTCTTTCTTGTTATTCGTCTTGTTATTGTAACTCAGCAAAAACATAGGCATCAGTTTGTTGCCATTGTATGAGCCTGACAGATTGTTTTCTGCCTGTCATTTTGAAGATTGCCTTACTTCGTAGCAGTTCTTGGGGGCTTTCCATGTGCTCTCTTGTAGGGGCCAGCACGGTTTTAGGGAATAGAGGCGTTTATCTCCCTGACTCGGTATTGTAGACTCTCCTGTCCTCAGGCTTCGCCTTCATCACTAAATTCGAACCCTCGGGCAATGTATTCGCGGCATTGTCAGCTGTCATTGTGTGCCAGGGGTCAGCTATAATGTCTTTGTCGGCTGTCTCGCTCCGTTTGCGTGTCCATATTCGTGCCATAAGCTGGAAGGGTAAATACTATTCGGGATGACTGTTGTGAGGTGTCTCTGATAAAGAACAACAGCAGACATAGGAGGGGAGGGTCACATTTACAGTGAGATATCCTTGTCTGCTGTTGTCTGCAATCTTGTTCGCGCATTGTGTGGAGCTGGAGGGAGTCGAACCCTCGTCCAAACAGGGAAACAATATGCTTTCTACATGTTTATTCCAGACTTCATTTTCGTGCGGCAGCAAGACCTGGACCACCAACCGACGCCTTAGTCTCATAAGATTTTACCGTATGCCCGAGACAGACAGACGGCTATCCCCGATATTCCTACACCGCTATATCAGACGCTTCGGGACAAGAGCTTCTGAGCGATGTCTCGTCCCAGCACCTTGTGCCGGGATTAAGCCAGTAATCTACTGTACTTCGATTAGGCAGCGAGAGCGTAACGTGTTTCGCCAGATAAATCTTTGATAGCAGAGATTAAGGAGCTTACCATCTCAGCTCCACATGCTTACATACCGCCTCGACCCGCTGTCAAATCCAAACAGCCCCATAGTATGCCATCGCACAGAAAAAACGAGGTGCATGGCTGTGAGAGGAGGGAAGGAAGAGCCTGATGGTGGAATCCGTAGGCCTGCCTGCGAGAGGGGGACGTTATGGGGTGTTTATGTCTGCCTTCCTGTCCTGGAGAGGGGAAGATACTGGGCAGGGGCACCTTGTGCACTCTCTGCTTGTCGCCCACTCCGGGCCAGGGGGCAGGTTCCCCACACCCATAAACGGACGGCAAAGATACATATTTTTCCGCTTCCTGCCAAATCTTTCTCCTCTATTTTGTATTTTGGCAGGGAATTTTAACTGGTTTGCCAGTTTTTCTCAATCTGGTTTATCCCATTTCCCGCACAATATAATACCTGCCAGTTTTCTCTTCCCATAGATAATCTATGTTTCAGCAAGATAATAACTTGAGATTAGTTGACGGGTTGACGTGGTTGTTCACACGGATGTCCGCGGAGTATCACGGATAACCAAGCCATATTTATTGATTCATCTGATTATTGACTCAACGGTTTTCCTCATTTTTTATGATACTATCTATTCTGTGATACTCCGTGACCATCCGTGTGAAAACTTGCCGACAGCATGTCACAGACATGCGAAACTTGTGAAAATTATCATAGGCTATCAGCCCCGTGTGGAGATGGATGAGGGATATGTAGATCAGAAATTGTAGCGTCTCAGTTTTGAGACCCAATACTCACGCACATCATCCCACAGATAATATGGATATCTAACAGGCTTCACTGGCAACGACACCTCACGCTCGTTGAGCAGGGCTTTGACGAGTATGCCATGGCCTGGTGTTTTGCTGCGGTAGAATATAATCTGTATGTTTGATGCCATGGGGAATATCTCGTAGTTGCGCCATGCGCGGTCGAGGGTGTCGAGGTCGGCTACCTGCACTCCAGCATTCCCTGCCTCCATGAGCGCTACGAGCGGCATGAGGCATGACTCATGGCCGAAACGTAGTGTCGCTCCGTGGTAACTGTCTTTCCTCATAAGCGTGTCTGCCGCATTGATGAAATCGTCAAGGAGCCATTTCTGCCGCCATGGTGCTATGCCTCCAGTCTGTGGGGCGGCGGCATATGACAGGTACCATTTGATATTGTGCAGGCGCCAGAGGTCGTAACGTTCGTCAGGAGTGAAGTATCGGCCAAAGTCCATATCATAACCCTCAGCAGGCTTATGGGACTGCATATTGCCTGCAATATTGAAGAGCCTGATCATGAATTCTTCTTGAATATCAGCCGGGATGCGGTCAGGATGTACTGTGAGCAGACTCATGAGGCGTTGTGGATGGATGTATTTTTTCTTGTATGTCTCATATATGCCATCGCCCTTCCTTAGCGAGTCCTTTATCTGCCTTTGAAGTGAGGGGTGGGCGAGATAATCCTGCCATTCTCTTCTTCCTGCCTCTGTAATGACCCATACGTCTGATATGCGTTCTATTACTTCTGCTTCCTCTGCCATACTCTTGACACAACGTGGGACATAGGATGAGCGGGCGTGGATATACGCTGTCTTGTTGAATATTCCGGGGAATCGCTTGCACATGCGGCTTGCTATGCCATTGTGCTGTTCGAAACCCAATGAGGTTAGCACCCCGAGCTTCTCGTCTGGTGACAGGGAGCGTAGATGCTTCAGGCTGGACAGAAGGGCTTGGCCAGCCTCTGTCAGTCCGCTATCAGCCTGTATCGTCTCGAGTGTCCTTATCGGCATGTCGTATTGGTTTGGGCTTATAAGCCATCTCGAGCCATGGCGGGCATACATGGACAGATAGAATGGCTCATAGTCTTCAGGAGGGGCGGTCATAGTGTGGGGTGTGGCAGCGTAGAGGTTGTCGTATGCAGTATAGTTGCTAGCTGAGAGCGACGGACATTTGCTTATTGCCGCATGGGCGTCTTCTGTCAATGTCTGTGCTGAGAGCAGCAGCGGAAGACAGAATAGTGTGATGATTGATGCCTGGCGTGATATTCTCATTGTGGTAGTGATGAATTGTTTCTGTATGGTAATTTGTGTGTGTGCTGAACGGAGATTCTTTCCTCTGCATTCTCTTAATCTGGCAGTAATGTATGATGGTTCCGCTTTTGTGTCTGGAGGAGGGGGATCTTTCAGTATACGGCAGGGGAGATGAGGGACTTCATGTGGCTCCCCCAAAAAATGGAAACAGACAGAGAGAACTGTTCAGGTAATGGATTTTACCCTACGATTTCTCTCTGCCTGTTTTCCTGTTCCTTGTCTTGCTGTCAGTGATTCAGCTCTAAGGATATGTGGTTTACTTAAGGATGTTGGTGCGTGCCTCTGCGAGCTCATCCTTTATTTCTGCGAGCTCTTTCTTAAGCTCGTCGACTGTTGTCGCATTTATCTTCTTGAGAGGCTGGATAGCATCTGCGAGACCCTGTATCTCTGCGTCATAAACAGAGAGACGGTCGATGGCGTCAAGTATGAGGACGATGCGGAATGTGATGTTTGCGACATCCTCGTCATCGTATCCCTCAAGGAACTTCTCTGCATTCATGCTCGCAACGTAGAGCTGCTCTATTGTTGCGGCGCATGTCGCAGTCCAGAAGAAGTGTATGCGTCCGCTCTTCTCCTCTGCCTCGTAGATTTCTTTCTCTATCTGCTGGAATGTTCCTTTGCCCTGTATTTTCTCAAGGGCAGGGTCGTTGATGTCAGCGAGGAGTTTTGCTATTGCTGTCTCATAGTCTGTTGTGTCCATCTCGTAGAGTGCGGCTACAGCCTTGTCTGTATTCAGGATGGAGAATGCTGCGTATTTCTGTATGATTGTCTGCAAGTCGTTTGTTGCGGAAGGCTCGAGCAGATATGTCGGCTTTACTTTCTTCTCGTCTGCTGATAGCTTTATCTCGCCATTGTTGATTGCCTGATAGAGTGGAGTGAATTTCTTAGTGCTGATTTCAGCCGCGATGCTGTCGAGGTGCATTTTTACAGAGGCTTCTATCTGCTGCTGGTCAAATGATTTCGCAATACTGTCTGAATCCTGGCCGGATGCGTTCGCATTAGTCTTGTTTCCACATGAAGCGAATACCATAGCTGTCAGAGCTATGACAACGAGAGTTAATTTTTTCATGATTCTTAGGTTTTATATGTTGTTCTTTATTATATCTGAGTGTTTTGTACTGCAAAGTTACGATTAATTTTTATATTACCAAATTTTAGGCTTGTTTTTTTCTCTATTTTGTCGCGTTTGATATTCATGCCTTTGATTATGTTCTGTTTCCTTTACTGTTTATCGGGATATGGCGGTGAATGGGGGGCGTCACCCTTTTTTGCGGACATAACGTCCCGGAATGTCGAGTATGAGCATTGCTGATGTTATCATGGAGAATAATATCATGATGGTAATGTTGAATAACAGTGTGGGAATCTCTATGCCTCCTATGTTCTTTACTGGGCTGTAGAATGGTGCCCGGCCGCATTTGCCTGATGGTGTGAGGAATATGAATCCGGCTCTTGGTACTATGTGTCCTTCTACAATGTCGTGTGTATGGCGGCTGTCGGCGTTGACCACGATGTTCTCAAGCTGCATATTATAATGGTCACGCTTCAGGGTGCGGTACTCATCTTTTGACGTTGATGCGATATGGGCTGTGATTATGCTGTCTTCCTTGAGTGTCGCCCTGTTGCCGCGTTCGGCGAGGATATGCTCTATGCTGTCAGTGTATGAGCGCAGTGAGGCATAGTCGTATGTTCCTGAATATTGGCGTATCCCGGCGAAATATGCCACTCTTGGTAGTCCGTTCCTTATTATCCTCATGTGGTCCGGCTTGGGATTCTTCCCTTGTTCCTGCTCGGCTCTCATTGTCTCGAGTTGTGTCTGTATCTCCGCCAGATGTGCCATGCGGTAGTATTGCGTCTCGTATTTCAGCTTATGGGCATCGTACAGGTCTTTCTCGTATGCGTTGTATTTGAACTGTGACACGGCAAGAGCCTCGTACGCCCAGCGTGATGGGATGATATCGCCAGCTATGGGCACATTGCCTGTTGTAGAGCGCGGAGTAAGGTCGGAGAAGTTCACAACCAGACCGCACAGCAGTATCTGTGGTATGAGAAGTATTGGTATTGTGATGTATATGCTGACAACGGAGCTCAGGCACTGTGACAGGAGGAGTCCTGTCAGTCCTGACAAGAATGCGGCAAGGAAGAGTATTCCCCACCAGATGAAGAAGATGTCATGTATGCCCATTATGGTATTGCCGATGACGACAAAAGCGAGCGTCTGCATTGAGACTACGAATGCCATGAAAACTATCTTTGACATTATATAGCTCGAGTAGCTCAGACTGAGGAACCGTTCACGCTTCAGAAGCAGTCTGTCACGTATTATGTCCTCAGCCGAACCGCTCATACCAGCGAATGTCGCTACGATGACAGCCATGAATATGTAGCTGACAAGATTCTTGTTTTCGAGCAGTGAGTATCCCTCGGGTGGCGCATAATGGGTCAGGAGGGCGCATATTGTGGCTAACACTGGTGTGACAAGTGTAGCTATTAGCTTGTATTGTTTGTTTGACGCCTTGGTGGCGATGTTCCGTTTGAGGAAGATTATAAACTGTTTCAGCCCTGATGGCCTTCGCTGGTCCGTTGCCGGTATTGGTGTCTCAGCTGGATTATCCATCTCTGGACGCATGCGTAGGTACATCTTGTGCCATTCCTGTGGTGTCACTTTGCGCTCGTCAGTTATCTGCCCCCTGCTGTCGAGTGCTTTCTCCTCTATGATATTCAATACCACTTCCGGGTTGACATTGCCACATGTAGGGCATGTTGACGAGTCTGCGTCTGCGTAGTTTGCTGCTGTCTTGAAGTATGTGACGGCATCGATGGGATTGCCGTCGAAGACTGGGAAACCTCCTTTGTCGAGCACCCAAAGGCGGTCGAAGAGCTTGTAGACATCGCTTGACGGCTGGTGTATGTTCATTATGACGAGTCTGCCGCGGAATGTCTGCTCCTTGAGGATGTTTATAACTTTCTCAGTGTCTGTTGAGGACAGTCCGGATGTGGGCTCGTCGAGGAAGAGCACTGATGGCTCACGGATAAGCTCGAGTGCTATATTCAGTCGTTTCCGTTGTCCTCCTGATATTGTCTTCTCTATCGGTGACCCTGCCTTGAGGTCTTTCGTCTGCAGCAGTCCGAGTTGCCTGAGGGTTTCTGTGACGCGTTTCCCCAGTTCCTCATCGCTCATCCCCTCAAAGCAGAGGCGTGCGGTATACATCAGGTTCTCGTACACGGTAAGCTCTGATATGAGGAGGTCGTCCTGTGGTACGTATCCAATGAGAGCCTTCACCTCCGGAGACTCTATGCTGTGGCCGTTTATCGTGATGTCTCCGCTCTGTGGCTTAAGTGTTCCGTTGAGGAGTGACAGTAGTGTTGTCTTGCCAGCTCCAGACCCTCCCATTATGGCTACGAGCTGTCCACTGTTGAGGTCGAAAGAGAGGTTGTGTATGCCGTTGATACTGTCAGGGAAGTGGAAATTTATGTCTCTTCCAGCAAACTGTATTTTCTCATAGTGGTATTCGTCGGCAAATGTTTGGAATACAGTGGAGTAGTATATGCGCACTCCGCTTTTCTTCACCTTGAGGACACCACTCTGTGTCCATGTCTGGAACATGCCGTTCAGCACGGGTACATCGTCCATGAGGACATCGTCATCTCCGTGGTATGTGAAGACGAGTTTGTTGTACTCTCTCATCCACATGACGGTGATATGTCCGTTGAGTCCTTGGTGATATTGCTTTGTGACGTGCTCTGAGTTGTTCTCCTTCAGAAAGTCACAGAAGTCGTCATACACGTTGTCGCTGACATTGAAACGTCGCTTCACGCTCATGAAGACGTAGTCGTCATGGTCGAGTGTGTCACCATCTGTTGTGCAGAACTCCATTAGTCGCAGCAGGAGCAGCTCTTGCTCCTCTGTCTTCAGGAGGGGGGCACAGTTCTCGCATATCTGGTTTATTATCGCGTCTTTGTCAATCTCGTCAGACATGCTGTAGACATCTCTCAACTCCTCGTAGAGTGATATGTATATGCTTGTGTCACGAATACCGAAATGCCGGCAAAGATAGTCGTTCAACGTCTTTGTCGAGTATGCGGTGTCGATGTCTCTTGTCGCTCCAAAGAGTGCGAAGAGGTTTGTGAGGCCTGAGAGTATTACGTCTGTTATCATGTATGTCTGGTAGCTGTGTCGCGCTTCTGGCATAGGGATGCTCTTCCATCGTCATATGCAGTTCCATGCATAAGCCTGGCATGCATTCTCTCTGATGCCTTGTGCTCCTAAGCCCTATTAAATGTCATGGTGAGTGTGTTGTGTCCGTCTTTGCAGCTGTAGGTTATCTGTGACATTATCTGTTTGACGAGGAATATTCCAAGTCCGCCGACAGGCCGTTCTTCCACAGAGAGGCTGACATCTGGCTCGTCAGCCTTTGTGGGGTCGAAAGGTATGCCGTTGTCTGTCAGTGTGAATACTAACTTGTTCCCGCAGTCTTTGGCCGTCAGGCTTATGGGCATGCCTGTCCTGCCCGGATATGCGTAGTCTATGACATTGACTACCGCCTCTTCGAGCGCAAGGTTCAGCTTGAAGATGACCGAGGCGTGGAGCTTCAGTCTGCTGCCTATGTCCTCGATCCATTCAGCCAGCTGCTTCACCTCGCTGACATCATTTTGAAGATTCAGGGTTTCCTTCATTAGTCGTTCCTCCACTTTTCATTGCCTTCTTAGCTTCATATGCAGTGGCATATTTGTGCAGAAGCTTAAGATGTGGTATGAAAGTCGTGCTTTTTGACTTTCTTTGTTTCCTGCGTTTCTTATGCAAACTTGAACAGGGAGCAGAAGCCTGTTATTGTGAATACCTGCTTGATATCGTCAGATACTCCGGTCAGTGTGACATCTCCACCCTTGGCAATGGATGCTTTTCTAAGCGACAGGAACAGTCTCAGTCCTGATGATGATATGAAGCTGAGGTTGTTGCAGTCGAGCACGACATGCTTGTCTGCATTGTTCATCAGTGGCGCCATGTCTATCGCGAACTGCTGTGCTGCCGCTGTGTCGAGCCTGCCTGTCAGTATCCCTTTTATTGTGTCCTCTGTATTGTCTATTTTCAGTGTCATGGTCTGGGTTGGTGTATTATTATGTTTAACGTCAGTTTGTCATTTTTTATCCCCCCTTGGCTGATGCACATCGGGGAGTGAGTCTGCTGTATATTTTTTTTTCCTGCCGGGGGCTACTCCTTCACGCCACAGAGGCGTTCTATGTACTTGCAGACTATGTCAATGCCTGGCTTGTTGTTGCCACCTTCAGGTATTATGACATTGGCATATCGTTTTGATGGCTCGATGAACTGCTCGTGCATGGGTTTCAGCACATTTATATATCGTTCCATCACCATTGATACAGTACGTCCACGGTCAATGATATCTCTCTGTATGTTGCGTATGAGCCTTATGTCATCGTCACAGTCAACATATATCTTCAGGTCCATCATATCCCTCAGCCTTCTGTTCACGAGAGCCATGATGCCCTCGACAATGATGACGGGCTTGGGCTCCACGTGTATTGTCTCGGGGAGGCGGTTGCTTAGGATGTATGAGTATGTCGGTTGCTCTATGGCGCGTCCTTCCCTAAGCTCTCCAATCTGCTTGATGAGCAGTTTCCAGTCAAAGGCGTCAGGGTGGTCGAAGTTTATAGCCTTGCGTTCTTCGTCTGTCATACCAGTCGTGTCGTTATAGTAAGAGTCCTGTGGGACAACAGCGACAAAGTTAGGCGGCAGCGCCTCTACAATCTTCCTTACCACAGTAGTCTTTCCAGAGCCTGTTCCGCCGGCTATTCCTATTATTGTCATGATTATTACGTTTAGAATGGTTCGTGAGGGTGATAAGTATGGTTTTATGAATGCAAATATACACAATTCTCATTAAAAAACAAGTAAAACATCTTGGAAAATTTGGTAATCTCAAGAAAAAGCAGTAATTTTGCACCCGCTTTATGCAATAATCGTATAAACTTAACAAAAGAATTCAAGAAATGAAAAAAGGTATCCACCCAGAGAACTATCGTCCTGTAGTATTCAAGGATATGTCTAACGGCGATATGTTCCTCACACGCTCTACCTGCAAGACAAACGACACTGTCGAGTTTGAGGGAGAGACTTATCCTGTAGTGAAGATAGAAATCTCTAACACTTCTCACCCATTCTACACAGGCAAGAGCAAGCTTGTTGATACAGCAGGTCGCGTAGACCGCTTCATGAACCGCTACGCTAAGCTGAAGAAGTAACCCTATCCGAGACAACAAAGGCCTGAGTCTGAAGGCCACATCATACATAAATGCCCAGACGCAGTTGCATATACGTCTATCGGGCTGAGCCACAAAGCGAGACATTCAAGGTGAAAGCCTTTTGTGTCTCGCTTTATTTGTTATGCCATACGCCTCTCTTTTGAATCATGTGGCAGCCATCACCACTTCTCTGACAATATCACACATCGTGTCGCTGACGAGTGTGAGATACGTGGCAGCCATATAACGTTTCCTTGTACTAATTATCATGTCCAAAGCGAAGATATCATCAGTCGGCCTGCTATCCGCCATCGCCATCCTTGCACTATGCCTCATATCACGGAGCCACTACTCTGTAGTGACACCCTCGTCATCTGCTGTCGTGACAGAGCGCCACTTCGTCTCTATCGTCTCTGCTGACGGACATGACACACTCTATGCTTATATATATAAAGGTGGAGACACTATCGTCGCACTGCCGTCTGACACCTCGCTCGCACATCTGACCACCCGTATCCGACGCGCGTCATGGGTTAATCATTTCTGGATTCCCTCATGCCACGGAACCCTCGCCACACGTATCGACACCCTTGCCGAGCGGAAATCTGAGATGCCGGGACTGGCTGCGAGTGAGGCAAAGAGCTTGATAGGGCGCAAGACAGAGATAATGAGGCGTATGGAAAATAACTACAGACAGCAGCTCTCTGAGATTGACTATTATATATCCACCCACAGTGTCAGCGATGAGGGCTTCGATATCGTGGCACGCCGCAGGGCGGTTGTCGTCCACCGTATTGACTCGCTCGGACGCATCCTGTTATCTGCACGGCGCATCATTGACGGAAACGAGTTGAGAGTAACCAAGGAGTCACGCTATAAAGTCCGTACAGGTAACCTTGTGCTTGATGCTACCCCTGTCCCATCATGCCGCGTTGGATTCATGCTCTTTCGCGTGGCTGGAGGACGCACCCCCTCCAATGTCAGGCCCGTATATCTTCATGCCACTGACATTGGGGCAGGGATGTCACCCGCCAGACCTGTCATACCCCCTGCGGACACTATCTACATCTGTCAGCGCTCACGCGGCGGACACCATGAGGGAGTGGTCAGCGTATCGTATCCTGACGGGACATATTATGAGGGGCAGTGTCTCGATACTATAGCAGGGGGAGAGGCGGCACCCGTATGCCTGCGCAACGGATTCGGAGTGGAATTCCTTCATGACAAGGTCAGGGCGGGATTATGGCGCATGGGCCGCTACCGTGGCGAGCAGCCGATATATACAGCCAATCATATCTATGGCATCGACCTGTCGCGCTATCAGCATGAGCCAGCTGTCCAGCCCAAGGCTAAAGGCCTGAGACGTGGAAGAAGACACCGTATCAGCTATGGCATACAATGGGACCGCCTGCGAATAACATCACTTGGGACTATGTCAAGGAAACGCGTTTCGGGTGTCGTGGACTATCCGATATCTTTCATATACATAAAAGCGACAGAGGGAGCCACTCTCCGTAATCCTTATTACGCAAATGACTATGCGTCTGCACGGCGCCATGGTTACCGTGCCGGAGCCTACCATTTCTTCTCCACAAAGTCGTCGGCACGTCAGCAGGCCGCTTTCTTCATCAAGCATAGCCGTTACTCAGCAGGCGACCTTCCGCCAGCACTCGATGTCGAGCCGTCGGCAGTACAGATAAAGAATATGGGTGGCGCTGCTGTCTTGCTTGCCTCTGTGAGACAGTGGTTGGAGATAGTTGGGCGGCAGAGAGGTGTCCGCCCGATAATTTATGTCAGTCAGCAGTTTGTCAACAAATACCTCAATGCCAGCTATGCTGACGGTGAACACCTGCGCCGGAACTACCAGATATGGATAGCACGCTATGGTGAGTATAAGCCTGATGTGCATCTCGCAATATGGCAACTCTCTCCCGACGGAACAGTCAGAGGCATAAAAGGCCATGTAGATATCAATGTGTTCAATGGCTTCGAGCCGGCTTTCCGCAATTTCAGGTGATATACCGGAAAGATGTCTGACAGCCCTTCCTGCCACTGACGCTGACTATGCCCTCCTCCCCTTGTCATGTATCGGGAGACACCTTCCACATGGAATCTGTCCTTTCCCCTGCATTTGTTATACCAGATGTACATCGTCACAATAGGGCTCATAAAGATGGCTGAGTTTCTTGTGGTGGAAGAGATTCTGTTATTTTCTGTTTGCAATACGAAAAAAAAGTATAAAACTACCTTTTTTCCACAAAAAAGTATTACCTTTGCCTACGTTGTAGGCCATAAGCCATGACATACAGCGTCAATTTATAGATTATAGGTCATATTACAATATCAACATAACTAACGTAAATAATCAATTATGAAAAGTACTAACATTCCTGAGGTCAAGCTCGGCATCATTGCCGTCAGCCGTGACTGTTTCCCTATCGCGCTCTCCACACAGCGTCGCGAGAACATTGTAAAGGCATACAAGGGAGAACTGTTCAATTGCCAGACAACAGTTGAGAACGAAAAAGACATGCTGAAGGCAGTGGCAGAGGTGAAAGAGGCTGGATGCAACGCCCTCGTTGTATTCCTCGGTAATTTCGGGCCTGAGACACCAGAGACACTTATCGCGAAGAACTTCGACGGCCCATGCATGTTCGTGGCAGCAGCAGAGGGTGATGGCGATATGATCAACGGTCGTGGAGACGCATACTGCGGCATGCTCAACTGCTCTTACAACCTCGGCATGCGACACCTGAAAGGCTACATACCAGAGTATCCTGTAGGCACAGCAGAGGAAGTGGCACAGATGATTGCTGAGTTCGTCCCCGTAGCCCGCGTCATTATCGGCCTGAAGGGATTGAAGATAATCACTTTCGGCCCACGTCCGCAGGACTTCTTCGCATGTAATGCCCCTATTAAGGGTCTCTATGAGCTTGGCGTCGAGGTAGAGGAGAACTCTGAGCTCGATCTCCTTGTAGCATATAAGAAACATGAGAACGACCCACGCATAGACGCCGTATGCGAGGATATGGCAAAAGAGATGGGCGAGGGATGCTACTATCCGACACTAAGCCGCCGCATGGCACAGTTTGAGCTCACTCTCCTCGACTGGGCTGAGGAGCATAAGGGTGCACGCCAGTATGTAGCATTCGCCGACAAGTGCTGGCCTGCATTCCCAAGCCAGTTCGGATTCGAGCCTTGCTATGTCAACAGCCGTCTCGTTAGCCGTGGCATACCTGTAGCGTGTGAGGTTGATATCTATGGAGCTCTGTCAGAGTACATTGGCATGTGTGCAAGCGATGATACAGTGACACTTCTCGACATTAACAACTCTGTGCCTAAGTACATCTATGATGAGGACATCGTCGGCAAGTACGGATACAAGCTGACTGATACATTCATGGGATTCCACTGCGGAAACACACCACAGTGCAAGATGTGCTCAAACCGTAAGATTAAGTATCAGCTCATCCAGAACCGCCTGCTCGAGAATTGCGGAGAGCCCGACTTCACACGTGGCACACTTGAGGGAGACATAGCTGCCAGCGACATCACATTCTATCGCCTGCAGTGCGATTCACAGGGTGTTCTGCGCTCATACATCGCCGAAGGTGAGGTGCTTGATGTACCGACACGCTCATTCGGTGGCATTGGCATCTTTGCTATACCAGAGATGGGACGCTTCTACCGTCACGTCCTCATACAGAAAGGCTATCCACACCACGGAGCTGTAGCATTCTCTCATGTCGGAAAGACTCTCTTCGAGGTATTCAAGTATCTTGGTGTGAAGGATATAGCATACAACCAGCCAAAGTCACTCCCTTACCCAACTGAGAATCCATTCGCTTGATAACAATATAGACAAGAGCTTTAGAGCGTTGTGGATTTAATAACCAGTTTTCCATATACTTTCACCACTCTTGTCTATATTATGCTTGTTCTCCCAACATCTCAGCAGCTGTTGCCCTCTTTGTCATGCCCATCCAGAAAAGGATGCCTCTCACAAAGGAAAGCAAACAAGCAGGCCACACTGACACCATAGTTCATATTGGCAGATGATTATGGGACTGTAAGCAGAGCGTATTATCAACCAAGAGGTACTGAAACAGATGCATATACAATATATTTATGCACCTGATTCAGTACCTCTTTCTATTTTGATGCTTGCGCAATAAAACCGTAAGTGAAAGCCGCCGGAAAGTTTTAAATCGTAATCTGGCCGGTCACACTCTGCTTTGCCTGGATGATTCAAAAAACGCGTGCTGTTCTCTACATGACAATCTCAAAATGACAGATAGGGTAGGGCAGCCAGTGTGCTGCATTGGCAGACATCACTCCATTCCTTTTTCAACATTCGATTCTGCGTTTAAGTCACACCTGATACCATCCAAAAACAACACTCAATACAAGAAACGGCAATACAGCAAGATACCCTTTCCCCGAACCATTGTGTGGACATCAGGAGATTTCCTTTCATAACAGCTTATTGGGATTATGCCATAATAATCCTCCAGGCAAACATTTCACATATAGTGCAGGCATGAATATATTGTGATATCAGAAGGTGTTCTCTTGTATGGATAATGTCCTATGCAAGCTCATACAACTTTATGTCACGCTGCGCCTTCAGGTAGTTATGCCTGATAAGTAGAGCCTTGCGCCATTTCTTACTATCCATCAGACGGCATATCGTAGAGTCCAGAGTCCAATTATGGAGACTCTCAAGATGTGATATGAGAAATCCTACAGTGATGTTCTCGACAGATTCTGATGGTATCCACTCAGACTCATTGTCCTTCCCGTCAGGATTCAGCTCAACAAGAATCCCCGCATTCTGCATATCGTAGATTAAGTCAGTGATTATCCTTGTGGGCAGTGATGTCATCTGCTTCAATTCCATAAGATTGTATGGGCGGCCACCCTCCTTGAAACGCTTGCATATTCTGCCAGCTATCATGCAGCAGAGCATCAGACGGTGACGATGTGAAAGCTCTGTCTTGCTTATGCCGTGGCTGAAGTATTCCAAGTTCTGCTTCGTATAGGTAAGCTCCGCACCAACAAGGATTATCGTCCATGAGAATTGCAACCATAACATGAACAATGGAAGTGCCGCAAACGAACCGTAGATAGCATTGTAGCTCGATACCCATAGCTGTGAGTGAATGTAGAACTGCTGGAGCATCTGCATCAATAAGGCAGCGAATATTGCTGGAAGAATGACATTGCGCCACCTGACATGAGTATTAGGCATGAAAACATATAGGATGGATATGATGCCTGCCAACATCACAGAGGGTAATGCGTCGATTAGGAACTTCAAGAACGGGCCTATCATGTATGTCTCGTTGACAACACTCGAGATTGATGTCATGAAGAGCATTATACCCGAGATGACAATAATAAGAATTGGAAGGATGAAGAACATAGCAAGATAGTCAGTGAAAGTGCGCATGATGGAACGTTGGTGATAAACGCCCCAGATGTCATTGAACACCTGCTCGATATTGCGTGTAAGCATGATGACTGTCCATAACATGAACATCAATCCCACACCGAACACAATCCCACTCTTCGTATGGACAAGATATGAGTTGACAAACCCTATAATAACCTCTGCTACTTGGGGCTGGCTGTCAAGTGTCGACCTGAACCATGTCTCTATATATCTGTTGTAGCCAAAGCCTCGGGCAATAGCAAAGATAACTGCTACAACAGGCACTATGGCAAGAAGTGTGGAATAAGTTAGCGTGGAGGCCGCATTTATGACTCGCTTCGTGGTGAAGTCATCCCATAGTGTGCGTAGTATGTTTACTATCTGTTTCCTCATCGTGTATGTGCATTATAAAAACAATAAGGGAAGCGGAACCTTGTCAGTTATCCCACTTCCCTTAAATCCTGATTATATAGTATGTCATCTGCCGACAAGCTGACACCTGCAAGCTGGCATGGCAGCAGAGGATGCCGAAAAGAAAAGACAGTGTTCCTATAAGCCGGGTTCTGTTCCTGCTGGCAGTAGCTGATTCCTGCCACACCAGCTGGTGTCTGTCATTTATCTACTCTGTATGTCACCATACAGCTCAAGCGTTCTACCCTCTGCCTCGGACGGGCAATCCTCATGCGGCAGTTTACATGAACTTGCAGTTCCCAAGACGCACAGCTGTCATGTCACCATAACACTGGTGGGCTCTTACCCCACCTTCTCACCCTTACACCAGACAAGCCGATGCGGTTGTTTTCTTCTACGTTACTTAGCCCTCACGGACTACTACTACTTTCAGTAGTGGGATGCCCTGTACTGCCCGGACTTTCCTCTTTCGTCATCATATGACGCCAGCGACAAACCGGAACACTGTCTGTGTCAAATATCCTCTATCTGTGATTCGTCACTCTGTCATCTCACCCTCAATGTAGAGTCTTGTCAACTCCGGAGAGCCATTTGTGCGGACTGTGACACTCTTCTTGAATCTGCCTGGGAATTTTCCCGTACCATTATACTTCACGCTTATCTCGCCAGCCTCACCAGGCATGACAGGCTTCTTCGTGTATGTTGGCACTGTACAGCCACAGCTGGCAACTGCCTGGTTTATGACAAGAGGCTTGTCACCCTTGTTCGTGAATGTGAAGACGCATGTCTGCACACCATCTGACTCTTTGAATGTCCCATAATCGTGGGTCACCTTGTCAAATTTTATTCGTGCCTGTGCTGATACTGAAAGCGTCATCGTCATCATTAGCACGATAAATAAAAGCTGTTTCATATCTTTGGCTTTTTTATTTTGTTCTGGTTCTTGTCCTGTTGCCTTATAAGGGAATGGGGCCGATATAGCGAGAGAAGCGGAGCTCTATGGTTGAGTATAATGCCAACCATTATTTACTCCCTGGGTCTAAGGCAATTCAACTCGTTTGCGAGACGTTATCCAAGATACTTCATCAGTACTCTCGCATTACCGCTCTCACGAAGCTTTGCGATGGATTTCTCGCGTATCTGCCTTACACGCTCACGTGTCAGACCGAGCTGGTCGCCTATCTCCTCAAGACCTTTCTCGTGGCAACCAATCCCATAACACTCGCGGATTATTGTTATCTCACGGTCCTTAAGCACCTTCGAGAGAACATTGTTCAGCTCGAGAGCCATTGACTCATGGTCAACCTGCCTGTCTGTTCGAGAGTCATCACCCGAGGCCATGACATCAAGCATACAGTTGTCTTCTCCATCCTGGAATGGTGCGTCGATAGAGACATGATGACCATCAGCCATAAGGCTCTGGCCTATCTTCTCCTCGTCAATCTGTGTCAGGGCTGACAGCTCAGAGACAGATGGATGTCTCTGGTTCTCCTGCTCAAACTTGTTGATCTCGTGATTAATCTTGTTGAGCGAGCCTACCTGATTCAATGGCAGGCGGACAATACGGCTCTGCTCTGCTATTGCCTGAAGAATCGACTGGCGAATCCACCATACTGCATATGAGATGAATTTGAATCCTCTCGTCTCGTCGAATTTCTGTGCTGCTTTAATAAGTCCAATGTTTCCTTCGTCAATGAGATCGGTCAGAGTCAGTCCTTGATGCTGGTATTGCTTTGCAACTGAAACTACAAATCGTAGATTTGCTGTCACAAGCTTCTCTTTGGCACGCTCTCCTTCCAATCCTCCCTTGCGAATCTTCTGAGCAAGTTCAATCTCCTCGTCTATTGATATGAGCGGAGCACGGCCAATCTCAACGAGGTATTTGTCAAGCGCCTCGCTGGAACGGTTTGTAATACTTTTCTGAATCTTTAATTGTCTCATTGTCTATCGTTTTATACCTATTTAAAGCGTGTATTATAATATTATAACCGAAAAAACTATACAAAGTTACATATAATTTCTTACATAACACTCTGATATCCTTCCTATTTAGTATAAATTAACTCAATTTCCGAGGTTTTGAGATACATCATGCCCATTTCATGCGTCATCGTGACAGTTAAGCGAATACAGACTGTTGCATAAGAATAACAACTTTTCAAAGAAGGCTTCGGATGCCTATGGTTACCATCCTTGAGGATAAGATTTATCTGAATATGACAAACTTAACATACCTGAGATTCGGAAATCCATTAGTACCGCAAACCCATAGGACGACAACCGATGACTCCGCCTTCCGAGGAAATGAAATCCATGATGGTCAATGCCACCTTCCGAGGAAATGAAATCCATGATGGTCAAAGCCGCCTTTCGAGGAAATGAAATCCATGATGGTCAAAGCCGTCGGAGAGCGCAACGATATCGATTGCTCATTCGATACTGTCAAGAAAGTATATCGAGCCAATGATATATGGGCCAAGATTACATATACACCACGATGCCGAAAGGGGATGCGCTACTTCGTCAAGGACGTGATGAAGTTCCTGATTGTACTTTATCTTGTCCTTACCGAATTAAGGCGGATTGTCATTGTTGTTGTCACTATGAGTGACTACGTCTGCCATCCTCTGCTTGTGACGAAATATTATTACAGCAGACCCTGTTTTAACAAACGATGGCTCATCCCGACTTCTTCGAGATGAGCCATTTTCAGTACCATTACAATCTGTTCTTGTATTGGTACAAAAAAATTGATTGTCTCACGACAACCAATCTTTATTAACCTTAATAATCTAATACCATGAAAAACACTTTGCAAAGTTATTAATTATTCATTAAATTTCCAAATTAATAATGTGATAATATTGTGTTCGGGTATAATTATTAACATTAATTATACAATACGGTTGCTCTTTGTATTTGTAATTAACAAATATTTAATGCTATAAACTATTTGGCCGTTGAACATATAATGTCAATAAATATGTATATAAATTGATTGTAAGGTTACTGATAATGCGATATTATATTGCATCATAATTAATGGTGAAATATAAAAATGGTGAAATATGAAAATGGAGAAATATAAAAAATCCGCAATACGGTATGACTGTACTGTATTGCGGATTAAGTTGTGCTTGTAAAAATGTTGCTCTTTGTTTACTTTACCTTTGCAACGATGGCCTTGAAGGCCTCTGGGTGGTTGACGGCGAGGTCAGCGAGAACCTTACGGTTGATTTCGATACCAGCCTTGTGGAGTGCTCCCATGAGCTGTGAGTAGCTCATTCCCTCGAGACGAGCTGCTGCGTTGATACGCTGTATCCAAAGTGCGCGGAAAGTGCGCTTCTTGTTCTTGCGGTCACGGTAAGCATAGGTAAGACCTTTCTCCCATGTGTTCTTGGCTACTGTCCAGACATTTTTGCGCGCTCCGAAATAGCCACGGGTGAGCTTAAGGATTTTTTTGCGCTTTGCGCGAGATGCAACGTGATTTACTGATCTTGGCATAGTTTTCTTACTTTAAAAGTTAGACAATAAGATTAACGGAGACGCAGCAAGTCACGAACCTGCTTTGTGTTTGATGAATCAACGATTTCGAAGCCGAGAAGGTTGCGCTTCTGCTTCTTAGTCTTTTTGGTCAGGATGTGGCTGTGGAAAGCGTGACGACGCTTAATCTTACCTGTTCCAGTGAAAGAAAAACGTTTCTTTGCAGCGGAGTTTGTCTTTACTTTTGGCATTTTTTTTTATATGTTTATTTGTTATTGATATGTTGTGGCAACGCATATACCGGGCGTTACGCACTGTATTTCTTATTTCTAATGGTTTCTTTTCTGCTATATTCCTTGTGCAAGAGTATGTTTGCTTGATAGTGGTTCTTCCGTTGGTATTTGTGGATGAATACATGTTAACCGGAAGTCCTCAATGTTTGTTTATTCTTGCTCTTTTAGACGTATAGCGGTAAAGAGGGGCGCCTCGCTTTTTATCACTCTTCGTCGAACTTTAAGTTAGCGAGAGCTTCTGCACCTTTTGCGTTAGCAGCAAGTCCACCATTTTGTGGTGTCTCGTTTTTTATGTCCGTCTGTCCCTGCTTTGCTTCAGCCTCACGGCGCTCGCGATCCATCTTCTGCTGGCTTTTCTTTACTACAGATACTTTCTTGGGCGCAAGGAAGAGGAACATTTTCTTGCCTTCAAGTTTTGGCATCTGCTCTACTTTTCCGTATTCCTCAAGGTCATTGGCGAAACGGAGCAACAAGACCTCACCTTGTTCTTTGAAGAGTATAGAGCGTCCTCTGAAAAAGACGTATGCACGTACCTTGTTTCCTTCTGAAAGGAACTCCTGTGCGTGTTTTAGTTTGAAGTTGTAGTCGTGGTCGTCAGTCTGCGGGCCGAATCTTATCTCTTTTACTTCCACCTTGACCTGCTTCTGCTTCATTTCCTTTGCCTTCTTTTTCTGCTGGTAAAGGAATTTTGAGTAGTTAATTATTCGGCATACGGGTGGTTCTGCATTAGGAGATATCATGACGAGGTCTTCATCTCTTTGTCTTGCCATATCAAGAGCCTGACGTGTCGGTATAACCATAGAGCCGTCATCGCCTACAATACGCACTTCTTTGCATCGTATCTGCTCGTTGATGCGGTACTGATTGTTGTCTTTCTTCTTGTCTATCTTCATTAAATTTTTTGAGGTTTGCAGTGTATGCAGTCTTGCCTTTCAGGCTGTATTATATATGTGCATTTGAAAAATGCAGATGCAAAGGTACTAATTTATATTAATATATAAACGTAATAAGTACCTAAGCCTCTGCATTTTTAACATTATTTACGAGTGTTGTTAGTCTTTTGGTTTCAAATTGGTTGCCTCAAGCATATCAGCAACTTCTGTAAGGACTCGTTTTGCGAAATCTTCTTTACTCATGACAGCTTGGTCGCCTCCACCTTGTTGTCTCATGGCTACAGTACCCTCTGCTGACTCTTTCTCGCCAACGATTACCATATAGGGGACACGCTTGAGCTCGTTGTCGCGTATCTTACGACCGATTTTCTCATTACGATTATCTACTGTAGAGCGTACGCCTACGCTGCTGAAGTAATCTGCAACTTCTGCTGCGTAATCGTTGTATTTCTCTGATATCGGAAGTATTGCGACCTGCTCCGGTGCGAGCCATAGCGGGAAATGTCCAGCAGTATGTTCTATGAGGACTGCTGTAAAACGCTCGAGGGAGCCAAAAGGTGCTCTGTGTATCATCACAGGACGCTTCTTTGTATTGTCCTCAGCGGTGTATTCGAGCTGGAATCTTTCAGGAAGATTGTAGTCAACCTGTATTGTTCCGAGCTGCCAGCGTCGTCCAATGGCGTCTTTTACCATACAGTCGAGCTTTGGTCCATAGAATGCAGCCTCGCCAAGTTCTGTGCGTGCCTTGATGCCTTTCTCCTTGCAAGCTTCTATAATAGCGCTCTCTGCCTCTTCCCATATCTCATCGCTACCGATGTATTTCTCGGTGTCTTTTGGGTCGCGGAGTGAAATCTGGAACTCAACCTGATTGTCGTTGAAGCCGAATATCTTGAAGACGGTGAGGATTATATCGAGCACACGGAGGAACTCTCCCTTTACCTGGTCTTGACGGCAGAAGATATGTGCGTCATCCTGGGTGAAAGAGCGTACACGTGTCAGTCCATGTAATTCGCCTGATTTCTCGTAGCGGTAGACGGTCCCGAACTCTGCGCAACGGAAAGGAAGGTCTTTATATGAGCGTGGTTTCCACGCAAACACTTCGCAATGGTGAGGGCAGTTCATAGGTTTCAGCATGTACTCCTCATCCTCTTCCGGTGTATGTATTGGCTGGAATGAGTCTTTCCCATAATGTGCATAGTGGCCAGATGTTACATAGAGGTTCTTAGAGCCGATGTGTGGGGTTATGACTTCCTGATATCCGAAATTCTTCTGTATCTTTCGTAGCATATCCTGAAGGCGGAGTCTGAGGTCTGTACCTTTGGGTAGCCATATTGGTAGTCCTTTGCCCACTCTCTCTGAGAACATGAAGAGCTCCATCTCTTTTCCTATCTTGCGATGGTCGCGTTTCTTTGCCTCTTCGAGCATTAGCAGGTACTCATCGAGCATTTTCTTCTTTGGGAAAGAGATGCCGTAGAGACGTTGCATCTGGTCTTTTGTTGCGTCGCCTCTCCAGAAAGCTCCTGCTATGGCAGTCAGCTTGACAGCTTTGATAGTGCCTGTCGATACGATGTGTGGACCTTTGCAGAGGTCTGTGAAATTGCCTTGGGTATATGTTGTTATGGTTCCATCCTCAAGGTCTTCCTCTATATGCTCACATTTATATGTCTGTCCTGCAGCCTTGAATTTGGCTAGGCAGTCAGCTTTTGATATTTCCTTACGTACGACGGGCTCGTCCTTACGTGCGAGCTCCATCATCTTGTCTTCTATTTTCTTGAAGTCACCTTCTTTGATCATCTCGCCATTTGGGAGAAGGACATCATAGAAGAAGCCGTTCTCTACTGCAGGGCCGAATCCGAACTGTATGCCAGGGTACAGTTCTTGTAGAGCCTCTGCAAGCAGGTGTGCGCTTGTATGCCAGAAGCTGTGTTTGCCCTGCTCGTCTTCAAACTTGTATAGTGCGATGCGTGCGTCCTCGTTGATAGGGCGGTTTATTTCTATTGTCTCACCGTTTACGCCGCAGGATACGATGCTGCGTGCGAGAGCAGGTGATATACTCTCAGCAATCTGCTTGCCGGTAACTCCCTTCTCATACTCTCGGATGCTACCGTCTGGAAATGTGATTTTTATCATTGTTTTATTCTTGTTTATATGTGCGTCATACAAACGATGCACATGTTGTTTTATTATCGGCTGCAAATTTAATATTTTTCTGTCAGATAAGTATATTTTGCCAGATTATTTTTTATCGTTGTTGAATTTTTTTATTACGCTATATGCACTGTATAGTCCGAGTTCTCCAGCTTTGCTCAGGTCGTCGAGTCCTTTCTTCTTATTGTCTGAGAAGATGTGGCACAGTCCTCTGTTGAAATAAGCTTCTGGCATGCGAGGGTCAAGTCCGATAGCTGTTGTGAGGTCTTTTATTGCGTCTACGTAGTCACCTTGTTTTGCGAGTATGGTACCTCTTGTATAATATAATGTGGATTCGTCCGGTGTCTTCTCTATTTCTGCTGTTACTTCAGCTATGGTAGGGGTTATGGCGCCATTTATTGACGACGCGTTGGCCATGGCGTCTGCGTAGTTCTGCAGCATGCTCTGACCATTCTTGGGGTCGAATCCAGTTATTGGCCTCTCGGGTAGGAAATCTATGGTTACTTTCCTGTTCTGTACTTTGCCTCTGTATGCGCTTTGATATTCATGCTCGGCGGCAGTCTCGTCGTCCACGACAAGCTGGCTGTATTTGTTCGGGTCTATGTCGCTGCGTTTTCTCAGGTCTTGAAGTTTCTTCTTGCTCCATCGGGGTTGTATGCCGAGATGTTTGTCCATTTGAGCTTTCAGTATCTTGAACTCGTCCATCTCTGCCTTTGCTGTCATGCCGAGCCTTCTGTAGCATGATGCTCTCTTGGAGAGTCCTGTCCAGAAGTTTGGGAACTGGTTGATGACCTTTGTGTAATCTCTTATCGCACCACGTAAGTCTCCTGTCTGGTCGAGGAGCATTGCGCGGTTGAGGAGTGCCATAATATTTGCCGGCTCCATTTTCAGGACATAGTTGAAGTCGTCTATTGCCCGGTTGTCGTCCCCGACTTGTTGTCTTAAGAGTCCGCGGTTATAATGTGCAAGGAAGTTGTTTGGGTCTATGTCGAGTGCTATGTCATAATCTGACATGGCTCCACGGAGATTGTTTATGTTTACTCGTGCCAGTGCGCGGTTTATGTAGTTCTGCACGGTTCTTGGTTTCAGGTGCAGGGCTTTTGATAGCAGGGTGTCCGCTGATGCCCAGTCTTTTCTTGCGAGGGATATATTAGCTCTTGTGGCCCATGTGTCTGCGTTGTACGGGTCTATTCCCAGGCTTTTGTCGAGCCATGCGGCAGCTTGTGCCGTGTCCTTGTTGAGTATGTATATCTCAGCCTTGGCGTTGTAAGCTCCCGACATTTTCCTCCATTTTGATATTATCGTGTCGAGCTGTGCGTGTGCTATATCGTAGTCTTTGTTCTCAATATGGCATATTGCCCTGTTATACCAGTAGTTTTGGTTTCCTGGTGAGAGCGTGAGAGCTTTGTCATAATCCTTTATGGCATCGCTGTAGTTTTTCTGCCTGATTCTGCTTATACCTCTGAGGTCAAATATCTCTGGAACATAGGGATTCAGCTTTATTGCCTCTGTTGCGTCGCTCTCAGCTCCACTATAGTCGTCGAGATAGAATTTCGCTATTGAGCGCATCTGGTATGGCTCATAGAGGTATGGCTTGAGGATTATTATTTGTGAGAAATATTGGATTGACAGTACGTAGTCCTCATAGTGCAGTGCGATTTTGCCGCTTGTCATGAGGCGGTCAGTATTGAATTGTGCTTGGCATGGTGTTGCCAGAAGCATAGCAGCGTAAGTATATACAATAACACATAAGAGATGCAGTTTTCCCCTGCATCTCTCTCTGCTGTCTGCAATGTGCCTTTGTATTCCCTTTCTCACGTTGTGTCAGTTTATACTCTCGGTGATTTTGTCTTGTATCCGCAGCTGAAGCGTCCCTGCAATAAAGCCTTAAGTTTTGACTTGATGAGTTGTTTCCTGAAAGGTGATATGCGGTCGATGAACATTTTCCCGTCAAGATGGTCAAACTCGTGTTGCATTACTCGTGCGAGATATCCGTCTATCCACTCGTCATGATGTGTGAAGTTCTCGTCGTCGTATTCGACGTGGATTCTTGTTGGGCGTGTTACATTCTCATGTATTGCTGGGAGCGAGAGGCATCCTTCCTGTGATGTCTCCTTGCTTGCCTTCTCGTCATATTCGATTATGTGTGGGTTTATGTACACGTGTCTGAAGTCCTTGTACTCTGGCATATCCTCAGCAAGAGGGTCGAGGTCTATGATGACGAGTCTGATGGCGCGTCCTATCTGAGGTGCAGCCAGTCCGATACCTTCGCTGTTGGCCAGTGTCTCCCACATGTTCTCGATAAGTGTGTCCAGCTCTGGATATTCTGGTGTTATGTCTTCTGCCACTTTGCGTAGCACAGGCATTCCATATGTATATATTGGTAAAATCATCTTTATGTTGGATTTCATCCGACTTTTTCTCGCCAATCCAAAGCAAACAAGTTTCCTTTGGTCTTTTGGCTTAACGAAAACGTTCAGTTTCTGCTGTCTCGTATTCTTTCTGTTTCCTGTTGTGGGATGCCACCGTCTGTGTTGATGTCAGGGGATAAGGGGATTATAGGATGGAGTTCCGTTTAGCCTCGAGATAGTCTTGTAGTATTATTGTTGCGGATATCTCGTCGACGAGCTCTTTGTTCTGTCTTGCCTTTTTCCTTAATCCTGCGTCTATCATCGTTCTGTGTGCGAGGACTGATGTGAATCTCTCGTCATACCATTCGATGTTTATGTCCGGCATGTTCTTTTTCAGTTGTCCGACGAAAGTTCTCACTCTGTTCAGATTCTCGCTTGGCTGGCCATTTGGCTGTCTTGGTTCTCCGAATACGATAGTTTCCACCTCTTCCTTCTGGCAGTATTCAGTGATGAATCTCATGAGGTCAGACGTGGCGACAGTCACCAACCCACCTGCAACTATCTGCAATGGGTCAGTGACTGCCAGTCCGGTACGTTTCTTTCCGTAGTCTACAGAAAGTACTCGCATATCTTATTTGTTATAGAGAATCCAAGCGTCAGCATACTGTGAGCGCAGAGCGTCACGGCTGTTAACAGCGTCGGCCTTGCTGTCGTATGTTGTGGCAACGACACGATAGAAGTTGTTGGCAGGGTTGAACACTATCTGTGCTGCGTATCCGGCGTTTTTCAGACGTGACTGTAGTCCCTCAGCGTTTGACCTGAGTCCGAATGAGCCTACTACGACACTGAAGTTCTTAAGTCCTGCACCGCTGATGACATTGACATTCTCTGAGCGTACTGGCACGTTGTCGTAGTTGTCTGTGGTTCTTGTCTCTGTCTGCTGGCGCTCAACAACAGGAGCCACCACCTGAGGCTGTTCTACGACTGTTGTCTGTTCCTGGTTCTGGGCTTTCTCGTATGCCTTACGGTAAGCGCTCTCCTTGCTTGAGCCACAGCTTGCCATTACTAATGCAGCGCAAAGAATCGCGCTTAGGGTCATGGATTTCTTCATACCTGAATGTGTGATATTTTGTTTAGCTTTTTGTGTCGGTTTATACAATTCGACTACAAAGTTAATAATAATTCGGTTATTCCCCAACTGTTTTCCATCTAAAGTATGTTAAATCAATAAAAATGAAGCGTTTTAACAAATTATTAGACAGATTATTTGGAACAATTTGAAATCTTGAGTATTTTTGCCGATGATAACAGTCAGGCCATTGTCGTCGGACAGTCGCACGGCGACACTGCTGTCATGGATGCTGGCAGTGCTTGGGCTGCATCAGAATCAATTTGGAATATTAACTTATAAAGAAAGGAAACATTATGAAAGCATTAGGCTACATCGGAGCATTCCTCGGAGGCGCACTTGCTGGTGCTGCTATCGGACTGCTTGCTGCACCGGAGTCAGGTGCGGACACACGTAAGAAGATAACATCAAAAGTAAAGGATTTCTGTGACCGCCATAACGTTGAGTTGTCAAAGAAAGAGATGGCAGAGCTGGCAGAAGACCTTCTTGATGTAAACGAGTAAACTTTTAGCACCACGCATCGGTAAGCCTCGCGCCACACACAATCCACCGCCCCACACCCCGCATGTAGCTGTACAGCACATGGGGGGGGTAAGTCACGGTCGACTGCTGTGCGCCACGAGGCTTCCCGGTGCTTTTTTCTATTCAGCATGTTCAGCACAGATAAAAACATAGAGAGTCTTGCAAGCCTTATCGAGAAGTTCAAGGAGTATCTGCAGCTGCGTAAGAGTCTGTTACAATTAAGTCTGACGGAGAAGATAATTCGTCTGCTGACGGCATGTGCCCTCACCATACTTCTGGCATTCTTTTTCTTCCTTGTTGTGATATTCCTTTCCTTTGCGGCTGTTTATGCCTTGTCGTTGTTTGTGCCGCTTTGGGCCTCATTCCTGATTGTGGCAGGCGTACAGCTCCTGCTGTTCGTCATTATCTATTGCAAGCGCCATTCCTGGATACAGCAGCCCTTGGTTAGGGTGCTTGTCAATATCCTTGCTTCATGATTTTTTTGTTTCAAGTCCATTCATTATTCGTTATGACATACAGAACATTGGCCGATATACAGTTAGAGATAGCCCGTTTACGCCAGGAGGCATCCGCAAAGGAAGACGAGATATCTAATCTTTGGAATAACACTTTCCATCAGACAGATGACAAAGAGCTGAAGACACCTACACAGCGTATCTTGCAGTATGCCAACACATGCGCTGGAGTCTTTGACGGGGCATTACTCGGTTGGAGGCTTTATAGGCGTCTTGGAGGCACGTTCTCGCTATTCGGGAATAAGCGCCGCCGCAGATAGCACGTCTCCATTCTTTTTTGTGTCTGCAGAGTCCAGATTGTCTTTCTTTTCTTCTTCTTGGGCTCTGTCTTCTCATACCATTTCGTTCCACATGCAAGTTGATGACCGCAGGCATACATCCCCCCATCACCATCAACATGACATTTCTGTGTATGCCTGCGGTGTCTTCATGGGCGCGCTATATATTGGTTTTTAGGCTTTTGTCATTCCATGGCAGGCAGGGGGACGCTTCATTGCAGCCTTTTCTTTCCTTGACAACTTTTTTGTGCTGGGCATACCCCATGTGGTCATTTTGTGTGTTTGGCTGCTCTCAGTCCTGGTGTCATCCATGGCAGTCCCAATTCATTGCCAGTCCCTTCGGTCAGAGGCATCAGAGGGACAATTCTGCCACTGCCCCCGAGGCTGGGGGGAAGAATAACCCCTCCTCGTCCTCATTCTGTGGCTCTCGCCTTGTTCTCTTGGATAATCTCGTCAGCTATCGTGAATATCTCATGGATTCTCTCGTCGCTGACATCCTGGTCCATATTGACACAGCATAGTCCAGTCCTCGTAAGGTCGTCGCCGCTTGCCTTTACACGCTCGGTTATGTTCTGCCTGAGCTCTTCTGATGTGTATCTCTGAATCTCGACAGGATTGAGGCGTATGTTGAAGAATGTTTCTGGCAGATGTTCACGCAGAAGCGCCACGTCGCCTCCCCATCCTACATCGAGGAATGCCAGCCGCTCTATCTCAGCGAAGGCCGATGCCATGCGGTGAGGGTCTTTGCCACAGTAGTGTATGCCGTATGGCTTATGCCTCATACTCCACTCCTGGTCTATAGGAAGCAGGAACCGTCGGTAGTCCTCTTCTGATATCATGGTGTGGCTACACTCTGAGTGTATGGCGACGGGGTAGTCGAAAAGTCGTGCGCTGCGGTTCACAGATATTGATGATGAACCGGTGTTCGCCTGTATGTACCATACGAATTTGTCTATCACCTGTGCTATCTTGTTGAAGAAAATGGTGGCTTTCGCCGGCTGCAGCAGCATATCTGTGAATATCTCCTCGCCCCTTATATCTATGGCGAGGTTGAGCACTCCGCCCCAGTTTATATCACCCACAACATATCCATGCCTCGCCTTCAGCTGGCCGACAAGACTGTCAAGGCGTCTGAATGCCGGCGAGCGGAAAGCGTCAGCGACATCGATGTCGAGCGTGTCCATGTGTGCGCAGATTACCTGTGGCGGAGCGTCCTCATAGTACTCCACCTTGCATCCAAGCATCTCTGACAGCAGGTAGCCAGAGGCGAGGTGTACGGCGCCTATCTGTGGCAGGCTTTTCCGGTAGTCCTCGCCGAGACCGAGGTCTCCGAATCGCTCGTGAAGGACTCTCTCCATCTTCTGCTCGTCATCGACACGACGGCGGGGGTCGTAGAAGAAACTTTCGTCGAATGTGATGCCTGCATTCTTGTTCCACCATATCGGGTGGAACACGATGTCGACGGGAAGAGGCTTGCTGCAAATCTTTATCATACGGTTATGGTGTTTCATGGGCGGCGGATGTTCTTGGGCTCCGGCCTTTTTGTCGGATGGATGCCTGATGGCAAAATGCGGGGGGGCAGCTCTATCTCGCCTTTATTGCCTGTGATGGAGCCCGCGCTAATTCATCGTGTCTGATATCCGCCTGCTGAGTATAGGCACAGTGTGTCCTTCTTCTTCTTATCTGCCAGGCATATGGCCGGCATGCGGTGTATACCAGATACACAGCCCGATATGTGAGGGCTGGTCATGCCTGCGTATATCATATCAATAATCCATCATGCTGCAAATGTCGGCATTTTTTTCGAGACATGCAAGAAATTCTGCAAGGTTTTGGTCTGCATATCCTCATCTCCACATCAACGAATGCCTCCATGCTCATGTCGCTTGTGTCGTCCGGTCAGTGCGGTGTGGATATGTCCAATAGCCCTCTTTATGGTTCATGGGTTGAGTGTCATGCATGCCGCTTTTTTGTTGACGGGTGGTACTGATTTGACTGCAGCTGATGCTCAAATTCAGGCTTCCTCCCTTTCCCGCCCATAATTCTGACGGAAATTTCCCGGAAATGGTTTGTTACGGTATAACATGCTGAGAATCATAGTGATAAGTTGCGCCTCTCCCCTCATTGGCCGTTGCGTCCTTATATAAATGGTAGAATATAGCTGCCAAAAGCTACTGTATAGGCGGCCAAGGAGTACAGGATGAGCTTCTTGAAGGTAACGGCACAGAGCCTCATTTCCCATCCCTATGCTACAATATGCTACCTTTTGGGGCAAGACACACATGGAAAACATGAAGGGAAAATACATGAATGACCCATTTCTCCACAGTTGAAGGCTGGATAAAGGGGTGAAAATGGCCACTTCTCCAAATATTCATATTAGTCTACATGCGTCTTTTAGAGTGTCACATCTGTTTACACATTGTACTATCTTTTCTGTTTTTGGGGAGTAATAGCGCTCGGGCAGTTGTGCCGTCTTGCCCCTAAAGCATGGGAGGTAGGGTAGGGGGTGTGTCAGGCAGCAGATAAACATTGAGCCACCTGACACAATCCTACGGGTCTGCAATCATGGCGTGTTGTCATCTCTCCGCCTCAATCACGAAGGGCGCAGCTGGCAGGTTGTCACCGTTATAGAGCGTCACAGCGGGGTCATCGTCCCATGCGTAGCGGACAGATTTGGGGTCGGTCACACCGTCGGCCCATACCACGACAGTTGTGCCCTCCACTTTTGCTCTCGCGTGTCTGTATATACCGTCCTGCCCGGCTATACACCATCCGCTCATGTCTGTCATCGGGTTGGCTTTGCTGTGAGGCAGAGCCTGTCTCAGATGCATTCCCCCAGCCGTGGCAGGCGAGAACTCTATGCGCGCCTTGCCGTCAGCGACAGTCATCCTCGTGGCCACGGGCCCCTCGTTGACAATGTCCATGCCGAGATACAGCTTCTTCATGCAGAGAGCTGCACGCCGTGCTCCCTCCTTCTTGTCCAGAGGGTGTATGTCGTTCCATTCGCCGAGGTCGGTCATCGTCACGAGCGCCGTGTTAGGCGTTGTCAGCGCTGTCTGCCGCTGTGCCTCACGGAGTCTCGCCCAGCCTCCATGATAGTTCGCGTCAGCGTGACGTTCCATAAAGTTGGCGAGAGTGAACACAACAGCAGGGACAGGGCCATAGAGGTCGCGCCATTTCTTCAGCATGGCAGGCAGCTGCTGGCGGTATTTGTCAGGCTGCCCCGCGTTTGTCTCGCCTTGATACCACAATATTCCGGCTATGCCATACTTGCGCAGAGGGTATATCGTATTGTCGTAGAGCGACGCCGCGCGTCCCCATGCCCCGCCCTCTACACTGGGCTGTCGTGGCATAAGAATGCCCGGCTTGATGTACCATTCGCCCTCAAGATTGATTTTGCGGCCATTGGTGAAATACAGGAAATATGGTTTCTCAGGTGTGAATCCATGTCCGCCACCGTTAGTGCGCAGGCGTATGCAGACAACATTCTCGCCAGCATGGAGCAGCCTTTTGGGCAGAGTGTATTTACGTGGAGGATACTCATAGCCAGTCTCTCCCACCTTCACACCATTTATATATGTCTCGTCGGCATCTTTCAGACAGCCCAGCTGAAGCAGAGAGTCAGCTCCGAGCCACTCCTCCGGCACATTGAATGTCTTCCTGAGCCACATCGTCCCACACCATGTCCGTCCGTTCTCTGTCAGCAGTTCACGGCTGTTCTGGCAGACAATCCTCCAGTCGCTGTGGTCGGTGTCCTCAGCCATCCATTTGCCCTTCAGGCCAGGGTCCTCGGCTAACAGCTTGTTATACGTGGAGTTGACAGCTGCATTGAGAGCCTCCAGGCGCGCCTCGTAGCCAGGCTGTCTGAGGTGACGTACAGTGGCAACGGCCTCAGGCTCCATGACCATGAGTGTGTCCATAGGCATCCACTGAATTATGTCAGAGCCTCCCATACTGCAGTTTATTATGCCCTGTGGGACACCCGTAGCGCGGTACATCTCCTTAGCGAAGAAGTAACTCATACCCGACCAGTGGCCGATGTTCTCCGGTTTCATTGGCTCCCAAGGGTAGAATCCGTTGGCTATGACATCGTCCTGTATGTCGTGTATGGATGGTGTGCGTGCCGTCTGCATGAGGTGTATGGCAGGGTTGCTGTCTGTCTTGAACTCCTGCTCATATAGACTCACGAGGCGTGCGGTATGCAGATCCATATTGCTCTGCCCCGAGCATAGCCAAACATCGCCCACATAGATGTCCCGGAGAGTCTTCCCGTTTATATCCATCGTGTATGGCCCTCCTGTCATGCGGCGTGACCTCGTCTCGATGCCAATGGTCCATTCGCCGTCCTTGTCGGCTGTGGTGACATAACGTTTCTTGAGGAACCGTACTGTCACTTTCTCTCCTGGCGATGCCTTACCCCATATGCGCGCGGTGGTATTACGCTGGAGCACCATGCCGTCGCAAATGAAACGTGGAATCACCACCTCAGCCATGGATGGTGTTGGAATCATGAATGCCATGAGCATGGCAAGCATTGTCTTTAGTGTTCTGTTCTTGTTCATATGGTAGTGTTTGATAGGTTATTCGCAGAAAAGGGATATCACAGAGTTTCAATTCTTCTGCATACAAAGTTATACATAATATCCCGAAATAAACCGGATAATATGCCTAAAAAAGAGTCAAATGTAACAAAATAGGTAAAAAAATGATACAAATAAGGAGTTTTATATATAAAAAAAATAGTAACTTTGCCACAGATTGCAGGTCTGGAATAATCAAATCAAACTATATACACCTAAATTTCTTGAAATCATGAAAAGATATCTATTCCCTGCCGACTATATGGCAGACCCCTCAGTTCATATCTTCAACGGAAAGATTTATGTATATCCCAGCCATGATTGGGAGGCGTCGAACGTGGAGAACGATAATGGCGACCAATATATCATGAAGGATTACCACGTCCTCTCAATTGATGGAGACCCTATGACTGGCCGCGTGACAGACCACGGTTGTGTGCTCCGTCAGGAGGATATACCATGGGCTGGCCGACAGCTATGGGACTGTGATGTGCAGGAGTACGAGCACGAGGTGCCGACAAACGCCGAGGAACAGGCCGCCGGAATGGGGTACAGCAAGAAGGTGAAGAGATACATCATGTACTTCCCAATGAAAGACCGCACCGATGTCTTCCACTGGGGCATAGCCATCGCCGACAACCCCGCAGGCCCGTTCATACCACAGCCAGCCCCTGTAGCAGGAAGCTACAGCATTGACATGTGCGCGTTCAAGGACGATGCCGACGGCGAAGTGTATGTATACTTTGGAGGCCTGTGGGGCGGACAGCTGCAGAGATACAAGGATAACATACATCTTGAGACACCGTATCTCCCTGAGGGCAATGCCGACGCTCTCCCAAGCCGCTGCGTGCGTATGACAAAGGACGGAATGAACTTCGCTGAGTCTCCACGCCCGATATTCGTGGTTGATGAGAATGGTGAGCCTCTGAAGGCTGACAATCCTCACCGTTTCTTCGAGGCATCATGGATGCACAAGTATAACGGGAAGTACTACTTCTCTTATTCAACAGGCGACTCACACCTCCTCTGCTATGCTGTCGGAGACAATCCCTATGGCCCATTCACTTATCAGGGAGTCATACTGACACCCGTTGTCGGCTGGACAACACATCACTGCATCCTCGAGTATGAAGGCCGCTGGTATCTCTTCCACCATGACAGTGTCCCCTCCGGCGGAAAATCATGGCTCCGCAGCCTTAAGGTTTGTGAGCTGACATACGACGAGAATGGTAAGATACAGACCATAGAGGGAAAAGACTGACCCCACCCGGATTCTCATATAATTATCCGGCTTCCGTAAGTTATTCACATACGAAGCGTTACCCCCAGCCTTCACCTGAATAGTCTATAAACACCAATTTTTAATACCCTCCTTATAATAATAGATATAAAGACATGGCAGAAAACAATAACTCGGCCAAAGGCTTCTATCGCCTATCATGGCTACAGCGTATAGGTTTCGGCTCAGGCGATCTCGCCCAGAATCTCATATTCCAGACAACATGCATGTATCTGCTGTTCTTCTACACAGACATATATGGTCTGGATGCAGTCGATGTCTCCGTGATGTTTACTGTCGGCAATATAGCCAATGTCATCTGGGATCCCATCGTGGGCGCCCTTATCGACAAGAACAACCCCCGTCTCGGCAAGTACCGCGCATATCTCGTGTTTGTCGGCATACCGCTCTCCGGCTTCGCCATCCTGTGTTTCTGGAATGGCTTTGCCCCCTCGCTGCTCTATGCCTACATCACGTATATCGCTATGACTCTGCTCTATACATTCATCAATGTGCCCTATGGAGCCCTTAACTCATCGCTCACGCGTGATACTGACGAGATAACCATCCTGACCTCTGTACGTATGTTCATGGCCAACTGTGGCGGACTTGCTGTCGGCTCAGGATTGCCACTGCTCATAGCATACTTCACCGACGATAAGGTCGAGGGTCTGCCTAAAGACCCCGTAGCATGGTTCACAACAATGACAATATATGCCCTTGTAGGCCTTGCGCTCCTCATCTTCTGCTTCACACAGTGTAAGGAGAAAGTCGTCATGAGTGCCGAGGAGAGTGCCAATGTGAGAATCAGCGACCTCTGGATGGAATTCTTCCATAACCGTCCGTTGAGGGTCATCGCCTTCTTCTTCGTCACAGCGTTTGCGATGATGTCAATAGGCAATGCAGCCGGAGCATACTTCATGAACTGCAATCTCCATGCTGCCCCAGAGCAGCTCTCCATCTTCATGGGGCTCGGCTCTGCACCGTCGTTCATCTTCATGCCGCTCGTGCCTATGATAAAGCGCGCTGTCGGTAAGAAGAACATGTTCTACATCTTCCTTGGCATAGCCATCGTAGGCATGGCATTCCTATATATCGTGGCCAAGATGAGCAATCCGAGCATGACACTCGTGTATATAGCACAGTTCGTCAAGTCAACAGGTGTCATCGTCGCCACTGGATATATGTGGGCTCTTGTCCCAGAGGTCATCTCTTATGGCGAATATACAAGCGGCAAGCGCATAGCAGGAATTGTAAACGCTCTTACGGGCATCTTCTTCAAGGCTGGCATGACGCTTGGCAGTGTTGTCGCTCCTGCCGTCCTCGCATACGTTGCCTACAACCCGAAATCTGTCGAACAGACACCTCTTGCCGAGGAGGGTATCTTATGGCTCGTATGTGTTATTCCGGCTGTCCTCCTTGTTCTCGCCATGTTCATCATATCACGATATGAGCTGACAGACGAGCGAATCGACGAGATAAACCGCGCCATAGAGCAGCGGAATGCATGACCGATGGAACAGCGAGAGGAGAGGCTGAGTTTACCTTGGACTATCTCCAAATATCGTGCAAACGAGAGCATAGCCCAGCATGCTTGGCTATGCCGAGTGCAGCCGATATTCAACGAAAGTTAAATCGTGACAGAGGAAGAAAAAATCAACCGATGGAGCAGCGAGAGGAGAAGCTGAGTTTACTCAGACTATCCCGAAATATCGTGCAAACGAGAGCATAGCCCAGCTTGCTTGGCTATGCCGAGTGCAGCCGATATTCAACGTAAGTTAATCGTGACAGAGGAAGACAAAATCAAACTAACACCAATGATAATAATGAACATACCTTGTAAAAAGACATTGAGACACATGACGCTTGTGGCTCTCGCCATAACCATTACGGCTTGCTCGTCCACGTCCGACACCGACAACACATGCCTGTACAAATCGCTGCCAGGATATAAGGTCGGTGCAGCCGTCAATATCTCACAAGTGGCAGGGAAAGATTCCTTGAGCCTTAGAATCCTCAGACAGCATTTCAACAGCGTCGTAGCAGAGGACTGTATGAAAATGGAGGAGGTACATCCTGAGCCAGACACATGGTACTGGAACCAGGCTGACAACTTCGTAAAGTTTGCACACGATAATAATATGCAGACTATCGGCCATTGCCTGATATGGCATAGCCAGTGTCCTGAATGGTTCGGCAAGGACAAGGATGGCAATCCCCTTACTCCAGAGGCGCTCAAGCAGCGCATGAAAGACCATATACAGACAATTGTCAGCCGCTATAAGGGACGCGTCGACGGATGGGACGTAGTCAACGAGGCGATACTCGACGATGGCACATGGCGCAGGAATTTCTACTATGAGATTCTCGGAGAGGAGTATATCCCCCTCGCTTTTGAGTATGCCCACGAGGCAGACCCCGATGCCGAGCTCTATTATAACGACTACTCCATGTTCCACAAAGGCCGGCGTGATGCTGTCGTCAACCTTATCAGAACGCTGAAGAAACGCGGCTGCCGCATCGATGCTGTCGGCATGCAGTGTCATTACGGCATGGACTATCCTGACTGGGATGAGTTCGAGAAGAGTATAAAGGCCTTCGCAGCCGAGGGAGTGAAAGTCATGTTCACCGAGGTCGATATGGGAGCTTTGCCCACAGTGAACGAGGGTGCCAATATATCAGACAAAGCAGAATATGATGAGGCCCTTAATCCATATCCCAACGAGCTTCCTGACAGTGTGGCAAAAGTATGGAACAGCAGGATGGCACGCTTCTTCGAGATTGTCAACCGCAACGCAGAGTCAGTAAGCCGTGTCACAGCATGGGGAGTCACCGACAGCCAGTCATGGAAGAACAACTGGCCTATACCTGGACGCAAGGACTATCCGCTGTGGTTTGACCGTGAGGGTAATATGAAGCCCTTCCTGAGACAACTTGTTGGGAAGAAATGACACATCATGCCCATTATATATTTATGGGGGGAGCCGTCGCCCGCTGCGATGACTCCCCCCATATCGTTGTGGCCACCCACTGAGGATGATGAGAAAAAATATTTCACTAGTCATGTAGTTTTCTGACAGAGCCATGCGTCTATAGAAGTAGAACAGCAAGCTCACCCCCTACTTATTAACATACAAACCAAACAAATGAATAACGACGAACAGATCTTCTCCCGCCTCGTCAGAGACAACAAAAGCACGATATACACCGTTTGCTACATGTTCTCGAAAGACAAGGATGAGGTGGCCGACCTCTTCCAGGAGGTCCTCATAAGGCTATGGAGAGGCTACAGCTCTTTTGAGCAGCGGAGCGATGTCAAGACATGGATATACCGTGTCGCCCTGAACACATGCATCAGTGTCGATAGGAAGAAGAGGCGGCGTTCCAAGAATGAGCTCTCCATGGATATCGACCTCTTCTCTGACCGTGACAAGGCAACAGAGCAAGTAAGCATCCTGCACAAGCGTATATCACTCCTGCAACCCCTCGACCGCGCCATAGTGCTCCTATGGCTTGAGAATATCAGCTATGACGAGATAGGAGCCATAGTCGGCATATCAGCAAAGAATGTCTCCGTCAGACTCTTCCGCATAAGACAGCAGTTGAGGAATATGCCTGCTGAGGAATAATGCGCATATGGGGGAGCAATCCTCCCTCCGGCCTTCCCCGATAATCAGAAAGTCTGGGAGGAACTCAGAATATGAAGAAATACTTGAATATAACACTCACTCAATATACATTCAATCATATGGACACAAATCAGAAATACAATAATCCATCAAACGCCGATATAGATATAATCCGCCAGCAGATGGATATCCTCAGGGCGAAACTTGAGAATCAGGAGATTGTCAACGAGCGCATCATGCTCTCGGCCATGAAGCGCAGCATGTCATGGATAAAGAAGTATATCATCTTCGAGCTCTGTCTCCTGCCTGTCCTTGCCATCCTCTGGTATGGCCTGAAGGCGTATATCGGACTATCATGGTTCAATTACTTCTTCCTTCTCGCCATGCTCGTTGTCGATATATATGCCGACTACCGCATCAATCTCCACTCCATGTCCGATGCCGACTACCAGCGCAACAATCTCATCGAGACCATGCGCAAACTCATGGTCATGAAACGCCAGCGCGCCCTCCAGATGGCCATCTGCATGCCTCTCCTTGTCGTCTGGCTCCTGTGGACAGGCGTCGAGTCATGGGTGATGCTCTCGTATGCCGCTGACGACAGTTTCAAATACGGCTTCATCCAGGGTGGTCTCCTCGGAGGCGTCATAGGAGGGGTGATAGGCATATACGTCGCCTTCCGCATATACCACAAGATGCAGCAGACGAATGATGAGGTCATCGACAGCATCAATAGCCTCACTGCAGCTGATATGGAGGATAAGGCTTAATAATTGATAAAGGCCGCATGGTGAGTTTCGATTCCCATGCGGCCATAATATTATATTTTCTTCATGTATTCACGTGGTGAGATTCCGTAGACGGCCTTGAAGCCATTGTTGAAAGCAGTGGCATTAGGGAAACCGCATGCATACATGATTTCACTGACCTTATACCGTCCCGACTTGAGGAGACGGGCTGCCTGGCGGACACGTATGTTGCGGATAAACTGATGTGGAGACTGGTTTGTCAGCTCCTTCATCTTCCTGTATAGATGTACACGAGACAGGCCCACTTCCTGTGCGATGTCGTCGACAGTCAGGTCTGAATTGCTGAGATTCTTGTTTATGATAGCGATGATGCGCTTCATGAGCTTGTCGTCGGCCGACTGCATGCTGATGGTCTCTATCTCGTCTTCGTGGCTCTCATTGCCTGTGAACTTGACCTTCATGACATTGCGTGAGGCAAGGAGGTTAAGCACAGTGTGCCTCAGAATATCAAGATTGAAAGGCTTGCTGATATAGGCGTCGGCTCCCATGCCGATACCGGACATGCGGTCCTCCTCTGTGTCCTTCGCTGTAAGGAGGATGACGGGGATATGGTTGGTGTTGATGTTCGTCTTGAGCCGCGAGCATAGGGTGATGCCGTCCATCTCAGGCATCATGATGTCAGAGACGACAAGCGACGGGACATGGAGCAGTATGCCGGCAAGGGCGTCCTTGCCATTGGTGTAGGTGGTGACAGCGAAATGGGCGGAGAGCTCATTGGCGAGATACTCCCTTGTATCATCGTCATCCTCCACAATGGCTATCCTCTCCTTGGCTGTCCGTCTCCTCGGGGCATGTTTCCCCTCCTGGACGGCACTTGACTTGCGCTTTCGCTGTCCGGTACGCCGTGTGCCTGCCTTGGGCTTCTTTCCGTCCCCTGCTTTTACATGGGCCGCATTGTCCCCTGTGGCGTTGTTCTCCAGTGTCGTGGCAGTCTCCCCCTCTTCTCCTGGTTCTTGCTCTCCCCCAGCAGTAGCCGCATCCCCCTTGTCTTCTTCAGCGATGTTCCTCCTCCCTTTATCCACGACATCCTTATCCGTGACTTCCGTGTGCGGCGCCTCTGTCTCAGCCTCTGTGCTGATGTCTTTGGCATCAGGCATTGCCGCAGGCTCCTGCACGACGCCCTCCTCCATGCGAGGGGCAGGAGCCGTAGTGCCAGCCGTGTCAGCGTCGGCCATCGAGGGGGCATAGGTTGTAATGGTGGCATCATGATTCTCCATCCCGGTAGAGGCAGGGCTTGCGGTATCGCCCCGTGGTATAAGTATGGTGAAGTGACATCCCTTGTCAGCATTGTTCTCTGCCTGTATTGTGCCATGATGCAAGAGGACAAGCTGGCGCGTGAGGTCGAGTCCGATGCCTGTCCCCATATCGAACCGCTTGTCGTAGACGGAGTTGTTAGAATAGAAACGGCAGAAGATATCGTCCAGTTTCTCAGGAGGTATGCCCGGCCCGTTGTCCCATACAGTGATTCTCATCGTGTCATTGTCGCCTTCCAGTGTGATTGATACCTCGCCTCCGGGAGGGGTGAACTTGAACGAGTTGGAGAGGAGATTGACCAGAATCTTGTCCATGCTGCTGCGGTCGACGGAAGCCATCAGCACGGGCATGGTGTGTATGAAGCTGAAGCGCATTGACTTGGACTTGGCCTGATAGCTGAAGAGCTGGTATATCTCGTTGATGAATTCCACCATATCCGTCTGCTCCAGACGGAGCGGCATCTGCTCCTTCTCGATCTTCCTCAGGTCCATTATCTGGTTGATGAGGTTAAGGATACGGTCGGCATTACGCCTGATGGTGTGATACAACGAGAGACGCTGTGGGTCGTCGTCATCCTCTATGAGCGATGTGATGGGCGATTTGATAAGAGTTATAGGGGTGCGTATCTCATGGCTGATGTTCATGAAGAACTTTATCTTCGCCTCATGCAGCTCCTCAGCATGGGCTCTTTCCATCGCCTCCATCTCCTGCCTCATCTGCTGGCGCAGCCTCTGACGGCGGTTGTTCAGGAAATAGACTATGCCGGCCAGCACCGCAAGGAGATAAAGGGAGTAGGCCCACGCCGTGGCATACCATGGAGAGTGAATGCATACCCTGACAGTCTTCTCTGCCGACCGCTGCCCGTCCTTCTCTGCATAGACTGTGAAATTATAGTCGCCTGCTGGCAGATGGGACAGGGAAATCTCGTTTGTCCCTGCAGGCAGCTCTATCCATGCCGCGCTGTTTATTCTGTAGTGGTATGTGATGTGCTCACACGCCTCGTATGTCATGGTAGAGAACTGGAGTGTGATATTGTTGTCCTCGCTGTAGAGGTCGAATTTGTCCGACATTATCGGTGTCACATCTGTTATGACGTACCTCCCCGACTTCTCGCCCGCTGTAATAGAGCGCCCGTTCACCTTGAAATCGGTAAGCAGGATATTTGCCCTCCATGTCTTCCCGTTGAATGCTGTCGGGGTGAAATATGTTATGCCGCTCACTCCGCCAAAGACAAGCGTCCCGTCGGCCGACAATGCGGCCGCACCATCGGAGAACTCATTGCCCTGAAGGCCGTCCTCGACATAGTAACTGTTAGTGACCTTTCGGGTGGTGGCGTCTATACGGTTCAGACCATGTATCGTGCTCACCCAAACCGCGCCTCTCTTGTCGGACTGGATGGCAGCTATGCCTTCTGACGAGAGACCATCAGCGACGGTCATGTGCATCAACTTGCGTGTATTTATATTGTATATATACAATCCATCATTTGTGCCAAACCATATCTCCACATCGTCATTCCCTGTCTTGCCTTTCCTGCCGTTGCGCCTGTCGGCGGCAGTTATCTCGCAGACAGTGCGTATTGGTGTCCCCCATAACAGAATATTCCGACCGAATGTCTTTGTCCAACTCTTGTTCTCGATGTCATAGCAGCACAGACCCATCGTTGTGGCGGTATACAGCCTCTTGCAGTCCTTGGAGACAGTGACATCGTATATATACCCATTCCCGAGGACATCAGCAAGGCTGTCACTGCCTGCCAGAGCATCGTTCTGCCTTATATGCTCGACACTGCCGTAGCGGGGTGAGTATCTCAGGAGCCCCTGTCCCATGGTGGCAAGCCATAAGTCGCCGTTCTTGTCATAGTCAATGGAAAACACGCTGTAGGGGTATTCCTGCTTTGTGTCTATGTGTGAGAATGTGGCACCATTGAACTGCCCCGCGCCTTGAAGGTATGAGCCCATACATAGCGTTCCGTTCATGTCACATATCGAGAGGATTGTGCTTGGCATATTGGCGGGGTTGATGTGGCTCGTTATGTTCATCTTCTGGTCAGCATGATATATGCCGTCCTTGTCTGTCCCTATCCACAGCGAGTTGTCGTGGGCGAAGCATACACTCATGACACAACAGTCACCTATCTTATTCTGCGAGCCTTGCTTGTAGCCCATGTAGTTGAATTTCATGGAGGAGTGAGGCTGCATGAAGACACCTTTCTGATATAGCCCGAACCACATGTTGCCGTTCCTGTCTTCTATGATAGAATGTACTTTTGAGCGGGCGAGGTTGAACTCCTTGTGGTAATAAGGGTTGCGGGTGATGGTGTGAGTCCGTGGGTCATATATCTCAATGCCATTTCCGTCAAGGCCTATCAATATCTTGCCATCGCTGCGCACATATGCGGTCTGTATCTGCTCGTTGCCTGTCTCAGCGATGTGCTGCGGCTCCTTCTGCCACGGTTTCATGAAATACAAACCATTGCCATGAGTGGCTATGTATACGTTTGACCTTCGGTCCTCGCAGATGGACATGATAGACGAATTGTTGTCGCCGGTTGAGAGAATGTGACGTGTTTTCTTGCCGTTGACCAGCAAGAGACCACGTGTGTCGGTTAGTACCCATAGTGATCCGTCGGACGATTGGAAGAGACTCTTGACACCCTCCTCCTTCAGAGGTTTCCTTCTCGTCTTACCATTCTTGTCCTTGGTGTACGTGTACACTGTGTATTTATGGGCTTTTAGCTTTGCCTGTTTCTTGTCGGAAAAGTCCTTCAGAGATACAACAAGCCGGAATATGCCATTGCCTGATGTCCCGATAAGTATAGAGCGGTCAGTACACTGGATGATGCTCGTCACATAATCGCGGATGGAATTGCCGTACTCATCAAGAAGGTCAATATCATAGAAGCGGTCCTGATGCAATGCCTGTGCACCACCAAACATTCCTACAAGTATTATATTGTCATCCGTTTGTGTGATGCAGTTGATAATATTCGATGCCAACCCATCACATCCCGGCATACCTTTCTTATATATACGGAAATTGTATCCGTCGTAGCGGTTCAGACCGTTGCGTGTGGCTATCCATATGAATCCCCTGTTGTCCTGGTATATCTGATTGACAAAACTGCTCGAGAGATGTTTGTCAACATTATAATAGTTGCCATTCTGTCCGACGGCAAATAGGGGGCAAAACAGCATTAGCATAATGACAATCATGCTTCGCCACGCTATGCCTGTTGTCGATGATAGCATAGAATGAGGAGAATTAGAGACGATAAGGTCATTCTTATGTGTATATTCAGTCATGTTTGTACGGTTAGAGGTGCTTTGGTGGTTAGTCGGTTGTTTGTTGTCTTGTATACGCTTATCCCTTTATAATAAAGGGTTTTAAGCTGCTTGAATCATTTTTCTCTTCTTTGCTTTAGCCGTTGGTTTTTCGTGATTCGATGCAAAAATAATATTTTTTTGTAACATACCAAAGCAAATGTAACATTTCGTTAAGTCTATGTAACAAATTCGTGTATTTTTTGGTTGGAAATGTATTAAATTTGCACTCGAAAAAGAATAATAATTCACTTGTTGGATATAAACCACATAATTCAGATATGAATGTAGAACAAGATATAAATGTAGATTTATGTCACTCACAATAACATACCAGAATTGAAGACCAATTATAGAAACCCAAAAAAATCTATCATATATAGACAAAGATGTGTCTGGCTTAACTAACCGATTGGAATCTCCCTCTACCCCATTTTTGGGGAAATACGTTTCTTGGCATCGTCCACATAAAGGCAATGCAGTATCCTCAAAGATGGAGGAGGGAGATTTTTCTCAAACTTACGGCAAAGCATTAATGAGTAAAACATATTGATGAACGACGAAAAGATCCTAACTATATAAAGAAAATGTACAAGACATTTTTCCTGACAATCACATCGCTCCTTGCATCGGTCAGCATGTCCTTTGCACAGACAACGCTGCCTCCTCTGAAAGTCAGCGGGCGGAATCTTGTTGACGACAACGGACAGGCTGTTGTGCTCCATGGTGTGATGGATACGCCAAATCGCTATTTCAACAGCTGGAGATGGCAGGGATGGAAAAGCAGCTACGGACTCGAGGACGTAGTCCCCTGCATAGAATATTTCGACAAGATATTCACTGCAATAACAGACCATGAACAGGGAGCATATTGTACAGTCTTCAGACTGCATCTCGACCCTTGCTGGACAAACGACCCCAACAAGCCTCTCATAGGCGAGGGTGGAGAGAACAACATCAGCCAGTTCAGTGCCAGCAGACTCACGACTTATTGGGTGAATCTGTACAGTAAAATTATGGAAAGCGCATTAGCTCATGGACTCTATGTCATACTAAGACCACCTGGCGTCTGTCCACATGACATTAAAGTCGGAGATGAGTATCAGCTATACCTTCAGAATGTATGGGGCACGTTGACACAGTCAAAACTGCTGAAAAAGTATGCCGGGCAGGTCTCTTTAGAGCTAGCTAATGAGCCTGTGAATATAAAGGATGCCAACGGCAAAGGCTCACAGACAGCCATGAGGGACTTCTTCCAGCCTGTCGTCGACGTAATAAGGAATAACGGCTTCACGGGAATACTATGGATTCCAGGGACAGGATGGCAGTCACAGTATGCTCCTTACGCCAAATATCCAATAACTGACCCTCTTGACAACTATGGATATGCCGTACATGTCTACCCTGGATGGTACGAAGCGAGCGACAGGTCATACAACCACCAGGCTTTCATTGACCAGTTCCATTCACAGGTGCCCGTTGTCGACACAAAACCTATCATGGTCACTGAGATTGACTGGAGCCCAGAGAATCCTGATGGAGAGGGTAAATACAACGAGTGGGGTGAATGGGTGCTGCCTAACTATGGAACATGGGGCACTGCCTCAACATCAAAATGGGGAAATGCATGGAAGGCTGTACATGACCACTACGCGAATATCGGCATGACGCTGACCTCTACAGACGATCTGGTGGATATTGACGAGTATCTGAGTACAGGAGTCGTCAGACCTAACTTCACGGCTGCAAAATCTAAAGGACTTTACGAAGAGTGCTGCGCCTATACCTGCTTCAAGTGGTATGAGGAATTCTACAAGGGAGAGGCAGCTGGCATACGTCAGACAGAACTGCGAGATGTTGTAAGCGAGAAATATTTCTCCATTGATGGAATACCTCTGAACAGTACATCGGGATATAATGGGCTGCGTATATGTGTAAGGACATATAGCGACAATACGACTTCAAAAAGAATAGAAGTCACAAGATAGCCAAGATAGTCCCCCCCCACAATCGTCATCATAAAAAAATCTATCGATGTGTCTGTGGGATGAACATATTGAAGGTAGTGAGTTCTTCAGGCTGATTATTACAATGCAGATGAAGAATACTCAGAATGAATTGATAAGGATATAGTTTTTAGTTAGTTGCATAAGATTCGTGATCATCGAGAAATCTTCGGTGCGTGTGTTGCCAGCATCTGGGAAGACACTGTCAGCATAGTACCGAAGATTCGATGTATCGAATGGAAGCGTAAACCGTGAGACTTATCCACATCTAAAACTGCTGAAACCAGAGTCATTATCCCCGTTAGTAAACCTTGCTGACTACTTGATATTTGACTCTTATCCAATACAAACGGAATTAAGTAAAACAATTATGGATACTATCTGAAAAGAATGCCATATACCTGGTCCAGCTTATATGCCCCTCTCTGCGTGTGAGGTATACTAAGCCGGATTTCGTCGTTGTTATATAAAGAGGTAATAGAGAATCTTATAATTAACAGTTTAATGTAACTGCTTGATATTACATGATTTGACCATCTATCCCTTCATTATCGACGAACATCAGTATGATATTTACATATACCTTAATTTAAAATTATAATGAAAAGAACTAACCAAATGATCAAAACATTCGCAACACTGTTGCTTATGATGGTTATGTGTGTCGGAGCCTTGGCTCAGTCAAACATAACTATTACCGGCACGGTGAAAGATTCGAATGGAGAGGAGCTCATTGGCGCCTCTGTCGTTGTGAAAGGCAACACGTCGCTTGGAACAGTTACCGATTTCAATGGTAATTTCCAGCTCTCTGTGCCTTCAGAAAATTCGGTTATCGTTGTCAGCTATGTCGGCATGGTGACTGAACAGTTTAAGGTTGAAGCGAAACGCAGCTTCAATGTCACCCTCACAGAGAACAACCAGCTTTCAGAGGTCGTTGTCGTAGGATACGGCCAGCAGAAGAAGGCATCGGTCGTTGGTGCTATCACACAGACCACAGGTCAGGTGTTGGAGCGTACTGGTGGTGTGTCGGATATCGGCTCAGCCCTGACAGGTAACCTGCCTGGTGTCATCACATCGTCTTCATCAGGTATGCCTGGTGAGGAAGACCCCAAGATTGTCATCCGTGGTGTCAGCTCATGGAACTCTTCTGACCCTCTCGTCCTCGTCGACGGTATAGAGCGTCCGATGTCAAGCGTTGATATCCACTCAGTGCAGAGCATCTCTGTGCTCAAGGATGCTTCTGCAACAGCAGTTTACGGTGTCAAGGGTGCCAACGGTGTCATTCTTATCACAACAAAACGTGGTACAGAGGGAAGGGCGAAGATCTCTGCAAGTGCAAGCTCCGCCATAAAGTTTGTCTCCAAGCTCCCTGAGACCTACGGCTCAGCCGATGCTCTCTACTATGTCAACAAGGCCGTCAAGCACGAGCTCGGACTGCAGCCATCAAGCTGGGGAAACATCAGCTCCACTGATTTCATGAACAATTATAATGCCCCGGCAGGAAGCATCGACCCTGAGACAGGCTTCCTCATGAGCGAGCGATATCCTGACGTTGACTGGCAGAAAGAGCTCTTCAATGACTACGCCATGTCATACAACGCGAACGTGAACATCGCCGGTGGCACGAAGGCTGTCAAGTACTACGCCGCTATCGACTACCAGCATGAGGGCGACCTCTTCCGCGAGTGGGATAACAACCGCGGATATAAGGGTGGTTATGGATTCAACCGTATCAATGTCCGTTCAAACCTCGACTTCCAGCTCACAAAGACGACACTCCTCAAGGCTAATATATCTGGTAGCCATGGCATACGCAAATCGCCTTACGGACTTGAGCCAAACTCATGGTATGAGTCACAGCTCTGGCAGGCAGCTTACTCCGCTCCGCATGATACATTTGTCCCTCAATACAGCGACGGCACATGGGGGTACTATCCAAATGATACCCAGGGCTCTCCAAACTCTGTGACAAACCTTGCCCTTCATGGTGCAGGACAGATAACCACCACACGTATTAACACAGACTTCACCCTCGAGCAGGACCTCTCCTTCATCACAAAGGGCCTTAAGGCCTCTGCCCTCGTATCGTGGGATAATGTCTTCGTTGAGAATAACCGCGGTATCAACGATCTTAATCATGGTGCACAGTATAAGTGGATTGACCCAAAGACTGGCGAAGTGACATATGCTGAGCCAGCGGGTGGAAATAACAATTTTGACTTCACTGAGACTATCGCATGGTCAACAGATGGTGGAGCACTCGATAACAATAGAACCCAGCGTAATCTCTTCTACCAGGCACAGTTATACTGGGGAAGAAAGTTCGGTATACACGATGTGACAGCCATGGGTGTGTTCAACCGCTCAGAGCGTGCCCAGGGTTCAGAGTTCACAAACTACCGTGAGGACTGGGCCTTCCGTGCCACATATAACTATGACAACCGTTACATGCTCGAATACAACGGTGCATACAACGGCTCAGAGAAGTTCTCTCCAGACAACCGCTTCGCATTCTTCAACTCTGGCGCTGTAGGTTGGAACGTTGCCAACGAGAAATGGTTCAAGCCAGTCTCTGAGTTGCAGCTCTTCGGACGCAATATCATTGATATCCTCAAGATTCGATACTCATATGGTGAGATTGGTGAGGACAGCGTCTGGGACCGTTTCCTCTATCAGACACAGTGGTCTTACGGTGGAACCACAAAGCTCGACTCTACCAACCCTAACTCTGCTTCGCCTTACACATGGTATAAGGAGTCGAAGGTAGGTAACCCTAATATTCACTGGGAGAAGGCTGTAAAGCAGAACCTCGGTATTGACTACTCTTTACTCAATGGTCTCATTGCCGGTACGCTTGAATTCTTCCACGAGAAGCGTTCTGACATTATGATTGCAGGCGGAAACCGTGCCGTACCACAGTACTTCGGCGCCCAGGCTCCTTACATGAACAAGGGACGTACGAAGACAACCGGTTACGAGCTTGAGATGCGCCTGAAATACACTTTCGCAAATGGGCTCCACGCTTATGCCAACATGAACATGACACATGCCAAGAACGTTGTCTTAGAGCATGACGACCCCGCATATCTCCCTGATTATCAGAAGAACGCGGGCTTTGCAATAGGTCAGGGTAAGAGCTACATTGATAATGGTACAGCCCAAACATGGGATGAGGTCATCGCCATGACTCCGCACAATACGAATGACAACCAGAAGCTTACCGGACAGTATATCATCACTGACTTCAACGGTGATGGCGTCATCGACACTAACGACAGCGCTCCTTACGGATTCACTGGTACACCGCAGAATACATATAATGCCACAATCGGCTTCGAGTACAAGGGCTTCAGCTTCTTCGCACAGTTCTATGGTGTGACAAACGTCAGCCGTTACGTGGCTTTCAACTCACTCCCGAAACCTTACCTTCACACAGTCTTCAAGGAGGGTGATGTGTGGTCAGTTGATACTCCTAACGGAATCCCGGCTCTCCGCGTGAACACCACTCCAAGTTACTATGAGGGTACACGATTCCTCTATGATGGCTCTTTCTGCCGTCTGAAGAACCTTGAGTTCGCATACACATGGAACGGTGGTTGGATCAAGAAGCTTGGTCTCAACATGCTCCGTGTTTATGTCAACGGAAACAACCTCTTCCTCTGGACCGACATGCCTGACGACCGTGAGTCAAACTTCGGTGGTACAGGTCTCGCCTCACAGGGTGCTTATCCTACAATGAAGCGTATCAACTTCGGTCTGAAGTTCGAGTTGTAATCACACACATATAAATGACAATACATTATTATATATAATATGAGTAATCTATTTTCCAAATATAAGTCAGTTGCAGCTTCGCTCGTTCTCGGTCTCTCTCTGGCGATGACAACAAGCTGTACAGACTATCTTGACAAAGCGCCTGAGTCAGATGTCTCTGCCGATGCTGCTTTCAAGAACTTCATGAGCTTCCAGGGCTTTACTGAAGAGATATACCTCTGTATGCCAGACTTCACTAAGAGTTACTGGACAACATCATGGAACTGGGGTGAGGATGATATCATGGCTGTCGGTATCAACTATCACATGAGCTACAAGGTCGACCAGGGCGACTTTTGGGGTTGGCAGCAGGAGTTTGACGGATGGGGCGCAAGCTTCATGGATCAGGGTGCAACCTTCAATCCAAATGACCGTTTTAGCCGCGGACTGTGGAAAGGTGCATGGTACGGAATACGCAAGGCAAACCTCGGTCTTGAGAATATGGACCTCATGACCTCTGCCACTCAGGAAGAGCGCAATACCATCAAGGGACAGCTTCTCTTCTTCCGCGGATGGTTACACTTCCAGCTGATGCAGTATTTCGGCGGACTTCCTTATCTCGACCATACTGTAGCTGCTGACCAGCCTATGACGCTTCCTCGTGAGTCTTGCCAGGCATGTGCCGACAAGGCAGCACAGGACTTCCGTGAGGCTGCTGACCTCCTCCCGATTGATTGGGACAAATCGTCTGTAGGACGTAACACCCTCGGGAAAAACGGATTCCGCATCAATAAGATAACCGCTCTCGCTTATCTCGGAAAGGTGAACCTATGGGCTGCTTCTCCGCTTGTCAAAAACTCTGACGAGAAGATGAATGTTAACTCAAAGGCCAGCACATACGAGTATGACACAAAGTATGCGCAGCAGGCTGCCGACGCGCTTGGCGAGCTTCTCACACTTGTTGAGTCAGGACAGACACAGTACAAGCTTGTTGACTTCTCTGAGTATTCTGACCTCTTCTACACATGGAACAAGAACATGCTTCCTCCAGGATCTACAGAGAACATCCTCCGTGCCATTGCAGCTGACGCATGGCAGAACTCACACTTTGGTGTGTTCACAGAGTTCGGCGGCCAGATTCTCACTGGCGGCATGGCGTTCTCTCAGCCAACAGCCAACTACGTGAACTACTACGGTATGGCCAATGGTCTCCCTCTTGATGACCCTGAATCAGGTTTCGACCCTACACATCCTTGGAAAGACCGTGACCCACGCTTCTATCATGACATCGTATACGATGGCGTGAAGGTTGTTGAGGGCACTATCGAGCCAGAAACCAACCGTTACGCAAACCTTTATACCGGAGGTACTTACCGTGACGATATTAACGAGAGCCGTACAGGTTATATGCTTTATAAGTTCATACCTATGCTCGCAAACAACTACGACATGGGCAGCACTTATAACAAGCTCTATATTGATGTACCTTATCTCCGTCTCGCAGATTGCTATATTATGTACGCAGAGGCATGTGCGGCAATAGGTGGCTCAAGCACGAAATCGGCCAACTGTTCACTCACAGCCCTCGACGCTATAAACAAGATCAGGCAGCGTGCCGGTGTCGCTGATGTAGCGGCAAAGTTCACAGGCGACAAGAACAAGTTTATGGACGAGGTGCGCCGCGAGCGTGCTGTAGAGCTCTCATTTGAGGGACACCGTTTCAATGACCTCCGTCGCTGGCTTCTCCTCGACAAGGCTCCATACAATATCAAGACCTCTCAGGAGTTTGTGCGTGCTGGCAATCTCGACCCGAAGAATCCTCAGGAGACTCTCGTTTCCGGATGGTCAGAGAAGCTGATTCTCACACGTAACTTCACACAGAAGCACTGGTGGATGCCACTCAAGAAGAAGGACACATCGCTGTATCCTGAATTCTTCCAGAACCCAGGATGGTAATAGTGGCTGTCAAACTCTATTAAAGAAAATAAAGAATAAAGAAGATAATACTTTATGAACAATATAATTTCAAAATACAAAGGTATTCTTCCCATCTCACTTTTCGCCCTGCTCTCACAAGGCGTGATGGCACAGGAATCTGCTGATACAAGGGCCGACTCCATCAACGTGGCTTTCCGCAAGTCTGATGTTCGCGATGTGATTGTTCCTGTCAGCAAGGTTAATGTGAGTGAGTTGATGGAGAAGAATTACAATACCTATAGCCTTGACAATATGCAGGCTCTCACAGCAGGCTATAATGGACAGTTGTGGAATCAGGGCGAGGCTCTTGTGCTTATCGATGGTGTGCCACGTGATGCAAACAACGTGCTCCCTACAGAGATTGAGGACATCACATTCCTCAAGGGCGCTTCTGCTGTAGTCCTCTATGGCAGCCGTGCCTCAAAGGGTGTCATCCTCATTACTACAAAGCGAGGCTCCATAGCCCCCCTCAAGATATCGGCACGAGCCAATTACACCATGGATGTGGCAAAGTCGTTCCCCACTTATCTTGACGGCGCAGAGTACATGACACTCTACAACCAGGCCCTCGTCAACGATGGTCTCTCTCCTAAGTTCACTGACGAGCAGATTTACAATACTGCCGCAGGCACAAACCCATACCGCTATCCAAACCAGCAGTTCTATACGTCTGACTATCTTAACAAGACAAAGTCACGCTACGACGTGACAGCTGAGTTCCAGGGCGGTGGAAAGTTCGCACAGTTCTATACTAATGTCAGCTACTACCGCCAGGGTGACTTCATAAACTTCGGTGAAGGAAAGAACAACTATACAGACCGCCTGAATGTACGTGGCAACATTGACCTCCAGCTCTCTGACTGGGCTTCTGGCTGGGTTAACGCTAATGCTACATACTACAACCAGCACGGTTCAAACTCAAACTTCTGGAGTGCGGCCTCTACACTGCGTCCTAACCGTGTGGCTCCGTTCATCCCTGTTTCGTTCATAGACCCATTGGATGTTAACTCTCTTAATCTCATCCAGAATACGAGAAACATCATCCATAACCCTGCCGGACTGCCAGCGGGAGACTATTTCCTTGGAGCCACGCAGGAGGACCAGTCTAATGCGTTCGCAGACATGTACAGCGCTGGTTACAACACATGGACAAGCCGACAGTTCCAGTTTGATGCAGGTGTGAAGTTCGACCTGAAGTCTATCCTTAAGGGACTCTCTTTCAAGACAAACTTTGCGGTTGACTACAAGACTTCTTACTCCACATCGCTCAATGACCAGTATGCAACATTTGGAGTTAACTGGACACAGATAGACGGTTATGATGTTATTGGCTCTTTGACCCAGTACGGTCAGGACAAGCACACAGGAACCCTCAATGCCAGCAATTCTGCTGAGCAGCAGACAATCGCATGGAACGGACAGTTTGATTATGTCAACTCATGGGGCGACCACAACCTCCACGCCACTCTCGTTGCCAATGGCTACCAGCAGACTATCAGCGGTGAATATCACAGAGTGAGCAATGCCAACCTCGGTCTGCAGGCATCGTACAATTTCGCACATAAGTACTATGTTGACCTTGCTGCCAACGCAGTACACTCAGCAAAGCTTCCTGAGGGGAATCGCAAGGCCATTTCTCCGTCTGTCACTCTCGGATGGCGTCTCACATCAGAAGATTTTATGAAGGATATGGACTGGCTCGACGACCTGCGCCTTACAGCTGGCTACACTGTCCTGAACCAGGATCTCGACATCGCTGAATATTTCTTGTACAAGGACATATTCACAGCCACAGGCACATGGTGGGGATGGTCTGACGCTAATAACTCTATCCAGACTTCCGACTCACAGCGTGGTGGCAATGATGAACTGTCTTTCGTGAAGCGTAAGGAGTTCAATGTCGGCCTGAACGGTGCTCTCCTGAAGAACAAGCTGACATTCTCTGTCAACTATTTCAACACAACTGTTGACGGACTTCTCGCACAGCCAGACTACATCTATCCAAGCTATATGCATACCTACTGGCCAGTCTCTACATTCGTGCCTTATATCAACTACGGCAAAAACCGCCGTCAGGGTATCGACTTCGCTATTGCCTATAACGACAAGGCTGGAGATTTCGAGTGGGGCGTACAGGCTTTCGGCCAGACAACAACATCCAAGAATCTCCGTGTCGCTGAGAACGTAGAGTTTGAGTACCAGCGCTCTGAGGGCAAGGCTACTGACGCCCTTTGGGGTCTTGAGTGCCTTGGCTACTACAACAGCCAGGAGGAAATAGACAATGCCGAGGCAAAGAGCTCTTTCGGCACAGTGAAGCCTGGCGACCTCAAGTACAAGGACCAGAACGGTGACGGCATTATCGACTCTAAGGACCAAGTTGTTATCGGACGTTGGGGTGCCAAGTTCAGTGGTGGTCTCAACCTCACTCTCAAGTACCGCAACTTCACTCTCTTCGCAATGCTCACAGGCCAGTTTGGCGGTAACGCAATCAAGAACGACACTTACAACTGGGTATACGGCGAGCGCAAGTACAGTGATGTTGTACGTGGAGCATGGACCGCGGAGAAGTTCAAGAACGGCGAGATGATATCTTACCCACGTCTGACAACACAGAGTCCTGACAACAACTTCAGGACATCAGACTATTGGATGTACAAGACAGACCGTCTTGATCTCGCTCGTGTTCAGATCACATATGATTTCAGTAAGTCCCTCTTCGGTCCTAAGAGCATCGTGAAAGGCCTTCAGATTTATGCCAACGGCAACAGCCTCCTGACTATTGCTGGTGAGCGTGATCAGATGGAGCGCAATGTAGATTCCTCTCCTCAGACACGTAGCTTCACTCTCGGTGCCAAGGTAGAATTCTAATCATCGAAAAAAAGAAAATAATTTTTTACGGTTTATGAATAAAATAATTTCAAAATACAAGGTTGGCGCCGCAATGCTTGGTATGACGCTCACACTCGGACTCACAAGCTGCGATGATCTCTTCGAGCCGGCTATCGAGAACCACCTCGGCTTTGACTATGCCTACGAGCACCCGGACTATGCTGACGGCGTTCTTGGCAATGCTTACACACGCCTCCCTAACGGTTCATATTCATTCAATGATGTCGCCACTGACGATGCTGTCTCTAACGATGTTACGAACAGTTACCGCAAAATGACAGGTGTCGACAGCTGGACATCAAATAGCAATCCTATTGAGACATGGCGTAACTGTCGTGCCGCTATCCAGTACATAAATCTCTTCCTCGCTAATGTTGATAAGGTAAACTGGAACAGCGACCAGACTATCCGCGATATGTACCACCAGCGTTATGTCGGTGAGGCACGCGGACTCCGTGCCCTCTTCATGTACTATCTCCTCCGCGCGCATGGAGGTTATGATGCTCAGGGCAACCTTCTTGGTGTACCCATCATTCTTGAGCCGACAACAGTGACATCAGACTTCAACACCCTTGAGGTACGTGCTTCTTTCGCCGACTGTATGAAGCAGCTGATAGAAGATGCAGAAGAGGCTATACGTGTTCTCCCTGTCGACTATGAGAATACAGACAATGAGACAGAGACAGTCAACTGCTTCGGAAAGACATACACCGTCTCGAAGGCTACTTACAACCGTGTCCTCGGTACAAACTTCTCAGGCCGTTTCTCAGGCCGTATCGCACGTGCCGTCCTTGCTCAGGCTGCTCTCCTTGCTGCTTCTCCGGCTTATGCCGACGGCAGCGGTGTGACATACGAGCAGGCAGCAAAGTATGCCAAGGCTGTTCTTGACCTCAATGGAGGCGTGGCAGGGATTGCTGCCGATGGTCTCGAGTGGTATGCCGACCCAAACATGAAGAATCTCTCAGGCGGCCAGTGTCCCAAGGAGGTAATGTGGCGTACAGAGAAGAGTGAGAACAACAGTCTCGAGACAGACAATTACCCTCCATCAATTTATGGAAACGGGCGTATTAACCCGACACAGAATCTTGTCGACGCCTTCCCTATGGCAAACGGCTATCCTATCTCTGACGTTATGAGCGGTTATGACCCCAACAACCCATACTCAGAGCGTGACCCACGTCTTGCCAAGTATATTATCTTCAACGGACAGGCTGCTGGCTCATCAAATGCTACTATCAATACTCAGGCCGACAACGCCTCTAACCTTGATGGCCTCAATAAAGATGTGTCTAAGTCAACCCGTACTGGCTACTATATGAAGAAGCTCCTACGTCAGGACATCAATCTCGACCCTAATGTGAACGGCAAGCAGCTCCACTATACCGCACGTATACGTTACACAGAGCTTTACCTCGACTATGCTGAGGCTGCCAACGAGGCTTACGGCCCTAAGGGTGGTACAGGTTATTCTGCCTACGATGTCATCAAGGCCATCCGTCAGCGTGCCGGACTTATGGATATCAATGGCGAGGATGGTTACCTTGAGCAGTGTGCTACTAGCAAGGAGAAGATGCGTGAGCTCATCCGCAATGAGCGTCGCATTGAGCTCTGCTTCGAGGGCTTCCGCTTCTGGGATCTCCGTCGCTGGAAGGCAGACATCAAGCAGGAGGCCAAGGGTATTAGTATCACAAACTCTGGAGATGGAAAGAAGTACGAAGTCATCTCTGTCGAGACACGCAACTTCAAGGACAACGGCTACTACGGCCCTGTTCCTTATGACCAGATTCTCAACTTCCCATCACTCGTCCAGAACGCAGGGTGGTAAGAATGAATATCAATAATTAGGTAAATAACTAATAAACTGTAATGAAAGCCTGAGGCATTGAGAATGCAAGCATTCATATAAATGCACCGTTTTCTAGCCAATCCAAAGCAAACATATTTTCTTTGGCCTTTTGGCTTAACGAAAACGTTCTTTCCTTGATGCGCAGGCCTTCATACAGACAATAATTAAATCATAGTCACTACAATGAATACAACGTTCAGAAAAATAGGAGCTGTTGTGATGGGGATAACACTCATTACCACCCTCACCACTTCTTGTTCTAACAGCGACTGGGAGACCTCCTCTATCCCAGGAGGCATTGAACAGGGCGGTAATAACGGTAAAGTCTCTGTCTATTTCTCTATGCAGGCACCTATACGTACCATCACCCTTGGCAATGACGACGATGCTGTCAATACTGACGATAACGCTCATCAGTTCAAGCTTATGGCTACTATCGGCGGAATATACAAGAACACGAAGGACCGCAAGATATCTTATGCCATTGACCCTTCTCTCCTTGACGAGAGTACAGGCATGGAGGTGCTCCCATCCTCTTACTATACCATAGAGGACGGCAGCCTTACCATCCCCGCCGGAAGCATTGTCGGCGGTGCGACGGTGAAGCTGACAGACGCGTTCTTCAACGACCCCAAGGCAGCCACGACCCACTATGTGCTTCCTGTCCGCCTCGTCTCCACCAACGATTGTGATACAATCCTTGAGAGCAAGAACTACCAGCTTCTCTGTGTTAAGTATAAGAACCAGTATACAGGTCTATACTGTAAGACAGGTACATCAGACGTACAGACACTTAAGACCATCACCCATAAGAATGAGGATGCTCTCGATGTAGTGTCAACATACGACATGAATACATCAAGTGTCAAATTCAGTTACCCTGTCAAGGAGCTGCGTTATAACTCCAAGAACAACTCATGGGATGAGGCTGATGCCACACACGACATCGCCCTCACTCTCAAGTTCTCAGGAGAGAGCTGCCAGGTGCTTCAGGGCGACAAGGTTGTCGGTACAGGCTCTTTCACTCCTCGTGGCATACAGGACTTCTCTGACAAGAACCGCATGGCAGACTGTCTGAAGCTCAAATTCACTGTCACCACTGTCACCAATGCCGGTGATGCTGACCACGAGAAGATTTGGACCATCAATGCTGACTACGTAATGTCGATGATGTCACGTAACAATAAGCTGGAGTCCTGGAAGTAATTTTCGTAAACAACCCAAGGGAGTGTGAGGCGAGTCTTTATTACAGTCATCCTCACCTCCCAATATGAAAAAAACGATTCATATCTATGAAAATCAATAAATCATTTATACCTGCGCTACTCTGTCCGCTCATGTTGGCGGGCTGTGCAGACTGGGACGACTGGAACTATGATGTCGAGAAGCCTCAGACAATCGCTGAGTACGAGTATCTTAACGATTATTCTCCAATCAAGGAATATCTCGACCGTTCTGCTCATCCAAACTTCAAGGTTGGCGTAGCGCTCGCTGCGGCCGATTACAACAATCAGGGACCGCTCTTCCGCCTTGCCGCCCATAACTTTGATGAGATTGTTGCTGGCAACGCCATGAAGATGGCCTCATGTGTCAACGACCAGGGCGCTATGGATTTCGGTACTGTTACATCTTTCGTAAGCAATGCTGAACAAGCAGGACTCACTGTCTATGGACACACTCTCGCTTGGCATGAGCAGCAGCCAAAGAAGTGGCTTGAGAAGTTGCTGGCTGACAAGGAGCTTGACATCGACCCTAACGAGAAGATTGAGCGTGAGGTGAAGACACAGAGCTACGAAGGACTCACAAAGTTCCCTTTCTTTGTGATGGGTTACGAGCCTGAGATTATCAACGGTGTGCTCACCAGCAACTGTAGCGATTGGCACCAGTATTTCGTTATTGATGGTCTCAGCGGACTTGAGGAAGGGCAGACATACAAGGTGTCGGCCATGATGCGTGCCAGCAAGGAGCATACCATCAATGTCCAGTTCGGTAACTGGGGTCAACTCGCAGAGGCTAAGATGAAGGTGGGAACAGAGTGGAAGGAATGTTCTGTTGAATTCCAGTGCCCTCCAACTGCTACTGGTTTCTCTGTCTTCCAGCCTGGTGTTTTCGATGGTACAATAGAGATTCAGTGGGTAAAAGTTTCTAAGCTCGAGACTCCAGCAATGGAGGTTGAGCAGGAGGTTAAGTATCAAACTTACACAGACGGTCCTTTCCCATACTATCCAATGGGTTGCGAACCTCCAGTAGTTAATGGTTGCATTCACTTCGTTCCAACAGGCGACTGGTCACAGTTCTTCTGTCTCCCTGGCGGTGAGAACCCTCTCACTCCTGGTGAATATGCCGTTTACGTGGAGATTAAGTCTTCAAAGGCTGGTTCTGTAAAGCTTACAGTACAGAACGGATGGGGTGGTGATGCAGAAAACTTCACTGGTAATGTTGCTCTTAAGGAAGGCTGGACAACTTCAAGCTTCCGCATGAAGCTCGAGCAGGGTGGCAACTACGATATGATTCTCAAGCCAGAGACTTTCGACGCTACTCTCGACCTTAAGTCTATCACTATCAAGAAGATTGTGAAGATGAACTCTATCCCTCTCACTCCAGAAGAGAAGAAAGACACTCTCGTTTGGGCTATGAACAAATGGTGTCAGGGAATGATTCAGGCTACTCAGGGCAAGGTAAAGGCTTGGGACCTCATCAACGAGGCTGTCTCTGGTGGTGGAAATGTTCATGGTGGCATCTACGCTCTACATTCTGAGACAAACGTTTCTCCTGACGATGCTGCAAGATGCTTCTATTGGCAAGACTACTTCTCTCCAGAGGAGTACGGACCAATCGTAGAGAAGGCTGCCCGCGACGCATATGCTTCAGTAGAAGGCGCCAACCCTGCCGACCTCAAGCTCTTCATCAACGACTACAACCTTGAGTCTGACTGGGATCAGAACCATAAGGTCAAGTCTCTCGTTGAATGGATAAAGATCTGGGAGGCAAAGGGTAAGGAACTTGGTTGGAACACAAAGATTGATGGTATTGGCACTCAGATGCACATCAGCTACTACGAGAACGAACAGATTCAGCAGAGCAAGAAGAATGCCATCGAGAACATGTTCAAGATCATGGCAGCTTCTGGAAAGCTCGTACGTGTTTCTGAGCTCGATATGGGCTACGTAGATGCTAACGGTAAAACTGTAACAACAGAGATGCTTCAGAAACTCCCTATCGCTGAACGCCTTGCAAAAGAGAAGGCAATGGGCGACTTCTACAAGTGGATCATCCAGAAGTACTTCGAAATAGTTCCTACAGCTCAACAGTACGGCATCACACAGTGGTGCATCACCGATTCTCCTGCTGATTCAGGATGGCGCAAGGGTGAGCCAGTTGGCCTTTGGACTATCGACTATCAGCGTAAACCTGCTTATGCAGGATTCGCCGAAGGTATCGGAGGAAAATAATCACGGGCGTAGTATATAAAACATAAAAACGACAACCCCAGCATCCGCATGGCTCTTATTCATGAGCCGGTGGTTGCTGGGGTTGTCGTTTTTTTTGGGGGGGGCGGGATACAGCGTGATATGCCTCATGTTCACCTCACCCCCACTTTATCCTGTGTAAGCATCCCATCTGTAATGCATGAAGAGTGCTTTGCCAGTATCATGGAACACTGTGGGGCTTATGCGACCGTGCTCCATGCGCTTGTAAAATATCACATACCCACCACGCTCCCAATGAAGCGCTTCATGCGGGTACGGGATCGGTTCAGGAAAATATACACACTTCCTCCCGGTAGGACAAAGGGAGTTACTGCGAACAAGAATGCTGAGGGGATTCACGCCTTTACGAAGGTCAACGGCGCGCGTGAACAACAGGAATCTGTCACTTTCATTTAAGCTGAACATACTATAAATATTTAGGAGTGCAAAGGTACAACATTCTTTGCACTCCTAAAATACGTCAAATTTGGGATGCTTACTATCCTGTTGCGTATTACGTCTGTTGTGTAAATATGTAGTTTGCAGAATTATTTCATAAAAAGTATTTATTACTATCCGCTAAACATTTATCAAATAAAAGGGCCCGTGTCCGTTACTTTATTTATCCCTGGCATTGTAGAGAATCAACAATTCAAGGTGTAGACTCTTAACCAGAATGCAATATAAGAGAAAAGGTGGGCTGGATAAATGTGCCCACCTTAATGGTTAAGTATTGGTCAAGATTCCGTGCACGGCACAGATTATTTCTTGAAAACAAGCTTGAATGTACCAGAGATCTTATCGACGCGGCGCTGGTGGCGCCCACCCTCAAATGTCGCCTTGAAGAATGTGTCGAGTATCTTCTCCGCCTCTGTATTCGTGACGAAACGACCGGGGAGAACAAGGACATTGGCGTCGTTGTGCTGGCGGATAAGCTGTGCTATCTCCGGACACCATGCAATGCCTGCGCGTACAGACTGGTGCTTGTTCAGCGTCATTGCGATGCCCTGGCCTGATCCACAGATGCCTATGCCAACGTTTACTGTGCCGTCTTCTATTCCCTCTGCAAGTGCGTGTCCGAAGTCGGTATAGTCACATGAGGCGTCGCTCCATGTGCCATAGTCCTCAACGGGATAGCCTTTCTGCTCGAGATACTGCAATACAAACTTCTTCAGGGGGTAGCCTGCATGGTCGCATGCTATACCGATTTTCTTGATTTCCATGATAGTAAGTTTTTTTTATATCCCCCCGTCGTGATATGCTGGGGCTGCACACACAGGGCGGGGAGATGTATTAATGATTATGGGATTTATCTCTGTTACAGCGATTGGCGTGAGTGTAGGGGGATATATCCTCACGGCAGCCAGGGGGGGCTGCTGTTCTCTGTATCTGGGGTGGGGGAGGAGACTCTCTTAGAGCATCGCCTTCACCTGAGCGTAGACATTCTCGCCGGTGTAGCCCAGTTTCTCGTCGAGCACCTTGTATGGGGCTGAGTATCCGAAGCTCTCGAGCCCCCATATCTTTGACTCTGGGGCTGCCCCCACGAGGAAGCCTTGGAGATTCACGGGGAGACCGGCTGTCATGCCGAACACCTTCGCTCCTGCTGGGACAACGCTCTCCTGGTATTCCTTAGGCTGTGAGCGGAAGAGTCCTTCAGACGGTACGCTGACGATGCGGCAGCGGACACCGTCCTTGCGGAGAAGATTTGCTCCGGAAATGAGTGTCGAGACTTCAGAGCCTGAAGCTACCATTACGACATCCGGATTCTCGTCAGAGCCTGCCACGATGTATGCTCCGCGCTCGGCGAGCGAGTAGTCATTGCCCTCAGGGAGGTCAGTGATATTCTGGCGGGAGAATATGAGGGCAGTAGGAGTGGCTGTGTTCTCCATAGCCATCTTCCATGCAACTGTCGTCTCCTTTGCTTCTGCGGGACGGAGCACAAGCATGGAGTTTTTGCCGTGGTGGTTCTTCAGCTTCTCCATGAGGCGTATCTGTGCCTCCTGCTCTACTGGCTCGTGGGTCGGTCCGTCCTCGCCGACACGGAAAGCGTCGTGGGTCCAGATGAACTTGACGGGGAGTTCCATAAGTGCCGCCATGCGCACTGCTGGCTTCATATAGTCAGAGAAGACGAAGAATGTGCCGCAGGCGGGGATGACACCGCCGTGGAGAGCCATACCGATGCAGCAGCATGCCATGGTGAGCTCGGCAACACCAGCCTGGAAGAATGCTCCAGAGAAATCGCCTGCCTTAAGGTCGTGGGTCTTCTTCAGGAAACCGTCAGTCTTGTCAGAGTTTGAGAGGTCGGCCGAGGCGCATATCATGTTTGGCACCTGTTCAGCGAGAGCCGAGAGACATGCGGCGCTGGCCGAGCGTGTGGCGTCGTTGGCTTTCTGCTGCACTTTTGACCAGTCTATCTCCGGAGCCTTGCCAGAGAACCATTCTGCCTGGGCTGCCGCCTTCTCTGGATTTGCCTCGGCCCATGCCTTCTCCTCGGCATAGCGCTCGGCACAGATGGAGGCAAGCTCTTTGGCGCGTGAGGCGTAAAGCTCCTTGACATCATCGAAGATGGCGAAGGGCTGCTCTGGGTTGCCTCCCAAATGCTTTACTGTGTTGACATATGCGTCACCACCGAGAGGGGCTCCGTGTGTCTTGCAGTTCGCCTCGTATGACGAGCCGTCGGCCTTGAGGGCTCCCTTACCCATGATACACTTGCCGATAATGAGTGTCGGACGGCCTGTGACAGCCTTAGCATGCTCTATTGCACTGCGTATCTGCTCTACATCATTGCCGTTTATCTCTATAACTTCCCAGCCCAAAGCACGATACTTCGCCGCTGTATCCTCATTCATGACGTCCTTTGTCTCTGTAGAGAGTTGTATGTCGTTTGAGTCATAGAACATTATGAGATTGTCAAGACCGAGAACTGAGGCGATACGTGCACCTCCTTGTGATATCTCTTCCTGGATACCGCCGTCAGAGATGTATGCGTAGATGGTCTCTTTAGAGAATGTAGGGTTGCCTGTATGTGAGGCAAGGAACTTGGCTGCTATGGCTGCGCCTATTGCGAAGACGTGTCCCTGGCCAAGTGGGCCTGATGTGTTCTCTATGCCACGGGCTATCTCAAACTCTGGGTGGCCAGTTGTCGGTGATCCCCACTGACGTAGCTGTGCAAGCTCGTCGAGCGTGAATTTGCCTGCAAGGCATAACTGTGAATAAAGCATGGGAGCCATATGGCCAGGGTCGAGGAAGAAACGGTCACGGCCTACCCATGTGGGGTTCTGGGGGTCATATGTGAGATACTCTGAGTAGAGGACATTGATAAAGTCTGCTCCACCCATAGCACCACCGGGATGGCCTGACTTGGCCTTCTCTACTGCACTGACTGCGAGAATACGGATATTATCCGCTGCATGATTCATTACATTGATTGGATTTTTCATCTTATGTATAATTTTTGGTTCTAATTGTTTGATAGATTAGAGTATATGGTTCCTGTTGTCTTGACCGACTGGCATAATATTCAAATAAACGATGCTTGATGCCTTTGCCGTCAGAAATAGATTCCGGTTATCTATGACTCTCTACAGCTGCCTTCTCTGCTGCGAGGTCGGCTTTGTAACGCTCGATATACTTGTTGAAGCCTGCGACATCTTCTGCTGTAGGGGCAATCTTGACTCCTGTGTTGCCAGAGAAGACTACTGTCTCAAGATAATCTGGGAGAGCCAGCCCTCTCTCGTTCTTTACGAGATAGGCGGCGAGGAGAGCTATTCCCCATGCGCCACCCTCACCTGCTGTCTCCATTACGGAGATAGGGGAGTTGAGCGCTGCTGCGAGAACACGCTGCCCGACGCCTGGAGTCTTGAACAGTCCGCCATGGCCTGTGATGCGGTCCACCTCTACATGCTCATCGTTGAAGAGGATGTCGTTGCCTAGCTTGAGGACGGCAACTGAGGCATAGAGGTTAGCACGCATGAAGTTGGCAAGATTGAAACGGTCACTGGCTGAGCGGATAATCATCGGACGTCCCTCAGAGAGTCCGGTCACTGGCTCGCCCGAGATGTAATTGTAGGCTATCAGACCGCCACAATCAGCATCACCCTCAAGTGCGTTGTTGTAAAGTTTTCCGAAGACCTCGTTCATGTCGACAGGCACACCGAGGAGCTGCTGGTACTCCTTGAAGAGGGATACCCAGGCGTTGAGGTCGGACGTGCAGTTGTTGCAGTGGACCATCGCTACAAGGCTACCGTCTGGAGTCGTTACCATGTCAATCATCTCTGATGGTTTTGAGAGGGGCTTTTCAAGGACTATCATGGAGAATGACGATGTTCCGGCTGATACGTTGCCTGTGCGTTGCTTGACAGCGTTTGTGGCTACCATACCTGTTCCTGCGTCACCCTCTGGCGGACAGAGGGGGATGCCTGCCTTCAAATGGCCTGATGGATCTATGAGACGTGCGCCTTCTTCTGTAAGGCTTCCTGCGTCCTCTCCTGCAGAGAGTGATTCAGGCAGTATGTCAAGGAGATGCCAGTCATAACCTTTAGGCGCAATGAGATTGTCAAATTTGCTGACCATCTCATTGTCGTATGTCTTTGTCGATGGGGCGACAGGCAACATGCCGGAAGCGTCACCGACACCCAGGACACGACGCCCTGTCACTTTCCAGTGGATATAGCCTGCAAGCGTTGTGAGGTAATCAATTTCCCTGACATGTGCATCATCATCCAGGATGCACTGGTAGAGGTGGGAGATGCTCCAGCGTAGTGGTATGTTGTAATTGAAAAGTGATGACAACTCGGCGGCTGCCTTGCCGGTATTCGTGTTACGCCATGTGCGGAATGGTACAAGTATATCACCATTCTTGTCGAATGCCATATAGCCGTGCATCATAGCACTCACGCCGATAGCTGCAAGTTTCTCTATCTCAACTCCATACTGTTGCATGACGTCGTCACGCAATGAGGCGTAGCAATCATGCAGGCCATTCCATATCGCGTCTATGCTGTATGTCCATAGCCCATTGTCAAGCTGGTTCTCCCATTCATGGCTTCCTTGTGCTATAGGCCTGTTGTTGTCGTCAATAAGTACGGCCTTGATTCGTGTAGAACCAAACTCAATGCCGAGAACGGCTTTTCCTTGTTCTATTAGTTGTCTTGTTTCCATAGAAAAAACTCTTCTTGCGGATTTGTCTTTTGCTCTGAGTTTTAATTCGTTCTATGCAGCGTGTGGTTTACATCAGCGCTTTGTTAAGCATGTAATAGACCTCGTTGATACGCAGGTCTCGCTTCACAGACTCGAATGTAGAATCCTTGTCGATATGGAGATACTCGATATTCAGCATCTCTGCGTAGTCTTCCCAATACTCTGGGGTGATATCGTATGAGAAACAACTGTGATGTGTACCTCCTGCGAGAATCCATGCTCCGGCTCCAATCTCGAAGTTGGGCTGTGGTATCCACAAAGCGTTTGCCACAGGGAGCTTGGGCAGAGGTTTCGGCTTGATACAGTGGACATCATTGACAATGAGGCGGAAACGGTTGCCCATGTCTACAACAGTAGCTGTGACACCATCTCCTACCTTGGAGTTGAAGACAAGGCGTGCTGTCTGCTGCTTACGGACACCAATTCCGAGATGGTGCACCTCAAGACGTACTGGCTCGTCCTCTACTGCTATGAGCGGACAAATCTCAAGCATGTGACTCTGGAGGAGTGATGAGTTCTCACCGTCAAAGTTAAGCGTATAATCCTCAAGGAATGAGCATCCTGTCGGCAATCCCTGTGTCATGTACCAGAGAGTGCGATAGAGTGCTGCTGATTTCCAGTCTCCCTCTGCACCGAAACCGTATCCCTCAGCCATGAGACGCTGGGATGCGAGGCCTGGTATCTGGTCGAAACCTACAAATCCCTCAGAGTCTGGGTCGTCCCATGAACCAAGGTCATCAAAGTTTGTGGTGAAGCCTTTCGCGCCTTTCGCCTTGAGTATGGCTCGCAGGGCAAGCTCAGCACGTGCAGCGTTCCATATCTTCTTCTCACCAATCTCCTCACCTGCCTCGCATGGGATAATCTTGTATAGTCTCTTGTATTCTTCTACAAGGGCGTCAACGTCAGCTGGAGAGACTTTTTTCCAGTAGTCCATGAGTTCAGAAACAGGAGTGTAATCGACATGATATCCGAGCACCTGCTCTGCTGCAACCTTGTCGCCATCGGTAACGGCGACATTGTTCATCTGGTCACCGAATCGGATGATAAGCATATCCTTAGCGTCGGCAACAGCTGCCGCTACTCTTGCCCATATGGCAATATGCTCCTGGGTCTTGCGCTCTTTCCAATATCCGACAACGACCTTTCGGGGTTTGCGAAGGCGAGTGCAGATATGTCCGAACTCTCTGTCGCCATGTGCGCTCTGGTTCAGGTTCATGAAGTCCATGTCCATGGTGTCCCAAGGTATCTCCTTGTTGTATTGTGTGTGGAGATGTAGGAGAGGCTTGTTTAGGGCCTGGAGACCATGAATCCACATTTTTGCTGGTGAGAATGTGTGCATCCATGTTATCACTCCGACACATTGGTCAGAGTTGTTTGCCGCCTTCATGATGGCCGCTACCTCGCGGTCTGAGTTTGCTGTGCCTTTATATACTACTTTTATTGGGATAATGCCTGCTTCGTTAAGGCCGTCAACCATTTCCTGTGAGTGGCCGTCGACAATTTTCACTGTCTCGCCTCCGTAGAGGAGCTGTGCTCCTGTAATCCACCAAAGTTCAAGATTCTCGAAAACTTTCATATCTGTCATTCTTTTTTATTGTTGTTACAGAATAATGCATAGGTGTGATGCCAGTACATTATTCAGAAATCATTCTTGTAGTTTTTTTGCTATTTCTTCTTCTGTCCGTAGTATGCGTTAGGACCGTGTTTGCGCATGTAGTGCTTCTCTATGAGTAGGGGATTCATCTTTGTCTCGGGGTTCAATGTGAGAGAAACGAATGCCATCTTTGCGCACTGTTCCATAACCTTGGCGTTATATACGGCATTTGATGGGGATGTGCCCCATGAGAATGGTCCGTGACACTTTACAAGCACTCCGGGTGTATGGTCAGGATTGATATCCTTGAATGCGTCAATAATGACAGTCCCTGTCTCCTTCTCATATTCAGCCATCTCGCTCTCTACCATGTCTCTCGTGCATGGTATGTCCTTGTAGAAGTAGTCTGCATGAGTGGTTCCTATGTTAGGTATTGATAGTCCTGCCTGGGCAAATGCAGTGGCGTATGTGGAGTGTGTGTGTACTACGCCCCCGATGTTGGGGAAGGCTTTGTAAAGCTCGATATGTGTTGGCGTGTCAGATGAAGGGTTGAGGTCTCCCTCAACCACTTTTCCTGTGTTGATATCAACGACAACCATATCAGAGGCTTTCATCTCGTCGTATGATACACCTGAAGGCTTTATGACCATAAGGCCTTTCTCACGGTCTATTCCGCTTACATTACCCCATGTGAAAATCACGAGACCTTGGCGGACAAGGTCAAGGTTTGCCTTGAATACTTTTTCCTTAAGTTCTTCTAACATATCTATAACTCGCTTAAATGTATGAAAAAAAGGTATCTTGTCTATGTCTTTTTTCGGGATGTTTGGTATGATGCTGCTTCTGCTTGAGACGTGCAGTGAGAAATCTTATTGTTTGGATGGTACATAATATGCCTTTTCCCACTCGTCTGCCTGTTTATCTCTATTTCATTTATTTTGTACAGCCTGCGGGGCTCCTTTTCTGTCTATGTCTCCTTTCGGGAGGCTTCTGCGTGGGCTGAATCAAAGCTCCATTAGCTAAGTGGGGTTTTTCCTTTAGAATCTGAAATCCTCGATTTCTGTGTTAAGCGTGTAAAGCATAGCTCCACGCTTAGATGTCAGTTTGTCTATTTTCCCAGTTTCTACAATCGTGCCACTTTGCTTCGCTCTTTTCCTGAAATTGCGTTTGTCGAGCTCTTTACCCATAACAGCCTGATATACATTCTGCAGCTGTGTCAGGGTGAACATCTTAGGAAGCAGAGAGAAGCAGAGGGGCTCCGTCTTTATTCTGCTGCGCATCAATGTCAGGGCATCATTGACGATAGTACCATGGTCAGAGAACAACTCTGGTAGTTCATTGATATTGAACCATTCAAGGTTGTATTCTCTCCTTAGGTTCTCATCGTAGTCCTTCACGTTAATAAGCGCACAATATGCGATGGATATCACGCGAGAGACGGGGTCTCTGTGTATCGCACCATATGCGCCTACTTGTCTCATGTAGATGTCATGTATTCCAGTAAGTTCAGTCAATACACGGGTCGCTGCGTCGTCAAGATTCTCTGTTGGTGTGACAAACCCACCATAGAGAGCCCATGCACCACGTCCCGGGTCAATTTTCCTCCGTCCGAGCAGTATTTTCAGGCTACCGTTGTCGAATCCGAAAATAATGCAGTCAACGGATACTAATGCTTTGGTGTGTTCTTCGTAATAATGATTCTCTGTTACCATGGTGGGTTTCTTTAAATTATTTTTTTGTGATGAAATTTATACTTATTGTGTATATGGAGGTGAAGCCATCTGCCATATGACAGATGACTCCACCTTCGTATTGTTACTTACCAGAGTGCTATGTAGAGCAATGTTAGAATTGCAATGACACCGAAAGCACCGTAGTTGAACGCCTTGTCTGTTGAGAAGATCTTGAGGTCGATAGCTACAAGCTTTGGATCCTGCACCTTATCCAATGCGTTAGAACGGAGGTAGAAGCCAAGAGTAGCGCATATCGCGGCAAAGAATATCATGGCGCCCTGAACACCGTAGATGGCAAGCGTGTGGTTGAAGAGTGAGGCAACGAACACTGCTATTGACACAGCTGCGACAATGAAGAGTATACGGCTCCAGAAGAGCTGGGTCTTGATCGTGTTCTCGTCGAGAATATCTGCCTTCACTGTATTCTTGCTCATCAAGGAGAGCCCGACGAAAAGAATCACGAGACAGATGAATACATATCCTGAACGGATAAGGAATGGTACCTCAGGAATGGCAAACTTGAATATGATAGAGAATGCGAATGTTCCAATCGCCGCTGCCACAGCCGCTGTACCGGAAGCCCGCTTCCAGAGAAGTCCGAGGCCGAAGATTACCACTACACCTGGATAGACGAACGCTGAGTACTCCTGTATGAACTGGAATGCCTGGTCAATACCACCCATGAGGGGATAAACTGCGAGGAGAGCAATAATGAGGGCTGAGACTGATGTCAGACGTCCGACGCTGACAAGTTTCTTCTCGCTTGCCTTCTTGTCGATGAACTGCTTGTAGATATCCATCGTGAACAGCGTTGATGTCGAGTTGAACATGGATGCGAGAGAGGAAATCACAGCTGCTGCAAGAGCTGCGAATGAGAGTCCCTTCACGACAGTAGGTGTGAAGTTGCGGATGAGGAATGGATAGGCATCGTCACTTCGGGTGATTGCTCCGAAGAGATGGTTGCGCAGACCCTCACACTCAGGCGAGTTCATGATGAAGAATGCACAAACACCGGGGATACAAACAATGAAAGGAATAAGTATCTTAAGGAATGCTGCGAAAATCATACCCTTCTTTGCCTCAGAGAGAGATTTTGCGGCGAGACCCTTCTGGATGATATACTGGTTGAAGCCCCAGTAGCCAATGTTTGTAAGCCAGAGAGCACCGAAGATAAGCACGATGCCCGGGCTGTCGAAGTATGGGTCTGATTTCTGCAGTACGGCTCCTGTAGCGTCTTTCACGCCGTTTATGACAGGATAAAGGTCCTCGTTACGTGTCACAACGAGGTTGAAGTGCTTGTCTCCTTCCTGTCCGATACACCAGCTGTATATATTACCTAACGCCTCAAGAGGTCCGCATCCCCAAACCTCAGCTCCAATGACATAGAGGGCAGCGTAAGCTGTGATGAGACCACCTCCGACAAGGAAAACAACCTGGAGGACATCTGTCCATGCTACGGAAGCGAGACCGCCATAGATAGAATAAGCTCCTGCTATGATGAAGAGACATACAATGATGCACATGCGCACCTGGTCAATCTCCATGCCCATGAACTGTACTGTGATGTCAGTTGGCAATCCCAGAATCTGCTGTATTGCAAGCGCGCCGAGCCATGATACAGATGTAAGGTTCACAAATACATAAAGGAACAGCCATAGGAGAGAGAATGCAAGTCCTACACCCCAGTTATAACGCTCGCGGAGAAACTGTGGGATAGTGAATATTTTCTTCTCGATCATGAGAGGGAGAAGGAACTTTCCTACAACAAGGAGTGTAGCAGCTGCCATTAGCTCGTAAGCAGCTTGTGCAATACCGCTGTAGAATGCTGATCCTGACATGCCAATAAACTGCTCGGCAGAGATATTGGCTGCGATAAGAGATGCACCGACAGCCCACCATGTCAGGGTATTGCCTGCAAGGAAGTAGTCGGTTGACGATTTCTCTTCTCCTTTTTTGCCACGGCTCAGGAAAATGCCGAGGCCAACGAGAAGAACGATGTAGGCCGCAAAGACGATATAGTCAATCGTCTCGAAGCCATTGTTCTGTAGTGATTCTATTACGCTCATTGGTATTTAATATGGTTTTAGTTTTGTTTGTCTCTCTTGTATGTTATATATTGCACCAGTGTGCCAGACATTTTTCTTGTTTATTTGTGACTGTGTTGTCTATGTATAGGTCAGAATGTTGAGAATTTGAATACACAGTGGCTCTTGTATGTCTCTCCTGGCTTTAGAGTGGCAGAAGGCCATTCTGGCTTGTTTGGAGTGTCTGGGTATTTCTGTGTCTCGAGACATATTGCTGTTCTCTGCTGATAGTCAATGCCATGTTTTCCATGTGCTTTCCCATCAAGGAAGTTGCCCGTATATACCTGTATGCCAGGTTCATTTGTGTATACAGTGAGCATGATTCCGCTTTTAGCGGATTTTAGGATTGCTGCTGGCACTTTGTCGTCGCCCTTTGTGTCAAGCACCCAATTGTGGTCATATCCATTTCCGTTACGGAGCTGCTCGTCATTCTTCAAGTTCTCGTCTGTTATATCCTGACCGATTGTCTTCATCTTGGTGAAGTCGAACAAGGTGCCCTCAACGCTCTTTATCTCGCCTGTTGTCATGTAGGTGTCATCAACAGGAGTGAAGTTTGATGCGTTGACATACAGTGAGTCCTCAAGTATTGTCTGTGTGGGGTCGCCAGAGAGGTTGAAGTAAGAGTGGTTTGTCATGTTTATGACAGTTGTCTTGTCTGTTGTTGCCTCATAAGCTATGTCCAGGGCATTGTCGCCTGTCACTGTGTATGTGACAATTGCTTTCACGTTACCAGGGAATTTCATGTCTCCGTCCTTGGAGTTCATTGTCAGGCGCAGTGTGCTGTCATTAAGCTGTTCTGCCTCATAAACCTGATACTGCCATCCCATCGGACCACCGTGTAGACAATGGCCAAAGTTATTTGTCGGAAGCTGTATGGTCTGTCCTTCTATGGTTATTTGTCCCTTGTTTATGCGGTTTGCGTATCTGCCTATTGCAGCGCCGAAGTCAGATGGTGAGTTCTCTATATCTGTGTATTGCTTCAAGTTGTCAAAACCAAGAACGACATCTTGTGTTTTCCCATCGCGGTCTGGTACACATATTGATACCACACGTCCACCAAAGTTGGTGATGTCCACCTCCATGCCATTAGAGTTCTTGAGTTGGAATAACTTTACTGGGATGTTGTTTACAACAGAATCGAAAGCTGCTGTGTTCAAACCAGAAGCTGTTGTCTGTGATTCTTGCGTAGAAGAACAAGCTGAAAATGCCATTGCGGCTGTAGCGGTAGTTAATAATAATAGCTTTAGACTTTTCATAATGTCTATTGTTTGTAGGTATAAGTTTACAGCGTACAAAGTTACAAAAAATATTATTCTAAATCAAGTAAAATGCTTTTTTTTATATAAAATATTTTATTATTTCACGAGATTGAGGTTTTGAACCTTGATATGTCATTATATACATTGACAATATTGTATTGTATCAGATGTTTTCTTGAAAGTTGATTGCCCATAGTCAATTCATTTTTTACTACTGCCATATATGTGATTCTTTCACTATTGTGTCAAGTGGCAGGCTGTTAAAATACATGAATTATGGCATGATGATTTATCTCCTGCTTTGCCGTTAGGCAGAAAAGCATTAATTTTGCCCTGTAATTTAGTATATGTGTGTTGTGCTTCATGCTCGCATGTCGCGTAAAGGCTTCCAAAGGTCTCATGGGATGCGGTTGACCGCTTATACGCATACATCTTTATATAAATATAGCTGTCTCGACCATCACCATCGTATGTGACAGATGTGGGATTTGGAGCTATGGCTTCGCTTCTTTTTCCTGTCCTGTTCCGGCTGGGAATGGATGTGTCCCTTTCAACATAGCCGTTGTTTAGCCCTCAGATGTCCCAACATTTGTGTCAATGATAGCCAGGAGGCATTCCAAGATAAGATACGTATATATTGATTTGTTTATATTATTATGGTTAATGTTGAGGATATCATATCTATTGTCCGCTCATCAGCAGATATGATGAAGAGTGGTTATGCTGATGTCAGCATGAAAGACGGTTATGCGAATATTGTGACATCGTCGGATATTGCAGTCCAGGAATATCTATGCGATCGTCTCGGCAAGTTGCTCCCTGGCAGTGGTTTCCTATGCGAGGAAAGCGATATCAATGACGATGGGCATGAGTATACATGGATCATTGACCCCATAGACGGCACTTGCAATTACAGCAGGGGAATACCACAATGTGCAATCTGTGTCGGTTTGTGCCACAATGATGATATGGAGATAGGAGTCGTGTATTTGCCTTTCACAGGGGAGATGTTCCATGCTGAACGTGGCAAAGGCTCATTCCTTAATAACCGTCGGATAAATGTATCTGGCCGTCCATTCGAGGATGCTGTTCTGTGTTGTGCTCTTTCCGTCTATCATAAGGAATATGCACGTTTATGCTCTGACATAATCCTTGATGCTTTCACACAGTGTAATGATATACGGAGATTTGGCGCCGCTGCTCCAGAGCTGTGTTATCTCGCAATGGGTAGATGCGAACTTTACTTTGAGTATGTCCTGAGTCCTTGGGATTATGCCGCGGCATCGCTAATTGTAACTGAAGCTGGAGGATACGTTATGCGAGCTGATGGTAGACATTTGTCGCCCCATAAGCCCTCAGGCATCATAGCGGCAAATTCATATGAGAGCCTATCACGGTTGCATGATATAGTACAGAAACATGAGTCCATCATCAAACATGCAAGCTCAACAAGATACTTACCACTTCTTAATCCTAAATTATATGAAAAATAGAGGCAACATTAGCCCGACTAAGATTCTTTTTGTTTGTCATGGTAATATATGCCGTAGTCCAATGGCTGAGTACATCATGAAATCCATGGTAGAATCATGTGGCATGGCAGACAGGTTTGAGATAGCATCTGCAGCGACATCGACGGAGGAGATAGGGAATGATATCTACCCACCCGCCAAACGCACCCTTACACGTCATAGCATAAGTTTCGGCAGACGTAGGGCACGTCAGATGACAGCTTCCGATTATTACTATTATGACATAATCTTTGTCATGGACCGCAACAATATGCGTTGGATGAAGTATATTATGCCACAGGAGATACTCCAGGATGAACATTTCCCAGATAAGGTGAGGATGCTTATGGCTCTTACAGGTGAATCGCGCGACGTAGCAGACCCATGGTATACTGGTGATTTCGAGCGAACGTACGATGATATCAGCAGTGCTTTGACTTGTTTTCTTGACAGTCAATCATAGTCACAAGCCCTAATATCAATAATTTGTTGTCGTCTACAGAATGTCCGGACAATACTTATCGGAATTCATAGAATGACAGATGGTCCATCTCAGTCTCCTTATATCCCGCAACAGGAGATGTAATGGCACAGACCAGACTGGCAGAGACAGAATGAGTTCGTATAAATACAGACCTTTTCTCGCCAATCCGAAGCAAACAAGTTTCCTTTGGTCTTTTGGCTTAACAAAAACGTTGGATTTCATCCGACCTTTTCTTGCCAATCCAAACCAAACAAGTTTCCTTTGGTCTTTTGGCTTAACGAAAACGTTGGATTTCATCCGACCTTTTCTTGCCAATCCAAAGCAAACAAGTTTCCTTTGGTCTTTTGGCTTAACGAAAACGTTCCACACAATATTACTATACAACAGTACAAGCAGGAGACAATCCCCATAAATAAATATGGTGAGTCTCCTGCTTGTATTGTTTGTGCTATAGAGCAGAATTATTGAGATTCTCTACCGTGTTAAGCATGGTATTGAATCAGCAGACTTTTCTTGCTCCGTTGCCTATATGCACGTCATGAATACGCGGCTCAATGCCGTATTTTGCCTTGTACTTTTCTTTGACAGTTGCTATGAATGCGTCGTATATGTCATCTTTGACAAGGTTGATGGTGCAACCTCCGAATCCACCACCCATGATTCTTGAGCCTGTCACTCCACATTCTTTTGCAAGGTCGTTGAGATAGTCGAGTTCCTCACAGCTGACCTCGTAATCCTTTGACAGTCCCTGATGTGTCAGATACATGAGCCTTCCAACTTCCTCATAGTCGCCTTTGTTGAGAGCGTCGCATACACCGAGCACTCGGTCTTTCTCACCGAGGACGAATGTCGCACGCTGAATATCCTCAGCCGATACATCAGCGCTGACCTCTTTAAGGTCATCCCATGTGCAATCTCTCAAGGTCTGAGCGTTACGCTCAGGATGTTTCTTGTTGACAGCTTTCACAACGTTCTCGCATGAGCGTCGGCGGTCGTTGTATGGCGAGCCGGCCAGTTCATGCTTCACACATGAGTTGACAAGGACAAGTTTATATCCCTGTGGATTGAATGGGAAGTATTCGAACTCACGTGTATTGCAGTCAAGACGCATGAGTCGTCCCTCTTGTCCAAAGACACTGGCGAACTGGTCCATGATGCCACAGTTACAACCGATATATTTATGCTCTGTGGCTTGTCCGGCAAGGACGAGATCCCATTTGCTTACGCGATTGTCACCAAAGAGGTCGTTCAGGGCGAATGCGAAGCAGCTCTCGAGTGCGGCTGAAGATGACATGCCTGCGCCAAGAGGGACATCACCTGCGAATGCTGTGTTGAATCCCTTAACGTCGACTCCAAGTCCTTGCATCTCTTTAACGATGCCGAAGATGAATCGTGCCCATGTCGCACGTGGACCTTCTGTATCTGTCACTTTGAATTCGACGCGGTCTTTTAGGTCGATGCTGTAGCACATTACTGTTTGTGTACCATTAGGGCGTATCTCAGCCATTATGCCACAGTCAACAGCTCCTGGGAATACAAAACCGCCGTTATAGTCTGTATGCTCGCCGATGAGGTTAATGCGTCCGGGTGCAGCGTAGATGTTTCCAGTCTTTCCATCAAAATGCTTGATGAATCTGCTTCTAACGTGTTCTATGTCCATAGTCATTAGGTATTATGCCTATTCACTTAACGTGTATATGTAAGTGAATAGGCTCGTCTTTTTCTTTATTTTGTCACACCAAACTTATATATGGTTCGCTGGGTGTATTCCTGTCCTGGCTTAAGCACAACGGTCGGGAAGTATGGCCTGTTAGGTGAGTCTGGGAAGTGTTGCGCCTCAAGGCATATTCCGCTTCTGAATGGGTATGTTGAGCCATGTGTGCCCTTTATGCCACTCTCGAAATTGCCTGTGTACATCTGCAGTCCTGGCTCTGTTGTCCAGCATTCCATAGTACGTCCGGAGTTTGGTTCTGTTATGCGGGCAGCAAAGCTAAGCTCGCCCACCTCACGCTTGTTGAGGACATAGTTGTGGTCATAGCCATGTCCGTTCTTAAGCTGCTCGTTGTCTGCGTTTATGTCCTGGCCGATGGTCTTAGGAGTGCGGAAGTCAAACGGTGTGCCTTCTACTTTCAGTATCTCGCCAGTCGGAATGCTTGTCTCGTCGATAGGGAGATAGAAGTCTGCATTCATCTCGCAGATAAGGTTCTCCACGGATGGGGTAGGGTCTGCTATTCCGGCGAGAGAGAAGAATGCGTGGTGGGTTAGGTTGACTATTGTCTTCTTGTTAGTCGTTGCGAGATAGTCTATTATGAGCTCATTGTCGTCGGTCCATGTGTATAGGACTGTTATTGTCATCTCGCCCGTGAAGCCTTCCTCGCCGTAAGCTGAAGTGTATTTAAGGACAATAGTATTGTCATTCATCTGGGTAGCATCCCACATGCGGGCATGGAAACCTGTCGGACCTCCGTGCAGATGGTTTGGTCCATCGTTTGTGGCTAACTGGTACTGTTTGCCGCTGAGTGTGAACTTACCTTCTTTGATGCGGTTGCCAAATCGGCCGATGAGTGTTGAGAGGAATGGCTCGGGAGAGTTAATTACGTCCTGGATATTGTCATGTCCCTGGATTACATTAGCTATCTGTCCATTCTTGTCAGGTACCATGATAGCTACGATAGCTCCGCCATAGTTTGTGACCGCACATTCATAACCTTTGTCATTGCGCAGTATGAAAAGGTCTGTCTTCTTGCCGTCGACAACGGCCTTGAAGTCTTTAGGGTTTAATCTGCAGATGTTGTTTTCCATTATTTCTTTAGATATTTTTTAGTTATAAGGATTATGGCGGCAATGAATATCACCGCGATAATTACTATCTTTATATGCTCGCTGTATTCGTTTACTTTTCCCATCAGCTGGTCTTCTGGGACTATTGTCTGCAGATACCATCCGATTGCTGCAAGTACGCAGTTCCATATTCCAGCTCCGATTGTGGTGTAGAGGATGAATTTCAGATAATTCATCTTTGCAAGACCGGCTGGTATGGATATCAGCTGTCTCACAACTGGTACGAGTCTTCCGGTCAGTGTAGCCACTACGCCATGGTCATCAAAATATTTCTCACTACGCTCAACCTTCTCTTCGTTCAGCAGGCAGCGGTGTCCCCATTTGCTTCTTGCGAAGGCGTATATCATGGGGCGCCCAAGGTAGAATGCCAGGAAATAATTTATTGTAGCTCCAAGGTCGGCACCCAGTGTTGCGGCTATGATAAGCAGGAAAACATTCTGGTCGCCAGTGGCGTGGGCATGATATGCCGCAGGTGGAAGCACAATCTCTGACGGAAAAGGGATGAACGTGCTCTCTATTGTCATGAGTATGAACACATTGACATAATTAAGCTGGTCAAGAAGGAAACTGAATAGGTCAGTAAACATTAATCTTTATCTGTTTGTTTTTGTTTTCACAGCCTGCGGAGACGTTTTGGATAATCAGGCAGCCCATAAATTCCCACAAGACTGTTATGTTACATATACGTCTTTTATTGTTACGTCCCTCTCCCCCTCAAGCCAATATCTCAGGTGATGCTTTTCTCTCCCAGGATTTGATTCTCACACCTGATTGTCTCCAAGTGACGTATTTGAGTTTTCTAGGGACGGATGGCTTGTCGTGCTTATCTGCAGCTATCACCTTAATTATATAAATACAGTCTGTTGGTTGTATATACTTACCATCCGGCTGGTACCGGCTGTTATGCTCTGGCATCAGCCAGATGGAGTGGGAGGGGGGTATGGGCGCGCTTATTTCCCTTTGTTCTCTTTCAGCCCGACTGTAGAGTTGAACACGAGATGTCCAGGTTTAGAGTCTGGGTCAATATTGAAGTATCCAATACGGTTGAACTGGAGATATGACAATTCTGGGAGCGTTGCTGCATATTCCTCTACTACAGCGTTAGTGTTTATACGGAGGCTGTTAGGGTTGAGGAATGGGCGCATAGCATCAATGCCTCTCACATTGTGCTCTTTCTCATACTGCTTGATTGCATCGCGTGGGTTCTCACAGGTCCACAGACACTCATAATTTCTCACCTCTGCAGGGAGGCAGTGTCTGCAGCTTACCCAGTGTATTGTGCCTTTAACCTTACGGTCGGCTCCTGGTGTACCTGCTTTTGAGTCTGGGTCATATGTGCAGTATATCTCTTGCACATTTCCTTCATCGTCCACCTTGTATCCTGTACAGTCGAGGATGTAAGCACCCTTCAATCTTGTCTCTTTCCCTGGGTACATACGGAAGAACTTCTTGTCTGGATCAATCTTGAAGTCTGAGCGTTCTATCCACAACTCGCGTGAGAATGTTATTGTGTGTGTGCCATCCTCTGGCCGCTCAGGGTTATTCACAACTTCAAGTTTCTCTGACTGGCCTTCAGGATAGTTTGTTATTATCAGCTTGACGGGGTCGAGCACAGCAGAGACGCGTGTCGCACGCTCATTGAGGTCCTGCCTTGCGGCAGCTTCCATCAGTTTTATGTCGTTGAGGGCGTCAAATGTGGTGTAGCCGATAGAGTCGATGAATTTCAGTATTGACTCTGGTGAGTAGCCACGTCGGCGGATGCCGCAAATAGTAGGCATACGCGGGTCGTCCCATCCGTTCACGACATTCTCTTTTGTGAGGATGAGGAGGTTACGCTTTGACATAAGAGTATAGTTGAGGTTCAGCTTGTTGAACTCGAACTGGCGTGGTCTATTGTCCTCTATGTTCTCTGTCTCGCCCTTCCATTCCTTTATCCATGTCACGAAGAGGTCATACAACTCATGATGTGGTACAAACTCAAGTGTACATATAGAGTGGGTCACCCCTTCGAGATAGTCTGACTGTCCGTGTGTGAAGTCGTACATGGGGTATGCGTTCCACTTGTTCCCTGTGCGCCAGTGCTCCATGTTCAGGACACGGTACATGAATGGGTCGCGGAAGTGCATATTAGGTGATGCCATGTCTATCTTTGCCCTCAGGACCATCTTGCCCGGCTCCATCTTGCCAGAGTTCATTTCCTCAAACAGGCGTAGGCTCTCCTCTACAGGGCGGTCGCGGAATGGTGAGTTAGTTCCTGGAGTTGTCGGTGTGCCTTTCTGCTGTGCGATTGTCTCTGCCGACTGCTCGTCAACGTATGCTCTTCCCTGCTTTATGCACCATACTGCGAAATCCCACAGGTCCTGGAAATAGTCTGATGCGTATACGAGTTTCCCCCATTTGAATCCGAGCCACTCTATATCACGCTTTATAGCCTCTACATATTCAGTGTCTTCTTTCTGTGGGTTTGTGTCGTCCATGCGCAGGTTGCATACGCCACCGAACTTCTTTGCTACGCCAAAATCCATTGCGATGGCTTTTGCGTGGCCAATATGCAGATATCCGTTAGGCTCGGGCGGGAAACGTGTCTGGAGTCTTCCGCCATTCTTTCCTTCTGCAAGGTCTTTCTTTACTATCTGCTCTATGAAGTTGAGCACTTCTTTCTTCTCTTCGACTGTCTCGTTCTCTTTTGCCATTGATGGTAGTCTTTATGTCTCTGTCAATGAGGCGTTTTGTTATTTTTATTCAACAGCTTCCGGCATGATTTCCTCCACGGATGTGTCTCCATTGGTGTCGTTCGCAATGCCGAAGCGTAATTCTGCCTTATTTGTGAAATGGTTCAGGCAGAATGGTATTCTGTGCCTGTGCGGCTTATTTCTTCAGCCATTTGTCAAGCCATGAGAAGAACGTGCGCTGCCATAGCACACCGTTCTGCGGCTTTAGCACCCAATGGTTCTCGTCAGGGAATATCAGCAGCTCGGCAGGTATGCCTTTCATGCGTGCCGCATTGAAGGCTCCGAAGCCCTGGTTGGCGTTTATGCGATAGTCAAGCTCTCCGTGGATGCACAGTATCGGTGTGTCCCATTTGTCAACGAAACGGTGGGGAGAGTTGTCGTATGTTCTCTTGGCGCGCTCTGTCTTGTCCTTGTTCCAGAATGCGTCGTCATATTCCCAGTTAGAGAACCACATCTCCTCTGTGTCTGTATACATTGACTCAAGGTTGAAAGCTCCGTCATGAGCAATAAAAGCCTTGAAGCGCTTCTCATGGTGTCCTGCAAGGAAGTATACGGAGAATCCACCGAAGCTTGCACCTACGCATCCCAGGCGGTCTTTGTCAACATAAGGCAGGGTGCAAGCGTCGTCGATGGCAGAGAGGTAGTCTTTCATACACTGTCCTGTCCAGTCGCCGGATATCTCCTCGCACCATTCGCTGCCGAAACCTGGGAGTCCACGGCGGTTAGGGGCCACTACTATGTATCCGTTGGCTGCCATGATCTGGAAGTTCCAGCGGTATGACCAGAACTGGCTCACAGGACTCTGGGGGCCGCCTTCGCAGAAGAGAAGGGTAGGGTATTTCTTGTTAGGGTCAAAGTTGGGTGGTAAGATTATCCATGTCAGCATGTCCTTGCCGTCAGATGTCTTCACCCAGCGCTCCTCGACCTTGCCGAACTTCAGCTGCTGGTAGAAGTCGGTGTTCTCGTTTGTCAGCTGGCATATCTTTGTTGTTTTGCAGTCTTTCCCTGGAGTGACGATATACAGCTCGTCGCCCTGTGACATGCTGTGGCGTGACATGAGCAGAAGGTCATCTCCCTTTTTGGCAGATGATGCCATCGCCTGAATGTTCCCGAAGTCCATCTTGTCGTCAGTGAGCTTTGTCACTATGCCGCCAAGTGTTGTCTTGTATAGGTTTATGCAACCATGCCAAACACCGATGAAGTGGATGCTCTTAGAGTTCTTAGACCATGAGAATGCCTCTACGCTCGAGTCGAATGATTCTGTCACGTAGGTCTTCTGGCCTGTCGTGAGGTTATAAACGCATAGTCTCATGCGGTCAGACTCGTATCCGTCGCGTCTCATCGACTGCCATGCTATGTATTTTCCATCAGGAGAGAAAGAGGGGTTCTGGTCGTAACCCATGTTCTCATCAGCATATTTGTCTGAGTTTATCTCCTGTGTCTGCATGGTCTTTGTAGGGTCGGTCTCAGGCTGTTTGAAACTCTCACTCTTGCATATGTTGCGTGTTGTGCCATCGCTTACATTATATAAGAATATGTCAGAGTCTGTTGATATAGCATAGTCGCGCCCGGTTTTCTTCCTGCATGTGTAGGCTATAGTCTTAGAGTCTGTGCTCCAGTCGAGCTGCTCCACACCGCCGAAAGGTGCCATCGGACACTCGTATGGCTCGCCATCTATAATGTCCTTCCCCTCGTTGACACTACCGTTGTTGACATCAGCCACAAAAGGATGGCTGATGCTCTCCACATAATGGTCCCAGTGGCGATAGTTGAGGTCGGTAATGACGCGGCCGGTCGCTTTCGGGAGATCTTTGTGCTTTGGCTGTATGATGTCGTTGTAAGGCAGTGACTTGATGAGTATTACCTTCTGTCCGTCAGGTGAGAACTTGTACCCCTCAATGTCCAGCTTGTCGTTTGTCATCTGTCTGCGGTCTGTACCGTCGGGGAGCATTGACCATAGCTGTGAGCTTCCGCTCTCGCTTGTAAGGTATGCAATGCGTCTTCCTCCGTCAATCCATGCTGGGTCAGTCTCGTTCTTTGATGATGTGGTGAGCAACTTCTGCCCGCTTCCGTCAGTGTTTATTATGTAAAGGACATGGTGGCTGCGGTTCTCTTTCACGGAGTAATACCCTACTTGGTATACGACAGTCTTCCCGTCGGGTGATGGCGCTGCTGCCGAGATGCGTCCCATGGCCCACAAAGCCTCTGGTGTCATAAGCTCCGTACCCAGTGTCTTTGCGTCTGTCTTGCCGATGTTTGCGGTCTGTGTCCCTGCCATTAAGGCTGTTGTTGTCATTGCCAATGCCGCTGTTGCTATAAATGCTTTGACCATATATGATAGTTTCTTTTGAATATCGCTGTGGGCAGGTTTTCCCCCGCCCACAGCTTTCTGGGGGTTAATGTCCTAATCTTTTCTTTCTGAGTTCCTGTCTCTGGCGTTCCATCTCCGCCTGTTTGCGCTGCATCTCCTCCAGTCGTCCGTATAAGCCGGAAGCCTTGCGGTTAGGGTTGGCCATATTCTCTTTGTATCGTTCTTCGAGTTTCGCGAGGAGTTTCTCGTCGTTTGTGGTCTTGCGCAGTACGAACATTATGATAGCAGAGAAGAGGAGTGAGATGAAGTAGTAGAAGTTCAGGCCGGCAGAGTAGTCGTTGAACATGAAGAAGAACATGAGCGGCATGAGGAACATCATCCACTGCATCATCTTCATTTGCTCTGCCTGCTGGCCTACCATCTGGTCCTTCTGCTGCTGCATTGTGAACCACGAGTACAGGAGGTTCGATGCGCAGAAGAGGATACATGTCAGCGACAGGTGGTCGCCAATGAGCCACAGATTCTCTCCCCACTCTATTATGGGGTCGTAGGTGGAGAGGTCGTCAATCCATAGGAATGACTGTCCGCGCAGCTGTATGGCGTTAGGGACGAAGTTGAACATGGCTATCCAGATAGGCATCTGTATGAGCATAGGGAGGCATCCGGACATCGGAGAGACACCGTAGCGTGAATACATCATCATCATCTCCTGCTGCTTCTTCATCTGGTCCTCGGGCTTGTTGTACTGCTTGGTAGCCTCCTCAAGTTTCGGTTTGAGCACGCGCATCTTTGCCGATGACATGTAGCTCTTCCTTACCATTGGGTATGTCAGTGCCTTGAGTATCAGTGTGATGAGGATGATGACGATACCCATTGGTATGCCCATAGCTGTCAGCCAGTCGAAGATGTACAGTGTGAACCATCTGTTTATGATGCGGAACAGTGGCCATCCGAGGTATACCAGGCGCTCCATCTCAAGGTCCTTGCCGAATGTGCTTTCCTTCTCCACATCCTTCAGCAGGCGGAAATCGTTGGGGCCGTAGTAGAACTCGAACTCGGATGGGCGTGAGCCTGTGGGGTCGAACTGTGTCTTCAGCCGTGCTGTATAGTCTTTCAGATAGCCAGAGCCTTTCTCCTGTGGCACGCTCGAAACCAGTGCGCCCTCCTTGAAGTTGTCACGGCTGATGATTACGGCAGAGAAGAACTGGTTCTTGAATGCTATCCAGTCTGTCACCGTCTCTATTGGCTCATCGACTTTCTCTGATGTCTCGTTGAGGTAGTCTGTGCCACCCTCTGCCTCATGCCATGTCAGCGATGCGTATCTGTTCTCGAATGTGAAGCCCCGCTCCTGCTGGCGGCAACGGTCGGTCCATTCTATGTCCATCGTCTTGCATGATGGCGGGAAAAGCCCCGACATGCCCTTCATGCTTACCTGGGTGTGGAGGAGATAGTCTTTGCCAAGGCTGTAAGTGATGATGAGCTCCTTGCCTGGCGCTGCCACTGCTGTCATTGTTACGGTAGTGTCAGTCTGGGCTGAAGGTGTGAAGAAAAGGTCGGCTGTCGAGATGTTCTCCTCCTTGCCCTCGAACATGAACCTCAATGTCTGGTCTTTCTTGTCAAAGAGCGTGACATCCTTGTTCCCCTCGCGGTCCTTGAAGTTCTTTATTACGGCTTTTGCCACCGTGCCTCCCTTGGTGGGGATATACACCTCAAGCTTCGTGTTCTTGAGGATGATGTCAGTCGATGTGCCTTTCTTTGCGGTGTAGAAGAGTGATGTGGAGTCTTCCTCCACGGCCTCGGCCTTGGCCTTCTGCTGTGCCTCGGCTTGTTTCTGCTGTGCCTCGGCTTTTTTCCTCTCTACTTGTGCGATTGAATCCTGACGTGCTGCCTCGGCTATCTGCTCGGCAGATGGCTGGTTGTACCATCCGAATCCTATGAGCACAAGCGCGATAAGCACAAATCCTGTGATAGTGTTTTTGTCCATTTATATTTTTATGTTGAATTTCATCCTTGGATTTCATCCTGCCTTTTCTCACCATGGCGAATGTCATGAGCAATACCTCTTTGGCCTTTTGGCTTAACGGAATCGTTGGCTTAACGAAATCATTTGTTCATTCCCGAGCTTTGCTCGCCTACCCGTAGCCTTTCTCGCCAAGGCGGAACAGCCCGTGGAACATCCTGCCCCCAGTCGTCTGCCAGAGTGGACATCCATGGCCCCCTTGCCACTTTCTGAGACGTTATGCCATGCTTCCTGACTGTTGTCTGTGGCCGGCAGTGTTCAAGATGCAAAAATACTACAAAAATATAATATACGCAAAAATATCTCTAAATAAATAACATTTTTAAAATATTATCTTTATCTTTGTGCTGCCTTTTGCGGGACGCATAACGCCTGTATTCATACAAATGGTATCCCCTCGAGTCAGAGTACTTGGTCTACTACGTCGTGTCTCTACCTTGTTTTGAAGATACTGATGCTTGCCATATTCTCCTCTTAAGGCTGTTGTCTCATATTTGAAATATAACGTACAAACATTCAGATAGATATTATGTGTAGCAACATACATAAACTTTTGACCTCTCGTGTCCTCGATATTATGAAGCCTGGCAAGGCGTTCATGATAGGATTCGTATCCTTTTTGCTTATTCTCCTCTTGTCTGCCGACTATTCTTTGGCACAGACAACAAACATATCCTCGTCTTCACGCCGCTCATCATTCGCCCATCGTGGTGCCAGCATCAGGCACTACGTAGACTCCCTTCGCCTGTTGCGGGATTCTCTCTTTGCGTCAGGCAAGACAGCCGCTGTCCCTGACTCGCTGTCCCGATACAAGCCTGTGAGCCGTATGGAACATTATGATGTGCTCACACCATTGACATTCTACCACGGTGTCCCCCACCGCCTGTTCTCGCTTGACAGTGTCTCTGAAACACGTTCGCTGGCTGACCGCGCATTGATGTCTATGTACCTCGCTCATCCAGAAATGGTGTTCGACACAGATGGGCGTATCAGACAAAATGGTGACATAGAGTTCAAACCACAAGAGCCTGTGAAGAATGATGTCGTCATGACAAGCCAGACAGAGGAGACACCTATTATTATAACAACACCGGCTGATATACCCAACAGTCTCGACCTTGTCACTGTCAGGCCAAACTTCTGGAAATATGTTGGCGACTATTCGCTGCAGTTCATCCAGAACTATGTCTCTGGCAACTGGTACAAGGGTGGCACATCGTCGTATGCCATGATAGGAGCAGCCACAATACAGCTGAACTACAACGACAAGGAAAAGGTAAAATGGGACAACAAACTCGAGATGAAGCTCGGTATGCAGTCTGCACAAGGCGACTCGCTCCATGACTTCAAGAGCACCGAAGACCTCATCCGCCTCACATCAAAGCTTGGCATACAAGCCTCCCGTAAATGGTACTACACGCTGCAAGGCATTTTCAGCACACAGTTCACACACGGATACAAATCGAACGACCCTGTCGTCTACTCCGACTTCCTCTCCCCGCTCAATGTCAACCTCTCCCTCGGTATGGACTACAAGATAAACTGGCTCAAGGGACGCCTTACTGGAACAGTGAACATATCACCTCTCGCAGGTAACATGAAATATGTCGACAGACTTGGCCTGGCACAGAAATACGGTATCGACGAGGGGCATCATACCCTTTGGGACTTAGGCTCGACATTCACGACAGATGTTTCATGGAGATTCTCACCACTGATAAGTCTGAAGTCACGGCTGTATGCATACACGACCTATCACAGGACAGAGGTGGAATGGGAGAACACGTTGACATTCCAGCTCTCAAAGTTCATATCCACACAGCTCTTCGTGTACCCACGCTTTGACGACTCTGCCGCCAAGCGTGATGACACATACGGATATTTCCAGCTGAAAGAGTATTGGAGCCTTGGCTTCACATTCTCGCTCTGACAACTCACCCATGGTTTCACACACATGGCGTAACATGCGGACATCAATTCTGTGATTATGCCGCAGGTTACATTCTGATACTTTTCGGTCTCTTCCGCTTTCATTTTTTAACCTCGTCTCCCATCTTTCCCCATTCATAACCTTTTGGCCTCTTATAAGCTCTGAATGACATCCTCAAAAAGTGCTTATGAGAGGCCAATTCATATTGCTTACACTTAGTGAAATCTATGCATTATTTCCATACCCTTTTTCTGGTATAGAGAATTAACATACATGACAGTCAGGCATGAAACTACATGTCAACAGTGATGCTTCTTCTTCCATTCGTCTCATATGGTTCTGTTACAACTAACTCAGGCCTCCTGTTGTGAGGATGAAGAAAGATAGCCGCCAAGCCTTGAATGCTGCTCGCCCCATCATAGCTCTGCAACTCAATTCTACATCCCGTATGGCTCTGGCCTTGAGCTGTTTGATTATTTCCTGTGAGCTCTGTGGTCGTGATTGCCGAGTCAGTCTCATCCAAGCTCCCCCAAGAAGGCTTTTGTGTCGCCTTTTGCAAAGACAGTGTCATACGCAGCAATAATCTTCCATATCTAATATCTTAATTCATACGTTATGGTATTCGTAATGCTTACGATTATTAAAATGTGTATACTACGGCAGTATAAATGTTAATAAAAGTTACAATATTGCGGTTTTCTGTAATATTGTGCAAGCAATTAAGCATTTTGTGATAAATTTGCAACAAAGATGTAAACAGATATTAAGGCTTTTTTTGTTAAGTTTTTTATCGTGTTTTACTAATAACTAACTGAAAAGATACCTAAACATAGAAGAGTTTTAAAGCATTTTAAATATGCATGCCACCCTTGTTCCTCGACATGTCTGACACCTCGTTACATTGTTGTCTCCAATCATGACATAGCAATAATCGTAAAGGCGAAGCCAAACGGTGGAACTTTCCAGTCTTCTGGGATATGACCCAAAGTCAAGGCATGTTGATGAGAATGAAAAATATCCGTCTAACTTTTATAAAAACCTATATATTAACCTAACTAACAACTTTTTTATGAGATTTGTAAAGTCATTACAAAAGCCATTAGTGTTAGTGTTCCTGTTCTGTTTGCTTCCTTTGGGAGCTTGGGCTCAGAACGTGGTTAAGGGAACAGTAAACGATGAAACCGGAAGCCCTGTTGCAGGCGCTACGGTGAAAGTTGTCGGTACACAGACTGGTACTGTGACTGATGTTAACGGTAATTTCTCTGTCAATATAGCGGAGAATGGAGTCCTCAATGTCTCTTACATTGGATATCTGCCTCAAAGAGTCAGCGTAGCAGGCAAACAGCAGGTAAACGTTGTCCTGAAGGAAGATAACACCATGCTTAATGATGTCGTCGTTATCGGCTATGGCACGATGAGGAAATCAGACATCACAGGTTCTGTAGTATCTGTCGATAAAGAGTCAATGCTCAAGAAATCACCTGTGAATATCAGCCAGGGACTTCAGGGTGCCGCTCCTGGTGTGATAGTAACCATGCAGGACGGTTCTCCTGACTCGAAAGCACAGATACGCATCCGTGGTGTCGCCACCATCAATGGCTCGGCCGCCCCTCTTTATGTTGTCGATGGCATCCAGGTCGGCACAAACGCAGACTTCCTTTCTCCATCTGACGTTGAGAGCATTGATGTCCTCAAGGACGCCTCTGCCACTGCTATCTATGGTGCTGCCGGCGCTAACGGTGTCATCATGATCACAACAAAGCATGGAAACAAGGGCCACGCCAATATCAATGTCACTGCCGACTTCGGCCTCCAGACACTCTCACGCACACTCGATGTATGCAGTGTTGACCAGTATGCTGCCAATCTTCGTCAGGCACGTGTCAACGACGGTCAGGTTGACGCGAGCGGCAACCCTCTCATGTGGAACCCTGTCTGGACAGCACAATATGACGGGAAGCGTAATGCTATCGACTGGCAGGATGTTATGACCAATTCAGCCTGGAGACAGAACTACAACATCTCAACATCAGGCGGAACAGACAAGACAACTTATGCTGCCTCACTCGGATTCCTCCGCAATGACGGTATCGTTGTAAATACACAGTATCAGCGTATTACAGCCCGTGCCAATGTCAAGACAAAGGTGAACAGCTACTTGGAATATGGCGCTGAGGTAAGCTTCACCCATACAGACTCTCACGGCTCAAACAGCTCTGTCGGTAACTTCGGTAACCTCTCGTCTCTCCGTGACTTCGCCTTCGCATGCCCTTCAATGGACTTCGTGACAAGCAGCACCGTTACATACCAGGGAGTTCCTGCTGGCACATATGTATCGCCTCAAGTTGTCAACCCTGACGGCACATTCGGTGAGGTGACAGGTGGCAAGAACTTCAATGACGGATTCTGGGGTACAACACTTGGCAACATGTATGCAAAGCAGATGGAGAACAGAGCGCGTAACCGCTCTAACCGCGCCCTGGCAAATGCATATCTTGCCATAACACCTCTCAAGGGTCTAACATGGAAGACACTCGTCTCTTATGATTATAACTCAGGCTCATCAAACAACTTCAGCGGCGGTATCTATGTACAGCGCTTCAACAACGTTGGCGGACAGTGGATAAACGTAGTCAATGGTCTCGCAGGCGGTGGAGCAGGTGCAGTGGGTGATGCTTACTATGCACCACGTGATGGCAACGAGTATGCCTTCAGCCTCAGCAACAGCGAGAGCCAGACACTCTATATCTCTAATACCCTCACATATCATTGGGGCAATGGTATACATGACATCAATGTGATGCTCGGTAATGAGGTTTCACGTTGGTATGGACAGTGGACAGGAGCCAATGCAACAGGTTTCGAGTCTGCTAACAACCGTGATATCAGCCTTACAACAAATAAGTTTGACAGCCGCAAGGGTAATGGTGCCCTGAACCTTGAGGTGCGCGGAATCTCTTACTTCGGACGTTTCAACTACTCACTCCTGGACCGCTACCTCTTCACTGCAACCGTTCGTCGCGACGGTTCTTCTAACTTCGGCTCAATGAACCACTGGGGAACATTCCCATCAGCAGCCTTTGGCTGGCGTATCTCTGAGGAGAGTTTCATGAAGGACATTAACTGGCTTGATAACTTGAAGCTTCGCTTAGGATGGGGTCAGACAGGTAACTCAGGTGGCGCTACAGACCTCTCTGTAAATGGTCTCAATGTCAACGGTATGTACGTTTACTATGCTCCAGGAGCTGCCATGGGTCTCGGAAACAATCCTGATGTTCAAAAAGGTTTCTATCCTGTTCTCAAGGATGCAAAGCTCAAGTGGGAGACCAACGAGCAGACAAATATCGGTATTGACGCAGCCTTCTTTGGTAGCCAGCTTGTAATTGGCTTGGATTACTTCATCCGTACATCTAAGGACCTCCTCCTCTACCGCCAGATTCGTGCTTCTTCCGGTTATCAGGATATCTACACCAACTACGGTGAGATTCAGAACAAAGGTTTTGAGTTCATGGTTGGCTGGAACAAGCGTTTCAACAAAGATCTGTCCCTCAACCTTACCTTCACAGGCTCTACATTGAAGAACAAGGTAAAGAAGATGGGTGACCCTATTTATGCAACAAACTCCGACTCTTCTGGTGCAGGAACTGGAGACGGTTCAAACACAGGTGCAGTAGGTTCTGCAGACGGTTATCACTGGGGCAACCACTCTATCAGCATGGAGGGTGAGGCTGTAGGCTCTTTCTATGGCTATCGAACAGATGGTATTATCCGCAACCAGCAAGAACTTGATGCTTACAAGGCAGCTATGAGCGGAGGTATCGATGCTGCAGAGGTGAACATTGGTGACTATCGCTTCAAGGACCTCAATGGCGACAAGAAGATAGACAGTCAGGATATGGATATTCTCGGTAACGGATTCCCTTCCTTCAACTACGGTTTCAATATTGGTGTAACATACAAGCAGTGGGATGCAAACATGCAGATGCATGGTGTGCTCGGTCAGAAGATTTATTCTTACTCAGCAATGCGTCTTACAAATGTGTTCTCTTCTGACGATGGCTGTTCACCAAACATACTCAAGTCAGCAGCTGCTGCAGCATGGTCTCCATCTAATCCTAACGGTACAGAGGCACGCCTTTCTATCGTTGACAAGAACTACAACATGCGTGCAAGTGACGCATGGGTTAAGAACGGCGACTTCCTGAAGATTTCTAACCTCCAGATTGGCTATACTTTGCCACGTGAGATTTCCCAGAAGCTTCAGATTCAGAATGCTCGCTTCTATGTAGGTATCCAGAATCTTCTTTGCATCTCTTCCTACAATAAGTATGGTGATCCGGAGTGTGGCCAGGGCTCAGTTCTCTATACCGGTCTTGATACAGGTCGCTACCCAATGCCACGTACTTACAACTTCGGTGTTAACGTAACTTTCTAAAAAAATAATACAGACTTACATTATGAAAAATATTATAAAGCTTTTCGGCGCTGCAGTTGTTGGATGTCTGGCTTTCACATCTTGTGACAATGATAAATTTCTTGATGTGACCCACTACTCATTGCTTGCAGAAGATGCCATGTTCGAGACAGACCAAAGCGCCATCAAGGGTATGACAGGTTGTTACGACCTCCTTCACCGTCGCAGTGGAAAGAACGACGACCCTTATAAGTATTGGATTTTCAACGGTCTCCATCCAACAATGGATTCCCAGGCTTCAGGATGGGACAAGGACTTCATGACACAGAACTGGACAGCAAAGAACGAGCAGCTTCGTGACTTCTGGCGTCAGTCTTATGCATGTGCCTCCCGTTGTAATGACTTCCTCGCTGGTCTTGAGACAGCAACAAATCTCACAGAGAATACCAAGCGTCACCTCAAGGGTGAAGCAATGGCACTCCGCGGATTCCAGTTCTTTGCACTTGCCAACACCTTTGGAAGAGTACCACTCCTCGTAACCGGTGAGAACTTCAACAACACTCCAACAAAGGAGCGCGCAAAGACCTTTGAGGAAATGTGGGACTTTGTTATTCAGGACTTCCAGGGAGCGGCAGAACTTCTTGACTGGAAACCATTTGATGGTCTTACAGGAGTTCCTCAGTACGGTCGTTGCACAAAGGGTATGGCACTTACATTCCTTGGCGACGCATACATGTGGAAAGCGTTTACATGTCCTGACAAGGCTAATGAGTGCTATCAGAAGGCTTACGAAGCATTCCAGCAGGTAATAAACAGTGGCGAGTATGAGCTTTCTCCTTCTTACTCTGTTCTCTACGATGCTGACGAGGCATGGCCAAAGGAGGCTATCTGGCAGATTGTGCTGAACTCCGGCGACAAGTGGGGCTCTTGGGATGATAACGACAATGCAGGTGCCCGTGGTTGGACAGGATTCTATTTTGGTCCTACTTCAAATGGTGCTTGGGGCACATACCAGATGTCTTATGAACTTTATGATTGCTTTGAAAATTATCTTGAAGGAAAATATGCCGGCTCTTTCGACAAGCGTCGTGATGCATCAATGGTATCTGCAACAATTCCTTACGAGCTTCGCAAGGACCACCCAAAGTGGGAGCAACGCGTAAAGCCTTCTTCAAACTGGCTCAAAGCAAACAGCAAGTACCTTCGCGGCTACAAGGATGGCGTCTTCAGTCAGGCTGAATATGATGCCTATAAGATGGACGATGAAGGCGGTAACGGTAAATACGACCCTCTTCACCCAATTGGCTATAACCCATTCAATCAGGAGTTTGTCGGATGGTGTGGTTTCCACTGGGCTTCAGCAGATCCTGCTCCAACTGTTTACTCTACAAAGCACTGGCGTAACGGTCGTGGTACCGATTGGGCAACAGGTGCTCTCTGGATTCCTGACCATATCTACTTCAAGCGTTTTGCAAACGTTATACTCGATCAGGCAGAGTGCTGCTTCCGTCTTGGAAAAGAAGCAGAAGGCTGGGCATACATTGATATGATTCGTGAGCGTGCCTTCGGTAATAATGAGGTTGGAAAAGACCTTTCTAAGTTCATAACCATGCACCAGAAGGTTGCTGATTTCTATGGCGACAGTGACGGTCGCGGAGATGCAGTAGATCTCGAAGGCTATCCATTCCCATTCAATACAAAAACGGTTTCTGTTCCTTCTGCAAAAGAGTATTACACAGCTCGCAAGGCAGAGATGGGTTACTCTTCACCTGTTTGGTTGGTTGCTCTTGGCGAGGAGCGTCGTAAGGAATTCAGTGCTGAGCCTTACCTCCGTTCTGACCTTCACAAATCTGGTTTCCTTGAGGACCATGTAAATACAGTATATCCAAAGAACTCTCTTCCTACAGTTGGTAAGGAGACCATCACACAGTGGAGAACAGCTCGTAACTTCGACTTCAACATGGCAAAGATGTTCATGCCTATTCCAGAAGACGAGATCATCAAGAATCCTGCTTGTGACCAGAACGAGGGTTACGAAACTCAAGAATAAACAACATTCAATAAGTAGGTGTGCAGGATTATCTGTATAATCCTTGCACCGCCTACTGCGCATTATCAGCAAGTGACAACAGTCAAGTAGGCGTTGCTACACTCGTTTATATCACATACTGATTCTGAATCACTAATCAATACAAGTATTACAAAAATATTTCTGCGCACCTACTTATACATATAATGTATTAACGGAATAATTCAAATCGCCACAGTTCAAAAGAATTGTGGCGATTTGAATTATTCCGTTTTCCCATGTCTTTTTTTTGAAGTTTCTCCCCTTCATAGAAAGCCTCAACAATTATTCTTTCAATAAAAGTTTGATATTATTTTGTCCTTCACCATCTTTTCACTACCTTTGCATTGCTATTACGAAATCTGCATACAACTCTGCATTGCTTATGCATAAGAAAACCTAACAATTACTGACTAATGAACAAAACAACACTAAATATCCTTATAGTCATTGCTCTCACAACTATTGTCTCTATATCGATTTTCTACATTTCTTCATCAGTATTGATGTATTCTGAAGGTATGGGCACTTTTTATTGGGACAGACATATACTCCGTGAACAGATATCACAGAATGGAGTGGGGGAAATTATACGCACTTTCTTCCTTCAGTTTTTTGCAACTCCAGGAAAAGGAGTGACGGTGATGACAATCGGAACTGTTCTCGTGGCAATCACATCGCTTACTATAACAAGAATAATAACAAAGAAAGCACAAGCCCTTCTCCTTTCCTTTCTCCCTGCATCTTGTTACGCATTTGGAATGCTCACATTCCTCAGTCCTATAGGCCTACAAGTGCTGACAATACGCTTCACAGAGTCTGGTAAACCAAACAATGATTATGTCTGTTTGAGCATTATGACAAGAGAACGAGACTGGAAAGGCATCATCGAGAAATGTGATCCAGAGAGAACAATCACTAATCTCCTCAGCCAGAATTTCCTAAATATGTCACTTGCAGAAGAAGGGCTCATTGGTGACCGCCTTTTTGACAATCCGTGTCGTGATATCCGTTCTATATACAATGATGTTCTTTTGAATGAAGATTTTGCTGTTCTATTGAGTGATATATTTTATTCCATGGGGCATGTCGCCCAGTCTCAACGCTATGCCTTTGAGTTGAACGAGAAGAAAAACAATATGTCCCCACGCATGTTACAACGGCTTGTACAGACAAACATCATCTACGGGCATTACCGTGTGGCAGAGAAGTACCTGCTATGGTTAAAGAAAACTCTTTTCTATAAAGAATGGGCAGAGAAGCAAGAGAATTTCCTTTACAATGATGTTGCTGTAGAGAAAGACCCAGAATACGGAATAAAACGGAAAGCACTTATTGCCGACAATCGCTTCTCCGGAATAAAAGGTCTTGACGATGACCTTCTGAATATTGCCCGTCAGACAAGAGGCAGCAGGCAATGCATCACCACCCTTCAATATCTTGGAAGCCTTTACCTGCTTGCCCGTTATGACAAAAGGTTTATTAACCTTTGCGAGGAGTTCCCTGAATATAAACTGACTGAACAGAAATATTTTGGGGAGGCATATAAAAGACTAAAGGGAACAGTCACTCAACCCCTACGATAAGACAAGCTCAACGTTTTCGATAAGCCATAAGACAGAGAGCTTGCTCACTTTTGCATGGCGGAGAAAACGTCTGTATTTATACAAACAAATAACAAGGACAACAAAATGAAGAAACACATTTTCTACTTCTTTGCAACGTTTTGCCTGATAGCATGCACACTTTCAAAGCAAGAGGCAGAACGCTTGGGGAAGGCTGCGATTATATTCCCCGATTACTCAGGAACACTCCTCCCGGTGAATCTATCACCACCAACTTTCGCACTTACAGACAGTACAGAATCCCTTGAAAACCTGCAGGCTGTATTCTCTTCCGGAGGAGAGTGCATTGTCGTAGCCAGCGAAGGCGAAGACGGCTTCTGTGTCTCCGAAAGTGATTGGAAGATTCTCAAGGAACATTCCCAAACCATTTCCGTAACCATACAAGGAAAGAAAAATGGCAAGTGGGTGGAGTATGAGCCTTTCGACATTCATATTTCCCCAGATTCCATCGATAACACGTTAGTATACCGTCTGATAGAGCCAGGTTACGAGGTATGGAATGAAATGGGCATCTACCAGCGTAATGTTGAGAATTACGATGAGGAATCCATTATAACAAACCGACAGACAGATGGAGGCTGCATGAACTGTCACTCTTTCTGTAACTATAATCCTGAACAGGTGATGATACATCTCCGTAAGAATTACCCAGGTACGTATGTCGGCAGTCCAGGAGCGAATCTGCGTAAACTTGTCTCTCCTAAATCCCTCGTCTATCCGTCTTGGCATCCGGGCGGAAGATTCATCGCTTTCTCGCAGAATGACACAAAGCAGATGTTCCACACCACTGACCGTAACAGGATAGAAGTCTTCGATTTCTCTTCTGATATTGTTGTGTATGACCTTGAGACAGATTCTCTCATACGTTGTCCCTTGCTGATGTCGGGGACGAAGTTTGAGACTTTCCCGTCGTGGAGCCCGGATGGCAAGACTCTTTATTTCTGCTCAGCAGACAGCGTCGACATCCCGTCTGATTATGATAAGGTGCACTATTCCCTTTGCAGTATAGGTTTTGACGCAGATAGGAAACAGTTTGGGGATACTGTTACCATAATCTATGATGCCAACTTGACACAGAAGAGCGTATCATTCCCACGTTGTTCTCCTGATGCACGTCATCTTGTGTTCACTCTATCTGACTATGGCAATTTCTCCATATGGCACAAAGAGGCACGCCTGATGATGCTTCCGGTTGATGGAATACTGTCTGCCCAACCTGTCTCTATGCTGCCTGATTTCAGAGCATCGTATCATTCTTGGAGCAGCAACTCGCGTTGGATGGTTATGGCGAGCCGTCAGGACGACGGGCTCTATACACGTCCATACATTGTGCATATTGATGAGGAGGGAAAGTTGTCAAAGCCATTCCTGCTGCCTCAGCCTGACGCCTCGCACTATAAGAGGATTATGAAATCGTATAATCTGCCAGAGTTCGTGACGGGGAAAGTCTCGAGAGAGCTTATGTCAGACTTCAAGTGACTGCGGGGCTTTCCTGTTCGAATAAATACAGATGTTTTGGCTTCGCCTTCCTCCTTACCGTCTCGGCAATATTCAAGGTGAGCTTGATATTGCTCTCGGCTTGTCGTCAGTTGACTTTATCTTCTTCCGTCACAATTAACTTCCGTTGAATATCGGCTGCACTCGGCATAGCCAAGCAAGCTCGACTCTCGTGCTCCAGAAGCCACTTCTTCCTCTCCACTCCTGCAGAGAATCCCCCTATGCTACCATCAGCCTTGATCACTCTGTGGCATGGTACCAGAATCATGATAGGATTGCGCCCAACAGCATTCCCTATAGCCTGGGCCGACATGCTTCTGCGTCCCATTCTTTCTGCTGTAACCTTTGCTATCTGGCCGTATGTCGTCACGCTACCATATGGGACAGACAACAGCGCACCCCACACTTCTTTCTGGAATGCCGACCCCTTGAGCTCTATCTTTGGCATTTTGACAGGTCTGTCTCCGCTGAAATAACGGTCGAGCCAGAGGCGTGTCTCACTGAAAACTACAAGACTGTCATTGGCTCCGCCTTCGTTTTCTCGCCATGGCAGGGTATCCAAGCAAGTTTGAACCCTCTGCTCATTTGGCTTAACGAAAACGTTGGCTTCGCCTTCGTTTTCTCGCCATGGCATGGTATTCAAGCAAGCTTGAACCCTCTGCTCATTTGGCTTAACGAAAACGTTGGCCTTGTCCTCGGTTCTAGACAGTATGGTGTCTACATACCGGTTTCCTTCCAGCATATATAGCCCTGTGAGGGCTGCGCCTTCGGATAGCATAATGATAGTCCCCAATGGGGATTCGTATTCTGTATAGTATCTCATGGCTTTTCCGCATGCTGTGAAGGTATTGCATTTATGTTATGCGTGATTCCTGTCCTCTTTAATGTTTCCAAGCAAGATAGTAAATATTTGTTCTCCGTGCAGGTGGATTTTTGGACCCCAGGTAAAGCCCGGTGTCATCTGGAAAATGACAAAAGCCGAAATTCCCCCACCTCTTTATCTCAAGTCCTTAATGTCCTGCTCGACATTATGGCGTATTTTTGAGAGGAAATGGTGCATGCGCTGAGGGTCCTTGTCGTCAATTATGTCGAGGAGTGTTTTCAGCTCCTCGCGTATCTTGACGACATTGTCGTGTGTGTAAGGATTGAAGAGAATCTCCTGAAGTAGATAGTCATCCTCGTTTAGCACACCCTTTGCTATGCGCATGTGCCGCTTGAATGTTGTTCCTGGAGCGTCCTGATGCTCCATGACGGCCGCAAATGTGAATGTGGATACAAAGGGTATGGAGAGGGAGTATGCCACGGTACGGTCGTGACCGTCGAAGGTGTACTCGTATATGTTAAGTCCCAGACGGCTGTAAAGGTCACGGAAGAAACAGCGCCCCATATAGTCTCCCTCGCTGATGATAATGGCATTCTCCTCTGACAGCTGGTTGAGATTGGCGAATGTGGGACCGAACATAGGGTGGGTGGACACGTATCTGAACCCTGTCTTCTCGTAGTACTCCTTCAGTCCGGTTTTGACAGAACTTATATCTGACAATATGCAGCTCTCGGGGAGATGGGGTATCACCTCGTCGAAAGCTGACATGGTGTATCTGACCGTGACGGCATTGATGACGAGTTCTGGATTGAACGTGTCTATCTCGTCCAACGATGAGAAACGCTGACAGTTGTATGTGAATCGCAGACGGTGCGGGTCGCGCTCATAGACTGCCACTTCATGGTCAAAGCTGAGCAGGTCGATGAAGAACGAGCCCATCTTGCCTGCTCCTAATATAAGGATTTTCATATTTTTCTTATTCTTGGTCTCTGTGGTGTAACTATTCAGCGAATAGAACTATGGTTTCGCGAATATCCCGAACTTAACAGTGCGCATTGTCAAAATTCCCTTACTCCCTCTTCAATGGGGGGGCTATTATTGCACTTACAGTGCGTGCTGTGAATAGTCACTCTGTGGTCTTACGCATCATCCCCACACATAGTTTGTATCCCCGACATCTTGTCTTGTTTGTGCTGGGGAGATATGCGGCATTGTTGGAAGGATGGGGGTAATGGAGACTTTATCCTTATCCCCCTCCCTCTCTCGTCAGGATGAGAGGGTGGGGGAATAAAATGGATTTTTATCTTCCTGTCATTGTCTCTTTAGCGGTCCGTGTGTGGGGGGAAGGCTACAGGGGTAGATGTGTGTGGGTTATTTGTTCACTATCTCGAGCTGCTGGCGTACAGACTCCTCGTGGATATGCTCGAATATCTGTTTCGTGAAGTCAGCGCTCATGCCGCACAATGCACCCTGTGCTCCTCGCTTGTCGAGAATCTCTGTGTAGCGTCCGGTTTGCAGCACAGTCATGTTATGCTCTTTCTTGTACTGTCCTATCTCGCGGCATACTCTCATGCGCTTAGACAGTATCTCCATGAGCTTGTTGTCAAGGTCATCAATTTGTTTCCTGAGCTGGTTGATACCCTCTGTAGTATATTTTGCCTCGCGCACCTGTAGTATGGAGAGTATATAGTCAAGCACGTCGGGCGTGACCTGTTGCTTAGCGTCGGACCACGCCTTGTCTGGGTCGCAGTGGCTCTCTACCATCAGTCCGTCAAATCCAAGGTCCATGGCTTGTTGGCAGAGTGGAGCGACAAGCTCGCGTTTTCCACCCATGTGGGAAGGGTCACAGATGATGGGGAGTTCTGGTATGCGTCGGCGAAGCTCTATAGGTATCTGCCACATAGGCAGATTGCGGTAGATTGTCTTGTCGTAGGATGAGAATCCGCGGTGTATGGCGCCGAGCCTCTTTATGCCGGCAGCATTGAGACGCTCGAGTGCTCCTATCCATAGCTCAAGGTCTGGATTGACAGGATTCTTCACGAGCACTGGCTTGTCAATGCCTTTCATGGCGTCTGCAAGTGCCTGCATCGCAAAGGGGTTAGCTGTGGTGCGTGCTCCAATCCATAGTATATCCATTTCATATTTCATGGCGAGCTCGACATGCTCGGGTGTCGCGACCTCAGTGCCCACGAGCATACCTGTCTCTTTCTTTGCCTGCTCCATCCATTTCAGGGCTGGCTCGCCGTGTCCTTCGAAACCTCCTGGTTTGGTGCGTGGTTTCCATACTCCTGCACGGAAGTTGTGGCAGCCTTTCTCTGCGAGCTGCTTTGCTGTACACATTATCTGCTCTTCAGTCTCAGCAGAACACGGGCCTGCAATGATGAACGGGCGCTCTTGGTCGCTTGGGATGTTAAGGGGGAGAAGTTGTAGTTCCATAATATATGAAAATTTTGTTGTATTATTGCTAAATGTTTATTGATATTCTATTGCGAGTGTTGGGGTGCATAACCCATTTATGCATTGGATTTTATCCGGCCTTTTCTCGCCAAGCCAAAGCGAGCAAGCTCTCTTTGCTCATCTGGCTTAATGAAAACGTTCGTATAAATACAGACGTTTTATCGATGATGATTTTCGTCTGCACTCGGCATAACAATTAAGCAAGCTTAATGTTCTGCTCTCGCTTGAACGAAAATTCTCGCCATGGCATAGCCCAAGCAAGCTTGGTCTCTGCTCATTTGGCTTACCGAAAACGTTCTGGGGTGTCTTAACTGTGAGAGGGGGGGGGGATGCCGCCCTTATTACCATTGTGTGTGTATGTCTACCTTTTTTAGTGTGGGGGTGGCTGTTCTCAGCCTAAGGCAGCTCTGATTCTCCCAAGAGCCTCACGCATCTTCTCGTCTTTGGCGCATAAGGAGATTCGTACATACCTGTTGCCATTGGAGCCGAATATGAAGCCTGGTGTTATGAATACTCGTGCCTCATGAAGTATGCGCTCTGTCAGTTCCTCACAGTCTTTGTATGAGTCAGGTATGCGTCCCCAAAGGAACATTCCAACCTGTGATGTGTCGAATGTGCATCCCATTGTCTTCATTATCTCCTCGGCTATGTCGCGCCGTCTTTTATATGTCTGGAAGTTTGCCGTGTGATGCCATTCGTCGCTGTTGTGGTAGGCTTGTGCCGCGGCAAGCTGGAGTCCCCTGAATGTTCCGGAGTCAATATTTGACTTTATCTTCAGAATCCATGATATGAATGTCGCGTTCGTGGCGCATAGTCCGACACGCCAACCTGGCATGTTGTGACTCTTGGACATGGAGTTGAGCTCTATACAGCAATCCTTGGCTCCCGGAACTTGCAGGAGGGATATTGGGTGCTCGTTGATGATGAACGAGTAGGGATTGTCATTTACGACGACGATATCATGCTTCTGGGCGAAACGGACGAGCTTGATGTATGTCTCCATCATGGCATTGCCGCCTGTAGGCATGTTCGGGTAATTTGTCCACATCAGTCTCACTCCGTTGAGATCCATTTTCTCAAGTTGTTCCCAGTCTGGCTGCCAACCTTTGTCCTCACGCAGGTTATAATTGACTATCTCCTGTCCGAGAATCTTTGATAGCGAGGTGTATGTCGGGTATCCGGGGTTAGGAACAAGCACTTTGTCGCCCGGATTGCAGAATGCCAGTGTTATATGCAGAATGCCCTCCTTTGAACCAATGAGAGGCTGTATTTCTGTTCTCGGGTCAATGTCCACACCGTACCACCTCTTATAATATCCTGCCATGGCTTCTCTCAGTTCTGGTGTGCCTGAGGTTGGCTGGTAACCATGTGCGTCAGGGTCGTGTGCCACTTCACAGAGCTTCTCTATGGTCTCTGGAGAAGGTGGCATATCAGGCGAGCCTATGGCAAGTGATATTATATCCTTGCCCTCAGCATTCATGCGTGCCACTTCCTTAAGTTTGCGACTGAAGTAGTATTCCTGAACGTTGTTCAGTCTTTCTGCTGGTTGTATCATATATTCCGGTTGTTTGTCTGTTCTTGTTTGTGGTGTCGTAGGCTCAGGCAGCCCTGTACTCTCCGAGTATTGTCAGTTCTCTTGTCAGTGGTATAATGGCGTCGATAGCCTGACGGTATCTTATGATGTCATCGTATGTAACATCGACGTAGAACATATATTCCCATTCGCAGCCTATTATCGGCAAAGACTGTATCTTGGTCAGCTGCATCTTATAGAAGCTGAGGATTGAGAGCACCTGTGACAATGACCCTTCCTCGTGTGGGAGAGAGAAGACGAGCGATGCCTTGTTTGTCTGGTTTATCGCCCTGAGCATATCTGCTTTCCTTGGGTCGGAGAGGACGAGGAATCTCGTGTAGTTATGCTTGTTGTCCTCTATATGGTTCTCGAGGATTTTCAGTCCGTAGAGTTTGGCAGCCTCGGCATGGCATATTGCTGCTGCTCCCTTGATCTTGTTCTCGGCTATCCAGCGTGCCGAGCCTGCTGTATCGTCGTCCTCAACGAGCTTCATCCTCTGGTGACGGCTTAGATAATCGCGGCATTGCATTAGGGCTACAGGGTGGGAGTGAACTTCGCGTATATCCTCTATCGTCTCTGATTCAAGACAGCAGAGGCAGTGGCTGATGTGTGTCTTATGCTCGCCTACGACACTCATCCCGCTTGCCCTCAACAGCTCATAGTTGTGTAGTAGCGAACCGGCTATGGTGTTCTCTATTGCTGTCAGCCCGAGCATTGTCGGGTCGGCCTTCATATTGTCGAAGACCTCTTCGAATGTGGCGCAGCAGACAAGCTGGAGTTGTTCGCCCTCAAAGTATTTGTGGGCAGTGATGTCATGGAAGCTTCCCTCAAAGCCCTGTATAGCTATTCGTTTCATTCTTTTTTCCTTTATGCCTTATATCATGTAAAAGTCCCGCTTCAGTCATCAGGGTTGAAGCGGGACTTTTATGCGTTTACCGTGCTTGGTAAGCATCTGTCATCTTAAGTTGAAATCTACACGCAACTTCCCGCTTCACAGTTCCCTGCAAAGTAAAAGTAAAAATAGAAGAAGCGTGCGTATGATGTGTTCATAACTTACTGATTGATGTTTTTTATTTGTTTACGCTTGCAAAAGTACATATTTTCCAATATACATCCAAGAAAAATTATAGGAAAGTCTATGCGATTAACTGTCTTTAACGTTTCTGCGCCAGCCATATGAATATGGAGTCAGAATGAATCAGCTCTTTTTCTATCATATCTGATACAACTCCCGATACTATTGTTTTATTGAATGGTATGTGTGACAACTCATTGGCTGAATGTTTTTCACCGTCTGATAATAGGTTCATGATATGTTTCTGGCATTCTGTCTCCTGTCTCTTGGCTGTATCTGAGCCTTTGAGCCTGTTACGCTTTCTCTCAAGGCATACCTCACATGTCCCACAGTCCTCAAAGTTCTTTTCGCCGAAATACCTGACAAGTTGTATTTGCCGGCATTCATTAGTGTTATTGATATAGCTTATAACTGAGTCGATGTGCTTTGACATGACATCGCGCAGATCGTCATAGGCTTTATGGTTTATCTTTACATCCTTACCATCAACACGATTGATAAGATATGTCAGTTTCGGCTCTGCGCGTGGGGGTATGAAGTCAATTATCCCTCTTCTCCTCAGGCTGGTCATGAGCATGTAGACACGCTCGGGTGTCGTTGCGAGAGATGTGGCGAGCGAGCGTTCTGAGATAAGCTTATAATCGGAGAATAGTCCGGGGTATTGTCTCATGAGAGCCTGTATGAGGTTATCCTCCTCTTGCGACACCTCACGCATGGTATATAGCTGATCACGTTCTAGAATGAATTTCAGTCTTGTCCTGTCGTCCGGCTCTGTCTGGTAATATATATATCCACAGTTGTCAAGAATATGTAATGCCGCATTGACAACAAAGGGACTGTATCGGTTAGTCAGACAGAACTTCTCAACTGGGAATATGAAGGTATGTCCTTTCCCCATCCCGACACCTATTTCATAATAGTATGCGAGATGCTCGTATATGTCCCGAATGACATCTTTCGGTGGGAATGTCTGTGCGATGCGTTTCTTCAGCACGGCATTTGTGCTCTTCATCACGAGCAGCACTGCATAAGCCCTCTGCCCGTCGCGTCCCGCTCTCCCCGCTTCCTGGAAGTATGCCTCGAGCGATGATGGCACATCGGCATGTATCACAAGTCGCACATCTGGCTTGTCTATGCCCATGCCGAAAGCATTAGTGGCGACAATGACTCTTCTCTCGCCCAGCTGCCATTCATTCTGGTGGCTGTTCTTGACAGCTATATCGAGGCCGGCATGGTAGTAGGTTGCTGATATCCCTTTGCTGTTGAGTATCTTGCTCAACTCCTTTGTCTTCCTTCGGCTCGATACGTATATGATGGCAGAGCCTTCCACTCTTTCCAATATGTGTATCGCCTCGTGCACGATGTCAGCTGTTCCCCTGACAGTGTATGTTATGTTCTTCCTTCTGAAAGACATGGAGAAGACTCTTTTCTCCCTGAATTCAAGTTTCTCCTGTATATCGTCCACGACATCTGGTGTGGCTGTGGCTGTCAGCGCCAGTACAGGACATGAGGTGAGGATTCTCCTTACTTTTGATATTTCGAGATATGCAGGTCGGAAGTCATAGCCCCACTGTGATATGCAGTGAGCCTCGTCTACTGTTATGAAGCTAACCTTTATGTGCCTCAATTTTGTCAGAAAGAAAGGGGAGGAGAGTCGTTCGGGTGATAAATACAAGAATTTTATGTCACCGAAAATACAGTTGTCAAGAATCTTTACCTGTTCGCTGTGTGTCTGCTCTGAGGATATGGCATATGCTGGTATGGAGAGCCTGCGCAGATGTTCTACCTGGTCCTTCATTAGGGATATGAGCGGAGTGATGACTATGCATACACCATCCATCGCAAGGGCTGGCACCTGGAATGTGATGGATTTGCCACCGCCTGTCGGCATAAGTCCGAGGGTGTCATGCCCTGATCCGATGCTCTCTATTATCTCACGTTGTATCCCTCGGAAATCCTCGTATCCCCAATATTTACGCAATATAGCTCTATAATCCATGAACAGTGGTTATTAGTGTTGGATTCTGTAAATTGGTTTTATCTTGCGTTAGTCATGCTCTTCCGTTATGGATGGCCTAAGTGGCTGTGTGTCAGCATGAGCGCATCGCCCCCAAGCATACCTGACATCCCATAAAAAGCCGGAAAGGATGATGGCGACATCTTTCTTTACAAATCGGGATATTTCTGTTTCCCTGTCTGTCTGCTGAGTGCCATAATCCTTTCAGGTTTTGTTTTCGCTACGTATATGTGGGCTGTCTGCACGGATGGCTGTGCTTGTAGTGTGTCTCGTGCAGTCACCATTGTCATCGTTTGTGTATATCCTCAATCTGGAGCTGCGATGCCCCATGCCTGAATATATTGTCCTCTATCGTGTATGCGATATCGAACGAACGTCTTGACTTTATGTATCTTGCTGCTGCCGACTGGCCGAATGCTATTCCGTTCATGATGTTGTTTGAGCGGGAGTCGACAAGTTCCAGCTTTATGTGTTCCTGTTGTCTTCCCACTACCTTTGATGTCCCGAAGTCATACACGTCCTCCGTGGCGAATACAGGCTTGGGGTTTCCTGGGCCGAAGGGGGCGAATTTTCTCAGGTCAGAGTGGAGCTTCTTTGTGATGTCCTTGAACTCTATGTATGCGTCAATGTTCAGTGTCGGCTCCGTCTGCTCTGGCATGATGTGGTTGTCGACATATTCCTGGAACCTTTCCTGGAACTTTTTCACATCGTTCCATTTGAGGGTCAGTCCGCAAGCATAGGTATGCCCTCCGAAGTTCATGAGCAGGTCGCGGCACGACTTTATGGCGGCGTATATGTCGAATCCTGCTACAGAGCGTGCTGATCCTGTTGCGAGGTCTCCATCTCGTGTTATGACAATTGTCGGTCTGAAGTATATTTCTGTCAGTCGGGATGCTACGATGCCTATGACTCCCTTCTTCCAGTTCTCGTCGTACAGTACGATGCTTGTTGAGTGTTGCTGGCTCTCAAGGCGGGCCACAATCTGGTTCGCCTCGTCTGTCATCTGCTTGTCGATGTCCTTGCGCTGCTCGTTATAGTCGTTTATGTTGTCCGCAATCTTGAGTGCCCTGTCATAGTCTTTTTCCACGAGAAGGTCAACGCTCTCGCGTCCGTTCTCCATCCTTCCGCTTGCGTTTATCCGCGGTCCTATCTTGAATGTTATGTCGCTCATTGTCACCTGCCGTCCTGTCATGCCACATATTTCTATTATGGCTTTCAGTCCGGTCGATGGTGCCTGGTTCATCTGCCTGAGGCCATGATAGGCCAGAATCCTGTTCTCTCCCTCTATGGGGACGAGGTCTGCCGCGACACTTATGGCGCAGAGGTCAAGTGTCGGCTGCAGCTGTGAGAATGGTATGCCATTGCTGCGTGCGAAACCCTGCATGAACTTGAATCCCACCCCGCATCCGCAAAGATGTTTGAAAGGGTAGGAGTCGTCGTTGCGCTTTGGGTTGAGGATTGCGACAGCATCTGGAAGTGTCTCGTCGGGCACATGGTGGTCACAGATGATGAAGTCTATGCCAAGGCTTTTGGCGTATGCTATTTCCTTTATCGCCTTTATGCCACAGTCGAGGATGATTATCAGCGAGACTCCTGTCTCATGGGCGTGGTTTATGCTTTTCTCTGATATGCCATATCCCTCGTCGTATCTGTCAGGGATATAATAGTCTATATTTGAGTAGAACTGTTGGAGGAATTTGTATACCAAGGCGACGGCCGTACATCCGTCTACGTCATAGTCACCGTATACAAGAATACGCTCCTTGCGTCCTATGGCGTCATTGAGTCGGTCGACGGCGAGGTCCATATCCTTCATCAAGAAGGGGTTAATGAGGTCCGTCAGCTGTGGACGGAAAAATCGTTTCGCTGCCGATTCTGTCGTTATGCCACGCCTCAGTAGCAGTCGGGCGAGCACAGGTGCGATGTTCAGCTTGTGGGCCAGGGTCTGTGCTGCATCCTCCTCAGACTCCGAGGTCGGAGTATATGTCCATTTGAAATGCATCGGAAGTTTTGTGTTATTTGTCTTTTTGTTGTTTTTCAAGTTTCGCTCAGCCTTGCCTCTTTTTGTTGTACGTTTCTGGTCGACGGCTTGTCTAGTATGTTGCCTGATGCCAGTTTTCGTTTATTTGCAGGTAAGGGTGAGGGGAAGGTTGTGTTCATGCTTTCCGCTTTGAGCTATGGTATTTGCCGTCTACATGGCTATGCCTGCTGTATGATAGTTTGTTGTGGCAGTGGATATTGTCTCACGACACTATCCGCAGCTCTCCGCCCTATGGCTTCCTGTTATGGGCTTCGCGTTTTGATGCGGTAGGCATGTATATAGACATTCCTGACAAAGACGTAGGCTGCAAGGTTTCTTTCATCGCGCTGTGATGTCATTCTTTTTGCCTGCGTCTTTGTCAGGGAAGGGGATGTCGCTTTCACTCAGACACATGCCCCTTTGTCTATCTTGTCTTTATGGTTAGATGCCGAGCTTCTTGCGAATCTCCTTTGGTATGGCGTTCTTGTTCACCATATAGTCCATGGTCTTGGCTATGATGAAGTTCTTTGACATATACCATATGCCTTTGTACTCTCCTGTCTCTCCCCATGAGTTCTTCACCATGTAGTACTCACGTCCCGTCTGGTCCTTGGCGATGCCGTAGATGAGCATGCCGTGGTCGTCGGTAAGAGTCCAGTTGTCATACTCCTTCTGTCTCTGCTCCTGTGATGGTGTGAGCTCTTTCACTGTCACTCCTGCCTCTTTCAGCTTGTCCTGCTTCTGCTTGGGAGTTAGTTTGAGCCATTTTGCCATATCTGAGCCCTCAAGGCTCTGTGTACCTTTCTCGTCGATAAGGAGTGCGAGACCTTCGCGTGTGAAACCGCTCTCTGACACATCACCACCCCATGCTACGGTGTAGCCGTTCATGACGGCGTTGTCGATAATGGCAGCCATCTCGTCCATCGGGAGGTTCCATGAGCCTGGCTGGCGCCAGTTGTCCTGCACCTCTACAGCGAACTGTGTGTAGAATGGATGGTGAGTGTAGGATGTTATTGTAACATAGTCATCCCAGTTGAGGCCGAGTGATGAGGCGAACTGCTGTGGGGTATATGTCTTCCCCTCATACTTGAATGTCTCAGGGCATTTGCCGAGGTATGCGTCGAGGATGCCCTGAAGGCCGTTGCGCCATGTTGTGGAGATTGTGCGTGCTGTGCTCTTCGCTACAGCGTCAACGTATGGCTCCATGACAGCGAAGAACTCATTGAAGTTGTTCAGCGTGTCTCCGTACATTGTGCCAGGGGCAGGCATTGCCTCCTCTGGGCATATGCCGTAGTTCTTCAGGACATAGAGGACATCATATGCTGCACCACCCTGTGAGAACTGTGCGTCGCCGTGCATGCGTACCTTGACAATGGCGCGGTCCATGTAGTTCTTGTTGCATACGAACATCTCGCAGAGGTCATAGGTCTTCTTTGTCTTCTTCAGTATCTCAGCCTCGAAGAATGACAATGTTGAATAGTTCCAGCAGGTGCCAGAGCGGGCCTGGTTCTTGATTGATGTGATGGGGTTTTCCTTGATGACTGTGAATACAGGCTTGTTAGGATTGACAGAGTCTTTCTTCTCAGCCTTTGTCTCAGTCTGTGCCATCATGCCAGATGTTGTCAGCATCATGACGGCAAGAGTTAAGAGTTTCTTCATTTCGTTTGTTCTTTTTTTGTTAATATTATTGTTTAGTTTCTTTTTCCTTGTTTTGATTACTATGTTGTTGTCTGTTTCCGTTTCCATGATAGTCCATGGAGCGGTAACAACTTTATTCAGCATTCTCCTCCATATAACGCTCGACATCGGCTGTATGGTATGGTATACGTTTCTCGCCGAGGAACCGGCATCCGTCCTTTGTTATGAGGAGGTCGTCCTCAAGGCGTATTCCGCCGAAGTCCTTGTATGTCTCTATCTTGTCAAAGTTGAGGAAGTCCTTGCAGTGGCCAGATGCTTTCCAGCTGTCAATAAGTGCAGGTATGAAGTATATTCCTGGCTCGTCTGTTATAACGAATCCCTCTTCAAGGCGGCGTCCCATGCGCAGGCAGTTTGTCCCGAACTGGTCAAGACGTGGCCGTGTCTCAGCGTCAAATCCCACGTGTATCTGTCCGAGGCCTTCCATGTCGTGCACATCAAGTCCCATCATGTGTCCGAGGCCGTGAGGGAGGAACATGGCGTGTGCGCCGGCTGCTACTGCCTCATCGGTATCGCCCTTCATGAGTCCGAGCTCTTTCAGGCGTACTGTCATGTGGCGGCATACTGCGAGGTGGACATCGAAGTATCTCACTCCTGGCTTCGAGGCGTCGAGGGCGAGGTCGTGACACTCGTCGACGATATCGTATATCTCTTTCTGCCGCTGTGTGAAGCGTCCGTTCACAGGCATGGTGCGGGTGTTGTCTGAGCAGTAGTTGTTTATCGTCTCAGCTCCTGCGTCACAAAGCACGAGCCGTCCGTCCTCCAGCTTGTTCATTGAGGGGCCTCCGTGCATTATCTCTCCGTGCTGTGAGAAGATTGTGGCGAAAGAGTGGTGTGCGCCGAGTGAGAGAGCCACGCTGTCCACATGTCCGGCGATGAACTTCTCTGTACGTCCCGGTCGTACCATCCTCATAGCCTTTGTGTGCATCTCGTATCCTATCAGGGCGGCACGCTCCATCTCTTCTATCTCCTCTGCAGTCTTAGTCGAGCGCATCTTCACGACAGCGTTGATGAGATTGATAGAGGCAGCCTCTTTCTGCTTTGAGGGGTGTATCCCCATGAGGTCCATAATCTGTATCATGTTGTCATGGCGATAAGGTGGCAGTATGTGTATGCGGCGTTTCTTGGTCTGTGCCTCGTTTATGATGTCCGCAATCTTCTTCCAAGGAGCGTAGTTGGCCACTCCGACAGTGGCCGCGAGGTCTGAGATGGTTGGGACAGACCCATACCACACGATGTCCTCAACATCAACATCATCGCCGAGGAGCCATTCCTCGCCGCTCTCAGTGTCTATGACACCTGCCAGTCCAATCTCCTGCAGGCCGAAGTAGTAGAGGAAAGTGGAGTCCTGCCTGAATGGGGCATAGGTGTTTGATGGATAGTTGCATGGCGACTCGTTATTGCCGAAAAGCACGATGATGCCGTCATGTACAAGCTCTGCGAGCTGCTTGCGGCGGCTGATGTAGGTTTCTTTTGAGAACATGGTGTTTGTGAATATGGTGTTGTGTGGTTGATGCCCTGGTTGTGCCTCTTCAATGCTTTGTGCTGCTGTAGGCAGTGGCTTCTGCCTTTACTGGCAGCTGTTGGGCCATATGAGGCAGGCTGATGTCTTTCAGATATGAATTAAGGCCATGTCCAAAGCATTATGTTATGTTAATTATTACTGCAAAATTAATATATTTATCTGACATTTTTGTAACTTTGCATTGTATTAATATAATTTTTACATAATTTTAAATGTATAACATCGATAAAACTGGGTTGGTGCTTGAAGGAGGAGGCATGCGTGGCATATTCACCATTGGTGTGCTCGATGCCTTTATGGAGGGAGGCCTGCGTTTCCCCTATGTCATAGGCGTCTCGGCAGGTGCATGCAACGGCTGCAGCTATGTCACAGGGCAGCAGGGTAGGGCGCGTTTCTCTAACGTCGGCCTTGTAGAGCGTTGCGGCCACGAGTATCTGGGGCTGCGTCTCCTGCTTACCACGGGTAATATCTTCAATGTCAAGCTGCTGTACGATGACCTTCCGAACAGGCTGTGGCCTTTCGATTATGACACGTATTTCAATACTCCGACAGAGTTTGAGATTGTCACTACTAATCTGAGGAGTGGCAAGCCGGAATATTTCTCCAATCATTTCCATCTTTTCCGTGAGCTTCCTGAGGCTGAGGCACGTAAGCTCGCGCTTACTATCATCCTGGCATCAAGCAGTCTGCCTTATGTCAGCAAGACTGTCGATGTCCTCGGGATTCCAATGCTTGACGGAGGAGTCGTGGACAGCATTCCTGTCGTGAGAGCGATGTCGAAGGGATACCGTAACAATGTCGTCATACTGACCCGCAACAAGGGTTTCCGCAAGAAACCATCCAAGGGACCGGCTGTCGACATGCTCTCCGCCTCATTGCGCACAGCTCGCTATAAGCAATACCCCGCCTTCAGGGATGCTATGCATAACCGTGAGGCTCTGTATAACGAGCAGCTGGCCCTTGTAGAGCGCCTTGAGGATGAAGGTAAAGTGCTCGTAATACGCCCGGAGAAGCCTATTGAGGTGGACAGGATAGAACGTGACACAGACAAGCTCAACGCTCTTTATGAGGAGGGGCTGGCCATCGGGCGCCGCTTTGTCAGTGACTTCCTTGCAGGACAGAAGCCGTCAGTGTCTGGCACAGATGCCTGAATAGGATGTGCCATGTATAGGAAACGTTAGCGTATCCATTACCTGTGTTGATTGTAAGACCTTTGTCTATAGTGACTTGCGGAGCATAGTTATATTTAATTTGAACGATACATCAGATAATAATCATGGTTCAGGAAGAAAAGAAGAACATCGGCCATCTGTTTGACGGGATAGCCGTGACATACGACAAGCTAAACCATCTGCTCTCATTGAACATCGACAAGAGCTGGCGTAAGAAGACCATTGCCATGCTTTCGCCTTGCGGGCGCCTTCTTGATGTTGCCATAGGGACGGCAGACCTCACTCTTGAGATTCTGCGCCGGGAGAAAGCCCATCATGTCGATGGCATCGACCTCTCGCAGGAGATGATGCGCATAGGCGAGGAGAAGGTGCGTGCTGAAGGCCTTTCGGACAAGGTCAGCTTCACTCTCGGCAGTGCCCTCCAGATGCCATATGCCGATAATACCTACGATGCCCTCACCTGTGCCTATGGTGTGAGGAACTTCTCCGATCTCGACAAGGGTCTCAAAGAGTTCTACCGAGTCATGAAACCAGGGGCTCAGCTGCTCATACTCGAGTTCTCTTACCCTACGAACCCTCTCATACGATGGGGCTACGACCTCTTCTTCTCACACATTCTCCCGCTTGTCGGCCGTCTCGTCAGCAAGGACAAGTCGGCATACACATATCTCAACCGCTCGGTCAAGGAATTCATCTGGGGAGAGCAGATGATAGAGCGTATAGAGCGTGCGGGATTCCATGACGCAGCGTTCCGCACTCTGACATTCGGCATAACAACAATCTACTCTGCCCGCAGGTGAGTCTTCCCATGCCTCCCGATACCTGCCCCGATGCCTTATGCCGGTGATAGTGCCCGTTTTCAGTTTACCCATTGAAGTCTCATTTCCCCCGATATATGATGAAGTCCATACTCCTCTGGCTACGTATCATACGTCCACAGACATTGTTCGCCTCGCTTGTTCCTGTATTGGTCTCTGTCCTCGTCGCCAGCCGGCACGGGCTTATAGTGGATATTCTTACAGCGTGTGTGACAGCGTGTTGCGCACTGTCGTTGCAGATATTGTCTAACCTGATAAACGACTATTATGATTTCCTTAGAGGGACAGACAAGGCTGGTCGGGCGGGTTATAAGCGTGCCCTCGCCGAGGGTGAGGTCTCGGAGCGCTCAATGCGTGCGGCATGTTTCCTGTCAGCCCTTGTCTCTTGCCTCCTCGGTTTCTACCTTGTCCTGACGGGCGGATGGGTGATTCTTGCCATCGGACTGTCAGCCTTGCTTTTTGCGTGGCTATATACAGCCACACGCTATTCACTTTCGTATCTTGGCATAGCCGATATCTTTGTCTTCCTTTATTACGGAGTTGTGGCCAGTTGTGGCACTGCATATCTCCTTCTTTCTGCCATGCCATGCGCTCACGACCCATATCCCATCATGCGCGGAGCGTTCTTTGCGGGCGGTGTAAGCGGATTGATATCCATGTGTGTCCTCTCTGTCAATAACCTTCGGGATATTGAGTCTGACCGTGCAGCGGGGAAGAAGACCCTCCCCGTGCGCTTCGGTAAGAGGGCGGCAGAGGTGCTTATGCTTCTATACGTTGTGCTCATGCCCGTCTTCGCTTATCAAGCCTTCGGCGTGTCCCTCCCCATGCTGATTGTCATACCTGCGCTCGCCATGTGGATAAAGACAATGCGTGCTGAGGGTGCGGAATACAACAAGTGTCTCCTCTTGGCTGGAGTTTGCAATGCCATATACTTTTTCCTTGCGCTCATTTAGCCCTCGGCTGAGTCCCTTCGCCATAATGGTGGATTGCCTTTATCCTTGTCTATCCGTTGCCGTAAAGGATGTCTCCGTGAAGGTGTGTTTTGAGTTTTACCCCATGTCCTGGAACCATTGCTCCATAGGCAATCCCTGTGCTTTGTTCTCTTCCCCAACCTCTCTCAATACAAGAGCCTATAAATGCTGCATCCCGCTTACAGATTGAAACATTTCCGGCTGTTTCACTTATACTTTTCTTTTGGTAACGACAAATTCTAAATATATACTTAATGGGCTGTCAAAAGATACTGCATGATGTGCTGATATGCTATCTCCTGCCACCTCGTTTCTATTGCTTACAGTCCGTAGCTTCCACTTGTCAGTCGGCAATAACCGTAAGCTACAAATATGGAGTGATATAAAATATTGTAAAATAGATATATAATCCTGCAAGTCTAACCTAAGAGTTTATCTGAACAGTGTAAAGTGCATATAAACAGTGATATATACTATTTATTATCCCACAAAGTTTATTGTGTGTTAAAAATATGATATTCTTTTCTTGCACAATTATATTTTTTTTATTATATTTGCCGATATTAAATAGGTGGGTTTTATCGGATTATGCCCTCCGACAATAAACTTGCTGTGGGGGAACACGCCTTGCGATATACTATCAGCTGGCACACCTCTGAACCCCCGCATAAAATCTAATTCATGAGAAAAGACTCGCTTTTTGGCCGCATAGCCTATCTTTATATCGATGGATTCCGGAGTATGAAGTTGGGCAAAATACTATGGTCTATCATACTGATAAAGCTTGCTGTCGTGTTTCTTGTATTGAAGATATTCTTCTTCCCGAACTTCCTCTCCACTCATACAGACAAGGGTGGTGAGCCGGATTTTGTGGCAAAGGAGATAATAGGGCGAAGCACGGGGGAGACCACTCAGGAGTGAGACCCGTCTGTCCCAATATGACCGACACCTTATATCTAAACAGACGGAACAGCAATAAGAATCGCGGCAGAAAAGAGACAAAGTCAGAACGAAAGACGAAAGCCCCCACACACAATATGCGACACTCAATAATCCTGACAGCCATCATGGCAGTCATATCTCTATCTACATCGTCGGCCCAGGACACCACTCCATCGCTCTCTGGATTCAGCGATGGCATACACCATTGGAATCTCGAGCACAAGGACCGCCGCTATAGCCGTTATGAGCCGTGCCAGTATCGTGAGATAGCCGACAACCTCATAGCCTACCAGAACAGCGATGGCGGATGGCCGAAGAATATTGACTGGCTTGGCGTCCTCGATGCCGACTCGGTAAAGGCTGCTCTCAAGGAACGTTACCGCCGCAGCACTCTCGACAACCGTAACACTTTCCCGCAGATAGAATATCTCAGCGATGTTTACCTCCTGACTGACGACAACAAATACCGTGACGCGGCAGAGAGAGGACTGAGATATCTGCTCAGCACACAGAAGCCAAATGGTGGATGGAGAGGATGGGATGTCGATGCCATAACGTTCAATGACGATGTCACGACAGGAGCACTCGCCCTTTTCCTTAAGATAAAGTCTGGCGACAGGAGCTTCTCGTGGATAAGCAAGCAGACACGCCGGCGCATAGAGGGAGCCTTCGGCCGTGGCATAAGGATGATTCTCCGCTGTCAAGTCGTGCAGAACGGGGTGAGGACAGCATGGGGGCAGCAACACGATAATGTCACATTCCTGCCTGTCAAGGCACGCACATTCGAGCTCCCTGGCATAACAGCACGTGAGAGCTGTGAGATAATCGACCTCCTCATGGACATCCCGTCGCCCTCAAAAGCCGTGGTTGAGGCTGTCGATGCCGCTGTCGCATGGCTGCAAAGGTCGGCGATACGGGGGCTGAGAATAGACGAGGTGGCTCTGCCAGAGGATAAGATAATAAACCATGAGTATCCTTTCGACCGCGTCGCAGTACACGATGATACGGCACGGGAGATATGGGCACGCTATTATGAGGTTGATGACAACACGCCTTTCCTTTGCCGCCGGAGCGGCGAGAAAGTCTGGAGACTTGAGGATGTTGACCCAGAGCGCCGCACAGGATATGACTGGTATGGCTACTGGCCGGAGAAGGTGCTGAGACGATATGATGCGTGGAAGAAAGGGACAGCGCGACACTAAGCCCACTCCACTCCACAGCATGAATGACATACCCCGTGATGGATATACCGGCTTCCCCCGGGCATGGCAGATGTCTCAAGAGAAGTGCCGCTGGGTGGATTCCGTGCATGGCAGATGTCTCAAGAGAAGCGCCGTTGTGTGGATTCCGTGCAGAGGCCTCCATTATGGGAAACACATCAGCCTACGCCGATACATCGGGCTACGACCGATGGCCCCCCACTGTCGGAGCGGATACAAGGGGGGATGTGTCGTGACAGGACCCTACCATACAGACTTAGACGGACAGCTTTCCTCAGCTGGAAAATACCTGAATACTGAAACCTAAAACAAATAACTGACGGGGCCACTGACATAGCCCCAAATAAAACAAGACCATGGCGACAGGGTGACTATCAGTCTGCTGTCCCTGTTGCCGGACATGGCCACATTAATCTCAGCAGATGAATTTTAATTCTATGACAAACATCCTTATGAACATCGATGTCTCAGCGGTCGACTGGGCTCGAGCCCAGTTTGCCCTGACAGCCATTTACCACTGGCTTTTTGTGCCGCTGACATTAGGGCTGGCTCTTATCATGGGTATCATGGAGACACTCTACTACCGGACAGGCAGCCAGGAGTGGCTCACGACGACAAAATTCTGGCAGAGACTCTTCGGCATCAACTTCGCCATAGGTGTCGCCACGGGTCTCATCCTCGAGTTTGAGTTCGGAACAAACTGGAGCAACTATTCATGGTTCGTAGGCGATATCTTTGGCGCGCCTCTCGCCGTTGAGGGTATTGTGGCATTCTTCATGGAGAGCACATTCGTTGCCGTCATGTTCTTCGGCTGGAAGAAAGTAAGCCGGGGATTCCATCTCGCGTCGACATGGCTGACGGGATTGGGAGCCACGATAAGCGCATGGTGGATTCTTGTCGCGAACAGCTGGATGCAGTATCCTGTCGGATGCGAGTTCAATGCCGACACCATGCGCAATGAGATGGTCTCTTTCGCCGATGTTGCCCTCTCTCCGTTTGCCGTAGACAAGTTCTATCATACTGTCACCTCGGCATGGATAGTGGGAGCAGTCTTCACAATAGGTGTCAGTTGCTGGTATCTGTATAAGAAGACACACGTCGACCTGGCACTGCGCAGCATCAAGGTTGCAGCCATCGTAGGCGTCGTGGCCATACTGATGACAATGCACAGTGGCGACCGCTCTGCCTATCAGGTAGCAAAGGTCCAGCCGATGAAGCTCGCGGCCATGGAGGCCCTTTATGACGGTGGCACAGACCAGGCGCTCACCATCATTGCCGCTGTCAACCCCATAGCACAGCCAGAATGGCAGAAAGGCGGCGAGCCACCACTCCGCATAGCCGCACCTTATGCCCTGTCATTCCTCGCCACACGTGACTTCCATGGATTCGTGCCAGGTATAAATGATATTATTAAAGGTGGATATGTGCAGCCAGATGGCACTACAGCACTGTCTCTCGCCGAGAAACAGGAGCGAGGGAAGCGTGCCGTGAAGAATCTCCAGGAGTACCGCCGCTGCAAGACAGAGATGAAGGCAGCAGGAGCTGACGACAGCAGCCCATGCAAGGAAGGCATGAGACTCAACCAGCTTGCAAGGGATTTGAAGAACGACATGCCATACTTCGGATACGGATTCATAGACAACGCCGAGCAGACAGTGCCTTTCATCCCTATCTGCTTCTATGCCTTCCGTGTCATGGTCGGCTTGGGCTCGCTCTTCATGCTCTTCTTCCTTGTCCTCCTGTTCATGACATTCAAGCGCGATATAACACGCTACAAGTGGCTGCATCTGGCAGCCGTCGCCATGATACCTCTCGCATGGGTATGCAGCGAGGCTGGATGGATAGTGGCCGAGATGGGCAGACAGCCATGGGCAATACAGGATATGATGCCCACATGGACAGCTGTCAGCGATGTCTCGACAGGAAGCGTCGCCACGACAATGATACTCTTTGTCATCATCTTCACATCGCTGCTCATAGCAGAGATAAGCATCATGTGCAAGCAGATAAAGCGCGGCCCCGAGGCCTGATGCCCCACCAAAAAGAAAGAAAAAGAACAGACCTCTCTCTTCGGCATACCCCTCCACCCCCAGCCTTGGCGCCATGGGCATGGAGAAGGCCTGAATCAAAATTAACACCACAAACCTTTAGCATCAAAAAAACTATGACATACGAATTTCTTCAGCATTACTGGTGGCTGCTCGTATCGGTACTTGCTGCCCTGCTCGTCTTCATGATGTTTGTCCAGGGAGCAAACTCCCAGCTGTCTGTCGGAGCCAACGATACAGAGCGCCGTATGATAATCAACTCCACAGGAAGGAAGTGGGAGCTGACGTTCACAACGCTCGTGACATTTGGCGGAGCCTTCTTCGCCTCCTTCCCACTCTTCTACAGCACAAGCTTCGGCGGAGCATACTGGCTCTGGATGATAATCCTGTTCACGTTCGTGCTCCAGGCTGTCAGCTATGAGTATCAGAACAAGCATGGCAATGTCCTCGGCACAAGGACATACCAGTGGTTCCTCATCATCAACGGCACATTAGCGCCGATACTCATCGGAGCCGCCGTAGCCACATTCTTCAATGGCAGCAATTTCATCGTTGAGAAGTCAAACCTTCTTGATTCTATGCAGCCCGTCATAAGCCATTGGGCTAATGCCAGCCGCGGTCTTGATGCATTCCTTGACCCCTGGAACATCATCTTCGGTATCAGCGTGCTCTTCCTCTCCCGCTGTCTCGGCAATCTTTATATCATCAACAATATCGCCAACGAGAATATCCGCTGTGTGGCGAGTGTGCGCCTGATGGGCAATTTCTTCGCTTTCCTCATCCCGTTCCTCGCTTTCCTCGTGCGTCTGCTCGTCAAGGACGGTTATGGAGTGGACCCCGCCGACGGCACCATCATCATCGTCCCGATGAAGTATATGCATAATCTTCTCGACATGTGGTATGTCGCCATTATCCTCATCCTCGGCGTTGTGGCATTCCTCTACGGTGTCATACGCACCATATCGTCCAAGCGCTACATACGCGGGATATGGCCGGCAGGTGCAGGGACAATCCTCGTCGTTTTAGCCCTCATGCTCTGTGCGGGATGGAACAATACAGCCTATTACCCCTCCAACGCCGACCTGCAGAGCTCGCTCACCATCCAGAACAGCTGCAGCAGCCTGTTCACCCTCCAGACAATGGCAGTCGTCAGCCTTCTCATCCCGTTCGTCATAGCTTATATAGCCTACGCATGGCGTAAGCTCGACAGCAAGGAGATAACAGCCGACGAGATCTTGAACGACGAGGCATATTGACAGACCCATAAGAGACGGTCTTACCACGACTTCTGATTTATTATGCGATAAACACAACGACACCATCAGCCAAATGGAATTCCTTTAGGCTGATGGTGTCATTGCGTATGGTGGGCGTCTCATTCATGTGTGATACACATTGTTGCAGCCCGATAAACCGTTAGGATGAGTTGAGATAATTATGTAGGGTAGCCAATATGGCATTAGAAGGTTCTTGAAAGCGTGTCTTCTCGCCATGGCATAGCCCAAGCAAGCTTGGTCTCTGCTCTTTTGGCTTACCGAAAACGTTGGCTTCTGGCTTAACAAAAACGTGGAGAAAGCATCCCCAAAATTTGACGTATTATAGTATACGATTCAAAAGAAATAGGGATATAAGATTTGAACAGTCTTATATCCCTATATTCATTTCGTCTCGTGTGAGACATCTCAAGCCATTTGTAGTGACGTGATTACTTCTTGAAGAGACGGTTGTAGAGTCCGCGGAATCCTGCTGCGTGGCGTGCCTCGTCCTTTGCCATCTCATGAACTGTGTCGTGGATGGCGTCGAGACCTGCTGCCTTGGCGTTCTTTGCGATACGGAACTTGTCCTCGCAAGCGCCAATCTCAGCTGCTATGCGTGCCTCAAGGTTCGACTTTGTGTCGCCGAGGACATCGCCAAGGAGCTCTGCAAACTTGCTTGCATGCTCTGCCTCCTCGAATGCATAACGCTTGTATGCCTCTGCAACCTCTGGATAACCCTCACGGTCAGCCTGGCGAGACATGGCGAGATACATACCAACCTCTGTACACTCACCGTTGAAATGTGTGTTGAGGTCCTTAATCATCTCCTCGTCAGCGCCTGTTGTCTTTGCGACGCCAAGCTCATGGACTGTGGCAAAGACTGCCTGGTCGTTATCCTGCATCTCTGAGAACTTTGACTTTGGAGCCTTGCAGAGTGGGCACTGCTCTGGTGCCTCTGTGCCTTCGTAGATATATCCACAAACAGCACAAATGAATTTCTTCTTCATAGTGGTAAATTGAATTATATGGTTAAAAATAAAAATGTCTTACATCCTTTGTTCCCTATGACGTGTGTATGGCAGGAGGATGGGGGCTTAGGTGGTTTGCTTGGAGAGGCATTTGTCACATATGCCTTTGCAGTAAATCTGCACCTCGTCTATGACGCAGCCCTCTTCTCTCATACCATGCCTTGTGGCTGTCGGCATCCCGATGTTGTGGATGTCTCTCACGCGTCCGCATTCACGGCAGATGAAATGGGCATGTGGCATGACAATGTCGTCGTAGCAGATGTGGTGGTCGTTGATCGTTATCATCTGTGCCGCCCCTTTCTCCGAGAACATGCGCAGGGTGTTGTAGACTGTCGTCTTTGACAGTGTGGGGATTAGCGGGCATAGCTCATCGAATATCTCCCCGACTGTGGGGTGGGTATGGTGTGTCATGATATACTGCATTATCGCCACACGCTGGGCGCTCGGCCGTATGCCATGTCTTATCAGCCTCTCGTATGCATCCAGATTCTTCTCGTCATTATTTGTCATGGTGTATGATTGCCAACGCGGGGAAGTTTGGAATAATTCTAATTTATCGCAAAGTTACAAAATAATTCGTTTGTCCAATATGTTCTGACCGTTCTTTTTTGTTTTTTTTGCAGATGACAGCCATTGCTGGGAGTGCCTCCACGGGGGGTGGTGATACGTCCGTTTGTCTTGCGGGTTGTTGTGGATGGCTTATCGGGAACCCTTGCTATAACGTTTCTTCCCACCCTGTATGACAAAGCCTCGGAAGTTTTCACCAACAGCCTGACCGTTCAGGTTGAACGTTTGTCTGTTATGCCCTGATGTAATTGTGGGTGATGTTATCCCCGTCTCTACCGATGTTATGTATGAGCGCTCGGTGGTGAAGAAGAGCAGTATGTAGGGTGCTGAGGAGGCTGGGCGGTAAAGGAAAGAGTAGGGGTATGTGCGGCCTGCCGATGTCTTTATTGTCGAATTAATCTCGATGTTGCCCTCATTGGTGTATTTTACAGTCATATCGACTGTTGAGCCGTTCATGTCTGTGACAAAGGTGTCCCAGCTGAAGTTGCTGCTGATGGCAAATGGATACTTCATAGTATTGTCAAGGCTGTTGCCATTTGAGTCCCATGCGTAGTTGTCATTGCGCAGGACGAAATACTCGCTGTAGCTGGGCTCTCCACGTTGGGCTGTGGATGCTACAATGAGCCAGTTCTCCCAGTTGCTTCCTGTCCCGGAGTTATGGTTGACGAAACGGAAACGTGCCTCATTGCCTTTCGTGACGGTATAATAGTCAGAGAATTCTGTCCAGAAAGCGTTGGAGAAGTCTCTCGCTCCACACTCCGGATAGTATGTTGTGATGGTAGGCGTGACGGGGACTGTGGCATCAACAGTAAGGTGATATGCCTTGGAATACGAGAATCCGTCCTTCTCTATTGTCATCGTCATGGTCACATCGCCCTTTCCCTTGAGCGTTCCGTCAGATGCCATAATGCTCTCATCGCTTGACTGCCATTTCACCCTTGCGCTGAAATATCCTGCCGTGGGCAGCTTCGGGGCTGTCGAGATGGTCTGGCCGTCAACGAAGGGGACAACCGTCTTGTCGAGTGTGTATTTTATTGCGGCCTTATAGTCGGCCTTGGAGCACCATATATTCTGCTGGTAGGTGAATGTCTTCTGGCCTATTGTCAGGCTGCCGCTTGAGGTGGAGCATGCTGAGATGCAGAGCGCAGGAATATCTGAGTAGTCTATTGTCTGCCATACGAGCACACCCTTGTATGTCACATTGCTTATGGTCAGAGATATGAAGTCTGTGCCGGGAGTGCGTTCCCATGTGCCGGTGGCTCCGCCTTTGATTGTCCCGTCGGCTGCCAGCTCTATGTCTACGGGGGTCTCGTATGCCTTAGATGCGGTGTTCTGGTTGTACTCATGACGCATGAACTGGTAATAGCCTGGTATCTCGTTGTCGGTGATGGAGGCCTTCGACGCTATCTCGTCGTTGGTTATTGTCTCTCCAGAGAACTCATAAGGCGCTGCCATTATCCATCCGTCCTGGTTAAGGAAGAGCTGGTGGACTCTTACCTCATGTCCCTCATGTCCGATTGTCGAGCGAGTATGGTATACGACGAAAGAACGCCCCTTATGGTCTGTGAAGGCTGAGTTGTGACCCTGGGCTATCTCTGCATATGGCATGAGATCCCATTTGTATCCTCCCATGAGAAGCATACCGCGCGCATCCTTTGCTGTTGAGCTGTAGTTCATCACATAGGATGTGTATATGGCTGATGTGCCGTATGGGTCCTTGAATGGCCCATCAGGATTCTCTGACCGGAAGATACGCATCTGGTAGCCGCCTGTTGTCGTCAGTCCGCCATAGCTCATGAAGAGATAGTAATACTTCCCGATTCTCTCTATGTAGCTTGCCTCGCCTGATACATAATAACCGCCTGCTATCTTCTTGCCGAAATATTCGTCGGATGTGGCAGCCTTGCCTGAGCCTGTATTGGGGAATCTATAGGTGTAGTCACGGAGTCCGTTCTCCTTGTTGAGTCTCAGCATGAAGATACCGCCGCTCCATGAGCCGTATGACATCCATAGATTGTCTTCAGCGTCGTAGAAGACACAGGGGTCGATACAGTTGGGCCATGTGTTGCCGTAGCTGTCACTTGGAGAGTATTTGGACGGTAGGGTGGTGCAGCCCGTGGCTATAGCGAGGTCGGTCTTCTTCCAGTCGTCGGTCTTGTCGAAACCGACATGATTCCATTTCCCCGCGAAGCCAGAGAAGACAACTGGACCCTGGTACATCCATGGCCCCTCCGGGCTGTTTGATGTCAGGCACACTATTGATGAGCACCAGTTGTCACCGTTTATACTCATATACATACACCACTTCTTCATTGTCTTGTTGTATATGATATCTGCCGCCCACTGGTTCCCGCGTATCTTTCCGCCAGTATATTGCCAGTTATGGGCATTAAAGGGGCCGAAGTTCACTTCCTCTCCCTTATAGTTCTTTACCTTCGTCACGCTGTGGCTGTTGTAGGCGTTGGCGTAGTTTATCAGGTTGCCGTTGGTGTTGCAGAAGAGGGAGTTGGATGCTGTGGTAGCATCTTCGTATGCTCCCCATGTTGTCCACTGCTGATAGTTCTCATTTGCGGTTGTCTTGCCGTGGCCGAGATGTGAACCATAGATATAGTATACAGGGCTTGATGGATTTGTTATATTGTCCATGACTATCGATGGGTCATGGCAGAGATTTACTTGGCGCTTTATACTCTTCAGCGTGTAGGCATTGCTGAGGTCGGAATCAGAGAGTGGTGTCTGGGCTGATACCGCAATGGCCATCATCGTGAGGAGTAGGAGTGGTAATTTTCTTGTTCTCATAGGTTGGTGTGCAGAATTAGTTTTTTTGTTTCTTTTGCTCTATATGAGTTGTTTGTCCCGTCTCTCTTTGGTTCATACTGATAGTATATTATCCTTTCTGAAATGGGGGACCTGTGGTTGGATAGGGATGGGCTCCAAGTCTTAACGATAAAGGCAGGGAAGAGAAATAGTTCTCCTCCCCACCTGTTTTATTCCCCCTCTTTCTTGCAAAGGCTACGGGAAAGCCGAACCATCAGGCTCGGGAGATTTGTCCTCCGGCACCCACACTGACCGTAGGGAGGTAATGAGGCTACGGATAGGCGAGACCGCATGAGGATTAGCATAAGTCTGGAAAGCTGGTCTCCTTGCATTTACTCGCATTCTATTTCCTCACATCTGACGAACAATGACAGTGTAGGCTAGTCATTGCTCGTCAGTTCCGGTCAAAGTGTGTGTGTTACCAGCGGCGTGTTCTTGTCCTTGCTTTTGCCTTTGCCGTATTTGTGTTGGCTGTGAAAGGAAGGTCGAAGACAAGATGCGCTTTCTCTACAGTCAGTTTGAACGCAAGGTCGTCAGGGTTGATGGTGTTTATGCCAGTGTATGTCTGAGTATATGTCACACCGTTGTTGCCGAGGATTGTGGCCTTTATGTTTGCTGTGCCGTCGCCCACATTTGTGACAGAGAGATTGACCTTGGCTCCATCCATCGCAGTGAGCCATTCATCCCAGTTTGTCTGGGTGCATGCAGGAACACATGCGGCGTAACCATCGCCCCATCCAAAGTTGTCGGCACGTACGATAGCATATTCCCTGCTGTCAGCCTTGTCAACGAGGGCTACTATGAAGTTGTTCCAGTTAGCAGCACCGTTGGTGTTGTTGACAAACTGTGTCGTGACTGTCTTCCCGGCAGGAACTGTGAACAGGTCAGATATCGCGCCGAAGAATCCTGTTGAGTTGTCATCGCTACCAACGACAGTGTCAAACTCCAGATGAGCTTTCTCAAGTGTTAGCTTGAAATAGAAGTCGTCTGGGTTGATGCCACCGAGATTTGCATAATTAATGCTATAGGTGTTTCCGTTCAGTGCGACGATGTCTGCCTTGATTTCTGCTGTGCCGTCTCCGTTGTTTGTCACATAAAGCGTCACTTTCGCTCCGTCCATATCCTTAAGCCACTGGTTCCAGTCAGAGGGGTGGCCTGTTGTTATCGCGGTATCATAGGCTGTTCCCCATCCGAAGCAGTCGGCACGGACGACACCATACTCTTGGGTATTGGTACCATCTACCATGACGACGATGAAGTTCTCCCAGTTTGCAGCTCCGTTGGTGTAGTTTGTGAACTTGACGACGTGTGTCTCATCCGGTGCGACTTTGACAATGTCTGATACGGCTCCGAAGAATGGGGTGGAGTTGTCTGTAGCACCGAGAGAGTTGCTCATCTTATCCACAACCTCAAATTCTGCCGTTGCTGTGATAGGCTGGCTGCAATTCTCATTCTTGAATGTCTTATTATATATGGCTACGAGGGTCTTCTTGCCAATCTGTCCGATGTCTGGTATAGCTACGAATGAGAGCTCAGCTGCCGGTATAACCTTTGTTATGCCTGTCTCGAATGTGACCGTAGCTGAAACGTTCGCCACAGCCTCATCTAGCGTTGTACCGAGAAGTACCTTCTTGGGCACTGACGAGAGTGTCATAGACACAGGCTGCTTGTCCTCAGCAGAAGTGAATCCGCCAATAGGCTCAAGATTAGACTGGAGGAAATTGATGTATGAGCCTTCTGGGACAAGGAATGCGCGGATATTTGTGTTGGCTGGGTCGTCATTGAGGTTTACAAGTGGTGTCTTCTGCTTGTATGTCTTTGTGACAGTGCCGTTTGTCATATTCACGGTGAACGCATTAGGGTCGGAGCGGTCGACAGTGAGCACCACTGTTCCGCCCAGTTTCTGCACTCCTTCGTCGGTGTCGGTGTTGAATGTCAGTGTGCTCGTCACGCTGTTACGGTCGATGTAGTCTCCCCATTCGGAGTTGCCGCTTGGCTGGTTGTCATAGCGTATGGCACCATACTCCTTGTAGTCGCTCGCCCCTCTGTCGGCATCGTTGCATATGATGAGGGCGTAGTTCTTGTATGTGTTAGGAGCATCAGGATTGATGTTCAGATTGAAAACGGCATTCCATACCTGTCCCTCTGGGATGACATAGTATTTGGAGAATGTCTGCCACCATCCTGTGGTGAAATCTGTGTTTCCAATTGTATATACATCTTCCTCACCATCTGGCATTCCACTACCATCACCCCTTGATGCATTGATGGAGTCTATCTTCTCTGAAAGCCAGTCGGGGGAGTTTATGTCGTAGAGTTCTCCCCCCTCGCATGATGTCATTGTCAGCATTGCAACCGCTGCAGAACACAAGACAGATGCTATCTTATATTGGTTTCTCATTGTAGTATTCTTTTTTAGATTGATAATTACTTGTCAAGACTTGTTACAGGACGTACTTTCCAGCCTTTCCCGAAGAAATAACCTGAGTTATCGGTGTTGTCATTGGCTGAGTTTCCCTTTAGATTGGGGTTCTCATTCATAGTCACCTGAGATATTGGCAGGTACTCGTGGCCAGGACGATAGCTGTCGAAACCAGACTTCAGTTCTGGGTCGCTTCCTATCATAGAATAATCCACACTTGCCTTGATTGATATTGTGTTGTCCTCACTTTTGTAGTTATGCAAACGTGCGACATTGTGTTCCTTCATCTGCTGCAGGCGTCCTGCATCATAGAAGAAGCCCCATCGGATGAGGTCAAATCCTCTACCGAACTCACATCCGAATTCCTTTGGCCTCTCTACGTTTGCTATCTGCTCGAAAAGCTTGTCTGCTGTGTTGAAATCTGAAAGGCTGAGGTCTGCAAGATTAGCACGCTCACGCACTCTGTTAATCCAGTTGATAGCCTGCTGAGTTGGTCCGTTGACTTCGTTCTCACATTCTGCTGCGAGGAGCAGGATGTCGGCGTAGCGCAGCATGCGGAGATTGATTCCGCAACGAAGACCTGTGACCACCTTGTCGTAGATGCCAGTACGCATGTTTGTGTATTTGGCTATAGGAATACCTCCGAAGTTGTTGTTTGTACAGAGGTTCTGCTCTTCTTTCACATTAGTGCCGTAAGCTACATTGCCAAATTCAAATCCTTCCCAATCAGTCTCGTATGTGCAGAGTGTCCAATAGAGGCGAGGGTCGAGCTTCCCCTCCTTTGTGCGCTCTGCCTTGAAGAGATCGTAGAGCCAAGGTGTAGCAGAGAGGTCAGCCCATCCACCAAAAACTCCTGGGCAGAAGTTGCTCTCTACGGCATGGGCTTGTGTGGCATTGATTGATGTGTTGACTGGGGTCCATTCATCGTCAGTACCCTGTGTGCCATAGTCCAGGAACTGAACCTCGAACAGTGACTCTTCGTTGTTCTCGTAAGCTGAACCCTCACGGAAGTTATCACCGAAGTTCTTCACAAGACTATACTTGCCATACTTCTGAGCTCCGTTGTCTTCTTTGCTGAGTATGTCTTTCAGCACAGCGAGAGCCTCAGGGAACTTGTGGCGGAACATCAGTACTCGCGCATAATATCCTGCTGCTGCGGCGTTTGTTGCACGTCCCTTTGCCCATTCGCCACCCTTTTCCTTTGATGGCAGCAGTTCCATGGCTTCCTTGAAATCAGCCTCTATCTGGTCGAGGACTTCATCCTGTGTGTTGTTCGTGCAGTATAGTCCCTCCAGGGTTGAGTAGTCAGAATAGTTTGTGATAAGTGGTGGATTCTGGTAATACCCTACAAGGTTATAATATGACAATCCCCTGAAGAAGAGTGCCTGTCCTTTTATGGCCTTCACCTTGTCGGTCATCTGCATTTCATTCTGCTCAATCTTTGACGTTATGAAATTGCATACATTAAGCACATAGTACCACTCGCGCCATGGCCATATGGTTTCCTCGTTTGTCACAGGAGTGTTATAGTCGTCAACGGGGAGGTAGTTCCATGTCTGTGATGAGTTCCATACCTCATCTCCGCGTGTAAGGTCGTATGTATAGCCGACACGTGCATAGGAGCCTTCCATACGTATACGCTTGTATGTTCCCACGACACATTCCTCGAGGTCGTCGGCTGTGTTTCCGTAGGTTCCTGTTGTCTGCTGATTTGGATTTATCAGATCCAGCTTGTCTTCACACGATGTGAGTGTGGCGAGGCCCAGCAGAAGGGCATAGGATAATTTATATAGTTTCATATTGTTGTTGTCTGATGGAGTTAGAATGTGAATAGAATACCAGCCATGAAGCTCTTGGCGCTTGGGAAAGAGCAGAAGTTATAACCTGGTGTGAATGTTCCGCCTGCATAGTCCACATTGTATCCTTTGTATCCAGTGAATGTGTAGAGGTTCTGTGCTGAGACATACGCACGCACACCACTTACTATACCCTTGAACCATTTGTCTGAGAAATTGTAGCCAAGTTCCACATTGGCTATCTTCCAGTATGCGGCATTCTGTATCATGCGCTCGCTGAAGTAATTGTTCCATGCCTCACCATTGCTGACAATGTATGTGCGTGGCTTGTCCGAGAGATATATACCATCCTCTGACCATCTGTTAGCCTCAAGCATAGAGACATCCTTGTTGCTGTATCCGTAGGATGAGTTAAGACTGTTGTATATATCGTCAGAGACATGGTAGTTGAGGGCACCGTATGTTGAGATGCTCAGGTCGAAGCCTTTGTATTCAAGGTGGGCATTAAGGCCGAAGTTGATTTTCGGAAGACCACTGCCAAGAACCACCTGGTCCTCAGAGTCTATCCTTCCGTCATTGTTCACATCTTTATAGAGACAATCTCCGATGCCTGCGCCTTCCTGTGTTATGACGACACCGTTGTCATTGACATGGTTGTCGAGGTCAGCCTGTGAGCGTGCTATTCCTTCGTAGACATATCCATAGAACTGGCCTACTTCCTGTCCGACAAATGTCGCGTATGCACCTGTTATGAAACGGTCTGTGCTGAAGCCAAGTGATGTCACCTTGTTCTTTAGCGTAGAGAGGTTAGCCGAGATAGTATACTTAAGTGCATGGTCATAGTTGCGGTATGTGGCTGAGAACTCGAATCCGCTGTTCTCCATTGAGGCCGCGTTCATTGTCACGACTTCGTTATCTACACCTGCATTGGCTGGGACAGGGACACTATAGAGGAGGTCTTCTGACACGTTCTTATACCATTCAGCCGTGAACTCCAGACGGTTGTTGAACAAGGCAAGGTCGATGCCGATGTTCGTGCTCTTCTTCTTCTCCCACGCGATATTCTCGTTGATGAAGCTAGAGATTGCCGAACCGTAGACGACATTGTTGCCGAAACTGTAGACAAGGTTGTTACGGTTCATAGTTCCCTGGAACTGATACTCGCCGATGTTCTCATTGCCGAGTACACCGTAGCTGCCGCGTATCTTGAACATATTGACTATATCGTGGCTGATAGGGAAGAAGCTTTCCTTATCGAAACGCCATCCGGCAGACACAGATGGGAATGTCTCCCAGCGGATATTCTTTGACAGACGTGAGCTGCCATCCCTACGTACAACAGCCGAGAGGAGATACTTGCCGTCGTAATCGTAGTTGATACGTCCGATGTATGAGGCGAGAGCGTGCTTGTATTCGAACGACTCAGAGTGTGTGGTCTTCGAGTTCTGAAGCTGCAGGAAGTAAGGCTCAGAGAACTCTATTCCCCAGCCTGTCAGTATGTCTGTGGTCTCTTCCTCATAGGTCTGGCCTGCCACTATGTTTATATGGTGTTTGCCTATGGTGCCGTCGTATGTCAGTGTGTTCTCTATCAGAGCGTCAGAGTATGTGCGTGATGTCTTGGTGAGTTTCTCGTTCGATTTGTCAAGATATACACGGTTGCTCTGTATCCATGCTGATGTCCATGTCCTGTCCTTTGCGTGTGTCTTGCTGTAAGAGAGGTTCAGCTTGTAGTTCAGCTTGTGGTTCTTGTTCTTCAGTCCTATCATATCGAGGAGGTCAACATCGGCAGAGGCAGAGCCAACGAATCTGTCGACGAGAGTATTCCTCTGGAGCAGGCTGTTTACAAGCAGAGGGTTTGACGCCGAGATATCTCCATGTATGTCATCGTAGTAGACACCATAACCGTATGCGTCATATCCGTATGAGTTTGCTGCTCCCACCTTGTCGTCGAGTACCCATGTCGTGTCATCGTATGCCTTGATTGTTGGCTGCATGAGCAGCGTTCCGCGCAGGACGTTCGTGACGTCACCATAAAGGCCCTGGACATACTCTCCGGCGTTGGACAGTCCCATGCCGTCCTGGTCCGAGTGTGAGTAGACGAGGCTTGTGCGGAATTTCACGAACTTAACATCCATGGTGTTGTTCACACGGGCAGTGAAACGCTCGTAGTTAGGGCCAGCTCCCTCCAGCGTGCCTTTCTGTGAGAAATAGTCGAGACCGACGTTATACGTGTTGTTTGCGCCACCTCCGCTTAGGTTGACATTGTGATTCTGCCTGATACCAGTCTTGAACACCTCGTCGAACCAATCGGTGTTCGTGTTGTCCATAAACTGATACTTGCCTGTCTCCGTGTTGAGCTTGTAGCCTCCAGGGACAGGTGTGTTGGAGTTGTTGCACGATATGCCGAGATACTCACTGTACTGGCTGGCATCCATCACATCATACACACCACTTGAGATATAGTCCACACCGAAGTATCCTTTGTAGTCCACCTTGAGGGGCTGTTCCTTCTGACCGTTCTTTGTCGTGATGATTATCACACCATTGGCTGCGCGTGAACCGTATATGGCTGCTGCCGACGCATCCTTCAATACCTGTATTGTCTCTATGTCGTTAGGCGAGAAGTCACGTATTGTAGTGCCCATTGGCACACCGTCAATGACATACAGAGGTGCGGTGCTGCCGAAAGAGCCTATACCACGTATACGAACAGATGGGTCAGCACCAGGCTGTCCGTCAGATGTTATCTGTACGCCAGCCACTTTACCCTCAAGCATGCTTGATATATTTGAGTGAGAGACCTTTTTCATCTCCTCGGCGTTGACGATTGATACAGAGCCGGTGAGGTCTGCTTTCTTCTGCACACCATAGCCAACGACAACAACCTGGTCAAGTACTGTCTCGTTGGCAGAGAGCTGAATCTGGTTGATAATGGCGCGTCCGCGTACGGCTACCTCTTTGTCCTGATAGCCTACATAGCTGACTACGAGAATGGCATTTGATGGTGCCTTAAGCTCGAAGTTGCCCTCGATGTCTGTCACAGAGCCTCCTGTTGAGCCTTTTACTTTGACAGTGGCGCCTATCAGCGGCTCTCCATCCTGGTCTATAACCTGTCCTTTGACCGTTATGGTCTCAGAAGACTGGGCCACAGCAGCCATCGCAGGAGAAGGACATAATGACATTCCTCCTCCAATGAGACTGGCAGCCAGCATCATTGTGAATAGTTGTTTTTGCATCATTTTTAAGATTAAGGTTATTGATATAGTATGTTAGTTTTAGTCGAAGTTAGTAGATGCTAATTTTGATGCAAAGGTAAAGTTTTTTTCGTATACGCCAAAGAAAAATTATAAAAAACATTAAAGAAACATCGATTTTTTTGTCACACGGTTTTTTCCCCCTTGTCACACGGATGGTCAAGGATAAGTATATTTTTGAACGCGACGGGACAAGTCTCGTGAAAACTATACGTCTGTGGTTACAGAAAAAACTCTGTGACTTCCCGTGACCATCCTTGTGAAATAGAAAACAACCCCGTGACCATCCAATCATGACATTCACACGGAGCACCGCGGAATATCACGGAGATTTCTTAACAGACTACAATTCTGACAATTTCTCCGCGACCATCCGTGTGAAAAAAAAAACCGTGGCCATCCGTGTGATAAAAAAAATGTAAATTAGTGGTATAAAATATGTTTGTTGATTTATTTTTTATTATATTTGCACTCGGATTCTGATGATAATGTAATATCATGTTGTCTTTTGAGTCACCACTCGATTAGATGTGTGCATCTACATCATTATAGTTGATGATTGATGGGAATATACAGTTGCTTGTGGTCTTCATACACAGTGGATAATTATTATCTATGGGCTATACGCCCAGTGGCGACTCTCCAATAAGGTCACTATATCAATAATGTATACATAATTTCAACTTACACTAACTATAAATCTAATGTAAATTAATATGGGAAATAGACTTATGCTATGCGCCTTGGCCCTCGTCACATCGATGGGTATGTCCGCCCAACGGAACGAGATGGTCATACAGACCAAGAAGCCAGGTGCTCCAGTCCAGAAGACGATGTATGGCATCTTCTTTGAGGATATCAACTATGCTGCCGACGGTGGCTTGTATGCAGAGATGATCAAGAACCGCTCATTCGAGTTCCGCGATCCCTTCATGGGCTGGATACCTTTTGGCAGGTTCCAGGTGATGGACAATGGAGGCCCATTCGACCGCAACCCGCATTACATACGCCTCTCTGACCCCGGTCATCCCCATCAGCGTACTGGAATAGAGAACGAGGGATTCTTCGGCATTGCAGTCAAGAAGGATGCCACATACCGGTTCTCGCTCTACGCACGCTGTCCACAGGGCGGCAAGGCAGTCCTTGATGTCCAGCTTGTCGATAACGATACCATGGGAGAGCGACAGGAGTTCACCTCTGGAAAGATAAATGTCGAGGGCAGTGAATGGAAGAAATATACCATCACGCTCAAGTCAGCCAAGACCATCGACGATGCCCATCTCCGCCTTTTCCTCGCCCATGCCAAGGGAGAGGATTTCTGGTCGCCTATAGCCAATGTCGACATAGAGCATGTCAGCATGTTCCCCACCGACACATGGAAGGGACGTGAGAATGGTATGCGCAAAGACCTCGCACAGGCACTTGCCGACCTTCATCCCGGTGTCTTCCGCTTCCCTGGAGGATGTATCGTCGAGGGGACCACACTCGACCAGCGCTACCAGTGGAAGAACTCCGTCGGCCCTGTTGAGAATCGTCCCCTCAACGGTAACCGTTGGGAGAATACATTCCCCCACCGCCTCTTCCCTGACTATTACCAGACATACGGCCTCGGGTTCTATGAGTTCTTCCAGCTATGTGAGGATTTCGGCTGTGACGCTCTGCCTGTCATATCGTGCGGCCTGTCATGCCAGTTCCAGAACGAGATACGCGACGAGGCCAAATGCCATGCATCCCTCGATAGTCTCGACCCTTACATCCAGGACGCCCTCGACCTCATTGAGTTCGCCAATGGCGACACGACAACGACATGGGGCAGAGTGCGTGCAGATATGGGGCATCCAGCCCCTTTCAACCTCCGATTCCTCGGCATAGGCAACGAGCAGTGGGATTACAAGGACAATCCCGCCTTCACCGCACGCCTGCAGAAGTTCCTCGATGTGTTGAAGAAGAAACATCCCGAGATACAGTATATCGGAACGACGGGTCCTGACTCAGAGGGCGACAAGTTCCGCATGCTCCAGCCAAAGATGAAGCAGATGAAGGTAGATCTCTACGATGAGCATTTCTATCGCAATGAGTCATGGTTCACCGACTCCATCAACCGTCACCGCTATGACCGCTATGACCGCAAGGGACCTAAGATTTTCGCCGGCGAATATGCCTGCCACGGAAAGGGGAAGAAGTGGAACCACTTTAACGCCGCCCTCCTTGAGGCAGCCTTCATGACAGGCTATGAGCGCAATGCCGACATCGTACACATGGCCACATACGCCCCGCTCTTCGCTCATGTGAAGGGTTGGCAGTGGCGTCCGGATATGATATGGTTTGACAATCTCGGCTCTTTCCGTACATGCTCTTACTGGGTGCAGTATCTCTACGCCCATTATAAGGGTACAAATGTCCTGCCCCTCACCATGAACAAGAAGCCTGTAGCGGGCGATTCTGACCAGAACGGACTCTCTGCCTCGGCTGTCATCAACCGTCCGACAGGCGAGATATATGTGAAGATAGCAAACACCGGCGACACTCCACAGCCCATTAGGCTTAACCTTAAAGGCATAAAGAATCTCACATCGGGCAAGGTGCTCTCTCTCACCAGCGATAATCCCATAGCAGAGAACTCTCTCTCTGAGCCAGATAAGATACGTCCCGTTGAGAAGACAATCAGTGTCTCAGGCTCAGTTCTTGACACAGAGATACCTGCTAAGACATTCGCCGTTTACATCCTCCGATAAGACATCCCCTCTCTCCCGCTGTCGATACGCTGCTCTCTCTCCTGTGCGCAGCATGTCGTCAGCCTTGATGTCCGGGCTCGTTCCTGTCATACTATTCTGGTCGGGAGCTAGCCCGGATTCCCTTTTCTCCCTTTATCCACGAGGCGCGTGGAGCCCCAATCTCTTTTCTACCTCTCTCTCTTAGCCATCCTCCCTTTTTTTCTGCTACTGTCGGGAAAAATGTCCCAAGCCCGTGACATAGTGGTCTTTTATTTTTAACCAGTCCCCTCTGGCAAATATGCATGCCTCTCCAATCATTTTTGTCTGCTATACAGAATAACGATTCACAAAGAACAGCACTTTGTCCACAACCTCGAAGAGGCGCGGACCGTCTGGACTATGCCGAAATATCGTGCAAACTAGAGGAGAGGCCATGCCTGCCTTTGACTATCCTGAGTGCAGCCGATGTTCAACATTGTTAATCGCGACAGGGGAAGACAAAGTCTACCGACGCCCACGCCAAGAGTAATATCAAGCTTGCTTGAATATTGCCGAGGCGCGAAGGAGGAAGGTGAAGCCAAGCTTGCTTGAATATTGCCGAGGCGCGAAGGAGAAAGGTGAAGCCAAGTTTGCTCGAATATTACTGAGGTGCATAAGAAGAACGCGAGAGCAAAGCCCCCTTAGATAAGTCAAACCTGAAAGGCTCTGCTGAATCAATGAAGCCTTCCAGGCTACAGCAGCACCTTCTATTGCCATATCGGCTGTCCGGCAAACCTGTCGTTTCTCATCCTGATGTTTTACCTGACAGTAATATCAAGAAAAACAGCGGGACACTGATGCTGCTCATGGCATAGTGTCCCGCTGTGATGTTTATTGTGTGTTGCCAGCTGGGCTGGGGGTAGAGAGAGGTTATTCTCTCAGATGGCCGTTTGTTCTTTCAGATGGCTGTTTATTCTTTCAGAAGGCTGTTATAGTCAGTCTCTTTCTTCGGTATTATCCACTGCCAGCGGTTATAGTCCTCAGCTGAGATGGTTATGGCGAATGTCGAGTGGAAGTTTCCTGGGCTGGCGAGGCCCTTTGATGTGTCGAGCTTCTTGCGGTTTATGTCCTTCTTCCACCGTTTGCAGTCTGTCCAGTCAAATCCCTCTCCGAAGAGGTCGAACCTGCGGTAGAGCTTAACCTCCTCAAGGAGGTCGGCTCCTGTCTTCTGGCTCTTGGTGTACTCTGGGTCGAAGCGTTTTGTCACATCATAGAGTAGTTGTTGTGCGTCAGCGTCGCGTCCGAGGTGGCAGTCGGCCTCTGCCTCGATATAGTACATCTCTGACGCGCGGAAGAGGCTGAACGAGCCGCCTCCAGGCATGAAGGCTGCGCGGAGCTTGAACTGCATGTAACCGAAGATGTACGATGTGCCGTATACGTATCCTGAGTTCTTGCCACGTGTGAACATTGTTCCCTTTGTGGTGCGTCCAGAGGTGGCCATCTCCTTGAACTCTTTGTCGCTCTGCGGCACGAGGAAGAGGTCGCGGCGGACGTCGGTGGCTGGAATCTGGTCTATGAGCTCCTTCGAGATGGCTACAGGGTAGCTGCGGCATGCGCTTGCCGACGAGTTGGAGCCGATGTAGGCGAAGTAGCTGTAGTAGTAGAGCGTCTGGTCCTCAGCCTCGTAGACTCCCCATATCCATTCGCTGTTCTGAGCATTATGTCCCGCGAAGTATTCTGAGACGGACATGAGGCTGTATCCGTCGCGTGCCTTCTTCGCGTTGTCGGCAGCTGTCTGCCAGTCCTCGCGGTATAGGGCTGCGCGTGCCTTGACGGCGTAAGCCACGTTGAGGTTAGGGAGATAGAACTCGTCAGAGCTGCGGTTGATGCCGCTCGACTGGAAGAGAGCTATGGCCTGGTCAAGGTCGGCATATATCTGCTGGTAGACCTCGGCGAGGGTAGAGAGTGGCATGTCTTGTGGCTCGCCTGCGTCTGTCGCCTTGATGCGTAGCACGACACCGGATGTCTGGCCATTGCTGGAGTCACACCAGCGTCTGCAGTACATTGTCGTCAGCTGGTAGTAGCTGTATGCTCTGTAGACGAGGGCCTGGGCCTTGATGTACTCTTTCTGTTTCTCATCGCCGGTGGCGTTGTCCACATTGTCTATGATCTGGTTGGCGTTGCCTATGAGTTTGTAGTAGTAGTACCAGATGTAGTAGTTGTATGATGTCGTCTCGCTCTGCTTGTATGTAGCGAGATTGTTCCATAACGAGGCCCATCCTGTCTGGTTACACTTCTGTGTGTCATTGCCAGTGAAGTTGTTACACCAGTTCTTTATTGTCCCCTCGCCGTTCATGCCCTGGGTGCTGAGATACTGTGTCGTCATCATCTTCGCTATGCCGTTGACAGCCATGGCACAGTTCTCTGTAGTCGAGAAGGCGGCGTCTTTTGAGACGGAGGCGTTGGGTATGGTCTCAAGATAGTCGCTGCTGCATGAGGCGAGTCCCAATGTCGCTGCTGCTGCTATGATATATATGTACTTGTTCATTGTGTTCTGTTTTTATTTGATGTATTGTGGTTTGCTGCCCTCCAAATCTGCTTATTGGGGCTGAGAGCCCTGCGTGGGGGCAGATGGGGATGGCTGTACGGTGTCAGAATCTCACGTTCAGTCCGAAAGAGAACACGCGTGGTGTCACAAGGTAGTTGTACTGTGTTCCGTTGAATGTCTGTTGTGGGTTCATGCCCTTGCGTGCTGTCTTTGTGAAGAGGTTCTCGCATGTGAGGCTGATGCCCACGCCCTGAAGCTCAAGTTTGCTTACCCAACGCTTCGGCAGCTCGTAGGCGATGTTCAGGTTCTTCAGGCAGATATAGCTTGCCGATGTGAGCCAGCGGGATGATGTCGTGTTGACCTGTGAGCTGAGGTTGTAGTTCAGCACAGGTATGTCGCCCGTCCATATCGCGCTCTCGGCTGTGGCGTCCTCTGCTGTCCATGAGTTGAGAGCGTCAGCATGGAACGAGCTTGGGGAAGAGCCAGCTGTCATGAGCGACTGGTAGTTGTAGTCGATGACCTTGCCTCCCAGCTGGTATGTGAAGAGTGCGCCGAATGACAGCTGCTTCCATGTCACTCCGATATTGAAGCTTCCGTATACTGGAGGTATGGAGCTGCCATGGAATTCTTTCTTGGCGTAGTTTGTCACGTATGAGTATGGGACACCGTCGATGATGGTGATGTTATTGAGGTTGTCGCCTGTTATCTCTGTTGCGACATATTCCATCTCGCCTGTCGCCTCGTTCAGCTTCTGCTCCCAGTTGCCATACTGCACACCGTCAAGTGTGAAGCGGTAGCTCTTGCCCTGTGCGTCGCCATCGTTGAACTTGTAGAGAGAATAACCGTTCTTTGAGTCAACACCCTCGAACGTGTAGACGAAGAACTCGTAGCGTGACTTGCCCTCGACGATGTATTTCGTGCCGTCGACAATGCCATCCTTGTTCTGCTCTGGGAGAGTGACAATCTTGTTCTTTAGGTATGTCAGGTTGGCTCCGATGTTTATCTTCAGGTCTTTGTTCTTGTAGACATCGACATCTGTTGAGATTTCAAAGCCGCGGTTTGATATCGTGCCGAGATTCTGTGTTACGACAGACTCTGCGGAAGATGACGATGTGGCACCGGAGGAGATAGGGAGATAGACATCAAAGAGGAGGTCCTTGTTGCGCTTGTCGAAATACTCAAGGCTGAGGTTCCAGCGGTTGAAGAGGCGTGCGTCTATGCCTATGCCCCATGACTGGCCTGTCTCCCACTTGAGGTTCGTGTTGGGGAACTGGGTCAGATAGAATGCTCCCTGATTTGAGTTCTGCTCGACAGTATAGAGGGCCTTTGAGGCATAGTAGCCTGCTCCGGCATCATTGCCCACCTCACCATAGTCTGCACGCAGCTTGAGATAGTTCACCCACTTGTACTCCTGCATGAAGCTCTCCTTTGATATGATCCAGTTGGCACCCAGTGACCAGAAGTTGCCCCATCGCGCGTCTTTGGCGAATCGTGACGAGCCGTCACGGCGGAAGCTGGCCTCCACGTTGTAGCGGTCATCGTATGCGTAGCGCACGCGGCCGAGGTATGACTCTGTGCGGTACTTGGCGTCTGACCCGTCAAGCGATGTTATGCTTGTGAAGTTTGTGAAGTTGCCCCATCCTGCCACAATCTCACTGGTCTTGTAGCCGTAGAGATAATTGTACTCGTATGAGTAGTTCTCGTGGCCTACGAGAGCGTCGACAGAGTGCTTGCCATAGTCGTGTGCCCACTCAAGCTGCTGCTGGAATGTGTAGTTCTTGTAGCTGTACTCCTCACGCTTGGCGCGGCCATCAGAGCCTTTGCCGTCGCCGATGACGGCACTGTTGTATGTGTGGTTGCGTGAGTTGCGCGTGTTGATATTGGCCTTGACAGTAGCCGAGAACCCATAGGGGAGGGTGAATGTGGCGTATGCTGTGGCATTGAGGGTGTTGCGCACAGTGCGGTCATAGTTGAGCTCGTTCTCCCACATCACATGGCGGTCGACATACTGGTTGCGGGTAGGGATGATATTGCCTTCAGCGTCCTCGTACGAGCCTGGGTCGTACTGCTTGTTGCCGAAGCTGTCAAGTATGTACTCTCCTGTATTGACATCGTGGAGATGGACAGGATAGATAGGGGCGATATTGCGGCAGTACATGAAGACATTGGTGTAACTTGCGTCAGAGCTGCCATTCGTGTTGTTGAAGTTCTGGTGGCTTCCGTTCATCTGCAGTCCTGTCTTGAACCATGACACAGGCTGGACATTGACAGCCATGCTGCCGGCGAGACGCTCAAAGCCAGAGTCCTTGAGGTAGCCGTTCTCATTGAGGTAGCCCACAGAGAAGCGGTAGTCAGCCTTGTCGTTTGCACCGTTGGCGTTAATGTTGTACTCCTGTCGGTATCCGCTTCTGACAGCCTGGTCGTACCAGTCGAGGTCATCAAGGTATCCTGAGAGTATCTGTGCGTCAGAGACCATCCGTCCGTCAGAGGTGAAGAGCTGGTCGTCAGGCTTGTTGAATATGTTCAGGTATGTCATTTCTTTCACGACATTCGCTGATGCGTATGCGGCCGATGTGGCGGCATCCTCGCCGTTTGAGTACATGCGTGAGTTGCGCAGGTTCTGCCATTCAAGCTCCATCCACTGCCTTGCGTCAGCACGGTCATACTCAGGTATACCCTTGTTATATGAGCCCTGCTTGATGTCGAGCGACACATTGAGCTTGCCCATCTTGCCTTTCTTCGTGTTAATGAGGATTACGCCGTTTGATGCACGGTTACCGTAAAGCGCTGCCGACGCAGCATCTTTCAGCACAGAGATTGACTCGATGTCGGCAGGGTTGATGTCTGAGACGTTCCCGCCGAAAGGCACACCGTCAAGCACATAGAGAGGGGATGATGACCCGTTGACAGTTCCAACACCGCGTATGCGGATGTCGGGGTCAGAGCCAGGCGCGCCATATGTCGAGTTCACCTGCACACCAGCTACGGTACCTTCGAGAGCGCTTGCCGCGCTCGATGTCGGCCTGAGGGCGATATCCTCGCTCTTCACCGACTGTATTGCACCTGTGAGCGATGTCCTCTTCTGTGTGCCGTAGGCCACGACAACGACCTCGTCAAGGCCTGCCGCGTCAACCTCAAGGGCTGTGTGGACGTTCTTGCCTGCCTGTATTATCTTTGAAAGCATACCGATGTAAGAAATCTCCAGCTTTGATTTCTCATCAGAGATCTCAACACTGTATCTTCCGTTGGCATCTGTGATAGTTCCGGCCTTTGTTCCGAGAACCTTTATTGATGCACCTACTACTGGCAGACCATCTTCACTGCTGGTGACAAGACCAGTCGCCTTTGTTTGCGCCCATGCCGTTACGGTCACCATGAGACACAATAGCATTGTTGTCAGTACTTTCTTCATAAGGATCTGGTTTTTATTAGTTGGTATATGTGATAATGATATCTTTTCTGGATTCTTTGCTACTTGTGGAGTTGCATTGTCCCGGGGGAATTTATCCATCGTCCATCCCGATACTTGCAGTTGTGTGTGTGCCTTGATGTTTATTTATGCGTAGTCACTTCCCCTTTATTTGTGTCATATTGTAAAGGAATCTTGTTTACGCCTTGTTTTCGTGTGTGAGAGATTGGTGAAAAAGTGTACACTTGTCAATTGTAAATCTTTTATTTGACAAATATATTAAATATAAATAACATAATATTGACAACATCGACCTGATTTTAACAAATTAACACAATACCCCTCCCATTTAACAAAAATATACATTTTATTTGTCATAAATATTGCTCTTCTTTCCTCCATTGATTTGGTCACGGGATACGAGGTTGTGCTCTTACCCGTCTGCTTGTTCTTGTCTGTCAGACAATGTGAGGAGATGTTTTTTCCACCATCTATACCCTCGCCGCCATTCTCTATTCTATATTTTTATATTAAGGTATACATAGAGACCTCAGAGATTCAGGTGAATAGTCAATTGACTCAGTAATCAAATAGTAAAGACTCAGTAATTATAATATAAAGACACAGTAATCAGTATATAAAGACTCAGTAATTATGGAATGACATTTTGTCTCTATTGTATATAAAGCTAATGTCTCGAGTCATCATTATCAGGTAATAAAAAAATGAGGGTTGGTGTAGCTCTTCATCCGAGCTGCAGAGAACGGTGACTGATATTGGCCCTCCAGATGATGAGGGTTGGTGTAGCAGAAATCCTACAATTACGTGGGTGTTAAGACAGTATTGCTGGACAGTATTGGCAAAAAAGTGAATTATTCTCCACCAAAAAGGTATGTCATCATAAAAAAATGAGTACCTTTGCAACCATGAAGAATATTGTCCCGATATTGAGTATCAACGGCTCAGACGCCAGCGGAAGGGCAGGCGTGCAGGCGGATATAAGGACTATCACATCGTTAGGGGCTTACGCACTCAGCGTCATGAGCTGTGTGACTGTGAGAGACACCGCGGGCAGGCAGCATATCCATGTCCTGCCTCACGATGTAGTGGCCGGACAACTCCTGTCGGCTGTCAGCACCGAGAGGCCCGCCGCTGTGAAGATAGGCATGGTAAGGGGTGCGGAGATGATTCGCAGCCTGAGGGATATGGTTGTCGGGATGAGGAATATAGTGCTCACACCAGGGCTACTGACGTCATCTGGCGAGAGCATTGCCGACGATGATACAGTGCATGCCATAATGCGCTGGCTCATACCAGAGGCGAGACTCCTGGTCATGAGGTGTAGCGAGGCGGAGAGGATGCTCGGCATGGATATCTTGACCGACGAGGACATGCTCACGGCCGGAAGGCGGCTGATGGAACTCGGCGCCGGCGCTGTAATGCTACGCGAGGGGCACATAGTCGATGGCTGTCTGACGGCAGTTCTCGTCGATGCTGACGGCTACACATTCTTCTCGTCGCATAACGCTGCGGGATGGCAGCAGCATGGGGTAGGGGGAGCTCTGTCGGCTGCAATAGCGACATGTATCGGACAGGGAGACGACCTGCGCCCCGCTGTAGCGCGGGCTCACGATTTCATCCACACACAGGTAGTGTATGCTGTAAGAGGGCAGGAGAGGCAGAGCCGGCCAGTCGATATATACAACGCATTCCTCAACCTTATAGCGCAGAATTACCGTGAGCAGCACAGTGTGGCATGGTATGCCCGCCAGCTCTCCATATCTGCCCGTTATCTCTCACAGTCGACATCGCTGACAGTAGGAAAGAGCCCCAAGCACATTATCGACGAGTATGTCGTGAACGAGGCGAAAGTGATGATAGCCACATCGCGCCTGACCATGCAGGAGATAGCCTACGCACTGGGCTTTACGTCCCAGTCAGTATTCTGCCGCGTTTTCCGTTCTGTCACAGGCTCTCCACCATCCAAGCAGCGGACGTGACCCCGCTCTCTAACATATATCCAAGACCATAAGCAAAAATGAGGCTACAGAGAGAGGAACGGCGCACTGTGGGGACACCACAGGGAGCCGAGGGGTAAGGAAGACCTCACAATTCAGACAAACAACATAAACATCGATTAAGGATAATGATACGCAGTTTCTTTGCTTCACCAGCATTGCTGCTTATTTTGCTGCTCGCCAGCCCGTCAGCGACTGTCGCGCAGAATGAGGAGCGTAAATGGGCGATAGAGCTCAGCTTGGGCCCCACGTTCATAAAAGACAAAACTACACTGTCCGGCCAATCAGGAACGGAGTCGGGACTGGCTAAATATCTTGGCTTTGAATATTTTTTGTTCCAACAGACACACTTCTCGGTCAGGGCGGGTCTGCAGGCCGAGACGCTTTATCTCGGCTCACAGCTCATAACAGCCGAGCAGACAACCATCAACCTCGGAGGCAGATGGTATCCTGCGCCAGAGAGGTGGATTGTACAGCCGCACCTTGGTCTCGGTATGAATGTCCTCCTCTCAGAGAATAACTCGAGCGAGGGCGCAGAGATAGGGATGGGACACAAGACAACGTTCAGGGCTGATATCAGCTCGCCCCGCATCGCTCTGACACCATCCGTAGGCCTCGACATATATCTCCTCTCGTCATTAGCCTTATATGCCGAATACTCATACAATATAGGATTCAATAACAAGTATGACATCTCATATTCAGTCAATGACCGCACGCCGGATGTTGTCCATGGCAATCTCAATCACCATAACCTGCAGATAGGCCTGAAGCTGACATTCCCTTTCCGCTTTACATCTGACGATATGAATGGTGCCCTGAGATCCATCTTCATGTCTTTGATGACGGATGACTGACAGCCACCTCAGACGATATATGACAGATATGTCTGCCATCGTCCCGACGGACGGCATCTGCTTTCCCTTTATAATACACACCTAATACATTTATATTATATATGAAATACATCGCGCTGCCCGATGACAAGACCCGCATACTCCCCTTCTACCTAGCCATGGAGGAGTATGTCGCCTACAACATTGACGAGGAAGACTGCTTCTTCATGTGGCAGGTCGAGCCCACCGTCATATTCGGCCGTAACCAGCTTATAGAGAACGAGGTGAATCTCGAATACTGTAGAGCCCATAATGTCCAGACCTACCGCCGCAAGAGTGGAGGCGGATGCGTCTATGCAGACAAGAGCAATATCATGTTCAGCTACATCACACGCAACGAGCAAGTCTGCTACACATTCAACCGCTATATCATGATGGTAACTGATATGTTGCGCCGCATGGGTGTCGACGCATCGACAACAGGACGCAATGATATCATCATCGGGGGGCGGAAAGTGTCAGGCAATGCCTTCTACCATGTCCCTGGCCGCAGCATTGTCCATGGCACCATGCTCTACGATACGAATATGGAGAATATGGTGGGGAGCATAACACCAAGCGATGCTAAACTTGTCAGCAAGGGCGTCAGCAGCGTGCGTCAGCATATAGCGCTGCTGAAGGACTATACCACGATGACAATCGATGAGTTCAAGAGCTTCGCGCGCCGTAATATATGTGATGACACGATATCACTCACCGAGGCTGACGTGAGAGACATAGAGAAGATAACAGAAGAGTATCTGACCCCAGAGTTCATCTACGGCAACAACCCCAAATACACACTCATACGCCGTCGCCGCTATGAGGGTGTCGGAGACTTTGAGGTGAAGATGGAGCTGAAGAATAATATCATCAAGGATATTGACATCAAGGGCGACTTCTTCCTCGTGGGAGATATAGGAGGCGGGATTATTGCCCAGCTGAGAGGCTGCGAGATGACACGTGAGTCCATATCACGTGTCCTTACCTCACATCATGCAGCCGATGTCATCCATAACATGACCGATGAGATGCTTGTCAGTCTGCTCCTCGATGCGCAGTAAGCTCTATCAGCCACAATCTCTGCTTATCCCCTGATACCCGCCCACATAAGGGGGGCACACATCAAGTACACACACCCATCATGGACGTAGCCAGGCGTAGATGTTCAAACAAATTCGGACATCTTTATCAAGTCATGGTAATCGCCGCGAGAGATGAGAAAAAGTCATCCAGTCAATTAGCAAGGCATTAAGTATCGTACTCATCATCACACTTTCTTGGCTAATTATGGTATTATGTTGGTCTTGCCATATACTTTCTCGTGGATTCTTCAGCTGTGTTTAAGGAAATATAGATATCTTTGCATACATATCTGCCATGGGAATTAGGCATCCTCTCGATATGTTAATTGCCCACCATCGCTTCGCTTCTGTGATACAGTGCTGGATAATACCGTAAACAAAGACTAAAGCTAACGATATACCTAATATGAAAAAAATAACGAGAAAGACAAACTGCCCAATGAGACGCATTACATTATCCCTTACATTATTCCTTACATGTGTTTTGTCCTTTGCTCAAACAACAGACAAGGACAAGTTCATTGACAATCTCATGTCACGCATGACCCTTCATGAGAAGATAGGCCAGCTAAATCTCCTTCCTGGCGGAGATATCACAACAGGAGCCGTCATGAACAGCCCATTGGCACAGCTTGCCGCAGAGGGGCAGCTTGGAGCTGTTCTCAATGTCAAGGGACAGGACAAGATACGCGCCTTGCAGCGCATCGCCATAGAGAAGAGCCGCCTTGGCATACCAGTCCTTGTCGGGCAGGATGTCATACATGGCAATGTCACAGTCTTCCCGATACCTCTCGCACAAGCCTGCTCTTGGAATCTTGACGCCATCAGAGAGGGAGCACGCATAGCCGCACGTGAGGCGTCAGCACAAGGCATAGCATGGACATACAGCCCCATGGTCGATATCACCATCGACCCACGCTGGGGACGCGTTGCCGAGGGCTCAGGAGAAGACCCATGGCTCGGAAGCCGGATAGCCGAGGCTATGGTAGAAGGATATCAGGGCGACTACTCCAAGGAGAATGTCATGGCCTGTGTGAAGCATTTCGCCCTCTATGGAGCTGCAGAGGCAGGGCGTGACTATAACACTGTCGATATGAGCCGCCTGCGCATGTTCAACCAGTATCTCGAACCGTATAAGGCTGCAGCTGCAGCGGGAGCAGGCTCTTTCATGTCATCGTTCAATGTTGTCGACGGCATACCGGCCACATGCAACCACTGGCTCCTCACACATCTGCTGCGTGATGAGTGGAAATATAATGGTTTCGTTGTCACAGACTACGGCTCCATAAATGAAGCTGTCGTCCATGGTATCGGCGACCAGGCCACAACATCGGCTCTCGCGCTGAAGGCCGGCACAGACATGGACATGTGTTCTGAGGCGTTTGTGAAGAATCTCGAGAGTCTCCTGCGCCAGGGACGCATCCTTGAGGCAGATATAGATAAGGCATGCCGCCGTGTCCTTGAGGCTAAGTACACCTTGGGACTCTTCGCCGACCCTTACCGCTTCTGCGACCCAAAGCGTCTGAAGACAGATATCTACAACGACGCACACCGCCGTGCTGCACGCGATATGGCAGCAGAGACCTTTGTCTTGCTCAAGAACGAGGGTGACATCCTTCCGCTGCAGAAAAAAGGCGTCATAGCCCTCATAGGCCCTCTCGCCGACACACGTAACAATCTTGTCGGATGCTGGTCGACAGGCGACAAGCCAGAACTCTACTCAACACTACGAGAGTCACTCTCACGCTCCATAGGCTCCAAGGCCACCCTTCTCTATTCACAAGGCTGCAACATCTGTAGCGACGAGGCTCTACAGAAAGCCTCGACATTCGGGCGGCCTATACCACGCGTCGATGACGCAAAGGAACGGGAGAGAGCGCTTGAGATAGCACGCGAGGCAGATGTCATAGTCTGCGCTATGGGCGAGATGGCCGAGATGAGTGGAGAGAGTTCAAGCCGTGCCAGCATCTCCCTCCCCGATGTCCAGATGTCACTGTTGCAAGACCTCGTAGCGACGGGCAAGCCCGTTGTTCTCCTCAATTTCTCCGGACGCCCCACGGTCATGGCATGGGAGGCAGCCCATGTCCCCGCCATCATGAATGTATGGTTCGGAGGGTCTGAGCTCGGCGATGCCATTGCCGATGTCCTCTTTGGCGACAAGAGCCCATCGGGACGTCTTGTGATGACTATGCCAAGGCATGAGGGGCAGATTCCGCTCTACTACAATCATCTCAACACAGGGCGTCCTGTCGCTGAGGGTGAGAGGGAATACAAGAAATTTTGCAGCAACTATCTTGATGTCCGCAATGATCCCCTGTATCCATTCGGCTATGGACTGACATACACCACATTCTCCTATACAGACATAAACATCGTTGGAGACAAGGCCACGCTGACAGTCACTAACACCGGCAGGCGTGAGGCTGCAGAAGTTGTGCAGCTCTACATCCATGACCGTATGGCCTCGATAGCACGCCCCGTCAAGGAGCTGAAGGGATTCCAGCGCATAACGCTCAAACCAGGAGAGAGCCGCCAGGTATCCTTCACTATCACTCCCGATATGCTCTCCTTCTACGACTCTGAGGGAAACCGTGTGACAGAGCCTGGCGATTTTGACATCATGATAGGTCCTGACAGCAGCGACAAGTCGCTCAGGCGCGCTCTCTATGTTCTGAAGTGACGATACTGCCCTATTGTCCTTTCCGCTGTCCTCTTCCCCGTTCCAGTATAGGCCACTCCTCCGTTTTCCCAGAGTCATCCTAATAGAGACGTGAGCCATACAATGCGTCGCCCATCGCCTCATAGGTAGTTAGTTTGGCTAGAGGAAAAATATCTTTTGCCGTTTGGAGTATAACAATAGCATCACAGCGGCTGTCCGCTCTTTTATGAGTGGGCAGCCGCTGTGATGTATATTATGGGTAATTATGTTTTCTAGAGGTTTGGTAGATTGTTTCTATCATTTGCTACCCCATGACCTCATGAGGGTTTTCTCTTTCCTAACTCTTATATCATTTCAGGTGTTGCTTTATCCATTCCATAAGATACCGCTCTGTGGCATCTGATGTCCAGTGCTCGTTGATGGGAGTCAGCAGTGCCTCCTTCGGGCATGACAGTGTGTTGAAGACGGCATAGGATGTTGTCGGCGGACATGTGTTGTCGTTATATCCCCATGTTATGAGTGTTGGGCACGAAATATGGCGTGAGAAGTTGACGACATCATAGTATGCCATGACTTTTAGCTTCTCTGGTGTCATCATGCCCGGTGTACGGTTGAAGTGGGGGTAGCCTCCTGTGCGCCCTTCCACGCTGTATGCTGCCATGTCAGAGAGAGCGGGGTGGTTGGCGACGGCTGCTGTCGTCTCTGGGACGAGGGCAGCGCCGATGAGGGCGAGAGCTCCACCCTGTGACCCGCCCTGGAAGATGAGGTTGCGGCCGTCCCAAAGAGGGTTGGACATGGCATAGCGCGCTACAGAGCGGAGGGCGAGATAGACATGGCGCATATAATAGTTGTCGCGGTTGTCAAGGCCATTCTCAAGATAGTTGTTGCCGCGTGCGGCGAAAGCGCTCTGTATTTCCTTGAATGTTGTCTCGGGTGTACGTGGGTCAAGGCCATGTATCTCCATCTCTATACGCATGAAACCGTTCTCAGCGTAGTATCTGTGGCGCAGTGGCTCCTTAATGGTCTTTATACCAGCTCCTGGGGGGCAGATGACTGCGGGACATGATGCGGGCTTGGCGTCACGTGGGTAAGTGAGATAGGCATAGACATAGTGTGTCTTGTCAGTCTTTATCTTCAATAGCTGACACTGGATTCTGTCTGTGGAGAACTCTGGCGCTGTCTCGATTGTGAACTCCACATCTCTGTTGGCTGTCTCTGGGTTATCTGCCCAGAACTGCATGAAATCTGCTGGTTCCTCAGTGTACGGACGTATCTTGTCGACAGAGAATCCCACTTTAACATGGTGTGTTGTTACTGTGCCGTCTATTGTAGTTGTCAAGACGAGATCTCTGAAACCTGGTTTCTTGCTTGTTCCGATATTGAGCTTCGCCCTGCCGTTGCGCATGGTCAGAGTCCCCTTGCGGTCAGGTGACAGCATATCGTCGGCAAGGGTCCATGATATGGAGGCATCGCGTGGTATGCCGTATTTGTACAGCTGTATGTCTATTGTGGCCGACTCTCCGCAGCGGTATAGCCAGTCAGCATGGTCAGGGACAGTGACCCATAGAAAGTCAGAGCGATAGGGGTAGTTCTCGGCATGTATCATAGAGGATAACATGACGAGCAGGATGATGATTGTCTTTCTCATAGTGGTGTTGTTAGGGTTTTTGTTCTTGCAGATGAAGTTTAGTGGAGTGGGGTGGGGGGATGTGTGTTGTGGAAGAGGAGTGCGTGTCATACTTCTTAAAAGTGCGTTTTCTCGCCATGGCATAGTCTGAGCAAGCTCAGCCTCTGCTCATCTGGCTTACCGAAAATGTTCGAATAAATTTAGACGTTTTATCGATGATGATTTTCGTCTGCACTCGGCATAACAATTAAGCAAGCTTAATGTTCTGCTCTCGCTTGAACGAAAATTCTCGCCAAGCCAAAGTGAGCAAGCTCTCTTTGGTCTTATGGCTTACCGAAAATGTTCCTCTTGATGTGAGAGATAGTAATACCAGTATGTGTTACGGTAGTATGTCCATAATGTGTGCTTACGCTTTGCCTTGTCAGGTGTGGAGCGTATCATACTGCGCATGTCGCGGTAGTCAGCCTCTATGACCGAGTCGCGCTGCTGTATGATGGGGTTTGAGCGTGTATGGCAGTATATGACGACGGCCTCACGGTAGTGGCGTGGTATCGAGTCGTACGGTATGGAGTCGGGGTATAAGGTGCTGAATTTCCTGGCGAAAGCATCAAGGTCACAGTCGGCGAGCATGGAGCAGAGGATATATTCTGATGATTTGGAACGACGCAGGAAACTCTGCTTGAAGAGTAGAGGGTGGACACCCTGCATCTTCAAGAGAGAGGCGGAAGAAGCTGCCACGGGCTGTGTGAACAGGCTGTCTGCAAGCAGATGCCTTTTGTCGAGGGCTATGAACCGCATTAAAGTCAGAGTAGTGTCTGTTGAAAGATATGGCACCTCGCCCTCTGGGAAGTCAGATGGGAATGTATTGTAGAGAGAGTTAGAGCGCTCTGCCACCACAACGTCGTTATACTTGCTGTGGAGCATCATACGCTCTGCTCTCACCCGTCGGTGGAGTAGCTCGTCGCCATTGGCGGCATTGGCCGTGAGCACCATCATGAGAGTCATGATGATGATGTTTGTGCTCAGTGTGCGTGATGTCGCAAATCCTGTCTTCTGCTGTGGTGGTGTGATCAGACTGCCTTGAACTTTTATTATGAGGAATAGTATTATTATGACGGCGAATGGAAGCCAGCTGACCCATGAGCGCATTGTGATGCCTCCTGAGGGGTCCTGGTTGATGGCTGTCATAACGGCAAGGACAAGGAACGATGGGGCATAGGTGATAACATGGAGCTCAGGGCGGAGTGATGTGGCGTGATGCATCAGCTGCTGTATTATGCAGCACATGACACAGATGAGCAACGTGCTGACAAAAGGGTGGTAGAACGTCACTCCACCAGAAAGCACATGCTGGGCGAAAGTCAGGGTGGCTGTCTGGTATATATATATAAGGAGGAATGTGAAGATATAAAAGACAGCTGCACAGACAAGCATGACAGGAAGTGGTGTCGTATTCTGTTTCTTGCGCATATGGTGAGTTTATTGTTTTATGGCGTTTCGTATATATGGATAGGGGTGTTCACCATGAAGAGGTGGTTCAAGTGGGTGGGGGAGAATGTCGCAGATTGGGGATGACCGGGGGCGTGGTATGTTCATATTGCCTTGCAGCCAGCAAAACAAAGCCGGAGGCAAGGAGAGAGGGGGAGGAATCTATTCATGTAGCAGACAAAGGGTACCTGGAGGGCGAGCGAAGCTCGGGGATTGAGGATATGGGTAGACGGTTGAATCTCCAGATTAACGTTCGGACAGGGATTATGGAGCATTGTGATGTAAACACATGAGGGACAAGGCATCGTCATGAGTATACTCTGTTGATGCCTTGTCCCCTCTATTCACATATTGTCTTTTGCTTTTTCTGTGGTCCCTGCATGTCAGGTGGAGAGAATGACGGTCAGTTCTTCTTCAGTACGAGTGCTGTGCGTGCGGGGAGATAAAGTTTCAGCCATTCCTTACGCTCTCCGACGTATGCTCCATCGTAGTTTGTCAGATGGGTTATTGTGTCATCGTTCAGTCCGTTGCCTCCATAAGCAGGATTGTCTGAGTCAAGGACGACAGAGTATGATCCTGTAGGGACGAGGAATCCGTAGTCTGTGAATGAGCGTGTTGGGTTGAAGTTGAATACGAATATCAGTTCTCCACGAGAGAAACATAGCACCTGGTCGCTGTCGTTATGCCATATCTCCTGTACTGGAGTGTTGTTGAATGCCTTGACTGACTTGAGGACAGAGAGCATGTCCTTGTCAAAATCTCCAAGATAGTGGTAGCACAGTTCATGGTTGTCGACAAGGTTCCACTGTCGGCGTGCGTATTTATGGCTCCACCCGTTGCCTTCGCGTGGGAAGTCTATCCATTCTGGGTGTCCGAACTCGTTACCCATGAAGTTCAGGTATCCGCCGTTGATTGTGGCACATGTCACAAGGCGTATCATCTTGTGTAGCGCTATGCCACGGTGGGCAACATCGTTCTCGTCGCCTTTCTTGAAATGCCAGTACATATCGGCATCTATAAGACGGAAGATGACGGTTTTGTCTCCTACAAGCGCCTGGTCGTGCGATTCGACGTATGATATTGTTTTCTCGTCCTTACGTCTGTCTGTCATTTTCCAGAAGATATCAAAGACTCCCCAGTCCTCATCTCTCTTCTCCTTGATCATCTTTATCCAATAGTCAGGGATACCCATTGCGAGACGATAGTCGAATCCCAGTCCTCCATCCTCGAATCTCGCTGCGAGTCCCGGCATGCCCGACATTTCCTCTGCTATGGTTATGGCGTTCTTGTTCACCTCATGGATAAGTTTGTTGGCGAGGGCGAGATAGCATATGGCGTTATCATCCTGCGCGCCGTTGAAATAGTCACCATATCCGCCGAAATCCTGTCCGAGGCCATGGTTATAATATAGCATCGATGTGACACCGTCAAACCGGAATCCGTCGAACTTGAACTCCTCAAGCCAATAGCGGCAGTTGGAGAGCAGGAAGTGCATGACGTCGCCTTTGCCATAGTCAAAGCAAAGTGAGTCCCATTGGTTGTGCTCACGTCGTGCGCCGGGATAGAAATACTGGTTAGGGTCGCCGGCAAGATTCCCAAGGCCCTCTATCTCATTCTTTACAGCATGAGAGTGGACAAGGTCCATAATCACAGCTACACCCTGCTCGTGTGCAGCGTCAATGAGAGCCTTCAACTCTTCTGGAGTGCCGAAACGTGATGATGGGGCGAAAAAGTTTGATACATGGTAGCCGAACGAGCCGTAATAAGGATGCTCTTGTATAGCCATCACCTGTATGCAGTTATATCCGTCCTTGACGATGCGCGGGAGGATATTGTCCTTGAATTCGGTGTATGTGCCCACACGCTCAGCGTCCTGTGCCATACCGATATGGCACTCGTAGATGAACAGCGGATTCTTCTGTGGGCGGAAATTTTTCTTCTTCCATACGTACTCTTCGGCTGGAGCCCATACTTGGGCAGAGAAGATTTTTGTGACCTCGTCCTGTATTACGCGGCGTGCATAAGCTGGTATACGCTCTCCCTCACCTCCTGTCCATTTCACTTTCATCTTGTACAGGTCTCCATGGTGGAGGGCTGTTTTTGGCAACTTCAGTTCCCAGTTCCCGCTGTCAGATATGCGCTTGAGTGCATACCGCTCGTCCTCTTTCCAGTTATTGAAGTCGCCTATAAGGTATATTTCTGTGGCATTGGGAGCCCACTCGCGGAAGACCCATCCGCCTCTTGCTGTGCGGTGGAGTCCAAAATATAGGTGTCCGGAGGCAAATTCTGAGAGTGTTTTCTTCCCTCTTGCTGTCAGCTCGTCGATCATCCACACGGCATGGTCATGACGTCCTCGTATAGCATCCTCGTATGGCTCAAGCCATCTGTCGTTCTTGACAAGGCCTATATGCTTTGGGGTAGCTGGCTTTTTTGGCGCTTTCGCCTTTGCCTGCTTTTGCTTGCAGGTTGTCGCATTTGTTTTCTTGACTGTCATGGAATTAGCTGGGTTTAAGTGTCCTATGTTTATCTGGTGTGTTCGGTAAATCACATTACCTCAGGTCAGTGATTCAAAGCCTACGGGTAGGTGAGCTAAGCTCGGGAGATTTGTCCTCAGAGCCCCTGACTGTATGGGGGTAATGGGACAATAACATGAAAAAAGATTCCGTATCCATTTTGATTCACTTTCCTAAGGGAAAATGATGTGTACCTCACCCTAATTGTTTGGGATAATATTTACTGCAATATATGACGTGAAGCAAATTGTCATACACGAACCTTTATGACTGCCTTATGGATATTCGCTGCTGTTCCGATGCATGGCTGATGTCCGTCTTGTGGCAGGAAGATTGCCATCATTCCCGGATGGCATACGACAAAGCTCTCACCCTGTACTCCAGGATATTTTGTCACATCCTTCTCTGCGTTATATGGCGCATCGGGTAGGCTGACAGTCGGTGTATATCCGTATATCTCGTCAGCATCGAGTGGAATTTGTATGTCGAGCATGTTGATATGGGTTTCCATGACGGCCTCTTCTCTTGTCTTGCCTTTTGTGTCCATAATGTTCACGAAACAGTCAGTGCCGTCAATCAGATGCTTCCCGTTCTCCATTTTGGTGAGGTCGTTCTCTTTCAGGAAAGACATTATTTTCGGGAAGTATGGGTTGAGATGCTCATAGCATCCCAGATTCTCCAATTTGTCTATTATCATAGTTTAATGTATTTTATTAATATATATCTTTTGTTATTTTTGAAAATTCTACTTGTACGCCAAGACTTCTTGGTGTATCTCTGGGGACGGAGTGGTATTGGCCATCGAGAAGAACATTATTTGAAATTTCCATTTATGCAGCAGGGGGATAATCTCGTTTTCCGTTATTATGTTCTGACACGAGTGCTTCTCCCAACCCTTGACATCCAGATGAGTGGAATATCTTATCGTTTATTCCTCATGCCTTTCCTGTATGTTCCCCTCTCAGTCACTTGTCCATTGCGGTCTTTCAGTACATAATCTCCGTCACGTTCTCCGTTGAGATATGTTCCTTCAAATCTCACACCGTCCTTGTCCTCCTCTATTGCTTTTCCGTTGGCACGTCCGTTCTTGTACATACCTTTGAATTTTGTGCCATTAGAGAAGTGTATGATCATCTGCCCATCCATCTTTCCATTCTTGAATGATCCGCTGAATGTGCTGCCGTCCTTTTTCCTCAACACGCCATTTCCGTTATATTTGTCGTTTTTCCATTGGCCTGTATAGGAATCGCCATTGCGCCATGTCAGTGTTCCCTGTCCATCTTTCTCTCCATTCACGAAATGTCCGTTGTATACGTCTCCGTTTGCATATCTGAAGACTCCCATGCCATGCCGCTCGCCCTGCAGATAAGTCCCCTCATAGACATCCTTGTTAGCGTACCTGTATGTGCCTTTGCCGTTCTGTATGTCCTCAGCCCATTGCCCAGTATATACGTCACCATCGGCATAACGGTATGTCCCTTTGCCTGAACGTTGGTTCTGGAGCCATTGCCCCTCATAATAAGAGCCGTCGCCCCAATAATATTTCCCATAGCCGTTCTTCATGTCATTTTTCCATTCGCCATCGTAGTAAGCTCCTGTCGCGAATGTGTACTTACCCTTTCCCTGACGCTTGTCCTGGTACCATTCTCCATCGTATATGTCTCCATTATAATAGTACATGATACCATGTCCCTGCTGATAGTCTCTGAACCATAGCCCGACATATTTGTTGTTGTTCATGAACCAGTATGTGCCTTTGCCGTGTTGCTGGTCCTGAAACCATGAACCCTCGTATTTCTCGCCATCTGCGAATGTGTATACTCCATACCCATGACGGCGGCCCTTGGCGTATTCTCCCTCATACATGTCGCCGTTATTATATGTTGCCTTGCCTTTTCCATGAGCCTTGCCTGCAACCATCTCACCCTGATATTGTCCCCCATCCTTTAGGATGCAGGAGCCGAGAGTGATTTTTTGGGCGGATGCGAGAAGGGGTAATGATAAAAGTATGAATAAAGATATGATGTGTCTCACAGGTTTTTTCGATTTTTTCGTTCTATGTGCTATTTCTTGTCCTACAAAGATAGATATTTTCTGCCAATTCTTCTTTCCTGAATGCTTAAATTTTATATTTTTTCACTATTGGCATATCTTTTTTCTTGATGTCAGATATTCCCAGTTCTGATTTTTTTCGTAATTTTGCAACCCGTACAGGCAATAATAATAAGAAGAAGTATCTCCGTTTTCCTTGGTGTTGTATTTTCCAGTGATATGGTAGATGCTATGCGCCCAGTTCTTGTACATAATAAAAGAATAATATTTAGATTCAATGAGATTTATCGGAATAATACCAGCCCGTTATGCATCGACGCGATTCCCGGGTAAACCTCTTGCCATGCTATGTGGCAAGACTGTCATCGAGCGTGTCTACTGTCAGGCAAAAAAGATGATTGATGATGTCTATGTAGCCACAGATGACAGCCGTATATATGAGACGGTAGTCTCTTTTGGGGGAAAAGCGGTGATGACATCAACAGAACACAGGAGCGGGACTGACCGCGTCGAGGAGGCTGTGACAAAGGTTAGCGCCGAGACAGGCCAAACATGGGATGTCGTCATCAATATCCAGGGCGACGAGCCGTTCATCCATCCACAGCAAATAAAGACCGTCATGAGTTGTTTTGACGACCATGCCACACAGATAGCGACACTTGGCAAACCATTTGGCGACGACATTGAGGCCATAGAGAATCCAAATTCCCCAAAGATAGCTGTCTCCATAAGCGGATACGCCATATATTTCTCACGCTCAGTGATACCCTATTGCAGAGGGGTGGAGAGAGAGGCTTGGGGCCGTGAATTCCCATATCTGAAACACATCGGCCTTTATGCATACAGAAGAGAAGTGCTCAGGCAGATAACCCAGATACGACAGTCGCCTTTAGAGAAAGCCGAGAGCCTCGAGCAACTAAGATGGCTGGAGCATGGTTACCGCATAAAGGTTGGGCTTACAGATATGGAGACCATAGGTATAGACACTCCGCATGACTTCGAGAGGGCTGAGGAATTCTTATCACGTACAGAGCGGCGCTGAGAGTCCCTGAGCGATGAGTCTTAGGGGGTGAGACCCTCGTCATGTATGCGAATGCTCCTTACCTATGCAGCAACAGAGGGCTTGGAGGAAAATTCACAAAAACTTAAAGATTAAAAAGAGACGATAATCATTGTGAGCAATTCTTTCATTGAACGCATTGCCAGATATATTGAGAGACACATATGCCTCGACAAGGACAAGAAACATCTTGTCGCCCTGTCGGGAGGTGCTGACAGTGTCGCATTGCTGAGAGTCATGCATGAACTTGGATATCATGTGGAGGCCGCTCATTGCAATTTCCATCTACGTGGCGATGAGAGCGACCGTGACGAGAACTTCTGCAAGACCCTTACATCGTCTATGGACATCCCTCTCCACATAGCACATTTTGATACCAAGACATACTGTTCCTTCCACCATGTCAGCGTAGAGATGGGAGCGAGAGAATTGAGATACGCATACTTTGGCAGACTCATGGACGATATCGGCGCCGAGACCGTCTGTGTCGCCCACCATAAGGACGACTGTGCCGAGACCGTTCTCATGAATCTTGTCCGTGGAACAGGGCTAAATGGCATGGCTGGCATAAAGCCAAGGAACGGCCGGATATGCCGTCCGCTGCTCTGCGTCAGTAGAGATGAGATAACAGCATATCTCGACACGCTCGGACAGCAGTATGTCACTGACAGCTCTAATCTTGTGGCCGATGTGAGGCGCAATGTAATCAGGCTCGAGGTCATCCCCCTGTTGCGTAAGCTGAATCCGTCCGTTACAGAGAGTATCGCCTCATCGGCGGCCAATATTCTCGGCGCCATACCCCTTATAGACGAGGCTCTCGGGATGGTGAGAGCGCGGATAGTAGAGGAAAGGACATGGGGCACACGTATATCCATCGGCCGACTTATGGAGACCGCCTCGCCTGAGTATATCCTCTACGGGATACTGAGAGACTATGGATTCAGGCCAGCCATGGTAAAACAGATTTATGAGAATATAAACGGACAGACAGGGAGACAGTGGTTGTCTATGGAGTACATAGCCGCGATAGACAGGGGCTATATAGACATTGCGAGGCGCAGGGATACGTTCACGGAGATGACGCTGCCCATTGAAGGCTGTTATGTGGTTGACGAAGATGCAAGGATAGATATACGGGCGGTTGAGGTTGAAGGAAAGTTCCGTCCAGAGACCGACCCCATGGTGGCGTCGCTCGATGCCTCGAGGGTGAGGTTCCCCCTGACCTTGAGAAGAGTCATGCGCGACGACAGGTTCATACCATTGGGTATGAGAGGTAGCAAGCTCGTCAGCGACTTCCTGACCGACAGGAAGATGAGCATAATAGCAAAACGACGCCAGCTATGTCTGGTAGATGCGGGCGGAGATATCCTCTGGCTTGTGGGGCACAGAATACATGAGAGATACAAAATTAGTGGAGACACAATAAAGGCCATTGTCGTGCGTTATATACAGTAGAGAAGGACAGCATGGCTCCCCCGCCTGAAAATTTCAATGTCCTCTCCCTGGTCCAATATGAGCGGCAAAGATCCTCCTCTATCCTTGGCATAATCATCAGATATGGGGTAGATGGGTAGATACCCGCCATAATCATGACTAATGAAAAACGGAAAATGAAAAAAATCGTGATGAGACCCACACTTCTCGTATACACCATAATAGCCGTCTTGTCGATAGCCATGTCATCGTGTATGGACGACGAGACATTCACGACATCGCCTACAGACAGGCTTGAGTTCTCTGCCGATACCATACGCCTCGACACGGTGTTCTCGAGAGTGCCGTCGTCAACACGGATATTTTGGGTCTACAATAATAACCAGAAGGCCGTCCGCTGTCGGACGGTACGTCTCGACAGAGGCAACCAGACAGGGTTCCGCGTCAATGTTAATGGCATATACCTCGGAGAGACTCAGGGGTGGCAGCTGTCAGATGAGGAGATATTGGGTGGCGATAGCTTGCGTGTCTATGTTGAGGCCACGACACCATATAATGGGCTCGACCGTCCGCAGAAGGTCAGCGACAAGCTTGTGTTCACCCTTGAGAGCGGTACGGTCCAGGAGGTGGAGCTGGAGGTGTGGTCTTGGGATGCCGATATAGTGAACGGCATAAGAGTCAGCAGAGATACCGTCTTGAACTCATCTAAACCCACCGTTGTCCATGGAGACATCCTCGTCGATGAGGGAGCCACTCTAACCATTCCTGCCGGCAAGACACTGTATATGCATTCTGGAGCGAGGATAATCGTCTCTGGCTCCTTGAAGTGTCTCGGCGAGCCCGGCAACGAGGTAGTGCTGAGAGGCGACAGGCTTGACCGCATGTTCGATTATCTCCCGTATGATGGTGTCAGTGGACAATGGGGCGGGATTGTATTCCGTGAGAGCAGCTACGACAACGTCATAAGCTATACAGACCTCCATGGTGCCTGCGATGCTGTCGTATGTGACTCGTCAGATATCGACAGGACAAAACTCACTATGCATCACTCATCTGTCCATAACAACAAGGGCCATGGGCTCTATGCCGATAACAGCCGCCTAACAATCACTAACAGCGTCGTCTCAAACTGTCTCGGCTCATGCCTCTATATAGCTGGTGGAGATATCAGTGTCAACGGCTGTACACTGGCTCAGTTCTATCCCTTTGATGCCAACAGGGGCGATGCCTTGAAATTCACTGACACCATAGACACAGCGAAGAGGACAATCCGCCGTCTTGATGTCGCCAATTCCATCATAACAGGTTATGCTGACGATGTCATTATGGCTTATCTGGCGGATACAGTGGCCAAGCCATACCGTTTCTCACACTGTATGCTGCGTACACCAACCCCCTCGGACACAACATGTTTCAAGCGCATCATATGGGAGGATGTCGAGGACACTGTCATTGCAGGATGGAAGAACTTCATGAAGGTCGATACAGACCTGTTGCAGTACGATTTCTCTCTTTCCATGTCATCATTGGCCATCGATGCTGCAGACCCATCCACCTCGCCCTCTGACGACCGCAATGGGACACAACGCGACAGCAAGCCCGATATGGGGTGCTATGAGGCCATTAGGGAAGAGTGACCTCTCTCTACCCCTCCCCGCCTCTATGTTCAAGCTCATAGGGGGGTAGACAATGGTAATCGCCCTCCCCAAAAAACATCTCTCTCTCCACATCTGTGGATAATAATCCACTCTCAATCATTATGCCGTATGAAGAATATCGAACTTGTAACCCATATAACAGCCTTCTCTCTCGACGAACTGGAGCGTTCAGACAGAGAGCTTGTTGAGCAGGCAATATTGTCGACAGCTAACGCCTACTCCCCATATTCCCATTTCAGCGTCGGGGCATGCGTCCGCCTCTCTGATGGCAGCCTCATGACAGGAGCTAACCAGGAGAATGCCGCCTATCCGTCAGGACTCTGTGCCGAGCGGACGGCCATCTTCTCAGCACAGGCACAGCATCCGGAACTCCACATCACGGCGATAGCTATAGCAGCGCGTGATATCAACGGGTGCCTCACCCGCAAGCCAGTCACCCCATGTGGTGCATGCCGCCAGGTCATGATAGAGATAGAGCAACGTTACAAACGGAGTATGAGAGTCTTGCTTTATGGCGAGGATACTGTGCTGGCCATCGACAGCGCCTCTGACCTGCTCCCCCTCTCGTTCGCCGGCGATGATATGAATCCGCAGGCCACGGCGTGATACCCCCTGCTTATTATCAATGGCATAAAAATGTTGGTTTCTCTACATACCAGAAACAGAATAATAAACAGATAAATTAGCGAGCCCATACCCTGGTTTGCCCAAAATTTTAGTTAGAAGATGCTGAACTTCATTTGTTTCGGAAGCGGAAGTAGCGGGAATTGCTATTTCTTATATACCGAGACATCTGGCATATTGATAGATGCCGGATTAGGATTACGGACCCTCAAGAAACGCTTTGCCGATTACGGACTTAGTCTTGAGCATATTAAAGCAGTCCTTATAACACATGACCACGCCGACCATGTCAAGTCAGTCGGGTCGCTATCGTCAGACCTCTGCCTGCCTGTCTATGCCACCCGCCGAGTGCTGAAGGGCATTGAGGACAACTGTTGCGTGCGAAAAAAGATACGCCCCGGCTATGAGCGCAAGATAGAGTATGCGGAGACGTTCTCCGTCTGTGGTCTCGATGTGACATGTTTCCATGTCCCACACGACAGTGTTGACAATGTAGGATATGAGATACGCTATGGCGATGTTGTGTTCTGTCTCATCACAGATGCTGGATATGTCACAGAAGACATGAAGCTCCATATCCAGAGAGCCAATTATCTCGTCATAGAGGCTAATTACGAGACGGAACGCCTCGCCCATGGACCCTACCCCGAACATCTGAAACGGCGCATAGCAAGCGATAGCGGACACCTCTCAAACACAGACTGCGCGATAGCTTTGGCTGAGAACGCCACACCGTCGCTCAGACATGTATGGCTGGCACATCTCTCTGAGGAGAATAACCATCCCGAGCTTGCACGCAAGACTGTCGAGCAGAAACTCCGGGAGTATGGGATAATTGCAGGAAAGGACTTCCTGCTCGATGTGCTGAAACGCAAGACACCATCAGAACCTGTCCCGCTTGTATGATATTGGCATCTTGTGTGTGAGAAAGGCGGCGGTGTGTGCCAGATGTCTCTACTTTTCTCCCCGTACCCCCCCCCACGATAGAGAGGAGGCGTATCAAATAGAGTCGCCACGCGCCATGTACCACTCCACAAGCTTGCCTACCATATTACCCCCCCCCCCATAGCAGACAAGGGAAAGAAGCATAATGGATATTCTCCGCAATATCTATACTTCATATTATAATTGTCCCGATAAACCTGACGTAACTTATCCTAAAGTCTCACTGGACAGTTATGGGATAAATCCAATTAAAAATAATATTGCTACCTATAAAAACATCTACGATAATATGAGAAAGAAACGAATGCCTCTCATGCTGACAATGCTATTATTATCTCTCATCGTGCCCTCTGCCGCTTCTTCGCAAGCGAAGAGGGAGTTCCGCGGTGCATGGATACAATGTGTAAACGGCCAGTTCCTCGGCATGTCGACAGAGCGGATGCAGCAGACCCTTGCAAACCAGCTTGATGTGTTGAAAGCCGATGGCTGCAATGCTATCATCTTCCAGGTGCGTCCGGAGTGTGATGCGCTCTATGACAGTAAGCTCGAGCCATGGAGCCGTTTCCTGACAGGACGCCAGGGACAACGCCCTGAACCATATTGGGACCCTCTCAGATGGATGGTTGCGGAGTGTCACAAGCGTGGCATGGAGCTACACGCATGGATAAACCCATATCGCGCGAAGACAAAAACGACACGTGAGTTATCTCCCAGCCATATCACCATGCGCCATCCCGAGCGTGTCTTCTCGTATGACGGGCAGATGATTCTCAACCCCGCACTCAGTGAGAACCGCCAGTATATATGTGACGTTGTCAGGGATATTGTATCACGCTACGATATTGACGGCCTGCACATGGACGATTACTTCTATCCTTATCCGGCAGCGGGACAAACCATTCCGGACGCTGCTGACTACCGCCGTGACAATAACGGCATCAATAATATCGCCGACTGGAGACGGTATAATGTGAGCATGTTCGTCAAAGAGGTCAGTGATGTCATACACCGGACAAAACCCTGGGTGAAGTTTGGTATCTCGCCATTCGGCATATACCGTAACATCGCCAGCGACCCGCAGAATGGGTCGCGGACAAAGGGGCTGCAGAATTATGACGACTTGTATGCCGATGTACTACTGTGGGTCAATAACGGTTGGATAGACTACTGTGTCCCCCAACTATACTGGCAGATAGGCCACCCCACAGCTGACTATGCTGAGCTGATAGCATGGTGGAGCAGGTACTGCTCGAAGCGCCCCCTCTTCATAGGAGAGGACATAGAACGCACAGCGAAATATCCCGACCCCAATAACCAGAATCAAAACCAGATGGCACCGAAGATGGCGCTACACCGCAAGATGCGGAATGTTCATGGGACTGTGTTGTGGTATGCCAAGGCTGCAGTCGACAACATCGGAAACTACGGCAAGATGCTGCGCGAGGTCTATTGGAAGACTCCAGCTCTACAGCCACGCATGACATTCATCTCGTCGAAGACACCGGGTAAAGTGAAAAAGGTCAAGGCCATGGATATAGACGGCAAGAAGGTGCTCTTCTGGACTGCTCCCAAGGCCTCGTCATGGGAAACCACCCCCACCCGCTATGTCGTGTATGCCTTTGACAAAGGACAGAGGGTCGACACGGAGAATCCTGCGAACATCATGGCAATAACGTCCGACACATTCATCGACCTCCCTGAATACACCAGCAAATGCAAGAAAGTTTATGTCGTGACAGCACTCAACCGTATTGACAATGAGTCGAAGGCTGTCAAGAAGAAGGTAAGCTTCAAGTGATGCCGACAAGCCACACAATAGTTTCATTTCTGTGACCCGTTGGCAATCTTCTATCTAGGCATAAACCCATGACATGAAACACCATGCAAGACAATGGGGGGTGAGGACAGGAAAGCGCTTACAGCTTTCCCGCCCGCGATATACACTTACTTATTAATAAAGATAACTCAAGTTTTGCATGTCAGTTAACATGCTGTCAGTAAACAAGTTGACGAGTAAACATAGTTGATGAGTTAACTGGCAGCATGAGTAATAACTCGTTAACTACCCAGAACCCGTTTACTTGCCAGTTCGTCAACTATTCTCAAGTTGACTAATTGCGAAACTTAAATAAAGATACCAGTTATAATGAGAAATCATTTGTTGTCTGCAATATTACTGCTCCTGATGATATCCACTCCAGCCCTGTCGCGCCCGAAGACAATAAGGATAGACATCGTCGCCACGACTGATGTCCATGGCAGCTTCTTCCCCATTGATCATGTGACCAATCGTCCGGTATCTGGTGGAATGTCAAGGGTAGCCCATTATGTGGACAGTCTCCGTAAAGCCAATCCTGACGGTGTCATACTGCTTGATAATGGGGACATCCTCCAGGGCCAACCACTGTGCTATTTTTTTAACTATCTTCATCCGGAACGTGAGAATATTGCATCCTCGTGCCTTAATTACCTCCGTTATGATGCCATAACATGGGGCAATCATGATATTGAGACAGGGCATGACGTGTATGACAAATTCCGCAAGGAGACAACATGTCCGGCACTTGGGGCGAATATCATACGCCGCGATACAGGAACTCCATATCTTAATCCATATACGATTATAGAGCGACGGGGCGTCAGAGTAGCGGTCATAGGACTTTTGACAGCAGCTGTGCCATACTGGTTGCAAGAGGAGAAATGGAGCGGTATGTATTTCGAGAATACTCTTAAGGCAGCACGCCACTGGGTAGAGTATGTCAAGACTGTGGAGAAACCAGACATCATAGTAGGTCTGTTCCATTCAGGACTTGAGGGTGGCATAAGCACTCCGGATTATGAGGAGAATGATGTTATGCGTATAGCGCGTGAGACGGGTGGCTTTGATATCATATTCTTCGGACATGACCATCGTAGCCATATATCTCGTGTGACGGGACCTGACCAGAAGAGTGTACTGCTGCTCAATTCTGCCAGTCAGGCAAAATATCTGTCGAAAGTGACCGTAACGATACAGAAGAAGCGTCGTCGTGTTGTAGGATGTGACATAAAGGGAGAGATTGCCGATATACGCAACATCCCTGTCGATGAAGCGTATATGAGCCATTTTGCCGCAGCTGCCGATGATGTTGCAGCATGGTCACAACGAAGGATAGGACGGACAGAGACCACGCTCCGTTCTGCCGACTGCTTCTTTGGCTCCTCAGCATTCACCGACCTTATGCATAACCTGCAGCTGAAGTTGACTGGAGCCGATGTGTCTATCGCTGCGCCTCTGACTCTCAATACAGTTATAGAGAGAGGCGATATCACGGTGGCAGATCTTTTCAAATTATACAGGTTTGAGAATACTTTGTACACTATGCGTATGACCGGACGTGAGATTCTCAGACACCTTGAGATGTCATATGACCTGTGGACGAACACCATGCGGGGACCTGACGACCATATCATGCGTCTTGACTCGCTGTCTGTTAATGACAACCAACGTGAAGGCTTCGCTCATCCATTCTATAACTTCGACTCGGCAGCAGGCATTGACTATGTTGTCGATGTCACTAAGCCCTATGGGGAGAAGGTCTCAATCATCGGTATGTCCGACGGTACACCGTTCTCGCTCGACAGACAATATAATGTAGTGATGAATAGCTACAGGGCTAACGGTGGTGGAGAACTCATAACACGAGGTGCTGGCATACCGAGAGACAGCATCGAAAGCCGTATCATAAAACGTTCTGACAAGGACTTCAGATTCTATCTCATGCAGGAGATAGAACGTCTGGACGTTATTGCCCCACGCCCGAATGAGAATTGGCGATTCATACCAGACGAGTGGACAGTACCCGCATTAAGGCGTGACCGTCAGCTTCTTTTCAACTCACCACACCGTTAGACGTGTGTCAATCACAAGGATTTTCAAAGATGTTTCTTTGTCCCGAGACTTGTCCTTTGGACCCACTGACCAACGGGAAGTAATTATCGAATTAATCTTCACATGGAGATTTCTTTGTCCCGAATTATCGAATTAATCTTCACACGGAGTTCCACGGAGCATCACGGATTTATATATCTTGTCATGAATTCGCAAATTCGACAATTCGTGATAAAGAAAAACATCCGTGGTCATCCGTGATAATCCGTGTGATAAAGAAAAATTCGACAATTCGCAAATTCGGGATATAAAGAAAATTCGTGATTCTCCGTGACCATCCGTGTGATAAAGATAATACGTGATAAAGAAATAAACTGGTGACATTCCGTGTGAAAAGCCGTCAACTCCTAAACTATCCAGAACTCGTAACCTTGTCAACTTGTTAGCTATTCGCAAGTCATCAACTTGCAGAACTTAATCACAATAAGAATATGCGTATAGATATCATAACGGTTTTGCCCCAGATGGTCGAGCCATTCATGAACGAGAGCATTGTTGCACGGGCCCAGAAGAAAGGACTCGCCGAAATCCATATCCATAACCTGCGCGACTATACTCTCGACAAGTGGCGTCGTGTTGACGACTATCCCTATGGAGGCTTTGCGGGTATGGTGATGCAGATAGAACCTATCGACCGCTGTATAACCCATCTGCGTGAAGAACGAGACTATAACGAGATCATTTTCACATCGCCTGATGGAGAGCGTTTCACTCAGCATACTGCCAATGACCTCTCTATGATGCAAAATATTATCATCCTCTGCGGACATTACAAAGGCATTGACCAGCGTGTTCGTGACCATCTTGTGACACGTGAGATTTCTGTCGGCGACTATGTCCTAACGGGTGGTGAGCTCCCTGCTGCCATCATCACCGATGCTGTCGTGCGCCTCATACCTGGTGTCATTGGCGACGAGCAGTCAGCGTTCTCCGATTGTTTCCAAGACGATATACTCTCAGCTCCTATCTATACCCGTCCGGCTGAATATAAGGGCTGGCGTGTCCCTGACATTCTTCTTTCCGGACATGAGGCGAAGATAAAGGAATGGGAGATGGAACAGGCTATGGAGCGCACACGACGCCTCCGTCCTGATCTCCTTGGCGAATGACAATATATGCCCGGCGGCTACTCTTCATCATATGCCTCGCACATCCCATCTAATGCGCCGGATGGTTTGATGGAGGCACGAAATGATTGGGGACTCTTGTAGTTATATACCTTTCCATACATCAATATATAATATGAGAGTCTCAGAACGCTACCATCCTCTCCACCTGATTATTTTATACTAATCTTAAGCACAAATATACAAAAAAATGGAACTCATAGAAAGATTTCTTAACTATACAAAGCATGACACACAGTCGAGCGAGGAATCGTCGACTGTTCCCAGCGTACCATCAAAGCATATGCCTTTCGCACGCTATCTTGTCGAAGAACTGAAGTCTGAAGGGCTGTCAGATGTCGAGATGGACACAAACGGATATGTCTATGCCACCCTTCCATCCAATATAGAGAAGGATGTCCCGGTAATTGGCTTCATAGCACATTATGATACATCTCCTGATTGTTCTGGCTGTGATGTCCGTCCCCGTATTGTGGAGCATTATGATGGGGGCGATATAGTCCTCTCAGAGGGTATTGTCTCTTCCCCGAGCCGTTTCCCAGAACTTCTTGACCATATCGGCGAGGATCTCATTGTCACAGACGGCAGGACTCTCCTTGGAGCAGACGACAAGGCTGGTATTGCAGAGATTGTCCAGGCTATGGTGTGGCTTATGCAGCATCCGGAGATACGTCATGGAAAGATACGCATAGCTTTCAATCCTGATGAGGAAATTGGAATGGGAGCCCGCAATTTTGATGTGCAGAAATTCGGATGCCAATGGGCTTATACCATCGATGGCAGTGATATCGGCAATCTCGAATATGAGAACTTCAACGCAGCCTCAGCCAAGGTTTCATTCAAGGGTGTCAGCGTACATCCTGGATATGCAAAAGGAAAGATGCTCAATGCCAATCTTCTCGCTTTAGAGTATGCCTCCATGATGCCTGCCGATGAGCGTCCAGAGACAACCGAAGGTTATCAGGGATTCTATCATCTCCTGCATACCACAGCCGATATAGAGCATGCCACGCTCCATTATATCATACGCGACCATGACCGCCAGCGATTCGAGCAGCGCAAGCAGTATATGCAGAGTGTTGCTGACAGCATCAACGACAAGTATGGCTCCATCGTCTGTGAAGTAGCTGTGACTGACCAGTATTATAACATGAAGGAGAAAATTTCTCCACAGATGCATGTCATAGACTTTGTCCTGCGTGCCATGCAGGATGTTGGCGTTACGCCTAAGGTTGAGCCGATACGTGGAGGAACTGATGGCGCACAGTTGTCATTCATGGGTCTGCCGTGTCCAAATATTTTTGCAGGCGGTGTGAATTTCCATGGTCCGTATGAGTTTGTCTCATGCCAGGTTATGGAGAAGGCGATGCAAACCATCGTCAGGATATGTCAGCTGACAGCCCTTAGCTGCCAATAACCAATCCCCCATTCTTCAACCGCAAGTGCTGACCCGCTATAGAGAAGTGTATGTAGCTTATGCTGCTCCACATGTCTATGCCCAGCGCTTTTCCCTTTTATGTCTTTTTATTTATCTCTCCTATAAGGCAGAGGCATCAGGTCTGTTATTATTGTCACAGACTTGTTGCCTCTGCCTTGTTTGTTTTTGCTATTACTGTCAGGTAAAAAATTATCGGACAGCCATGCTTATTTGCCAGAAGAGATGGCTTGTTCATTGATAAAGACCACTATGTCAAGGTCTTTAGAATGTTTAGCTGACTGAAGATTTCAAAAACATTTTTTTGCTTTTCCAATTTTATTTGTATAATAAGTTGAATTTCATACATCGAGCAGCTTGCTTCATACAGTGGAGAGGATATAGTCATGTGTTGAGACAGATAATGTTGTAACTTTGCACCATATCAACAGTCACGGAATATCACGGATTTTCTTTATATCACGAATTTGCGAATTGTCGAATTTTTCTTTATCACACGAATTATCACGGATGACCACGGATGTTTTTCTTTATCACGAATTATCGAATTTGCGAATTCATGACAAGATATATAAATCCGTGATTCTCTGTGGAACTCCGTGTGAAGAAAAATTCGATAATTCGCAAATTCGTGACCCGTGACCGTCCGCGATTCTCCGTGTGATAAAGAATAATTCGCAAATTCGTGATAAGATAAACTTCCGTGAATATCCGTGACCATCCGTGTGAAAAGAAATTCGATAATTACTTCCCGTTGGTCAGTGGGTCCAAAGAACAAGTCTCGTGACAAAGACTATCTCCACCTGGCTGAACTAATTTGAATATAAACGACGATGATACACATAAAAAAAAACAGATATCCTTTTGGATATCTGTCTCAGCGGTGCGTACGAGGCTCGAACTCGTGACCTCCAGCGTGACAGGCTGGCATTCTGACCAACTGAACTAACGCACCAAATTATTTCTTTTCTCTTGATGTCTACCGCATTCTCAGCGGTGCGTACGAGGCTCGAACTCGTGACCTCCAGCGTGACAGGCTGGCATTCTAACCAACTGAACTAACGCACCAGAATGTTGTTCTACGTCCTTGCTCCCAATCCTTGACATATTCAGGATTAATCCATTCGTCAGGCTTTCAGGCTCTCTTATGATAGGACGAAAACTGTGCCTTTTGTCTTAGCGGATGCAAAGGTAATACTTTTTTCCGAACCTACCAACTTTTTTCCATAGAAATTATAAAAAAAACTGCAATATAATCCCATTTTCATACTTTCCATCGGTGTAAACCCAGTCTGTCAACTCTCCTGACCGTACAAATCCTGCCTTGTCCATCAAGTTTGCCGACTCTCTGTTTGTCTCTGGCACGATAGCGTAAATCTGGTGCATACCGATGTCTCTCCTTGCTGTCTCCTTTATCTTCTCTATAGCAGCATTAGCTAGACCACGCCTTCGATATTCGTTCCTAACGACTATTCCCATCTCTGCCCTTCTGTCCTTCGGCGAGAAATCGAAAAGGTCTATAAGGCCCGCCACCTCACCACATTCTTCTATGACATATCTCACCTGTCCATCTTTATATATATCACCCTCGTTGTTTGCTATATAGTCCCTAAGATGATATTTGGATAATGGGGCTGTCCTTGAACTGAGCCACCATAGCGATGGGTCGTTCTCTATCGTGTAAAGGATATCGAGGTCTTCGGGTTCTAAAGCTCTGAGTCGCATCGTGTCTTTGTTGGTATGATAAATATGAGAGCCAAGGCGAGGATTATGCTGAGGTATGCGAAAGCCACCTTCATGAACCCGTAGTACAGAAGTATGTTTGCCAGCATTGGCAGCATGAGCATCTGCATCCGTGCTATAGCGGCATAATAGTGCCCCTCTGCGCCTTTCTGCTTTATGTATTTGGCCACCTTCTCTATCTTAAACAATTTCAGCGCAAGAGGTATCATGGCTATTGTTATCAGTTCCATCATTGTTGTCACTAGAAATTCCGTGCTGTTATCACCTGTCATTCCTCCTTCAAGTATGATGTTCGTCTCGTACATGATGATTATCACCACTGCCAATGCTAATTCTGAGCAGAATAGCGTCATGAGACTCTTTTGTTTGCTGTTCTCTTCTGGTTCCATAAGTTTAAGTATGTGTGCAATTATTGTATTTCAATGATTAAGCAGGTGTGCAGTGTTTTTTTTTATATCGATGTCCTGTTCAGTATGGAGCGTCCCAATGTCACCTCGTCAGTATATTCCAGTTCATCACCGACAGATATTCCGCGTGCTATGACTGACATCTTTATGTTATACTGTTGCAGTCTCCGTGAGATATAGAAGTTTGTCGTGTCTCCTTCCATCGTCGATGCCAATGCGAATATCACCTCATCGACCTCCCCTTCGCCGACACGTTCCACAAGGCTGTCAATCTCTATGTCCGCTGGTCCTATGCCGTCCATAGGCGATATTATTCCTCCAAGAACATGGTACAATCCGTGATACTGTCCGGTACGCTCTATCGCCATGACATCCTGGATGTTCTCCACGACACATATTGTCTTCCTGTCTCTCTGCGGGTTGGAGCATATCGGGCATATATCGATGTCTGAGATATTATGGCAGACGTGGCAGTATTTCACTCCCTTTCTGAGCTCTGCCACTGCTGTTGTGAAGTTTTCCACGTCACTTTCTTCCTGTCTCAGCAGATGCAGCAGCAGGCGCAGTGCCGTCTTCCTTCCTATTCCGGGGAGTCGTGAGAATTCGTTTACTGCCTTCTCAAGCAGTTGTGATGGGTATTGTTGTTCCATATTTCAAGTTGGCTGGTATTAATTCGCAAATTCCTTCCCGTTGGTCAGTATGTCCAGAGTAAAGGTCTCATGCTATAGAAATCCTCCGTGACTCTCCGTGACCATCCGTGTGAAGAACAATTCGCTAATTCGTGACAAATAAATCCCCCGTGAACGTCCGCAATTCTCCGTGTGAAGAATAATTCGCAAATTCGCAAATTCGGGATAGATAGATTCTCCGTGACCATCCGCAATTCTCCGTGTGAAGAACAATTCGCAAATTCGTGACAAAGAAATCCTCCGTGACCGTCCGTGATTCTCCGTGTGAAGAATAATTCGATAATTCGGGATAGCAAGACTCTCCGTGATTCTCCGAGTGACAAAAGAATAATTCGTGATAAAAGAAATAATCCGTGACTATCCGTGTGATGACTCGCCATGCCGATGAATAGTCAGCCATCTTGTCCCTTTCATACACAGACAAGCCGAAAGCCGGAAACATGTTTTTCTTTTCTTGCTTCCGGCTTCCGGTCTATTGTTTCTGTCATCAGAATTTGTAGCCCAGGGTCATCAGAATCTGGTGGCGGTTGTCGTTCACCTTCACCATGTCGCATATATTGTCGAGGCTTCTGTCGCCGTTCGAATAGTAGCTCATGAAAGGGTAGTACTCGCCCTTCGTTGTGCTGTATTTGTATGCTATGTCGGCTGTGAAGTTGCCGAAGGCGAGTCCGAGACCAGCTGTTATGCGGTGGGTGTCCTGCCAGTTTATATAGTCTGTCTCTGATGCGTAGTATGTACCCTGCGACTCTATCGAACCGTCTTTATATCCTGACTTGCTGAACTTAGGCGATACATAGTTGTATCCGAGTCTTGCCGACAGTCCCGGCACGATACGCATCTCTGCGCCCACTCTGAATGTGCTGACACCTTTCAGGCATTCCTTCGTGTTCTCGTTCATGGCGCGGTCGGGCGATGTGTGCTCGCGGTAGTCATCCCAGAATGGGTCGTAGCTCTCGCCGTCTATGACTCTGTTGTTCAGTGTCCCATAGTCGGTATACTCGTATGTTGCGCCGAAGGCGAAGTTCTGTCCTACAGTATGTCCCACAGAGAGACCGAAGAGCCATGGTGTGTGGAGACGGAAATCGAGTGTCTCGCTCGATGTCATGTTGTCATAATTACCACATTCTTTTGGCAGATTGTTATACATCGTTGTCCTGTTCGATGTTGTCAGGTTGTACCATGTCGGTGTATGCACGTATGCACCGATGCGGAAGGGCGATGTCTCCACAGGGCGGAATATCGCGCCGAATTTCAGGTTGAATCCTGTTCCTGATATTGAGCGGCTGTCTACTATGTCCACTGTCCCTATGTTTGTCACATCGTCACCGTTCAGTATCTGCTCGCTGTAGAGAGTGTAGCTGTTATAGTTCACATCCTTTACCCCTACTGTCAGGCCGAGATAGACACGGTTATGGATATTGCCGCTGATGTTGAAGTCATAGTCGGCTATATACCCCTCGTGCTGCTTCTGTGTCTCGTATGCGCTTGAGTTGTAGTATTCGTAGAAGTCTTCCTGCATCTCCCCCTTGTCGTTCACGATGCCGTTCAGCACATAGTCATACAGATGGTCCACCTGTGAGTAGTTATAGTCTGTCATAGCCCCTGTGTGGTATTTTATGTATGACAGCTTGTTCTGCGATGCGTTCGAGAGCCTGTCGGCTACAAAGAGCAGCTGGTTCATGTTGCGCGATTTGTGGTAGTTGAATCCGAAGTTCAGGTATGAGTCCACTCCTGTCTTCATTGTCGCCACAGCTCCTGCCTGGTCGAAGCTTGCCTTTGTCCGCGATGCGTCGGTGAATGACAGCTCGTTACCCTCGATGCTCTGGAATCCGAATGACACCGCTGCCTGTGATTTCCTGAACAGTCCTATGCCGGCAGGGTTTGTCCCCATCGTCGACAGGTCTGCTCCGAGGGCTTCCATTGCTCCGCCCATTCCCACATAGCGTGCTGTGCCGTTAAGGTCGTCGCCGGCGAGTGCGCTGCTCTGGTATGTCTCCTGTGCGGCAACGCTGAGCGATACAAGCCCAAGTGCCGCGATGGCTATCATATGTCTTGTCATGTCTTCTTTCATTCTTTTATCTTTGTTGTTCGTTCTTCTTTCCTTCTCTTCTCGTCGAGGCCCTTCTCTTTATGGTTATCGTCTTCCTCCACCGAATGAGCCGCCTCGGCTTCCACCGCCGCTCATGCCGCCGCTGTGTCCGCCGAATGAGCCGCCGCTATGTCCTCCACCGCTGTATGATGGCGATGATGACGATGATGTGCTGTAGCTGCGGTTGCTGTTGTATATGTTGCGGCTTCCGTTCGTGTTGTTGTATGTGTTGTAGTCTCTGTAGCTGCGGTTAGTGTTACCACGGTATCCCTGCCCCAGATGCCTTGTTGTCGTCTCTCCGTTGCGCTTTGCTATGTCGTAGCTCTTGCTTCCAGAGATGTTTCTCTGAGCGTTCAGTCTGTGGTTCGATGTTCCTGCCCATGGATGGTAGCGCGAACCTGACGGTGCTCCACCGCCTCCGCCCGATGGATAGTAGCCTATGATTGGCTGGTGGCAACCCCACCATCCACCATATCCCCACCATCCTCTGTAGTCCCAACGGGAGAATGACCAGTAGTAGAATGGGTCGTACCATGGCGAGAAGTATGGGTCATACCACGAAGAGTACCACGAAGAGTACCACCATGAGGCGTACCATGGGTCATACCATGGGTCGTACCATCCCGCATACCAGCTTATCGGCCTGTTCCAGTACCATGGGCCGTACAGTCTGTCCCACCAGTAGAAATCATAGAATCTTGCCATGTTCCTGCAGTAGAGATAGTCATCGTCGTCCACCACTATATATTTGTATACGGTGTCCACTCTCACCTCGTCGTTGCTGGCCTGGTATGTTCCGTCGCCTACGGTAAATTCTATTACATCGTCATACAGCGAGTCGCCAGGCTCCTTCACGTCAGGCTCGTAGGGTTTGAAGTCCTTCCGTGTGTTACGCCTGTTATACTCGTCGTCGCTCTTGTTTATGCCGCTGTAGTATGTCTCTGCGTTATAGCGGGCAGTGTTGCTTGCCTCCTTTATCTTCTTACGTTCCTTTTTCGCTTTTGCTATCTCGCTCTTTGTCGGGGTGAAGTACATGTCGTCCTGTGCTGACATGTTTGCCGGCATTACGAGTGCAGAAGCAAAAAGCAATAAGCATAGATAACGTTTCATATACATGTTCCTTTCTTCTTGTTTTTTAGGTGTTTCGTTCTTCTTGACTGCAAAATTATCAGAAAATTATATGCAAATATACGGAATTTCCCTATAACGTGCGAGGATTTTCCCTATTTTTTGTAATTTTGTGCTGACATTTAATGATTTTTGTGTAGCGGCCGATGCTTTCTTGGATATTGTTCGCTTTTAGCGTATATCATGCCCAAGAGTCTCCACAGGAAGTCGCTTACGGTCCTCTCACCAGGCTTGTAAGCCCCGCCTTTTATTCTATAATGTTTGTCGGAGGCATGTTTTTTATGCTCATTGCCCGCATTCATCTGCTGCACGTCCAGAAACCATAAACTTTTGAATATGGATTATAACGTAACACATTTCACTATTGCTGTCAACGATGACCTCCTCCAGCCATGCCGTGACCTCCTTGCCGATGCTGTCGCCGAGGCAGGCTATGAGTCGTTCGCAGATACCGATAAAGGCTTGGACGCTTATGTCCAGACACAGTTATATAATCCCGATATGGTCAGCCAGATAATTGCTGATTTCCCTATCGTCGAGGCTGTCATAACCTATACTACCGACGAGGTCGAGCCCGAGAACTGGAATGCCGAGTATGAGAAGGAGGTCTTCGAGCCTATACGTGTCGGCGACCGTTGCATCATATACGATGCCTCCAGTCCTGACGCCTCGTCGCTGATGCTCCAGGCCCCCATCTCCATTGCCATCGACCAGACCATGGCGTTCGGCAATGGTGCCCACGAGACGACGAAGATGATTGTCTCTGAACTTCTCTCTCTTGACCTCACCGGCCTCCGTGTCCTCGACTGTGGCTGCGGCACAGGCATCCTTTCTCTTGTCGCCAAGCGTTGCGGGGCAGCCCATGTGACAGCCTATGACATAGACGAGTGGAGTGTCGACAATACCCGCCATAATGCTGAGCTGAACAGCATAGAGCTTCACGATATCCTCCTTGGCGATGTCAGCGTGCTGAGCCATGTCGACGGAGTCTTCGATGTCATCGTGGCGAATATCAACCGCAATATCCTTTATGACGATATGCCGGTCATTCTTGAGACATTGTCGCCCGACGGCACGCTCATCCTCAGCGGATTCTATCAGGACGATGCGCAGATGCTTGCCGACAGGGCTGCAGAGTTCGGGATGAGGGAGGTGAAGCGCAAGGTGGACAACTCTTGGACCATGCTCTGCTTCAAGAAGACCACTGTCTCCACCACTGTATCATAACCATCCGCTCCCCACGTAAGTCGTTCATCACTCGGATTATTCTTTGTCCCGAATTATCGAATTCCTCTTCACACGGATTATTCTTGTCACGAATTATCGAATTGTCTTCACACGGATTTCCACGGAGCATCACGGATTTATATATCTTGTCACGAATTATCGAATTATCGAATTGTCTTCACACGGATTTCCACGGAGAATCACGGATTTATATATCTTGTCATGAATTCGCTAATTCGCTAATTCGTGATAAAGAAGAACATCCGTGATATTCCGTGACATTCCGTGTGAAAAAGAAAAATTCGATAATTCGCAAATTCGTGAAAAAGAAGAACCGTGATAATCCGTGGAACTCCGTGTGAAGAATGTTCGCTAATTCGGGATATAAAGAAAACTGTTATGATGCGATATAGTTTTATCCTTATCTTCTTGCTGTCATGCGCCAGACACGCTGTTTGCCAGGATATCTTTGTCGAGGCATCAGCGACAGCCAGCACTGGCGATTACGCCCCCTTGTGGCTCTCGTCCAACCGTCAGGGACTCGTCTCCCCCTATTCCAGCTCGGCCTATGAGCGAGCCGGCATATCAGGCGTGACATCCCTCACGCGCCATACCACCGATTCCACCCATGCCATACGCCTTGCCTATTGTGCCGACCTACAGCTCTCGCAGAATGCCCAGTACACATTCTTCGTCCATCAGCTCTACGGCGCGTTGACCTATCGTCGCGCCACGCTTACCGTCGGACAGCGGGAGCGCAGTGTCGACCTACGCAATAACCGCCTCACCTCTGGCGGACTGTCACAGGGCATCAATGCCCAGCCCATCCCCGAGGTGCTCCTCTCGCTCGATTATTTCAGCGTCCCCCTAACGCGCCAGTGGTGGAAGATATGCGGCCGCATAGGATTCGGGCGCACCACCGATGGCTCATGGCAGGAGACATGGCTCGGAGCTCCCGAGACACATGAGCGCTACACATCCGATATCCTCTACCATGAGAAAGCCATGTACTGGAAATTCGGCAAGGAGACCTCACGTCTCCCACTTACCTTCGAGATAGGGTTGCAGATGATGACACAATTCGGCGGAACGACATACAATGCTGTCGGCCGCAACCACGACGACGCCTCCGTTCCCATCCACCATCCCGAAAATCTCAATGCCTTCTGGCACGCCTTCTGGCCTATGGGCAGCGAGGATGTGACAGACGGCATGCACCCTAACTCAGCGGGCAACACCTTCGGCTCGTACAATATGGCGCTGACATACCACGGTGGCGGATGGAAGGCACGGGCATATTTCGAGCGTATGTTTGAGGACCAGTCCATGCTCACCGTCCAGTATGGCATCTACGACCATCTCCTTGGCTTTGACCTTGAGCTTCCCGCCAATCCCTACGTCAGCCATGTCCTCGTTGAGCATCTTAACACGAAGGACCAGGCAGGTCCCGTCTACCATGACTCTACGCATAACATGCCTGAATCATATACTGGCATAGACAATTACTATAACCATGGCCTCTATGCGGGCTGGCAGAATTGGGGCATGGGAATGGGCAATCCGCTCCTCACCGCGCCTATATATAATCAGCCCCATATCCTCCAGTTCCGTAACAACCGTCTTCGTGCCCTCCACATCGGCGTCGACGGCAATCCCACCCCAGACATCTCGTGGCGCCTCCTTGCCACAATAACACGCAACTGGGGCACATACCGCCAGCCATTTGATGATGTCCTCCGCCAGCAGTATTATCTCGCTGAGGCCACCTGGGCCCCGTCATTCTTGCGAGGCTGGCGAGCGACACTCGCCATTGGCCTCGACCATGGCGCCGTCCTTGGCGACAGCTTTGGCGCGCAGCTGACGCTACGGCGCACGGTGACTCTCGGTAAAAACTAAGGCCGGAAGCCCCAGATGTCCCGGATAATCCAGATAACCCGGATAATCCAGATAACCCAGATAACCCGGAGGATCCAGACTCTCCGGATGACCCGGAACTTCCGGAACCTCCGGTCCCTCCGGTAAATCCGGCTCCTCCGGACAATCCCCCCATAACATTCCACCTATCTGATATGAAACTAAGCAGGCTATTATCTTTTTTTCTTTCCCTCTCGTTCCTCCTCGCTGTTGTCGGCTGTGCCAAAGTCCCGGACAACGGGAGGCTCGATGGCATGTGGCAGCTCATGGCTGCTGAGCGTGATGGCGTTGTCGAAGACATGAAGCCTCAGAAGCGATATTGGTGCATACGGTATAATCTCCTTCAGCTCAGCGGTGTCGGTGTGCAGGACCATTACGCCCATTTTGAGCGTGAGGGACAGACGCTCCGCCTCTTTGATTTCTGTTATTTCTCAAACAATGCCACAGAGGCAGATGATAATGAGTGGATACCATACGAGGAGCGTGATGTCCTCCTGCAGTGGGGACTCCTCCCTCTTCCTGACAACTCACGTCCCGGCCGTATCACACAGACCTTCCACATTGATGTCCTAAATGCGTCAGACATGGTCCTGTCTGCCGATGGCTACACCCTCCGCTTCCGCCGTTTCTGATACCACTTTTCTTCACACGGGTCCCGAATTTTTCTTCACACGGAATATCACGGGTCACGAATTATCGAATTATCGAATTTTTCTTCACACGGAGTTCCACAGAGAATCTCGGATTTATATATCTTGTCATGAATTCGATAATTCGATAATTCGTGATAAAGAAGAACATCCGTGACATTCCGTGATATTCCGTGTGATAAATGATAATTCGCAAATTCGATAATTCGTGACAAAGAACCGTGATAATCCGTGGAACTCCGTGTGATAAATAATAAAAACACCCGGCGACATCGACGTCGACGGGTGTTAAAATAGTGTTATGTTAAAAATAAAACTACATTGTGAAATCTCACGACTTCAGATTTAGACTAATATAATTTATGTGTACAAAAAGATTTCTTGTAACGTCCTTGACGTTTCCTTCGCCATCCAAGCAATCTTGAGGTCTGCTCTTCTGGCTTACCGAAAACGCTTAGTATTCCCAGAGGTCCCACATCTGGTTCTTCTTTGACTCACCAGGCACGCCGTCAGAACCTCCTTGACCATTGTTGTCACCAATCCCAGGACCAGAGATTTGATCTTTCATGCCAGAGTCATCGACAGTATCTGTTCCTGCGCCAGAGATATGGTCGATAAGTGTTACCTCCTCATCCATTGGGATGATGGTGATGTCAGGCATTATATATTTTTTCTTTTTCATGACTTGCTCTTTCTTTTCCATAGTTGTATATTCTTTTCCCATTCTGTGTCGCCGGATTTGTCTTTGTCCGGTCGACACAGAGTGGGGTAGGGTTGTTATTATCTTACTACGGTCTTCTTTCCGTTGACGATGTATATACCAGCCTTGAGGTTACGTGTGTCGTTTGCCACACGCTGGCCGCTGAGGTTATACACACCTGTCTGTATGCCGAGGGCCTCGATGAGGTCTGGGGCCATCTCTGCCACGTCGATTGATGTCGTCGTGTCGTCATCGTCAGAGAATGAGCTCATGACAACAGAGATGCTCTTGACAGGCGTTGTGATAGCCTTATTCTTCTGCAGCCATGCACGGTAGCCCTTGCCGTAAGATGAATCGCCAGAGACATACAGCTTGCCGTCGTTCTCGCTGACAAAGATATCGTTCGCTTTGTAGTGGACGCTATAGCCCGACTTGCCGCTGCTGTTTGTAAGATCAGCTGTACAGTAGCCTGGTGTACCCATGAATGTATATGGATCTGTAACTACCTTAAACGGATCTATGAACGGATTGATACACTTGCCGTAGACGGTGAAAGAGGTGAGGGCTGTGTTATTATCCGCTTTGGTTACACTCACATTTGCGTCATTCGTCTCGTCAACCTCAGCAAGTGTCGGCTTAATCAGGTAAGGATAGCCCGGCAGCACATTCTGTATCTCGTGATAGAAGAAATGCAGATGTGCTCCACCATTGCTTAGTGTAGCTTTGTCGAGCATGATAATCTGTGTTCCAGCACCGAAGATTTTCTGCACCTCTTCCTGTGTCAGGTTGAATGGCAGGGTCAGTGTTGTCCACTGGTTTGGCTTGAAGGTGCGAGTGAGCTTGATGCTATAGAACTGTGGGATAGATACGCCAGCTACAGGAGCAATCTCTGTTCCATTAATTGAATAGGTGTAATCCTTCAGGGTCGTACCCTCAATAGTTGAACCTGTCGGTGTGGCTGTTATCTTGTTGTATGCTGTGACATCGTCCAGCTCCAATGTAGATATCTTGTCATCTACTGTTTTTTCTGGCTGCGCTTCATCAGGGACGAAGTTCGCTCCAGAGAATCCCATCTTTGAGAAGTTAGAGAAGAAATAGTATGTCTCGTTGCCTGTCACATGGAATGTGTACTTGACGATACCCTTCTGGACAGCAAGGAACGAGCCATTGTCAAGCTCAATGATTTTCTGTGCGCCAAGCGGTCCGCTATTCCAACTGTCATGTGCTCGCTGTTTTTCTTCTGTTGACATGTAATCGGCAAACTCAGTCCATCTAGCTACGTTGTGTGGATTGTAATATTTTGCATTGTCTGTTTCACTGTTTTCAGCTATTTCTGACTCGAACATACAGTAATAGCGAGAGTCAACTTTCTGTTTCGTCGATACGCTATAGTTAGGCGAGAACTCCTGTACGGTAAGACCACGCTGGTTGACAACCTGGAATGCGTGTGGACGGAATACACCTGGTATGATGTCTCCTTGCTTGTATGTAATATTTCCATCTATACCCTTGTACGTACCACCATTGTCATTTGTATTCCATGCTCCATTCTGGAGAATGTATATCGTGAGTGTTCCATTCATCGTTGGCTCAAATGTCATATATGAACCACGAACGGGGAGAGTGAATGGGTGGGATTCTGTTGTCTTACCATCCACTCTTGTCGGAGAGACGAACCATCCGTAACGAGGTGTACCATAGATTGTCCCAGTCAATGCTTTCGACTCATCCACAGCATCGTTCTCACCGTTCCACCAGTAATAGTGTCCATCGATAGATGCAATATCAGAAGCCTTTGTGCCAGAATCATTCCACTTGTCAGTGTAGTATGTGGTTTTGTCTCCACGAACAACTTTATATGAACCCAATGTTTTTTCTGTTGCATCTTTATTCGCATAGCCTTCCCACTTCCAGCCGCCGAAAGTCATCTTGACAAGATTCTCTGTTCCTCCTGATGTAGTTCTTGTTATATATTTTGATGTGTTAATTGCTGGAGCTGTCTCATTTTCACCTACAGAGAAGCTATATCCTTGCTCCAAGAGAACATTGAAGAATGCTGGGTCAGCATAATAATTCTCGTTTTCATTGAGTGTAGCATATATCTTTGCTCCACCGTTTCCAGATTCAACAATGGTAATTGTGCCTGATGATGCATCGACAGTGGCAACCGATGTCACATCACTCTCGTATGTGTATGACAGAGTTTCATCTGTCAGCAATTCATCTACACCCTCTGCATTCTTAATATATGCCTTTACTGTCGGTGAGTTGAAAGTTGGCATTGTCGGTGTCGTCGTTGAGTTCCAAGTCCACTCTGTTTTGCCATTACTGTCAGAGTATACAAGCGTGATTTTCTCCTTCACTACTTTCACATTGATGATGTAGGTGGTAGTGGAACTTCCATCCTGCGATGTGACGGTGTATGTGTGAGCTTCAGTGGTTCCAGTCGTTGATGGTGCAGTGATTGTTATTGTAGATGTCACAGGAGTATCACCCTCTTTGATAGAGGCACCTTCCTGCGCTGTTGGAGTGATGCTGATGTCCTTTCCTCTCTTGTTTGCACCAACCTCCAGAGTTGTGGTGTACGTGCCCTCTGAAGTTGTAGTAAATGTCAGCTGTGAGCTGCCATATGTGAATGTGGCACGCGAGTCGTTCCCACGATTGTTGCGAGTGATTTTGATTGTTTCAATCACTGAACTGCTGCCGTCGCTGCCGTCTTTGTATATGTAAATGACATTCTGTCTCAGTACAGCGTCACCTTCTTTTATGACATAGCTGCCAGTGAATAATTCGGCATTTTTGTTAGGGTTTGTAGCTGACAGCTTGAATGAAGATGTAGCAGGAGTTATGATAATCTCGTCGCCAACCTTCAACTCATTCTCAAGCGTTATTTTTAGGTAGCTTTTGCCGCTGCCGTTAAGGTTTATCTGACTCTTGGTAATCATGGCATTTGCATTAGAGGAGTGTCCATTGTATAGTTCTGCAGAGCCACCTGTAATGGTCGCATATTCACTTGACACTTTGACACTACTCTGTTTACTTACATTTACAGTTTCAGATGTTACAACCGTGAGCGTGAAGAGGTCTGTTGTTTCGGTTGGTGTATTTGTTCCCTCATTGCCTCCCTCACTTACTGTAAGGAGTACAGGCTCTGTCTGTGCGCTTCCTGCAGAGTTTGTCGCTACACAATAATAATAAGTATTGGCTTCTGGTGTTACAGTAAGGTCAGAACTTGTTGCGCCAGAGATAGCTGTGCCTGTTGTTGCTCGCTTAGTCTTTGATGCCTGTGTGCCAGATGCTGAGTATGAGTACCACTGATATTTAGCCAAAGGTTTAGCCATAGTAGCAGCGTGGAGAGTCACAGACTGACCCTTTGTTACTGTCTGAGCAGTAGGAATCTCAGCGTTTTCTGCTGCGAATGAAGGAGCGTAGTCTGCTTTCATGAAACGCTCATACTCTGTTGAGGCGAGGATGAACGCACCAAGAGGCTTACCCTCCTGATATGAGGTTATCTTAGTAACATCGTATCCACGTGTGTAATAGTCTGCTGTGCCATTGCGGTATCTTTTTCCGCCTGACTTGTAGTAAGTTTCTTCCGAAGATATGGCTACACTACCGCCACCGAGACCGGCAGAAGCACATGTGTTGATGATTGTATTGTCTGTTCTGATGAAGTTGCTGATATAGTTTTTATATGCAGTCTCAATACCTGATTTATAGGTGTCAGATGGCAGCAGACCAAGACGCATCGCCTTTATATATGTAGCGATGTAGATGGCAGAAGCAGAGGCTTCAAGGTAGTTCTTTGTGTTTTTCTGAATGACTGCACTTGTAGTCGAGTATGAATTATGCTCTGTACCTACAGCCTCATTAATCACATTAGTCCACAGATAGTTGTCTTTCTTCTGTGCCCATATACCTTCAGCGAGGTCAGTGAGATAAGACTTCAGTCGGTTCTTTATATTGGCATCTTTGGATTTGAGATTATCTTGTGTGCTTGTATAGCTGTCATCTGTTATATTATCAGGTATGTTCTCCAATACATCTACGAGAGCGAGGAAGTACCAGCCAATGGCACGTCCCCAGTAATCCTTATTTGTACCGTTTTTTCCTGTTGCCCATGTATAGGTATGCGCCCCGACAGCTGTTGGTGTCGCAGAGAATCCATGGTAGAGGAGTTTGTCGGTAGAGTTCCACAGATAGTTCCATGTGATGTCAAACTGTTTAGCAATGAGCTTCCAGTCACCTTCTGTTGTACCTGTTATTGTTCCAATGCCAGCACTTTTATTGTTTGCTGCATACGCCACCAACTGGGCGAGGAGAGCAGGACCCATATACTCGCTGTCGCACCACATCTGGTTAGGATATGTCGCCTTGTGATACCATCCGCCAATGGCGTTCATGTTCCCCGATTCATTTGGAGAAACACTTTTTCCTGACTCGTCAACAAGTGAATATGTATACTTCCCTTTGTTATAATAGTTCACAGTTGAGCCACTGCGAATGGAATAATCCTCATTGACAGCCTTCAATCCAATGAGAGCGTTCTTAAGCTCGTTGATAGCCCTTTTGTAAGTGGTTGCGTTTTCGTATTTCGCTCCTGTCTTGGTCAATTCAGCAAGAGCAAAATACATCTTTGAGGCGTTAAGGTCATCAAGACTTGCGCCTGTGGTAGGAACGGTTACATTCGTTGCATAGTTCTCTACGAGCTTGAACCAAGGCTTTGACCATGTGAAATCCTTGTAATAGTCTGCTGCCTCAATACATGCCTTCGCAACAAGACCTGCCACGTAATCCATTTCAAGTTTGCGTGAAGTCTTTCTGTCCATTTTTTCGAACCACGTAGGCTGAGTGATTTTTTCGGATGTTGCATCGTAAGAGCCGAACCCCATTGGCTTGGTGTTACCCGCAAAGTCATTGATTTTCGCATCAATAAGAATTTTTGTGTAATTCTTACTTGCGTCAAAAGATTGGTATTGGTAAGTTTGTGCTTTCGCCACATTGCCACACAATACGAGCAGCAATGCGGTTAATGCCCCTTTTACCCAGAAGTGTGTGCTCTGGGATATGCCAAGAGTATGGCATAACTTCAATTTAGTAAAATTTGACATAACAATAGCGAATATTTGTTTATGATGTTTGTATCAAGAAGAAGTAGTTTGGGCAGGTCGTATGGCTTCTATGTAGATGGTTCGTAAGCGTGTGTTGCAAGCCAAGAGCATAAGAGTATGATAAGACAGGAATGGTGTTGTGTGTCTGTTTCCTCTCAAATCATGATGTCATTACAATCTGTCTACAGTTTTTTGTTAATTTCTTTCTTCCATAGTATACAGCGCAGTATGTTTGTAGTAGTTTGGGACTATATATCCTGCGTCTGCTTTGTAAATAGCTTGTGCAAAGGTACACATATAATTCAAATGCAAAAAATTCAAAAAAAAAAAAACAAGAAAGTTTAAGAGAATGGGTTGTTATTTAATATGTGTTAACACATAAATGAGGATATGTAACGGCTACACTTATCCCACTGCATGGTCACGAAGGGCATGGCTCTCCCTGCCGCCCCCGTCCAGAGGAAGCAGTGGAGATAAGAAAAAAAGGTCAGGGATTATGTCCCGACAGGCAAAAGGTACTGAATCACACAGTAAAGACTGAGTAATTACACAGTAAAGACTCAGTCATTACTCAGTCAAAGGTATAGAATCAGCTGCCTCCACAGTCACGATTCTTTTTCTTTTTCACACGGATGGTCACGGATTATCACAGGTTTTTCTTTATGTCCCGAATTATCGAATTCTCGAATTTTTCTTTTTCACTCGGAGAGTCACGGATTTTCTTTATCCCGAATTATCGAATTATCGAATTTTTCTTTTTCACACGGAGTTCCACGGATTATCACGGTTCTTTCTTTATCCCGAATTATCGAATTGTCGGATTTCTTTTCACACGGAGAATCACGGATTAATATTTCTTGTCCCGAATTATCGAATTGTCGAATTTCTTTTCACACAGAGTTCCACGGAGAATCACGGATTTATTTTTATTTCATGAATTCGCTAATTCGAAAATTCGGGATAAAGAAAAACATCCGTGATATTCCGTGACATTCCGTGTGAAAAGAAAGAACCGTGATTCTCCGTGGAAATCCGTGTGATGAGAATAGTTCGGGGACCCGTGTGATGATGGGTTACTCGGCGGCAGAGTAGAGAATCTCGCTGAGGGTCGGGTGGATATGAATCATGTCGTGGAGCTCAGGGAGAGTCGTATCCTTGCAGATGAGGACACTCGCCTCCTGGACAAGGTCGGCGGCATGAGCCCCGAAGGCATGGCAGCCGATGATGCGCTTCGTGCCAGACTCGACGATGAGTTTCAGCAGTCCCTCCGTCTCGTTCATAGCCAGCGCCTTACCATTGGCGCGGTGGAAAGCCTTGCGACATTCGTAGCTGATGCCGTTCTCCTTACAGTAGTCCTCACTGACGCCGACACTGGCAGCCTCGGGAGTGGTGAAGACAGCCGAGGGCATGACATCGAAGCGTATGCCGTCCGTGATGCCGAGGATATGGTTGACAGCACGGAATCCCTGCATCGTGGCGGCATGGGCGAGCATGCAACGGCCGTTGACATCGCCTATGGCGTAGATATTGCCGACAGACGTCAGCATATTGTCATCGACGACGATACCCGCCTTGCCATACTCTACGCCGACAGCCTCAAGGTTCAGTCCCTCGGTGTTGGCGGCGCGCCCTGTGGCAACGAGCACCATGTCAGCATCGACCGTCTGCGCCTTGTTCTTCTTTGAGAATGAGACACGGAGCGAGCCGTCATCATTACGCTCTATGCTCTCCACGCAGCTCTGCATGTAGAAGTCGGCCTTCACCTGCTTGCGCAGACGCTTGGCGATATCGCTGTCAAGGACAGGGAGACACTCCTTGAGGAACTCGACGACGGTCACCTCGCTGCCGAAACGGCTGAAGCATGAGGCGAACTCCATGCCTATGACACCTGCGCCGATGATGCACAGGCGGCGTGGGACGGCCGCGACATCAAGCAGCCCTGTAGAGGTGACGACACCCTCAAGGTCTATGCCCGGGATGGGGAGCATGCGCGGACGGGACCCTGTGGCTATGATGATATTGTCGGCGGTGTATTCGTCACTGCCCACGACGACGGTATGGGCGTCCTTGAACGCTGCCTCGCCACGGACGAGTGATATGCCGGGCTGTGACATGAGGGCCTCGACGGCGCCACGCAGCTGGAGGATGACCGCCTCCTTGCGCTCAGCTACCTTGGCATAGTCGAGATGGTATGTGGCGTCTGTTATGCCGTAAGCCTCGGCGTCGGCAATGGTGGTGAGCACCTCGGCGTTGCGGCACAGTGTCTTTGTCGGTATGCAGCCGCAGTTGAGGCATGTGCCGCCAGCCTCGTCACGCTCTATGATTGTCACTGTCTTGCCGTGACGCGCGGCGTATTGTGCGGCCTTGTATCCACCGGGGCCGCTGCCTATGATGATGATGTCTGTGTGCATGGTAAGTGGTTTGTTTTAGGGTGAGGGCCGGATAATCCGGATGCTCCGGAGGTTCCGGGTTATCCGGGTTTTCCGGGTTTTCCGGAGCGTCCGGGATATCCGGGACGTCCGGATTATCCAGATTTCCCGGATTATCCAGATTTCCCGGATTTCCCGGATTACCCGGATAGCTCTTGTTTATCCCTCTGACACGAGGGCACGGTATGTCACTACAGGATGCTTGGCGGCGAGGACATCGTCGACACGGCCTATCGGGGTGTTGTGTGGCGCTCCGTGTACAGTCTCTGGGTCTGTCAGAGCCTCCTCCGCTATCTTACGCATGACGGCGATGAAGCAGTCAATCGTGTCCTTGCTCTCATTCTCCGTAGGCTCTATCATCAGACTCTCATGGAAGAGGAGAGGGAAATAGATGGTAGGAGCATGGTAGCCATAGTCGAGGAGACGCTTAGCGATATCCATCGTCGTGATGCCCGTCGACTTGTCTTTCAGTCCGTTGAAGACAAACTCATGCTTGCAGAGACCCTCGATAGGCAGCTCGTAGACATCCTTCAGACACTCCTTGATATAGTTGGCGTTGAGAGTGGCGAGCGGTCCCACCATGCGTATATTCTCCCTTCCGAGAGTGAGGATATAGGTATAGGCACGCAGAGAGACGAGGAAATTGCCGAGGAAAGCACCGACAGAGCCTAAGGAGTCAGGTGTCTGGCCCTCGACAGAGAGCATGCCATCAGGACCCTCCACGACACGTGGCACAGGGAGGAACTGCTCCATGCCAGCCCTTACGCCTACCGGACCGTCGCCGGGACCGCCACCGCCATGAGGCGTTGAGAATGTCTTATGGAGATTGATGTGCATGACATCGAAGCCCATATCGGCAGGACGGGAGACACCAAGCATAGGGTTCAGGTTGGCACCATCATAGTACATCAGTCCTCCACAGTCATGCACAAGCTGTGTGATGGCCGGTATCTCACGCTCAAAGAGTCCGAGAGTGTTAGGGTTGGTCATCATCATGGCGGCAATGTCATCGCCCAGGAGCGGCTTCAAATCCTCAACGTCGACAAGTCCGTCGGCTGTGCTCTTCACCTCCACAATCTCCAGTCCGCAGACAGCGGCAGAGGCAGGGTTAGTGCCATGGGCAGAGTCAGGCACAATGACTTTTGTGCGTTTGACATCGCCACGGCTGGTGTGGTAGGCACGTATTGCCATGAGACCCGTCAGCTCGCCATGTGCTCCGGCGAATGGGTTGAGAGTGAACTCAGCCATGCCAGTGAGGGCACAGAGAGCCTTCTCAAGACCACGGTAGACAGCCAGCGCGCCCTGGACAGTCTCGGCAGGCTGTAGAGGATGGAGCCCTGTGAAGGCTGTCATAGCGGCAATCTCCTCGTTGATGATGGGGTTGTACTTCATAGTACAGCTACCGAGAGGGTAGAAGCCGTTGTTCACGCCGAAGTTGTTGTTACTGTGGTTGGTATAATGTCTGACTACCGTCAGCTCGTCACACTCAGGCAGCTCAGCGTCGCGCTCACGGCGCAGAGTGGCAGGAAGTGATGCCGGCGAGAAGTCGGCGAACTCATTGGCTGGCAGGGAATAGCCCTTGCGGCCTGGCTTAGAGAGCTCGAAAATCAGATTGCCATATAGTCTGTTATTCATACTGATGTCCCTCCTCTATGATTTTTACCATGTTGTCGATATCCTCGCGGCTGTTCTTCTCAGTAGCGGCGAAGAGAATAGTGTCCTTCCCTGTCTTCACTCCGGCAAGGAATCCAGCCTTGGCGCAACGGCTCTGGAGAGCGTCGGCATCGCCGTTGTAGCGGACGAGGAACTCGTTGAAGAAAGGCTTGTCGTAGACATCGGAGAACAGGCCGGTTGCTATGAGCTTGTCATGGAGGTAATGAGCGGCACCATAAGACATGGTGGCGGCCTCCTTAATGCCCTCTTTGCCCATGAGCGCCATGTATATTGTAACATAGAGCGCCATGAGACTCTCGTTAGAGCAGATGTTGGATGTAGCCTTCTGACGACGGATATGCTGCTCACGTGCCTGCAGTGTGAGGACGAAGGCGCGCTGTCCGTTGGTGTCGACAGTCTTGCCTACGATGCGGCCAGGAATCTTTCGCATGAGCTTCTCTGTGCAGCACATATAACCGACATAAGGACCGCCGAAGGCCATCGGGAGCCCGAGGCTCTGTCCGTCGCCGACAGCGATATCGGCACCCCACTCGCCTGGTGTGCGGAGGAGGGCAAGGTCGGCAGCGATGCTGTTGATGACGAATAGTCCGCGAGATGCATGGACAGCGTCGGCAACACCAGTGAAATCCTCAATGATGCCGTAGAAGTTAGGCTGCTGGACGATGACACCAGCCACGCCACCCTGGGCGAGGCGCCCGCGCATAGCGTCGAAATCAGTCGTGCCATCGGCAGCGGGAATCGTCTCGATGTTCACACCATGATACTTGGCGTAGGTGTTAATGACAGCAAGAGTCTTAGGGTCGACAGTCTCAGAGACGAGGACAGTGTCAGCCTTCTTGGCAGCATTATAGGCGAGGAGCATAGCCTCGGCTGTCGCTGTCGTGCCGTCGTACATCGAGGCGTTGGAGATATCCATGCCTGTCAGCTCGGTCATCATCGACTGGTACTCGAAGATATAGTGGAGTGTGCCCTGTGATATCTCAGCCTGGTATGGGGTATAGCTTGTCAGGAACTCAGAGCGCTCAATGATATTCTGTGCCACAGAGGGGCAGTAATGGTCATAGACACCGGCTCCGGCGAAACATTTCAGCGGTGTGTTCTTCGCAGCGAGAGCCTCGAAGAAGCGGCGCACCTCAATCTCGCTCTTTGCCTCAGGGATGTCATACTCGCCCTTGAAGCGTATGCTGTCAGGCACATCGGCAGACAGAGCATCGAGTGAGGGGAGATGGCATGCGGCGAGCATGGCGTCGATGTCCTCTTGGGTATGAGGGAAATACTTGTATGTCATAATTTATGTTGATATTAGAAATCGGTCTCCAGAAGAAAGTTTTGAGGCTTAGTTGACTTATGATATCCTCAGCATAATCTCAAACCATCTTAAGGAATATCCTTACAATCTGGAAGTTAAGGAGAATATGTGCCGGTGTATGGGGGACTCATCCTAGGAGCCATATCGAGGATGAAGGCGAAGGGCGCATCATGGTGTGATAAGGCAGAAAAAAAGGCATGCCATGGGGCGGACGGTATGGTATGCCGTTATCATCCGCTCCCACGGCATGCCTGTTACTGTCAGGATAAATCCTGCCACACATGTCCAGATGGTTTGTTATTTGCAGAACTCCTCGTATGCCTTGGCGTCCATGAGGTTGTCAAGCTCAGAGGGGTCGGACAGCTTCACCTTGATAATCCAGTTGCCGAAAGCGTCGGCGTTGATAATCTCGGGAGAGTCCTCAAGGGCGTCGTTCACCTCGACAACTGTTCCGCTGACAGGAGAGTTGAGGTCGCTGGCAGCCTTGACACTCTCCACAGCTCCAAACTCCTCGCCTGCCTCAACGTCGTCGTCGACCTCAGGCATGTCAACATAAACGATATTGCCGAGAGCATGCTGGGCATAGTCAGTGATGCCTACGTATCCATACTCACCTTCAACTTTAACAAACTCATGACTCTCAGAATAGTAGAGTCCATCAATTACTTTTGCCATAAGATAATAGTATTAAATTCTTGTTTTAGTTTCGTATATGGTGGGTTCTGTTAATCAGCTTTGTCAGATTTCAGATTTGTCTCTGAGAGCAGGGGGACAGTTCCAGAAGAAGCGATGCGGGCATCGTGACTGAGAAAACTGGCAGTATGCGCCGAGAGAGACGGAAAGGTGACAAAAACATCAACCCATAATAAATCATTTGTTATGGTGGGAGACTAATCCTCTGGACCTACTGGGCGCAGGGGGATAATCTGTAGAACCCACCATAATGCTGATGCCACAGCCTGCCTGTAGGTATGTCAGCCTATGGCGACCCCGTCAGACAGGAATGGCTGTGTGAGGGGGGAGGGTTATTTCTTGTAATGCTTCTCGTAGAACTTCTTCTTCACAACGACACCCGGGAATGTCTTCTTGCGAATCTTAATCTCAAGCTCTGTGCCGAGCTTCGCATATTGTGAGTCGACGAGAGCCATGCAGACGCTCTTGTCTGTCGATATGGTATGATAGCCTGTTGTAACCTCTCCGACTATCTCGCCGTCCTTCACCACAGCGTAGCCATGACGTGGTATGGCCTTGTCGCTCAGCTCGATGCCGACAAGCTTGCGTGCGACACCCTCAGCCTTCTGCTTTATGAGCGCGTCACGACCGATAAACTCCTCCTTGTCGAGCTTGCAGAAGAATCCCAGTCCGGCCATTATAGGCGAGATATCAGCCGACAGCTCGTCGCCATAGAGTGGAAGCCCCACCTCAAAGCGCAGTGTGTCACGGCATCCGAGTCCGCAAGGCTTGCACTCTCCACTCGCCATGAGCTTGTCCCATGCCTCGCGTATCTGCTCGTGAGAGCCGTAAATCTCAAAGCCGTCCTCGCCAGTATATCCTGTGCGGCTGACGATGATGTCGCCGATAGTCTTCACGGTATAGAATGTGAGGTCAGCACACTCGTACCCGAGCACCTTCTCCACTACAGCCTCGGCCTGAGGTCCCTGTACAGCGAGCTGTCCGTAATAGTCAGAGACATTTCTCATGTCGATATCGAAGCCCTTGGCGTTCTCTGTCATCCATGCCCAGTCCTTGTCGATATTGGCAGCGTTGATGACGATGAAGAAGTCGTTGTCACCCATCTTGTAGACGAGGAGGTCGTCGACTGTTCCGCCATCAGCGTAGAGCATCATGCCGTAGAGAATCTTCCCTATGGCCATATCCTTAACGTCGTTGGTGAAGATGTGGTTGACGTAACGCTCAGCGTCAGGACCTTTCACAGTCACCTCGCCCATGTGGCTGACATCGAAAACACCACAGGCGTTGCGGACAGCCTGATGCTCGTCGACAATACCAGAATACTGTATAGGCATATCAAAACCGCCGAAGGGGCTGATGAGAGCTCCTAAGGCAACGTGCTTGTCGTACAAGCAGGTGCGTTTGTTTTCCATTTCCAATGATATTATTTATTATATGGTTACACTACTGTCCCGTTAAAGTGGACTAATCGCTCTTTGAATTAATTGAAATACAGTCTATTAGGTGGTGTTTTGGAATGAAACGGACTTGATTTCGTAACTTTGCAGTCAAATTAAAATGACTGCTATGTTCCAAGACAAATACGTTTTTGCCCAGCTCACCGCTTTTTTGAACAGAACTCAGTTTAACAACTATGTTCGCAAGTATGATGGAAACCGCTATGTGAAGCATTTCACTTGTTGGAATCAGTTGCTTGCAATGATGTTTGGTCAACTGAGTAATCGAGAGAGTTTGCGAGATCTGATTGTTGCTTTTGAAGCACATATAGCAAAGCAATACCATCTTGGATTAGGGTGTAAGCCTATTGCGAAAACGACATTTGCTTCTGCCAATCAGAATCGTGACTATCGTATCTTTGAAGACTTTGCTTTCTATATGATGGAGCAAGCCAGAAAGAAACGAGTAACGGATATCTTCAAGTTGAAAGGCAATGTGTATGCTTTCGACTCTACGACCATTCCATTGTGTTTGTCGGTCTTCTGGTGGGCAAAGTTCCGTAAGAAGAAGGGAGGAGTAAAAGCACATGTGCTATACGACCTCGAATCTCAGGTTCCAGCTTTCTTCCATATCTCTACAGCATCAGTTTACGACTCAAAGGCTATGAAGGAAATTCCCTATGAATCAGGTTCTTACTATGTTTTCGACCGTGGATACAATGCATTCAAGGAACTTTTCAAAATACATCAGCATGAATCGTTCTTTGTTGTGCGAGCCAAGAAGAATCTGCAATACAAATGCTGTAAATGGAGGCGCAGGTTGCCAAAGAATATATTGACAGATGCTGTGATTGAATTCACTGAATACAATTCATACCGGAAGTATCCGGAGAAACTCAGACTCGTCAAGTTCTATGATGAAGAACAAGGTAGAGAGTTTGCCTTCCTGACAAATGCTTTTCATCTAACAGCTCCTGAAATCGCCAACCTTTACAAGAACAGATGGCAGATAGAGCTGTTTTTCAAATGGCTAAAGCAGCACCTCAAGATCAAGAAGTTTTGGGGTACTACAGAGAATGCTGTGAGAATCCAAATCTCATCGGCAATCATAGCCTATTGCCTTGTTGCTATCGTGCAACATGATTTGCAACTTAAGCGATCAACTTATGAGGTTCTTCAGATTCTAAGCATTTCTCTTATGGATAAGACACCACTCGTAGATCTCTTCGAAAGGACTGATTTCAATAATGTCAAACAACTCGATTGTCCCCTCTTTCCGGGGTTATTTGATTAATATTTAACTGATCCCGATTTTAACGGGACACTAATGATATGGTTATTATTAGTTCCGAATGCAAATTTATACAAAAATTATGTGTCAGCAATACTTAATGGGAAAATAAAATGTTAAATAATAATAAAGTGAGAAACAGTAATTATGGTTATTACTGTCCGGTAAAACTTAGGGTGAGAAATGATTGATTTATTGTCCACAGCAGATGTGGCAATAGCCATTGATTCTTATCCACAGCACAGAGGCGCGAAGGAGGAAGACAAAGTCAACCCCACCTGAAGTGAGGGAGGAGGCGAAGTCGACGACAGAACGCAAGGTGGGGTAATCACGTGTCTTGTAGCAGCATAAATAAAGAGACTAAAAAGAAATTCCGCTTCCTGCCTTGTGTAACGCTGAGACATTATCCTCGAAGACATCGAACGCCGTGAATGCGTTCTCGATATGCTCTATTTTCCAATTCGTATCAGGAGAGCCGATGATGGATATGATATCGTACCGCACATGGCGGTTCTCTTTTTTATATAGTCTGCGGTAGGCAGATGCCGCTTCTACGATGTTACGCCGCTTCTTAGAATCGACAGCGTCGATGGGGTTGCCCCTTAAAAGCGTCGTGCGTGTCTTCACCTCAACGAAGAGAAGCGTCGTGTCGTCCTCGTCGATACAGACAAGGTCTATATCCTTATGCTCCCATCGCCAGTCGCGGTGGCGGATATACCATCCCTTGCCCGCCATATATCTGGCGGCGATATCCTCGCCCCATCGTCCTATGTCGTTATGCTCTGCCATGATGTCTGTGTTTTTTAGTTGTTATGATAAGAAGAAGACGGAGTAATGAAAAGTGGAAGGTAGAATATCTCCCCGTGTGCGAGATTCAGCGATAACGAATAAGCGCGGGCTCCCACCCCGGAGAGTAGCTCCTCCTGTGTGGAAACCCGCGCATATTATGGTTATCTGTAAATCTTCTTTATCTCAGCATCCTTATAGTAGTGGAGGAGAATCTCGTCGTATCTGAATCCCTTCTCACCCATCACTGCAGCACCTATCTGGCATAGCCCGACACCATGCCCCCATCCTTTGCCGTGCAGGATGAAACGGTCGCCTTTATCCTCTATATCGAAAGCCGAGCTGTATAGATGGGAATCAGACAGGGCACGGCGTATCTCAAGCTCTTTGCCTATGGTGAACGAGCGTTCTGTCCCGATTATCTTCAGGCGAGAGATGCGTCCGCTCTTGCCACGCTCCATGGCCTCCATTGTCACTATGCTGCCAAGATCGAGGTTAAGCTTGTCGTTAAGCAGTTTCCTTACTTTCTCCTTCGTTATCTCCACTGTCCAGCGGTAGAAATCGTGTGTCTCCTGGTCATAATTGTTGAGCACCTGACTGAGAACCTTCTGGTCGGTAGTGTTGCAGTAAGGGCATGGGACAGAGACGAGGTAAGGCTTGTTGATATTCTCCCAGCAGTAGCGGTACTCTTCTGTCACGCCGCCACAACACTTGGAGAATCTTGCATCGCATATCTCATCGCCAGAAACAAGAATCTCACCCTTTGTCTGCCTCACGGCCTCACGGACACGTGGCAGAGTCTCGCGTGTTATGCCCTGATAACGCTGGCAATGGTCATCGGCGCAGACATCGAAGATGGTGTGGTCCTCACGGTCGTACCACCTTATCAGCTCGTTGTCTTTCTTCACGAACGAGAAGAAGCCGCTGCCCGCTGCCTGCTCATCATGGCGGCGTCTCATCTGTGCCAGGAGCCAGGAGCGTGATATGACGGCATGTGCCTTGAGGAGCTCGACAGATGATGACGCGGACATCTCGGACGATATGACGCTGGAGAGATAGTCCTCAACAGAGAGCTCATTGATGGCGCACACCTTGTCCTCGTGGACCACCATGCGCAGGATTCCTGTGAATGTCTGAGCCTCACGCCGCTGCCAATGGAAGTCTATGCCTATCATTACATCATGGATAGTGAACGAGGGCTCGTCGCCATGGTGCTGCTGGGATGGAGTGAAGACGAGCTCACGGTATTTGTTGCCATTCCAGAGGATGCTTCCCTCAGAGTAGACAACTTTCTGCTGCCCCTCTATTGTCTCCCCCTTAGCCATGTAAGGAGCATTCAGCGAGAAACTTATCTCCTCGCCAGAGATGATGCCGACAGTCACGTGAGGCACCTTCTGCATGTATAACTCAAAATCTCCAGAGCGTTTCTTCTCTTTTATGTTATCAATGACAGTCGCCATGGCATCGTCGTCCAAAGCCACTTCACGAAGTATGCAGCCTGCTGTGGCTGATGTCATACTGTCAAAATCCTCCTTGCGTGGGGTTATGAGGAGACCAGCCATGTCGAGAGCACCAGGAGAGACCATAGGGCCGCTCTCATAACATGCCGGACGGTGGCGGCGGCGTGGGAATACCACGCAGACTGCCTCCTGCTCAACACGCCATGCTACAATGTTCATCATAGGCTCTGGCTCATGGGCTGGGAGCGCATGGTATAGTATCTTGAAGAGATGGCGGAAAGACTTCTCGCTCGCACAGCGTATGGCGAGAGCGGGACAGACATAGTCCTGCACAAGCGACAGTGACGCCCCGTCGGTATCGGTATACAGCTGTTTCAGGGAGCGGGACAGACGTGCCCATTGTGTCTGTATTGGCAGCAGACCCGTTGTGCCTGCCTGGAGATGCAGATGGTCAGGGCATGATGCTCCACATTCAGGCCCGTTATAGAAGACCGTCAGGGTAGGGTAGGCATCGACGATACGGTATATCTCAGGGTAAACATCGGCTATAAGCTGCGGCTTGTGGATATGGGCGGGTAGAGTGAAATGAGTAGGCAGGATAGGGAAGGGGTTGACAAGAAGGTCGAGGCGGGAATGCTTCTGCTCTCCTGTCATCGGCCTTACCATCTGCACGTCAGGCCTGTTCTCCTTACAGAGGAAACAGGGACGGTTTCTTATAGCCGCCTTGTCAATGCGCGCTCCTGTGGACACGATTCTTGCAGGGTTATACTGCGCCTTGATTGTCAGTCCGGTGGCATCGTCGTGAAGTTCACGTGTGAGCACATTCTTCAGCGCATTGTAGCGCCTGCGTGCATCGTCCCAGACCTCGAGCTGCCTGTTGAAGAAGCGTGCGAGCGAGGAGTCCATATCTATCTCCACGCCCTGTGCCGGCTGTGAGCGCATCTCGTTAGTGCGGCGGCGCGCACGCAGCTCCATGGTGCGGAGGCGGTCCTTATACAAGTTGTTGGCATTCTGACGCGCAATGGAGAGAGCGGCATCGCTGTTGCCACCCCATCGGCGGCAAAGATACAGCTCATCGTATATGCGGCCGATGCGGTAACGGCGTGAGAAGGCAAGCCCGAGGGCATAGTCCTCTCCGTAGCTTGTGTTGGGGAAACGGAGCTGGCGGAGGATAGGGGTGAAGAAGGCACGAGGCGCACCGAGGCCATTAATGCGCAAGGCATTGTTCATGCCGTTCTCGGGTGTCCACTCGCGGTGGTCGATAAGTCCGGGTGGCAACGTCTTGAGATTGAAGTCGCAGATGCGGTAAGAGCCTACAATCATAGCGGCTTTCTGCTTATAGAAAGCGTCGACAATCTGCTGCAGGGTCCTGTCAGTCGAGTAGAGGTCGTCAGAGTCGAGCTGTACGGCGAAGCGTCCGCAGTGGATAGAGTCGATGGCGACATTCCAGCATCCGCCAATGCCAAGGTCGTCACGCTCGGGTATGATATGGATAAGGCGCGGATTATCCTTGTACTCGTTGAGAATGGCTGTTGTCGAGTCAGTGGAGTGGTTGTCGACAACGATGACATTGAACTCGAATGTTGTCTTCTGTGTCAACGCGGAGATGACAGCGTCGCGGATAGTCTTCTCACGGTTGTAGACAGGTATGACAACAGAAGCCTCGATGGAGAACTCCTGCTCATGGAAATCAGGCGATATATAGTCGTTGGCATCTACCAAAGCTCCAATGGATGCGAGATGCGCTGTCGCGGCACGCTCCATCTCCACCTGCACCTCGCGGTTGCGTGGGTTGACATAGTCGAACTGCCGCTCGCCGCTGTCGCGTGTGTCAAGTTCCTCCTCGGTATACAGTGTCTCGTTGAGATGGAATATGTCGCCTTTTGTAGACAGCCACAGCCTGAGGGCATATAGGCCGGCATACTTATAATCGGCTGTCTGACTCGACGCATACTCCTTGATGAGGTCTGTGCGCATGAGAATAACGGAGCCGAAGTCGAAATCGTCTCTCAGTGCGCCCTCCTGATAGTCTATGACGGGATGGTGCTCACGTTTGCCATTGCTGACGGTGTAATAGTCGCTATATACCATTGCTGCCCCGGTATATATGGCAGCCCTGAGCATACGTTCAGCCGCATACTGTCCCATGATAAAAGGTGTCGGCTTTGTCACAAGCATGGTGTATCGCGCCTTTGCGTCAGCAGCGATTGCCTTGACTGTGGCTGTGGAGCGAATCTCGGGAACGTCGAGGGTTATAATGGAGTTGACAACCTTGTCGTCGCGGAGTTGCAAGCTGTTCTGTGCGGCGACGTCGGGTAGGGTGGAAACTAAAAAGCAGTCTATCTTTGATCTCATGATAGGTTCTGGTATTATTCTGTGAAGTGATAAATAAATTTGCCGCGCTCGTCGTCACCTTCCGGCTAAAGCCGACAGCTCATAAATGAACAGTGGCTCTGCTCGCTGACGTAGGGGGACGCAGTGGTTATAATGATGCATGGAGCGGCATAGGGGCGATGCTGGCACAAAGCATGGATACAGTATGTCTGCAATCATTCGGGGTAAGGGGAATAGTCACGAATGCGGCAAGAATATTACACGCAAAAGTAATACATTATTTTCAATCTGCCAAACATTAATGAGGGAAAAAGAACAGTCCGTGTGTTTTCCTGTCATTAATTTATATGGGGCGGGTCTATAACAGGAAGTTGTATACTGTTGATAATTCTACGGATATGGTAATCAGTGATTCGGCGTGTATGTTGATACTGCTTGTTGCCTGAATTATCACCAGACGGTGATAATAAAAAAAGTTGGTGCGATTTGCTATCTATCCATAATAAATCAGGAGCAAAACGTACCAACTTGATTGTCTGTCATGAGAAGAAGGAGGACGATATATCTGTTCTCCAGCTAATCGGGACGAAACGGATCGTTGAATTCCTAATGACCCCGCTCTCGCCCCGAGCCCCATACATTGGCTGGAAGGGAGAGGGCGTGGGGCAAGAATAATATATCAGAAAAGATATGTCTTCTCTAACCAGTAGCAGATGATTCCGGCGAGGTATCCTACGAATGCTATCCATGTGACATTCTTCATGTACCATCCGAAAGAGATGTGCTCGAGACCCATCACCACGACACCAGCGGCTGAGCCAATAATAAGCATAGAGCCTCCGACACCGGCACAATATGCCAGCAGCTGCCAGAAGACACCGTCGACGGCAAGGTTGGCGATGTCAGGGTTAGCGCTAACCATCTCAGCCGTAGATACTGTGTACATCTTCATGGCTCCGGCGACGAGCGGTACGTTATCGACAATAGACGACAGCACACCAATGGCGCCTGTGACAAGATAGTCATTACCTATCGCTGTGTCCAACCATGCCCCGACAGCTGTCAGCACACCAATCTCTGACAGAGTGGCAACAGCCATGAGAATGCCGAGGAAGAACATTATTGTGGACATGTCGATGCGGGATAGCATCTTTGTGACACGTTTTGCCATAGGGTCGTGCTCGTCGTTATGACGATAAATAACCTCTGTCACACACCACAACACACCGAGGACGAGGAGAATGCCCATAAAGGCCGGCAGCTCTGTCACAGTATGGAAAACAGGTACGGAGCAGAGTCCGCCGACACCAAGGGCAAAGATAATCTTGCGTTGGGTCTTTGTGATATCAGATATCTCTGCCTCATGCTTGCCGGCAACCTCAGGCAGCTCCCCCTTCAGATGAATCTGCATGACGGCTGTGGGGACAATGAACGCTATGAAGGATGGCACGATAATCTCAGATATCACTCCGAGGGCTGTTATCATCTTTCCATTCCACAGCATGATGGTCGTCACGTCGCCGATAGGAGAGAATGCTCCGCCCGCATTCGCTGCTATTATGACGCAGACGGCATACCATATCCTGTCCCTCTTGTCTGTCACGAGTTTGCGCAGAATCATTATCATGACGATTGATGTCGTGAGATTGTCAAGGACAGCTGAGAGAATAGCTGTCATGAAAGCTATCTTCCACAGCAGCGAGCGCTTGGTCCGTGAATGGAGGGCACCACGCACCCAGTTGAAACCTCCGTGCTGGTCGACAATCTCGACGATTGTCATCGCACCCATAAGGAAGAAGAGCGTCGTGCCGGCCTCGCCGAGATTGCGCTCTATAGCCTCGCCGAGAGAGAAGTCAGGAAGATGAAGCCCCTCATAGCCAAGGGCAAGGAGTGTCCAGCATACGACACACATAAGGATGGCCACGGCGGCCTTGTTGATTTTTGTCACAGCCTCAAGCGCTATGAAGGCATAGCCAATGATAAAGGCAATGACAATAATAGTGATGGTTGACATAAGAAAGAGTGTTTTTTTGTTGCGTTTTGGGTTTTAGTATATAGATTTACGTGTACAAAATGCAAAATTAAGAATTATTTTTGAGATACAAACTTTTTATGCCCCATTTTTTTTCTATTATTACTGTCTGGTGAATCTTCAGGCAAGTTGTGATTCGTTTACAGGCTATCCATCTTGAGGATACAAGAATCAAGGGGCTAAGAGTATGTCCAACAGTCGCGCCTCTCCTCCTGTGGCTGTGGGACAATAGCAAGCTCATGGCTTTTGGCTTGATGTCGGTTCTGCCAGTCGCGTCTCTTCCAGACTAAGCTCTTGGACATGCTCTTGGCCATTGATTCTTCTATTGCTACATTGGACGTCCAATAAATCTATCGTTACTCATTCTGAGTTGTGTCTGACAGTAATAATAATAAAAAAAGGAGCAAAAGTTTTGCCGATAAGAATCATTTTTATTAACTTTGCAGCCATAAGCATAAAAATCTTATCCTTTCATACAGATAACAACACAATGTCTATAATAATAGCGGACAGACAGATGACAGAGCTTGTGGAGCGGCTGACCACAAACAGTATGCTCAGCAAGCTTTATCATGAGCATAAAGATGGCCGTCCACTACCGTCGGGCAAGGCTTTATGTGACATAATAGAGCTGTTCCGCGCCACTATGTTTTCCGGATATTTTGGGAAATCGAATATCATACTACATTCTCTCCAATACCCTATAGGCTCAAACATCCAACAGCTTGGCGAGCTGCTCACTGAGCAGGTCATGGCCGGATTATGCTTCTCAGGGGGTAACAGTGATGACGATGTCACGACGCCACTCGAGACACTGCGCCATCGTGCTGACGAGATAACACAGAGGATCATTATGCAGCTGCCAGACATACAGCATGTGCTCGCCACAGATGTTGTAGCGGCATACAATGGCGACCCAGCTGCAGGCAGCTATGGCGAGATAATATCGTGCTATCCTGTAATACGTGCGCTCACAAACTACCGCCTCGCCCACGAGCTCCACAAGGAGGGTGTGCCGCTAATACCACGCATACTGACAGAGATGGCCCACTCAGAGACAGGGATAGACATCCACCCGGGAGCGACCATCGGACATCATTTCACCATAGACCACGGGACGGGTGTCGTGATAGGCGCGACATGTATCATAGGCAATAATGTCAAGTTGTACCAGGGCGTCACGTTAGGAGCGAAGAGCTTCCCCCTCGACTCAGATGGCAATCCTATAAAGGGAATACCGCGCCACCCGATTCTTGAGGATGATGTGATAGTCTACAGTAACGCGACAGTGCTCGGGCGCATAACAATAGCAAAGGGGACGGTTATTGGCGGCAATATATGGGTCACTGAGAGCACCAGACCTGGCGAGCATATAGTCCAGGCCAAGAAGAGCCACAAGAAAGGCGTGGTGAAGGATGTGACAGTGAGACCAGACGATTATGGCATGCTGTGACACGGAGATGATGGGAGCGGCACAATCGGGGGCAGGAATGATGACAGCCCATACGCATCAGGGCGGAGAAAGACGCTATCACCCCCCAAAAATCAATCCACCCCCATGGACAAGAAATCCACTTACAAAAAAAAAGAGAATATAATGAGGAGCCTCCCCCAGCTATATACTGTCACGGAGCAGAATGATGATTGTGACAGACGGGATAGTGGGAGGCAGACTGTTGAGAATAGAATTATGGAATATGAAATGATAGCCAAGACCTTCATGGGTCTTGAGAAAGTGCTCGCCAGGGAACTCACAGACCTTGGAGCGGGAAACGTGCAGATAGGCAGACGTATGGTGTCATTCACCGGCGACAAGGAAATGATGTACCGTGCAAACTTCCACCTGCACACAGCGATACGCATATTGAAGCCCATAAAGCGCTTCAAGGCTTCTTCAGCTGATGATGTATATAACGGAATAAAGTCAGTCGACTGGAGTGAGTATCTGGATGAGAAGAAGACATTCTCTGTTGACTCTGTAGTCTATTCGGAGGACTTCCGTAACTCTCGTTTTGTCACATATAAAGTAAAGGACGCCATCGTCGACCAGTTTCTGGAACAAGGACGCCGTCGACCGAATATATCTGTCGCGAATCCGGATCTCAGGCTGAACATCCATATTGCAGAGAACAGCTGTACGCTGTCGCTCGACTCATCAGGCGAGTCGCTCCACCGCCGTGGTTACAGGCAGGAGAGTGTCGACGCTCCACTCAATGAGGTTCTGGCGGCAGGTATGATTCTCATGACGGGATGGCATGGCGAGACAGACTTTATCGACCCGATGTGCGGTTCTGGCACACTGCTCATAGAGGCAGCCCTGATAGCCCAGAACATGGCTCCAGGCGTATTCCGTAAAGAATATGCATTTGAGAAATGGCCTGATTTCGACCGTGAGCTTTTTGATGAGATATACAACGACGACTCAAAGGAACGCCCATTCTACCATAAGATAAAAGGCTACGATATAGACATCAAGGCTGTCAATACAGCGAAGATAAATATCCGGGCTGCCGGCCTGACAAAGGTTATTGATGTGGAATGTGCAGACTTCAAGGATTTCACACAGCCACAGGAGAAGGCCATAATCGTCTGCAACCCCCCTTATGGCGAACGTATATCCACGCCAAACCTCCTGAACACATACCGTATGATAGGCGAGCGGCTGAAACATCAGTTCCAAGGCAACGAGGCGTGGATTCTCTCTTATCGTGAGGAGTGTTTCGAGGCTATCGGGCTGAAGCCATCTCTGAAAGTGCCTGTATATAATGGTTCTCTTGAATGTGAATTCCGTAAGTACCAGATGTTCAGCGGGAAATTCTCCGATTTCAGGCACGATGGTGGAGACGTGAAGAGCGACGACGAACGTATGCAGATGGCTGAGAAGCATAGGTTCAAACAGAACCGTGACTTCAAGCAGAGACTCGACGCTGCCACAGACGGAGCTGGGGACGACGAGGAAGACGATATCCGTTCATTCAAATTCCACTCCCTTGAGCGTCGCCACCATCCGGATGATGACCGTCGAGGTGGAAAAGAAAGGCGTCGCTTTGACCGTCGTGACGACAATGATGGAGGCGGAAGAGAAAGGCACGAACGCAAACCATACGGCAAAAACGAGAGAAGAGCGTTTGATGAGCGTAGACATAATGGCAGCGACCGACGCAACGCTGAACGCGGTGGATATCCTGGCAGACGCGGCTCAGCCGCTGACCGTCGTAGAATGTTCGAGAACGACAATGACTGACGTTGAGGGAAAACTATCGAGGGACGACAATAGAGACTATCTGTTGCATGTGGTATGATGTCATAGGTGTCATATACAGGCTGATTATCATCTTCCTCATCAGAAAATACAAACAATGGCGTCACCCCGAGATTGATACCCCCGGCTTCCACTGCCGCTACTCCTCTGGATGATATACCCCCCCATGAATGATGGGAGCAAATCCCGACATAAATAATGAATAGTCTATTTATAACAATAACAATGGCTCTTTGTATGAGCGAGACAGCCATGGCACAAGACAATATGCCTATGGTAGAGAAGACTGTATGTGCAGAAGAATGTCGTGCCGGAAACTTTGCCGCTGCTGACGATGACGCCGTGGCGGGAAAGAAACAGTTCACATTGGAGGATTTGAACTTCGGTGGCAAGCGCTATCGCGAGATGTCGCCGAAGACACTGCGTCTGTGGTGGGAAGGAAATACGCTTGTCAATGCTGACACCCTGGCCAAGCCAAAGGGATACCCTCAGGTATACAGCCGTGACCATAACATCTTCCTACAGACTGCCGTGGGTAGCGAGCCACAACAGATAACAGCTGATGGGTCACGCCAGATACAATATGGAGAGGCAGTCCATCGTAATGAGTTCGGCATAATGAACGGCATTTTCCTCTCAAACAGCAAGGAGAGCTTCGCCTTCTACCGCATGGACCAGTCGATGGTGACAGACTATCCGCAGGTGAACACATACGAGCGCGTGGCTACCTTAGAACCTGACGCTTATCCGATGGCGGGCATGAAAAGCCATAAGGTCACAATAGGTATATATAATATCACGACCCAAACGACTTCATGGCTTGATCTCGGAGATGTCACAGACCGTTATTTCACAAATATAACATGGTCGGCAGACGACAAGGAGATATACCTCTTTGAAGTGAACCGTGACCAGACAGACATGTCGCTCGACGTGTACGACGTTGCGTCTGGCAAGAAGGTGCGTACCATATACCGTGAGCATGACGATAAATATGTAGAGCCGCTGCATCCTGTGTCGTTCCTGCCATGGGACAGCTCGAAGTTCATCATGTGGAGTCAGAAGGACGGTTACACACACCTTTATCTTATGTCGACTGACGGCAAGATGATACGCCAGTTGACAAAGGGCGAGTTCGTCGTCCTCGACCTTTTAGGCTTCTGCAAGAAGACAAAAAGTGTGATAATATCGTCAAACGAGATTCATCCCCTTCAAAGCAATCTCTATGCAGTGAAGATACAGAACGGCCGCCGCACTCTGCTTGACAATGGCAAGGGAGTACACTATGGCATACTCTCTGACGATGGTACACATCTCATCGACACATACTCAACACCGGATATACCGCGGGCGTATGATATCACAAATACTGTGACATTGAAGCGGACAGAGCATTTCCGCTCGCCCGACCCATGGCAAGGCTATGCCGTCCCGACATACAAGATGGGGAGCATAAAGGCAGCAGACGGTGTGACAGACCTTTACTACCGTATGGTGTTGCCTCCTGACTTTGACGCCCAGAAGAAGTATCCTACCGTCGTATATGTCTATGGTGGGCCACATGCTCATAACGTGCAGGCATCATGGCATTGGTACTCACGCTCCTGGGAGACCTATATGGCGCAGAAGGGATACGTGCTCTTCATCCTCGACAACAGAGGTTCAGAGAACCGGGGAAAGGACTTCGAGCAGGTGACATTCCGCCATCTCGGACAGGAGGAGATGAGAGACCAGATGTGCGGCGTCGACTTCCTCAAGACTCTCCCATATGTCGATGCGGAGCGTCTCGGCGTCCATGGCTGGAGCTACGGCGGATATATGACCATCTCGCTGATGACCAACTACCCCGATGTATTTAAGGTCGGAGTAGCCGGAGGCCCCGTGATCGACTGGAAATGGTATGAGGTGATGTATGGCGAGAGATATATGGACACTCCTGAGCAGAACCCAGAAGGATACGCCCAGACATCATTGCTGAGACAAGCCAAGAACCTCAAGGGTAAGCTGCAGATTATCATAGGCATGAATGATCCTACCGTAGTGCCACAACACGCTTTGCAGTTCCTTGACGCATGCATAGAGGCAGGCACACAGCCCGACTTCTTTGTCTATCCCGGACAGGGACATAATATGGCGGGACATAAAAGCGTGCATCTGCATGAACGTATAACCCAATATTTTGAGGACTACCTCAAATAGACCCACCTCGAATATTCAGCAAACAACATCCGGTTTGCCCTGTCCTACCCCTTGACAAATAGGCCAGCCTTGAATATTCTGCAAACAACATCCTTCTGTTTCCACATATCGATGTGGGGCAGAGAAATCACAGAGAGGAATTCCGTATTCCTGAAACTGATTATCACAGAGACTCCCACCATACCAATGCCAAAGCCCACTGGAAAGCATGCGGCCTCCCCAGCATGTTGAACACGATGTGGAGAGTGTGGGAGAGTCATGTTTTGTCGCCAATCAATCCATTATACTGATGAATATATTACTTTTAGGCTCGGGCGGCCGTGAGCATGCCCTTGCATGGAAAATAGCACAGAGTGAGAAGTGTGATACCCTGTATATCGCGCCAGGCAATGCCGGGACAGAAGGCATTAACGGCAAGAGTGTCAATGTAGCCATCAAGGCTGATGATTTCGAGGCTATAAAGTCATTCGCTGTCGAGAAGCAGGTCTCTATGGTCGTAGTAGGTCCAGAGGATCCCCTTGTAAAGGGCATATACGATGATTTCGCTGCCGACGAGCGCACGAGGGATATCCCCGTCATCGGTCCGTCGAAGGCCGGTGCCGTGCTTGAGGGTTCAAAGGATTTCGCCAAGGCATTCATGCGCCGCCATGATATCCCCACTGCAGCATACGAGACATTTGATGGAGAACATCTTGAAGACGGCCTGCGGTTCCTCAAGACTCTCAAGGCTCCATACGTGTTGAAGGCCGACGGCCTCTGTGCAGGAAAGGGAGTGCTGATTCTGCCAACGCTTCGGGAGGCAGAGCACGAGCTGAAGGAGATGCTTGGAGGCATGTTTGGCAATGCGTCGTCGCGTGTCGTCATAGAGGAGTTCCTCTCAGGTATTGAGTGCTCAGTATTTGTCATGACCGACGGAAAGAACTACAAGATTCTACCAGAGGCAAAAGACTATAAGCGCATCGGTGAGGGCGATACCGGACTTAACACTGGCGGCATGGGCTCTGTCTCGCCTGTCCAGTTTGCCACACCTGAATGGATGGCAAAGGTCGAGGAGCGTATCATAAAGCCGACAGTCGATGGCCTCGCTGAGGAAGGAATATGCTATAAGGGTTTTATCTTCTTTGGCCTTATCAATGTCGGTGGCGACCCTATGGTCATCGAGTATAACTGCCGTATGGGCGACCCGGAGACAGAATCGGTCATGCTACGCCTTAAATCAGACATTGTCGACCTCTTCGAGGGTATAGCGGCAGGCGACCTTGACAGACGTACAATAGAGTTCGACCCACGCTCGGCTGTCTGCGTCATGCTCGTATCGGGTGGATATCCACAAGCCTACAAGAAGGGCTATGAGATAACTGGCATCAGCGATGTCGAGGGCTCAGTCGTCTTCCATGCCGGAACCTCACTGTCTGAAGGTAAGGTTGTGACAAATGGTGGACGTGTCATAGCAGTATCCTCATACGGAAAAGACAAGGAAGAGGCGCTCAGGAAATCTTTCCTTGAAGCGCAGAAGATACAGTTCAAAGACAAGTATTTCCGCTCAGACATAGGCGCTGACCTCTGATATACCCATCTGCATCACTGTCCCCTCCTGCCTCTTCCGTATGGCAGGGGGCAGTGATGTGGCTCATGTTCTCTCTCGCGCGCCTTAGACCATTCAATATCGTTCACTTTCCCAACACGATATATCCGGGTTAGTATGGAAGCATAACAATTGTATACTATATATACTACCTGTTCCGGCAGAAGAAAGGTATGATTCCCTATGCCCCTGTTTGCTGTTTTTGAAATGTATAACGCTAATCGCCTATGTTCTTGTTAGCCGACCGTCAGGACTTGACACGTCTCGGCATCGCCTATCTCATAGAGCGCCATTATCCCCAGGCGGCGTGGCAGTATGTCGAGGACAAGGTGTCGCTCCTCCAGCACATGGGGCTATGTGATGGAGATGCTGTCGTTGTCATCGACTTCAATCTCTTCGACATCAACGGTAGCGAGGAGATGCTTCTCCTTGCCGACCGTTTCCCCAAAGCCCGGTGGATAATCTTCAGCGAGGATATCAGTGTGAGCATGATGCGTGTTATGCTCTCTGCAAGCCAGGCCGTCAGCTTCTGCTTTAAGGACAGCCTTATGTCTGAGGCAGTAGATGCCTTGCGCTACGCTGTCGGCCGCCGCCGCTTCCTTTGCCAGCATGCCATGCAGATGCTCCTCTCACAACCAGACGAGAAGCCTGTCACACCGCTGACAAACGCTGAGTGTGACATACTGCGCGACATCGCTCTCGGGATGACGACAAAGGAGATAGCACAGAAGAGAGTCTCGTCGTTCCATACAGTCAATACACACCGCAAGAATATATTCCGCAAGCTGAATGTCAACAATGCCTACGAGGCAGTCCGCTATGCACTCAGGGCAGGTATCGTAGACGCTGCAGAGTATTATATATGACACCATTCACCCCCCATCTTCCCCGATGGAGAGGTGTCCTGAAATAACCGATAAACCGCTTTTCATAAAAAACAAATACACAGAAAAAAATTCAGATATCATGGAAAAAGTAAAATGCCTCATTGTAGGCTCAGGCCCAGCGGGCTATACAGCCGCCATTTATGCCGGACGTGCTAATCTCTCGCCTGTCGTCTACTGCGGAATGCAGACAGGTGGACAGCTGACACAGACAACAGAAGTTGAGAATTTCCCAGGCTACCCAGAGGGAGTCGATGGCAACCAGATGATGATGGACATACGTGATCAGGCAGAGCGCTTCGGCGCCGACCTCCGCGATGGCGAGATAGTCAAGTCTGACCTCTCTGTCCGCCCATTCCTCCTCACCACTGATGACGGACACACCATACAGGCCGAGACGCTCATAATAGCCACTGGGGCAACAGCTAAATACCTTGGTCTCCCTGACGAGAAGAAATATGCCGGGCAGGGAGTATCAGCGTGCGCCACATGCGACGGTTTCTTCTATCGTCGGAAAGTCGTAGCCGTCGTGGGTGGAGGCGACACCGCATGCGAGGAGGCGACGTATCTTGCCGGATTGGCATCGAAGGTCTACCTCCTGGTGCGCAAACCATACCTGCGTGCGTCAGAGGTCATGCAGCGCCGTGTTCTTGACAATGAGAAGATAACCGTCCTTTTCGAGCACAATGCCGAGGGGCTGTATGGCGAGAACGGTGTTGAGGGCATGCACGTCGTCAAGCGCCGTGGCGAGACAGACGAGGAGCATTACGATATCCCCATTGATGGCTTCTTCCTCGCCATAGGACATAAGCCGAACTCAGATGTCTTCCGTCCGTATGTCGAGACAGATGAGACAGGATATATCCTCACCGAGGGAGCCACACCGAGGACAAACATCCCTGGGGTATTCGCCGCTGGCGATGTTGCCGACCCTCTCTACCGTCAGGCTGTCTGTGCCGCCGCGTCGGGCTGCAAGGCTGCGATAGAAGCAGAACGGTTCTTGAAAGAGAACTGACTTTTAATGGCTCTTGCTGTGAAATGCGGCCTCTCTCACAGGTGTGGGTCTTAGGGCGATGGGCGGATTGTGAGGATTTTCTGTCGCCCCGCCACCAGAAATACCCCAATGCCCTTCGTCTTTATATAATGGAGATAATATGAAAGAACCTGGCAGGAAGATAACGTCTTTGCGAATCTTACCGCCAGGTTCTTCTTTATATGCCTGATATGGCTGGTGCCCCTCTCCCTCGTCCCTGTTTACATGTTATTTTGTATCCAGATAGCTTTTTTTGGGGGGGATATCATTCTCTCACTTTGTTATGTGACAAGAGCATCTCCCCCCGCCATACTATGTATATATAGGCATGGGGGAAAGGTGATTATTCCCTGACAGGGGGTGGGGGAGGGCTTTGGAGTTTTTGCGGGCTCTTTCCCCCCTCTCCTTTTTGTGTGTTTAGGCTCTCGTATATGAGAGAAGAGCTCGTGGGACGATTAGAACTCAAACTGGGCTTTCACATTGATCTGGCGGCCTGTAAGATAGTTTGGCACAGCATACTGGTGGTTGGAGACATCAGTCACCCAATAATAAGAGTTGACATTGTTTATGCCGAAGAGATTCAGGCAGTCAACGCCGAGCCATATATTGCGGAATGGATTCTTCTTGTCCCTGCGGCTGAGCACGGTCGTTGTCCTGCCATCGGCCGCCGTGGCTGATGAGCGGCGCTCGTTGTCGAGGGCGCGGAAACTCATACCGATGTCACAACGCTTATAGGCGGGGGCACGGAAATTATTATCCTCGACACCGCGATGAGGGGCGGCGAATGGCAGCCCAGCGGCGAATGCGAGCTTGAGTGACATCTTCCAGCGTGTCGTGCCTGGGAAGAAGTCGGTGAAGAAGAGATTGAGCGAGTATTTCTGGTCGGTAGGCAGGGGGACGGTCTTCCCGTGGAGCTTCATGCCGGTGTCCATGAGCGAGAGTGAGAGCCAGGAGTCTGTCCCTGGGACGAACTCTCCGTAGAGCTTCAGGTCGAGGCCGGCAGTATGGCCTGTCGCCTCGTTCGTGCCGTAGTATATGACCTTTACATTGGAGACGGAGTAGGGGACGAGGTTGGCGAGAGCCTTGTAGTACATCTCGGCCGAGAACCTGAACCTCTTGCCGTCGAGACGGAAGCGGCGGTCGTAGGCTGCGATGATGTGGATGGAGCGCTGTGAGCGTATCTTATCGTTCAGCGTGGCGTATGTCACTCCGTTGACGGTCGATGTGTCGCGGAGCTCCTTGAAAAAGGGTGCCTGATAGTAAAGGCCTGCCGCGAGGCGGTATGTGACATCGTGGTTGCTGCCCGGAGTGACTGCGAGCGAGACGCGTGGAGAGACGATAGACTCCCTGTTGAACGACCATCGCGCGAACCTCAGGCCGTAGTTGAGCGTATAGAGCGTCATGTGGTCTGTGTCGCGCTCCCCGTCGCTGGTCCATCCTCCTGATGTGAAGCGCCAGCTGTCTTGTGCGAAGACTTCGAGGCGTGTGGCGTCGAGGGTGTTGCGGGCATCGAGGTTGTATATCATCTGCAGTTCTGTGCCGTTGTGGGGCATGCTGTATCCTGCCGAGTCACGGTACTCGTACTCCCGTGAGCGCTCTGTTATATGCTCTTTCTTCAGTGTGAGCCCCATGAGCATGTCGTGTGTGCGTGTCTTGTGCCCAACAAGCGCCTTGGCTGCCAGCACACGGGCTTTCAGACGGTTGCGTGTGTGCTCCATGTATGTGCCGACAGCGAGATTCTCTGACGTCTCGGTCTGGTCGAGCCAGTACTGTCCCTGAATATCGTATGCCTCGCGCTCGCTTGTGTAGAATGCTGAGCCGAGGATGGTGGCGTAGGTGTGGTCAGAGATATTGCGGCGTATGCCTAATGTCGCGGCGTATGTGCGGAAGATATCCTTCTCCTTACCGTCGAAGTACACCCGGAATGACTTGACATTGTCCTGTGTGCCGAATGATGTCTCACGGTCGGAGGGGGTGAAGTTATAATGGTTCTCTGATATGTTCCCCAGCAGGTTTATCTCCCACCGTTTATTGGGGTTGTAGACAAGGTATGTCTGATAGTCAAGGAAGTCCGGGCTGTACTCGCCCTTGGTGTCGAGCGAGCCGAGCAGACCTCGTATTGTCTTGTAGCGGATGCCATTGCTCCATGCGAAACGTTTTGTGCTGAACCCCACAAAGGCGCTCCCTCCCATGAGGCTCGCTGTGATGTTGGCCTCAAATGTTGACGGACGGCGGTATTTTATATCAAGGGCTGATGACATCTTGTCGCCGTACTTGGCCTCATAGCCGCCTGTGGAGAACCCGACGCTCTCCACCATGTCGGGGTTGATGACAGAGAGACCTTCCTGCTGGCCGCTCCGCACAAGGAACGGACGGTAGACCTCTATGTCGTTGATGTAGACGGAGTTCTCGTCGAACGCTCCGCCCCGCACGTTATACTGTGACGACAGCTCTGAATGAGTGGACACTCCCGCCTGTGTCTGTATCATGTCCTCCACGGCATTGCCTGTTATCGAGGCGCTCCGCCTTATATCCATGAGGCTTTCCGCTGACAGCTGCTCTGTTGATGATGTCTGGCGCCGCTTCTCTGTGACAACAACCTCGCCGAGCTGGTTGTCGCTGACGAGCTGCACCTGGAGGTTCAGCTGTCCCTTCGGCTTTCTCAAGACGCGTGTCTTGGTCTTATAGCCGACGGTGGAGAATCTCACGACGACGCTGTCAGAGGTATGCGCCGTGATCTTATAGTCGCCTTTGATGTTGGCGAATGTTACTGCCATCTCTGGCATGATGGTGATTGTGGCCATCTCCAGTCCGTCGCCATTCTCGTCGAGTACACGTCCTGTCAGAGTGAATGTCTGTGCCGTAATGCTCAGACAGCCTAATAGGCAGACAATTATTGAAATCAAGCCTCTGTATATCGTCATGTTAATAATATTGGGGGGCTATTTGTTATTGTGACTTTGTTTTCTGTTGAATGAGGTGCTCATCAATTACATGGTCTCACCGTCATGATTGTCAATAATCAGTGGGGGAGCCATAAATATCATATCAAATAACGCTGGTTATATATGATTTATTGTGTGACAGGTCGTGATTTATCGAGAATTGTTGCTCATCCGGTGGTTACTCTCCGTGCTATTACTGTCCGGTAAATCGTCAGGACGAGAAACGGTAGGATAATCGTGGATATGGGGACAGTCATGCTTATCTTAACATGAGTAGGCTCGTCGTATTGTTAATGCCCACTATGTCAAGGACTTCAGAATGTTTACCAGAAAAGTATCGTCTGAGTTTATAAACTGTTTGTCGGACGGTAAAGAAATCATATCTTGTGAAACTTTGCCTTGCAAAAACCGCACAATACGCAATTAACGGAAAACTTTCTGTTACATTCTGTTTTTCAGTAGATAAAAAATTGCACACAGCATTAGTGATGTGCGCATTTTTTGATAAAACATGCTTAATATACCTTAAAAGAATCTGTCTTCTGGAACAATCAATAAGAAAAACTAACTAACTTAGCGGTGTGAAAAGAACAGATTCTGAGCAGGCCATGACGGCTGAGGAGTATTATAAAACGGGAAACGAATGGCGCAGGAAGGGTGATTACAAGAAAGCCCATGACTGTTATAGCGAGGCCATCGCTCTCGATCCTGACAGTCCCGCCGTCACTGCGCTCGAGATGCTCGACAATATTATGTCTTTCTATTGTAAAGACTACTATAACCCATAATAGAGGACACTGCAGGTATGGCCTATATGACCATTCTCCCCCAGACATGTCATCGGGGGGATGGAGAGGTGATGAGGGGCTGTACTGTCGTCATCATAATAATCATACAATCATACATAAGAAAAGCTTATGAGCAACATTAAAGGAGCTGTCACGGTCAATGCTGAGCGCTGCAAGGGATGCTCGCTTTGTGTCGTGGCATGTCCGAAAGATGTCCTGGCCTTGGCAGAAAAGAAGGTCAATGTCAGCGGATACCGTTATGTGGAGGTTGTCACACCTGATGCTTGCATAGGGTGTGCCTCGTGTGCCATAGTGTGTCCTGACGCTTGCTTAACGGTTTATCGGAAGAAAGGCTGATTACAGAAAAAATGGCAGAACAAGAAGTAATGTTGATGAAAGGCAATGAGGCTATAGCCCATGCCTGCATCAGGTGTGGAGCAGATGGCTATTTCGGCTATCCTATAACACCTCAGAGTGAGATAATAGAGACCCTCGCCACGCTGAAGCCCTGGGAGACAACAGGTATGGTTGTGCTTCAGGCAGAGAGCGAGGTGGCTGCCGTCAATATGGTGTATGGAGGCGCCGGGGCTGGCAAGCGTGTCCTGACAACATCGTCAAGCCCGGGAGTAGCGCTCATGCAGGAAGGCATTGCGTATATGGCTGGGGCTGAGTTGCCAGGCGTTATCGTCAATGTACAGCGTGGTGGTCCAGGGCTCGGGACAATACAACCATCACAGAGCGACTATTTCCAGGCGACACGAGGTGGCGGCAATGGTGACTATAATGTCATAGTACTCGCCCCTGCCTCGGTACAGGAGATGGCGGATTTTGTCGACCTCGCCTTTACACTCGCCTTTAAGTACCGTAACCCAGCGATGATTCTCTCAGATGGTGTCATCGGGCAGATGATGGAACGTGTTGTGCTGCCTGAGCAGAAGCCACGCAGGACAGAGGCTCAGATTATAGAAGAATGTCCATGGGCCACGACAGGACGGGACAGGACGAGACAACCGAACATCATAACATCCCTTGAGCTCAAGCCCGAGATAATGGAACAGCGTAATCTGCACTTGCAGGAGAAATATGCCGAGATAAAGCGTAAGGAGGTCAGATACGAGAAATCACAATGTGATGATGCTGATTACGTCATCGTGGCATTCGGAAGTGCCGCCCGCATAGCCGAGAAAGCCATAGAGGACGCACGCTCCCAAGGAATCAAGGCAGGGCTTTTCCGCCCTATAACGTTATGGCCATTCCCTTCGGCCGCCCTCGCCGAGACAGCAAAAGGCAAGCGTGGAGTGCTGGTGGCAGAGATAAACGCCGGGCAGATGATTGAAGATGTCAAGCTCGCCATAAACGGAGAAGAGCCAGTGGCCCATTTCGGACGACTTGGAGGCATAGTCCCCGAACCTGAGGAAATGATAGAGGCTATAGTCACAAACTTCAAATAAGCCTGAGCTGAGCATAAGGGGCTATGGTAGCCAAGATGATGCCCTACACGGAATCATCATTGTGGAGGATTCAGCTTGAAGTCGTGGGCTTTATCATGTCCCTGTACCCCATAAACTCTCCACCCCATAAACCCTCATAATCAGTAATAGCTTATTTATTACAGCGGGGTGCATTGCCCCCCTCAGACATAAGAAATACAGGAAATAATACTGACCGGCAGCACATACTTTCCCAGCGTTCACGTCCCCATCCCCCTTATGGCAAAAAGCCAACAGGCTCTTTGCAGATGGCTATAGGAGAGGGATTATGAGCACTCAGAACAGGACAGGGAGGCTGCAAGAATATACTAATAAATGAACAACGATATAAAACAGCCAGAGAATCTGGTCTATGCCAAGCCAAAGCTGATGAACGACACCCCGATGCACTACTGTCCGGGCTGTTCACATGGACTTGTGCATAAGCTCGTCGCCGAGGTCGTAGAGGAGATGGGTATGGAAGACAAGTCCATAGGTGTCTGTCCCGTCGGATGCGCCGTGTTCGCCTACAGGTACATCGACATAGACTGGCAGGAGGCCGCACATGGCAGGGCGCTCGCTGTTGCCACGGCTATCAAGCGCCTGTGGCCAGACCGCCTTGTGTTCTCTTACCAGGGTGACGGCGACCTCGCTTGTATCGGGGCCTGTGAGACAATCCATGCCCTCAATAGAGGCGAGAACATTGTCGCGATTTTCATAAACAACGCCATATACGGCATGACAGGCGGACAGATGGCTCCGACGACTCTTCTCGGACAAAAGACAGCGACATGCCCCTACGGCAGACAGCCTGATCTCCATGGCTATCCCCTCAACATAACAGAGCTGGCATCCCATCTCGAGGGGACATGCTATGTCACAAGACAGAGCGTCGAGACAGTCGCCTCCATACGTAAGGCGAAGGCTGCAATACGCAAGGCGTTCGAGGCATCGATGAGAGGATGCGGCTCAAGCCTCGTGGAGATTGTGTCGACATGCAACAGCGGATGGAAACTGACGCCCGTTGAGGCAAACAAGTGGATGCAGGAGAATATGTTCAGGAAATATCCAAAGGGCGACCTGAAGGACACTACGGGGTGTGAACAAAAAAAATGAATATGCCTTGTTCAGACTGCGTCAGAGAGCGGCCTGCACTATTACAAGTTAACAAGCTTAACGGGTTGACGTATTGACTGGGTTAACAAGTTGACGTGTTTGACGTGTTTGACGGGTTGACTGGTTGACTGGGTTGACGTGGTTGACGGGTAATCAAGTTGACATGCACATGAGTAATGACTCGTCAACTCGTGAACTCGTGAACTATTGGCAAGTTATCAACTTGCGGAACTTAATATATATAGATTAGACACACAAGACATGAAGAAAGAAATAATAATATCAGGTTTCGGAGGTCAGGGCGTCCTCTCCATGGGGAAGATACTGGCATATTCAGGTCTCATGGAGGGAAAGGAAGTGACTTGGATGCCAGCCTACGGACCGGAGCAGCGCGGTGGGACAGCCAATGTCACAGTCATCGTCAGCGACGAGCGGATATCGTCGCCTATCCTCAGCAAATACGACATCGCCATTGTGCTTAACCAGCCATCGCTCGAGAAGTTTGAGCCAAAGCTGAAAAGCGGTGGGATACTTATCTATGATGGCTTCGGAATAATCAATCCGCCGACACGGAAGGATATATCCGTCTACCGTATCGATGCCATGGACAAGGCGGCAGAGATGAGGAATGGAAAGGTTTTCAATATGATTGTTCTCGGCGGACTGCTGAAGGTCTGTCCCGTCGTCAGTCTCGATGGTCTCAACAAGGCCCTCTTCAAGACACTGCCCGAGAGACACCATAAGCTGATACCTCTGAATATGCAGGCAGTAGAGGAGGGAATCAAGATAATTGAGAGACTTGGCTGAATGGGGCCCTGCCCCCCGCCGGAGCCCCATAGGCATCGATAATGCTATATGAAGAGTTCCCCTCCCCTCCCTCCTCAGACGAATGTAAGAGAGAGAGGGGCTGATGGCATGAGCCCGCGCGGGCTCCCCCACATGTATTCTGCATCCCTATATAACATCGGGAGAGACTGTATGGAAATCCATGCAGCCTCTCCCGATGTTCCGTTCAATAGGGGGGGGATGTTTATTTGCCATTGCCCAGGGTGGGTTGTGGAAGCAGACCATGTGACAGCCCCAGGGTATGAGCATCGTGGGGCACGACAACCGTGGGGTGAATGTCAAGACACGGTAAGCTGCGCCGCTCATTGTGTCCGCATTCCTGTAGCACGATCCGCTGCGCCGGTCATTGTGGCGCATTCCTGTAGCAGACATATGCGACAATGGCGAACAGTATGTTCGGAATCCATGCGGCGAGCATCGCTGGCATACCGGCATTGATGGAGAATGTGGCGGAGACTGTCTGCAGAAGTATGTACGCGAAGCTCAGCGCGAGTCCGATACCGAGATACATGCCCATACCTCCTTTCCGTTTCCTGGACGACAGCGAGATGCCTATTGTCGTGAGTATGAACGATGCGAACGACGATGCGATACGCTTATGATATTCCACTTCATACTGTGCGATATTCTTCGAGCCGCGGTCTATCTGTTTGGAGATATACTCTTTCAGCTGTGGCGATGTGAAAGTCTCTTGCTGTCCTTTTGAGAAGACGAGGTCGATAGGCTCCATCTGTATCACTGTGTCACGCTCCACACCGCTTGTTATTATTTCGCGCATACCGTTCATCTTCCTTATTTTCCAGTTCTGCGCCTTCCAGTGGTATTTTGTGTCAGCTATTGTGTCATACTGTATCGACGAGGCTGTCATGTGTGATACGAGCCGCTTGTTCTCAAACTTGTCGAGACAGAATCCGAAGCCCTGCTTCCGTATGTTGTCATAGTGCTGTATATAGGCTATCACTCCGCGGTCCACCTGCAGTTGCACGTTGTCGGCTTGTGTGTTCTTGCGCTTGTTCTTATACATAGCCTCAAAGTTCTGCTTCACTATGTTCCCCTTGGGTATGACATAGGCAGCAAGCCCGTATGACAAGGCGCTGATGAGCACACATGATATCATATATGGCCGCATGAGGCGTTTGAAACTTACTCCGCTTGATATTATGGCGATTATCTCAGAGTTGCCCGCCATCTTCGATGTGAAGAATATCACGGCTATGAAGACAAACAGCGGGGAGAAGAGGTTGGCGTAGTATGGGATGAAGTTGGCGTAGTAGTCAAAGATTATGGCACGCCACGGCGCATGGAACTGTGTGAACTTCGACAGGTTGTCGTTGTAGTCGAAGACAATTGATATGGATATAATAAGCGCTATCGAGAATATGTATGTCCCGATGAACTTCTTTATGATATAGCGGTCAAGACGTTTCAGATACCTTAATGGCCATAGATACCGCAGGACACGGAGAAAACGCATCCATCTGAACCAATGGCGCAGCTTGCGCCCGATACGTGTCATACGCAGGCCAAGACGGCGCATCGGACGGCGTTGGCGGTTATGTGTCTTTTTATGTGCCATGTTCTGTTCTGTCATTTTCTTCCCCTCCTTTGGTTATATGGTTGGCCTGAAGGCTTCCTGTATCTTTCATGCCCGAGCCATGTATGCTGGCCATATAATGAGGGGGATATGTTTTGCTTTGTTGTTGGGAGGGGGGAGGTGAGAATCATCACTCCTGGGGGGGAGTTCCCGTCTTATTCCTCGCCCCCGCCTTATTGTGGAGATATGCCGTTATCTCATACCCTGCGCCCGAGATTGTCCACGACGCTGTGTTTCCACTGTGTGAAGTCGCCGGCTATTATATGCTGGCGCGCGTCAGTGACAAGCCTCAGGTAGAAGCTGAGGTTGTGTATGCTCGCTATCTGCATGGCCAGCAGCTCCTGTGCCTTGAAGAGATGGTGCAGGTATGCCTTTGTGTATATGCGGTCGACATGACATCCGAGAGGGTCAATCGGGCTGAAGTCGTCCTCCCATTTCTTGTTCTTCATGTTCATTGTGCCCTCATACGTGAAGAGCATGGCGTTGCGGCCGTTACGTGTCGGCATGACACAATCGAACATGTCCACTCCGCGCTCTATCGCCTCCAGGATATTCTGTGGTGTGCCTACTCCCATCAGATAGCGTGGCTTGTCTTTTGGCAGTATATCGTTGACCACCTCTATCATCTCGTACATAATCTCTGTCGGCTCCCCCACAGCGAGTCCGCCAATGGCATTGCCGTCAGCTCCTTTGTCGGCAATATATTTGGCCGACTCCCGTCTGAGGTCTGGATACTTGCATCCCTGCACGATAGGGAAGAGGGTCTGCTCGTAGCCATAGAGGGGTTCTGTCTCGCTGAAGCGTCGTATGCAGCGGTCAAGCCATCTATGGGTCATCTCCATTGACTTCTTCGCGTACTGGTAGTCTGCCTCGCCTGGGGCACACTCGTCGAATGCCATCATTATGTCCGCTCCTATGATGCGCTCTGTGTCCATGACGTTCTCAGGCGTGAAGATGTGCCGTGAGCCGTCTATGTGTGACTGGAATGTGCATCCCTCCTCTCTCAGCTTGCGTATTCCTGTCAGCGAGAAGACCTGGAACCCTCCAGAATCTGTCAGTATGGGACGCTCCCATCCGTTGAATCCATGCAGGCCTCCCGCTTTCCGCAGGATGTCGAGGCCTGGACGGAGATACAGATGGTATGTGTTGCCGAGTATTATCTGAGCTTTCACCTCGTCACGCAGTTCGGCGAAGTGTACACCTTTGACAGCGCCACATGTGCCGACGGGCATGAATATAGGTGTCTGTATCTTTCCATGCGCTGTCGTTATCTCTCCTGCACGTGCCGAGGAGTATGCATCGGTATGTTGGAGTATGAAATCCACTTTTTTCTTTTCTTAGATTTTTTTTAATTCAGACGTTTCCTGTCGTCGTCGTTGTTATGTGCGATGAATATATGGAGGTCAACCCTTTCACCCACCCCCACACACATTTTTAATATGGGATAATTACAGGGAGGGGGGTGTATGGCTTTTTATTTTATGTGGTTGTTATGGGGATGCCAGCGTTCGCCTTCACCATCATTTCTCGCTGTCCTCAGTCTTGGGGATATCGAACACCAATGGTGATTCAACCATCTCGCTGGTCAATGCGAAGTCCCATACGTCCTTGACATTCTCAACGTAATGGAAAGAGACTCCCGTGAGGTACATTTCCGGTATCTCCTCTATATCCTTGCGGTTCTCGTGGCAGAGCAGTATGTCTGTTATGCCAGCCCTCTTTGCCGCGAGGATTTTCTCCTTTATCCCGCCCACAGGCAGCACGCGCCCCCTTAGGGTTATCTCTCCTGTCATGGCTGTATTCTTCCTTACCTTCCTCTGTGTGAGTGCAGAGGCTATGGATGTGGCAATGGTTATACCGGCCGACGGACCATCCTTCGGTCTCGCCCCTTCTGGCACATGGATATGGATATTGTAGTTGTCGAAGATGCGGTAGTCTATGCCGAGGGTGTCATAGTGTGCCTTGCAGTATTCGAGGGCCAGCACCGCCGACTCCTTCATCACGTCGCCGAGGTTTCCTGTCAGCGTCAGCTTCCCGCCCTTTCCTTTTGAGAGTGATGTCTCTATGAAGAGTATCTCTCCGCCCACGCTTGTCCATGCCAGTCCTGTCACCACTCCGGCATATCTGTTGCCTTGGTATATATCGCGGCTGACAATCGGTTTGCCGAGGAATCCCTCTATCTGGTCTTCGGTTATCTTGTGGGATATCTTCTCGCCCATAACCTCCCTGACGGCCAGTTTGCGGAATATCTTGTTTATCTGGCGGTCAAGCTGTCTGACACCGCTCTCCCTCGTATACTGCTCTATGACCTTTACAATGGCCTTCTTGTCGAGCTTGATATCCTTGTTCTCGTCGAGAACGAAACCATTGTCCTGACGGTCGCGCTTTACAAGGTGGCGCTTGGCAATCTCGTATTTCTCCTCTGTGGTGTATCCTGTCAGCTCTATCAGCTCCATACGGTCGAGCAGTGGTCGTGGAAGCCCTCCAAGGTCGTTGGCTGTACATATGAAGAGCACATCAGAGAGGTCATAGTCAATGTCGAGATAGTTGTCATGGAATGTGACATTCTGCTCAGGGTCAAGCACTTCGAGCAGGGCCGATGTCGGGTCGCCGTTGACAGTCGACTGTGTTACCTTGTCTATCTCGTCGAGGATGAAGACCGGATTGCTAGAGCCGACACGCTGCAGAGCCTTCACTATCCGTCCCGGCATAGCGCCTATGTATGTCCGTCTGTGGCCACGTATCTCGCTCTCGTCGTGCATGCCTCCGAGCGATATGCGGGCATATTTCCGGCTCATGGCCTTTGCCACACTCTTGCCGAGCGATGTCTTTCCCACTCCCGGAGGTCCGTAGAGGCATATTATCTGTGACTTGTGCTTCTGTGTCGAGTCTGCCTTCCTTGCGAGTGAACGGAGGCGCATGACGGCGAGAAACTCCATGATGCGTTCCTTCACCTTGTCCATCCCGTAATGGTCAGCGTTCAGCACACGCTCTGCATGCTTCAGGTCGAGCGTGTCGGTCGTCTTCTCGTCCCATGGCAGCGAGACGATAGTCTGGAGATATGTCAGCTGTATCTGATACTCCGGGGATTGCGGGTTATAGTTGTCGAGGCGATCCATCTCCTTCTCGAAGATTTCCCTGACATTGTCTTTCCACTGCTTCTTCTTTGCCTTTCTCCTCAGCTCCTTCTTCTCAGGCGACATCTCGTCACCTCCCAGCTCCTCACGTATGTTCCTCATCTGCTGCTGGAGGAAGTACTCGCGCTGCTGCTCGTCGATATCCTCCTGCGTCTTGCTCTGTATGCGCAGCTTGAGGTCCATGAACTGTATCTCGCGGTTGAGTATGCGCAGGAGGTGGAATACACGCTCCTTCACAGTCCCCGCCTCAAGTATCTGCATCTTGTCGTTGAGCGGGATCGGGAGGTTTGTCGCTATGAAGTTGACAGCGAGGACATTGTTCTCCATGGCGCTCATCGCCACGGCCGATTCGTTCGGGAAGTCATCATTCTTGTGTATATACTCCTCCATCTTGCGTCTGAGAGTGGACACCGCGGTGTCAAACTCATGGTCGTCCTCGGGGAGAATCTCCGCCTTGTCGCTTACCCTGCCCGTTATGAACGGATGCTCGGAGATGATATCCTCAAGCTGGCAGCGCCCCAGACCCTGTATTATCGCTGTCTTCTGGTTGCCCGGGACAGGCATGTCAATCACTTTCACTATGCGTGCGTACACACCCGTCCTGTAGAGGTCAGACAGCTGTGGCCGCTCCGCCTCCACCTTCTTCTGGCAGAAGACGGCGAATATGGTGTTCCCTCCGTTCGTCATTTCCTCTATGAGACGCATGCTCTGCTCCCTTCCTATCATGATAGGGCATACCACGCCAGGGAACATGATGATGTTCCGGGTGGCGAGGATGGGCAGGACGCCATCATAGTGTATGTCGAAAAGGCTCTCTATATCTCCCTCATAGTCTGCAATCATCTGTATCTGTGAGTTCTCTTTCATCTTTGCCGTATATTTCTTTTCCTAATTATAGTTCGTATAAATACAGACGTTTTCTCGCCATGGCATAGCCCAAGTAAACTTGGTCTCTGCTCATTTGGCTTAACGAAAACGTTCTTAAAAATGCGTTTTATCGCCAAGCCAAAGCGAGCGAGCTCTCTTTGGTCTTCTGGCTTAACGAAAACGTTGTAATTCTAAAACCGTGGGGTGCTGGACATTACCTCCCCCGTAGGTCAAGATAGTGGGGGCAGTGGGTTGCGGATTGGCCGGCTAAGCTCCGTATTGGGGGCAAGCCACGTGGCAATATGCAAAATGCGGTGCAAAATTATAAAAAAAATAGCGTAATAAAGAATTTTCTCCTATATATATAACAATAATTCAGTCTTTATGCTGTTATAACCATATCCATTGCCTCCCCCGTCAAGCCAAGTCAGCCCCTCGCCAGCCTACCCAAAGGCAACGTGCGTGTGCGTGTGGGCGTGAGAGCCAAGTCAGCCTCCCCGTGGGTGTGGGTGCATGAGAGCCAAAGCAGCCCCAAGCCCTCCATAAACATACGTCATAAATGCTTATGAAAGATTATTTCCAGTTCAGACAATTCGGTGTCACCCAAGGTCGTGCAGCCATGAAGGTCGGCACAGACGGCGTCCTGCTCGGATCGTGGGAGGCGATACATGGCACCCCCTCACACATCCTCGACATAGGGACAGGGACAGGGCTTCTCGCCCTCATGATGGCCCAGCGTTTCCCCACAGCCCATGTCACAGCGATAGACATCGACGAGGGAGCCCTTGCCGACGCCGCCGACAATATCTCCGCCTCCCCATTCTCCAGCCGTATCACTCTGGCAGGCGAGTCCCTGCAGACCTTTGTAGCGCACCCCTCCGAATGCTGCCAGTACGATGTCATAGTCTGCAATCCACCCTATTACGACAACAGCCTGCAGCCCCCCGACACCTCGAGGACCACAGCGCGCCATACCGGTACGCTCCCGTTCCGCGACCTCGCCAGAGCAGCGTTCCGCCTCCTGTCCCCCTCCGGAGACCTCTGTGTGATACTCCCGACAGAGAGTCTGCGTCTCTTCACAGCCGAGGCAGCCATGGCAGGCCTCACACTCTCAGCACATTATGCTGTCAAGACTGTGCCGCGCAAGGCTCCCCGCCGTCATCTCCTCAGGTTCTCGAAGAGTCATGATGTTGGTATGGTCCAGCAGACCGTGACGCTCATGGATGCCGATGGCAGCCGCTCGGCATGGTACAGCCACGCCATGCGTGATTTCTATCTCCCCGCCGCGCCATGACACACACACCGCCGACGTTCTTCTCCATCAGTGTTCTTCTCATTTCTTTTCTTCTTTTTCTTTCTTTCTTTCTTCTGTCCGCACGGTCAGGGTAAGGGACATGATGCATATTGCCATCCTGTCCGCTTCTCTAGCCGATACAATGTTCCAGCCAAGAGCAACACTTCATGATGGTCACAGTTTTTGGGCATGATATAGCTGTAGTTTCTCGTTTAGTGCAAATAGGTCATTCATTCAATGTTAATGAGCTGCTCATTAAGTACAAATGAGCAGCTCATTAAGTATCTTTTATAGAATGATGCTAAAGTCTTGACACAAAGCTCTTTCCGTTGTGAATGTGTTGGCTGGAAAACCTGCCCAGATAAGGCGGAACCTATCCTCATCCTGATATACACCGATGCCTCTCCGGCTGATATGATTTGCCCTTACTGTCCTATCGCTTCTCCCTCCCCTCACCACACGAAAAACGGTCTCTCTCCCCCTCTACATGCCCCACGCCTCCACACGAAAGAAACGGACTATCTCTCCGCCCTCTACATGCCCTACGCCTCCACACGAAAAAAAACGGACTATCTCTCCGCCCTCTACATGCAGCATGGTTCAAAGCCTCAGGAATCCTTGTCCCCCGCAGCCCTGCACAGCCATGATGACACATGGGGAAAGGGAAAAGGCGGGGCAGTGAGGCGAAAAAAATACAGCGAAACGGGGCACAACAGTAACAAGACGGTGGAAAAGTGGGCGCAAAAGCAACAGAGAGTTGCGGTGGCGGCGGGGTGCAGGACGTCAGGTATAGGCTAGTGGGGCTGTGGTGCCGCGGTCGATGTGGGGCGGTATCAGCCACGGCGAAGGACACACACGACAAATTTCCTCGTCCACACCACAATGAGGGCAAAGACTATGCGGACGGAGAGGATAAGGGCTGGCGGGATGCCCAGCGCAGCGTAGACAAGGGTGTCCTCAATCATGGAGTGGTTCATTATGAGGTGGTAGTTTGCTTCGTCAGCCTCATGGCGGGAGATGCGTCCTGTCCGCATCATCTCGGTCATGACAGCGGCTCCATAGCTTATGCCGAGCACATTGCCGACAAGCCACAGGTATGCTGCCGACCTCGGGAGCCCGAAGAACGACATGAGCCATCCGAGCCGGCCGACAAGCCATGGCAGGGCATTGTACCTGTCGAGGACTCTCTGGATGACCATGAGGAGATATATGATGAGGAATATCATGCACCCTAACCGCACGGAGTTCAGCAGCCACCGGACAAGGACACCGGACAGGGAGGTAGGGGGCAATGGGGCGGCTGACGACGGCATGAGGTGGCCGCTCATCTCCGGGAGGAGCATATTGAGGACGAACGCCGCCGTGAACGCCGCGACAATCCTTATGGCAGCCATAAGAAGCGGGCGTGACCCTACCTTGCCCACCACAGCGCTCTCCATGGGGAGGGCATGGCAGAGGAGAGCCATGGCTGAGAGAATTGAGGCCTCACGTATGGTCAAATCAAGACTCGTCATGACGGCTATGCCGGCATATGTGGTGACGGAGGCGGCTGTGACAAACGCCACGGAGGCTCTGCCCGGAAGTCCTATGAAGTGGAATGCGGGGTCGAGGATGTGGGATATGGTGTCGACAACGCCATAATACTGGAGGATGGTGACGGCGAGGGAGACGGGTAGCATGATGCGCAGCAGCCATGCCGTCGTCGTGACTGCTGGGGACAGGGAGCTGGAGAGCAACAGCCAGCCCGCCTTATGGTTGTGGTTCATGTGTGTATAGCTGTGTGTGGTAATTATGGCCTGAAAGCGTCAGCTGTAAGATATTGGGTTTCAGGGGGCGAGTGGGGGCATAGCAGGTATATCTGTCGGCGTAAGCCCATCCGCACATTCAGGGGTGGCGGATGGTGCGAGGAGCGGGGCTACAGTGTGAGGAACGGGTGAGGCTAACGTGAGCCACGGCCTCGGCGGCGTCCCTGTGGTGTGCGGTTTGTATCGGCTTTGTGTGCGGTGTGTGTCGGTGTGCGCCTCTGTTGTTGGGGCATGTCTCCCGACGCGGCATCATGTCCATGCGCAGCCCGGCGATGGTTTGATGGGGCGGCGGAGGTTCTCGTGAACAGACGTGGTATGAGGTCGGGGCGTCCGATATCGCGGAGTGTACGCTCTATGCGCTGCCGCTCCTCAGGTTTGTACCAGAAGAAGAACTGCCGCTGTGCCTCTTTCTCACGGGGGCTCTTAGCCGAGAATACCTTCTCGAGCGTATATGGGTCATAGCCTGTATACCATGTCTCTGTAGCTATTGTCATCGGTGTGGGCGTGAAGTCCTGCACCTGCTCGAGATGGAAATCGAGCTCCTTTGTCGTGATGGCTAACTGGGCCATGTCTCCGGCTCTGCATCCCGGGTGGCTGCTTATGAAGTACGGGATAATCTGCTGTCTCAGCCCCTCTTCCCTGCATATCCTGTCGAATATTGTCTTGAACTGTCTGAAAAGGCTGAATGGAGGTTTCCTCATCAGGCTCAGGACATCGGGCGATGTGTGCTCGGGCGCCACCTTCAGTCTGCCGCTGACATGCCTTGTTATCAGCTCGCGGGTGTATGCGGCCGCTGCGGCGTTTGTCTTCTCGTCGGAAGAGTGGTGGAGGAGCAGGTCATAGCGTACGCCGGAGCCGATGAAGCTCTTCTTGACCCCTGGTATGGCGTCGACGGCACGGTAGAGGGCTGTGAGGCGGCTATGGTCAGTATCGAGATTGGGGCATATGGCAGGATGGACGCACGATGGCCGCTTGCATGCGTCACACGCGCGCATGTTCTTGCCGTGCATGGAATACATGTTTGCCGATGGGCCTCCAAGGTCAGAGAGATAGCCTTTGAAATCGGGCATGGCGACGACCCGCCTCACCTCATCAAGTATGCTTTGTGCCGAGCGGCTGGTGACAAACTTCCCCTGATGGGCTGATATGGTGCAGAAAGCGCAGCCTCCGAAGCATCCACGGTGGATATTCACCGAGAATTTTATCATATCGTAGGCTGGGATGCGCTTGCCCTTGTACTTAGGGTGGGGGAGACGTGTGAATGGCAGGGCGTGTACGGCATCGAGCTCGGCGGTCGTCATGACGGGGTATGGCCTGTTGACGACGACATACCTGTCGCCCGTCAGCTGCAGGAGGCGCTGTGCGTGTATGCGGTTTGACTGCTCCTCGATATGCCTGTAGTTCTCCGCCTCAGCTTTCTTGTCAGAGAGACACCGCTCATGGGAGTGGAGCGTTATGTCATCGTCAGAGATGCCTCCGGGGACATCATCAGCCGGGGCGAGGATGACAGTCTGCGGCAGGGTGCGAATGGCGCTGACAGGAGTGCCGGAGGCTACGAGACGGGACAACTCGCACATGGGGCGCTCGCCCATGCCATAAACAATCATATCGGCATGCGAGTCGACAAGGATACATGGGCGGAGGGAGTCCTGCCAGTAGTCATAATGGGTCAGCCTGCGCATGGAAGCCTCTATGCCACCGAGGATGACGGGCGTGTCAGGATATAGCTCCTTCAGGATGCGGGTGTAGACAATGGTGGGATATTCAGGACGGCAGTCGTGGCGCCCGTCGGGCGAGTATGCGTCTTCTGAGCGCAGGCGGCGGCGTGCTGTATACTTGTTGACCATAGAGTCCATGCAGCCGGGGGCGACAGCAAAGAACAGGCGCGGCTTGCCCAACTTCCGGAAGTCACGGTAGTCTCCATGCCAGTCAGGTTGAGGGACAATAGCCACCTTATACCCCTCAGCCTCTAGGACGCGCCCGATGACGGCGGCTCCGAATGATGGGTGGTCAACGTATGCGTCGGCAGAGAATATGATTATGTCAAGTTCTGTCCATCCGCGCAGCTCAATCTCTTTCTTTGTCGTGGGGAGGAAGTCTGTCAGCTGTGGCATATGGTTTATGGTAAATGGGAATAAGGAAGAACAGTGGGGAATATATATATATATGTATATATGTGTGTATATGCGTGTGTGTATGGAATAGGGAGTGGGGGAGGGTTGCCGCCCTTGTGCTACCTACAAGGGGGTGCTCCAGTACAGCATGCGGGGGTGACACACAGGGGGTATGAGTGTCATTCTGCAGGCTCCGGCATGTCGTCAGCAGGGGTCTGCCCTGTGTCATCGCATGACTCGAGATACATCATTATGAGGTTATGCAGCCCGAGGGCTTTCATATTGGGATGGTAGATGACATCGAGACAAAGAGAGAGGAGGTCGTTATCGCCCGTACCCTCTGATTCGAGGATGCTGCGGATATTCAGACGAAGCTTGTCGAGGACAGCCTCATTCACTATGCCGTTACTGTCTATGAGGTTCTTGAAAAGCTGGTAATGCCTGATTGTATCAAGATGCCCCTGTGTTATCTCTATTGTGCGTGTGCCTGACTGGTTGGTGGTAATCTTCATAATCGGTATGGGGGATAAATAGATTGTATTATTATGGATAACGAGTTCCGGGTGGCAACTTGTCTGCTATCACCATTATTTGACTCTGGAAACAGAAGATGGGGAAATATGATGGTGAGAGAGAGGTGAGGGGAGAGAAGATGAGGGGGTTATCGCCTCATAATCCTGTTCATGATGTCGGCCATGACCCGGTGGCGTGCTTCCTGTCCCTTTATGCACTCAAAGGGGAAACCGAGAGCGTAGACCCTGTTCTTCCCGTCGTCGTAGAAGGCAGACGCTGGCTGTCCTGTGGCGTATGTCCACTGTCTGCTGTCCCTTGCCGCCGCAGCCTCTCCGCCCTGTATGCCGCCCTGTATGCTGTTTGTGGAGTCTGATGGCATCAATATATCAGACGCCACCGAGGCATAGTGATTGGCGTTTATGTGGCGATAGACCTCAACCGGGTCAGTCCCGAAGTATATGGTGTCTCCTTCTGTCGAATTGTCTAATGGCTGCATGATGCGGTCAACTCCTCCTCCGCGTATATGCAGGCTTTGGGCAAGCCACAGGCTGTCGCTGCCGTGCTGCATGTCCGACGCTATGAACGACCCGCTGGCGAATACCCCTCCACCTTTGCTCTGATAGTCAGATATGACACTCTGGAGAGTCTTGCTGAATGCCTTGTACGGGCGTAGGGAATGGCCGTCGGCCTTCTCGTTGCCGATGATGATGTCAAGCATGGGATACTGAGAGAGCGACAAAGTCGAGTCGGCCGCCTCTGACGACATGCTGACGATATTGTATCTCCCAGCACGGCTTATGGCGTCGGCATGGGTGTATGCATAGTTGAAGTCATTCCCGGCTACGTAACGTCCGAGGAGCGAGGTGTCAGAATAGCCAAGACCGTTATGCTGTCCCGCCTTTGACTTGTCGAAGACAATCTGTCTGCCTACCCAGGCGGCTGTGGTGCCGTAAGACAGGCCGATATCGTCAACAATGTCAAAGCCGCATGTCGAGTCTGTCTCAATAACTGTAGGCGACGAGAGACGGTGGAAGGCGTTGATTATCATTACAGTCTGCTTCGCCTCAGGATTATAGAGGGCCACGAGCTCTTCTGTGGGGAAACTCTCGCCACCAGAGTTGACTGCTGTAACACGGAAACGGTATATCTTGTTGGCCTGAAGAGCGAGCCTGAACTCCGTGCTCTTGACACTGCGTCCATTGTCATATCCCCGTTCGCCTATGCGGGTGTATATATTATATGATGTGGGACGGGCTGTCGGCTCATACTCGTCGTCTTGGGGCGACCATGAGAGTGTCAGGACATTGGCTCTCAGACTGCGTGCTTGGAACTTTATGGGGGCAAGTGGCTGGACAACGGCTTTCTTGCCGTCAACTCTTGCCAGATATTTCAGTATCGTTATATATATTGAGCGTGCCAATGAGAATTTGAAGAAGGGGTCGTGGGCAAGGCGCATGTCCGGGAAATTCTCGTGAGAGAGCATCTCGAGGATTGCCGAAGGCTGGGCTGGCAGTCTTGTCTCGCTATAGTTGCGGTCCCACACCTCGCGGGTAACCCATTCCCCGAAACGCTTCTTGAGGTCGCGTGAGACATTGTAAAGAAGATCGCAGGCAAGGTCGAACGATTGCTTGCGCGATGAACCTGCCGCCAGACGATTGCTGTTGAACTGGCTTGTACAGATGGCGAGCGTGCCGTATGGAGTGGTGAAGTCGCGTGACCATCCTGCATCAGTATGCAGGCCTATCTGGAGGTCAATCGGGACACGCCCTGTCATCGTCTTCCCGTTAACAGCGTTTATGTGCTGGAACGGTATTCTCGCCACGCTGTCGGCTATCGCTCCCGCCACACTGTCGGCTTGTGCCAGCGTTATGCTGTCAGCCCCGCTTGCCTTGATGCTGTCGAGATATGCCTTGGCGACAGCCTCAGACATGGTTATGGTATCGCTGGCTGACACACCGCCTTTGTTGTCCTCTGTCGGGTTTGTCACAGAGCCATAGGATAGCCAGTTGGACATGAGAGAGCGTGTGTTGACATCATCACCATAATCGTCGTGTCCACCTTTTGATACTACCACCGCACGAGGTGCACCAGCATACTGAGCCCAATACCTTGAGGCCTCTAAGGCGCGTGGCATGTCGCTTGTCCTGCCACCACGCTCATGATTCCCCATTCCGCCACCAAACCTCACAGCGTCTGTAGTGACAAAGCCACGGCGTGAGCTATGGTTGGAGACCATTACATAATTGCTGTATGTGCTGTTGCTGTCAAACTCGAATGTGCCAAGGTACACCCATGTGCCAGAACCCATTCGCTGGTTCACCCTGAACCTTGTCGACTGGCCTTGGTGGACAACAGTGTATTCGGCATCGTCTACAGAGCCCTCGACGGTCTGGTAGCTGACATAGACAGCGTATCTGCCGCCTACCCTTATGTTCGGTCTGTAGAAAGCTTTTGAGATATTCTGTCCCTGGGTGGAACGTATGATTCTTGCGGTCCCTTTACTGAAGGGACGTTCTCCGTCGTGGTATATCCCCTTGCTTATGGCATACCCCGCCCTTGGAGCCTTGGACCAAGTCTCACCGCCTGCTATCTCCATGAATCCCGACATTGCGAGGTCGTTGTCTACCAGATATTCCTCACGCTGTATGTCACGCTCACGTGGCACAAAGACATTCGCACCAGCATTCTCAAGCATGGGGAGAAGGTATGGCACGACAATGCTATGCGAGAGAAGGTCCTCTGTGGTGCAGAATATCTGTGGACGCTGCCACTCCCACATGCCTGTCTTCGCATTGAAATAACGCCCATGGCTTGGCCATATGCTCAGATGGCGTCCCTGCAGACCATTGCTGACTTTGTGGGGAGCTGAGCTGTTCGTGACCCATTGGACCGTGTTCTGGGATTCAACGCCGCAAGGCCATGCTGACATGATGATGGTCAGCATGTATACAAATATCCTAATGCGCATTGATATTATGCCGGTATGCGGTCTGTATTCCGTGATGTTATTTTGAGTGTGTCTGGTTGTATGATTAGTCTGTCGTGCCATAGGTGACAAATAAATATTGAATGTCTTCAATCGGATTTTTTGATTTTTGATTTTTCGGTAGATGGTATGCCAGCTTGCTTGTCGGGGTGGTATGCCAGATTACGCTGGTTTCTCCCCAACATCCAGTTTGTATAGAGGAATCCATGTGGTTTCCTACTGCTTCATGAGGTTTATCATCGATACATGAAAAGCATGGGGCTCACACTCTGACTCAAATTATGAAGTTTTGGGGCTTTTTCCCGACAAAATCTCTGTAATAATTCTTTATAAGTATGATGTCCTTGTTGTAATCACCTGTCGGGATGATAGTGCGTGTGCACACAATCTCCTTCTTCTCATAGTCTATACCATAAAGCAGAATCGGAATCTTTGCCCCCAAAGCTATATAGTAGAAGCCGTGTTTCCATTCACTCACAGGTTTGCGCGTGCCCTCGGGAGTTATGGCTATCTGGAAAGTGTCAGCTTCTTCAGCTGACTTAATCAAACAGTCTGTCATCGACATTTTCTTCTGCCGGTATACTGGTATGCCACCCATGGAGCGGAATATAGGCCCCAATGGCCAGAAGAACCATTCCTTCTTCATCAGGAAACCCGACCTGACCCCGTTGGCACGTGAATAAAGCTGGCCAATTATGAAATCCCAGTTTGACGTGTGTGGAGCAAGACATATAATATATTTCTGGGGATGCTCTTCTGTAATGATGCTTTTCCAGCCCATTACATCGTATAGCATCCATTTGCAGAAACTCTTCATCATGATTGTAGAAAAAATCTTTGTTTGTTGGAGCAGTCTCCCAAAGGCTTCACAATTCCGCCATCAAGCGTTCAGCTGCTCTGCATATAACTGTTAATACAAATTTGGTTTCAAAATTATAAAAAATTATGTATATTGCCTAATTTAAATCCAAAAATATTATTTTTTGGAAGATTTTGCCTCCTGATTCTTTCTGATATAAACAAAAAATATTACTTTTGCAATAGAATAGGATAGGTTATTCCATGTGGACTATGGTAGTGATGTGCTTGCAGAAAAGAATCATGCCGGTTCCTGCCGAGATACACAGTGGATTCTGTATCATTCGCCTCTACTTTTGGGGATAGTATATGGAGCGTATCACCCTCAATCTCTTGGATAACTGACAGTCCATTATGGCCAGCTGCTTGGACAACACTGTTCTTGTGATGGATAGCTGCCGATAAGCATCCCTTGACAGAAGGAGGGACTATGACAAATATAAATATAGATAACGAACCTACTTAAATAAAACGATAACGATAAAAATGGAAAAAAGTGCATTACAGATTACACGTGCAGAATACCAGCCCAAACTTCCGGTCGCTCTGCGCGGTGCTCTAAACGCTGTTGAAGGTGAGCCTACACAGTCAGTCGATAACCAGGAAGAGATACAGCAGCTCTTCCCTAACACATACGGTATGCCATATCTCAAGTTTGAGCCTACTGAGGGTGAGCCTGCCAATGTTAGAATCAATGTCGGCGTGATTCTCTCGGGTGGCCAGGCTCCTGGCGGACACAATGTTATCTCTGGACTCTTCGACGGTATCAAGAAGCTTAACAAGGATAACAAACTGTATGGCTTCCTGCTCGGTCCTGCAGGTCTCATAGAGCATAAGTATATAGAGATTACAGCAGAGCTCGTTGACGAGTATCGCAATACTGGCGGTTTTGATATCATTGGCTCGGGCCGTACCAAACTTGAGAAGAAGGAACAGTTTGACAAAGGCCTTGAGATTCTTCAGGCTCTCGATATTAAGGCTCTAGTCATCATCGGAGGCGACGACTCAAATACTAACGCATGTGTCCTCGCCGAGTACTACAAGGCTATTGGAGCCGGAGTACAGGTGATAGGCTGCCCGAAGACTATCGACGGTGACCTCAAGAACTCGGAGATAGAGGCTTCTTTCGGCTTCGACACAGCTACGAAGGTCTACTCAGAGGTTATCGGAAATATCATGCGCGACTGTAACTCGGCTAAGAAATACTGGCACTTCATCAAGCTCATGGGACGCTCTGCATCACACGTCACACTTGAGTGCGCACTGCAGACACATCCTAACGTGACCCTTATAGGCGAGGAGGTAGAGGCCAAGAACCAGACACTCGATGATATCGTGACATACATCGCTGAGGTCGTGACAGACCGCGCCAACCTCGGCTTGAACTATGGTGTTGTCCTCGTCCCGGAAGGACTGATTGAGTTCATCCCAGCAATAAAGAAGCTCATTGCCGAGCTGAACGATATGCTCGCCGCAAACCAGGCCGATTTCGAGCTCGTAGCAGACGACCACAAGATTGACTATGTCCTCGCACACCTCTCTGAGGAGAACGCCTCAATATTCCGCTCGCTGCCATTGTCTGTATCACGTCAGCTGGCTCTCGAGCGCGACCCACATGGTAACGTACAGGTTTCACTCATCGAGACAGAACAGCTGCTCGCTGAGATGGTGGCCAAGAAACTTGCTCAATGGAAGAAGGACGGCATATATACAGGCAAGTTCGCTACGCAGCACCATTTCTTCGGATACGAGGGACGTTGTGCCGCACCGTCCAATTTCGATGCGGACTACTGCTACAGCCTCGGCTACAATGCCGCAATGCTCATCTCTTTCGGCAAGACAGGTTATATGTCAAGCATAAAGAACACATGCCTGCCAGCTGACAAGTGGATTGCCGGTGGTATACCTATCACAATGATGATGAACATGGAGAAGCGTAACGGCGAGATGAAGCCTGTCATACGCAAGGCGCTCGTCTCTCTCTCTGGCCATCCATACAAGTATTTCGTATGCCATCGCTCAGACTGGGCTCGGAATACCAGCTTCGTCTACCCTGGACCAATCCAGTACTTCGGCCCATCAGAGGTCTGCGACCGTCCTACTATGACTCTCTTGCTCGAAAACGCGTAGTAAACCATATAAGTTGACAGGTTGACAAGTTAACGAGCTCTATGTGGATAAACGAGTTGTCCCTCGTGTTGCCAGTCAACCTGTCAACTTGTCTACCTGTTTACCTGTCAACTTGTTTGCTTGTTTACCTGTAAACTTGTTTACTGACAGCATGTCACAGACATGCGAAACTTGAGTTATCTATAATATTGAAAAACGAAAGGCAGCGCTCACGGCGCACAGGAAATAAGAACATGCTCAGCCATCATTCCAAATGGAAATGGTGGCTGGGCGGTTTTATGATTGTCGCTGCCTACATATGGGCTTTCTGGTTCTTCTTCGTTTCTCCGACAGCATTCAGATGGCAGGCTCTCTATGGCGACGAGAAATATCCTGATGGCTATGAGATACAGGGAATAGATATCTCGCATTATCAGGGAGATATAGACTGGAATCTTCTACGCTCTGCCAATATAAACCGTTGCCCCGTACGTTTCGTCATAATAAAGGCGACAGAGGGCGCAAGCATCATAGACGAGAATTTCATAGACAATTTCCATGAAGCGCGTGAGCATGGTTTCATCAGAGGCGCATATCATTTCTACAGTCTCAAGACATCGGCTCGCGAGCAGGCACAGCATTTCCTCAAGAATGTAAAGCTGGAAGCAGGAGACCTGCCCCCGATATTGGATGTCGAGCATAAGCCGAAAGAAAGGAGTACAGAAGATTTCCAACGCGATATACTCACCTGGCTGCATATTGTAGAGGATAAGTATCATGTCAAGCCTATCCTTTATACATATTACAAGTTCAAGGAGAAATATCTGAACGATGCACGCTTTGACGATTATCCTTATTGGATAGCCCATTATTATGTCGACCAGATGCAGTATAAGGGAGAGTGGAAGTTCTGGCAGCATACTGATGCCGGACATCTTCCAGGTATAGAAGGCGACGTGGATTTTAATATATATAACGGCTCGTTCTACGACCTGCAGAAGCTTTGCCTGCAGGATTGATGCCTCATTCTATATGTAACTCCCCAACCCCTATATACATCAGTCTGTGTGATTAACTGAGGGGGGGGTGACTGTCCGTCTCACCCTTGAATTCATCCATATTCAAGGCCGAAGCATAGATATCACCTGAACATGATTCTCAGAGATTAAGGATTCTTTGGCATGTCGCGCCACATATGTGATTTTCTCATTAAGCAGGGACTCCCCATAATTACTCAAATAGAAAATGATAGACTATTCGCTTTTTCAAGGCAAGAAAGCCGCATACTATACCCTCGGATGTAAACTGAATTTTGCCGAGACATCAACATTCGCGGAGATGCTCTCACAACTCGGTGTCGTAAAGGCGGGAAAGGATGAAGAAGCTGATATATGTCTTGTGAACACATGCTCCGTCACAGAAGTCGCCGACCATAAATGCCGGCAACAGATACACAAGATGATACGCAATCACCCTCATGCCTTTGTCGTGGTGACAGGATGCTATGCCCAGCTTTCTCCAGAACGTATTGCTGACATCGATGGGGTCGACCTCGTATTGGGCTCTAATGAGAAGGCACAGCTTGTACAGTACCTCTCTGACAAATGGACTGGGACAATGGCAGAGAAGGTGAAATGTGAGAAGACAAAGGATATAACCTCCTTCGCACATTCATGCTCACGGGGCAATAGGACACGTTATTTCCTTAAAGTACAGGACGGCTGCAACTACTATTGCACATATTGCACAATACCTTATGCACGTGGAAACTCACGCAATCCATCTATCTCCTCACTTGTAGCACATGCGCATCGTGTCGCTTCAGAAGGTGGAAAGGAGATAATCCTCACAGGAGTCAATATCGGCGATTTCGGCCGCTCGACTGGTGAGTCATTCATAGACCTGGTGAGAGAGCTTGATAAGGTTGAGGGTATACAGAGATACCGCATATCAAGTATAGAGCCGAATCTCCTGACCGACGACCTGATTAAATATTGTTCCCAGTCACGCGCCTTCATGCCACATTTCCATATCCCTCTCCAGTCCGGAAGCGACGAGGTGCTCAGACTGATGCACAGGAGGTATGATACAGAACTATTCAGACACAAGGTTGAGCTGATAAAAAGTCTTATGCCTGATGCCTTCATTGGAGTGGACGTGATGGTCGGCTGTAGAGGAGAGACAGAAAAGTGTTTCAGCGAATGTTACGATTTCATAGACAGCCTTGATGTGCAGCAGCTCCATATCTTCCCTTATTCAGAGCGACCAGGCACAGCGGCGCTGAATATTCCGTATATTGTCGATGACAGGGAGAAGCACCGCCGTTCCCATTTGCTCCTTGAATTGTCCGACAAGAAGACACATGGGTTCTATCAGAAATATGAGGGATGTGAGGCTGAGGTCCTCATGGAACGTTCAACAAGAGGACGTGCAATGCATGGATTCACAGAGAATTATATAAGGGTCGAATTGCTGGCAGCCGAAGCTGACAATTCTCTCGATAATCAGATAGTCAAGCTCAGACTCCTGCACATGAACCATGATAAGACGGCCCTGATAGGCACGTTCAACTAATGATTTAGTATCGTGTCTGTAGGTGGGATAGATTACCCCCCAGGTATTTTGCGCTAACCCCTTAGGTGTGGTAATGCAGACTATCAACGAACGGAGTCAAGGAAATATAAAACATATGAGTGTAGCCGTAATAATACTTAACTGGAATGGCGCAGCCATGATGAGACGCTTCCTCCCTTCTGTCATCCATAATACGCCAGAAGCAGATATTGTGGTTGCCGACAACGGTTCGACAGACGAATCCCTCACGCTTCTCGCCAGGGAGTTTCCTCAAGTGAGGGTAGTCAGTCTCGACAAGAATTATGGGTTTGCTGAGGGGTATAACAAGGCTGTCGCTGCTGTAGAGGCTGAGTATGTCGTCCTTCTCAACAGCGATGTGGAGGTAGCTCGAGGATGGCTACGCCCCCTGTTGAACTTCATGCAGAGTCATGACGATGCTGCTGCATGCCAGCCGAAGATACTGTCATGGCATGACCGCCGCCAGTTTGAGTATGCCGGAGCTGCTGGCGGATACATCGACAGGTTTGGTTACCCCTATTGTCGTGGCAGGATATTCGCTACGGTTGAGCAAGACCACGGCCAGTATGACAGCATAGCCGAGATACATTGGGCGACAGGAGCATGCATGGTCGTACGGCGTGAGATCTATCTTCTTCATGGCGGACTTGACAGCAAGTTCTTCGCGCATAACGAGGAGATTGACTTCTGCTGGAGGGTAAGGCATTATGGATGGAAGATTTATTGTGTCCCGGAAAGCTGTGTGTGGCATGTCGGCGGAGGAACCTTACCACAGGGCAATCCACGTAAGACCTATCTCAATTTCCGCAACAATCTCCTAATGCTTTTCAAGAACCTCCCCCAGTCGTCTTTACGCTCTGTCATGCTGTGGCGTGCCTTGCTCGATGGTGTCGCCATGGTACAGGCAATACTCTCTGGCAAGCATAAAGATGCCAAGGCTATCGTCAAGGCCCGGCATGACTACCGCAAGATGAAGTCCGCCTACAAGCCTTTCAGGAAACAACTCGCTGACAGCGCGACGTCTGAGGCCCGTATATCCCAGATATCCATATTGTGGCAATATTTTGTCAGGCGCCATCATACATTCACTTCCATATCATAGATATTTTTTGCATTCTTCACTATATGATAATTTTCGATAAGCCAAGTATCTCGCCAATCAAGACAAAGGCTATGGGTAGGCGAGCGCAGCTCGGGGCTGATGCTACGTGTAGGCAAAGCGTCATGTACGATACATACAGAATGACGGCACGAGAGATCGTTCTCTTCCTCTTCGTGCTCCTTTCTCTCCTCTCATGCACAAGCGATAATGAACCTTCTGTGACGACAACAAATCTGCAGACTGTCACCGTTGCTGTCACGCCGACCCTCGACTGCCTTCCATTCCTTGTTGCGAGAGACTGTGCTATAGCCGACTCCATGGGCATCGAGCTTGTCCTCATTGAGTGTGGCGCATTGGCTGATTGTGACACTGCCCTCATCTCAGGTCATGCCAGTGCCATCATGTCCGACTATGTCCGCGCAGCATCGTTAAGGGACAAGTGGGCAAGACTCATGTCAAGCCAAACAGCTGGGGAAAAACAGAAGAGAACAGCTGGTGACAAGACTGTAACCGCCTCTGTCGACTCGCTTGTCGTCTTCCCACACCAGAATTCCCATCTATATATGTTCGTGAACAGAAAATCAAGAATCAGAGAAGCACGACAGATGGCGGACAAGATGGTAGCTGTAGACAGATATGGCGCTGATGCTGCCCTCACCGCATACGTCCTTGACTCAGTTGGCTTGACAGGGAAGACATACCTCGTGCAGATGCAGAATATCAACACACGGGTCATGATGATAGAGAATAACATGATGGATGTTGCTGTTGTCTCAGAACCCTATGCCACGCTTCTGCGTAAGACTGGCCATAAGCAGATATATTCTGCCGCACATGTGAAGTCCGAGAACGTCGGATGCTTAATAGCCAGAAAGAACCATCAGCTCATACGCGACATGTACAACAGAGCATGCGACTCAATCACAAAGAATGGTCTTCATCATTACGACTCGCTCTTGATACGCTTCTCTGGCGTCCCCCCAAAAGCCGTAGAGACTATGCCACGCCATAAGTTCCTGCATCTCGAATGATGATTTCCCCCCATTTACTGATAATCATTGAGTGATTGAATTTAGATATATCAAATACATACACACACAGACACAGAATCAAGGTAGGCTATATATATGGGCCTCTTTATGCCAACGTTTTCGGTAAGCCAAATGAGCAGAGACCAGGCTTGCTTGGGCTATGCCATGGCGAGAAAACGAAGGCGAAGCCAACGTTTTCGTTAAGCCAGAAGACCAAAGAGAGCTCGCTCGCTTTGCCTTGGCGAGAAAAGGTCTGGAACCTACCTCAAGTCTAATAATTTTTAGCTTTGGCTTATGAGAACAATCTTCATCACAATCCTGCTCGCCACAGTCTCCATCACTGGTCATGCACAGCGGCAATTTGAGAATTTCAGAGACAGCACCCTGCGTCTCGACTACATCTTTTCAGGGAATGTCCACAGTCAGCACATCGCGCTCGACGAGCTGAAGCTCTCCCCCCGCTGGTATGGCAAGCGGCAGAATCTCACAGAGGTGCCTGTCGAAGGCAACGGGCAGATAATCGTACGGAGGCATAACACTGATGAAGTGATATACCGTAACTCATTCTGTACGCTCTTTCAGGAATGGCTGAGCTATCCGGAAGCCCATACCTCGACGCGCTCGTTCGAGAATGTCTTCCTCATACCAATGCCGAGAGATACCGCCGATGTGACAGTGCGCCTGACAAATTCCCGCCGTGAGATTATGGCAGAGCTGACACATACCGTCGTCCCCTCTGATATCCTTATTCGCCGCATAGGTTTCGGCCAGCGCACACCATACGTTACGCTTCAGACAGCCGCTGACTCTCTCCACAGCATCAGGATAGCTTATGTTGCCGAGGGGTACAAGGCAGACGAGATGGAGACATTCCTCGCCGATGCCCGCATTGCAACAGAGGCGATATTCTCCCATGAGCCTTTCCGCTCCTCCTCCTCACGCTTTTCTCTTTATGCCGTCATGCCACCATCCGCAGACAGCGGAACGAGTGAGCCTGCAAAGGGTCTGTGGCTCAATACTCCGCTCCACTCAAATTTCAACACCTTCTATAGCGACCGCTACCTCACAACTCTCCACCTGAAAGATCTCCACGACATTCTCGCAGGCATACCCTATGAGCATATCATAGTCCTTGTCAACACATCCAACTATGGAGGCGGAGGCATACTTAACTCATACAACCTCAGCATGACCCACCATCCCTCCTTCCGGCCTGTCGTCGTCCATGAGTTCGGCCATAGTTTCGCCGGACTTGCCGACGAGTATGCATATGAGGAGGAGGCCATCCCCATGTATCCCCACGATATAGAGCCATGGGAGCAGAATATCACAACACTTGTCGATTTCAATGGCAAATGGGAGAACCTCATACCTAAGGGAACTCCTGTCCCGACGCCATTAAGCGACAGTCCCGAGGTGGCAGCCTCACGTGTCGGTCTGTTCGAGGGTGCAGGCTATTCGATGCGTGGTGTCTACCGTGGCACACAAGACTGCCGAATGCGGACAAATACTAATCCGGAGTTTTGCCCCGTATGCAGACAAGCGATACAGCGCGTCATAGATTTCTATACAGTAGAGCGGTAGGCCGTCAGTCATCTCCTTGCGAAGATAGGAGACTGTAAATCTACCCATGGTTTTTTTACGGAATCCATAAACATACAATCTGGGCAGAGGAACATCAGGAGGGTATATCGGGAGGTTTGCTCCCTTTTTCCTGAAGTCCTCTGCCCAGATGTTTCTTTCCTACCCGCCCATAGGCCACCGCTCCGTTATCCAGTCATGAATGTAATTATGTGGCGAAGAGGGGGTATGTGTCTCTATACTTTGGAGCGTATTGGAGATAGACGGGATGAGAGAGTGAGGGGGGATGTTATCTCAGCCTGTATGTAAGGCCGACAGTGAGGTAAGTCGGGTGAAGAGCCATGCTGACGGGATTCCCCTCTTTGCCATTAAAGGCGCTGTTAAGGCCGAAGGAGAAATCAGCGTATGCGCCCCAAGAGCGGTTTATCTTGAACTCGGCTCCCATGTCGACTCCATATTGCAGTCTTCGGAGATAGCTGTTGTAGTCCTCGCCAGAGAATGTTCCGCGTTTGTCGACAACGTTTCCTGCCTCGTCCTTGTAGATATCGCCAATCTCCACTTTCTCACCCCTTATCTCGTCTCGGCGTATATAAGCGTCGAAACTTCCTGTCCATTTTCCGTCAGCATCATAGACTTTCTTTCCGTATGCATAGCCCTGGAAAGAGCGGTCGTGGATATAGGAGACGTATGGGCCGAGACGCAGTGTCCATTTCTCGTCGGGATGCCAGGTTGCCATAACGGGTATCGTGACGCCTATCTGCACTATCTCTATGACTACGTTGCCGCTGAAGGGTCCCTTGATTTTCTCTCCTCCCTGTTCGAGGGTTATGTCATAATGGCGCATCTCAACCTCGCTCTTGAACCCGCGGCGCTCAAGGTAGAGGCCGAGCTGCAGGCCGTACTTGTCAGTGAGCATGTGCTCGTAGTCTATGCCGAACTGGTAGTTTACCTTTGGAGAGTAGCTGTTCAGGGCACGCATCTCGGCTGGGAAGTCAATAGGGATAGTGCCGCCTATGCTGTATCCGAGACGGATGGAGAGACGCGGCTTGACAGGACTCGCCGCCATGATGGAGGTGGAATCTGACGGGACAATGGCATCTGGCTGACGGCAGACAGGCATGTCTGTTATGACTGTGTCGGCACGCGATGACAATGACAGGACAAGGAGAACCATGATGGACACGGCATACCTCGAAATGTTCTTGGCGATACTGAGTGTCTGCAGCGATGTCTGCGCTATCCCCGACAGCGTGTTGTTATGCTTAGATAGTATGACCATTTTCTTTATTTTTGTTTGTTGTTATCTTCTTCTTTCTCTATTTACTTGATAGTAATGTATGTTATGTCTACACATACACAAATCTATAAGTCAATGTATTCTATTCTCGTGGTTTTTTGCCCCCTGCTGCTGTCCCTGCCGTGATAGGTATACTATGGGGGGACGTGTGTGGCTCCGCCTTATTTTTTGATTGATTGCAAAGTTTTTTTTCTATAGTCAGTGGAGCTACAGGATATGTCTCATGAGAAAATTATCCGTTAGCATCCGTGATGTTGACCTTGGCTTCGCCATCGTTTTATCGATGATGATTTTCGTCTGCACTCGGCATAACAATTAAGCAAGCTTAATGTTCTGCTCTCGCTTGAACGAAAAATCTCGCCAAGCCAAAGCGAGCGAGCTCTCTTTGGTCTTCTGGCTTAACGAAAACCTTTGTATAAATATAGACCTTTTCTCGCCAAGCCAAAGCGAGCAAGCTCTCTTTGGTCTTCTGGCTTAACGAAAACGTTCGTGCTTTCTACTTCTTGCAAAATCTATGGGTAGGCAGGCGCTGCCCAGGGATTGAGCCTACTCGCCTTTGGTAGAGTAGAGCTTAAAGTTGTCAACATAGAGACGGCTACCGATGGCTCCGACAAATGCGTCTCCATTCCTGCTTGACGAGCATACGATAGCAACATTGTAGCCCTTGTTGGCGAGGATGTCAGGGTCGATATCCTCTTTCCATACAAACGGGAGGTCAAATTCCACCCATTCATCTGTATTCACCTGCCAGTCAGTCACCTCTGCACGTGCGATGATCTGTGGGCTCGTCTGCACATCATCTCCGAAGATGACAACAGGATTACCCTGTTCATCATGATTCTTATAGATGATGCAGTAGATAGCAGGCCTGTCTTCTCCGTCAGTTGGCTTTCCGTCCTTATCTGTCATCTGGCTCCCGGGATAGAATTTGTAATGGCCTGTGAATCTGTCCAGTTGCCGTTCGAGAGTCGAGCCATCACCGAATCGTGTCGCCTTGAGTGTCATGGTTAGAGCCTTTGACGAGTCGAAGGTGCCAAGGTAGAGGTTCCCCGCTGCTATTGGCATCTTGAACATAGCTCCGAAACTTCCTGTCGAGCTTGTCTCGAGCTTCACACACGCTCCGCCGTCAACGCCCTCACCTTCGATAGGAGTGGTGGGGTATTCTTCTGGCTTCGCCGTGCCGCGTGCCATGGCGAAGCCGGCATTTGCTGTAGCCCAGTTAGGCACTTCGGGGAAAGAGCCATCGGGGAGCTGGTCACACCACTCGTAATATTTTCCCTTACTGTTCAGCCCATAATGCTCGAAGTTGTATTCTATGATGTCACCAACTTCTATAGCGTGTTTGTATTGTACAATGTATGTGCGGATATGGCGACCATCACGTGAGGCCTGTGCGAGCTGTGTCTCCATCGGCTCTCCAGTCTTGCAGAATGTGTCGTACAGTGGCCTCTCATCTTCTGCCACGCAGAAATAAACGTGGGTGGTGTCGTTAGAGAAGTCACGTACTGTGCCACTTGGAGGGTAGAGCAGAGCCCCCTCTGAGACTGTGAAGCGTGGAGCCACCTCAGTAAGGTCGGCCCATGTCTTCACTCTCTGGAACTGGATGACAGAACTATGGTAGTCTGCATTTATTGCAGCCGATGTGTCGCTAAGCTGGAAGAAGACATCCTCCGGATTCTTCACTCCTGCGTTGGCGCTGATTATGTCACATTCAGAGTTTGGCAGCTCATCCTTTATACATGATGTCAGCGACAAAATGCCTGAAACGGTAAAAGGCAAGATATATCTATAGCCAGTTCGTGATATTTTCATTTTTTTTCTTATCTGTAATGATGGTTAAGGAGAATTCTATATATATGAGAGTTATCCCAGGTTTATGTTTGTATAAATACAGACCTTTTCTCGCCAAGCTAAAGCGAGCGAGCTCTCTTTGGTCTTCTGGCTTAACGAAAACGTTGGCTTCGCCTTCGTTTTCTCGCCATGGCATAGCCCAAGCAAGCTTGGTCTCTGCTCATTTGGCTTAACTAAAACGTTCGTATAAATACAGACTTTTCTCGCCAAGCCAAAGTGAGCGAGATCTCTTTGGTCTTCTGGCTTAACGAAAACGTTGGTATTGTATTGCCTGACGGTTTGTATTGCCTGACGGTCGAAGGGTGTTGTCCGATAGTTATGATGCCGATATGTCCCGTTCAGTATATTAGGGTATAAGCATAATCTTGTTTATCGATGATGACCACAGATAACTTTAAATTCCCCTCTATGCTATTGTTCTTCATGTCCCTGTATGTCAGAGACCTATGCTGCTAAGCAGCCTAATATTATACTCGCGCTGCCAGTCCTCATCCTTGTATTTTTTGTCTCCATACATCAGTATGTCAATATCAAGCGGGATAATTTCTGCAGCCGACTTCTCATGTGTCCTTCCTGCATCAATCTCCATCCCCTTAAGCATAGAGCGCAGAGAGTCATATCCCATGGAGGTGTGCCCAATAGCTATGGCGTTAAAGTAATCAGGTGTTGACTCAGGCATGCCGACAGGCTCAGTCCGTATCGTCTCCGAAAGCCTCATGCCGTCCAGTATACCTCTAAGTTTTTCTGCTGTTATGTGTATAATCTCTGGATTGGGGAGATTCGTCGAGAGTGACAGTATTGTCAGCATGTGTTGTTATTATCTGATGGAAGGGTAGTGGGCTGTCTTATGGACAGCGACCGCAAAAATGTTGAGTGATTGTTATGTAGAGCGAATCCCCCAAGCCCCTAAACTTGTCTATCATGTAATGGTTACATCAGGACATGAAGGGCTTGGGGGATTGTTGCTATTTCTTTTTGCTCATATTGTTTGATGCCTTCTTTTCGGCTATATATCCTGCATATCAGATGGGATGATTGCCAACAGCTGCATCCGTACGTGTCAATATGAGCGGGCGATTATCACACGATACTTGGCCGGTTTGCCGGAGACCATGTCCACGCCTGGTGTCTGTTCGTAGCCATAAGGCACACAGCGTATTGTGGCCTGAGTGTCTTCCTTTATCTTTGCCTCAGTCTCAGCAGTACCGTCCCAGTGGCAGAGGAAGAATCCGCCGTCTTTGACACGCTCCTTGAACTCCTCATAGTTGTCACATTCATAGACACGTGAGTCCCTATACTTGCGCGCTTTTTCCAGTATAGCTGTCTGCATATCCTCGAGTATGCGCTCCACCTCGTCGGCGATACCCTCAAAGCTTACGGTCTCCTTCTCCAGTGTGTCACGTCTCATAAGCTCTATGGTGCCGGCCTCAAGGTCTCTTGCGCCGAGAGCAAGTCGTACAGGGACACCCTTCAGCTCATAGTCAGCAAACTTGAATCCTGGACGATGGTTGTCCGCATCGTCATATTTCACTGTTATGCCCTTCTTTCTCAGCTCGTCTATGACAGGCTGTATCTTGCTCGTCACTGCCTCAAGCTGCTCCGGCTTGTTTGCAATAGGGATAATGACAACCTGTATTGGGGCGAGCTTCGGTGGAAGCACCAAGCCGTTGTCGTCTGAGTGGGTCATGATGAGCGCACCTATCAGGCGTGTTGATACGCCCCACGAGGTGGCCCATACGTATTCAGGCTTGTTCTCCTTGTTGAGGAATGTGACATCGAACGATTTTGCAAAGTTCTGTCCGAGGAAGTGGCTTGTGCCGCTCTGCAGGGCCTTGCCGTCCTGCATCATAGCCTCTATGGTGTATGTGTCGAGGGCTCCGGCGAAACGCTCAGTCTCTGACTTGACTCCCTGAATGACAGGGACAGCCATGTATTTCTCAGCAAACTCTGCATATACATGAAGCATCTTCTGTGCCTCCTGCTCCGCCTCCTCACGTGTGGCATGGGCTGTATGTCCCTCCTGCCACAAGAATTCTGATGTGCGGAGGAAAGGACGTGTTCTCATCTCCCAGCGCATGACGTTGCACCATTGGTTACACATCAACGGAAGGTCACGGTATGAGTGAATCCAGTTCTTGTATGTGTTCCATATGATTGTCTCAGATGTAGGGCGAACGATAAGTTCCTCCTCAAGACGTGCCTCTGGGTCAACAACTACAGCATTGCCATCCTCTGATGCCTTCAGACGGTAATGTGTCACAACGGCACATTCCTTGGCGAAACCCTTAACATGCTCCGCCTCACGTGAGAGGAATGACTTGGGAATGAGAAGTGGGAAATATGCGTTCTGTGCACCCGTCTCCTTGAACATACTGTCAAGCTCATGCTGCATCTTCTCCCAGATAGCATAGCCATATGGCTTGATAACCATACATCCGCGAACTGCACTCTGCTCTGCCAGGTCGGCCTTGACGATAAGGTCGTTATACCATTGGCTGTAATTCTCTGCTCTCTTTGTGAGAGCCTTTAGTTCTTTTGCCATTTTTATACTTAAGGTGTCTTTTTTTATTGACTGCAAAATTACAAAAAAAAAGTCAATTCATGCCTATTATTCATAGAAAAATAGTATTTTTGCATGAAATGATTCAGATTCTGTCTGTTTCCTGATAATCTATCAGATGACATACGAGGATTCTATCACAAGATTCCCAGCTCTTACGTGTCATTCTTCCAGGAATATTTTTCCAGGCAGATAGTTTTTATTGTCAGTATAAATCTCCTCAAAAAAATCATATGACAAAGCATATCAAGTCAATACTCCTTGCATTCGCTTCCATCATTCCCGCCAGCCAAACCGTCATGGCACAGAACCATGAGATATATTCTGATGACATAAGTTCATTGAAGGTTGTGGCAGACGACCGCTGGCTCTCTCTTCCTATCATTGACATGAATGCAGGGGAGACTGTCAATATCTCTTTCGACCAGCTCACGCATGAATATCATCGATATACCTATAAGATAGAGCATTGTGAGGCTGACTGGTCGACAACGACATCGCTATTTGAGAGTGATTTTATTGACGGCTTCTATAATGGCCTTGTCATAGACAATGTGGAACTTTCGCTCAATACAGCCCAGCTATATACTCATTACAGCCTTACAATACCTAACAAGGATTGTCGGCTTAAACTCTCAGGCAATTATCGCCTTACTGTGATGGACGACAATGATGACAGCCGTCCAGTACTCTCCGTATGCTTTATGCTCTCTGAGCGTAAGATGGGCTCATCGCTCATCGTCTCCTCAAATACAGACATCGACACCTACCGCTCACACCAGCAGTTGTCCGCCACCATATCATATAATGGGACGACTGTCAACGACCCTCAGAGACAACTGAAGGCATATATCCTACAGAACAACCGCTGGGCCACCCTCCGCAAGCTCCCGCGTCCCACATCACAGCGTTATGACGGTGTGGCATGGGAGCACTGTCGTGACATGATATATCCTGCCACGAATGAGTACCGTAAGTTTGAGGTGCTTGATATCCACCGCTCGTCGTTAGGCATAGACCACATCAGTTTTGACGATCCTGAATATCATGCATGGCTGTATACAGACATCCCGCGTCCTAACTATGTCTATGACGAGGATGCCAACGGAGCATTCTATATCCGCAACACAGATAATATTGCCAACGACACAGAGTCTGAGTATGTCATATGCCATTTCGCTTATAAGGCCGACGAGCCGTTTCCCGGTGATATGTTCCTTGACGGACAATGGACTTATGGTCGTCTGGCTCCTGAGTATGCCATGACATACGACCCTCTCGCTCGTGAGTATCATGGTGCTGTAAAGCTTAAGATGGGCTATTATTCCTACCAGTATCTCCTGCGCCGTCCTGATGGTTCTGTTGTCACGCTTCCTGCCGACGGTAACTATAATGAGACAGAGAATTCATATCTTCTCCTCGTCTATTTCCGTCCTGTAGGAGGCCGCACAGACCTTCTCTATTCCACAGCCGTGATAGGGGAGTGACTTTTGCGCTCACTCCCTCCTTTATCATCCATGGTTCTTTTTCTCTCCCTCTCCTTTATTCCATCCATGTTCCTCTCTCTCCTTTATCATCCACGGTTCTTTTTTTCTCTCTCTCCTTTATTACATCCGTGTTCTATATATATATTCAGCACAGCCAAAGTTCCCCGCAGTTTCGCTGCGGGGGCATTAATTTGTCTCCGTTCCATTGTAAGGTAAGCATCCCAAATTAGACGTATTTTAGGATGCTTACAGTATAGCAAAAAGTTTTAGCGATAAGCCATAAAGATATGTAAGAGGGGGATGCTTACCGTTAAAACTGTCATTTTCGAGGCGTTAAGTTTGTTTACAGGACAGAAATTATCTGCTGGGTCAAAAGAATGGGAGGGATATGAGGGCGGCTTTGTCATATTTTGAGTCTTCTCTCTGTTATGGTCAGTATGATGCCGCGCATGAGGAGGTAAGCGTTGAACGATATCCAGAGACCGTTATTCAGAAGTGTGCCGCTGAGAAGGAGGTATAACATGAAGAATGTGAGCAGGCCGCCGAATGTGCTGAGGAGCATGCTGCGTGTGCGCGTCGTGCCGATATATATGCCGTCCCAGATGAATGCCGCCATGCTGCAAAGGGGGATGAGGATGGTCCAGTGCTGATAGCTGTGGGCACAGGAGATGACTGCAGCATCGTCAGAGAGCAAGCTGATGAACTCCCCGCCAAGGACAGCATAGAGAACGGTGAAGACGACAGCCATGGACAACCCCCAGAGAAATAGGTTGCGGCGTGTCAGACGATACTCCGCAATATCATCACGGCCGTATGCCTTGCCTGCCATAGCCTCGCCAGCATAGGCGAAACCATCCATGAAATAGCTGTAGAGTGTGAACATCTGCATGAGGAGGGTGTTGACGGCAAGCTCTATCGTGCCGAACCTCGCTCCGGCTGATATGAAGAAGAAGTGTATGGCTATGAGACACAGCGTGCGGAAGAAGATGTCGCGGTTGAGATTGAAGAATCGCGCTATGTCGTCTCTCCTGAATGCTGTCCGTATGCTCATGGCAGACAACTGTGAATGATAGCTCCTGTATGTCAGCGAAAGGGCGATTATCAGTCCTGCCCATTGTGCCGAGACGGTTCCCAAGGCTATGCCGTCGACCTTCATGCCGCAGATATATACGAAATAGAGGCTTATGAGGATATTGATGATATTCTGGGCTATGGCCACAATCATAGGTATGCGTGAGTTCTGCATTCCTATAAGCCAGCCGGTCAAGGCGAAAAGGCATAGCGAGGCGGGCGCGCCGAATATGCATATATCGAAATAAACCCTCGCCAAATCAGCCACCTCAGGGTCCGGACTTATGATGCGAAGCGCCATATCACGTATGACAGGTCCAAGCAGGATGATTCCTGCCGACAACACCAAGGCTATGGTGAGGCTTCTTAGGAAGATGTTCTTGATATCCCCCTCATCATCACGTCCATAGGCCTGTGCTGTCATTCCTGAGGTGCCCATGCGCAGGAATGCGAACATCCAGTATAATACATTGAACAGCATGCCTCCAACAGCTATCGCGCCGAGGTATGCTGTCTTCCCGAGATGGCCTGTTATACCGACATCGATAAGCCCCAAGAGAGGAACCGTGATGTTTGAGACGATACTGGGCAGGGCAATTCGAAGTATATCTTTGTTATTGGACGACATTGTTTGTGAGTGGGAGTGTATGCTGGATTGCTGATGGGAGTATATGTGTATGGGATATTATTCTATGTTATATCAGCCTTCCAGGCTGTTGGCAGCTTCAAATCTCAAGCAAATCCAAACGCTTTGCTTAGTACAGCCTTCCAGACTGTTGGCAGCTTCCTGACAGCCGACTGGGCTTATATACCGAGGGCTTTGCCACCGGTTCTTCACCTTAGGCTCAAATCTCAAGCAAATCCAAACGCTTTGCTTAGTACAGCCTTCCAGACTATAGTTGATTCTTCTATTGCAACATCGGCTGTCCGATGTATCTATCTTTTCTCATCCTGAAGTATTACCGGACAGTAATAATTTTTATTGTGGCGGTTGAGGCTGATGAAAGCACCATAGTCAGATAAGCTCAAGTTTCAGAGCCTTAATGAGTTTTTCCAACTGGGGTGCATCCTTCAGCATCTTCTGATACAGCTCATGCTTGGTGAGTACACGTTCTATCTCTGTGCTCTCCGCTATACGGAATGTCAGCTGAATCTTATCGTTGTGCAGTTTTGCTATGAGAGTAGCCTTGATGCGCCGCAGTATGTTCTTCATCTGCTCAAGAAGAATGTTGTTAGTGACAACGACCTCTATTTCCGGATATGAAGTGATATGCGGCTTGAGGTTTCTCATGCTTGATGCCAATCCCCTCATGTTGATATTCTCCTGCATACGGTTGCACATGCTTCTCCATTCGAGCAACAGGTCATCCTCTGTGAACTGTTTGCTCTCACCGGTAGTTATGTTGCCCGTATCCTCCTCCTGTTTCTTCTCTTTGCTCAGGATAGCACCGAATGATGAGCCGAAGGCAGAGCTTGGAATCTTTATGTTCCCAATGACAGGGTTTGCAATCTTCAGTTTCTCCGCGCTTGCACCACCCGTTACCAATAGGCCTTCATGCTTTTTCTCTGATTTCTCAGCCACAGCGCTCCCCACCATGACATCCGACGTTCTCTGTGTGGCTGTGTCGCTTGCGGATGTTCCGCTCGTCATGTCATGGTTTACAGCCCCAGTCACCTGCTTAACCGGTTGTGGCTGTATGGGAGTAAGTTTCTTGAACAGGGATTTCAATCTATGCCCCTTACGGGGCGCGCTGTCATCATCTGGCTGGGTTATCTGGGCCACCTCTATCAGTGTCACCTCAACAAGCAGCCGCTTGCTTGAGCTCTGCTGGTAGTTGAGGTCGCAACGTGTCAGAATCTGCAAAGCCTTGTACAGGAATGGTGCCGGGCATTTCCTCGCCTGCTCGGCATAACGCTCGCTATACCTCTTGCTCGCTTCGAGGAGCGTGATGGTCTGCGGGTCCTTAGCCATAAGGACATTACGTATATGTGCCGCCAGTCCGCTGACGATATTACCTCCGTCCATGCCCTTGGCTATCATATCGTTAAGCAGAAGCATGAGGTCAGCGCATTTGTTTGAGAGAGCCATGTCGACCATCTGGAAGTAGAACTCCACATCCATGAGGTTGAGGTCGCGGATGACTTTCTCCAGGGTGATATTACCCTGGCAGAAGCTGGCAGCCTGGTCGAAGATGGAGAGGGCGTCGCGCATTCCGCCGTCAGCCTTCTCGGCAATCATCTCCAGGGCCTCCTCCTCGTATGTATATCCCTCACGCTCGGCCACCATCTTGAGGTGGTTGACAGTGTTGGAGACTGTCATACGGTCGAAATCGTATATCTGGCAACGTGATAGGATTGTGGGCAGCAGCTTGTTCTTCTCAGTCGTTGCAAGGATGAAGATGACATACGAGGGTGGCTCCTCAAGTGTCTTCAGGAAGGCGTTGAAAGCCTGTGTCGAGAGCATGTGGACCTCGTCGATGATGAAGACCTTGTATCTGCCTATCTGTGGTGGTATGCGTGTCTGCTCCATCAGCTGCTTGATATTCTCGACAGAGTTGTTAGAGGCAGCGTCGAGCTCGAAGATATTGTATGAGCGCCCCTCGGCGAATGCCTTGCAGCTCTCACACTCTCCACAAGCCTCGCCCTCTGCTGTCGGGTGCTCGCAGTTGATGGTCTTAGCGAAGATACGTGCACATGTTGTCTTGCCCACACCACGCGGTCCGCAGAAGAGGAAAGCGTGGGCGAGCTTACCACTCGCTATGGCATTCTTCAGCGTCGTGGTGAGTGCCTCCTGTCCCACTACTGATGAGAAGGACATAGGGCGGTACTTTCTTGCCGAAACCTGGTATTCCATAAAGATGATACTGTGGCGGGGATAACGTCCCATGTGGCTGAAGGGATTACAGTCAGCACATCGTGTCTTCCCCACCGTTAAGAGATATGGGTGATATGTTTATGTATGATAGATATGAGGGGGTGTTTATAATTGACAGACTATGATTATGTTGAGAAAACCGGAAGCTCCTCACGCACTCCTATGTCTCATTCTGTGTGCAGCCTGTCCTCGGTCAGGAGACAGAGAGAGGTGAATTGGGATGGCTGGCCGTGCACAGTCTTGTCTGCTGGTGATAAGCCATAGGCTGCGGTTGGCAATGGCTGTATCAGCCGATGGTTATGGTAGTGACATCGTTAAAGTCTATGTCATCGGTTGACCGTACCTCCTTCTCGTAGACCGGAATCTCTGTTCCTGGGCGGCAGAAGACAGGCATCTGGTCGAGAGGGACATCAACGCCTTTCAACCAGCATGGGCCGACATGGCGCTCACCGGTGAAGAAGTTGACCCATTCGCCCTCGGGGAGGTATATGTCACGCTTGTCAGCGGAACTCATAACTGGGGCTACAAGCATCTTGCGCCCGAAGTAATACTCGTCAGAGATGTTCCAGCATGTCCTGTCGTCTGGATGGTGCATCAGCAGAGCCTGTATGACAGGCCATCCACTCTCTGTGGCATGACGGCTCTCCTCTATGATATAAGGCATGAGACGGTATCTCAGTTTCCACCATTTCTTCACAATATCGGCCACCTCAGGATAATACCATGGCTCGCGCTTGTGTGAGCCATGGTAACGCATGTGGGATGTGAAGACACCGAACTGGGTCCATCTGACATACACCTTGGGGTCAATGACAGAGTTCATGAAATCAGGCGTGCTGTGGAATCCCGGCACGTCATGGCTCCAGAAGGCGAAGCCTGAGAGCCCGAAGTGAAGGCCTCCCTTCAGCGAGCCAGCCATGCCAGCCCACGATGACTCTGAGTCGCCACCCCAATGGAGAGGGTAACGCTGGCATCCCGCCCATGCGGCGCGTGCCCATACGATGCCGTCGCCTGTCACCTCGCGAGTGACCTCGTAGGCTGCTTTCTGGTAGAGAAGGGCATAGATATTGTTCAGACGCTCAGGTGTCATAGCGTGGTACGTAGCGTCCATATGGATATTCTCTCCAAAATCAGTCTTGATACATTTCACACCCATATTGAGGAGCGAGCGCAACAGCCCCTTATACCATTCTGTCGCGGCGGGGTAGGTGAAGTCTATTGTGCCAGCATAGTCGAGTGTGGAGAAGTTTGAACCCTCAGAAGCCTGCTCCCGCTTCAGCGGCCCGATGTATTTCTTCTCCCGTGCCTCGTCAATCTGCTCTGCCCCCTTGGCTATGTATGGCAGCTGCCATAGACTCACCTTGTAGCCGTTGTCGGCAAGGCGGCGGATGAATCCCTCTGGGTCAGGGAAACGCTCTGGATTGAACTTCCACTCGCAGAGCCAGTCAGTACGGAACCATCCGGTATCGAGATGTATAACATCACACGGGTAGTCCTCATCGCGCAGCCTGTCACAGATGCCCTCAACCTCGTCGGCAGAGAAATATGTCATGCGTGACATCCATATGCCGAACGACCACAGGGGGAGCATTGGGGGGAAACCCGTCAGCTGACGGTAGTGGAAAAGGATGCGCTCGGGTGTATCGCCGCCAATGATGAACGCGTCGATAGTGGCGAAGTCATTACGGAACTGTATGGAGCGTGTCGAATGGTCGGCAAGCGACAGACGGCAATAGTCGGACGTGTGGTAGAAGACTCCATACATGCGGCTCGACATATAGAACGGTATGTTCTTGTAGGCGCGGCGGTTATTGACGCCCTGACCGTCCTGGTTCTTCAGGTAGAATGTCTGTCCTGAGAGGTCCATCTTGCGGAATCTCTCTCCTGTGCCGACGAAACACTCGTCAGGCTCACACGCGAATGATATTGTCGCTCTGTCAGGCTTCCCCTCCGTCATGCAGTATGCTATAGGCAGGGCGTCATAGCGTGGCGGTGAGAAATGGTCGTCGCTCAGCTCTACTCCCTTCTCGGGGTTCCCGTCAGGATATATGGTGAGGCGTATTGTCGGCTGTGGTGCAGGCTGCAGGTCGCTCCACCATTCTGTCTTATATGGCTTGGTCTCTATCCTGGCTCTTGTCCGGCCTTGTGGGTCTTTTATGGCATATCCATGGTCGTCTGTCTCTAGGGATAGTGGTGTATGGAGCAGTCTGCTGTCCATCTGCAACATATCGCTCTCATCGCTTATCTCGTCGCCGATCATCGTTGTAAACAGGCGGACAATCGAGTCGCCATAGGCACGCAGACGGAGCGGGTGGCTTTCCATCTCCACGTTCTCGTCGGCAAGCATGTCCTCCTGCAATACCTGTTTCTGGTATGGTATATTAAGGATTATATCGCCGTTCTCCTCGTGAATCTCAGTCTGGGGGTAGGCTTTCCATAACGACTCGTCGCGGCTGAGATTCTTGTCGAAATCAAGCCAGTCAAATATATAGTAATTAGTCTGTTGCATGTTTTTTGTTTATGTTTTAGGTTAAGGTGTGGTATTGCTTTCTGGCTCCATCTGTCAGGAGGGAGGTGGATAGAGGGTCGTGGGGCGTATTAGTTCGAAATTCTCTACAAAGTTAATTAATTAACTTCAATCTGCGAAGAAAAATGTAGAGCATATGTTAATATTTATGTATTTTTAGTGGAAATGGATGGTGAAAGGATAGAATCAATCCTATAATACAGACCATGCTTCAATAATTATCACTCCTGTCCGGTAAAATTTCAGGATGAGATGCGATAGGTTTACCAGACAGTAATAATGATACATTCCCAACTTGTTCCTTGCCCCGCTAACAGAGTCTTCGTCCGTCTCCTCCCCATGGGCGACGGGACTGGAAACAATATAGCTCAGGATAGAAGCCTATGCAGCTTACTGTCCTGAGCTATGTTTATATTGAAAAGTCACTTGCTGTTGCGTGGTACCTTACTGCGGTTTCGGGACTTACTTATGATGCCATTGTCTTGCATTATTATGCCATCGGCGATGGCAGATTGTCACGCTTCAGCCGTATGAGTCGGTCATTATTCCTTGTTCGCTTTCTTTCGCTCGTTATGGTCGAGGATAATCTTGCGCATACGCATTGACTTCGGAGTCACCTCGACATACTCATCGGCCTTGATATACTCAAGACATTCCTCAAGCGAGAGGATGGTCTTAGGGATGATGCGTGCCTTCTCGTCAGAACCCGATGCGCGCACATTTGTCAGCTGTTTTGCCTTTGTCACGTTGATGACGAGGTCGTTATCATGGACGTGCTCGCCGACAACCTCACCGCCATAGACATCCTCACCGGGGTCGATGAAGAATTTTCCACGGTCCTGAAGTTTGTCTATCGAGTAGGCGAAGGCATTGCCTGTCTCAAGAGCTATCATAGAGCCATTCACACGGCGTGTTATCTCGCCTTTGTATGGCTGGTATTCCTTGAAACGGTGGGCCATGATGGCCTCGCCCTGTGATGCCGTCAGGACATTTGTCCTTAGTCCGATTATACCACGTGATGGTATGTCGAACTCTATGTTGACACGCTCGCCCTGGCTCTCCATTGATGTCATCTCGCCCTTGCGGCGTGTCACCATGTCAATCATCTTGCTTGAGAACTCCTCGGGGACATTTATCGTCAGCTCCTCTATTGGCTCACATCTGACGCCGTCAATCTCCTTGTAGATGACCTGTGGCTGGCCAACCTGCAACTCATAGCCCTCGCGGCGCATTGTCTCTATGAGCACAGAGAGGTGGAGCACGCCACGGCCTGAGACTATCCATTTGTCTGTGCTGTCCTCGAATGGTCTGACACGAAGGGCGAGATTCTTCTCAAGCTCCTTCTCCAGACGGTCGTTGATATGGCGTGATGTGACAAATTTCCCCTCTTTGCCGAAGAATGGTGAGTCGTTGATAGTGAAGAGCATAGACATCGTAGGCTCATCGATAGCTATAGGGGGTAGAGCCTCTGGATTCTCATAATCGCAGATGGTGTCGCCTATCTCGAATTTCTCCAGTCCGATGATGGCGCAGATGTCGCCACTCGTCACCTCCTTGGCCTTCACGTGGGTCATGCCCTCGAAGACGTGAATCTCCTTTATGCGTGTCTTCTCCATTGAGCCGTCGCGATGGACTATAGTGATGTTCTGCCCCTCGGTGAGAGTGCCGCGGTGGACACGTCCCACTGCAATGCGGCCCGTGTAGTTAGAGTAGTCGAGCGATGTTATGAGCATCTGTGGTGTGCCCTCAAGCTTCTGTGGGGCTGGGATTATCTCGACAATCTTGTCAAGCAGGTAGTCTATATTGTCTGCCGGGTGGTTATAATCCTCTGCCATCCATCCGTTCTTTGCCGAGCCGTATATGACGGGGAAGTCCAGCTGGTCTTCTGTGGCATTGAGCGAGAACATGAGGTCGAACACCATCTCGTAGACCTCCTCCGGGCGGCAATTAGGTTTGTCGACCTTGTTGACGACGACGATGGGCTTCAACCCTATCTGGAGAGCCTTCTGGAGCACGAAGCGTGTCTGCGGCATAGGTCCCTCGAAAGCGTCGACAAGGAGTATGCAGCCGTCGGCCATGTTGAGGACACGCTCAACCTCACCACCGAAATCGGAGTGGCCCGGGGTGTCTATGATGTTTATCTTTGTCCCCTTCCAGTTGATGGAGACATTCTTTGAGAGTATCGTTATGCCGCGCTCCCTTTCCAGCTCGTTGTTGTCCAATACTAAATCAGAATTATTCTGGCCGTCGCGGAAGAGGTGTCCGGCGAGCATCATCTTGTCGACAAGCGTTGTCTTGCCGTGGTCGACGTGTGCGATGATGGCTATGTTTCTAATATCTTGCATCTTATTGGTGGTGTTATCCGGAATGTCTCGTGCATCCCTATTTCAATTTTGCGTGCAAAGGTACTAATTTTAACGGAGATATCATCAACTTGGATGTTATTTTTACGCTTCAAACATGATTTTTTTCTGTATACCGCTTTTGTGAATTGCCTTTGATTCCTCATATGGCATACAAAAAGTATCAGTAGGCTGTGCAGTCGTGCCGGTATGATACTTTATTGGGGCGTTTCAAGCGAAATCTTTGGGCTGTAGCTCGACAATAGTAATGCTGCCTGCAAATTCTGTAATCTTGTGCGAGACGCATAATAGCTTGTCTTACAGGTTATTGTGTCTTGTTGGGTTTGAGTGTGGTCGCAGCTGTGAAATAATTGGTACTGAATGAGCGCCTCAAAGGCTCTGAATCAAGACTTGGAACAATAGATAGCCAGATTGGTATTGTAAGATATGACCCAATTATTCTGTACTAAAATTGTGATGTAACAGCAAAAACAAGCTGCTGGAATGCATTTTCTCTATTGAACAAACACGTTTGCTGATGTCATGACACAAAAAAACACACGCTTCACCATGCATGTCGTAAAGTGCCACAATTATGTCGCGCTTGTACTTATCGGCCGTGCGTGGTGAAACGTGTGTCGACTGGTGGCTGAATGCCGTCGTGTGTGTTATTGTCAGCAATTTGTAATCCTGTTGCCTGTCTGCTATGTAGAGAGAAAAACAGAAAATTCATAGCAAGCATGTGCCCCTGATAACTATGTTTTGCAGGGAATGCATGCTGAATGCCATTACTTGTCCATAGCAAGGCGGAACCCGAGCGTTACATGAGAATAGTCAGACTGTAGGCTGTAGCGTGTTGATGTGCGGCATTTACCCTTCCTGTCAGCGAAAGACCCGCCACGGGCTACCTTTGTCGTGCTCCCCTCGACAGTTATCAACGGGTCGGTATATACGCTGTCCTTGTAATCAGAATAATCGTCGGCAACCCATTCCCATACATTCCCCGACATATCATATGTGCCGGCTTCGTTAGCCCCATACTGACCGACGGGGTGGGGGCGCATATCGCTGTTTGTGGCCATACATGCCACACGGTCACAATATTTCGAGCCAGCATAAGGAAGGCTGAATCCACGGCCCGCGCCACGTGCTGCATATTCCCATTCTGCCTCTGTAGGCAGGCGGAATGTGTGGCCGCTCATAGCCGACAGCTTCTTGACGAATTTCTGACAGTCGGCCCATGAGACATTCGTCACGGGGAGATGCTCCTCGTCGTTGCCGTCGCCCTTGTACGCAGAAGGGTTGGAGCCCATAACCTTTGTCCATAACTCCTGGGTCACCTCGGTCTGGCTGATATAGTAGCCTTTGGTCAACACCACCTTGTGGGCTGGCTTCTCTGTGAAGTAGTCACAATCAGTCTGCTCAGGTGTCCCACCCATCGTGAATGTCGCGGGAGCGATGTAAATCATCGTAATATCCTCGCCGTCGATTTCTACTTTCATAGACTCGCCTGGGATGACATCCTTCTTGCACGAGCTTGTAAGGCAGAGTGTCGCTGTGGCGATAATAATGGCCATGATGCCGGATAATGAAATCTTTTCCATAATGTATGAACATGAATTGTTAATAATCACTGTTTATAGAGGGAAACCCTTGTTTGTCACAGAATAATGTCCTGGCTTAGACAAAGCGCTTTCCTCAATGGCTATAACCATCACATGAGAGAAGGTGGAGAAAACGTCACAGGGTCTCAATAGATACAAAAGTATGAATAATATTTGACAATATCCAAAAAGAAGATATGTTTTTGTCGTAAAAAAAGTTAATCCAAAGAAAATATTATACTGTCAATAATTCATAATTCACAGAAAATGAGTAATTTTGCATCCGCTTTCACGAGATGGGAGCATTATTATCTAATTATTCACCGCAGGACGTGTCCTGCATAAACAATTATTTAACACTTAAAAATATGGCAACAAAAATTCGCCTTCAGCGTGGCGGTCGCAAGAGCTACGCATTCTACAGCATCGTAATTGCCGACTCACGTGCTCCGCGTGACGGACGTTTCACAGAGAAGCTCGGCACTTACAATCCAAACACAAACCCTGCTACTGTCGATCTCAACTTCGAGCGCGCACTCTATTGGGTTGAGGTTGGTGCACAGCCAACAGACACAGTACGCAACATCCTCAAGGGCGAGGGCGTTTATCTTATGAAGCACCTTAAGGGTGGCGTTAAGAAGGGCGCATTCGATGAGGCTGCCGCACAGCAGAAGTTTGACGCTTGGAAGCAGGCAAAGCAGAATGGTCTTGAGGCTATACGCACAAGCGACGCAAAGGCTAAGAAAGACGCAAAGGCAAAGGGACTCGCAGCTGAGAAGGCTGTCAACGAGGCTATCGCTAAGAAAGTAGCAGAGAAGAAGGCTGCTGCCGCAGCTGCTGCTGCAGAGGCTGCCGCCGCTGCTAACGCAGAGGAGACAGAGACTCCTGCTGAGGCTTAAGTGATGCTTCTGACTTCTTGCTTTCCTTAAGCTTGACGTTAGGCCGTATTTCAAAATTTGATTCATCCAAATGAGGGGCTTTCGAGATAATCGATAGCCCCTCAATCCGTATATTGAGGTATATATGGCAGAAAAGCTGTTGGTAGGAAATTCATGCATAAGAAGAGGGCTTTTACAACACTTTACAGAATATAAGTGTATTCTACGCATAGAATAATAATTGCATTTGACCTGCCATTCGGGTGCTTATTCTTATTATTCGTTATATTATCAGAATTCGTTGTGGAATATTCTCGGACATAAAAAAGCCCGGTAGACACATGTTATCTACCAGGCTTGATATTAATAAGATACTTTTTTCTTAATGTTTGGCGAAGCTATGCAGAGCTATTTCCTTTCAAGAATCTCATAATGGCGTTCGCCTTTTCTTGGGGAAATCATTTGCATCTTCTGATCTCGCTTACGGTCTTTACCACTTTGTAAGTGTTGAAGATTGCTATTCCGAACAGAATAGCTGTCGATGTGATGAATGTTGTTGTCATGATTGTTTGTGTTTTTTCTGATTCCGTCATCCCTCTGTCCATGATAGCATGGCTGGGAGGATAGGGGCTCATCAATCTCTGTGGAGAGATTGGGAGGTCCTTGTGGCTTCTGGCCCGATAGCGGAAATCAATTGTTATCCTTAAATACTTTTTACCTTATGGGAAGCATGCTCCCATTTCCTGATTGTTGTTATCCGGGCACAAAGTTACGACGAATATCATGACAATGCAAGCATAATACGCTACATTATTGTTAACGTACACACTATTTTGATGTACGTCACTCCTGCGGAGTCTGGAGACTGCTCTCTCCTATATATTATCGAGGGACATTCTCTGTTTCATTCAGTTTATCCCATATGCGCGTGAAATGTTTCCTCAACAAGTGTGGACTGGCGATAATCTCGCGCAGGTTCTTGAGGTGAGTCTCATTCTCTGAGCCCGGAATCCATAGCCTTATGTATCCGTTGGTTGAGTATTTCTCTGTCAGATGAGTAACAAAACGCTTGTAGTGCTCTTCCTTGTCAAGGGATGGATAATGATCCATACCGTAGGCTATTGTGCGTGTGATGACAGTGTCAGGTGTAAGCTCCCTGTCTGCCTCCGCCACTATCTTGCCGTATATGGAGCGTGGTGTCTTTGATGCCGATGCCCGGTGGTCCTCGACAGCCTCACGCATAATCTTAAGCTGGACAGCAGAGAACCATTTCTTCAGCCGGCGGTCAGATATGAGTATCTTGCCTCCTGTCAGATGGTGTATGGCACGCGGGCCTTCCATACCAAGGTCATGGTATGCGGCTATGACGTACGACATGTCCTCGTTTGCGCCTAAGCGCTTCGCCATCTTCAGCGAGCTGCCGATGACATTCTTCACATGGGAGAGTGAATGGGCGCGGTCGAAGTTATTGTATCGGGGGAGGATTTCCCTCTCGATGAATTCCATCAGTTCTAAGTTTATCATGGCATGGAATAGGGTGCGTGCTTGTTGTTAGGGGGGGAGAGGAGTGGGGCGATGGGGTGGGAGGAAAGTGTCTGGTAGTGATAGCGGGCAGTAGAGAGCGGAGAGGGTCAATTAAAGAAGTTCCAATTGACTCCGAAACGCAGCAGACGCCCGTTAAGTGGATGGTGAGGTGTAAGGAAATAGTTGCCCTTGTTAGAGCAGTTTACATGGCTCATCATGACAAAGAACCGGCATGACTTCAACTGGAAATTGGCATAGACATTACATACCGGATAGTTGCCTACCGATGTGCGTATGTCATTATTCTCCTGTATGACAAACGACTGCATGTGTGGGTTGTACTCAGGGGCGTCATAACGTGTGAAGTATCTCACATCCACTCCGAGGTCAGTATGCAACACTCTCGCTATCTTGAACCTCAGGTATGCCGTGGAGTAGACATTAAGCTTCGGCAGAGGCAGCACGGTGTCGTCTGATGTCTTCTGGAATGTTAGGATATTGTCCCAGTGGAATATGCCGGCAGCGAGATTGTAGTATAGCTGCGCTGTCAGTACCTGTACACTTGATGCCTGACGTGGAGCAAGATCAAGGCCGGTCCGCTTGAATTCCTCATCGATATTGTATGTAGTCGATAGATATGTATAGTTTGTAATATTGTCGAATGCCACCCTCAGGCGTGCGCGGAGTTTCTCAGACGACAGGTTTCCCTCGATGTGGGTGTGGGTAATGTTGTCAAGGTCGTTGTCCCACTTGAAATGGCGTGACTGGTATTTTTCCATGAAGCAGTTGGGGTGTCTTACCTCGAAACCACCTCGCGCATCTATTCTTACCGTATCGCCAAGAAGTGGTATGTTGACATCTATGTCGCCATTTATCCTCACTTGTCCTGCCTCGGCTCCAGCAATATATGTCTCACCGAGGGCTCTGAAATGAAAGGCGTTACCCTGACGCTTGGATATCTCGCCTCCGACGATGAAGCTGTTATTGCTTTCTACCGAGAACCTACCATCGGGCTCAGGCAGAGCTATGTGTTCCAGCTCCTGTGCCGCATAGAGCTTTATGCCAGCCTTAGCCCATTTATTGAAGCCTTCAAGCAGTGAGACTCCGACATTGTTCCTAAGGTATGTATATCTGGTTCTGTCGTTTATGGAGTCTGTGTCGAGCGAATAATAGTCATTAAGGTAGAAGTCCGTTGGTGACTGATATGCGAGATATGTATGTCTGAAATGGTCGAGCGTTAGGGTGTGGAAGAAGCTTGTGACGGGCACATACTCATTCTTCATGAACTCATCTTCCTCCTCCTTCTCCTTCTCCGCCTTCAACGAGTCGGCTGCCTGCTCGCTTGTCAGTTGTATCCTCCCGCCTGACTCTTTGTTATCTTCTTTCACAGGCTCATCGCCCATGATCTTTGCTCCCTCAGGTCTTCCTGCTGGAGCATCCTTTATATCGAGCCGTGAGTTGCCTGCCTGTTGTATTGTCTCGCCGTTTGCTTCCTTCTTCTTACGTTCCCTCTCCTCTTTCTCTTTTTGCGATGCCATGGCAAACTTCTTCGCCTCGATCTCCTTCTCTGTCATCTTAACCTTACGGTTGAATCCTACATTGTAACGTTGGGTGAAGAATATGTGCTGGTTGTCGTTCTTGTTCCAGTTGGAGGAAAGGACGACAGGAATCTCGTTTGAGATGAAGTCTTCTGAGAATGACTCCGGGTGTGTTATGTACTCGTCGTTCGTTATGCCACCGTTCTCAGCTTGTTTCTGATGGTTCGTGCTGAGAAGGAAATGTGTCTCATAGCGGTCGCCAAGATAGCTTCCCCACAGGGTATAGTTGAAATGCGATGTGCTCTGGTTGGCATAGTATCCACGGGCGTAGAGATAGTCGAATTTGAATCCGACACCGAGACGCTTATTGACATTGACGGCGAAGACTGCCTTAAGCCTGTCCTCTCCGTTTGTCCTGTCACCACATGTGTTGTAGCTGAGGTTCGTTATCGGAGAGTATGTGTTGGTGAAATGGAAATCGGATGGCTGTACAATTATCTGGTCATAATGGTTCGTAAAGGGGAACTCGGTGTTCTCTTCTCTGTCTGTGAAAATCCTGTTCTGTCTCGGCGTTCCGTTGTTGCCAAGTGTGTTATACTCGCCATAGACGCCTGATGCGAAGACATGATTCATGCGGAGATACGATGTCGTGTCTGGTATGGCGCTTGTACGCTCGCCGCTAAGGGGGCTTACGGTCCATACTGCCAGTCCGCGTGGTATCTCTTTGTTGCTTGTCGTGTCCCGTGAGCCGTTGTTACGTGTCGCACCTGATGTGTTGAACGTGTTCTCGTCTGTTATCAGACGGTCATTCTGGGCATATATGTGCGACGTGAATGCTTGCAGGGCTATTATGGCGTATATGATTCTTCTGTTCATTATGTCTCTGTTCGTTAACCTTTCAGGTTTTTCTTTCCTTTATCCTCATATTCAGGAGTCTGACGACAGGAGGTATAGAGGATATGCCGGTTGCCTCTTGATTAATATAATAATAAGGAAGGTGATGGCAGACGGAGGGAGAAGGGGCATGAATATTGATTCCTGTTGTGGGGCGTGTGTCTGTATGGGAATGGTGTGGGCTATCTTTTGAATCTGAGCACACACTCGGCCATCTTGAAGAACATCGCTGTCATGACGACAAGAATGCCCAATGTCGGCTCTGGCTGTACCCAGTAGAGAACAGCTCCTGCCACGGCTCCTATGATAAAGATAATGTTAAGAATCTGACGAATGATGAATACTTTACCTCGCTCTTCTGTCTTCGTCTCATCGCCTCTTTTATGTATGTCCATTGTTGCAGTCTATTTAGGTGGATTCTATAAATTACTTCCCTTTGGCCAGTGGGTCCAGAGGACAAGTTTCGCTTTGTCAGATTTTGGGATTATTTTCGAGGGCAAATTGTGAGTCTGATAGGGGCGTAGCGGGCTACGTGACCGATGCGACTTGTAATTTGGACTGAAAAGAATCCCAACGGTGACAAAACGTTAGTACATAATCATTAATCCTTTTGACGGTGGGAATTTTTAGAACCCACCTTTATTAAGTTGGTCTTGGATGAATGAGAATATCTCATCTTTGCGGTCGATAGTCTTTTTTCGGAACTTTCCGTTTATACGATAGAGGTTTGTGCCTTTTTTGTTAATTGCCTCCTCGTCAGTTATCCATTTCTCGGCAGGATAGACAGCTTCTGTGTCACGCCCTTTCTCATACTCGTATGATATGCGGCATAACTGAAGGCTGGCTGCGCCGTCACGGCATTCGGCTATCAGGGTGTAGCGGAATGACGTGAAGTCCTTGGCGAATGAATTTAAGCTGAATATCATTTCCTCCTCAAACGTTCCGGCTATGATATGCTCCTTGCGGTTCATGGCGGCTATGCGACTCTTCTCTGACTGCCCCTTTGTCTTGGTCAGGGCTGTAATTGCAGACAACATAACCTCAAACATATCGTCGGCGCTCTTCCCTGCGCATGTATACTCTTTTGTCCATACCACCTTTCCGTCGACGACAGGTACTGTCCCTGCAGCATATTTGCTGTCAATTTTCATCTTCACCTTGCCGACTGAATTTCCTGTCTGGGCTTTGTCCTTTCCTTCCTTTGCCTTCTTCTGGCTCGTTGAGCTGGAAGGTTTCTGCGCATCTGGCACTTCCCATTCTGACTGGGCTGTCATCATGCATGGTATAAGCAGCAGAAATAACTGAAATGCGATTTTCTTCATGATATTATTTGGGTTTGGGGTTAAGATAGTCTACAGTGTGATAGAGATTGCAAGAATATGGAAGACGGCTGTTACGGCTGCTCTGCCATATTCATTACAGTCTCTCTCTCTTTATAATAAATATTTATCTCCACAAAGTCTCTTGACCTTTCATGATAATTCTTTTCATGTGTAGGGGGAGGATGTGTGTGACAGATACATTAATGTGGACTTTGCCTTGTCATTCATTCATAAGGAAAGCTTTGAATGCCATGAAGTCCTTTTCCATAGGTATACTCTTCTTTGTTCCGCTCATAAAAGCTTTCAACTTAGCTGGTATCTCTATGTCTGTATTTAGTGTCTCGTCAACAACCTGCTTGAATTTAGCTGGGTGGGCAGTCTCGCAGAAAACACCTGTCTCATCGTCGTGGAGTAGATCCTTGAGTGCTTGATAGCCGCATGCTCCGTGAGGGTCAAGTACATAGCCTGTTGTCTCATAGCATTCCTTCATGGTCATGCGGATATCCTCGTCCTTATACGTCGTTCCGCTGATATCCTTGCATATCTCGGAGTGGTTGCCTTGATAGAGATCGTAGATGCGTGCGAAGTTTGATGGGTCGCCGACATCCATGGCGTTCGCTATTGTCTGTACTGAGGGTTTGGGAGTATACTTTCCTGTCAGCAGATACTTGAAGAATATGTCATTGGCGTTGTTTGCCGCCACAAAACGCTTCACAGGAAGACCCATGCGCTTCCCGAACAGTGCAGAGCAGATATTACCGAAATTGCCCGAGGGGACACAAATGACGAGATTATCGGCTTTGCCACACTCTTTCATGCGTGCATAGGCGTTGAAATAGTAGAATGCCTGTGGCAGGAATCTGGCTACATTGATTGAGTTGGCTGATGTCAGCTTCATGTGGCTGTTCAGCTCTTCGTCCATGAATGCTGACTTGACAAGCCGCTGGCAGTCGTCAAACACTCCGTCGACCTCCAAGGCGGTGATGTTCTGTCCAAGTGTCGTGAACTGGCATTCCTGTATAGGAGAGACTTTGCCTTTCGGATAGAGTACATACACGTGAATGCCTTCCACGCCGAGGAAACCATTTGCAACGGCAGAGCCTGTATCGCCCGATGTCGCTACGAGGACGTTGACTTTATTGTTCGACTTATCTGTGGAACCCGAGACGTAACTGCCATTCCGCTTCAGGAAATACTGCAGCAGGCGTGCCATAAACCGTGCACCGACATCCTTGAAAGCAAGGGTGGGGCCATGGAAGAGCTCAAGAGTGTAAATATTGTCAGTAACCTTAACCACAGGGCAGTCAAACTGCAGCGTGTCATATACGATAGCCCTCAGCGACTCGCTGTCGACATCTTCACCGAAAAAACAGTCTGCTACATGATAAGCTATCTCCTGGAAAGAGAGTTTATCGATATTGTCGAAAAACTCCTGTGGAAGTGGTTTGATACGTTCAGGCATATATAGTCCCTTGTCTTCAGCGAGTCCTTTTACGACGGCTTTCTCGAGGGAGGCTATTGGGGCGGTCTTGTTTGTTGAGTAGTATTTCATTTCTTGTTATATTCTGTGTCCGATGTTTTCCTCCGTCGTTTCATCCTTCATTTGCCAATTTTATTTCAATATTTTATTATGGTCAAATCCTTTGAAACGACTTATTGTGTACTTAATTTATCTGTTGTTTATTCTGGGGGAGTGTATGGTGTTCGTTATGTTAATCTCAGGCTTGTCATATAGACATGAAGAGTTTTATGAAACCATCTTTCTCCAGTTGTCCGCATAATCCACTCTTGCATGCGTTCTCATCGTACGTCTCCACATTGTCTGGTTCCAATCCCGGAGCATATATAAGGAATGGGACTGATTCATTCGTGTGGGTCCTATGGTGGACAGGCGTGGGGTGGTCAGGTAGGACGGCTATGGCTACAGCTTCGTCGAGAGTCTTGAGTGCCTCATACACTGGACCAATAATTCTCTTGTCGAGATTCTCTATTGTCTGTATCTTCAGTTCCAGATTGCCGTCGTGTCCGGCTTCATCGCTCGCCTCGACATGTACATAGACGAAATCTTCTCCATCCCTTAATGATTCAATTGCAGCCTTTGCCTTTCCCTCGTAGTTTGTATCAGCAAGTCCTGTCGCACCCTCTACATCTATGCACCTTAGTCCGGCATACCTGCCTATTCCTCTTATGAGGTCGACTGCTGTTATGACAGCTCCTCTTTTTATCTGTGGATATTGTGCCTGCAGAGTCTCCATGTGTGGACGGTATCCACCTGCCCATGGCCATATGCTGTTTGCCATATCCTGTCCGCGCTCTTTGCGTTTTATATTGAGCGGATGTTCAGCCAAGAGCTTTTGCGACTTGATTATCAGGTCGTTTATTAGGTCGGCAGTCTGCTGTGGTGTCAGTTCTGTATCGTCAGAGTTGGGGTTCACATCGCTTGCAGCCTTGACGAGGTGCGGATACCATGGTTGTCCTGGCACATCATGGGGTGGGGTACATGCCACGTGTTTGTTTCCACCTCTTATGACGAGCAGATGCCTGTATTGGATGCCAGTGTAGAAATGTATCCTTCCCTCGCCGTATTGTGAGCAGATTTCCGGGTCTGAGGCAAGGTTCTGCTGCAGGAACTTGATGAGTATATCAGCCTCTTCTGTGTCCAGATGTCCGCACGAGTGGTTCTTTATCTTTCCGTCTTCTATGCATATCAGGTTACACCTGATAGCCATGTCGTTGTCTTTCAGTTCCACACCTATTGATGCAGCCTCGAGTGGTCCGCGTCCCTCATATACTTTTTCCTGGTCGTAGCCGAGGATTGAGGAGTTTGCCACTTCTGAGCCTGGATGGAATCCATCCTGCACGGTCTTGAGCATTCCTGTAATGCCTTTCCTTGCAAGGAGATCCATGTATGGCGTCTTAGCGTATTGAAGCGGGGTTTTACCTCCAAGTTCCTCACATGGCCAGTCGGCCATGCCGTCGCCAAGTATTATTATGTGTTTCATTCTCTTTTTACCTGTTGGGTTTTCTTGTGTGTTGTGTTTTGTTATCCGATAATCTGAGCGTCAGATATTGGCGATGGACATGATGTTGGCGAAGACACCTGCAGCTGTGACTGACGCTCCTGCTCCATATCCCTGTATAAGCATAGGATATTCCTTGTACCGCTCTGTTGTCAGCAGGACAATGTTGTTTGAGCCTTCAAGATCATAGAACGGGTGGTGTATACCGACTGCCTGCAAAGATACGGATGTCTTGCCTTCCTCGAGCTTGGCTACGAATCTCCAATGCTTGTTTTCCTTCTCTATCTCTCGGCGTTTCTCTTCAAACTCCTCGTCAAGAGCAGGCAGCTTTTCCCAGAAATTCTCAAGTGAGCCATCAAAGTATTCAGCGGGCACGAAGAGCTTCTTCTCCACATCATCCTGCTCTACATGATAGCCTGCCTCGCGTGCAAGAATGACGAGTTTCCTTATCACGTCAATGCCTGAGAGGTCTATGCGCGGGTCTGGCTCAGAATATCCCTGCTGTTCTGCACGCCTTACTGTCTCTGAGAATGGCACGTTGGCAGACAACTCGTTGAAGATGAAGTTGAGAGTGCCAGAGAGTACGGCCTCAATCTTGAGTATGCGGTCGCCAGAGTGGACAAGGTCGTTTATCGTGCCGATGATAGGCAGGCCAGCGCCGACGTTTGTCTCGAACCTGAACTTAACGCCGTGGGTCATTGCCGTCTCTTTCAGTAGCTGGTAACTCTTGTAGTCCGACGATGCCGCTATCTTGTTGCATGCGACGACAGAGACATTGTGCTCGAGGAGGGACTGGTATAGGCCAGCTACCTCGGCCGAGGCCGTGCAGTCGACGAACACGCTGTTGAATATGTTCATCTTCAGTATGCCATCGAGCAGCTTCTCCGCGTTGCTGTCGTCTGATTTATCAAGTTGTGTGCGGTAAGTATTCAGGTCTATTCCCTCACGCGAGAATATGGCCTTTCTTGATGAAGCTATGCCGACGACATTAAGATTCAGCCTGTTCTCCCGCTTCAGCACTTCCTGCTGGTCATGTATCTGTTCTATCAGTTTTCCTCCTACTGTACCTATGCCGCAGATGAATATGTTCAGCACCTTGTACTCAGAGAGGAAGAAAGAGTCGTGTATGACATTGAGTGATTTGCGCAGGTATTTCTCCTGTACTACAAACGATATGTTTGTCTCCGACGCACCCTGCGCACATGCTATGATAGAGATACCCGAGCGTCCGAGCGTCCCGAATAGTTTTCCCGCAATGCCTGGAGTGTGCTTCATATTCTCTCCGACGATGGCTATCGTCGCAAGGCCTGATTCGGCTGACATGGGGAACATCGCCCCGGTCTCTATCTCCTTCTTGAACTCCTTGTTGAGCACATCGACAGCAGCGTCTGCATCATCATCGCGCACACCTATTGATGTTGAGTTCTCGGACGATGCCTGTGAGACGAGGAAGACCGATATGCCGTTGTCTGCAAGCGCGGTGAATATTCGTCTGTTTACACCTATCACGCCCACCATAGACAGTCCTGTTACTGTTATGAGTGTCGTTCCCTTTATGCTTGATATGCCTTTGATGGGCTTGTTGTCATCGTCGATTTTCTCTTTTATCAGTGTTCCCGGATGTTCTGGGTTGAAAGTGTTCTTGACCTTTATCGGGATGTTCTTGACGCATACGGGGTATATTGTCGGCGGGTATATGACCTTGGCTCCGAAGTTGCAGAGCTCCATAGCCTCTATGAATGAGAGCTGGTTGATTGTGTATGCAGCTGGTATGACACGAGGGTCTGCTGTCATGAATCCGTCGACATCGGTCCATATCTCGAGTATGTCAGCGTTGAGTGCGGCAGCGATAATCGCCGCGGTATAATCAGAGCCTCCTCGCCCGAGATTTGTTGTCTCCCCGTTGTTCTTGTCCCTCGATATGAATCCAGGCACGAGCGATATATGGGGCAGGTCGGCGAAGGCCTTGCGTACAAGCTGGTTTGTCAGCTCAGAGTCGAGTAGATGCTTGTTGTTCTTGAATTCTGTCTTTATGAATTCGCGTGAGTCAAACCATTTTGCGCCATCTATCAGTGTGGCGACAATCTGTGATGAGAGTCTCTCGCCATAGCTTACAATAGCGTCCTGTGTCTTGGCCGAGAGGTCATGGATGAGATATACTCCAAAATATATTGATTTCAGCTGCTCAAAAAGCGAGTCGACCGCGCGGAAGAGCTTTTCCCTCTTCTTTGTATCGGTTATTATGGTGTCTATCATTTTATGGTGGCGGTCTACCATGTTGTCAAATTCCTGCCGCCATTCTTCCTTGCCCTCAACAGCAAGTCTTGATGTGCTGATAAGCTTATCCGTTATTCCGCCCAAGGCGCTGACAACGACAACAACACTTTGTTCCTTGGCCTCATTCAGCACAATCTTCTTCAAGCTGAGAATGCTCTCAACGGAACCCACACTCGTTCCACCGAATTTCAATACTTTCATTTTCTGGAGAAATAATCTTTGTTCTTGTTTTTGCCATCAGGCATTCCCCGATACGTGAGGGGCGCCGGTGGCGAGTTAAACTTTACGATACCATTCTGTCATGATGTGTCCCCATCGGAACCTCCCTACAACAGAGGAAACCTGAATGCAAGACGGACATTATGAAGCAGAATTATCGGGATTTGGATGCAAATATACTAATAATTTCCGAATACCAATATCGTTTTTCAGATTTATTGTGTAATTTTGTACCGAAAACATAAAAAATGATTGCTTGCCCTGCAATACTTAATATTTAATAAGGTAATACATATATAAATTACAGGAGGATTTTCCCTTCTTTACCCACTTTTCGTCCACCCCAACCTTTATGCCATACAATCCAGTCAGTGTATGATAATTGAGAGAACAATAAGAGTGCTGCCACATATTGCATGCAGCACAAGCCATATAGCAAGTCTGCTGAGCCGTGAGCTCTCTGTCAGTCAGCATGACATACGCCATGTCCGCATCCTTAAGCGTTCCATCGATGCACGCCAGCGTACTGTCTATGTCAGCCTGACATTGCGTGTCTATATTAATGAGGAGCCCTCAGAAGATACCTACATCCCAGTCAGTTATCCTGATGTCTCATCCTCACCACAGGTCATTGTTGTCGGTGCAGGGCCGGGAGGCCTTTTCGCCGCCCTGCGTCTCATAGAGCTTGGCCTGCGTCCTGTGGTCATAGAGCGAGGCAAGGATGTGCATGAGCGGAAGCTCGACTTGGCACGCATAAAACGTGAGCAGCGTGTCGACCCTGAGTCCAACTACTGTTTCGGAGAGGGAGGAGCTGGAGCTTATTCTGACGGAAAGCTATATACACGGTCAAAGAAGAGGGGGCCTGTCGACAAGATACTGCGAGTCTTCTGCCAGCACGGTGCGCCCCTCTCTATCCTTGTCGATGCCCATCCGCATATCGGGACCGACAAGCTTCCTGGAGTCATAGAGGCTATGCGCGAGACCATCATACGCTCAGGAGGAGAGGTTCATTTCAAGACAAGGATGACCGAGCTGCTATTTTCATGTGGCAGAGTAGTCGGCGTTGTCGCCTCCGGGGCAGAATATCATGGCCCCGTAATCCTTGCCACAGGTCACAGCTCGCGCGATGTCTACCGTTACCTCTCAACCTCTGTAGTTAGGCTTGAGCCCAAGAGTATAGCCGTCGGTGTGCGTCTCGAGCATCCGTCAGCCCTTATCGACCAGATTCAATACCATAGCCGTGATGGCCGTGGGAAATATCTTCCTGCTGCCGAATATAGCTTTGTCAATCAGGTCGACGGCCGTGGAGTCTACTCTTTCTGCATGTGTCCAGGTGGGTATGTCATACCAGCCGCCACAGGTGATGAGCAGCTGGTCGTGAACGGAATGTCGCCAAGCTCACGTGGAGGACGATGGTCGAACAGCGGAATGGTCGTGGAGACCCATCCTGAGGATATTGCGGGGCTTGTTGTCGATGGCGATATTCACGACCCTCTTGTGATGATGTGTTTCCAGGAACAGCTTGAGCGTGATACATGGATAGCGGGAGGCAGGATGCAGACAGCACCCGCACAGCGGATGGCAGATTTTGTCAACTCGCGCATGAGCCACGACCTGCCTGCCTCTTCCTATGCCCCCGGCATCGTCTCCTCACCGCTCCACAAGTGGCTCCCAGCCCATGTCGCCCGACGGTTGCAGGAAGGCTTCCGGCTCTTCGGACGGCGGTCACGTGGGTTCCTCACCAACGAGGCGTGCCTGATAGCCTCTGAGACAAGGACCTCGTCGCCCATCCGCATCACAAGGGACCCATCGACGCTGCAGAGCGTTTCTGTTGACGGCCTCTTCCCGTGTGGCGAGGGTGCGGGTTATGCCGGAGGAATCGTCTCTGCCGGAATTGACGGGGAACGTTGTGCGGAGATGGCGGCAGCATATCTTGGAGTGGCGCTTGCGGAGTGACTCAATCTCGGTCTTTACTCCCCTCCCCATATACTCTGCGGTAAAGACTTTATGATGTGGTGCGACAAATCCCGCATCTTCCCCCGTTTAGACCAGAGTGGCAGAGGCAGGGTTTCTGTCACCCCACATCGCACAAGACATCGCATCAAGGATAATAAACGGGTATCTGAAAAATAATATCCAATTTGCAAAGAGAGGCCACAAAAGAGATGTGTGTTATTTGCAGAAGGTAACGCTTGCCTACAGATTACTCCCTGCTCTGCATTTCTGCTTCAACGCCATAGTGTATCGGCTGTTTTGGGGGCTCGTGGTTCCCATCATACATCAGTTATGACATCCAGTCAATGTGTTTGTGGTATAATGTGCTTTGTATCAGGATATTAGCGCTGTGTTTTCAAAAGGTATTAAATGGGTGACTCATCAATACTTAATGAGCTGCTCATTCGCCCTATATGGGTGGCCAATTAATACTGGATGAGAAATAGCACAGATAAACAATCCAAATATCCAGACTTTTTTATGGTTTAGGATAGGGTAGGAGCCAGATTTTCGGGACGAAGTTCAAATGAAGTCCACAATCATGATTATACACAACATTGCAGGCCGAAGGGAGACGGGTGAACCCCCTATCCCTGTACCTCTTATTACAGAATAAGATAATTCAATCGTCAAAACCTCGATAAACATATCAAAAAATGACAGCAAACGATATAAGGAGACGTTTCAGACAGCTTATGGACGGCGTTGTATCAGAGAATATGCGCCTTTGTGGCACAACGTACCATATCAATTGGGGCATATCCCTGACCCATCTTCAATCCCTCGCCTCTGAATATGAGCAGGATATGCATGTTGCTCTCGAATTATGGAAAGACAATGTCCGGGAATCGCGTATCATGGCATTGATGCTCATGCCCCCTGAGGAGTTCACGCCCGATATAGCAAAGCTATGGTCAGAGACGCTCCAGACACAGGAAATAGCCGAGATGGCAGCCATGCTATTGTATCAGCATGTCGCCTATGCCCCAGCATTCGCCTACAGTCTCCTGTCGGGGGGCGACGCGTTGCAGAGCATTCTTGGCTACAACATCATCTCACGCCTTGTTGGACAGGGACATCTCCCTGACGCAAGAGGGCTTGATGAACTTATTGACAACATACGCCTCTCGCTTTCTGAGGGAGACACTGGAGTGAGGCGCGCGGCATACAACTGTCTTGTAAAGCTTGACTCGTCTGACAGATTGTCAGCGTCACCATATTGGCACACTTTGTGCCAAGGCTTGTTATAGGAAAATGGTCTTCATTGAAAACATGGGCCTGAGAGAATACATACGTTGGTTTCACCTTCGTTTTCTCACCAAGCCAAAGCGAGCAAGCTCTCTTTGGTCTTCTGGCTTAACGAAAACGTTGGCTTCACCTTCGTTTTGACTGTCGTCTTCTTCCTTCGCGCCTCGGGATTGTCTGAGTAAACTCAGCCTCTCCTCTCGGCTTGTCGTCAGTTCTCACCATTCTCTCATCCTACAACCTACAGGAGAGCGACCAAACTTCCTGCAGAGAAATAAGTCTAACAATATAATAATACAAGCAATCATGAACATCAAACCATTAGCCGACCGTGTTCTCGTACAGCCGGCAAAGACAGAGGAGAAAATCGGTGGTATCATCATTCCTGATACATGCAGCAAAGAGAAACCGACACAGGGAACGGTTATCGCCGTAGGCAACGGCACAAAAGACGAGCCGATGATCCTGAAACAGGGCGACAGTGTGCTTTATGGCAAATATGCCGGGCAGGAGATAGAGCTCGATGGAGAGAAATATCTCATAATGAGACAGGCTGATGTGCTCGCTGTCGTAGAATAAAAAGTACAACGCAGACATCCCCACCCGACACAAGGCCGTTTATGCCCACGCTATCATAATGGAGCAGAGGGGTCTCGCCCGCAACAGAGAGATAGCTGATGTGTTTTTCGATGGGAGATTAATCCTGCGGCCCCCACTGACTGCAGGGAGGTAATATTATATTATCAACAACAAATCAAAAAAAAGGAGAATAGACAAATGTCAAAGGAAATAAAATTCAACAGCGACGCACGCGAGCTTCTCAAGCAGGGCGTCGACCAGCTTGCCAATACCGTTAAGGTAACTCTCGGTCCAAAAGGCCGCAATGTCGTGATAGAGAAAAAGTTCGGCGCTCCACAGATAACAAAGGACGGTGTGACCGTAGCTAAGGAGATAGAGCTTGAGGACAAATTCCAGAACACAGGAGCACAGCTTGTCAAGAGTGTGGCTTCGAAGACAGGCGACGATGCCGGTGATGGAACAACAACAGCAACAATCCTGACACAGGCTATAGTGAACGAGGGTCTCCGCAATGTAGCTGCCGGAGCCAACCCGATGGACCTCAAGCGAGGCATAGACAAGGCAGTGAAGGCTGTGGTGGAATATATCGGAAAGAATGCTGAGAAAGTTGATGACAACTACGACAAGATAGAGCAGGTGGCGACAGTATCAGCCAATAACGACCCTGAGATAGGACGTCTCCTCGCTGAGGCATTCCGCAAGGTGTCAAAGGATGGTGTCATCACAATCGAGGAGTCGAAATCACGTGAGACATATATCGGAGTTGTTGAGGGAATGCAGTTCGACCGTGGCTATCTCTCAGGCTATTTCGTCACAGACACGGAGAAGATGGAGTGCCAGTATGACAATCCATACATTCTCCTCTACGACAAGAAAATATCAAACATCAAGGAGTTCCTCCCCATTCTCCAGCCAGCAGCAGAGAGCGGACGCCCTCTTCTCGTCATCGCTGAGGATGTTGACTCAGAGGCCCTCACCACGCTCGTTGTAAACCGTCTGCGTGGCGGTCTGAAGATATGCGCTGTCAAGGCTCCAGGCTTTGGCGACCGCCGCAAGGCTATGCTTGAGGATATAGCTATCCTCACAGGCGGTGTTGTAATCTCTGAGGAGAAAGGTCTGAAGCTTGAGCAGGCGACAATAGATATGCTTGGCTCATGCGACAAGGTCACCATCACCAAGGACAACACTACCATCGTAAACGGCAATGGAGACAAGAATCTCATCCACGACCGCATCTCACAGATTAAATCGGAGATTAATGCCACAACCTCATCCTACGATAAGGAGAAGCTTCAGGAGCGTCTCGCCAAGCTTGCCGGTGGTGTTGCTGTCCTCTATGTCGGAGCAAACAGCGAGGTAGAGATGAAAGAGAAGAAGGATCGTGTTGATGATGCCCTTTGTGCCACACGCGCCGCTATCGAGGAGGGTGTTGTCGCCGGTGGAGGCACGACATATATCCGCGCGCTTGAGACTCTCAGAACTATCAAGGGCGATAACCAGGACGAGGAGACAGGTGTTCGCATCGTAGAGCGTGCGATAGAGGAGCCGCTCCGCCAGATATGCGCCAATGCAGGCGTTGAGGGTGCTGTCGTGGTCAGCAATGTCGCCGGTGGCGAGGGCGATTATGGTTATAACGCACGCACAGGCGAGTATGAGGATCTCCGCAAGGCGGGAATCATAGACCCTGCCAAGGTGGCACGTGTCGCTCTCGAGAATGCCGCTTCCATAGCAGGCATATTCCTCACCACAGAGGCATGTGTGTGTGACAAACCTGCTCCAGAGCCGGCTATGCCTGCCATGGGCGGTGCACCAGGGATGGGCATGATGTGATAACATACATATCGTCCTCAAAGCAGCATAAAGGAATTAATTAACAGATGGGGTCAGATGTCAGGTGTTTGATGTCTGTCCCCATTCTTCTTTTCTGTATAATTAGGTCGAAATTAACATGTTTTATGACAATATATTCTTTTATGGTGCGTATATGATGTACTTTTGCATTGTGAAAGAAGGATTCCCCCAACCTCTACGCCCACAGAGACGTTATACAAAACGGAGGGTATGTAGACAAAGGTTGGCACATGCAATGACATTATCAAACAAAAAAAACTAATAACTATGAGACATGCATTCTTATTCATCATCATCGCGTCTTCTCTCTTTTTGTATACCACACCACTTTCTGCCCAACGCGAGACAATAGATATATCGGCAGGTGGATGGGAGCTGACTCTTGACAGAGATGCCGACTGGGAGAATGACGCCATCGAAGTGTCACCCGTCATTTCTTCTCTCCCTATTCATACTCCAACAGGCGGCTGGGAACTGCTCGACAGTCCCCACCGACGCGGTCTGTCTGTCCCGTCTACAGTAGAAGGGGAGATGTGGGGATGGAACGGCCAGACATTCGGTGTGAACGGAAACTATGTCGGAGTCTCATGGTGGAGGAAGAATGTCGACGTGCCATCGTCATGGCAGGGACGGCGTGTAGTCTTAAAGTTTGAAGGCGTCAGATTCAGGGCGGAGATATTCGTCAACAGGAAGCTTGTCGGATACGATATAGTGAACTCAACACCATTCGAGGTGGACGTGACAGACTATGCTGCGCCTGGCAGCAGAATGGAGATTGCCGTACGCATAACAGACCCGAACGGGAATTTCAACTGGAAAGACTCACAGAACTATCGCTGGGGGAGATATCTTAACAACCCATCGCACGGTTTTGGAGGCATAACAGGGCGTGTGGCGATGGAGGCAACCAACCGTGACTATATAACCGACCTCTTCATAGAGAATACCCCCGACGCGCATACTGTCCGTGCACACGTCACCACATCATCGGCTCTGCCTCTCACAGTCGATATAATGCGCCATGGAGATACAGAAATCCTGTGGCATGGCACGACTGACGGCCGCGACGTGACGGTCAATATGCCCGAGGCACGGCTCTGGGATATTGACACACCTGCGCTGTACGATATGAGAGTCGTAATGGGAAAGGACACACTGACAAAGCATTTCGGCTTCCGCTCCTTTGAGGTCAGGGATATTGATGGCGACCGCATGTTCTTCCTCAACGGCAGACGTATAACGCTCAGGACGGCCATAAGCTGGAGCTTCTGGCCGGATAATGGCATAACGCCGTCGGGGGAGATGGCGGTAAAGCAGGTGATGGCGGCAAAGGCTCTCGGACTGAATATGCTCAATTTCCACCGTACCATAGGCAACACTGACGTCCTCAATGCGGCAGACTCATTAGGCTTGCTATACTTCGAGGAGCCCGGCGGGAACCAGATTCCCGAGAAGATGTTCCCATCGTACATGGAAGAAAACGCGGCGACGAATGTCGGTAAGGATGGGATGGATGCATCCTTCGCATTCAATTTCCGTAATGAGAAGCTGCGCCGCATGATAATCCGTGACAGGTCACACCCCTCACTTGTCATTTATAATATGCATAATGAGCGTGGCGCATCGCCAAGAATTGAGGATAGGAGACAGATGCTGATGGGGCATGAGCTCGACCCATCGCGTATCATGACTTACAACTCATGTAATGGGAAAAACCCAGAGGGTAGTCCCGACGATCATTTCAAGCTTCATCTGATGCCCTACGAGATGGAATTCAGGAATACGGGATGGTGGGACAACCATCATGCTGGCGGACCTGGCGTTTATCATGACAATATATATCAGGGGCCAGATAATTATCTGCGGATGAGCGGTAATCGTGGCGAGATAGTCTATTGGGGCGAGGATGGGGCAATAGGGACTCCCCCGAGGCTACAGCTGATACGTGATGAGATATTGTCGAAAGGACGCACTACGGGATGGGAGGCCGCCGACTATCTCGCATGGTATGATGCTTATGACAGATTCATAAGGGAGAGGGGATTCAGTGACGCATTCCCATGCGTTGACTCTCTGACCCGCAAGATGGGTAATGTCGCCTATTATTACCAGGGGCGTGTCATAGAGAACATCAGGATGAACAATACTGTCGACGCATATGCCATAAACGGATGGGAGGCAATGAAACTTGAGAATCATAGCGGCATGGTCGACAATTATCGCAATCTCAAGGGCGACCCTGAGCTGATAGCCCGATACAACAGGCCGCTGCTGATCGCTGTAAAGACCAATCATAAGGTTCTTGCGACTGGCGATACGACAACAGTCGATGCGTTTATCATCAATGAGAAAGATATCCATGGAAGCTTGACCCTTACCTTGACAGCAAGGGACAGCAAGGGGAATATTACAGCAAAGACGAGGAAACGTGTCAAAGTGTCAGGCGGGACAACATACGGTGAGCCACTCCTAAAGGGTTGGAACATCGTCATACCGACAGAGGGGTACACACGTATCAAAGCCGAGCTCTCGCAGAATGGGCACATAATAGCTACAGGAGAGGACGAGGTGATAGCTATAAAGGAGGATATCAGCATGCCCGACGCCTTGTGCGCCGTGGCAGATACTACCGGCATCGTGGAGGATTTCCTGCAGGGTCATGGCGTTAAGACATACACCTACCATAAGGGACGTCCAGAAGCGGATTATATGATAGTCGGGGCATTCGAGCCGACACAGTTCGGAAGCGGATACAGCGATATCCTCGAATGGGTATACAGTGGCCATACGCTCATAATAACAGACAACACAGAGAGATGGGCTGAGCTCCTTGCAGACAAGGAGGTTATGGACTATCGGGGCTTGAGACAACTTGGACGCTCATGGTATGGTGGTAACTTCTTCTGCCGTAGACATGATGTCCTCGACGGCCTACCGTCAGACTGTGTCCTGAATTGGGAATACCAGTCGCTTGTGGCATATAATAAACGCCGTATGGGAATGAGGGATATGAACGGAGACATCATTGTGGCATGTGTCAGCGACCATAAGAAAGAGGTATACAGTGCGATGAGTGAGATTTGTTGTGGACGTGGACGTGTCATAATCACGACACTCGATATACCTTCTTGTCTGAAAGCCACATACAAGGAGCATGGGCCAGTCGACCAAGACGGCATGAACGAGTCTATGTCGACATTCTCCAAACGTCTGTACAATAAGGCCGACGTGACAGGAAGACGCCTCATGCTTAATCTCGCGCGCTATGCTGCAGAGACAAGTAATAAAAAAAATCGGAACACCAGGTAAAGCCTTTGCCAGCTGGTGATCCGAAAACTCTGCGTTGATTAGTCAGCAGGTTCTTTTGTCTCTGCCGAGGGTTTGATGATACGATACCTGCCGCTGAGATGCATCATGGCGAAGAGACGCAGCAGTCCATCATAGTAAGCATCAAAATATCCATCCGCATAAGGAATATGCTGAGAATCCCATAGGCGGCGGACAAATTCCCGGCCACGTATGTCGGTAGCGGCAATGGAGACGGCTGCTGCTGTGGCTACAAGGCCGACAGAATGGCGAAGAGCTGTATATCCACCGGCAGGGAGAATCTTCTCTGGAGCTGTCCCGTCAATGTTATACTGGTCGACAAACGTGTCTAACCCTTCAGAATACAGGAATGCCTGTATCGTGTCGGCGTAACGCTGCTGCCACTCCCTATCGGCACATGACCATGAATAGTCGAGCGCAATGTTCATTGGCACACGCCATGAGTCGAACCTGAAGGCATCGCCAATAACAGAATTATTGTGGAGCAGAGTGCCGTCGAAGTTGTTATAGTCGGGTGTCAGTCCAGTTTTGGGGTTTACTGAACGGTGTAGATATTCCCGTGCAGACTCGGCACACTCCATCCAGAATCTCTCACGTCCGTCATCTGCATAGCGTGCCCAAATCTCATAGAATGCCGGGATATGGTATGAGGGGTCGGTAAACCGTCCGCCGATAGGGTCTGGAGTGAATGTTATCAGGTGATTGTTGATGTCTACCAAGGGTGATGCCTCGCTCATGCCAATCTTCTCCATGGAACAGTTGAGAATATTCTGAGCCTCGGAGAGATAGTTTATCCCCGTGCCATTGCCCCATCTGTTTGATGCGAAGATGAGCGATGTCACGAAATACAGCTCACCGTCTGATGCGGCACCCTCAGCGTTCGGGGTGCCGTCAGTCTTACAGCTCCATCTGAAATATCCACGACGTTGACCGTCCTTATGCTGCATGTAACGCTTAGCCCAACGCCAGAGGCGGTCAAAGATGTCTTTCTTGTCCCATTGGACAGCTATCATCATGCCGTATGACATCCCCTCGGTACGCACATCATGGTTCTTCAGGTCAGATATATACGCCATAGAGTCAGAAACCTCAAAATACACTTTGTCCGGGCCATAAAAGAGGGCGTCGAAAGTTGTCTGCAGCTTCTCGTCGATTTGCTTCTGGCTATATCCCATCTCGGCGAAGATGTTGCGGTAGGTGTCAGTAGTCATTCCACCTTCAGTCCATGGCATCATGTCAAAGCCGATATAGTCAATCGCAACATCTCTGCCACGTGAGAGACGTACGCTTATATCGTAAATCCGGCTCGTATCAGGGGCTGCATTACCGGAAAGTCCTACTTGCATGACCTTGCTTTTCTCGGTCATGTGAGAAGATGATGATATCATGCGGTTGTCAACCTTGGCGTGTACTGTAGTCCAGCAGCCGGACTTAGGTATGTCTATCCTGGCTATGACATCATTACCTGCAAGAATCTCAACACGTGATGCGACTGGAGCTTTCGCCCTGACTGACACCTCACGTACAGGTTTATCGCTGAAGCCAACAGTGTTGTACCTTACAGCATCATCACGTTTGTGGAGTATGGTCTGCCATCCTTGAAAAGGTTTCATTGAGTCAACAAAATTGATTGAGGCTCCACCATGGAGCGATGAGTAGCGGTCAATCTGTATATGGCTGTGAGCGGGTGTTATGCCAACTCCACGTAGAGTAGGCACAACAGGACGTATCGTGCCGTCGGGATTGAAGAAGAGTGAATCACAGCGGACAGAACGCAGCTTGTCGAAATCAGGCGAATAGTCATTATGGTGATAGAAGAGATACCATTGGTTCTTATACTCTACTATTGAATGATGGTTTGTCCAGCATGCTGTCGGCGACTCCTCCATTATGATTCCCTTGAACTCAAATGGCCCCATAGGGCTGTCGCCCATAGCATAGGCGAGTGTCTCCGTTGAATCCCTCACCCATGGGAAAGTATAATAGTAGAGTCCCTGCCTCTCGAAGACAAAAGGTCCCTCCTTGAATCCCTCTGGCAGCCCCTCAACCTTTTGGGGGGCAGAGGCGAGTTCCATCATGTTGTCCTTAAGCCTTGCCATCCACATCCCCATTCCAGCCCAGTATATATACGGACACCCATCTTTAGGGTCAATCAATACGCAGGGGTCTATTCCGTTTATACCCTTAATAGGACGCCACATTGGAAAGAACGGGCCTTCAGGCGCACGCGCCATTGCCACACCGACAGCAAAGCCCCGGTGTGTGGTGTCGTTAGGGACTGATGGGAAATAGAAATAGTATGTGCTGTCCTTCTTCACACAGTCTGGAGCCCACATGGAATAAGAGCCAGGCTTTACCCATCTCACCATGTCCTGTGACAGGATGACTCCATGGTCTGTCCATGAGGTCATGTTGTCTGACGAGAAAACATGATAATCGGCCATGGAGAACCACTTCCGTTCAGGCTCTACCGGACTCTCAATGTCATGTGATGGGTATAGATAAATTCTTCCGTTGAAGACACGTGCAGTAGGGTCGGCCGTATACTGGTCACGTATGATAGGGTTTTGTCCCCAGACATGTCCTGATGTCAATATGACGAGGATTATGGACAGGGTGTATTCTTTAATCTTCATTGTACTCTGAAATTCCATTTTGAGTTATCGCTGTCAAAGTCGTACACAGCAAGTGTCGGCGTGCTGTCAGCGATGGAGTATATACAGTATGTCTTATTTGTACCTTCCATGCCCGGTATTGCCTTTGGCATTATGCGGAAAGTGCCGTCTGTCAGTTGTTCGATGCGCCATAGCTGCTCGTCGTCTCCAGTGAAGTGGCTCACGGTAGAGAGTTCTCTGCTCGCAGTGGCCACGAGAGCCCTGTCGGTCCCTGCTATTGTGATTTTGAAATAAGGGTTTGACAGATAGCCTCCTTTGCTCTCCACTGGTGTGATATCCCATATCTGGTGTGGTCTGAACAAATTTTCTCCGGCCCTTATACGTATTGAGTCCTCTGGCCATGTCCCTTTGACATCGTCAAGAGTCTGTGATGGTATGCTCACAGTAGGTTCATTGGGGTCTGTCTTCCACCACGCCCGACGCTCTTCGGCTATTCTCACGAAATCGACAGCCAGCTCCAATGCATATCCCCGGCGCTCCGATTCGATGGTCAGCCTTCCGCCCTTGAACTGTGATGCCACCACAGGCCATCCATTCTTCCATAATAGTGGGCGTATGGCAAGCACGCTGCGTCCGCTTCTTTCAAAATCCGCCTCATAATGGAACGATGCCACCTCGACACCCCTGTCTATGACAGTACGCCCGAAATGTCCTGCGCCGACTGCACGTGATGAGGATGGGACAACCATTCTGCCGCCGCCTTTCATCATTTCGCGTCCTATATTGTCCCTGTATGGGCCTGTGACAGTACGTGATCGTCCCGCCACTATGTTATATGTCGAGTTGACTCCGTCGCAGCATGTCCCGTGAGTCCCGAGCAGATAATACCATCCGTCACGATATATCAAATCGGTAGCCTCACAGTCTATGGCTATATCTATGGGTTCACAGCCTTTTATTCTACGCCCTGTCGACGGGTCAAGCTCTATCAGCCGTATGAATCCGAAGTATGTGCCGTAGCTCATCCATAGTCTTCCTGTCGAAGGGTCAAGAAGCAGCCCCGGGTCGATGGCATCGTTGTCCTCCAGGTCGGCCGAGCGTATTACTTCAATCGGTTCAGTATAATTGAAAAGAGGAGATGTGGGGTCTAAGGTCCTGTTCCACATCGTGTATATTACTCCGCTGTGTCCGCCTCCCAGTCCACCGCCTGTGGCACCATATGCGATAAGGTATCTGTCGCCTATCTTCATGACATCGGGTGCTGCTCCTCCACCAGGACGCACAGCACCTCCTTTCCACGACCACCCGTCGGATGAGATTAGTCCGCCACCTCCTGTGCCGAAGGTATAATACTTCCCGTCACACTCGGCCAATGTTGAAGGGTCATGAATCCATGGCTGGCCTGTCTGGGCGTATGATGGTATGGTGAGCCATGCCATACACGCGAGGATTATTATCTTTTTCATGTTCTTCTTTCTTTATATATTCTGTTCCTCCGGCGCTTTCCCTCTTCCTCCATCGTTGGTGACAGCATCGGGGGAGAGGATTCACTACGTTGGTTTCACCTTCGTTTTTTTATCTATGATGTTTTTTGTCTGCACCTGTCAGATTATCTTATTCTGATATTTCTCACAGGTTTGCCATATTCATCTACAAATCTGACGCAGAAGTCACTCATGCCGGGACCGTTTATGATAGCCCCATGTATGATGTTCGAGCCACGTCTCAATGTGATACGCTCAGACATAGCATCATCTGCTACCATTCTCCTGTCTCCTGACAGCATCAGTCTCTCTTCTCCATTTATCCACCATACGGAGGCGGAATTGGAACCTACAGAGAGACGTACGTCAGGAATATCGTCACTGCATTCCACGACAGTCGTCGCAAGGAAGATGATGCCATAATATGCCTTGTCGAGCCCTGTGGCGAAGCGGAACAGCTTCACGTTATATAGCTTGCTGTCAAGTTTATGCCATGTAAGCTCCTCCCCGCCTATTCTGACTCTCTCTCCGTCATGGGCGACGATATGTGCTTGTCCCTTTATGTACTCCTGGCATAGGTTCTCCCTCAGGTAGCTATCAGTGAACACTGTATTGCTCCTGTTTGGTTTCACTATCGGTTCGAGCAATGTCCATCGCCTTATGAACCCCTCCTCGTCAGGGCTGGCTGGGGCTTCAGTGGATGGTGTGAGATAATTCTCCATATCTGGACCCTTGTCGAGGACAGGGATGTTCTCGCGCTGTGCTGAGATTGTCGCTATGCAAAAAGTGAGACATAGCGCGATGAGTGATAGTCGCTTTTCCATTATTGATTCAGTTTTATTTACCACCACGATACTTTTCTTGCAGGTTATCATCCCACGGATGGTCACAGATTATTACGGGGTGATGTTTTTCCGCACACGGGATATGATTTTTTTTTCATTACATGGGGAACACCAACAATATTCGTAAGAAAGGGGGGGACCTCCCCCGTGCCCTCCCCCTCCGTTATGTTGGACGGGTCAATTGTCGGTAATATCGTCTGTGAGGGTTACAGGACACACCTTAAGGTCTTCCTGGCGTGAGCTGTTGCCATAATACAGCTCATACTCGCCCGGCACGACGCGCATTGTGTTTGTCTCGCTGTCGAAGAGCGTGAAGGCTTCCTCGTCAAGACTGACTGTGACACTTTTTGACTCCCCTGCCTTCAGCGGTACACGACAGAAAGCCTTCAGTGTCTTTAATGGGCCCTCGGTGTCCGACATGCGGCGCACATAGACCTGCAGTATCTCCGTCCCCTCTCTTCTTCCCGTGTTCTTTATTGTGGTCTGGAGCTGGAATGCCGCCCCTCCAGTTCTCTTCAATGTGGCATCTCCTATCTCAAATGTTGTATAGCTGAGTCCGTAGCCGAAGGGGAAGAGAGCGTCGTCGAAGTATCTGTATGTCCGCCCTCTCATAGAGTAGTTCTCGAAGTCGGGCAGCTGTTTGCTGTCGCGGTAGAAAGTCACCGGCAGTTTACCCTGCGGGTTGTATTCGCCATATAGGATATCGGCAACAGCCCGTCCGCCCTCCATGCCCGGATACCATGCCTGCACTATTGCCTCACAGCGCTCCGTTTCTGGACTGAGCGCTATGGCCGAGCCCGAGCAGTTGACGAGGATGATGCGCTTGCCAGCTTCCCTCAGCCGTCTTATGAATTCGCGCTGCACACGAGGTAGCTCTATGTCCGTGCGGTCGCCACCCTTGAATCCGTCTATCGCTACAGGCATCTCCTCACCCTCGAGCTGTGATGACAGTCCTCCGACAAATATGACAGTCTCTATCCCCCTCAGCTTATCAATTGTCTGCTGATGGTCTATCGGTAGCTCCTCGCCGATGTTCAGCTTCATGTTAGCCCCCCATGTCTTGACGGTATGGTAAGCCAGTTCTATAGCATAACTTCTGCCACGCTCTACATCAAGCTCGAAACGTAATGGCTGGTCACGCCAAGTGCTGTCTGATGATATGACCCGCCCGTCGACCTTCAGCGTGAATGCTCCTGTATACTGCATGCGGATAACAGCCCGCCCGCTTTTCTGAGGAGTGAATGTTGTCTCGTAGAGAGCGGAGAAGTCTTCCATCCTGACACCATTGGCAAATGTGTGCTGCCCGTTTGTTGTCACGTTTATTGGGTCTGTGTAGTATTCTGTCGCCGCAGGTTTCCCTTTCCGTGACGTGTTGTTCCAGAAAGTTCCTCTTATTCCCTTCTTTCCGCTTGCTGCACATTGTGTGAGGAAACTGTTCACGACACATTCCTCTGTCAGGTCGCAACCCTTCAGGTATACCACATTCCTCTTCCCCGCCTTTCCTCTCAGACCGTCGACAATGGTGACGGTCGTGTTTGGTGTGCCGTTATAGTTGCCCCACATCATGGGCGTGTTATCGGCGTTGGGCCCTATTACAGCTATCTTCTCCCCTTTTGAGAGAGGCAGGATATTGTTCCTGTTCTGAAGCAGCACTATGCTCTGGCGCGCCATATCGAGCGACAGCTGTCTGTGTTCCTTTGAGCTGAGCACAGAGACAGGGATTCTTGACCATTCACAAGCATCGTGGTCGTCCATCTCTCCAAGCTCAAACCTCGCCTCAAGCAGCCTGACGACATGCCGGTCAATCTCCTCCTCTGTTATAAGTCCGGCTCTGACAGCCTCAGGGAGTCTCTCGTATGCGTATCCGTATCCACACTCCACGTCGGTGCCTGCCGTCACGCCCTTGGCCGCCGCATGCCTCTGTGTTGACGATGTCTTGTGGCTTGTCCAGAAATCGGCTATCGCCCCACAGTCGCTCACGACAAGATACTTGAACCCCCATTCATCACGCAGTATCTGTTGCAGCAGCCTTGTGCTTCCGCAACACGGCTCGTCGTCCCATCTCTGGTATGCGCACATGACCTCCCTGACCTTCGCCTTCTCGACGAGGTCCTTGAAGGCGGGCAGATAAGTCTCATGCAGGTCACGGGGTGATACATCGTTTATGTTTGCCGTATGGCGGCTCCATTCCGGTCCGCTATGTATGGCATAGTGTTTCGCGCATGCCAGCAGTTTCCTGTATCTCGATGTCTCTGGTCCCTGCAGACCCCTCACCGCAGCCTGTCCCATGACTGATGTCAGGAATGGGTCCTCGCCGTATGTCTCCTGTCCGCGTCCCCACCGTGGGTCACGGAATATGTTCACATTCGGCGTCCATACCGACAGGCAGTGGAACCGTGTCGGCTCCATGCCCTCCTCGTGCTGCATGTTCCATTTTGCCCGTGTCTCGTCGCTCGTCGCTGTGAAGACCCTCTCCACTAACGGCACATTGAACGACGCCGCCATCCCTATCGGCTCAGGGAATACGGTGACGTTTGTCTGGTTGGCAAGGCCGTGGAGCGCCTCGCTCCACCAGCTGAATCCCCTTATCCCAAGACGGGGGATGGCAGGCGACTCGTCGCACATGAGCGATGCCTTCTCCTCTATTGTGAGGCGCTGGGTGAGGTCGACAGCACGTTCATGAGGCGACAGGCTGTTGTCCTGATACGGCAGAACCTGGGACATCACGCTTGTGCTGCCCATCAGGATGATTGCTTGGATGATTCTCTTGATCATGTTGGTTTCTTTTTATTTAGGTTAGTCAGGTTTATCGTGTGGTCCGGTTATTGGCATTGCTTCTTCTTCTTTTCCCAGCTCTGACAACGTCTTCCGTGCGTCGGGGAGGGCGGCAGAACGTCATTTCCCCCACTGCGGTATATGCCATTGCAGGCTCTTTCGTGTCAGACATTTCTGGGAGGATGGTTTCTCTGTCCATTATGGGCGGTGAGGGGGCATCTGCTCTCCGGTCTCCCGTCTTTCTTCGCTTTGTATGGTATAGATATTCAGGTCTCGTTGCAAAGATAATGGTTTTCTGCTTAAAACAGAAACATTTACATGAAAAATACATTCCTCGCCGATATTTTTTTCATGATACATGTAGCCTCCACTATTATATCTATGGTGTGCGTCTGGCAGAAAATGAAATAACCCCGAAAGTGTTTTGCTTCCTACTTCCGGAGTTTATTTCAAAGTAAATGGCACACCATCCCTCTTAATGTTGTTACCGTGATTATTTACCTCCCTACATAGAGTACTGTCCCCCGACAGCCGAGAACTCAGGGGCATAGGCGCAACTTACGGTCGCTGTGCCGCTGTGGTGTTGTCCCTCACGGTCTATGGTGTATTCTGTCTCTAGGGTGTGTGTGCCCTTCGGCAGCTTGTCGAGATAGAAGACTGTCTGGCTGTCACCCGTAGTGCGGTAATAGCCTGTGAGGGAACCGTATGCTGTCCCGGAGGAGTGGGCACGACAGTATCCGGATGTCTGCACGACAGGACTCAGCGAAGCTGCCCGAGAATCACGCACGACGACAAAATCACAATCCCTGTCTGCCACAATGGTAAGGCGGACAATAACCCTCGTGCCTAATGGCAGGCGGCGTGTGGCGGACGAGGAGAGGGGAGCACCGCCAGAGGGGAGTATTATCTCACGCCTTATATGGAGGCCGCTGCCATCGCCATGTGACACGAACAAGGAGAGGGGGAGGTGCTGGCTGACGCTGACTGCGAGCCATGAGACACCCTTGCCAGTGCGCTCTATGAGGAGACGGCCGTCGGGGTGCGGACTGGAGAGCGTCGCTGACTGCAACCGTCCCGGAGCGCGCCAGCCCGGGAGGGTGCCGAGGGTGTCGGGAGCGGCGGGAGCGGCGGGCTGCAGATGGGGCGCATTGGCTATCAGAGTGTCCTCTCTCTGCCTGTCCTTATATACCACAGTCAGCGTAGGCTGGAGTGACGCCTGTGAGGCAGAGGCGGACGTGTCGCCGGCAGTGGAGAGGAACGCATATATTGCGTCTGCCGTATCGAGCGATGTGTCCCACTGCTGCGCCCTGCGCTCATGGAGAAGCCATTGTCTCATCTCGTCAATGAGGTGTAGGCTGTCGGGCATGACATGGCTCATGGCCTCTATGGCCGCCACGACGGTGGGTATGCGGTAGGCGCGCCACGAGTATGGGGCGCGGGGAGACTCGAACCACCGCCCGGCTTCGGCAGTGGACACGCTGTACTCCATCAGGGAGGCGAGATGGCGGCGCGCCGCTTTCTTGTGGCCGTTGAGGTTGAGGATGACAGCGGTCGTCGCTTTCGTATAGAGAGATGTCGTGGACGAGGGAGGGAGCAGGAGGTCTACTACATAATCTGCCTCACGGCGCTCACGGGAGGAGAGCTCCGCAGGATAGAGCGATAGGGTGTAGAGGATATCTGTCAATGTCTCTGAGGGGTAGAGGGCGGCACGTGGATTGCGGCGCTTGTAGTCACGCATGCGCTCTGTCTCTTTCACGAGATAAGACATAAGGTACGGGACTGACCTATGGAGCATACTGTCTGTCAGGGCGGTTTGGCATCCTCGGTGGTGGAGACGCGCTAGAAGGCGTGATATGGCTACTGTCGTGTAGAGCGAGCCTTCCATGCCTTGCCACCAGGGCCATGAACCGTCGGCATGCTGCATGGACAGGAGCCGATGGTCGAGGGACAGGGTGTCGGGGACGGAGAGAAGGCGCGATATGTAGAGCGATGTGGCCATGGAGATGGCATCGGACGAGGAGGACGGTGACAGCGGGGAGGACGGTATCGCTGAGCTTATGAGACGTGCCGCGTCGGCCGTAGTCTCAACAGTCAGCTGGCCATGTGTGCCCGAGGGGGAGACAATGGATGACAGCGGACACTCATAATGGCCTTCTGAATGGAGGGTGAGGGCTATGGTGCGGCGGATGACCTCCGTATCGGGCAGGATAGGGATAGAATGGCGTTCCCCGTCAGAGAATCCCTCTGCCGTGCGTGAGACAATGCTGATGACCAGGCTGCTGTCTGATGTCACCTCAGGAAGATCGAAGCGTACAGAAGACGACGAGCTGGAGGGGATATCGTGATGAATCTTCTTCTGCCAGAACGGGGCGGCGGATGTGTGGCTGGAGAGCTGCACGACTGTCTCCACACTCTGCTCGCGGTTGGTGGCGTTATGGACAGAGACAGAGAGCACGGGGCGGTCTTTCTCGCGGACAAAACGCGGGACATTAGGACGGACGATAAGGTCTTTCGTTGATACTATCGTCGTGTCGATAATGGCATGGCGCATGGAACTGTCGTGGACGAAACCGAGCAGACGCCACGATGTCATGGTCTCTGGCATACGGAACGAGATATGGAAAGCCCTGTCCTTATCTGCCGTGACAGAGGGAAAGAAGAATCCTGCCTCGCCTAACGATGTGCGCAATAGCTGGCTCAAATCGTCCATACGGTCTGAGTCCATGGCGGATTCGGCATAATATGATGCGCCAGAGCCATCAAACCTGTCAGATGTCTCTTCCGTGCCCATGACGGCTGCCTCTGTCATGACAGCATCAGCGGCAGCCATCTTAGCTTCTGATACGAACCTCTTGACGCGTGGCATGGCGGCAGAGACTTGGCCGACGGCGTTTCTCCTCATCATTCCGGCAGCCGACAGGTAACGGGTATATCCGGGAGAGACAAGGGCATTGAACGATGAGAGGGAAAGATTATAGGCTGACGGTATCCCTCTCCAGGTGCCATATAGCGTGGCATGGACCGGGCCGTTATACATACTGCGCCATGGGGCATGGACATGATGGCAGGGCAGGGCAGGGGAGAATGTCCATGAATGGGGCGTAATGGCATCGAGGCTCTTGTCATAGAGAGTGGCGGAGAGTGAGGCAGGAAAGCTGACGCTGTCAGATGAAGGCAGGGTGAGTGTCCATGACTCCTCGCTGCCTGGACAGGTGAAGTCGCGGAAGACGGACCATGTGGGACTGAGAGACATGTCAGGACGCGGCTTCTGGATGGTTGCTGAGAATGAGTGTGTCACATGACGCTCAATCCATACACATGATATCGTCAGCCCGTCACCATATTCCGGACGATAACTGAAGCGCTTCATGTGAAGCGTGTCGAGACGTAATGCCGAGTTCTCAACAGGATGCCCGTCAGCATAAACCGTGTAGTAGACATAAGCGTCAGACTCAGGGGAGGATGTGTTGTCGCGCCTTAGGGTGAGAACAATGTCACCTTGCTGTGGGAATGTGTATGATGAGAGCTCAAAATCATTCAGGGGGGTATCACGTCTGGCAATGCCATGCGGAACGGGCTTGACAGCAGACCCAGACTCGTGGCAGCATCTAAAGCTCAGGACAGATGATTGTGTCTCGCCGTTGTTGTCTGTGACGCTGACACGCACCGTGAAGACATACGGGACAGCGCTCCCCTCTGGCAGTGACAGCTGCAGGGGTATGCTTACTGTGCCATCAGGGCCTGTAGTCGTGGCGGCATCAGCGGCTATCACCTTCTTGCCTTTCCCGCCAAGCCATGGCATCCGCCAAAGTGGATGGCGTGATATGGTATATCTCACCTTAGCGTCGCGTATGGGAGTGCCGCTATATGTCATGGCCTTGAATTCCACATCCATCTTACGGGCAGGTGACGTGATTCCTGCTGGCTTTGTATCGGGGATATATATAATGTCTGAATACTGTTGGCGGTTGACAACGTCAACATGGAATGTCGGGCGCCGGTACTCCTCTATACTGAACGTAAGATTGTTGGCTACGGCTGAATCAGAGGAGAATGAAAGCCTTGAGAGCCCGGGCTTGGCATTCTCAGGAATGAGGAAGCGGAACGGGGCGTTGCCGCAGCTGTCAGTATGAATGGTGTCTGAGCACAGCTCCTTGTCGTCAGCGTCGTATAAGACAACTCTGATGGCCTTCCCCTGTAATGTATGAATATTGTTCTCGTCGGCAGCATTATATGCCACGACCACTCCTTCTGCTTCCTGCCCGGGACGGTAGATGGCCCGTGAGGCGAAAGCGGACAGGATATCGGATTGATGACGACGGGTCGAGGCGGAGAAGTATGGACGGAAGTATGATTTGCGGAATGCCTTGTCTGACGATGTGCAGACGTAATATGTCTCAGCGTCTGGTATAGAGTCAACCACGGCTTCTCCTCTTCTGTCTGTCGTTATTCTCATGACCTCATCATAGTCTTTCCCTCCCTGTCTCCTCTTCATGAATACCACCACGGCGCCAGGAACAGGACGGCCGTCAGAGGCAGAGACACTCAGAAGGCGAAGCTTGTCGCGCGATAAGGGCAGAGAGAGCAAGGCAAGGTCTGAATGGTAGTAGATGCTATGCGTCAGCAGCTCATCCCCCTTCACGCTTACCAGATAAACACCGTAAGGGACACGGGGCATGGCGATGGTGTCTGAATGTGTCTGCCACCGTGGGACAGTGTATTTCCTCGTTATTGTCACTGGTTCATCTGGAAGGAGAAGTCTCTTTACCTCCTTCAGTCCCTTATCGTTGTAGACATTGAGGTCTGAGCGCCCGTCGGCATTTATCCGATGGAGAGTGATGGTGACATCAGTTATGTTGCGTATGTCCCTCAGGATAAGTCTGTCGGACATCTCTGCTGACAGCTGGGGCATAGTGATGCCTGCGATTCTGTTGTCAATCCATGATGTGTAGCGGATGGCTTTATGCTGTTGGCAGAGTGGCACGTAACGCTCTTTTGCCTCACATAGATACAGATAGCGTGTTGCCTCAGAGATATCATCGTCCCTAAGCATCAGGTCATAGTATGCCTCGGCAAGGAACGATGACTCAGGGATGCTGGCATACTCGTCCATGGCGGTCCTGAGGATATCACGATTTAGGCTCATGGCGTTGTCCTCCTGCTCACCGCCACCTCTCACAGCCTGCAGATATGCCTCTATGCATGCAGCTGACATGTTGCCTGCCTGCCTGTAGAATGATTCAAGTCTCCTGTACAGACCCAACTCATGGCCCAAGAGAGAGAGCATGTCATTGGCGTACAGCCTGTCGTCAGCGCCTGCGTCAATGATACGCTTATATGGGTTGTAGACTGTCTCTGACAGTAGCTTGGCGGTGGACATGACACATGAGTCGGCGGAGGGCGGTGGGGTGATGCTGTGTCTCTCCACATTCTCACAGAGTCTCCTCTTCAGTTCTTCCGCTTCCCGCTCATCCATGCTGCTCATCCATTTCTCTAAAATAGTAAGGTAGACGCATGCCGTTATGGCCGCTTGTTTGTCTACGGCGCGCTTCTCCCACATCTGGGCTGCCTGCAGATGTAGCTTCGTCAGAGCCGGTGGCACAGAATCAGCTGATATGGACCCCATGACCCTGACCTTGGAGAATTCTGCTCCGAGCAAATCTCCATAGGCATGGCGTCTTGATGCGAGGCGGCTGATATCTTCAAGCACACGTACAGACTGTCGTGGCATATCGTTGTCCTGACACTTCTCAAAGCTTTTCCATAAAGCGTCAATATCTGTCGCACCGACGCTGAGGGAGAAGAATAACAGTAAATAGACTATATTACGCATAATGAAGCTGGAGCTTTCTTTTGTTTTGCAGAATTATTTCGTATTGTGAGGATTGGGGGAGGGTGGTTGGCTATAACTGATGAGCCGGCACCCTCCACACATGATATTACAACTCCAGAAAAGGTCTCCACCTCTCTGAAAGTCTTGTGTGTAGAGTGCCGGCTCAGTATTTATATTTCTAATTAGAATGGCGAGTTGACGGGGCTAACGTGTTGGCAGGTTGATAGTCCAAGCCAAAAGACGACAGCATGAGTAATATCTTGTCAACTTATATACTCGTCAACCTGTCATCTTATTTCCTTAGAATCTTCTTGCCGTTGCTTATGTATAATCCAGCAGGCAGCGCGTTGATATCATTGCCTGCATAGCGACCGTCGATAGTGAATACCCTGTTGTCACAATCAGCGTTCTTGCCTGTCGTCACGGCCTCAATTCCCGTTGTCGTGTCTATCATCTTGAGCGACACGCTGCCGTTGCTGTTCGTCGTGATGTCTGTGAGCTTGTATGGCATAGTCGGCTTATACTCATTCCAGTGCTCCAGTATAGTGACATTTTCTGAACCAGGGAATGTGTTGCCCTGATAGTTCGCTATGATTTCCTTAATGGAGTAGTCCTGGTGGTATGAGCTGAGCAGAAGTCCGTTGGCCGGAACAATGGTCCAGCGTGGTTTGCCTTTGATGTTGTTAGGATTGTGATAGTTCGTGAATTCATTCTCGAGATAATGGATGTGTGTCACGAGCAGGCCATTGTTGAACATGCGTGCGTACCATCCTTTCCCTGTGCCCTTAGGGATATTCTCCAGTATATAGAACTCATCACCATTACTGTCTGCAGGGGCGGGGTTCTGCACCCTGTATGCCTTTCCACCTACGAATAGTGGAGATATGGTGTATTCTCCTGGAGTCATGGTCTCCATCTCGTCGGTCCATCCTAACCACTCTCTCTCCCAAGCCGAAAGAGGTGTGGGATAATAACCGTTGCCAGAATACTCTCCGGCATCCATCAGATCCCAGTATTCCATACTCTGGTTGTCATAGTTCTTGGCGTCGCCGAAATCATTTGTCGGATAAACATCCGGCATGCCGAGCGTGTGGCACATCTCATGACAGAAGACTCCGATGCCGTCAAGGCGCTCTGTGTCAGATTTTCCTCCATAAAGCTCATTGCTCAGTCCGTAACGGAAGAATTTCATGCCGTCATACGACGGCATGCTTGATGTCTGGCCAGACTTAGGCCATATGAGGTTGTCTATGCCCGATGAGCCTTCGCTGTATCCTGCATATATGACATACACCAGGTCAACATAACCGTCGCTGTTGCTGTCATACTTCGAGAAATCTGTCCCGGCATTGTATGCTGCCTGACATGCTTCCTTCAAAAGTTCAGTGTCGTATCTGTCAGAGCTTCCGGAATTCTGACCGTAGTATGTCGAGGCATTCTTTGCCTTGAATGGGCCAACGACATCAAATTGTGGACGGAACTTTCCGCCGCTGCAATCATAAAAATACTGTGCTACAGAGCCGTAACATGTATATGAGGCATAGCTCGTGTCATACTCGGTGCTGTTCAGCCATTTGTCAAAGTCGGCATTCGAATATTTGAAGTTACGGTCAGTAAAATCCATCATCACAACAAGCACACGTGGGGTGCCAGTATGGGGGAATGGCATCGTATTAGCAGGAAATGTGTGAGCTGCCTTGCGCCGTACATCGGCTGCTGTGCTCTCCTCACGTAGAGAAGCCATCTCCGCAGCTGTAGCTATACGGTATGTGTTGTTCTCTGTCTTTATGACCACTTCACCCCTTGTTGTTGCCAAATAGTGGAAATGCTCGTCGCCACGTAGTGCCACAAGGACAGTGCGGCCGTCCTCAAGCGTCACTGTCATACGGCGGGGATTGGCCTTTGCGGCGTATGTAATGGTAGCAACACCAAGCAGAAGCATGAGTGTAAGTAAAAACTTCTTCATTTGTGTCAATATGCTTTATGTAAGTGATATATAAATGATAATGTGTGTCATACAAACCATATGTATTCGGCAAAATTAAGCATAAATATCGGTTCACCCAAAAAAACGGAGGATATTTTGCTAATATTATGAAATTAATTGGTAATTTTGCAGTAAGTGGACGACAAAGACACATATCATTCATTATCACATAAAAACCAATAGATTAGAATAATGAGCATAAGGATTATAGCAGCTGTGGCACGCAATAATGCCATAGGCTACAACAACAAGCTTTTGTACTGGCTACCTTCTGACCTGAGAAGATTCAAACAGCTGACGACAGGACATACAATAATAATGGGTAGAAACACGTTCCTCTCTCTTCCTAAAGGAGCCCTTCCTAACAGACGTAATATTGTCCTCAGCCATACCGTGAGCAGTATCGAAGGCTGTGAGGTATATGGCTCTCTTGACGAGGCCCTCGGGAAATGCTCCTCTGACGAGGAGGTATATATAATTGGTGGGGCATCTGTCTACGCCCAGGCCATGGACCGTGCCGATATGTTATGCCTGACGGAGGTTGATGATATCCCTGACGAGGCTGATGCTTTCTTCCCTGACTACAGCTCATGGATAGAGGCATGGAGTGAGGAGCATACGAAGGACGAGAAACATAGCCATGATTTCAGATTCGTCGATTATAAGCGACCAGGGATTGTTGATGATGATAAAAATCCTCATGTCCTCACGGATGCTCTCGAGCAGAGGGTGCAGAAAGCTGTAGAGTTGTTCATGGAGGGTTATAACTGCTCACAAAGTGTTGTGGCTGCCTTTGCCGATATGTACGGTATGAATCGCGATACAGCCCTCCGCGTCTCGGCTGGTTTCGGCGGTGGAGTAGGGCGTCTGCGTATGATTTGTGGTGCTGTCTCAGGTTCTGTGATGATAGCAGGAATGTACTGCGGACAGACAGAAGGAGACGACAGGCAGGGCAAGGCCTCATGCTATAAAGAGATACAGGAAATAATCGAGGAATTCAAGCGGGAGAACGGCTCCGTCATCTGCGCTGAACTGCTCGGACTGAACGGGGCTGTCCCAACAGGAAGTTTGTCATACGTCCCTGCTGAGAGAAACGCTGCATACTATGCCAAGCGCCCATGCGCACAGAAAGTGGAAAGCGCGGCTCGTATTCTGGCGAGACATATTATGATGTCATAATCTCCCAGATACTATTACCTCAAGCATTTTGGGGCGAGGGCGTGAGCGTTCATAAAATGGGGTAAAAGGCTTGAGCTCGTTTACACGAGGAAAAACCGTATAGTGAATTCTATGATTTCCCGGATATCTGAGCCGGATGGTGATCTGGAATGAGCAAAGGTTCAAGCTCTCAATGGCAATATCCGCGTTCTCGCCTATATCCTTTTTATTGGAATGCAGGAGATGGAATATTATACGGAATGCAGGAGATGGAATCACTACTATATAAGTGTCCATCTCCTGCATCTTTATTTCTATTCTATCGACATTCCCCAGCATCATCATCCGATGATGTTCCTCACGGAGGATGCTTGGCATAATTATTTGCTTTCAGGCATCTTATACCAGTCGCCAGTCTGCTTAGCTATTTGGCGGCGGGTGTACTCGTTGTATCCCGGACGTTTTACGGTCTCACCTATACCGTATGGCGAGCGCATGAATTTGCCGTCCTTCTCTGGCTTGACAGCCATGTCGTTGTATTTTACAATGAGATATGTAGCCAGCTTCCTCCATGTCTCGAGCATTGACTGTGCAATCTCAACACTATAGTCGTTTAGGAATTTGGCACAAGCCTCATCGCCCCTTGTCTCCAACACCTGCATAGCCTCCCTCTCAATCTTCTTCTGCTGAGAGAGATACATATTGTCAAGACTGTCCCTGACAGCCTTTAAGTCGGGGAAGAGCATGTCATAACGGGGATAAACCATGTTGCTGACCCAGTTGCATACCCAGTAGGCGTTGTCCATAGAGAATGTAAGAGCGTCGGCACCGGGAGTGTTGTAGCATTCGGGCTGTTCTGTCATAGAGCAATACATCGGTGTGAATGTTACCATGTTGGCATCATCATTGCCAAACCACAGCACTCCGCCTATCTGCCGTGGCAGCCATCCCCTCAGCTGTGATATGAAAACGAATCCCGATTGTACGGTTGATGTGGGACGCTCGTTGAAGTATGTCACGCCGTCAACCTTGAACGAGAGGGGAGTCTGGCGGTATGGTGAGGCATAAAGTCCCTGGCCTGGGTCGTTATCGCGTGTCTGAGCCATGGGGGTACCCTCATAATGGTCTCTCATGGATGTCTCAAGGTCAGCTACACTCAGTTTTCTCTTCGGCTTTATGAACAGAGGCATGGGCTTTGCGTCAGGGTCTTTCCCGAGTGCCCAAGGGAGGTATTCGTCAAATCCTCCCTCTGACCATCTGTTGAAGAAACTCCATACGCGTGCGTCACAATAGCGTCTGCCTCCGAAATCTGCAGGAGCATAAGCGTCGGCCCATGAGAAGTCTGCATCACGGCCAGTGAACCATCCCTTCTCACGTGCGAAACGTATCACATCCTTTGAGTACATCACATTCTTCTTGTCATTCATGTCAAACTGGCGTATGCGGCTCTGGTTGGCATGTGCCGAGATACAGTCGTCCGGTATACGCTGGGCTACCCATACCACACCCTTAGAGCCGGGACCCTTGCCTTGCAGCTCCATTATCCATGCCTCGTTAGGGTCACATATCGTGAACGACTCTCCGCTTGAGCAATAACCATATGTGTTGGCAAGAGTTGTCATGACTTCTATGGCCTGACGCGCTGTCTTTGAGCGCTGAAGGGCGATGTATATCAACGAGCCATAGTCTATTATACCGGTCGTGTCTACCATCTCCTCACGTCCACCGTATGTTGTCTCGCCGATTGACACCTGCCATTCGTTCATATTCCCGACAACATTGTATGTCTCACGTGCCTCAGGGATTTCTCCAAGGGGCTTGTTGCTGTCCCAGTCGCGTATCTTACGCATCTCACCCTTTGCATGCTTTGCTGCCGGGAAATGATATAGACCGATGAACATGCCGTATGAGTCTGCGCTATAGCTGAACATCACAGAACCATCGACAGAAGCGTTCTTGCCTACTATGAGATTTGTGCATGCCATGCCTGCAATGCTGCTTATCATGAACGAGGCAAGTAGTAATAATCTGTGTTTCATAAATATTAAGGATTTTGTTATGCCAAAAGCCAAAAGAGAGCTTGCTCACTTTGGCTTGGCGAGAATTGACGACAAGCCGAGAGGAGAGGCTGAGTTTACTCAGACTATCCCGAAATATCGTGCAAACGAGAGCAGAGTCAAGCTTGCTTGGCTATGCCGAGTGTAGCCGATATTCAACGAAAGTTAAATCGTGCAAACGAGAGCAGAGTCAAGCTTGCTTGGCTATGCCGAGTGCAGCCGATATTCAACGAAAGTTAATCGCGAAGGAAGAAGACGAAGTCAATTTTCGTTCAAACGAGAGCAGAACATTAAGCATGCTTAATTGTTATGCCGAGTGCAGACGAAAATTATCATTGATAAAACGTCTGAATCTATTCAAACGGTTGTCTTAAAAGTATATACCAACACCAATCTTCAGGCCTATTGTCGAGTAGTCCTTGTGCGACTTGAACGACTGGTCGTAATAGATTGATGGCTCAACAGATACATGACGATTCAGGAAGTAGCAATATCCAACCTCTATTCCTGGCATGAAGTCGTTGTGCGATTGTGTGTCCACCTGCTTCAAATGGCATCCGGCACCAAGGAAGAGTCCATTCTGGATGATATAGTATCTTACGCCAACACCTATTGAAAGATTTGTATAGTCATTATTGGTGTCTATACCGGCATCAGCTGTAACCATCCAGTTGTCCATGAAGCAGTATCCTGCCTTGGCCTGCACGTCAAGGCTCAGCTTACGTGAACCCTGATAACTGAAGTCAAGGCCAGAGAGAGAGGCTCCGCCATACCATTTTCCTTCTTCAAACTGGGCGCTCGCTGTCAAAGACATAGTGAGAGCGAAGAGCAAAAATAAGACTTTTTTCATAATTGTTGTATTCATGAAGTGATTTATTTGTTGGTTTCACCTTCGTTTTCTCGCCATGGCAGAGCTCAAGCAAGCTTGTCTCTGCTCATTTGGCTTATAGAAAACGTTCTTAAAAGTGCGTTTTCTCGCCATGGCAGAGCTCAAGCAAGCTTGCCTCTGCTCATTTGGCTTATAGAAAACGTTCTTAAAAGTGCGTTTTCTCGCCATGGCAGAGCTCAAGCAAGCTTGTCTCTGCTCATTTGGCTTATAGAAAACGTTCTGTATGTATTGTCCGTTGCTTAGCTGTAACATCTATCATAAGCCACGATTTTTTCTATTATCTGGCTGTCTCGTCTGAGGGATTGGGGCTACATCACATTGCCATCATGACTCTGTGTGGGGGGGTGATAGGCGTCGGGGGGTATTCAACTTTGTTATGGCTGAAGTCTCTCATTGTGATATAGTCGATATTTGTATGGCAATTCCTGACGAGATGTAGATAGTGAGGGGGATGAGCCTTTTTTAATATCTTTATTTTTCCTGCCTTTCCTTAGCCCACATCTCCTCACGTCGCCGTGCATTCCGCCGCGAGTGTTCCTGTCCTTCCTTGAAGAATGTCTCCATTCTGGATTTCCAGTTGAAGAAGAACACGAGAGACATCAAACCTGCACCCATGCCAAGGAAATAACTCAAGCTGTGGTCAAGGTGGAAACCCTGCTTTGAGATGCAGATAAAGACACAGCTGACGATTGTCATGAACGTAGCTGGGAGAAGGGTTATCCAATAGTTCTTCTTCTTCAAGGCGAGATAGACTGTCACGGTCCATAGGGTGAAGACAGACAGTGTCTGGTTTGCCCATCCGAAATATTTCCATATCACATTGAATCCGTCCTTGTTCTCTATCTGCCATATAAGGAGGGCGATGGCACAGAGAAACATTGGTATGCAGATATACAGTCTCTTACGTATAGGTTTCTGGTCGAGTGTGATGAACTCGGCTATTATGAGTCGTGCAGAGCGGAATGCAGTGTCTCCACTGGTAATAGGAGCTGCCACAACACCAAGCACGGCAAGCACACCACCAGCCATGCCAAGCCAGCTGTTACACATAATCATTACGACCTCTGCGGCGTTGCCGAATATCTGTGTGATATTATCGCCTGCTGCCAATTTTGCCTCAACAGCAGCCAATTGCTCAGGAGCTGTCGCCGCGAGCACCTCACGCCATCCCTCTGCGTAGAAGAAATAGCTTGAGACGGTAGCCCAGACGAGTGCGACAAGTCCCTCTGTTATCATCGAGCCAAAGAATATCTTGCGTCCTTGTCTCTCGCTTTTCATACAACGGGCCATGAGAGGCGACTGTGTGGCATGGAAACCGCTTATCGCTCCGCATGCTATTGTGATGAATAGGGCAGGGAAGAGGGGGTCAGGATTCTTTATGCCCAGACGCTTCTCGCCCATATTGCCCAGACCGTCCCAAAGTTCAGGAATCGCGGGATGATGGACAAAGAGCATGACAAGGAGGCCTGCTGCCATGAATATCAGCGCCACGGCGAATACAGGATAGATTTTACCGATAATCTTATCGACTGGCAGCATTGTGGCTATCAAGTAATATATGAATATCACGACAATCCACAACATGAGATTACCCGCCCATGTGTCCTCGAACATTGTCGAGAGCAAGGCTGCCGGACTCATTACGAAGACAACGCCAACCATGACGAGAAGAACGATAGAGAATGTCAGCATGATACGCCTCATTCTCCCTCCGAGATATATGCCGACAAGCTCAGGAAGCGACGCTCCCTTGTTGCGAAGTGACAGCATGCCAGACAGGTAGTCGTGTGTGGCACCGGCGAAGATGCATCCGAAGACTATCCACAGGTATGCCGATGGGCCATACCATATACCCATTATGGCTCCGAATATTGGTCCTGTCCCTGCTATGTTGAGAAACTGGATCATGAATATCTTCCATGCAGGAAGAGTGACGTAGTCGACACCGTCGGCCATACTTATGGCTGGTGTAGGGCGGTCGTCTGGCCCGAAGGTCCTCTCTACAAACCGTCCGTATACGAAATAGCCTAATATCAAGGCTATTATACTTATCGCAAAAGAGATCATTGTTGTTTATTGTCTACACATGAAACCCCTCCCTCACTCTTTCGTGTCTACAGAAGAAGCAGGGGAGAGGACATCATGAGTATTGATACGATATACCATAGGCCGCATAATATAGTGTAGCTTGACTTTGTCTTCCTCTGTCACGACTCGGGATAGCCCAAGCAAGCTTGGTCTCTCCTCTCGCTGCTCCATCGGTTGACTTTGTCTTCCTCTGTCACGACTCGGCATAATCCAAACAAGTTTGGCCTCTCCTCTCGCTGCTCCATCGGCTGACTTTATCTTCCTCTGTCACGACTCGGCATAATCCAAACAAGTTTGGCTTCTGCTCTCGCTGCTCCATCGGTTGATGGTATATTCCTTGTGTCTGCTGTTGTGCTGTAATGTGTTTATTTTATGATGTCACACCCCATATATGGAACCAGCACCTTAGGCACGCGTATGCCTTCAGGAGTCTGATAGTCCTCAAGAATAGCGGCTACGATGCGTGGCAGGGCGAGGGCAGAACCGTTGAGTGTGTGGCATAGCTCTGGCTTCTTTGCTCCCTCGCGTCTGTAACGACAATGTAGGCGGTTGGCCTGATATGTGTCGAAATTAGATACTGAAGACACCTCAAGCCAGCGTCCCTGAGCCTCAGAGTAAACCTCAAAGTCATAACATATGGCTGATGTGAACGACTGGTCGCCACCACAGAGACGGAGTATGCGGTAAGGGAGCTCAAGCTTCTGGAGCAGACCCTCAACATGAGCTATCATTTCCTTGTGCGACTCGCGAGAGTGCTCAGGAGTATCTATGCGTACAATCTCAATCTTCGAGAACTCATGCAGACGGTTGAGTCCGCGGACATCCTTGCCATATGAGCCAGCCTCACGGCGGAAGCATTGTGTGTATGCACAGTTCTTTATCGGGAGGTCCTTCTCGTCGAGAATGACATCACGGTAAATATTCGTCACTGGAACCTCGGCTGTAGGAATCAGGTAGAGGTCGTCAAGGTTACAATGGTACATCTGCCCTTCCTTGTCAGGCAACTGTCCTGTACCATAGCCAGAAGCTTGGTTGACAACTGTTGGTGGCATTATCTCTGTATATCCAGCCTTGTTGGCCTCAGCGAGGAAGAAGTTTATGAGGGCGCGCTGCAGCTGTGCTCCTTTCCCGATATATACAGGGAATCCCGCACCTGTAATCTTCACACCGAGGTCGAAATCTATGAGGTTATATTTCTTTGCGAGCTCCCAATGTGGCACCTTAGCTTCCTTGTTCTCTGGATTACATGTCCAGTTGGCGACAGTATCCTCACCCTCAACACATTCCTTGAGGTTGGACTTTACGACCCAGTTGTCCTCGGCACATTTACCCTCAGGTACCTCGTCGTATGGTATATTAGGTATCTGGCATAGAGCTGTGATGAGGTCTTTCTCGGCCTGTGCCTTCTGCTCCTCAAGAGCTTTTGACTGCTCTTTCATCTCAGCCACGCGAGCCTTAGCTTTCTCTGCCGCATCCTTGTCTCCGGCCTTCATCAGCTTTCCTATCTCAGCAGCAGCCTTCTTCTGCTCGGCGAGCAGGGCGTCGTTCTGCTGTTGCGTCTCCCGGCGGCGTTTGTCTATGGCGAGGACATTATCTATTGCCTCGCGCGCTCCCTTAAAGTTCTTCTTCTCCAGGCCGCTGATGACACGGTCATATTCTTCTGTTATAAGTTTTAGTGTAAGCATATTATTGTTGTTACTATATTTTGCTCTTCAAAACGTTTTCGATAAGCCAAATGAGCAGAGACAAGCTTGTTTGATTTCTGCCATGGCGAGAAAACGCACTTTTAAGAACGTTTTCGATAAGCCAAATGAGCAGAGACAATCTTGCTTGATTTCTGCCATGGCGAGAAAACGCACTTTTAAGAACGTTTTCGATAAGCCAAATGAGCAGAGACAAGCTTGCTTGATTTCTGCCATGGCAAGAAAACGCACTTTTAAGAACGTTGTCTGATGGATTAGGGTGTTATCCCATTTGCTCTTTGTCAGCAGAAAATCCCTTTATCTCTGCAAAATTACGTAAATATATTTGTTCGGGCAAAAAAAATGCCATGTTTTTCAATAAGAAAGTGAAAAACACAGCATTAGTGATATAATTCTTCTGATTAATCTGCATAATTGAGAATTTATGAACATTGAAGTATGATATTTATGGTTAATTTTTCCTCATGCACAAAGCTATGCATGTCTTATACATTCTTAATTTTTTATATCCAATCATCTGCACTGTTTCCGTTATGCATCGATAATTGACTCATTTGCTTTCAAATCGTTAGTTCTATGGTATGGTTTGCTTACAGTTTTCTTTCTGTAACAACAATTTTACAATATGTACTGAATGACCGTTTGATACAATACAAGTGAGCACTATTTTCAATACCTTTAGCATGATAGGAGATACTCCTTACAGTCCATAAATAATAGTCATGAGATTGAGATGGTGCTTGAAGGCATGAAGCCGCATTAGTCTCAAATTTCTTAATATCTTCCCGATGATGCCATACCCAGTTGTCCAACATATGAAAATTGGGTAGAGGACAATAATGTCCGCTACCCAATCCTATTATTTATCACGTCTGTGAAGATATCTCAGAATGAGCGTGTTATCATTTTATTGACACTTTCAATGCGCCATTAGGCATGATGACAATATACATGCCAGCTGGGAGGCCGTGGCTCTTAAGGTCAGAAACCAGAGTCTCCTTGTTGGTCAGTATACCTGTCAGCACTTTCATTCCGCCTAATGTGTATACATCAGCTACGAACGATGTGTCAGTACTGATATTGCTTATACCTGTTGATGTGGTGACCCTTATAATACCTTCGGTGAGGATGCTTGATGTATCCCAACCAAGTCCAGTAGGGAGATTCTGAAGATTGAAAGTTGGTGTGCCACTGATTGTTCCATCACATTTGATGACGCGTACATAGTCGCCTTCTGACGGTGTCCATGATTCTCCGTAGGTAACATTAATTGTACCATTGAGGGTTGCGTTACCACCCACTTTCACGAAAGCCCATGCCTGTGATTTCGCACCTGTGATGTTGTTTATTGATAGAGAGTCAGCCTTTGTCTTGTTCACATAGATGTTTGAGCCAGCCTCTGCATTGAGATTCTTTTCAATGTATATGAATCCGGTATTCTTAGTCTGGTTTTCAGGCGCATTGTTTCCCGGACGCAAAGAGCCTCCACTCAGCATGTTGATGCCGTATGCATACCCGAGTCCGCGCAGCTCGCCCTCGTCTTGGACATATGCAATTGTTGGAGATGTCATTGTTCTCGTTGCGGCAGCCTTATTCAGTTTTACTGCTCCATTCACTATTTTAAGAGATTTGGCGTTTCCAAGCACAGCTTCTGACGAGATAGTCCATATACCTGTACCATCTTTCACGACATTGCTCCCATTGATAGAGCCAGAGAAGGTGAAGTTAGTGTTCTTGCTGCCGATAGTCAGAGTGTTTGTCGAGGAGCCGTAGTTTCCACCATTGCCGATATAACCTGAGCCAGTAAGGGCGCCTATGGCGAAGCTCTTGCCGTTAGTGTTGAATGGAGTGTCCTTTGTGAATCGGGAATCAACGTTCAGTGTGGCGTGTGGAATGCCATATGTGTTGTTGAAATCAAACACTGGCTCATACGCGTTCTTGTTCCCGCGCTTGGCGTTGATGGTACCTGTAAATCCACTCCAGTCTCCCTTGAATTGGCAGCGAACCCATGTGGCGTATATTTCTATTGTGCCTGCACCTGTCAGTTTGCCTGTATAGTCACAACGTCCGTCAGGATACCATGTACCCGTTTTCCCTTCTGGAACCTCAATGTTTAAATTGTCTGAGTTAGAGCTGTAAATGGTGTTTTCAGCCTGTAGTATGACTTTGCTGCCGTTAAGCACAACGGTTTTTCCGTTGAAATGAGAGTCAGAGAAGTCGTATACTTTGCCTTCGTTTATATATAGCTTGTCATAGTCAGCCGGGCTATTAAGCTGCAGAGTTCCTTTTCCTTCTTTCTTCAGATCACGATTCTTGCCGTCGCCAGTCTTCTTTATCCCACCGTTGAGAATCAGTGTCCCCGTGGTATTTATTATTCCGCCGTTGTCTCCGATGACGATGATGTGTGACGATGTCATGTCTGATGTGGTCTTGAGCTTGCCATTATTCTCGAGGGTGATAGTGTTTCCGGCATCGCCTAATGCACAATATTCCTGGCCATCATTGTTTGCGAGCGATGATGGGGATAGTGTGCCGTTTCTCACTATCGTGCCACCTGAATATTTGTTGATGTTGTTTATATTCACCGTTCCTGTTCCCTCTATAACAAGCTGTGCATTGCCCTCGATTGCTCCATTGCCAGAGATTGTGTATGACTTGGTGTTATTCTTGAAGACGATGCTTCCTGGAGTGACGTTCTCTGCTATGTTAACCTCTGTCGCTGTGGCATTGTCGTCGAATGTGACATCATCGCCTGTAACGAATTTCTTATCTGAAGAGGAGAAGTTCTCGGTGTTCATGAGATCCCAGGCAGCTCCTTGCTCTCCTGTCCAAACAACGTTCTCGCTATCACGTCCGTCTTGGATAGCCAGCATCAGCTTGCCGTCAGCGTAGGTGATATCGTGTTTTTTTCCTGACAGCCCCTCAACAACGATGTCGTGGATATCTCCTGTCAGTTCCTCTATCTCTGCAAGTAGGTATTCTCCTTCTTGTGGTTGGGATGTGAAAACAAAAACCGGAGCAGAGTACTCTGGACCATTCTCCCAGTCTTTCTTCTCTATAGTCATCTTTCTGGCTATAATTTTGTCAACATCCTTTCCGTTCACATCGAACATAACGCGTGCTCCAAACCCAAGGGCGAGTTCAGATGTTGATAAAGTACCTGTCTTGTTTTTACCGCCAGGATATATCTCCGAGCCGTAGTCAGCTTTTATACCGGCCTTGAAGTTTCCTCCGTCCGAGCTGAGTCTCGAGAAACGGTTGAGCCATACCGGGCTGTTCTCCATTGTCCCGTCAAACTGTAATGTTCCTGCCCAAACATCGGTCTTTCCAGAATATGTCTGGCTGACGTTTGGCAGTACAAGCGTTCCGTCGCCCTGTTTAACCAGTCGCATATTGCCGGTGAAAGCACCTCCAGTAAGTGTGTGTGTGTAGTATGTGTACGTTATCTTTGTATCCTTTGTAGTACACTCGCTTGGTGCGCTTCCCTGAATCCATGATGGGGCGTTGTCTGTGAAGACTGTGGGTGAGACACCATCTGTGACAGATATGTTTGCGTCGCCCTGTGTCGCAAGGAGAGCGTGTTTGCCATTGAATGTAGCGTCAATGCTTGTTGCCACTTCTTCACGGCCAGTATTTGTGAGCGGTGGAGGTGCGACAGTAATACCTTCCAGCTCTCCAAGGAAGTAGGAAGCGTGAGGAGGTTGGTTGTAACCACATGGCTGCCATACCATCGCGTTGCGATACTGATGGTCGTACCATAAAGAATAATTCCGCCACTCTGTTGGTGTGGTCGTGGTGTATATGCGTAGATTGTTGTCTCCTGTGCGTAGTATGACCTCCTCGCGCCAGTCGCCGAAGATATCACCCTGATAGCACGGTGTTGCCTTGGTGCTATTGTTAGAGTATGCGCCAGAGAATGTTGTCAGAGTGCCAGCACCAGGTTTTGAGACAGTTATATTGTCAAAGCTTTCCTCTTGCAAATCTCCATCCCAGTATATCCTGAAGTTCATTCCAAGTCCGTTAGTATTGACATTGACATGGTCGGCAATGACTGTTGATACAGGTGTGTCATGTGCTCCGTAGCATACTGAGCCAGGAATAGTGTTATAGAAATTTCCAGCTAACGCGCGCCCTGCGTCGTTTGTGTCTGTCATCCTGTAATATATCTTTGATGTAGTGGCATCGCGGAGATTGTTGGCTGGATTATCCTCGTTGCAGGCAAATATCTCTTGTCCATGACGATAAGGATTCAGGTCGCTGACATGTTGTGCGTCGCCATGTCCCAGTCCTGTTGTCGATAGCCCCTTGCCGTTATCATCAATAACCATGGAACCCCATACTATCTCGTCGCGGCCGTCCCAGTCAACATCAGCGATAGAATAGTTATGGTAGCCTTGGCCATACCATGGTGAGCCAGGCTGATTGTTTGTCCATTGCCAGCGTACATTGAGAGCATGTGTGGCTGGGTCAACGTCGTATGCAATGAACTTATGTCTTGTATAAATACCGCGACCGAGGAAGATGCTCGGATGCTTTCCGTCGAGATATGGAGCACCGAAAAAGTGTTTCGTTGAGCGGTGTCCGTATCCGTCGCCCCATGCCGCCTTGAGGTCTGTCTCTCCATTCTCAAATCTCTTGAGTGGATAGTCTATACACTGGTATGGCTTTCCTGTTGCACCTTCACAATAGAAAAGGAACTCCTTTCCATAGTATGTGAACCACTCTATTGAGCCAGAAGATTTAGGTATACGATAGTTTGTCCATGCTGTCCCATTCTTTCCGTCAGCACCGATCGTGTATGTAGTGCCGTCGGCCATATGGACTGTTGAGCCTTCCTCAAGTCGCATTACCACCTCGGCTTTGCCGTCCATGTCCCAATCGTAGCCAACGATATTCTGCTCATTGTTCTGGAAGTCTCCCATGTTAGGGCCACAGTTAACCCACCAGAGTACTGTTCCATCTTGTTTCAGACAAGCAAGCATAGTGTATTCTTTTGTCTCCACACCATTTATCGTGGGGCCATTCTTCGGGTATAGTTGCTCTCCCTCTTCTTTGTTGTCAAATTTCAGGAATATCTCTAACTCTCCATCGCCATCCACGTCTGCACAACAAGCATCGTTTGGTATATAGGTCGATTTCAGAGATTTGTCATGCTTTATGGTTATTGTTTTGTAGTTGTTAGCAAATACATTTGCGGCAGCAGATTCTGTCTGTTCCACTCCATTGACAACAGTCTTGACAGTGTAACTGTTGCTTGTTGAACCTCCCACGTCTGTATAGTTAGATACGTCGAGAGGTTCGGCATTGACTTTTGTACCGTCACGGTATAGATTATACTTCACGTCATAATACTCGTCGGCCTGAATCCTCCATGAGCAATATACTCCTGAGGAAGTCTTTACGGCCACGAGACCGCGGTCGAGCCTGTCAGCGAATCTCTGGCCCATGACGTTTGTGCATGATAGTATGGAGCCTAAGGCAAGCATAACAAGTTTTGTCTTCATAAGTAGGTGTGTTTTTTGATAAGTAGTTACGAATTTGTGTGTAAAGTTAGTAATTTTTCTTGAATTGTACGTTCTTTTATTATATTTCTTTTTCAAATATACAAAAATAAAAAGAAAAGCGGGAAGCCATTATTGACTCCCCGCCCATACAAATATGATTCAATTAATGATAATTACTTCACCTGTACACCAGAAACAGTGAATGCGTCATCACCCTTGATGATTACAATACCATTCTTTGTAGCAACCTTTCTCACCTTTGCTGTTGTCTCCTCAGCGTTAACAGATGAGATGCCAGTACCTGTGCCAGGAGTAAAGCCCTGATATGTCATAACCTTTACTCTTGTGATAGCTGTATCATAGCGATAGAGCTTGAATGTCTCGCCAGCTACAAGAACAACTGAACTGCTGCAATCGCCCTTGTCTGGACGGTTGTATCCGCCAGTTGTGTTGACGATGAAGAAGTTTGGCTTGTTTGTATCGTCTGATATGTACTTTGTGTCAAGATGCATATTGAGGTAGTTAGAGCGTACAGCGCAGTCGCCATCAACCTTAGTGTTCACATCATAATACACAAGACCCTCAAATGGGAAGTAAGCCCATGCATACTGGTCACCACTGTTCAAGACTTTGTAAAGTGCTGCGTTCTCCTCCGATGGTATAAGTGGGAGTGCGCATGAGTATACATCGTCAGCTGGGCAGAGAACATTCCACTTCGCATTGTCTGTTCCGCAATCTGTGTCTGCGAAGAGACCATGACCCTCCTTGACGCTGATATAAGAGTCAGCGTTGTCTGCCACGTATACCTCGTTAGTACCGTCAGCCTTGTATCCACGCTTCTCGCTCGACATGATACGGTCCCAGTGTGACTTGCCTGCATTGTCCACAATCTCAACGATGTTGAAACCTGCCTTGCCTGCATTTATCTCATCATATGTCATGCAATAGTTCTTGTCTTCAGCAACTGAGTACTGGACGTTGTTGGTGATTGTGACCTTCTCTGATGGAGAGTACCATGCGATTGGGTGTGTGCCGTCGAATGAGAAGAGCTCGATTGAACCAGCGTCAGATATTGTGACCTTCTCGCCAGAGAGAATGTCTTTCTGGGATACGATGCCGCCTGCAGCATCCTTGACAATACAGTTTATGGTGACAATCGGCTTCAAGAGAGTGTTGGAGTTGTCTGCTGTGATGGTGTATTCCTTACCGTAGCCTTCCTCAACGTTTGTTATTGTTGCAGTTGGAGTTGGCATTGTTATGCTCTCACAAACAACATTTGAGATGACTTCCTCTGATACGTTCGCCTCATTGTCAGCAAGAGATGTCCAGACCTTAAGGTCGCCTGACTTTGTACAATAAATGATCTTCTTGCCGAAGTACTCCTCAGCGTTCTGCTCAAACTCACGTGTGTCGTTGGCGTCGCTCCATTCTGCTGTGTATTCCTCTCCGTCGCTGAATGGGTTGCCAAGTGCATCCTCAGCATCACCAAGCTGTTTCCAATGCAGAGTGTGACCCTCGTCGAAGCTTACATAATATGCTCGCTGCTCACCGATTGCGGCAAGGAGGTCAACGGATGGCTCTACAGCGAACGGACCCTCAGCCTCGTAAGAGAGGCCCATGTTAGAGAGCTGGACTACAGAGTTGGCACTATTGGTTGACATTACCCAGATACCTGCGCGGTCCTCAGCACACACATAGTTATGGACACCTGTCTTAACGACATTGCCCTCCTCGTCAGAGATGGTGTATGTCGCTGTGTTTGCCTCTGTGTTGATGACAACAGAGAAAGAGTATTTCACACCGACGTTGAGTGTAGCTGTCTCAGACTCCTCAGTTGGGTCTGGCCAGTCACCACGAGCTGTGGGGTTCTCGTTGATGACGATGTTAACAGCCTCAGCAGTAGAGGCTGTGACACGATAACGGAAGAAATAGTCCTCACCCTCGTTGTTAAACCAGTGATAGTTGTGGGAAGAAACGCGAGAGTCTGTCTCTGTACAAGCATTCACAGGAAGAAGGACAAACTCCATATCTGTACGCGTAGCGTTGATAGTCATTTTCATGTCCTTTGTGAACTTGTAGGTGTTGTTTGGGAGAGTTGTAACATCAACCTTCTTCCATGCATCCTCGTTCCAGAAACGGTTTATCATACGTCCACCGTTGTTGGTCAGTTTCACCTCAAGGTAGTCCTTACTTGGTGTAAGAGTCATACGACCTGCATCCTGAAGAGTCCATCCGTCAGCCTTGTCGGTCGGAATCTTGTAGAAATACTTGTCCATCAACTCTGCCTTTGCCATCGTGCATACGATGACCATAAGCAATGAAATCAAAGTAAACTTTTTCATTCTTGATTGTGTTTAGTTAATAAATAAATTGAGTTAGTATCATGTTTTTTTGTATCCGGTTGCAGACAAAACCGAAATATTAAGTTTGTCTGCAACCGGCAGTCAATAATTGTTGTGTGGGATTACCATCCAGGGTTTTGCTCTATAGCATTACCTGATTTCATAATCTCTGTCTGTGAGAATGGGAAGAGATTCCACTTCGTCTGCCATTGGCCATCGCCACGGGTGACTGGCACCTTCTTGTATGAGAATGTGCCATCGTCGTTCTTTGTTATCTCCATGCGATGAATCTTCATGAACTTCTCTCCATCCTCCATCCAGCGGCGAATGTCATAGAAACGATGTCCCTCGAATGCGAGCTCCACACGGCGCTCGTTCTTGTACTTTGCCCAGAACTCGTCGTTAGTCATGCCTGTAACGAATGCTGGCATGCCAGAGCGTGTACGTGTCTTGCTCGCTATCTTTGCGGCTGTCTGTGACGCTGGAATATTGATAGTCTGCTGATTGCCATCAGCATCAGAGAATGTCACACTGCCACTTGCGTCAGCTGCATTTGAATTGCCACATGCCTTGAAATACTGGAATAGGGATTCTGCATAGTTCAGATACATGCCACCCATACGGAATGTGAGCCATCCGTGAGGCGAAGTTGTGACTGAGACACCTGAACGTGCGCGCAGAATCTGGTTCGCATTACAGAATTTCTTAAGGTAATAACCTGTAGGAGTTGCATACGATTTTCCTGCAGCGTTGCCTGTACGTGAGTGGTATCCTCCGACGTATGTCTCAACTGTAGGATGGTCGGCACTGTATTCTGCAAGATCATTAGGCCATGCGTCTCCATTCAACACTATGGTCTTTGTGAGTCGTGGGTCTCGGTTGGCATAAGGTTCAGCCTCATTGTATAGGGTGCTTTCTGATATGCTCTTTCCGTCGGTACACTCGAAAGCGTCAACGAGATCCTGGGTTGGGCAGTTGCCTCCCTGGCCTGATGAATATCCGACAGGGAAATTGTAGCCCTCGAAGGTGTTGGCTGATGCTGTGCGGCGTGCGAAGATTATTTCCTTACAGCTCTGGGTGTTAGAGTAGTAATCAATAGCCCATAATGACTCAATATCATCGGCCAGTCCCATACCCTTCTTCTCTGCTGCGTCAATAAGTTCTTTGCATGCACCTACGGCAGCAGCCCATAGAGCCTTCTTTTCTTCTGCTGACTTGTTCTGGGAGAAGAGTGGGGAAGCATGATAGACCGCTGCTTGAGCCTTGAGGGCGAGAACAGCATACTTATTGGCGCGACCTGTCTCAGCTCTTGCGAGAATATATTCTGGGTTGGCAGAATAGTCCTCGATTATTGAGTCCTTTATAGCGTCACACTCTTTTGTGATGAAGTTGAAGATGTCATCTGCATTTGTGCAAGGGAGTGCTGTCTCTTCTGTGCCTGTTGTGTTTGTTGTCTTGAAAGGAACACTACCATATTGGCGCAACAGGGTAAAGTAGAAGTAAGCACGAGCCCAGCGAGCCTCATAGACATAGTTCTTGTAGAGATACATCTGTTTCTCGTAGTCGATGTTAAGCTTGAACTGCTCGAAGTCAAGGTTTGACCAGTTGTCAATAATCTCGTTACAGTATGTTATTCCCTCGTAGGCTGATGTCCATATTGTCTGGTGAGGATTAGATGCGCTCCAGTTGCCGTTGTAGAAGTCTTCTATCGCATTCCCTTCATGACTGTATTCTGATTCGTCTGTAGCTGATGACAGCATGGCACCTGAGAGATTACCCCAGTCTGTGTCGATGTCGTTGTATACCATCGTCATGAGTCCTCCCACATATGCAAAGGAACGCTCGATATACTCCTTGTCGTAGGCTGTGTATTCATTGTAGTCCATATTACAGGAAGACAATGCTACCGCAGCCATTGTAAAGCCCAATATAGTCTTTTTAATTTTCATAATCGTCGGGTATTAAGTTTTAGAATGTTACGGCAGCACCAAGCTGCAGGCTTCTTGTAAGCGGCTGTGCCACACCATATGAGGCTGCGTCTGCCTTGTCGAGATTGTCTATGGTGAAAAGGTCTGTACCACGCACGTAGAGCTTAACTCTATTTACGATGCTAAGGTTCTTGAGTAGAGACTCTGGCAGATTATAGTACACTTCTATGTAACGCAGTTTGAGGTAGCTGCGGTCGAACATGTTGAGGGTACTGTTCACATCGTTGTTCGCGTTTGATGTTGTAGAGAGGCGTGGGAACAATGGATTGTCTGTATTTCCACGCTCTGCCGACCATGAGTTCTCATATAGATACTGCGAGAGTGTGTTTGTTGCGACAGCAGAGCGGTAAAGGCCATTCGTTGTCATGAAACCGGTCCATTTGCCGACACCCTGGAACATAGCGTCAAGTCCGATGCCCTTGTATTCAGCTCCAAGATGGAAATTGTAGTAGAGGTCGGGAGCTGTTGTACTATAGCCAATGGCCTTACGGTCATTGCTATCAATGATATTGTCGCCTGTGATGTCTACATACTTCACATCTCCAGGATAAACTGTTGTAAACGATTGTGTAGGGTAGCCTTTCTGAGACATCTCAGAAGCGGATATTATGCCATCACCGTCAATGTCATCACTTGTCTGGAAGAATCCATTAGCAACATACCCGAATGCCTGGCCATAGCGTTTGCCTGTTGAAGATGTATTTGCATATAACTGTGGCGCTTCTGCCTGCTCCTTTACTGTTGTCTTGTTTAGAGAGAGAGAACCACCCACATTTATAGTCAAGTCTTTGTTGATGGTCTTGGTATAGTCAGCAGACAAGTCTAATCCTTTAGAGTCTATAACACCCACATTCTCATAAGGCGCTGTAAGGCCAAAGACACTTGAGTAGCTTCCTGCTGTAGAGTACCATATATTATATCGGTGCTGGTAATAATAGTCGAGCGAGATGTTCAGTCCTCCAAAGAGAGTGGCATCAAATCCTACATTCAACTTGCTAGCCTGCTCGTGTCCGAGTGATTGTGTCATAGCAGTTGAGAGGTATGTATTGCCCCATTGTGTTCCTGTGTATGTGGCGTCAAATGGGTAAGTGCTTGCGTTCATCAGGTAGAACTGGTTATAGTATGTCCATACGTCTCCATCAGGTAATACGTCGAGAGCCTTATTTCCCCATGAAGCACGAATCTTGAGGAAGTCAACCCATGTTATGTCTTTCATGAAAGCCTCGTTTGAGATGTTCCATGCGGCAGATACGTTAGGGGAGAAAGCCCATTTGCTTCCAGGTGCGAGGCGGCTTGAGCCTGACTCGACAAGGGCAACATCGATGATATAGCGCTTATCGAAACCATAGTGTGCGAATAACGAGACATTGTGGCGATATACAGTCGTGTTAGTGCCTGTTTTGTCATTATACTCGTAGTCGTACTTCAATTGTCCAAAAACATCATGTTTTCCTGCAAAAGTGCGGTTATAGTTGAGAGCGCCGTTGAACACGCAACGACGTATCCACGCATCATTACCTGATGCTGTACCCATGTTTGAGTCTGAACCCTCGACAGATGCAAGTGAGGCATTGCCATCACTGATAAGGTCTCCATTGTTCGTCACTTGATAATTGCTGTAACGGTATGTCTTGGAATGGTTCTCGTAGATGTTTGACCATGTGTCATAGCCTAACTGTCCCTGAGCACTAAGTCCCTCTGTTATTGCCGACAGATCCTGCTCGAGAACTATATCAGCATAAAGAGCACGTTGGTGGTTCTTGTAGTATGCTGTCCCTTGGCTTTGGGCAACAGGGTTGTTTGTGGTGTAGACTGAATTACCTCCCCATACAGCGTCATTCACTTTAATGGGGAAAGCATTTGCGGGTATATTGTAGATCATTGTCCAAAGGTCTGCCTGGTCGCCAGGCTGTGACTGCTCCGTAAGCAAACCGAAGAGGTGTGTGTGGAGCTTAGTCTTCGGACTGAGGTCAATATCCATATTTGAGCGAAGGGTACCCCTTGTATACTTGTTCTGGGTTGAGTAGCCGTCGTTCTCAAAATTCTTTATAAAGCCCTTGTTTGTGAGGAGCTGGACATTAGTGAAATAGCGGAAATTCTTTGTGCCACCTTTGAACTCGAAGTTGAAACGGTCGTTGTTTGACACATTGCGGAATGTCTCGTCAGCCCAATTTACATTTGGATAGTATAGGGGGCTTGTCCCGTTTTTATAGGCATTGATGACGGCATCGCTATAAGCTACATTCCCTGTGCTTCCCTGATTGCGGTAAGCCTCGTTTACGGCCGAGGCATATGTGGCGGCATCGGCCATCTCTGGCTTGTTTGTCAGGAACGAGAAGACATGGTCATATGAGAATGAGAATGATTTTGAGTTATACTGTCCGTGCTTAGTTGTAACGAGCAGGACACCATTAGCCCCTTTGTAGCCGTAGAGTGCTGTCGCTGCCGCATCCTTGAGTATCTGTACACTCTCGACATCTTCTGCTACTACATTCTCAATGGCACGTTCAACTCCATCGACTATAATCAAGGGAGTGCTACCGCTTGATGACTGTAAGCCTCGGATATAGAATGTTGGATTCTGTGCATGGTAAAGGCCTGAACCATCAAGACTGATAAGTCCAGAACCCAGTCCGAGGATGTTGTTTCCGATATTGCGTGCGCCGCGTTTGTTGACATCCTTATTGCTGACAATGCTGACAGAAGCTGTTGACTGCTCACGTGTGAACAGGCGGTTAGCTCCGATATCAACTGTCTGGTCCTTATAAGCAACAGAGTCGGCTATGTCAGACTGGGCCATTGCTGGCAGGGTGATTCCTGCAAGCAATGTCAGCATATATATATTCTTTGTTTTCATATACAAGATTTTTTTTCAGTTATTATTACCAACCTGGGTTTTGGACAAGACCGTATTTCTTGTTTATCTCTGCTTGTGGCAGAGGTTCGAACAGCCACTTCCTCACCTCATTGCTGTTAGGGTCCATATTCCAGAGGTAACGGCTGTTGCCAGTTATGGTCTTTATTGAGTTCAGGAAGAACAGAGGCTGTGTTGATGACGCGTCGTTGTCACGGTCAGCACCGACCCATGCTACGTGTCGGCTTACGAAAACCGTTCCCTTCTGTATCATACGATACTGCTCGATTCCATGGAGCTGCTTTGTCATCCAGTCGGTACGCTTCAGGCGTATCATGTCAAACCAACGTGCGTTTGTAAGTCCAAGCTCACGCACACGCTCGTCAAGGAGTTCCTCCATGAACTCTGTCGATGTCTCTCCATTTGAAAGGGTTATAGGTGTTGTCGCTGCAGCCGCTACCGTTGTTGCTGAGTATCCCTTAGCCTTTCTCCATGTGGAGTTAGTCCAGTGGCGTGCTGTGGTAGGCAGACCCACACGTGAGCGTACCATGTCAATCATCTTCACAGCTTTGTCATAATCTGGATTAGAGCGCATGACGAGAGCCTCTGCGTATTGCAGGTAGAACTCTGGGAGCGACAATGCTACCCATTGTGTTGGGAATCGGTATGAGTCTGCGCTCTGGTCACCAAGGTAAACGCCTGTACCGAGATAGTACTTGTTGAAACCGTATCCAGAGCCGAACATGGTATTCTGCTGTGTGAGGACACCTGTTCCACCATTGTTGCCGTTATACCACAGCTCCCATGGATAACCTGTCATGGAAGCGGTTGTCCAGTCGAGGTTCATATTCTGTCCGTTTACGATGCACTCCTCATAGAGTCTCGGGTCACGTGTGAGATTTGTGTTTATCTGTCGTCCGCCTGCTGGCACATCGCCACCTACGAACATTGTATGGAGTGACTTGGCGTTACGTGTTATGGCGCCTGTCAGTTTGTTCGTTACGAAGTTTGATACAGTATACTCTTTTGTCCCGTTAGGATATTCAACGACAGTCACATCTGGTTCTGTCGCCTGGTTCATATAAGTCTTTTTTGCGGCATTCTCCCAGTTGAATGGCTCTCCGTCGTTCCATGAGAATTTCTCCACATACTCGTGTGTAGGGCAATATGCGTTGCGTGGCACATCCTTTGAGTACCATTGGTGCCAGCCGTATCGTGCTGTCTGCATTGGGTCATTTCCATAGACGCGCACTTGATGAAGTATCTCGGTAGAGGCGTTGAGGTAATAGCCTTTTCGGTATGCGAGACGATAGAATGGAGCCTTCTTTGCAGCAGTATTGGCCGATGATGGTATCTCGGCTGTCACGAGTTTGTATTCCCCGTTGCTCTGCAGAGCGTTATAGAGGTCGTCGCATGCCTTTGCGAAATCATCCCATCGTTGCTGGTACTTAGAAGGGTCAAGGTACATGATGAAAGGCAACACCTCTTCTGAAGCGCCGTTATAGTATGGTTTCCCGTCTTTGGGGTTAAGCAAAGGTGAAGCCGCGAACTGCAGAATCTTGCATTTCAGAGCCATGGCACCCGCTTTTGTCCATCTGCCATTCATTGTTGCGGGGTTGGATGTAATCCATGGGAATGCGCTCTCGTTGATAGCTTGGTCGAGCTCACCTATCATCCAATCGACACATTTATCTACGGAATCACGTGGCATCTCGTTATTAGCCTCGCTTGTCTCCAACGCATGATCCATGATAGGTATACCGCCGTAATGCTGGAATGTGTTGAAGAAAGCGTCAACCATAAGGCATCGAGCCTCAGCCTTGAGACGGTTTTTCTCTTCCTGAGTCATGTCAGACTCTGGAGCCCTGTCAACATTGTTTATGAAAATATGTGATGCGCGTATTGTGTACCACTGGAACTCCTTGTCGTATGAATAAAGCGGACCGTCAAGACCGTCAGAGCGGTTCACTGTCGCGGTCATGGCACCAGTATAATACTGTCCGAAGACAGCAGCGCCATTCCAGAACAAGTGCCAGCAGTCTGTAAGGGCATCCATCTTGCCTGTATATGGGTTGCCAGAGTGTGGCATGTATGCGCCACCATTGGCATAAGGCAGGCCGTAGTACTGCTTAGAGTATATTCCAACGAGGAACTGGCGCGTGTATTCGGCATTATTGAATACAGTATCTATTGTAGCTGTAGAGCTGGTAGCCTTGTCGAGTGCGGCATCACCGACAGCGATATTGTCAGTGCAAGCAGTAAGGGCTGCGCTGGCAATCAAGGTGGCTATAACACTACGTTTTAATATGTTGTGTCTCATTTTTATACTTATTTATTTAATACCTTATTATATATATCAGAAGCCCACGTTAAGACTTATGGTGTATGTGCGTTGTAGTGGGTATGAAGGTGCGTTCGAGGCTCTTGTCTCAGGGTCACCCCATTTGTATGGAGTGAGTGTGAAGAGGTTATAACCCGAGAGTGTCACCTCACACTTTGTCATACCAATCTTCTTGAATGCAGGGTTGATAAAGTCGTATGAAAGAGAGACTGTCTTTAGACGGAGATACTTAGCGTCTTTCTCCCAAAGGTCAGATGCTGCATAGTTCTGCTGTGCATTGTTCCATGTCGCGCGTGGATAAAGTGCATTTGCGTTTTCGTTTATGCCCTCTGTCCATGTGTTGTCGACATGATATGAGAGGAGTCCACCCTGTGTTGTGTTTGAAGCGCAGTAGAAAGGCTGGCTGAAAACATCTGTAATATAACGTGTCACATTCCATGCTCCAGTCAGCTGGGCGTTGAATGTGAAGCGCTTCCAGTTGAATCCGATGTTGAGACCCGCCATGTATTCAGGGTCGTCAGTGAATCCGTTGTCGCGTGTCTTGTCGTTGTCGTCAATCTGTCCGTCTTTGTCAAGGTCCACATATACGCAGTCGCCTGGCTGGATGTTTGTTATCAGCTGTGTTGGGAATGGAGTGCCGAATACCTGCTCATATTCTGCTTTTGTCTGCTCACCCTCATAGAATTTCCAGAACTTATACATTGAGCGTGAACCTATGCGGTGTCCACGCATGAACATAAACTCATTCTTCTGTGGAGTTTCCTTCATTTCGATAATTTCGTTCTGGTTATATGACAGGTTCAGTTTTGTCCAGAAGCGGAAATCTTTGGTGAGTTTGTCATTATATGCGAGCGAGAGCTCCCATCCCCATGACTTGGTCTCTCCTGCATTAGTGTATGGCATGGTGAAACCGAGTGAGGATGGTACTGTTCCGTCGCGCAGAAGGATATCTGTACGGTTCTCACGATAGTAATCGAATGTTGTGCGTATGCGGTCTTTGAAGAAATACATGTCGAAACCGTAGTCCTGTTTGAATGCCTTCTCCCATCCAATCTCCGGGTTGTTCTTGACAGACTCATATGCACCGGCAATACCTGATATACCAGCAGAGGTACCTGAGTTTGCGTTACCGAAGAGGTATCCGTATGTGTCCGTGAGTGGCTGTGTGAGACAGTTGGTCATGAGTCCCCATGAGCCTGTGACATAAGGGTCGGCGAGATACATGAATCGTATCATCTCTGTTGTCTTGTCATTACCAACGAGACCCCAAGAGGCACGCAGCTTGAAGAAGCTGATAACCTTTGATACAGGTTTCCAGAATTTCTCCTCACTGGCAATCCATCCTATAGAACCAGCAGGGAATGTACCGAACCGGCGGCCTGGGGCGAAGTTCTCCGAGCCGTTGTATCCTACATTGAACTCTGCAAGATACTTGTTGGCATAGTCGTATGTAACACGACCTACCAGTCCCACGTATGAACGTGGAACATCGGGATATGAGTCATTTGAGTAGTAATACTGCTTTGACTGGTTGTAAAGCATAAGAGCGTTGACAGTGTGCTTTCCGAAGACGCGTGAGTAGCTGAGGCTGCCCTCAAGATACCAGTCGCGTGCTTTTCCCTGCGAGGCTTTGTATGATGGGTCAGTGTCGTTGCCGTTCTGGCGATATACAATATATGGTGTGCCGTCAGGGTTCAGTATGACGTTTCCTGCTTCATCATACTGCACAAGAGGGTTGAATGTCGCTATGCCACAGTTGCCCTGCTTGTTGACAGTGAATGCAGAGTTATATGACCCCTTTACCTTCATGCTCAGACCCTTTGTTATGAAGTCGAGTTTCTGGTCAAGCACGAGGTCCATCTGCAGCTTGTTTATATTTGTCTGCATGAAGCCGTTTCCGTAGTATGTCATACCTGAGTCACCGAGGAATGGCAGGTTCAGTCCGTCTGTATAGTCTGTTGTGCAGTAGACCATCTTGCCGTCTATGATGCCTGGGCTTGAGAATGGTGTGGCATAGTATATCTTCTTTATCATACCCGACGAACCCTGTCCTGTATAAGGTTTGTCGGCGTTGTTCACGTTTCCTGCAACATTGAACGACAGCGTTGTTGTCTTTGTTGCCTTGAGGTCAAGGTTGCCACGGTAGTTGAAACGCTTGTACTGGTATCCGTAGTTGTATCCGCGGTCGAACTCCTTGAACAGACCTCCCTGTGAATAATAGCCGGCCGATATGAAGTATTTCACGCGGTCTGTGCCGCCTGATATATTCAGGTTGTGCTGTTGCTGCAGTGTGACATCCTTCATTATGTAGTCTGCCCAGCTTGTGTTAGGGAATCGTATTGGGTCAGACCCATCCTTGAACTTTTCCAGTATGCCCTGCGAGAAACTGGGCTGGAATGGTTCTGCAGTCATGTATTGCTCTATGCTTGATACCTTGCCGTTTGCGACAGCCGTCCTTGCGTTCTGCATATAGTCGTTGTACGACATCTGGTTGTAGAAGCTCGCATATTCATAGGATGAAGCCTGCTCGACCATCTTTGTCGGCGAGAGGGCTGTCCACGAGGTTGAGATGCTTATCTTTGCCTTTCCTTCTGAACCACGCTTTGTTGTGATGAGCACGACGCCGTTAGCACCGCGCACACCGAATACAGCGGTGGCTGATGCATCCTTCAGGACAGTAACGCTCTCAATCTCATTAGGGTCTATGTCGGCCATCGAACGCTCTACGCCATCAACCTGTATGAGAGGTGTCGAGTCGCCCCATGTTGCCTTACCACGCACGAAAATCTCAGCAGCATCGCTACCCGGCTCACCTGAATACTGGACTGTTGTGACACCTGACAGCTGGCCACCGAGCACGTTGTTCACTGAACCGACTGATGTCCTGATAAGGTCCTCACTCTTGACGCTCGATACAGCGCCCGTCATGGTCACCTTCTTTTGTACACCATAGGCTACGACCTCCACGGCGGCAAGCTGTACTCCGTCGGCAGCCTTGAGCTTGACGGTCATTCCCTCTTTCGCCGCTACGGTTATGTCGTCATAACCGATATAAGAAATCTTAAGTTTCTGTCCTGGCTTGACGTTGACGCTGAAATTACCTTCAAAGTCGGTAACTGTTCCTTGTACACTACCGCCACCGACGATGATGACAGTAGCACCTATGACTGGCTCGTTGTTCTCATCCACAACGGTACCCTTTATAGCCTTTGTCTGCTGTACGTTTAGCACATCGGCCTTGACAGTCTGGACTCCAGTGAGTGGAGAGAGAGTCATAGCCATGCAAGCTACAGAGAACTGCAGGATAGGATTCAGTTTAGTATGTTTACTCATATATTTAATTGTTAGGTTTTTAATAATCATGTCCCTGTTTTTCTATGCCATCATTATGCCTTCTATATCATTATATCCTATGTGGGGGTGATCCAACCATGTTTACTTCTCTCCCCCCATTTTATTAATTGATACTATACAAATATATCTCTCAAAGAAAAAACAGGTTTGAGATTATCTGTGACAATATAATAACGTGATGAGGTTAACAGTAAAAGATGGTTTACGTCTTCGCTTTTTCGCCATGGCATTGTCTGAGCAAGCTCAGCCTCTGCTCGTCTGGCTTTTCTGAAACGCTGGTTTCGTCTTCATCTTGATTTTGTCTTCTTCCGTCACGACTCGGGATAGTCTGAATAAATACAGTCTCTCCACTCGCTGTTCCGTCAGTTATCTATGCTGATTTTCGTCAGAACTTGGCATAACAGTAAGCAGGCTTGATGTTATGCTCTCGTTTGAACGAAAATTGACTTTGTTTTCGAACCGTCATAAAACGGGAATAGTCAGTTGGTACAAGCAAAAATACATTCTCTCGGCTTAATGTGGGCAAACATTTTTAGCCAAAATACATAACAGTGTATGAATCTTGTAGATTAAGATTAACTTTTATTTCATGTGCAAAGTTACTATTTTTTCCGAATAAATAGCAAAAAATATTAAACAAATATGATTTATTACGTCAATAAATTAAATTTTCTTCTATTTTGTGTGCTTATGTGACTTATATATGAATAATCATGTAGGGTGAATTCTCATTTTCTTTGATGTTATATTTACAAATAGATGACAATCGTCACATTGTGCTTGATGCTTGAATTGACACATTGTATTCCGTGATAATATTACTTCTCAGCATTAGAAGACAATTCACTCCGTGACGTGATGACATATTCGTGGATTCGATTATGAAATCAAGACCGTATGGCTGTTGCAAATAATCTCTGACTTGTCCAGGAATACGTTTCGTGGGGAAATGATATCCTTATGTAGTTTGAAATCTTGGCGATAACAGTTCTTGACACCGTATCGCTCAGCTATTCTCGTTCTGACAGATGGAGATAAATATTCTTGGTCATAATCTAGCTTATTCTCATCCAGTGCCTATAGGTTTCTCATTCAGCGCAAATGAGCAGCTCATTCAGTGCAAATGAGCAGCTCATTTGGTGCCTTTCTGGTTAATGTGGCTAAAGAGTTGAAACATAACCTGTTGCGTTGTGTGCGCTTTTACGTTTGTCCCCCTCCGATTCATGAACTTCTGCTGAGCAATACCGAGATATTCCAAAAAATATAAGCTTTTTTCACAGAATAATAATTTGATTGATGCCTAACTATGATAAATAATGTGTATATTTGCATCCGTATTATTGTCACCAGAACCGAGTCTTTACAGATTAAGAGTAATTTGCCTGATAATGCCCCCTCTACATCACGCCTTAAAAAAATCATTCTATGAAAAATTATCTACTGTTTTCAATACTTATGATGGTCTGTTTGCCAGATTTGTTTGCCCAGACCTTCAAATTCGGCACATCACGTAATCTTTATGGCGAGACCTGTGAGATAGACAGTAGGGGCTTTATTGTCAATGGCCGCCGTGTATTGCCTGTGATGGGCGAGATACATTATGCACGCTTGCCAAAAGATGAATGGCGCCGGGAGATAAGAAAGATGAAGGCAGGCGGAGTGACGATGGTTGCCACGTACTGTTTCTGGATACATCATGAGGAGCATGAGGGTGTCTGGAATTGGGAAGGAAGCCGAGATCTGCGCTCGTTCATCAGCATTTGCCGTGATGAGAGGATGCCAGTTGTGTTGAGGATAGGCCCTTTCTGTCATGGTGAGGTCTATCAGGGTGGTATGCCAGAGTGGATAGTGAGGAAATCCATGTCGGACAAGAAGAACTACAAGCTGCGTTCTGAAGCCCCGGGATTCATATCAGCTGTAGAGAATCTGTACCGTAATATTTTCGCTCAGATTGACGGATATTTATGGAAACAAGGAGGTCCGATAGTTGGTGTGCAGATAGAGAATGAGTGTCGCGGGCCATGGAGCTATTATATGAAACTGAAGGAGATAGCTGTCAGCGCAGGCTTCGACGTTCCCTTTTATACCCGTACTGGATGGCCTAAACTAAATGGTAAGGAACAGTTCGGCCAGCTTCTGCCATTATATGGTGACTATGCCGACGGTTTCTGGGACAGGCAGTTGACAGATATGCCAGGCGAGTATTCTGCGGCATTCAGGATGAAGGACACCCGTTTGAGTGGAGGCATAGCCACGGAAACCTTCGGTACTAACCAGGATACACAAATGTCTCAGTCAGAACTTGCCTATCCCTATCTGACATGCGAGTTGGGAGGCGGAATGATGCCCTCATACCATCGTCGTATAAACATCTCAGGCAGAGAGGCCATGCCATTGGCGATATGCAAGCTCGCGTCAGGCTCAAACCTCTTAGGTTATTACATGTACCATGGCGGCACAAACCCATATAACCCACGTCATACCATGGCTGAGACACAGGCGTCAGATGTCACAAACTATAATGATATGCCTCTGATGACGTATGATTTCCAATGTCCGTTAGGCGAGATGGGCCAGCCCAACCTGCAGGCTTTCCATCAGACAAGACAGCTCCACCAGTTCCTTGCCGACTGGGGCGGCGAGCTATCCCTTATGGATGTTGACACCCTGGCGCCGGGATATGCCCGTCGTGGATGCTTCGAGTTCTTCAACGACTATGTCCGTATTCATAACGAGAAGGGGAATTCATACGTGCGTCCTGTAGATATGTTATGGCAAGGCCATAGGATTACAGCCAACGCACAGCCTTTCTGCCATATTGCCGACACCCTCTATCTCGTCAAGATAAGGGGCTTAAAACCAACAGTATGGATTGATGGCAAGAAACGCACATCGCCTCTTGTGCGCATTCTTGATGAGGAGACAGCACGTAAGGCGTTCAAGATATCTGACCGATTGTACTATGCCCAACATGATGGAGGTATACTCTATTCTGCTGGTGACACCATACGTGAGGAATACTGGCATACCATTGCAGACATCACAACGTCGGCCAGCCTTGTCAAGGAAGAGGATGCTCCTCGTGAGGTGCCAATGGGCAGACAGAAAGTCGCAGCCATGCCTACCGATGACGACTTCGCTCTGGCACGTGTCTATACTCTTGATGTCAACGACATCGTATGTGGCAGGAAGAATCTGTCGGATCTCTTCCTCAGCATCTCCTATGCTGCCGACTGCGCCCGTATCTATGCTGATGGTATTCTGGTCGCTGATAATTTCTGGAATGGCAAACCGATGCTTGTGCGGCTGTCAGACCTTGTAGGGCGACGTGTGGAGCTGAAGATTCTTCCCCTTCGGCACGATGCACCTGTTTATCTGCAAAAAGAGCAGAAGTCAAGGCTCCTTAAAGAGCGGGGAGAATGGCTCCTTACCCTTGACAAGATAAGCCTCATAGAGCGTGCCGACGAGATTCGGTCACTACCACACAATATCAGTCTCAGCGGTTTATGGCGTTTCGGGACAGACGAGAACATGGACGACAGGATTCTCCTGCCCGGTTCCATGCCACAGCGCATGAAGGGCAATGTACCTGATACCAAGACACGCTGGATAGGAGCTATATACGACTCCAGCTTTTACCATAACCCATACATGGAACAATACCGCATGGAGGGGAAGACGCTGAAGCTCCCATTCTTCCTCACTCCTGCCCGTCATTATGTCGGCAAAGCATGGTACGAGCGCACAATAATCATCCCAGATGGCTCGCCGGCACGTTACCGCCTGTTCCTTGAGCGTCCACATATATCTACCGCGCTATGGGTGAACGGACATCATATTCAAAGCTTCAACTCTCTTTCCGTTCCTCATGTATATAACCTCGACAATATCCTCAAGCCAGGAGAGAACACCATAACTATATGCGTAGACAATGACCCTAACGTTGCTAATGTCGGGCAGGACTCACATTCTGTCTCAGACCAGACTCAGGGCGACTGGAACGGAATTGTCGGGCGCATAGAGCTACAGGAGTATAATGCCATCGACTATGTGAGGGTCTTTCCCGATATAGACAGGAAGATGGCCGAGGTAAGGATAAGATTATCCAGCGACCTCATCGGTGAGCGAGCGACTGTCTCGTTGTGTGCTGAGGCGTTCAATAGCAGCCGCAACCATATCGTCACATCCCCCCGTCAGACATTTATAGTAGACACGGCTGAGATTGTCATACCGTTATGTATGGGCGAGGGTATGCTCCTGTGGGACGAGTTCACCCCACAACTGTACCGTCTATCTGTCAATGTCATGTCTGATGGAAGGAGATACACCTACAATACAAATTTCGGGATGAGGAAGATAGAGATTCGTGATAAGATGTTCTATGTCAACAATCGTCTTGTCCAGCTACGCGGCACAGTTGAGAGTTGCTGTTTCCCGCTTACTGGCTATCCTCCCACTGATGTTGATTCATGGCTACGGGTCTTTGAACGATGTAAGGCGTGGGGGTTAAATCATGTCCGGTTCCATTCATATTGTCCTCCTGAGGCAGCATTCACCGCGGCCGACATTGCGGGCGTTTATATACAACCAGAAGGTCCCTCATGGCCTAATCATGGCGTAAGGCTCGGTCGTGGGGAGCAAATAGACAGTTATTTGATTGATGAGAGCCTGCGCATTGTCGACACTTACGGCAATCACCCATCATTCTGCTTCTTCGCTTTCGGCAATGAGCCTGCAGGCGATTGGGTCAGATGGTGTAATGAGTATATGCCGATAATGGAGCGTCATGACTCACGTCATCTGTATGCTGGATTCTCCGTGGGTGGAGGATGGGCATGGCAGCCCAAGACACAATTCGCGGTGAAGGCAGGCGCACGAGGACTTGACACATGGAGGAGTAGTCCGCCCGAGGCTGTCACCGATTTCTCAGACAAGATAACCGTATATAATGGAAAAGACATGCCAGGCACACGGATAACAATACCTTTCGTCAGCCACGAGACAGGCCAATGGTGTGTGTTCCCGAATTTCAAGGAGATACCGAAATATTCAGGTGTCAACAAACCATACAATCTTGAGATATTCCACGACCTTCTCTCCCATAATGGCATGTCTTGCCGTGCAGACGATTTCCTCTATGCTTCCGGAAAGCTTCAGACATTATGTTACAAATATGAGATAGAGCGTCATCTCCGCACTCCCAGATATTCTGGTTTCCAGCTCCTTGCCCTTAATGACTATAGTGGCCAGGGGTCAGCCCTTGTCGGATTGACAGATGTGTTTTACGATGATAAGGGGTATGTGACGTCGTCCGAGTTCCGTGAGTTCTGCTCAGATATTGTTCCTCTCGCCAGGATAAAGAAGTTCACATATACCACAGATGAGTGTTTCACCGCTGATTTGCTGCTCTCATGGTATGGTCAGAAACCTTATGGCGGTGAAAGGGTGGAGTGGAAGGTATGCGGCCCCGGGCTAAATGATGTCCGAGGCAGCATGGAATTAGCTGACACTCTCCGCTATGGCCTTCTCGATGTCGGCACACTCTCTGTTCCTCTTAATGATATAACCCAGGCAGGTAAATATTCACTCATCGTCACTGTTCCAGGTACAAATGCACGTAATCATTGGAACTTTTGGGTTTATCCAAAGTCCTCGCCCAATCATCAGGGTGATGTGTATATAGCAGACATACTTGACAACAAAGTCCGCCGAATCCTTAATAACGGAGGTAAGGTGCTTCTTCTCGCTGCAGGCAAGGTCAGCTATGGCAAAGAGGTTGTCCAGCATTTCCTTCCGGTTTTCTGGAACACATCGTGGTTTAAGATGCGTCCGCCCCACACGACAGGTCTGCTTATAGACAATACCCATCCGATATTCACCGACTTCCCAACCGAGAAACATAGCAATCTCCAATGGTGGGAACTCGTCAATAAGGCACAGGTTATGCAGTTTACCGATTTCCCCTCAGCTTTTCAACCCATCGTCCAGAGCATTGACACATGGTTTGTCTCACGTAAGATAGGCATGCTCTTCGAGGCTAGAGTCGGGAAGGGACGTCTTCTCATGACCACTATGGACCTGTCTTCTTCTCTCGATACTCGCCATGTGGCACGTCAGATGCGGCACTCCATCCTTCGATATATGCAGTCAGATGCTTTCTCTCCGAAAGATGAGATAAGTCTCCAGTTAATCTCTGACCTCTTCACGAAGATATCAGGAGAAGTTAATATGTACACAAATGACTCTCCCGACGAGTTGAAGCCAAAACTGACCAGATGATTCACATTATTATCAGAAAAAATAAAGAAAACGATGAAACATTTGTGCAATATTTGTAAAATTCGTAACTTTGTAGCTGTAAACCTGAATCTACTATCTATAAAAATCAGATGACACGTATTAACATGCTTATCCCGATGCTGTTATTGGCATCAATCATCTCCATGGCCCAGGAGCGATTGTCACGCGGTGTTGTTGTTCTTCCTGCTATGGAAGAAGGAAATTTCGTCAGCTGGCGCATGCTCTCGACTGATGAGGAGAATACTGTGTTCGATGTCGTCAGAGACGCACAGGTCGTGGCCTCCGGACTTAAAGTGACTAACTTCACTGACAAAGGCGGCAGGAGTAACAGCATCTATCAGGTTGTCACGCGCACGAGAGGAAAACGGGAGACAGCCTCGGAGCCTATCAAACCATGGACTGACATATATCGCCAGATTCATATCAATCGGCCAGATGGCTCTATAACCCCAGACGGGAAGCCATATACTTACTCGCCTAATGACTGCAGCGTAGGCGATGTAGACGGTGATGGGGACTATGAGCTCGTACTCAAATGGGACCCCTCTAACGCCCACGATAATGCCCATGACGGATATACAGGCAATGTCATTCTCGACTGTTACCGCCTCGACGGCACGCAGTTGTGGAGGATTGACCTCGGATGTAATATCCGTGCCGGGGCTCACTATACCCAATTCCTTGTCTATGACTTCGATCTCGATGGACGTGCTGAGCTTATATGCAAGACGGCTCCGGGCTCGCTCGATGCTACACGACGTTATGTTACGGAGGCTGCAGATGATGATGGAATACGGATGATAGACAACAAGGCCGACCATCGCAACCTGAAAGGACGTGTGCAGACTGGCGAGGAACTGCTGACTGTCTTTGACGGACTGACCGGCAAAGCAATCCATACTGTCTGGTACAATCCTAACCGTGGGTACGGCGTGGGAGGAAAGGCCGAGTATGCCGGATGGGGCGATAAGTCTACCATAGGCAACCGCGGAGAGCGTTACCTTGCTTGTGTGGCAAATCTCGATGGAGAGACGAAAGCCCCGAGTGCTGTGATGTGTCGTGGTTATTATACACGCTCATATCTTTGGGCAGTTGATTTTGATGGTAAACGCCTGAAGACACGCTGGCTCCACGCCTCACTGTCCGATAGCCACTGGAGACTTACTGACGGAGAGGGAGTGGTAGTACGAGAGGCAAAGAACCTGAAATCTACCGCCTATGGACAGGGCTGCCATAGCATAGCTGTCGCTGATGTCGATGACGACGGACTTGACGAGATAACTTATGGCTCAGCAGCGATAGACCACGACGGTTCCCTTCTTTACTCGACAGGTCTCGGCCATGGCGACGCCCAGCATCTTGCCGACCTTGACCCCAGCCGTCCCGGACTTGAGTATTATATGGTACACGAGGCTTATCCTTATGGTGCCGACCTCCGCGATGCCCGTACTGGAGAGATACTGTGGAGCGAGCCAGCATCTGTAGATACAGGGCGCGGACTTGCCGCAGATATCGACGCTGAATATGAGGGATGTGAGATGTGGCATATCTGCAACCCTGTTGTCCGTGACATTCACGGCAATGCCATCTCGGACAGTATTCCCGCCATAAACTTCCGTATCTATTGGGATGGTGACCTTCAGGAAGAGCTGCTCGCCAATAAGCGCCGCCGTCCCTTCTTCCCTCCGTATCTTCAGAAATGGGATGGCCATAAGGCTGTCCCCCTAAGTCTCTCAAACGGTCTGCATCTTTACGAGATGGGTAACTCAAACTCATGCAACTGGACAAAGGCAACACCAAACCTTCAGGCTGACCTCTTCGGCGACTGGCGCGAGGAGCTGATATTCTGGGATAGTAGTGATGCCTCCCATCTCAACATCTTCACCACAAACATCCCGACAGAATACCGCATTGTGACACTCATGCACGACCATATCTACCGCATGGGCATAGCATGGCAGAATGTCGCATACAACCAACCACCACACGTAAAGAATATTAAATTATTGATAAAATGAGAACATTTTCGTTAAGCCAGATGAGCAATGCTGAGCATGCTCAGGCATTGCCATGGCGAGAAAACACACTTTTAAGAACATTCTTCCTTGGAACTGCACTTCTCATGACAGTGTCCACAATACATGCACAGGTTTCTTCCCCTATGGAGGATGTAAACAAAGTCGTTGACCTCACTCTCGACAGTCTCGGCAAGGCCGAGACAGCCCGCATCACTCCAGGCACAAGTCGTAAGGGAAACAATCCCGTCCTTTTTCTTGTTGGCAATTCAACTATGCGTAACGGCACTCTCGGCAATGGTAACAACGGACAATGGGGGTGGGGCTTCTATGCTCATGCCTTCTTTGATGAGAAACGTATAACAGTCGAGAACCAGGCTCTCGGGGGTACCAGCAGCCGCACGTTCTATAACCGTCTGTGGCCTGATGTGCGCAAAGGCATCCGAAAGGGCGACTGGGTGATTATCTCCATCGGCCATAATGACAACGGCCCGTATGACAGCGGACGTGCACGAGCCAGCATCCCAGGCATTGGCCACGACTCGCTTTGCGTTACAATAAAGGAGACAGGCGTGAAAGAGACCGTCTATACCTATGGTGAGTATCTTCGCCGATATATCAATGACTGTAAGGCTGTCGGCGCACATGCCATACTCATGTCCCTGACTCCCCGTGATGCCTATGACAGCAATGGCAGGATAGTACGCGTCGACAAGACCTTCGGGCTCTGGGCACGTCAGGTTGCAGAGCAGGAGAATGTTCCGTTTGTCGACCTCAATGAGCGCTCTGCCTCAAAACTCGACAGCTATGGTCCTTGGAAAGAGAAGTATCATTTCTATACCGACCATATCCACACCAGCCGTTTCGGAGCCATGATGAATGCGCGTTCAGCAGCCGAAGGTATAGCTGAGAGTTCTGACCCGAAACTCGCACCTCTACAGGCCATGATGCTTGATGTCACCCCGCCCACTGTAGAAGTCAAACGGGAGGAAGGCAAACCTGTAGTCTTCATAACTGGCGACAGTACTGTCAAGAATGCCGATTCAGACCCTGACGGTATGTGGGGATGGGGCTCACAGGCATACAATGTCTTCGACGAGAAGAAGATAACATGTGTCAACTGTGCCAAGGCAGGCCGCAGCACACGAACATATCTAAACGAAGGACGATGGGATAAAGTCTATAACAGCCTGAAGAAGGGCGACTATGTCCTCATACAGTTCGGCCATAACGATATAGGGCCGATTGACAACCAGAAGATGCGGGGCACAATAGCTTGCACGAAGGATACGAGCCATGTCTACAAGCTTGAAGGCAGCGGACAGTACGAGGTGGTCTATTCCTTCGGATGGTATCTGAAGAAGTTCATTCAGGATGTCCGTGAGAAAGGTGCAACACCAATCCTCGTCTCACTGACACCACGCAACGAATGGCCTGGAGGGAAGATAGAGCGCCGCAATGACACATACGGCAAATGGTACCGTGAGGTTGTCGCAGAGACAGGAGTGGAATTTGTCGATGTGCATAATATATCGGCTGACTATCTTGACCGTAAGGGACAGAAGAAGGCAAAGGCATACTATAACCACGACCATACCCACACATCGCTAAAGGGCGCACAGCTCAATGCCAAAAGTGTGGCACGTGGCTTGAAGGCAATAAAGTCACCTCTCGCTGCCTACCTTAAATAATATGGAAAACAAAGTTCCGTCGGATTTCATACTTCGTCGTGTTCCGCTCATCGTTGCGTTATAACAAAAGTGATACGGAACATACACAAAAACAAATCAATAACATACAAATACATGAAGAGAACTATATTCACAATAGCAGCTCTTAGCATCACAACGCTCATGCATGCAACTGTACGAGACACTGTCAATATTAACCTAGGCTGGCAGTTCCATCTTGGCCCACTCTCAGGTGTCTCTGACATGCGCACAGCTAAGACACAGACGGTCAATCTCCCTCATGACTTCCTCATCAACCAGCCTTGGGTTGAGCCTGATGCCTCAGAGCGTCCTGACAACAGTGATGCCGGCAGCAATGTCCGTAGCCGTCTCAGTCCACGTGGATTCAAGGAGATGAACACAGGATGGTACAGATACGAGCTTACTCCCGCAGCCGAATGGAAAGGTCGGCGTGTCATGCTCGATTTCCAGGGCATCATGCTTGTTGGTGACGTGTGGGTTAACGGCGAACTTGTTGGAGGGACAGATTATGGGTATCTTGGTTTCGATATAGACATAACCGACCGTCTACGCTTCGACTCACCAAACGAGATTGTTGTCAAGGCAGACACACGCGAGCCGAATAACTCACGCTGGTATACTGGCGGTGGACTCTATCGTGATGTCAATATAATTGTGACCAACCGCAAGCTATATTTTCCACGCCATCCGCTCTTCATCCGTACTGTCGACAACAACAAGGTGCTGATACGAGCAGAGATATTCAATCAAGGGAAGTCTGGGAAAATGTCTGTAGGAGTGAGGATTAAGGATGCTGCAGGCGCTGTCGTGTCAGACACTCGCCATGAGCTTGACTTCAACGCAAAATGGCGTGACCGTGAGTATGAGCTTGAGCCTATATCCCTTGCAGATGCTCATCTGTGGTCATGTGAGACACCTTATCTCTATACAGCCGAGGTGACACTCTACGATGCCTCTGGCAGTGTTGCCGACTGTATCAGCGAGCCATTCGGAGTCCGTACCATAGAGTTTACTCCTGATGAGGGCTTCAAGCTCAATGGCAAGAAAGTCTTGCTGAAAGGTTATGCCAACCACCATACTCTTGGAGCTCTAGGTGCGGCTGCCTATCCACGTGCTATGGAGAAGCGCATAAAGCTCGTCAAGCAGTATGGCATGAACCATATCCGTACATCCCACAATCCATATAGCGAGGAGTTCCTCCGCATCTGCGACCGTGAGGGTATTCTTGTCGTAGACGAGCTTTACGACAAATGGCTGAAGCAATATGCTGGAGGACGCGTCTCATGGGAGGCGTTATGGCAGCATGATGTGCCAGAATGGGTAAAGCGCGACCGCAACCACCCTTCCGTTATCCTATGGAGCCTCGGCAATGAGCTTCAGCAGTATTCAAACCTGCCGTTTAACGATTGGGGCGTGACGGCCTATAAGCTGCAGTGTGAACTGCTCCGCCGTTATGACGACAGCCGTCTGACGACAGTCGCTATGCATCCTCGATACCGCAATATTGATACAGACTCCATTCCCGCCGACCTTGCCATAGCTACCGAGGTCAACTCCTACAACTACCGCTATATGTATTTCCCCGGTGATAGCCGCCGATATCCAGAAAAGACATTCTACCAAAGTGAGGCGAGTGTGGCAGCCATGGGGCCGAATTTCTTCGAGATGGATTGTGATAAGGTCATCGGACTCGCCTATTGGGGTGCTATTGATTATCTTGGTGAGAGTATGGGATGGCCTGTAAAGGGTTGGAATCAAGGGGTATTTGATATCTCGCTTCAACCTAAGCCCAATGCCTATTTCATGAAGACTTTCTTCTCTGACGCTCCAGAGGTACATATAGCTGTCATTGATAAAGGTGACGGAGGTAAACGTATGTGGAATGGCATCAATGTTGCCATCGGTGACTATTCGGAGAATTGGAACCGCAATCCTGGTGATACTGTATCTCTATATACGTTTACGAATGGCGACGAGGTAGAGCTTCTCCTTAACGGCAAGAGCCTTGGCAAGAAATCAAACAGTCTCAACCCCAAGGAGCGCAACCGCATACGCTGGAATAATATACCATATTCACCAGGCCGTCTTGTCGCCATAGCCCGTAAGGATGGTCGTGAGATAGCCCGCCATCAGATAGAGACGACAGGCGAGGCGACCCGTCTTAAACTTTCTGCCGACACGCAGACATGGTATGCTGACGGTACAGACCTCCAGCATATCCGCATCCATGCTGTCGATAAACGTGGACGTAGAGTGTTCTCGGCAGGTGACAATCTCCGTTTCTCTGTCACAGGCAATGCTGAGATAGTCGCCGTGGACAATGGAAATATCATGTCAGCCGAGCTTGCGTCTGATCATGACCGTGACCTCTTCATGGGCTCCGCCCTTGTCATACTCCGCGCTGGTACATCTCCATCTAAAGTTACCTTGAAGGTGGAGTCAGATAAATATAAGACAGCTGTACTGAACCTCCTTACTACACCATCATCCAAGTAACTGGGCAGGAAGATAGATATACAACATGTCCCACAAGGGGCCTCGCACTGACGTGGCATCTTGTGGGACATGTTGTTTTTTCGCTGATATCTGTGTCACTTCTGTCCATGAGGAACAAATTGTATTTGTAGTATTTTTATCTACATCAGTCCATGTGGAACAGCTCTTTGAGTGGGATGCTGACAGGCGAGTTGTCTGGATTGACCTCCATTATATCGGCCATCATGTCCCACCATCTCTGTGTTATGGGGTCTACGTTTTCAGTGTCCTGGCTGTTTGTCTCCTTGTTGCATTTCTGTACAGCGAAGAGGATGTTGGTCTCCTTGTCCCAGAATATGCTGTAGTCGCTGACGCCCTGGTCCTTAATCATCTGTTTCAGCTCGGGCCATATCGCGGCATGTCGTCTTTCGTATTCCTCCTCGCATCCTGGCTTGAGGAACATCTTGAATGCAAATCTTTTCATATCTGTTGTTTTATTATTATCTCGGACATTTCATGACCGATGTCTTCATGTTGTTGGTTGTGTCTCATGCCACATATAGTTTTGCCTCACATTTTGTATGGCGGTGAGAGCATATACTAATTGTTGATAATGTCCAGTCCCATGGTCTGCCTCTAAGATGTTGCCTTGTAGGTCAGTTTCCGTCTGGCTTTGCTGCGTCACGCTTTGTAGCCGGATACCATTTGAATGTTGAGGGATCGTCTGGCTGAGCCGGGTCATAGTCTTTCCATTCAGGAATGATATTCTCTACGAGTCCCTCAAGTTGCAGCTCTTTCATGCCCATGACCACCATCTTAGCCACCTCGTATGCTCCATAAGGGTTGAAGTGGGTATTGTCAGCGAGGTCCTTTTCCTGTCCTGGCCATGTCCCGGCAGGATAGTGTACGAGTGATTTCTTGCTGTCTTCATATCCAAGGGTCTCGAAGAACGTCCTTGTCATGTCGTGAATCTCTATCACAGGGACATTCTCCCTTCGTGCCACATCCCTCATGGCGTCAGGATAATCTGCATGTGTCTCTACGATATTCTTTTGTTTCTTGTCCCATGCGCGGCGTTGAGTAGGTGTGCAGAATATTATTTTACCGCCCTTCTCCCTCACTTTGTCTATGAATATCTTGAGGTTATACTGGAAGTTGAACCATGCTCCCGCTCCCGCTGTCTTCTCTTTCTGGTCGTTATGTCCGAACTCACATACGACATAATCACCCTTCTTCAGCGTTGTCAGAATTTTCTCCAATCTGTTTCCAGCGAGGAACGACCCAGCAGTCAACCCGCTTTCCGCATGGTTAGAGATAGCCACCTGTTGTCCGAACCATCTTGTTATCATCTGCCCCCAAGATGCGTATGGCTCGTTCTCCTGGTCCACCACTGTAGAGTTGCCACAGAGGTAGACAGTGCGGACATCGTCGGCTGGCTCAATCTTTATTGAGGCAACGGCGGGGTTCTCGCCGCTGAACTCCAATGTCAGTCTGTCGTCCCAGTTCAGGTAGTCATGCTCGCGAGGTTTCAGTTTTACCCTCATCTTCTCGCTAATATATGGCGAGCGTTTGTTCACGACGAATGTGAATACCTTCTGCTCTTTTTTTCTCGTCATACAGTTTTCTACCATGAGGCGTCGTGACTCAGCTCTGACACAAGTGACAGCCCTGTGCTTCCTTGAGCCTAAGCTGACAGTCACTCGGTAGTTGCCATCGGGCACTTTCACAGAGAAGTAGAAACCTTCCCCAGGCTGATGGCTCTTGTTGTTTATATCGTACCCGTAGCCTGTCGAGTCGTTATATTCCGGCTGTTGTCTAGTGAGGTCGAACACTTTTGTCTGCGCTTCTGCTGTTGTTGTGGCGGACGCTATTGCCACGACGAATAATAAAGACGAAAATGTATGATAGATTTTTTTATTTCTTATCATGGTCATGAGTGGTGTTTTAGTTGATTATATATGGATATTCTGGAGGTGACAGATTACCTCCCATTAGGTTGGTGGAGCTGGAGGTGACGGATTACCTCCCATTAGGTTGGTGGAGCCGGACGAATAAGCCTTTATGGTTGGCCATTTAAATGATTTCCTGTATCTCAATCCCTATAGATATAATCATATAGCCATAATCCCTTTATCCTTAACCCCGAGCATACCAGTTTCCCTTACTCCGATTTGTTCCATTCTCTTTTCCTGATGCCTTTTATTTCACATAGAATATGGGCTCGTCTGTTGCGGGGGCCTCGGGGTAGTAGTGTACAGCACTGTCATTCATCTTAATGCACATAGAGCCGAGGAGGTGGTATATCTCAGCTCCAGCCCATAGCGTGGGTCCGTAACCATGTGCCGCATAGTTGTTCACGGGGCGGTAGGCGTAGAATGCTGGGTCGAATGCCAGTCCTGTCCCGACACAAGTCCCTTCCACCTGTCCTTTCTCCGTTATGTGAGCCTGGACATAGTTCCAGGCGAGTAGTGTCTGCCCGATGTACGGCTCAGTCTCTATCCATCCCTTGTTTATGGCGTGGGCGAGGCAGTAGGCGTATATGGCAGTGCATGATGTCTCGAGATACGTGTCATTACGGTCGAGCAGCTGGTGCCATGCCCCGTCGTGTCCCTGCAGGGCGAGCAGTCCGTTGAGGTGTTGCTTCAGACAATCTTTCAAGAAATCATCCTCCTTAACGTCGAGCATTTCGCAGACTGTCAGCAGGGCCCATCCGTTTGCCCTTCCCCAGAAGAACGAGGGGTGGTAACCATCCTTTGTCGGAGTCCATCCGTGACGGTAGAGCTGTTTCTCCGCCACCCACATTTTCTCCCTGAAGAGTCTGAACTGCTTCATCGCCTCTTCCCAGTTGCCGTTGAGGGCTAAGGCTGGTATACCCATGAACATGTCGTCGAGCCATACTGTGTTCTTGACAGGTCTGAGGCGTGCGAACTGCCCGTCTGTATATCTATGCTCCTTGTTCATGATGAAGTCATAGTATCTCTCTATCTGCTCGTCCCACAGTTTCTTGTCCTTCACCCCCATCTGGCTGTACCCTCTGTTCCTTGTCTTTATCATGGCGCTGCATATCGCCCCGCAGTCGTCGAGAGCGTCTGGTGAGACCACCTGTTCCATGAGTGGGTCGATGTTCTCTCCGTGCTCCTTCATCTTTATGAATCGTGGAGCTTGTTCTGCCAGGAAGCTCATCCTGTCTATGGCGTATCTGGTGTATCTGTTATCTCCAGTCAGTTCTCCTGCTCTTATCATCGCCGAGTATGTCACGCCCCATTCGTACGATGTCAGTCTGAAGTCACCCCGTCTCAGTTGTTTGCCCGTCTCGTCGAGCTCGGCGAATGTTGTTTTGTTGAGATAGTCATAGATACGGTCGATGGATGCCTTGACATCCTTCTGTGATGTCACGCCGTATGTATATTTGTATGCGGGTTTCATGAGATGTAACGGTGCTGTGGCGTCGTTGACGACGTCCTGTGCGGCAGCTGTCATGGCCGACAGCATGATGATTGATGTCAGGATATTCTTCATTGTATGGTATTATTGTTGTTACGTTTATGTTGATGAGTTGATTCCGTTATTATCTTGTTATTTATATGCGGTGACCAGCCTGCCAGGCAGTCTCGTCTTACCATGGCCTATTTCCCACGGATGACCACGGATTATTTTTTATCCCATGGATATCCACGGATTATCACATGTGTTTATTCTTTTTGTCACGTGACAAGTCTCGTGTGAGAGAACTCATCTGTGACTTTCCGTGATATTCCGTGTGATAAGATTTTGTTCCATAATCATGTGCATAATATCATCCGAGACCTCCGCGTGAGTCCCACCTCTCCTGTCTGCCTCTCATTGGTCATGACGAGGCGGACAGATACCCCAGACATGGCTTTTGGTGTATGGTGATGGATAGGGTAGGGGGGAGCTAATACGTTATTGTCATTCTCGGGATTATCTCCAGCTGCGTATTGTCTCTTGCATGAAAATCGCGTCCATTGTCCATGTGGCGCAGTCGTTAGTCCACAGCGTCTCTTTCCCCGACAGGGGAGTGTTGTCAAGAAGGCTCTTCCATGCCTGCTGTGCCAAAGGTGCCATACCCTGCCATGCCGCCCATGCCTGCAGTCGTGGAATGCGGAATTTGTTATGCTTTATCTTCCATGCCATCTCCTTGTATGTGCTGTTGTGCTGTCCCCATCTGTAGAAAAACTCAGGACAGTCAAGAGAGAGCATCATCTCGCCCATAAGCTCGAATCCCCCCATTATAGGCATGAGGTGGTTTGTTGTCTGCTCGTCAGGCATATCGGTCGATATGATTCCTGTAGCAGGGTCATATCCGAGAGCCATGGGACCTTGGAAGAAACCGTGTGGCAGACGTGTTATCGACCTTGCTCCAGCCATGAGCTTGTCATAATGGCGGCGGCTACCATTCCGTTCCCATTCAGTGAACCAGTTGCTTGCGTATCCCATCCAGTCAGGACCTATCCTCAGTCGTGCCGGTGCTGAGCATGGGTAAAGGCTCCTTGGCTGAGCGAGACGCATGGGGTCGAGGGTGTATAGCAGGGTGTCAGCGTCGGCCACCTCGTGCATTATATCGCCCAGTCGCTCGTCAGCTGTCAGGTAGTAGTAGAAGCGGTTCCACCACGCCTCACTGATTCTCGACTCTTTCGCTCCGCATCCCCAGTGCACGACATTATGTCTCGAACCCAGTCCGGCATGAGGTCCAGTGTGGTATGTGTCCACCTCCGAGCAGTGTCTTGTCATAGCCACCGCCATGCGCCACACATCGGGGTTGCCGGTCCTGAGGAACTGGTACCAGAACATTGTCGGCGATGCCAGCTCAGTGTTGTCCCATGCATATCCCCCGACATCATATCTCCATTCGTCGCGGCTTCTGTCGTATGCGTGCATGACATCGCCGTAGTTGAAGAATCCGTACCATCCATGGCGTTCTATCTCCGTCCTGTAGAATCGCATTATGCTGTCGAGCGTGTTCTCCACTCTCCTGTCGCGCTCTGTCTCCCTTGTCGGCAGGCTCCATATCCCGAAAGCCCTTTTCCTGTGCATATACTCAGCTGTGGGCAGCATCTGTGTGCTCTCGTCCGTCTCGCCGTTTATGATTATTGTCGAGGTGCGGGCAATGCCCCATGCTGTGCTCATGCCCGGCTGCACATCCTCGTATGCCGATAGCAGCCCATGGGGTATAGTGTCGTAGTGGGCGAAGCTGTACCGCTCCGCCTCCTGCGGGTAGAGGCTTATCGAGACTACCGCCGTGTCCGTGCGCATCCTGTCTGCCTGCAGGGTTGAGGGATAGCTCTGCCAGAAATCCTCCAGCCTGAATGTGGTGCGCTGTATGCTGTCGCCCACAGTTATCCTTCCCTCGCTTCTGTGTCCCTCAATAGTCCCTATCCACGGCGCCGAGTCTATTGTGCGTTTTCTTATAGAGTAACCGTTTGGCGACAGCTGGCTCAGTCTGAAACCGTCCCATCGCGCTATCTCTGCTATCGTCGCCCTTGTCGCGCTGTCCATGCGCTCGAGGTCTATCTTCCGTCGTGCTATCAGCGGCTTGACAGACATTGGCCGGTTGTCGTCAAACTGGACATACCTCTCATAATCCTCACCATGCATGGGTACGGGGAAATGGATTGTCAGCTCGTCCAGCCCCTCACTGTTTAGGGCGCTGTCTACGAGCAGTGTGTGTACAAGCTTCCGCTCACTGCTCCCCTTGTACGAGTATGTACGTATGATGAAGTTCCGCCCAGTATATCGCCTAACGGTGCATATACTGCCCATGTGTTCCGTCTCCTGACTTGTCACAGGACATATCCTGTGGTTCAGGGTGACGTAGAAAGGTATATCCTCCCTTATCGCCTCTTTGTCTCCAGCCTTCCGTCTGCTGTCTTTCCTCGTCTCTTTCTTTCTCTTCGCCAATGGCTTTGTCAGCCGGCACGAGTCAGTCCCCTCAGGCACAACAGTCGTAACGGCCATCCATTTCACGCTTCCGTCAGGCCATGTCGCCAGCGTGCTGCACTCGTGGTCCAACTCCTCACCCTTGTCTGTTGTCAGGCAGAATCTGTTGTCTCTCACCTCGCCCTGGCCGAATGGCACGCCGAATCTCTGTGGCCCCTTTCCCCTTGCGCCTATCCATCTCAGCGTCACTCCCTCCGTGTCGGGATTTGAACAGGAGTATCTGAAACGTCTCATCTGTGCGTGGGAGAGTGTCGTGCGGAATCCGAAGTATCCTCTTGTCAGAGGTCGTGGGTCGACATAGTCGACGAGACATTCCCCGTCAATGATATACCTCACTCTTCCGTCCACCGCCTCTATCCTTATGCTGTACCAGTGGTCGGGCTTTATCAGATGCTCCTTGTCAGTATACTCGCGCAGAATCACCGGTCTCAGCCATACGCTGTCCGTCGTCATAGGGTATCCCGTGTATCGTCTGAAGCGTGTTGTCGTGTTCCAGTTGCCGCCGTATCCCATATAATACAGCCTGAGGGCATAGTTGTTCACGAATTTCCCTCCGCATCCTCCACGTCGCTCAGCCATCCAGAAGCAGTTGAGGTCGCTTGTCCTGATGTCCCCCTTCTCGTCCTTGAATCTCGGGTCGCTTACTATTCTCGCCTCATATTCAATTATGGTGTTACCCTCCATGAGGTTATTGTTCCACAGTGTCACACCCTTTGTGGCTATTATGTCTATCGTCCCATCGTTTACGGTGAATGTCGACGCCTTGTCCTCGGCTTCCATCCACCATGCTCCTTTGGCCATGCTGACAGACATCATGCTGCCAGCCACCATCGCCACAGCCGCCACGGCCAGTCTCCTCCAGATAATGTTCATATCGAAAAGTGTCATAGTATATATATAGGTCTATTTTTGCTCAGCATTCGATTCCTTTGCCCGGCAAAGCAAGCTTTCTCTGCTCTCGTTTATCTGTAACGCTGCTTTGTGACGCAAATTTCGTGAAAAATCCTGAGATATGCAAGCGTTTGGTCATATTTTCTTCTCCTACCCCCTCGTTATCCCCTCGTTCTGAGCCCAGTGAGCAGAGAGATGCGAGTTTGTTGTCACACAGATGCTCTCATATTACGAAATCTCCTTGTCACTCGCTGTTCTATCATTCTAAATGTCCTTGTCGCACGGAGTTCCAAGGAAAGTCGCGGATGTTATTTTTTTCTCGATACATGTCTCGTGTGAAAGAATTTATCCGTGACCTTCCGTGGTGTTCCGTGTGATGGGACATGTTTCGATAATCTTGTGACACAATAACATCCGTGACTATCCGTGATATTCCGTGTGATAGAATAATTCGATAATTCGTGACAGCACCCCTGTTTTCATAGATGCTATACGTAGGCAAACCTAACTGCCCAGTATCAAGGGTTTTACGGAGCTCGTGCTAAAGGTACTGAATGAGCTGCTCATACATGCTGAATGAGCTGCTTATAAGTACTGAATGGGCGGCTCATTGCTACTGAATGATAAACCGCAATAGAATTAAGCCAAAAATCACACAAATCAGGTGTTCTTGTCAGGCCTGGACAATCCCATGCTCTACGTTGAATATATGAGGTCATTAATATATGATTATCTCCAACCATATTGCTTGATTACTTCTCCATCCCCCGTTGACTACGTTACTTCCCGATGGTCAGGGTTTAGCCTGTCACGTAGGGTAGAGATTATCTGTGAGACAGCAACCTGTGTCGCATTCTTCGATGGCTATCCAGTCTCTCCTGGTCATGCCTTGATTGTTCCGAAGAGGCATGTGTCATCATATTTTGACCTCACTGACCACGAGCGCGAGGCAATGAACGTCATGCTACAGTATGTCAAGCGTGTTGTAGATGAGCGTTTCCATCCTGACGGATACAATATTGGCATTAATGTTGGTCAGGCAGCAGGCCAGAGTGTCTATCATTGCCAAATGCATCTCATTCCACGATATGCCGGCGACGTGGAGAACCCGAAGGGTGGAGTCAGGGGAGTTATACCAAAGAAACAGAAGTATTGGGAATGGTGAATATTGAGGAGAATGGTGCGGTACAATCACAAATGAGCTGCATTTGTTTTCTATAGCGATACATTGTTGTTGTGAGTGCTATTGAATCGGCCATTATTAAAATCTTACAGTTGTCATGATGACATGTAAGTAGGGGAATTGTGGGGAGACGAATTGAACTTTTGGGAAAATATGCTCTGGTCTCCATCTGCCCCATGGCAGAAAACGGGGTGGATAAGAGTCTGACAGTGCTTGTCATTGGCTGTTACGTGTCGCTGGTTTTATGTTCGGATTAAAACATTGTGGATAACACACTGTATGACAGAACATAACGTGGCTTGAGAAAAAATAGTATGAAAAAAAGATGCGGGAAAATTTTGTGAGTAGAATATTTTGTATTAACTTTGCAGAGGAAAATTATCCAAAACGGGAAACTTTCTTTATGGAGAAGAGAGAAAAGTTTCCCAAAATGGAAAACCACAGTACGGAGGAACATATCTTCTCTTTTCCGAAAAATGAACCCTCCGCCTCTGAAGACCAACGACCTCAAACCCATAATATACCCTAAAAACTAGATGGAAATCAAGAATTTCGTGATTACCAAGCGCGACGGCACAAAGGACGCTTTCTCGCTTGACAAGATCATGAACGCGATAATAAAAGCGTTCAACTCTGTCGGCGAGAACGTCGACCTCACAAGCTTGTCGAAGATAATCAGCAACCTCGACATTCACGACGGTGTCACCGTGGAGGATATACAGAACCAGACGGAGATTGCCCTCATGAAAGAGGGATACTATGCTGTGGCAAAATCATTCATGCTCTACAGACAGCGCCATACCGACACTCGTGAGGAACTCGACCGCGTGAAGTTCCTCTCTGACTACTGCAAGGCCGCTAACGCCGCGACAGGTTCAAAATTCGACGCCAACGCCAATGTCGAGCACAAGAACATAGCGACACTCATAGGCGAGCTGCCTAAGGGAGCGTTTATTAAGCTCAACCGCCGCATGCTGACAGACAGAATCAAGTCGATGTACGGCAAGGCTCTCGCTGACGAGTACATGGACCTCCTGCAGCACCATTTCATATATAAGAACGACGAGACATCACTCGCTAACTACTGCGCCTCGATAACTATGTACCCATGGCTCATAAACGGCACATACGGCATCGGGGGCAACTCGACAGCTCCGACAAACCTCAAGTCGTTCTGCGGAGGATTCGTCAATATGGTCTTCATTGTCAGCTCGATGCTCTCGGGAGCGTGCGCCACACCAGAGTTCCTCATGTACATGAACTACTTCATCGGCAAGGAATACGGCACAGACTACTGGCAGCACCCTGAGCGCCAGGCAGACCTCTCGCTCAAGCAGCGCTCTATAGACAAGGTCATAACAGACTGTTTCGAGCAGATTGTCTACTCTATAAACCAGCCAACAGGAGCAAGGAACTTCCAGGCCGTTTTCTGGAATGTCGCCTACTATGACAAATACTACTTCCACTCGCTCTTCGAGAACTTCTACTTCCCTGACGGCTCACAGCCAGACTGGGACGGACTGTCATGGCTGCAGAAACGTTTCATGAAATGGTTCAACAAGGAGAGGACAAAGACTGTGCTGACATTCCCAGTAGAGACCATGGCGCTGCTGACAGAGAACGGCGAGCCAAGGGACAAGGAGTGGGGTGACTTCACAGCGGAGATGTATGCCGAGGGACACTCGTTCTTCACATACATGTCAGACAACGCTGACTCCCTCTCCAGCTGCTGCCGCCTCAGGAACGAGATACAGGACAACGGTTTCTCGTACACCCTCGGTGCAGGTGGCGTGTCGACAGGATCAAAGTCTGTGCTGACTGTCAACCTCAACCGCTGCATACAGTACGCTGTCAACAAGGGTGAGGACTTCCATGACTTCCTCGGACATGTCATTGAGCTGTGCCATAAGGTGCAGACAGCATACAACGAGAATCTCAAGGAGTTCCAGAAGAACGGCATGCTCCCACTCTTCGACGCCGGATACATAAACATCAACCGCCAGTATCTCACAATCGGCGTGAACGGTCTCGTCGAGGCTGCAGAGTTCATGGGCATCACAATAACCGACAACCAGCAGTACAGGGAGTTCGTGCAGGATGTCCTCGGCCTTGTCGAGCACTATAACAAGAAGTTCCGCACAAAGGAGCTCATGTTCAACTGTGAGATGATACCCGCTGAGAATGTCGGCGTGAAACACGCAAAATGGGACAGGGAGGACGGATATTTCGTGCCCCGTGACTGCTACAACTCTTACTTCTATGTTGTTGAGGACCAGTCGCTGAACATCATCGACAAGTTCAAGCTGCACGGCCGCCACTACATAGAGCATCTGACAGGTGGCTCAGCCCTGCACATGAACCTCGAGGAGCATCTTTCGAAGGAGCAGTACCGCCAGCTGCTGCATGTCGCTGCTGTTGAGGGCTGCAACTACTTCACATTCAATGTCCCCAACACGATATGCAACGAGTGCGGGCACATAGACAAGAGATACCTGAAGGAGTGTCCACACTGCCACTCGAAGAACATTGACTATATGACACGTATCATCGGATATCTGAAGCGTGTCTCTAACTTCTCTCAGGCACGACAGCAGGAGGCGGAACGCAGATTCTATGCCGCGCCGGAGAATATGGGCAAATGACAAGCCACAGGCTCCAGCGGAGGCTGATATCACCGCAGAGCGATGACACGCCCAGAGGAGACCAATAAGAATCCACCGACGACGGGGAGAGGACATGACAGACATGTTATAATAGAGGCGATGTCGCCGACTCATGCCTGTGTGCCATGCCTTCTCTCCGTCGACGCTTGTTAGGGGAGGCCAAGAGGCATGAGTGGGATGATGGAGAGTCACGGATGGCAGCCTGCTGACAACTTAAGAGACGGTAACGGCGGCAGCGGTCTCTCTGTTATCTCTGGACGCTCTGGTCTCTCCGTAATACCCGGGCAGCCATAAGCCAGGTATAAGGGCGCGGGCAGGGAGAAAGGAAGGAGCATCACAAACTCCTGTTTATTGAGAAATATGACAGAAATACAAGGGAAAATATGAAATTCGTAAATGAGAGCATAGTCTTCCAGGAGATACCAGACGAGGTGACTCTCGCCATTAACATAAGCAACTGTCCGTGCCGATGTCCGGGATGCCACAGCAAGTATCTATGGAGCGACAACGGAGAGGAGCTGACACACGACATCATCGACAAGATGATAGAGAAATACGAAGGCTCCATAACATGCGTGTCGTTCATGGGAGGCGACGCGACAGTCAGCGATGTCAACGATATGGCCATATATATAAAGAATATACACTCTGAACTCAAGGTGGCCTGGTATACCGGAAGGACTGTCATAAGTCCTGTACTGATAAAGGACTGCTTCGACTATATCAAGGTCGGGCCATATATAGAGCATCTGGGACCGCTCAACAGACGCACGACAAACCAGAGGATGTATAAGCGGACAGAGCGTGGGGAATGGGAGGACATAACGCCACGCTTCTGGAGAGAATAGTGACAACGGATTAGTTTCTTAGCACGGAAGTCTGGGCACGTGGTATATCACGGGAAGCCACGGATGTTCTTTCGTCATGATTTATTTTCATCACACGGAGCATAGCTGAAGGTCACGGATGAATTCTTTCTCACGAGACTTCTCCTTCGGTCAGTGGCTCCAATGGACAAGTTCCTGATAAGAAACATAATCTCGTGACAATCACCCGTGTAAATCCGTGGGAATTTGTGCGATAGAAATTATTCACTGACCCTAACTACTCACCTAAATATTATTATAATAAGATCACCATGGAACTGATATGCGCTTTGGCAGGACTCGCCATCGGACTCCTTGCCGGATGGCTCATAGCCTCACGCAGCAAGACGTCGCTGCTGATAGAGGCTGAGAAGACTAAGACAAGCTTGCAGGGGCTGCAGGAAAAATATGCCAATGAGACAGATACGTTGAGGAAGGAGATGGAAACAAGACTCCAGAGGCAACGCCAGGAACTAATGGCCATGAATGAGCAACAGAAACAGGAGCTCAGGGAGACATACGAGGAACGCATTGAGAAACAGGAAAGAGCACACAAGGATGCCCTCGTGGCCCAGGATAAATATAACAAGGAGTGTATCGCCGCGACAGAGAACAGATTTGACGAGACGATATCTAAGGTCGTAGCACAGATGAACACAACGGCCGACGCGCTCCTGAAGAAACGTCAGGAGGAGTTCGCCGAGTCAAGCAAGGAGAACATCGGGCAGATAGTCAACCCCCTCAGAGAGACAATTGACAAGATGAAGGCCGCCATGAATGAGAACACGCTGAAGCAGACAGCCATAGGAAGCGAGATGAAGGCCAACATCGAGACGATGATAAGACAAAGCGAACAGGCAAGGAAGACTGCCGACGAACTGACACGGGCATTCAAGCACGAGAGCAAGGTGCAAGGCGACTGGGGAGAGATGGTGCTTGACGAACTGCTACAGGCGCAAGGACTGACACGCGGAATACACTATGACACACAGGCCGTCATAAAGGACAATGAGGGTAACACCGTACACACAGAGGCAGGCTCAATACTCCGCCCAGATGTCATTCTCCACCTTGACAGCCAGAGAGAGGTCATCGTCGACTCAAAGGTGTCGCTGACAGCATTCTTCGACTATGTCAACGCTGAGACAGAGGAGGAAAGACGCATTCGTCTCGAAGAGCATATCATGAGCCTCAGACGACACGTTAAGGAACTCTCCGACAAAGACTACTCGGCATACATAAAGCCACCGAAAGTGAAGATGGATTATGTCATAATGTTCGTGCCACACAGTGGCGCGCTCTGGACGGCCCTTAACTACAAGCCCGACCTATGGCGCAAGGCCATGGATGCTAACGTCTTCATAGCCGATGAGCAGACTCTCTTCGCTGCACTGAGGATAATAAACCTCACATGGACACAGATAGTGCAGGCCGAGAACCACGAGAAAGTCTATGAGCTCGCCAACGAGATGCTCAACCGTGTCGGACTGCTATGGAAAGAATGCACAAAGCTCGGGAAGGCTCTCAACGCCGCTAACGACTCATACGAGGCTGTGAAGAAGAAGATATCGGAAAGCGGGAAGAGCATCAACACCACAGCACGACAGCTCATTAAACTCGGAGCAAAGGAAAACGACAGAAACCCTCTGCCACAGCAGACAACCGAGACAATCTCGATAGAGGAGACTCAGGGGGACAAGCAGATAGAGGAAGAGCAGACAGAGTGACAGATAGAGAATCCTTTGTCACTAATTTTATAAAATATCATATGGAGTATCGCAGCGGAGCATCACGGACTTTTAGTCGTAACACAATTACATTAGTGACCTTCTGCGGACATCCGTATGATAATAATCGATAATCAGATAAGTCGAGATAGAAAAAGCGTGGACTTGCGAGTGATGATCGTCTGGACAATAACCACACCCTTCTATATCAGACTGCAAAATCATCATTATAGTCTATTCACAATCAATAATGTCTTTTTTTGGAAGGAAATCTGAAAAAAGATTGCAAATAATTTTGCATCGTTCGATTAATTTTACTAATTTTGCACACGATGATATACAAGCAGACACAATAGAATAATTACATGAAGAAACGCACATCTGTCGCACATGACGAATAACTAGCACATTTTTAGCCTCAATATCCTCTGAAAACGTCGTTGCCCTCTTCATGTATGCTATCCAATACTTGATATCATATGAGTGCCCTGAAAGACAAACATATTCTATGCTGTTCATCTTGTTTATACACGAGGCTCCACAAGCAGACAACCTCAAGGACATGAATAGATGACGGCAGGGAAAAGAATTAGAATTAACATAAATAAACAACGGTGGGGAGTCATCCCAAACCCCATCTATAATAATCGAAATAAAACACAACAAGCTTATGATGTCACAAGTTAATGGACGCATCAGCCAGATTATCGGACCTGTAATCGATGTCTATTTTGAGACACAGGGCCTCGACCCAGAGGAAGTGTTGCCGAAAATCCATGACGCTCTGAAAATCAAACGACCAGACGGATCAGACCTCATCGTTGAAGTACAGCAGCATATTGGCGAAGATACTGTCAGAACAGTCGCTATGGATAATACTGACGGACTGCAGCGCGGACTTGAGGTGATTCCTACAGGCGCTCCTATTGTCATGCCAGCTGGCGAACAAATCAAGGGCAGAATGCTCAACGTTATCGGTAACCCTATCGATGGAATGAAGTCATTCTCTACCGAAAACGCCTATCCTATTCATAGAGAAGCTCCAAAATTCGAGGAGCTCTCAACATCAAAGGAAATGCTCGCAACAGGTATAAAGGTTATCGACCTCCTTGAACCTTACCTTAAGGGTGGAAAAATCGGACTGTTCGGTGGTGCGGGCGTAGGAAAGACCGTTCTCATCATGGAGCTTATTAACAATATCGCCAAAGGACATAACGGATACTCTGTATTCGCTGGTGTCGGAGAGCGTACTCGTGAGGGTAACGACCTAATACGCGAGATGATAGAGTCTGGCGTTATACGTTACGGCGAGAAATTCAAAGAGGCCATGGCCGAGGGAAAATGGGATCTCTCTCTCGTCGACCCTGAGGAGCTTAAGAAGTCGCAGGCAACTCTCGTCTACGGACAGATGAATGAGCCACCGGGAGCAAGAGCATCAGTGGCACTCTCCGGACTGACAGTGGCTGAGGAATTCCGTGACCAGGGAGGCGATATCCTCTTCTTCATAGACAATATCTTCCGTTTCACACAGGCCGGCTCAGAGGTATCAGCCCTGCTTGGACGTATGCCGTCAGCTGTAGGATACCAACCAACACTCGCATCAGAGATGGGTTCTATGCAGGAGCGAATCACATCGACAAAGACAGGCTCCATAACATCTGTACAGGCTGTCTATGTCCCAGCCGATGACCTTACTGACCCTGCTCCAGCAACAACGTTCACCCATCTCGACGCCACAACAGAGCTGTCACGCTCAATAGCACAGCTCGGTATTTACCCAGCCGTAGACCCTCTCGGCTCGACAAGCCGTATCCTCGACCCACTCATTGTCGGGAAAGAGCACTATGACTGCGCACAGCGAGTGAAACAGATACTCCAGAGATACAAGGAGCTGCAGGATATCATTGCGATTCTCGGTATGGATGAGCTGTCTGACGAGGACAAGCTGACAGTGAACCGCGCACGTAGAGTACAGCGATTCCTCTCACAACCTTTCACCGTGGCAGAACAGTTTACAGGTGTCAAGGGCGAGATGGTTAGCATCGAGGACACCATAAGGGGATTCAACATGATTCTCGACGGTGAGCTCGACGACCTGCCAGAACAGGCATTCCTCAACGTCGGCACAATAGAGCAGGCGATAGAGAAGGGCAAGAGACTCCTCGCTCAGGCACAAGCCTGATAAACACAGCAACAGGGCAGGAGAGGGATGGAATTCTCAGAATATTCAGAGAAGGACATGAAGGACGGAAAGGAACCAGACACACTCCACACTCCATATACGTCTAATAACTCTCTCTCCCTACAGCCACATCACGATGATAACCGGAGTATCTGAGATACACCTCCCGTACAGCCCCAATAATAATGACTCCAACTGCACTATCACACCATGCAGAGAACGGACATTATGCGGACGGGCATCGTGATGGACTCCTGAGGTTAATGGAATCACATCTGGTTTTTTCTAACGAAATAATATCCAATATGCTAAAACTGAAAATCGTCTCGCCAGAAAAAGTTGTCTTTGACGATGCCGTGGAGAATGTCATAGTCCCTGGCACCTTAGGACAGTTCGAGATACTTGAGAACCATGCACCCATAATCTCCACTCTCGAGAAGGGTAACGTGACATACAAGACAAAGACAGACAACTTCTCACTGAAGATAACAGGCGGCTTCGTTACAGTACAGAAAAATCAGGTCAATATCTGCGTAGAGCTGTTATGAGCAATATAGATACCACAGCACGTAAGTATATAACACAGAGTATACTGCTGACGCTCGGTGTCTCAGCGCTGATATACATCATATCATACATGCTTGGTAAACATGACATGATGGTGATGCCTATAACAGTCAGCTCGCTGTTCTCCATAATCCTCTCGGTCTCAATAGGGCTGATATGGAGATATGTAGCGAAGAACACACCAGAGACACTCACAACGTTCTATACTGCCACATCAGGATTCAGAATGCTGTCAGCGCTCATAGTCCTTGCTGTTGTTTATGCTGTCGTCGGACGTGATATGATGCTACCATATGTCGTGGCATTCATTGTATTCTACTTCGTAATGATAGCTCATCATTCCCTTTATTTCGCCCGTATAACTAACAAGAAATAAACATAATAAAGGAGTGTCCTGTAGATTGACTTGAATGTCCCACACGGTTGTCGAGTCATATGGCAGAAAAAGGCGAAGCCAAGCATGCAAGCCTGTCATAAAGCAACAGAGACAATTCTTTCCGAACACCCCCTGTATGTTATTCAGCGAATAATAAGATTCATCATTATTTAAATATATCATGAATAGATTCAAGTCCATATTACTTCTGCTTGTGACTGTGTTACTGACCCTGCCAGTAAGAGCGCAGCATAATGAGCAGAAGGACGAGGCGATAAATATCCCAGAGATAGTGCTCGAGCATCTCGCCGATGCTTACCAATGGCACATAGCATCGTTCGAGGGGAAACATATCAGCATACCACTGCCAGTAATCCTGCGTAGCTCACAAACAGGCGATTGGTACTTTACGGATGTGGAGAATCTGCCCGAAGGATTCTACGTCAACCATGAGGCTCATGGAAAAATATACGAGAAAATGGACGACGGCACTTCTGTAAGACCACTTGATCTCAGCCTCACAAAATCTGTCGTACAGATATGGATCGTAGTAATCGTGATGCTCGTTGTCTTCTTGTCATGTGCCAGATGGTATAAGAGGCATGACGAGAAAAGCTCCGCACCGCAAGGTTTCGTTGGGTGTATGGAAATGCTCATCATGGCCATATATGACGGTGTCATCATCAACTGTGTTGGAAAGACGCAAGGACCTAAGTACGCTCCTTATCTCCTGACAGTCTTCTTCTTCATCCTGACAACAAACCTACTTGGACTACTCCCTGTTTTCCCAGGAGGAGCCAATGTGACTGGAAACATCAACGTCACTTTCTTTCTTGCCATATGTACTATGCTTCTGGTCAACCTATTCGGCAACAGAGAGTACTGGAAAGAGATATTCTGGCCTGAGGTGCCTCTATTCCTCAAGGCTTATCCCGCTCCGCTGATTCCTGTAATAGAGGTCGTCGGAATATTCACAAAGCCTTTCGCACTCATGGTTCGTCTCTTCGCCAACATGATGGCAGGACACGCAATAATACTCTCATTCACATGTGTCATATTCCTCGGATGGACAATGGGAACTGGTATGGGACTTGGACTCAACATCTTCAGCGCGCTGATGCTCCTTTTCATGAACTGTGTGGAGCTACTCGTCGCTTTTGTCCAGGCTTATGTGTTCACACTCCTCTCAGCCGTTTTCATCGGACTTGCACATCCTGAGCATCACCATGCATGAGATGACTAAAGGTCACTTTCATGGTTATATACATTATGATGTACGTCCTCATACAATGATAGAATTTGTGGTGGAGAATGGGTAAAATTTCAAAGCAAAATCAAAGAATTCAATAATAATTTAATAATAACTTCTTAAAAAAGTACAACTATGATTTCATTATTAGCAGCAGAAGGACTTGCAGCACTCGGTTGCGGTCTTGGCGCAGGTATCGCAGTTATCGGCGCAGGTTTAGGTATCGGTAAGATAGGTGGTTCTGCAATGGACGCTATCGCACGTCAGCCTGAAGCAACAGGACAGATTCAGACAAACATGATTCTGACTTCTGCTTTCGTTGAGGGTGTTGCGCTCTTCGCAGTAGTTGCCTGTGCATTCCTTATTAAATAATTCGAGTCTTGAAAGCAGATCTAATAGCAGGTTCTGCTAATATTGAAAACAGCCTCATACGTCTGGATAAATATTAACAGGACTTGCTATATAAGGGGGAGAGATGGATTGGTACCAACAATCATCACCCTCCTGCTCATAATGATGGCTGACAGACCATTACAAGAAATTGTTGGCAGGCTGTTCTTTCTATATAGTATAGCCGCCATCTACTAACTCTACAACAATTATAATCATAAATGGAATCACATTTGCCTGCCATACTGACTCCGGATTTAGGCCTGCTGTTCTGGATGTTACTGGCTTTCCTTGTGGTTTTCATCGTCCTCGGATATTTCGCTTTCCCCGTCATAACCAAAATGGTCGAGAGCAGGAAGAAATATATCGATGACAGCCTGCAGAAGGCACATGATGCTAACGAGAAGCTCGCACATATAACACAGCAAAGCGAACAGATGCTGACAGAGGCAAGAGAGCGTTCGTCACAAATAGTGAAAGATGCCACAGCCACACGTGACGGCATAATCGCACAGGCTCAGGACAAGGCACGTGAAGAGAGTTCCCGAATAATCTCTGAGGCTAAGGCACAGATAGAAAACGAGAAACAGGCCGCTCTGCAACAAATCAGAAATGAGGTGGCTACTCTCAGTGTCTCAATCGCCAGCAAGATATTACGTGAGAATCTCTCAGACGATGCTGACCAGATGAAGTATGTCGAAAAATTGTTGGATGAGATTTCTTCACAAAACAAATAAGTATTGAGCATGGATTTAGGCGTTATTTCTATTCGCTATGCTCGTGCCCTAATGAAGGGCGCGTTGCAGATGAAGAACAATGAGGCAGTATATCACGAAATGATATCATTAACACAGGCATATGCCAATGTGCCACAGTTGCGCCATACTATTGACAATCCAATGCTTCCTGCTGACGCTAAAAAGAAAGTTCTTGTAGCTGCTTGTGGCAATCAGGTCACAGAACTGACAGAACGCTTTTTCGACTTAGTTCTACAGGAGGGTAGGGAGTCGGTCATGCAACTCATAGCTTCTTCCTACATTTCTCTTTACCGCAAGCAGAAGAATATCATCCACGGCCGACTTATAACAGCCTCTGCCGTAACCCCCGAGACTGAGCAGCGTATGAAAAACATTGTTCAGGAACGGACAAACGGTGAGGTGGAGTTCCTTACAGAAGTGAATCCTGATATCATCGGAGGATTCATTCTTGAGTATGACACATACAGGATGGATGCAAGCGTACAGAAACAACTGCGTTCTATCCTAAAACAATTAAAGTAAACAATGGACAAGATAAAACCAAGCGAAGTTTCTGAAGTATTACTTCAACAACTTAGCAATATCGGTTGCCAACAGGATTTTGATGAGATAGGTACCGTTCTCACCGTCAATGATGGTGTAGCACGTATCTATGGACTACAGAATGCCGAAGCCAACGAGTTGCTCGAGTTCGAGAATGGTACAATGGCTATCGTGATGAATCTTGAGGAGAATAATGTCGGATGCGTCTTGCTCGGTTCTACAAGTGGAATCAAGGAGGGTATGAAGGTGAAACGTACAAAGCGTATCGCCTCTATCCGAGTTAATGACAATATGTTAGGACGTGTCATTAATCCTATTGGCCAGGCTATTGATGGCCTCGGCGATATAGACCTCTCTGACTCTTACGAGATGCCGCTCGACCGCAAGGCTCCTGGAGTTATCTACAGACAGCCAGTAAAGCAGCCTCTGCAGACCGGACTTAAAGCTGTAGACTCTATGATTCCTATAGGTAGAGGACAGCGTGAGCTTATCATCGGTGACCGACAGACCGGAAAGACTGCAATAGCAGTAGACACAATCATTAACCAGCGCTTATTCTATGAGCAAGGTAAACCTGTCTACTGTATCTATGTCGCCATCGGACAGAAAGCATCTACTGTAGCATCTCTCGTTCAGAATCTGAAGGAACATGGTGCGATGCCATATACCATCGTCGTTGCTGCCACAGCGAGTGACCCTGCTGCCATGCAGTATTACGCTCCTTTTGCCGGAGCAGCTATCGGAGAGTATTTCAGAGACAGGGGAGAACATGCTCTCGTTGTCTATGACGACCTTTCTAAACAGGCTGTGGCTTACCGTGAGGTCTCCCTCATCCTACGCCGTCCATCAGGACGCGAGGCTTATCCAGGAGATGTCTTCTACCTACATTCACGTCTACTCGAGCGTGCTGCCAAAATCAATGAGCAACAGGAAGTTGCTGAACAGATGAACGACCTCCCTTCATGCCTTAAAGGAAAAGTTAAGGGTGGCGGTTCGCTGACTGCCCTCCCCATAATTGAGACACAGGCAGGTGACGTTTCGGCTTATATCCCGACAAACGTGATCTCTATCACTGATGGACAGATATACCTTGAGGCTGACCTCTTTAACCAGGGCTTCCGTCCAGCCATCAACGTCGGTATATCTGTATCACGTGTCGGTGGTTCGGCGCAGATAAAGTCTATGAAGAAAGTGGCTGGTACGCTTAAGATAGACCAGGCACAGTACCGTGAGCTTGAGGCTTTCTCAAAATTCTCAAGCGATATGGATGCTGTGACAGCCATGACTCTCGACCGTGGACGTAAGAACAACCAGCTTCTTATACAGGCACAGTATTCCCCTATGCCAGTAGGAGAGCAAGTCTCTATCCTTTACTGCGGAACACATGGGCTGATGGCGTTTGTACCAGTAGAGAAGGTAAGAGAATGCCAGGACCAGTTCCTCGAGGTAATGCGCGCACAACATCAGGACGTTATTGACTCTTTAGGGAACGGAAATATCAACGATGATATTACCAACACAATAGAGAAGGTAATGGCCGATGTAGCAGGACAGTTTAAATGATAATTGCTTATGCCGTCACTAAAAGAAATAAAGAATAGAATTACCTCCGTCAATAACACTCGCAAGATAACGAGTGCTATGAAGATGGTCGCAAGTTCCAAGCTACACCATGCACAGGTCATGATAGAGAATATGCTCCCCTATGAGACTATGCTCGAGCGTATCCTCAAGTCTTTCCTCGCAAGTGAAGTCGACGCCAAGACAATCTTCTCACAAGAACGGAAGGTAAACCGTGTAGCGCTAATAGTATTTAGCTCAAACAGTTCTTTATGTGGTGGATTTAATGCAAATATTATCAAATCAATGCTAAATGCTATTGAGGAATACAAGGCAAATGGCATTTCTGACTTCGTCATCTATCCTATAGGCCGTAAGGTGGCAGAGAAAGTCAATAAGCTGAATCTGCCTTCTGCAGGTGACTTTGCTGACTTGTGTGACCATCCTAACGCACAACAATGCATCACAATCGCACAGAAAATAGGACAACGGTTCAGGGATGGAGAGATTGATAAAGTCGAGTTGATATATCACCATTTTAAGAGTGCAGGGTCGCAGATTCTCACGAGACGACAATTCTTGCCTATCAATATCAATGATGTTGACTTCACATTCGATAAAGGTCGCGATCTTACTTCAACCATCGCTACCAAAGAGAGTCAGGAGTATCTTATGAAGAACCATCGTGAGGTGACTATCAAAGAGGACAAAGCTAAACCTCTGAATGATAACTTCATAGTTGAGCCCGACCTCCATGTGATTCTGGGAAGACTGATACCCCAATATCTGCATCTGAAATTCTACACCGCTCTTCTTGACAGTAATGCGTCAGAGCATGCTGCACGTATGGTTGCGATGCAGACAGCAACAGACAATGCAGACGAATTGTTGAGAGTATTGAATCTTCAGTACAATAAGTCCCGCCAGCAAGCTATTACAAACGAGCTCCTTGATCTTGCTAGTGGCTCTGCATCGTAAGCTATAACCCCATACATATTTCACGCAGCCTTATACCACAACGGATAGTATAAGGCTGCGTTTTTAGTTGCCTGACATATCTGATGAGTTTGTAATTATTAGTGTCAGCTAAACCTTTCATATAGCTAACTATAACTATTTGTTAATCAGCAACAGCAATCTATAAAGCTGAGTTGTAGTCCACAGAAGTCTCGCAGAAAAGTTGTACCTTTGCCCACGATAATCACTTCATATCTCAGCCAAGATACAGCTTGAGGACGCAGCGCGATGAATGGTACTACCGCATCAAGGAGTCTTTCTGTCACTTGACAGATCGAGTGCGCGGTCGTGTCATGATGCAGTTGGCTTAATAGATGAGTTACACCATCTACTCTCCCTCGGAACTGAATTTATGAGCATCATGGACGGGAACTCGGTAGTATGTGAGCTTGTCAGCGGCAATCAGGAATGGAGTCTCCCCGATTCCTGTACTTATACAAGGTAGCTCCGTCACGAAGGCTGTCCACGCAGAAAGCGGACACTACGGAAGCCACAAATGCCCTCAGGGAGATCGTTTTTGTTAAGCCAAATGAGCATAGGCAAGCATTTTCTCGAGCTATGCCCTTGGCGAGAAAACGAAGGCTGAAATCCAACGTTTTTGTTAAACCAAATGAGCAGCAAGCATTTCTTGAGCTATGCCATGGCGAGAAACGAAGGCTGAAATCTATGGTTCAAATGAGACTGTGCAGCTAGCTGAACAATTCGGAGGATGACGTATACCAACGACTAATAAGAAAATGCCTTCCAGAAAAATCAAAATAGAGAGAAGTTTGTAGTACACAGCGTTACAGAAGAAAATCCTAAAGTGCTGAATTGCAGGAAAAATGGATAATAGAATGTCAAACTTGAATTAATTCATAAGCACCTAATCAGCTGTGTACAGGCATTCGTACCCATACCGATTTTGGAATCATTCTCCAAAAGAAACAAAGGAGTTTGTAGCGCCAGTCTATGACTGCGACACGTTTTGATGTGGCTATTGCATGGACAATAGAGCGGGCTACACTCTCAACGTCAAGCATGAGGGGATAGTGTCCATGGCCAAGAAATTCAGTATCAACAAACCCTGGCCGAATGTCAGTCATCCGAATGTGGTGGCCTCGCATCCGTGCCATCTGTTCTAAAGCTTCAGCATATATCCACTGGTATCTCTTAGAGGCTGAATAGGATGGGGAGGCACCAAGTCCTTTTGTGCCCGCAATGCTTGATATGAAGGCTATATGGCCGTGACGGCTATTTGCTACAAAATATCTGTAGGCTGAGCCTACAAAACGTGTGAATCCCATTACATTAGTTGCAGCCGTCTGCATCTCGGTGTCTGCGTCGAGGTTTTCTGTCTGCCTGCCATATCCCGAACAGTGGATATAGAGATCCATTCCTCCCATCTCCTCAATTAGTCTTGAGAATGCGCTGATTGATTCATTGCTATTAACGTCGACAGTCGCAATATGGCTATTATCGGGAAATTTATTCTTTATCTCCTCGAGTCTTTCTGTCCGTCTACCGCAGACACCTACTTGATGTCCATTCCTGAGGTATATCTCTGCCACAGCACGTCCAATGCCTGATGTGGCTCCCATAATTATTATCTTCATTAAATCTAATTGTGGTTGTTGTCTAAGTAGTATATATATAGGGGGTAGGGGACGTCTTTCTCGGGGATGGTTAATGATGATATATAAAGCAGAAGGGATTTAACTTTTACGTTAAATCCCTTCTTTATGTCGGGGTACCAGGATTCGAACCTGGGACCCCCTGCTCCCAAAGCAGGTGCGCTAACCGGACTGCGCTACACCCCGTATTCTTTTCCAGAATGAAATCTTAAGGATGATATCATTTCTGATTTGCGGGTGCAAAGGTACGCATTTTCTATGATACCTGCAAATATTTTTCGAACTTTTTCGCGAAAAATGTAAACTTTGATGTTTTAACATTAAATATGAGGGGGCAGTTGTCATTTTTTATTAAGACGTACACCCAATCTCATTCCATTGAATTTCTTCAACATGGATGTTATAGTAGAGATATCTGATGATGATGACGCACCTAATCCCTGGAGGAAATTCTTGATCTTTGTAGCATCGGTTGCGATGACAAGTGTACCGTTGTTTAGCTGTGGTGTCATCTTGCATGGTGCAGTTTGCCCGTTGAAAGTCATTGTGACGACATCATTGCTTATGGAGAATTTTCCACCCGAAGTGCGGTTCTTGTATCTCACTGAGAATGTATTGTCCTTATTGAATGTGATGGACATATTTCCCTTCGTGATACCGTTTTTAGAGAGTGTATTCTGTAATTTCTTCTCTACGGCTGACGAAACTGCAGTACCACCTATTGTTGTCAGCGCATTCTCGCTTGTAAATACTATTGCTGGCCTTTCATATACCCATGTTCCTATTATCTGTGTCGCCGATGGGACAAGTTTGCTGTTGATGAGTCCGGAGAGCCAAGAAGATGTGGAGTTCTTGGCATTGTCTAACCCCTTCTTGTACTTTGACACTGCATTCTGGATGCTTGTCTTTCCTGCCTGCTGTTTCTGCTGATAGCTGCTGATTGAAGAGCTGATCTTCTTTTTTGCTGCCTCTTTCTTCTGCTCATAACTATTGATGGCATCTGCAATTTTGCTGCTTGTTGTCTGTGCGTAGATAGATGTGTGTCCACAACATAATACCAATACCGCGAATGTAGCAGTTTTTATTACATTTCTCATAATTGTGCTATTTTTTTTGTTACCTGTTTTTAGTTGTCTCTGTCATATTTACGGCTATAGATAATCATAAGTGTTCTTCCGCCTTACAATTGTTCAAAAGGTGTATCAAAGGCTCAGTCCAGTCAACACCGTTTATGGGTAGGAATGTTCGCATCCCAGTTGTGGCAGCCACTTCAATATTTCGTGGACCGTCGTCTACAAACAATGTTTCCTCTGGATTTATGTTCTCGGAAGAGAGAACATGTTGGAAGAATCGGATGTCCGGTTTCATCACTCTTACCTCGTAACTGGGATAAATGGCATCAAAGTAATGTTCTACACCAGCGCCCTGAGGCTCATCGTCATCGAGTCCTCTGCTGAAGTCTGAACTTCGAGCCCATGACATCATATATGGATTTGTATTGGAGAGCATTATAAGCCTATATCCCTCACGCCTGAGGCGCTTCATCATGGTTATATTCCGCTTGGGTACATCTTTAGCGTATCCCAACCATGCCCATCGGCACTCATCGTATGAAATATCCCTCCCACACATCTCTGACAAAGCGCTCTTGAACTGCTCTGGGCTGGCCGCCCCCACCTCTAAGGCTCCGAAAATACCCCCTTGGGTATATGGGTCAAGTATGTTGGCCGCGTCTTTAAGTCCTAATTGTTGGAATCGCCCTATAGCACGTCCGTGATCCAAGGTCATTATGACTCCACCAAAATCAAATATTATGCTTTTTACCATGTATGTCTTTTTTTTTTCATCACTTCTTTTTTTCTGTACTGGTGTCACACTAAATGCAAAGGTAACTATTTTTTCTCTGTATTTAAATATAAATAGGTGAATTTTTAGCATAATCAACGCTGACTGTTAATATTCCTTAAACCAATGGGGATTTTAGAGCATTATGCTTATTCATTTGAGAATAATTTACTACCTTTGCATGGCAAATAGGAAAAGAACCTGCATGACTCAGAGAATTGAGAAGATTGTAAGGTGAATTATGGTGCGTTGGATGAGCGGTTTAGTCACCGGTCTGCAAAACCGATTAGGGCGGTTCGATTCCGCCACGCACCTCAAAAGATGTAAGGCAATAATAAAGCTTTACATCTTTTTTTTATGTGTGATGTCATTTGAAATCTATGGAATACCGTGTTTCTTTCCCAAGATTCGCTTGTTTTTCATTTAGACTTTTGGATACACATAAAACGAAGTAATCATATCTCAGAGTCAGCTTATTCACTTTTCCTCAAGAGAATCATCTCTGTGGATTGTATGTGATAAAGAATGTATAATAATGATATCTAATAACCTACAAGACAGGAGCGTTTTCTCATTTGTGCTGAATTGAGGATTCAGATATGCCAAATGAGGGCTTCATTGGTAGTGAATAAAGGGCTCATTTGTACTTAATGATATAGCTCCTCTTATAGCGTTGTTTATCAGTGAGATGTAACTAATTAAAGCTGTTTGGTTGAGTCAAGGGATTCGATGACAGGAAAATATTGGCGTCGCGATAAGCAGACAAGTCTCTTTGAATAGAAACATGAATTGCTTCTTACGTTTCAATAGGATATCTTATACAAACGGTTGACTATGTCTTCCCCCTCATTGCATGGGATAATAGCTGGAGCAAGCCCGGATCACCTCTCGTAGCTCCACGGGCTCAGCTCACTTCTCGCTGGTACTTCGGTTGCTCATCTGGCTTAACGAAAACGTTTACTATATCTTCGTTTTCTCGCCATGCCAAAGGGAACTTGCTCGCTTTGGCCTTTTTGCTTAACGAAAACGTTGACTTTATCTCTCGTTCTCTCTTCACGCAAGTTTACCCCTTCGGCTCTCCAAGTTCTTCCTTGAGGAAGCGGGGTGTGTATCCTTCTGCCGACTCGGCAACCTCCTCTGGAGTGCCCTCAGAGAGTATCTGCCCTCCGCCATCGCCACCCTCAGGCCCCATGTCTATAATATAGTCTGCGAGTTTGATTACATCAAGGTTATGCTCAATGATGATAACAGTGTTTCCTTTGTCTACAAGGCGCTGGAGAACATCCATTAGGACTCTTATGTCCTCAAAATGAAGTCCTGTGGTAGGCTCGTCGAGTATGTACAGTGTACGCCCGGTATCACGCTTGGCAAGCTCTGTGGCCAGCTTGATGCGCTGGCTCTCACCTCCGGAGAGCGTCGTAGACGGCTGCCCGAGACGTATATATCCAAGCCCGACATTCTGGAGGGATTTTATCTTGGTGAGAATAGAGGGTACAGTGGAGAAGAAATCTACTGCCTGGTTGACTGTCATATCAAGGATGTCAGCTATCGATTTACCCTTGTATCTCACTTCGAGAGTCTCGCGGTTATAGCGCCGGCCGTGACATTCCTCGCACGGGACCATAACATCGGGCAGGAAATTCATCTCTATCGTCCTGTATCCGTTGCCTCCACATGTCTCACATCGTCCTCCTCTGACATTGAATGAGAAGCGCCCGGGTTTGTATCCCCTAATCTTCGACTCGGGCAGGGCTACAAATAGAGAGCGTATGTCTGAAAAGACACCTGTGTATGTTGCTGGATTGGAGCGTGGTGTGCGTCCAATGGGCTGTTGATCGACTGTCACAACCTTATCTATATGTTCAATGCCCTCAACAGAGGTGTATGGCATAGGGCACTTCTGAGAGCGATAGAAATGCTGGGAGAGTATCGGCTGGAGAGTCTCGTTTATAAGCGTCGATTTTCCTGAGCCGGAGACTCCGGTGACGACAGTAAGTGTGCCAAGAGCGAACGAGACATCAATATCCTTCAGATTGTTGCCCCTCGCACCATGTATAGTGATACAGTTGCCTGAACCTTTCCGACGGACTGAAGGGATTGGGATGGAGAGCTCACCAGAGAGATAACGGCTGGTCAGGGTCTGTGTCTGTAGCATCTGATGTGGTGTCCCCTGGAATACAACCTCGCCGCCATGTCGCCCTGCGAAAGGACCGATATCGACAATGTAATCAGCAGCGAGCATCATGTCCTTGTCATGCTCTACGACGAGGACCGTATTTCCGATATCCCTCAGCTCCCTGAGTGAATTGATGAGACGCTCATTGTCGCGCTGATGGAGTCCAATTGACGGTTCGTCAAGAATATAAAGCACATTCACCAGCTGCGACCCTATCTGTGTCGCAAGACGTATGCGCTGGCTCTCACCGCCAGACAACGACTGGGAGGGACGCGCGAGAGAGAGGTAACCAAGTCCTACGTTTAGGAGGAAATCTGTGCGAGTGAGAATTTCCTTTGTTATCTCGCCCGCTATCTCTGTCTGTCGTGGAGAGAGATGTTTGGGCAGGGATGCCACCCAGTCACGCATCTCTGAGATGTCCATTGACGCAACCTCAGCGATATTCTTGCCGCAGAGACGATATGAGAGAGCCTCGCGGTTAAGGCGTTGGCCATGGCATTCAGGACATGGCTGTGTGTTGAGAAACTGTCCTGCCCATTTCTGTCCCGAGGCGCTGTCGTCGTCTTCAATGATACCGCGAAGATATTTCACTACACCGGAATAGTCGGTGAAGTAGTCTGATGAAGTTTTCACGAGATCCTTGGAGACACGCACATCCTCAATTCGTCCGTACAGTATGTCATGGAGACACTCTGTTGGGATGTCGGAGAGAGGGGACTTCAAAGTGCAGCCATACTCGGAAAGGATTGACTCAATCTGCCAGAATATGAGCTGCTTCTTAAATTTTCCAAGGGGGACAATGCCACCGTCGTATATGCTCAGATGTGTGTCTGGCATTATCTTCTGTGGGTCAATCTCGTTTATGTAACCAAGCCCCTTGCAGCGCGGGCAGGCCCCTTCGGGAGAGTTGAATGAGAAGATGTTGGGGGCGGGATCCTTGTATGCGATACCCGATGTGGGACACATCAGGCGTTTAGAGTAGAATTTTGTTGATTCTGTCTCCTTGTCGAGAATCATAACGAGACCATCACCCTGGCGCATGGCAGTGGAGACAGTATGTCGAAGTCGCTCGGTATCAACGGATTTGATGGCGAGCTTGTCTATGACCACTTCAATGTTGTGGTTCTTGTAGCGGTCAACTTTCATTCCCTCTACCAGTTCGGTCACAACACCGTCAATACGTATGTAAAGATAACCCTTGCGTCTCATCTGGTCGAACAGTTCCCTGTAATGACCCTTCCTGTTCCTGACGAGAGGTGCGAGGACGTAAATCCTGCGTCCTGAATAGTCTGATAGAATCATCTCGACGACTCTCTCTTCTGTATATTTCACCATCCGCTCGCCTGTCATCCATGAGTATGCCTCACCTGCACGTGCATAAAGAAGCCTGAGGAAATCATATATCTCTGTCTGTGTGCCGACAGTAGAGCGGGGATTCTTGGAGGTTGTCTTCTGTTCTATGCTTATGACAGGAGACAGCCCCGTAATCTTATCAACATCAGGGCGTTCCATATTGCCGAGGAAATTCCTTGCATATGCGGAGAATGTCTCTATGTACCTGCGCTGTCCTTCTGCGTAAATTGTGTCGAAAGCAAGTGATGATTTGCCGGAACCTGACAGTCCGGTAATGACTGTCAGCGAATTGCGTGGTATTTCTACATCAATATTCTTCAGGTTATGCACTCGTGCCCCGAAGACCTTTATTTTGTCGCTCATCTTATTATCTGATTCTCAGGATGATCTGTAAACTTTCCGTTAATTGTATATGGTTGGTTCGTTGATTGCAGTAACGTTCATTCTTTACGCCACTTAATCAAACACTGCTTGTTGTTCTGAACATGTGTGACGATTAGTCCATACCTAGAAACATGGCTGCTGTATTATTTCTTTTAGTATTAGCTTGGCGTAGGGAATAGATTCTTTCCGTGTGTGGAGGAGATGTATGGATACGTTCTATTCTGTACCCCCGGCAGTCTCGGTATATCCCCGAAGCAGATTCACGTCACGCTTTATACTATATCTAATGCCATCAGCCCCTCGTGCCTTGACGAGACAATAGTAGACACCATCAGAGACATCACGTCCATTATGTCTGCCATCCCATCCTCCGGCAGGGTCGTCCCATTCATATATCTTCTGTCCCCATCTGTTGAATATTATCGCCTTGAACTCAACAATTGACTGCCATCCCTCCTTTGCCTTGTATATGTCGTTTATCCCGTCTCCGTTAGGCGAGAATGCATTAGGCATCTCAAGGCGTGACGATGCCACGCTACATATAAAAGGTTGAAGCTCAGACTCCCAGTATTCCTCACCGTACACTATCGAGTCTCCATTATGCGTGAATGTGGCATAACATACAATTGAGCTCGTACCATAATCCTTGAAAGTTATGCTTGTCTCCTCTTCATATCGTATGATGTAAGGTTCTTTCTCATCTTCCTTGGTCACCCGCCATTCATAAGTAGCTGTCCATTCTCCCACATCAGACGGATTCGCCGCGAAATGTCCCTTGATAGGAGCAGAGCCAGAGACCTGTCCAGATGTCTCTTCTGTACCGTCGACGAGAGTAAAAACTGCTGTTGGTGATATGCATGGCTGGATGTCCTGGCCGTATGCTGAAAATGGCACAGACATAATAAATGTCAGCAATATGGTATGATGAATGTTTCGTTTCATTATTAAAAAACTATATATCTACGTGCAAAAGTAGCAAAAACTATTGGTTAATCAAAGATATTTCGTTAAATTTGCAGTCAAAATAATTATTTTTTAGATTATCGAAATGCAGATGACACACAAAATATCGATATTCCTCATTGTTGCATTGCTGCTTGCTATGCCTGTGAGGATTATGTCACAGAAGATTCTGTCCATACACAAGGCTGACAAGAAAGAGACCATATTCGGAATTGCAAAACAATATGGTGTGACTATTGATGAGCTGCGCGATGCAAACCCCGCTATGCGCGAAGATGGCTTTGTGCTCAAGAAAGGTATGCTCGTAAATATACCTGAGCATAAGGAGGTTGCTGTAACAAAGAAAGACGCTAAAGTAGACAATGCGACGAATGCTAAAGCAAAAACGGCCATAACTGCAAAGGGTATTACAGTTGGTGTAATGCTTCCCCTGCATAGTCAGAATGGTGATGGATACCGCATGGCTGAATATTACAGGGGAATATTGATGGCAGTTGCAGACATGAAGCGTGAAGGGGTGAGCATTGAGGTAAATGCATGGAATGTCCCTGAGGACGCAGACATACGCCTGACGCTTCTTGACAAGAAAGCTGAAGAGTGTGACATGATCTTCGGTCCGCTTTACACATCACAGGTAAGGCATCTTGCTGATTTCTGTATGAACCATAATATTCGCCTAGTCATACCGTTCTCCATAAGCGGTGACGATGTCGCTACATGTCCTCTGATATATCAGATATACCAGACGCCAGCCCAATTGACAGCTATGGCGATAGAGCAGTTTGTAAACCGGTTTGCAGACTCACACCCAGTCTTCATTGACTGTAACGATGCTAATTCAAAAAAAGGAGACTTCACTTACGGTCTGCGTAAGACACTTGAAGCTAAGAATATTGCCTACAGTATCACAAATCTCAATAGTCCCGACGACAGCTTCATAAAAGCTTTCAGCAATACGAAAAGAAACGTTGTCGTGTTAAACACTGCGAGATCCCCGGAATTAGGACAGGTATTCAAGAAACTCGACCTCATGAAGATTGCTGTTCCATCAGTTAGAGTTTCTATGTTCGGGTATAATGAGTGGTTTATGTATACTGGTGTTTACATGGATAAGTTCCGTAAGTATGACACTTATATACCTTCGACATATAATTATGACGAAGCCTCAGCAAAAATCCGTCAACTGGAATCAACGTACAAGCAACAGTTTGGAGCTCCGATGCAATACGCCCTTCCACGTTTTGCGCTCACAGGATATGATCATATGATGTACTTTGCTAAAGGAATAATGCGCTATGGAAAATCGTTTGTGGGCACATCAGCACAGCGTAGTTACGCGTCATTGCAGACGCCCCTTGTTTTTGATAGGGTAGGTAATAATGGCGGTTACAAGAACAAGTCTTTCTTGCTTGTTCATTTCCAGTGAATCATAACGGTGGACATAGGTATAAAGAAGTGTGTTCTTGAAGCCTATGGGAACAGTTGTAGGAGCCACGGTCATGATCCATTCTGGACAAGGAGATAGGTTTCTACCCTCAGGGCGTGAAACGCATCATGCACAATCAATCACGATTCTACACAAGATGTTTGAACATAGACTACAATTAAAACTACGCCTGCTTCTGGTGTTTACTTTAGTGATGTTAACCAGCTTTGCATCTGCCCAGGTAGGCGATTTCCGCAATGACCTCTCGATAGGCATAAACGGAGGTTACCAGCTGAATAGTATAGCATTTGTACCAAAAGTACCTCAAGGAATGAAAGGTGGTGTCAATCTTGGTCTTTCAGCCCGTTATGTATGCGAGAAATATTTTAATACAATATGTGCTGTGCAGATGGAAATCAACTATGCTCAGTCTGGATGGAAAGAACAAATACTCTCAAAGAACGATGAGCCTTGTATAAGTACTATTACAGGTGAGCAGCTTCGCTATGAACGCGAAATCTCGTATCTGCAGTTGCCACTATTGGCACACCTCGGGTGGGGAAGAGAAGTGAGTGGAGCTAAGTTTTTCTTGAATCTTGGACCACAGTTCGGACTTGCGTTGTCTGAAAGCACAAAGACGAATTTCACTACTGACGAAGCCTTCTACACTGAACCGTCACGTGCCAGTTCTGTCATTGCACAAGATACAATGGCTGTTGAGCACAAGTTTGATTATGGCATCACAGCTGGTGTCGGAATGGAGTATTCAATACCAAAAGTAGGTCATATACAGCTTGAGGCAAGATATTATTATGGATTAGGTAATATATATAAAGATTCGAAAGCGGATTTTTTCTCGCGTTCCAATCATAACAGCATCGTCTTCAAAATGACATATCTGTTCGATATTATTAGAACAAGGAACTGTCAAAGACGTTAACCACAGATGAGTCATGGATAGAAGAAGACATTAACGCATCTTCCAGACAAATACTACAATAAACACGAAAAAGCGATGAGACAATATATAACTCTATTGAATAAGATACTTGACGAAGGAATAGAGAAACATGATAGAACAGGCACAGGTACGAAGTCAATATTCGGCTATCAGACACGATATACAATGTCTGACGGATTCCCATTGCTTACGACCAAAAAACTTCATCTCAAGAGTATAATTCACGAGCTGCTGTGGTTCCTGTCAGGTTCTACCAACATAAAGTATCTTCAAGAAAATGGAGTGAGAATATGGAACGAGTGGGCTGATGAGAATGGAGAACTCGGACCTGTTTATGGTCACCAATGGAGATCATGGCCTGCAAGTGATGGCGGTCATATTGACCAGATTTCCCAAATAGTTGACCAGATAAAGCACAATCCAGACTCACGTCGTATGATATGTTGTTCATGGAACGTAGCTGATGTCCCACAGATGGCCCTGCCACCATGTCATTGCCTCTTCCAGTTCTATGTAGCCAATGGTAAACTGTCACTCCAGCTCTACCAGCGTTCAGCAGATACATTCCTCGGGGTTCCGTTTAACATCGCCTCATATGCCCTTCTTCTTCAGATGATGTCGCAGGTTTGTAATCTACAACCAGGTGAATTTATCCATACAACCGGTGACACGCATTTGTATCTCAACCACATAGAACAAGCAAAGATGCAGATAGCAAGAGAACCAAGGCCTCTGCCAATAATGAAGATAAATCCAGACGTAAAAGATATTTTCGCGTTCAGATATGATGATTTTGAACTCGAGGGCTATAACCCATGGCCACATATAAAAGCTGAGGTGTCAGTATAGTTTTTACCAAAATAAAGTCACCCTGGAAAATCGTGTCCATATGTTCTCGCCAGTCATTTCAGATTTTCCAGATGCTGACAAGTTACTAATTCCGATTCCGGTAAGCAGCATGATACAGAAGCCCAATGTTATTCATTAAGGTATGTAAATGACGAGACATAAAATCTGTGGTAAACCGATTCGCTAATACAATAAATAAACTACCTATCATGACAACAGAAAAAGATTATTCAAAGTACACTGTCCTGGCTGTTGACGATGTACCTTTAAACCTTATTCTTGTAGAGAAAATTCTCCAGCGTTACAATTTCAAAGTAAAGAAGGCAAATGGTGGGCAAGAGGCACTTGATATGATAGCTGCTGAAAAACCTTCACTCGTCCTTTTGGATTTAATGATGCCAAATGTTGATGGCTTCGATGTCTTGGCGGCTCTTAGCAAATCAGAAGAGACGTCAAATATTCCAGTAGTTATTCTTTCTGCATTAAATTCTGAGAGTGATATAGAAAAGGCATTGAGCAATGGTGCGAAAGATTTTGTCACAAAGCCCATTCTAATGGATAAGCTCCTGAATTGTATTTTGAGAACTCTTGGTGAAGAGGAGTTACCGTCATAAATTCATACACCACACATATAGTCAGATATTGAAGACGAACGTTATTTCCTGATTATTAGAGGATATAATGGTTGGTGAGGTTAACAATCCGACAAACAACCATCTTCTCATCCTTCTTCATATATATCAGAGTGCGGGGCTCATATTGGCAGAACATCTACGGATATGCCGTTGATGATTATTCAGTAAGGGCCTCAGTTTTCCTCTGGACGCAAAAGCGTTTGGGTATATACCAGTTTCCTTGGTTTACATAAAGGCAAAGCAAACATGCTAAATGTTTCATTCGGATGGGACTTCCCGGATGACGGAATAGTAAAAGCCATATAATAGTACAGTGCAAAATAGTCTTGCGAGTACCATTATATGGCTTATTGTGTTCCTCGCCCTTTATGGGAGACCTATAAATGTAAACTTCTTGTGTTTACATCTCAGTCACCTTTAACGTCAGTCGTTCAATGAGAGAAGGAACTCGTCGTTATTGACAGTTTTCTCTATACGTCCCTTTATCTCGTTCATTGCCTCAACAGGATTCATGTTAGAGATAAAGTTCCTTATTATCCACATCTTGTCAAGTGTAGATTTGTCGTATAGGAGATCGTCACGGCGTGTGCTTGAGGCGACAAGGTTGACTGCTGGGAATATTCGTTTGTTAGAAAGGACTCTCTCGAGCTGTAGCTCCATGTTACCTGTTCCTTTGAATTCCTCAAAGATGACATCGTCCATCTTTGAACCCGTATCTGTCAATGCCGTGGCAATAATGGTAAGTGACCCACCGCCTTCAATATTGCGTGCAGCACCGAAGAACCTCTTTGGCTTTTGCAATGCGTTAGCATCAACACCGCCCGTCAATATCTTTCCCGATGCAGGAGCAACCGTGTTGTAAGCACGTGCGAGCCTTGTTATAGAATCCAGGAAGATGACAACGTCATGTCCGCATTCCACCATACGTTTTGCCTTCTCAAGTACGAGGCCTGCAATTTTCACGTGTCGCTCAGCAGGTTCGTCGAATGTTGATGCAATTACTTCTGCATTAACAGTCCTTGCCATATCGGTAACCTCCTCTGGACGTTCGTCGATAAGCAGCATCATAAGATAGGCTTCTGGGTGAGAAGCTGCTATAGCGTTCGCGATATCCTTCATCAGGATGGTCTTACCAGTCTTAGGCTGTGCGACGATTAGCGCTCTCTGTCCTTTACCTATCGGCGAGAAGAGGTCAACGATTCTTGTAGATGTGTTTGTTGTTGCAGGACAACCACATATATTGAACTTCTCATTGGGGAAGAGAGGGGTGAGATGCTCGAATGGTACTCTGTCTCTCATATCTTGTGGGTCGCGCCCGTTGATCTTCTTCACCTCCTGTACTGTGAAATACTTCTCTCCGGTAAGTGGGGGACAGACAGTACACTCAACGACATCGCCAGTTTTAAGGCCAAGTTTACGTATCGTCTGCATCGACACAAACACATCGTCTGGAGAAGAAAGGTAATTGTAGTCAGATGACCTCAGGAAACCGTAATTCTCAGGCATCACCTCCATCAAACCGACAGTGGTTACAATATTGCTGAAGTCGTACTTTTCTATTGGTTTGGTGTTTGCATCATGCTGGGCATACGACGCTGAGACTTCTGTGTTCTGCGGGACTCCAAAAATGTCCACAGGCCTTGTGGCGCTTGCATCCTCGATGGGGAGGTCAACAACAATGATGAAGTCTGTCCCGTCTGCTGGGTCGTCTTGCCACACATCGTTCATCGCATAGTCTTCTTCATAAGTCTCGTTTTGCATGTTGTGTGCATTCATCTTAGCTTGAAGCTGTGCAATGAGGTTCTGCTGGTTGTCCTCTGAATTGTTATTTGTGGCATATTCATCATCCTGCTCCATACCATCTTGATTATCATTCTGCAGAAATGGCGGTAGGGATGAGTAGTGATAAGGGTGTGGATTCTCTTGTGCGCTGTCTTCTGTCTCCGTCACGTTTACTGGGAGGTCTTCCTGAACACTATTTGTAGCATCCATAGCATTCTCTTCAATTTCAGAGAATGATGATAAACCATTGTCACTCATCTCGCTTGCGTCCTTATCATCTTGTTCTGTGACCCGTGCGAGGTATTCAAGCTCTGCCTTGGACTTCCTGCCACGGTGTTTGGGGAAGGGGTTCACCTCTTCCTCTTCAATTTTGGGAGCTGGTATAGCGAATATATCCGTGCTGGCTTTTGCCCGTCTCTTTGCTGCTTTTGTATCGAGATTTTTCCCATCAATGCCATTTACGCTATAGACATGGTCAGGGACATCTTTCTTCAGGATGCGTTTGCGAGTCCTTTTCTGGGGCACTTCGCTTCCTTCCTGTGCTGAAAGTATACGATCGATAGCTTCCTCTGGGCTTGATATTGTCTCAGGTGCAATATTCAGTGAACGTGCTATCTCTACCAATTCGGCAGCGTCTTTGGTTTGAAGTTCTTGTTTTTCAAACATATATTCTTCTTTCTTAATCGGTTTTTTCTTATCCGTGTTTGTGATGATGTTGCCGCGTTCAGCATATGAAATGCTGTATTGCAGGCATTGTCTCACAATTTCTGGTTATAATTAAGTGCTACATATAACAATGAGCCATTAGGGGATAGTCACTTGCTGTTTACAGTTGTCTTGACTTTTGATATCCTCCTGCCATCAATCTCAAGTATCTCGAATATGTAGTTCTTATATTCAATTCTTTCGTGAAGCGATGGGAAATCTCCTTTAATCTCAAGAATCATACCTGCGACGGTGTCAGCGTCCTTGCTTACCTCGTCGAACTCATCCTCATCGACACTTAGTATCTTCACGAGGTCTGTCAGCAGTGTCTTTCCTTCTATAACATATGTGTTATAGTTAAGCTTTGTATATTGTCTTTTCTCGTCGTCGAATTCATCGTTTATTTCTCCGACTATTTCCTCCAATATATCTTCCATTGTGACTATGCCGGATGTTCCTCCAAACTCATCTACCACGATAGCTATATGTACCTTGTTTTCTTGGAAGTCTTTCAGCAAGTCGTCAATCTTCTTTGTCTCTGGTACAAAGTACGGTGGTCTTAACAGTGACTGCCATCTGAATGTCGCGGGTTTTGAGATATGGGGCAATAGGTCCTTGATATAGAGAATGCCACGCATATTATCCTCATTTCCTTGGTAGACAGGTATTCGGCTGTACTGGTTCTCAACTACGCATGCGAGGACTTCGCTGTATGGTGCGTTGATATCAAGGTCAACAATGTCCTGTCTTGATGTCATTATCTCACGGGCTGTCTCGTCTCCGAATCTTATGATGCCCTGCAGGATGCTCTCCTCATCCCTCAGCTCTTTCTTGTCGGTCATCTCGAGTGCTTGTCCTAACTCGTCTACACTCAGGTTGTAGTCCTCCTTGTGCGACAGCTTGTCAGCAAAGACCCGTGTTGACATCAGTATAGTCTCGAGAGGCCAGAAAATTCTTTGTGAGAGCAGTACGAACTTGTATGTCCTTCTACAGAATAACAGCGGAGACTGTCTGCTGTATACTTTTGGGATAATCTCTCCGAATAACAACAGGAGGAAAGTGAGCAGGACGGTCTTGCATAGGAACTCTATCCACACTGCGTTTCCAAAGCTTATTGTGTGCTCGAAGATATAGTTGCACAACATGATTATGGTGACGTTGACAAAATTGTTGACTATGAGAATCGTTGCCAAGGTGCGTTCTGAGTCCTCTCTTAGCATCTCTATACACCTGTCGCTTTCTTTAGTCTCTGGGTCTATCTCTGCCAAGTCTTTTGGCGTGAGGCTGAAGAATGCTATCTCTGAGCCACTTGCCAATCCTGACAGCATCAGGAGAAATACTGTCGTGATTAAGCAAAAGTACACCCCTATAGATGGCGTGATAAGTGTTATTTCGCTTAGTGTCTGCCTTATAATGTCTATATCCATTGTTCTGTGAATGTCTGTTGTGAGCGTGTCAGCTCAGCATGATTGAGCTTCCTCTGTATTATTCTGGCTCGTACCTGTTGTTTGTGTTTGTGTGCGCCCTTATTCTTTCAGAATGGCAACGGCTCTTTGTCATTAGCCTGGTTGCCAGTTCCTTTTGGCGTTAGCATTTCCATATTCTCGACAAGTATATCGGTAACGGTTTGCCTGCGTCCGGCCTTGTCTTCTTTTACGATATATCTCAGTCGTCCCTCTACATAAAGCTTGTCGCCTGTATGTACATAACGCTCTACGACCTTTGCAAGTCCAGTATTGAATGTCAGTGCGTGCCAGTCTGTGCGTTCAGGCACTTGTGTGCCGTTAGGTAGTGTGTAGCCCCGCTCTTTTGTTGCTAATCTTATATGGGCCACACATTGGTCTGCCGCATAATATCTGACATCAGGCTCTTTGCCGACGTTGCCAATAAGCATAACCTTGTTCATGATGATACTGTGTTCTCTTATTGAAGGTTATTTTTTTCACGTGTCACTTCTTCTGATACAATGTCTGTACGTCATCCTTTTCTTTATTTTATATTGTGTTTAGAAGAATCAGAATAAGATGCTTTAGTGATATTCTGCAGAAGACACGAATATATACTTGTATGGAAAAATGTAAAGGGTGGATTATTCAGCAAGAGGCTTGCACTCTCCGAGGTATATGAATGAAAAATTGTGGCCTTTTGCTGATGGGAACTGGCTTCGCTCGTCTACACGTCCTCTGAGATGTTCCACTATCTTATTATAGCATTCAATTCCAGATCCGGCTTTGCATCGTGCCACGAAGTGTGTGTCACGGTATTCGTTCTTTCCTGTCACGGGTGATGTCACGACGCGTTTGAAATCGAGCGACCCCTCATACCATCCCATGCGCTTTGTGTACAGTGCCATGACCATGTTTCCGCCAAAGCGGTCTCTGTATCCCGTATTAAGGTGTTGCGGGGCGTCGTTATATCGTGTCTCTGTCCTTTGGTAGTTGTTTTGTTCCAAAGGGCCATATGCCTGTTCTCTTCCGTTCCCGTTGGCGGTATTATCTTTCCCTGGATAGTAGTCGCCTTCCTGTATATTCTGTGGTGTGGAGTTTGCTTTTGTTATCGACCTGTCGCGGTAATCCTTGAATTCCTTCATTGTATTAGCGTCGGTCTTAATCATGATGAAATATATCTTCGGCCTTACCTTGTATCTTTTAGGGAAACGGTTGTCACTCTCGAAATATTGTCTCACATCTTCTGCTATACGGTTGTTGAAACCTATCTCGGGTATGCTGTCAAGGAATGCGCATGCGTCTTCTACATTTGTGACAAGAGTCTCGCTGTTAAAATAGCGTAAATACAAATTCATATAATTTTTATTAGAAAGTTTAATGGTACGGTTGATTTTTCTTATATCAGAAAAACTACAAAAATAATCTGATTTTGTGGAGATTGATTTAAGGAGAAAAAGATCCTTACTCTTTATAAAAGAGAGCGGAAAACGAGACTCGAACTCGCGACCCCAACCTTGGCAAGGTTGTGCTCTACCAACTGAGCTATTTCCGCGTTTTTCTTTGATGAAGAAGGATATGCTGTAGATATTCTAATTCTTATATCCTTATTTGTTATATGCTCGCGCGCTATATAAATTAATAGGTCATCATGTTCTGTCTGACCTAAATTAATAACATGACATTTAGATATTATCAGATGTAAATATTGGTGAAGAGGAGGAGACTCGAACTCCCACGTCACAATTGACACTACCCCCTCAAAGTAGCGCGTCTACCAATTCCGCCACCTCTCCATCATTCTACATCCTCATCTGATAATGTAGTGCCCAGAACAGGACTCGAACCTGCACGCCTTGCGGCACACGCACCTGAAACGTGCGCGTCTACCAATTCCGCCACCTGGGCAAGATTAAACCATTCCGTTTCTTTACATAGAAAAATATATGTTTCAATTGGAATGTTGTCACATTATGTTGAGCGGAAAACGAGACTCGAACTCGCGACCCCAACCTTGGCAAGGTTGTGCTCTACCAACTGAGCTATTTCCGCATTCTGACCGCTTTGTCAGCACTTTTCTCTAAAAGCGTGTGCAAAGGTAATGACTTTTTTCCAATTGTCCAAATTTTATTAGGTTTTTTTTCAAAAAAAAGTAATGTCATAGTTCCTATCTTATATAATAATGTAATTTAGTTTATGATATACAGAGTTGATATGTTGAATCGTATCCATTAATAATTCCACGCCAGCCAAAACATTCCTTAAGATAATGTGTTATGTTTCAAATGGTTAGCTGCTTCCTTCCAAAAGGTACTGAATGAGCGCCTCATAAATACTGAATGAGCGTCTCATTAGCACTGGATGAGTGCCCCATTCGCACTGAATCAGAAACGTTGTTATTGTCAAACAGAAAACCATAGCATTTGGATGGTGTACAAAAAGACTCTTGGCGAAAGGGAGCCATGACATGTTTTTTGCATGGTTTCCAATCTTTCAGAAAATTTGTATTTTCAAGTAAATTTCCGATAGACTATGCTTAGTTCTTAACAGAGTCTGAGTGCCGGAATATCCTTTATATATCATACTTTTGTGAGTTTTGTAAAACTTAAAGCTTAAAAATAGTTTTATAAAGTTGAAAAAGTTTATAATATTTACAGAAATGTTACAAGTAAGTCTATTTTTAGTAATTTTGCAGGTAGATTATTACGAACACTTCCACATTGTGGCAAGTAGGATATACAAAGAACAAAAAGATAAGCAATATTATGGAAAAAGGTTTGTTTTCAGCCATCATTGTTACAGCTTCCCTGTTGTGGCCTCTTACTTCCTGTGGACAGAACGGCCGCTTTGTGATGCTTAAGTATGGCGATATGGAGAATTGGGTGACAAGAACCATACATGAGTCGGCTGTGATAGGAGGAGAGGATAAGACGCTGTGGGAAATAGGCCCTACGAAACATATCACAGGCAATACTCCTTATAAGAACCTGGGCGGATCACCATGGGGGACATCCAATGTCATGGCAAAGGTGTCCGGTATAGTGAAGACGAACAATTCTGTCAGCCGTGACAGACACGGTGGCGGATATTGTGCGAAGATGGAAACCCACATTGAGAAGGTGAAGGTGTTGGGGATTGTCAACATAAAAGTGCTTGCGGCTGGCAGCATCTTCATAGGAGACATGCATGAGCCGATAACGGGAACAAAGAATGGCCAGAAGTATATGAACTGGGGAATGCCATTCACAGCCCGCCCGAAAGCCCTGCGGTATGACTATAAGTTCAAGGCTGCGGCTGGTGAAAATCGGATAAAGCAAACAGGATTCGGGGGTAGTTCAGTTGTACCCGGCCGCGATAAGGCCATAACTGTCTTGTTCCTCCAGAAGCGTAAAGAGGATGCCAAGGGGAATATTACAGCTAAGCGTGTGGGGACACTTGTTGTCACGTATGGGAAATCGACCAGTGGATGGGTGGAGAAAGCCACATACAAAATACATTATGGAGACATAAGGAACAGCCCCTATTACGATGAGGCCACCATGGGTCTACGTTCCACCGACTATGCCCGCAACTCTAAGGGGGAGAATGTCCTGGTTACGGAAGTGGGATGGGCCAATAGCAACGAGAGTCCGACACACATGGTGTTGCAGTTCTCTTCAAGTCATGGTGGAGCATATGTTGGCTCGCCAGGTAACACTTTCTGGGTAGACAATGTAGGTCTGGTTTACTGACACTCTCTCCTTGTTATTCATAGCCGGCTCCGCCTCACCCTTCCAGTGTGCCATTAACTGAATCAATGCTTTCCATTCCACGTTTATAAACTTAAAAACAGAAGAAATCACTGTATGTCAAACGCAGCATTCAAACTAATAATACTGTTCTGCATCTTTACCTCTTCCTTACCTTCCGTGGCGTCTTCATCCGTCTGCAGTCAAGGTTCTATTGGGTTGTGTATGTCAGTGGCAGACAGCTTGCCTTCTGTCCACAGCTTCAAGACACAAGAGTTAATACTCCAGGATACGGTGCACGTGGATAGCGTGGGCGATATGACCTCAGATAGTCTCGTGTCAGGAACAAAGAAGAAGACTTTCTTCCAGAAGTTTCTGGATTATTTCAACGACTCTAATAAGAACAAGAAGAATAAGCGCTTTGATTTCAGTATAATAGGTGGTCCGCATTACAGTACAGATACAGAGCTTGGCTTAGGACTTGTTGCAGCAGGATTGTATCGTACAACAGCTAATGACACAGTGTCACCTCCCTCAAACGTGTCGCTGTTCTCAGATGTCTCCACTGTTGGCTTCTACCTTCTCGGCATTCGTGGCAATCATCTAATGCGTGCCATGAAAAACAGGATAGATTATAAGATATATTTCTTCTCTTTCCCGAGTTCGTACTGGGGCATAGGGTATGAGAATGGAGACAACGACGCGAACAGATCCAGTATGCATCGATGGCAGGGGCGTGTACAGGCTTCGTTCCTCACACGCTTGACCGATGGTCTATATATCGGCCCCTTGTTCACCTTCGATTATGTGAGGGCGAGCAAGGTCACTGCACCTGAGCTTCTTAACGGCCAGGACGAGGAGACACACAGTCTTGGCTTGGGCTTCTCGCTCGTTTATGACACAAGGGATACGTACACGAATGCCCATCGTGGCATTTACCTTAACATAGAGCAGATGTTCATGCCAAAATTCCTAAGCAACAAATATGATGTGGCATCTACCACATTCAATCTTAGTGGCTATAAAAGGGTTTGGAAGGGTTGTGTCCTTGCTGCTGATGTAAGGGGCATGTTCAATATTGGTAATACTTCATGGGCAATGATGGCATTGCTCGGCAGCTCCAATTCCATGCGCGGATACTACGAGGGCAGATACCGGGACAAGAATAAGATAGAGACTACGGTAGAGCTCAGACAGCATGTATGGAAACGTAACGGCGTCGTCTTCTGGGTTGGTGCGGGCACGGTCTTCCCAAAATTCAGTGAGCTACGTCTGTCACGTGTGCTCCCCAACTATGGTATCGGCTATCGTTGGGAGTTCAAGAAGAATGTCAATGTGCGCCTCGACTACGGTTTCGGCAAGAAAGGCCAGAGTGGTTTCCTGTTCAATATCAACGAGGCGTTCTGAAAACATACAATAAAGAAAAGTCTATACATAATTATGAAAAGAAATGTAGGCACATACATACTGATGGTGGCTTTGGTTGTCTCTCTCACGATTCCAAATCTTGCTCTTGTGGTAACTGAGCGACAACCGTTTTTCATTGCACTATGTAATATATTGCTACCCTGTGGATTATATGCTCTTCTCACGTCCTTTTCAAGAAGGGTAGGGCGGACAGTGTGGCTTATGTTCCCATTTATCTTCCTGGCGGCTTTCCAGATTGTGCTTACATACCTTTTTGGCCGTTCCATAATAGGCGTCGACATGTTCCTTAACCTTGTAACGACCAATGCTGAAGAGGTAGGGGAGATGCTTGGCGGAATCATCTATGGTGTCGTGATTGTATTCTGCATATACGTTCCTGTGCTGATTGGTGGGTATATTGCCATCAGGCATAAGGCTCGCCTTGGTATGCGGTGGCTTATGTGTCAGCGTAAAGTGTCTCTCGCCATGCTGTTGTGTGGTGTCATGTCGTGGTTTATATCGTCGTTCACGAGTTCACCATTGGTCGTGAAGGATGATGTGTTTCCTGCAAATGTTATTTACAATGCGGGGCTGTCATGCGAAAGAATGTACCGGAGTGCACGATATGATGAGACATCAATGGGCTTCGTCTTCAACGCCCGGCGTGTTGCTACTGAAGATGCGGATAACCCCATGGTTGTGGTCTTTGTGATAGGGGAGACATCACGTGCTGCAAACTTTGCGGTTGCTGGCTACTCCCGTAACACCACCCCTAATCTCAGCTCGCTCCAAGGCCTTGTGTCATTCTCTGATGCCATGTCAGAGTCAAACACGACTCACAAGAGTGTTCCTATGCTTCTGTCATCTGTTGACGCCACTAACTTTGATGATATCTATAAGCAGAAAAGCATCATAACAGCATTTAAGGAGGCAGGGTTCAAGACAGCATTCTTCTCTAACCAGAAGCCGAACCACTCGTTCATAGAGTTCTTCGGAAATGAGGCGGACACATGTTGCTATGTTAAGGAACCAGGCCAGAAAGGCAAAAAGCCGTATGACAAGTCGCTTGTGGATTGTCTCGGCCAATATCTAAAGGAGAACACTGGCGATACATTTGTTGTGCTTCATACATACGGCTCCCATTTCAATTACAGTGACCGCTATCCTGCGGAGTTCAGGAGGTTCTTGCCGGACGAGATACCTGCTGCAACGCCAGAGAACAGGGAGTCTCTTGTGAATGCATATGACAATACGATTCTATATACAGATTATATTCTCGACATGGTAATAAAGACTGTTGGTAGATTTTCCAGCAATGGAATTGTTCTCTATACTTCTGACCATGGAGAGGATCTGTTCGATGATGGCCATCACTTCATGCATGCTTCTCCGGTACCTTCTTTAAATCAGCTTCATGTCCCTCTGTTCGTATGGGTCTCTTCATCATACACATTATCCCATGAGTCTATGGTCTCAATATTGAGGCAGAATAGTGGGAAGAAGGTTTCCACGAGTTCCTCTGTTTTCCATACTCTGTTACAGATGGCAGATATACAGACTCATGTACTTGACAAAAAGAAATCTATAGCAGACACTTCGTTTCGGGAAACAGAGCGCATATTCATAACGGACAGAAACACCCCTGTAGCTATATCTCATATCATGGAATGACAGGTATACAGTCGGGTTGCATATCCGCTTTACCTTTTTCCCTGTGCGGGTGTAGTGCCTTGCTATGTGGTTACATTGCATAATGGGACAACAACTGATAGCTCGATAAGGAAGTCTTACGAAATGTAAATGATGTTAAAAATGTGGTGATTTTATATAGATTGTTATTGTTATTATTATAAAATGTGTAAATTTGCAATTCAAAAGATGGAAATTATATTAATATCTAACTAAAACAAATAACAATAACAACACATCATGAAAAAGATTCTTATGATCATGGCGGCAGTCTTCATGTCGCTTAATGCATCTGCATTCGAGTTCGATGGTATTGACCTTAATGGGAATTTCGTTGATATCACACGTCAGATAAGCCAGAAAGGCTATGTATATGATGATGCGATGAAATGTCTCAAGGGCAACTGTCAGGGTAATGAGATATATCTCTCTGTAAACAATACTGATGTCAGCGAGAAGAATCGCCTCGGACAGCTCATTATCGAGATACCTATGAACAATAACTCTTTCAATGAGATAGTACAGACCTTCAATGTCGTTTACCACCAGATAGAGAAGTCTACCAACTCTTCTACATATTCAGTTTCAGAAGATGGCACAAAGCTTGTAGTCAGCAAGACTGTGCGTGGAATAAGCCTTACATACAACACTCCTTACTACAAAGCGAGATAATATCCACAACATGCGGGTTATATTTTCCTGACAGGCAGGCCTGGGATAGAAATAGTCCTATGGCCTGCCTGTTTCTTTTTATTACTGTCTGATGGAAAACGTAAGGTGGGATTAAGAGGTAAAAAAAGAGGGCGCAAGCCTATCCTCACGGATATAGCACAATTCTCTTGAAACGATTACTGCCCTTCCGCCGAAAGACGAAGATTAAGAAAACAATATATGCGCCCTCGCTGGTATGAAAAAATATTACTTATAAAAGTATAGTTCTAATGAAAAGATAGTTTGCAGGATAAAACTGTGAATGTTGTTCCTCCAGTCTTATAAGCTCCTGGCTGCTGAGGATAAATCCACAAGCAGCCGGAATGACGTTTATTGGAGGATACGAATATGAGGAGCGAGACGGAAGCAGCCACTGTTGTAAAGAAGAGTGACCCCACCGCGCCCCCGTTATTGTGATGTGGCTATATGAGCTTCGGTTCTTTAAGCGGTTGAATGACTTCGGGGGTTAGTTCCTCAAGCCGGCGTTTACGCCATGGAACGATGGCACACAACACTGCACATATCATACACCCATAGAATGTCCATCCTGCCATCTCCTTCACCGTTGATATCACAGCCTGTACCTGTATCTTGCCTTTCAAAGACATGGCAGCCATAATTTGTGACTCGCTCTCACTCTTTCCCTGATATCTCATGCCGCGTACCGTCTGCTCATACTGCAAGGCCGTTTCGGGATTCATGCGGTCATAGTCGTGTGACATGCGTGTGATATGGTATTGCTGTCTATATTGCATGACATTCTGATATGTAGCAGACCCTATACTCGGAGCTATTACCATACGCACAGCAAGCATAATGCAAACCCATGTCGACATGAGGCGGTATGGCATGCGCTGGTTGGCATAGACGGCTGTTAGAGAATAGAGGAGCATCATGCCTGTGGCGCGGATGATAACAGGCCATTTCATATGAGAGTATAGACCAGACGTCTGTACCTCAAAATACATATACAGCGATGCTAAGCCTATAAGTAGGAAGCCAAGGGCAAAAAGCCATTTGAGATGTACACCGCGACCTCCGCAGATAAGGGCTATAACCAGGCCAATGAAATATCCTGGGAGAACCCAGTTGCCGAGAACGGCACTCTGCCAGTTATCTATTGACATGCCGACGGATGTGAAGACGTTGACAAACATGGCACTCGAGTTGAAGAACATCAGCAACAGGAAAAGAATGATGCCGTAGATAATCGTGCGAACCTTAAAGGCGTCAAGGATGAAGTATGGCGAACGTCTGGTATGTTCAAGATACAGGAATGCTATCGTCGAGAGAATGCAGACTATTGTCGAGAGACAGATACTCTTGTCTGAATACCAGTCTAACGTCTTGCCGTAAACCATGACGTATGTGAAGCTGCAGAGCATGACAGAGAAGACGGTCACATTGCCAAACTTAGAGAAGTTAATGGGAAACCTACGCGTGGGATACCTATGGTAAGGCATGGTGAAGAAGACGATGATTATGCCAGCAAGCATAAAAGCCATCATGAAATAATAAACATACTGCCACTCATAAGAGTAGGCGAGCCATGCTGTCAGCCATGTGCCTAACTGTCCGATTATCATGAAGAAGAAATATATCGATGGCATAGATGCTGACTTCTCCGTGTCCAGCTTGTCCCATCCTTCCTCTGTACTTGGCTCGAATCCAGGAGTCAGATTCCTTGTCGCCTCTATGCCGAACGCATACTTGATGAGCGTGAAAAGATTGCACATCAGAAGTACCTGACGGACGAAACCCATCAGAAGGCTGCAGAGAGCAAGGATAAACAGACTCTCTGTCCGGGCACAGATGAAACTGAGGACAAAGAGTATGGAGAAGCCGACGATACACATCAGTTTCTCACGACGGTAGCAAACCAGGTCGTAGAAGAAGGGTGAGAAAGCGGCCATGCCTATCGACGTGCAGAATCCAGCAAAGGATATATGTTCTGACTGTATGCCAAGTCCGCTCATCATCTCTCCGCTATTCGCGGAGTAGACACCACTCATCGTTATCATCGGGAGGAAGAGGATGATAAGGAAGATAATGCCAACCGGCTTAGGAACCCAGTTGTAGAATGGGAAGTTCTTTGGATTTTGTGGCATGATTGTCGTCGTGTGAAGGTATATATGGGATAAATGTTACGAAGGGATAAGGTGGAGGATAAGGTTGATTGCTGTGGTGAGTGCTCACATGCGGAGTGCCAAGGGCACATGTGTTTGGCCTCACTTCTTTATCTCAGCCTTGACGACAACCATCATTCCTGCCGCGAGCTTCTCATTGTCCTCACGTGAGAGGCCTGTAAAGTCGATACGTACCGGGACACGCTGCTGAATCTTCACAAAGTTACCAGCAGAGTTGTCTGTCGGCACGAGAGAGTACTTTGAGCCTGTAGCGCCTGAGATGGCAGTTACAACTCCAGTGTACTCTTTCCCGCTTACAGCGTCGACAGTCATCCTTACTTTCTGGCCTACATATAGGTTCTCGACCTGAGTCTCCTTATAGTTGGCTATGACCCATTTCTGTGTGTCGGGGATTATGTATGTTATAGTCTGTCCTGCGTTTATGAACTGTCCCTCCTCGATAGCCCTGCGCCCAAGTTTTCCGCTGCATGGTGCTACAACGACAGTATACGATAGGTTCAGGCGAGCCTGCTCGAGAGCAGCTTTCGCACGCTTTATAGAGGCCTCACTATTCTGTTTGCGGGTTGACACCTCGTTGACACCAGAGAGGGCAGCCTTTTTCTGGCGAAGAGTAGCCTGGAGCTTCTTCTGCATGGCGGCATATTGTGTCTCTATCTGCTCGAGTTGCATTTCTGTTGCAGCCTTCTTCTCAACAAGGTTTCTGTATCTCTGCATGTCTTTCTCCAGTTTTGCGAGATTCACCTCTATCTCTGCAATAGAGGCGTCATATACAGTGGCTGATGTCTGTGTGGTGTTCAGAGTGGCGTCTATGACATTAGCTCCGCCGAGAGCATCCTGCAGAGCTGCTTCTGCCTCCATTACCTTTATGCGGTATTCACGGTCATCGAGGATGAGCAGAGTGTCCCCCTTGTCCACATGCTGATGCTCTTGGAAACATACCCGGCTGATATAGCCTGTCGCACGCAGGTTGACAGGAGAGAGATACTGCTCTATCTGGGCGTCGTTGCTTGTCTCTGTCTGCTTATAGTCAAGGAAGATGCATATAGTCTTATATAATCCCCAGCCGAGGATAACGATTCCTATAAGGCTTGCTATCATTTGACGGCGGCGTTGGCGTCTGAGTTGCTTGGCTGTTGCCTCGAGGTTTGATGTCGAAAGTTCTTCGTTCTGCGCTTGCTTGTTATTTTCTGTATTCATATTCTTTTCTGATGGTTATATGGTTGGGGTATGCGGTTTATGTTTTTTTCCAGCTGGTCCTGGTATGTAACGGGTGGGAAAAATTCTTCTTATTAAATATAATGTCCTTTTCAAGCTTTCTTTCCCCCCGGGTATATGCGGGAGTGGGGCCGGTTTATCGCCCAGAGGGAGGAGAGGTTATCATTCTGTTAGAGATTTCAGCTGTCCTGTGATTTTCAGGAGTTTCAGGTTTGCTATCTGGTAGTTATAGTGTGCGCTCAGATAATTGTTCTGTGCCTCAGAGACCCTCATCTCGTCTTGGAGTACAGCAGTCATTGACGCCACACCCTCCCTATACTGGTCGGCAGTCACATCGTAGACATCACGTGCGAGATTATAGTTGTCAAGCTGTTTCCTGAAATTCCGCTCACTGTTCATCATATCGTTTGTGGCGTTGAGATAATCTGTCTCCAGGCTCTTTGTGGCATTCTCATATTCGAGGCGTGCATTCTCTATGTCTATCTGTGCCTTGCGTATCTTTGAGCGCTTCTCGAATCCGTCAAAGACAGGGATGCGCAGAGACAGTCCTATCCCATTCGAGTCATACCAGTGGTTTGACTCTCCGCTGTGGAACCAGTTCTTCAGCCTGTCTGTGTAGGCTGTGAATGCAAGATTTCCTGATAGAGACAGGGATGGGAGATACCCCTCCTTCGCCATCCTCTTCTGTTGCTCAGCGAGGGTTTGTTTCTTTTCGAGAATCTGCAGCTCATACAGGTTAGTGCTCATGCCCGTCAGCTTGGCCTTGATAGTCTCTTGGGGGTCTACGCTTGTCACCTCAATCTCCTTGTCGGCAGGATAGTCCATGACATATTTCAACATGTTATACTGTTGCTCAAGCATCGACGTGGCGTTGTCTCTTTGCACAGAGAGATTCTCGATGTTTATATTGACACGCTTCACATCCACCTCGACGGCCATGCCGTTTTCATAGAACGCTACCGTTATGTCCCTGAGACCTTTCAGGCGGACAATGTTCTCGTCAATAAGCCTTATCTGCTCGGCAGTATTCTGTGCGAGGAAGTACATCTGGCTTATCTGCACTATAAGGTCCTCACGCGCTTTCTCGTATGACAGCTGGTTGATATTGTCTAGCGTTTTGGATATCTCGATGGCTGTATAAAGCGTCTTGTTGTATAATGGCATCTGTAGTTGCAGAGCTGCCGATGAATTGTATTGTAGAGTCTTTGTCACATTGTATTGCTTACCGTAGGCAGTGCCGTCTGTGACAGAAACGGGAGGGGTGAAGTTGTCATTTATTCCGAAAGCCGCATTTATCTGTGGAAGGAGGCGTGAACGGTTCTCGCTAATGTTATGTCGGCCCTTGATAATCTCGTTACGTGATGCGCGTAGCCTCAGGTTGTTCTCGATGCCTCTCGTCAGGCATTGTTGCAGGGTCAGCGTGTCTTTTGCTGACGCAATCATTGTTGAGAAGGCAAGCAAAATAAGTATTTTTCTCATCTGATAAAAATGATATATGTATGTTGTTTTCTTAATCTGGGTGCAAAATTACAACATTTTTCGCTAATACCTCTATTCATTTTTGTTGTTTGTCTGTTCATATTTTCCTTTAAAACTATTCTGTCAGGCCAGATTGACAGAGACTGCATCCCTCATGGCTATTGCATGGTGTGGAAATAATGACTATGCCAACATTTTTTTGATGTGGGGATACACATATAATTCAGCCACAGTCCATCCTCCCAATCATAAAGAAAAGGGAGAATCTGGCCTGTGGCTGATTTATCATATATATAGGATATCAGTATGGAGGAACCTGTTTACGCAGCCATACGGATAATATCCACCGGTGAGAGCATTTTTTGCAGAGAAATAGAGAGAGAGGGTTATTCAGCTGTCAGCTCGACAACCTCATCGCCCACGCGTGGCGGTTCATGGTCCTTGATGAAATTTATGAGCATTGTCATAGCCTCTTTCACCGCGTTGTTTATATTTTTCTCCCTCCCCTCATCTACAGAGAGCTTCATGGTGACCTGCTCGTCCTTGTTACCACATGCCAGCCATATTGTACCGACTGGGATGCCGTCGGCCGACCCTGGACCGGCGAATCCTGTCGCAGAGACAGCATAGTGTACGTTGAGGGTGTCGATGGCACCTGTCACCATCTGTATGGCAACGTCCTCACAGACAGCTGTCTTCTCGGCTATTATGTCAGCATCGACATTCAGGAGCGAGGTCTTCACCTCGTCGGTATAGCAGACGATACCGCCCTTGAAATAGTCTGAGGCTCCAGGGACGGATGTTATACACGTGGCTATCATGCCTGATGTGCAGCTCTCGGCCGTCCCCACAGTGCGGTCAGACTCATAGAGCAGAGCGAGAAGCTCTTTGCTTAATACTTTGTTCTCAAATTCCATTATTCCTTTTCTTGAGTTAGATATGTTTTCATTAAATAATAGGTAACGTGCACGATTGACTATCTTCCCCCAGAGGTGGGAATCCCGCATAGGGAAGAGTAGGGGGGTAAGAGCCAAGTGGGGCAGGCTTGAGACTCAGAGCCAAGGGTGGCACGGCTCTCCTCCTGTTGTGATTTATGGGGTGGGGAGAAATCAAACGAATGTCGTTTTAGAGAATGCGGGAGCATTGATGGGGCAGAAATCCTTGTCCATGAACTTGAATGTTCCGACAATACCAATCATCGCTGCATTGTCGGTGGTATAGCTGAATTTTGGTATGTAGATTTTCCAGCCATACTTTTTCTGATGCTCATAGAATGCGTTTCTTAGGCCGTTGTTGGCGCTGACGCCTCCAGCCACTGCCACGTGCCGGATGCCGGTCTGCTTCACGGCGAGTCTCAGTTTCTTCATGAGGATATCGACCACGGTCCACTCGAGCGATGCCGCAATGTCCTCTTTGTGATGGTTGATGAAGTCTGGATCGTCGGCAATCCATTTCCTCATGTTATAGAGGAACGATGTCTTCAGTCCGGAGAAAGAATAGTCAAGTCCTGGTATATGGGGCTCGGCGAACGAGAATGCTCTCGGATTGCCCTGACGTGCGAGGCGGTCAATGATGGGGCCACCGGGATATCCTAATCCCATCACTTTCGAGCATTTGTCTATCGCCTCACCCGCTGCGTCGTCGATTGTCTGTCCGATAACCTCCATATCGTTGTAGGCATTGACCTTTACGATTTGTGAATTCCCTCCGCTGACAAGGAGACATAAGTATGGAAGAGGTGGTTGTGACGTATCGTCTTCGCTCTCTTTTATAAAATGGGCCATGACGTGGCCTTGGAGGTGGTTGACATCAATAAGCGGAATGCCAAGCGCACGGGCCATGCCCTTGGCGAAGTTCACACCTACCAAGAGGGAGCCCATGAGTCCCGGGCCGCGGGTGAATGCTATTGCAGACAGCATATCCCTCTTGACACAGGCTTTGCGCAAGGCGGCATCGACAACGGGGACAATATTTTGCTGATGAGCCCGGGATGCTAACTCGGGGACGACTCCACCGTATTCCTCATGAACTGCCTGTGAGGCTGTCACGTTACTGAGAAGGACACCGTCGCGTAATACGGCTGCTGAGGTGTCGTCGCATGATGACTCTATTGCAAGGATATATATCATTCTATTCTCTTTTGTATTTTTTGTTGTTTCGCAAGTTGACATGGGCACACAGATGATCACGGATTATTTTTTCTGTCCCCTAATTTTCGAATTTCAATCACACGGATATTCATGGAGATTTTTCTTCACACGGATAGTCGCGGATAGTCACGGAAGTTTCATTTCCATGAGATATAAATATTCCGTGGTCATCCGTGATTCTCCGTGTGGAGACAATAATTCGCAAATTCGTGACCAAGGAAAGACTCATCCGTGATACTCCGCGGACATCCGTGTGAAAAGCCTTGACAGTCCATGTGATAACTTGTAGACTTGTATCATCTGCTCAGAATCTCAACGCCATGGTCGGTCATGAGGAGAGTATGCTCCCACTGTGCTGAAGGAAGCTCGTCCTCTGTTATCACCTCCCACCCATATGGGTCGTCGGCATCTATGAAGACTCTCCATGTTCCCATGTTAATCATAGGTTCGATAGTGAACACCATGCCTGGTACAAGGAGCATCCCGGCACCTTTCTTGCCGTAGTGGGCAACTTCTGGATCTTCGTGGAACTTCAATCCCACACCATGTCCGCAAAGGTCTCTTACTACACCATAATGGTATTTATGGGCGTGCTTCTGGATTGCATTTCCGATATCACCGACGAAACCATAAGGTCTGGCAGCCTGCATACCTATTTCGAGACACTCCTTTGCCACTCTGACCAGTTGCTCTTTCTCTGGAGTTGTCTTCCCTCCTATGATAAACATGCGCGAGGCATCGGCATAATATCCATCGAGAATGGTGGTAAAGTCGACATTCACGATGTCCCCCTCCTCCAGAATCTGGTTTGGCTTTGGTATTCCGTGGCACACACATTCATTGACACTTGTACACACCGATTTCGGGAAACCCTCATATCCGAGGCATGCTGGTATGGCATTGTGGTCCTTGCATACTGCCATGCAGATATCGTCTATCTCCTGTGTCGACATGCCAGGGTGAATAGCGGCCTCCACAGCGTCGAGGACAGCGGTATTGACAATTCCAGAGCGTCTTATGCCTTCTATCTGTTCTGGCGATTTTATGAGGTCGCGGCTTGGTACGCTCTTATTCCGGTTCTGCCAATAGAGTATTTCCTTGTCCATCTCTGTGAGAGGCTTCCCCGGTTCTATATTCCATTTGTGTTTTGTCTTGCTCATATATTGATTTCCTGTTTGTTTCCTTTGGTTATTGTGCTATGGGTTGCGTCCACTCCTCCCCAACAATTATTCGGTCTGTAAAAGTGGGGCCTATATTGTCCTATGGAATGTTATGATGCCCCGTTGCAGCCTTATTATTCCTTCATTGCTGAGCTTATTCAGCTCCAAGGATATCTCAAGGCGTGACATCGAGAGATATTCTGCGAGGGTTGTCATCTTTATCTTTAATACTTTGGGCCATGTGGAGGTGTGTGATACTGCATTGAGGAAAGCGGCTATCCGCTCTCTTGGATTTCTGTTAATGGATGGTCTGAGTATATCATACCGGTGTTGTCCTATGGTGGAGAGGATATTCAGAATATTCATCCTGAAGACGAGATAATCTGTCGAGAGTTTCATTACCTCGTCTTTCCTTACTGTCAGGATGCTGCATGGCGAAGTGGCGGTGTATGTCAGCGAGAACCTCTGTCTGAGACCGAAGACACGCTCTGGCTCTATGAGGTATGGCGCTGAGACATGCTCGTAGAGTCTAAAACTGTCGTTTTCTCCACATGTCATAATATCCATCTCGCCATTTATCAGATATACCAATCCACGACAATTCTCCTCCCGCCGTATGATGGGTTGTCCTTTCTTGAATTGGCTGAATCCGAATCTTATGTGTGCTACTATGTCTTGTATCTCAGAGCTTCCCAGTCCTTGGAAGAGGGGTAATGGCTTGAGAATGTCGTATATCTGTAAAGACATGGCTTGATGGATGATTTCTCACGATTGAGGCGATATGATATTGTTGTTTAACCTAAAGTGTATAGAGACTGCAGATTCAGTCTCCAAGTCCTTCGGTATGCCATATGCCATATTTCCCACCTTTGTCATATATGATATACGCCTTCAGATCCTTGTGCCGTCCAAGAATCTCCTTTGCCTTATCCAGTCCGACGACCATGAATGCTGTCGCATAAGCATCGGCCATCGCACACCGCTTTGCTATGACAGTCGCTGAGAGAATATTGTGCTGTACGGGGTGTCCTGTTTTGGGGTCTATTGTATGTGCATATTTCTTTCCGTCCTTATAATAGAAGTTACGATAGTTTCCGCTTGTCGCCATCGCCATGTCTGTTATGTTCAGCACGGTCTGCAATTCAGACTTTACGGCCAGCGAGTCGTCGACAGGTTTCTCCACACCGATGGCCCAGGGTTTCCCCTTAGGGTTGCTTCCCTTAGCCACAATCTCGCCACCTATCTCTACCAGATAGTTGGAGATGCCCATGCTCTCGAGATAGTGTGCGACGACATCGCTTCCATACCCTTTAGCTATCGCCGAGCAGTCGAGCATAACTCTCGGGTCGTCCTTCATAATAGTGCGTCCCATCATTCTGACCTTCTTGTATCCTACAAAATTCATTATGGAGTCTATTGTAGACTTTGTCGGAGCGATGTTATGCTTGAATCCGAATCCCCATGCGTTGACCAATGGTGCCACAGTGATGTCGAAAGCTCCATCCGTGTCTTCTGAGACTGTACGAGCGAGGTCGTATACACTCATGAACATATCGTTCAGCGCAACTGGTTTGTTCTCGTTGACGGCAGAGATAATGGAATTCTTGTTGAATGGCGAGAGTGCGTCGTCGACTTTCTTCATCTCCCTTTCAATTCCCTCTCTCAGGTCATTCTCATACTGGTATGTTATCTTGTAGAAAGTCCCGAATACCATGCCCTCGTTATGCTGGTAAGGCATAGTCCGCTGCTGCCGTGCTATATATAGTGTTCCTGCTATGAGCAGGAGAAGGGCAAGGGTCTGAATTATTATTCTTCGTCTATTAGGCATAGGTGTTTTCTTGTCAGATGTTTGTTTATGTGGTTTATATTGATGAGGCTTCTTGGCATTATGCCGGAAAGAGGCTAAATGGACAACGTTTTCGATAAGCCAGAAGACCAAAGAGAGCTTGCTCGCTTTGGCTTGGCGAGAAAACGAAGGCAAAGCCAACGTCCTGTCAACACCGATATCACGTTGTGTTAGGATGGGGATAATCCTTACATCTGTCAGATATTCCTCGCTCCACAGTATGGGCATACTCCCTTTTCGTGGATGGCTTTACCACACCGCCCACAATAGTATACAAGTCTGCGGTTACGGAAGAATGTCCATACGCTGACATATATATACCCTGCAAGTAGGGGATATCCTACATAATATAAAGTCAGGACACTGAAAACGGTGTAGATGACCATGCAGACAGCTGCCAGTCCGCTGAGGTAGAGCAGGGCATCTGCAAAGGGGAGATGATGGAGAACGTCTTCTACGGTAGCTATGCCAAGTATCGGCAGCATCCATACGATGGCGATGAATATCCCCAACAGAGGCGGCAAGCTGAAAGGGTTCAATGTCGGGTGGAAATAGTAATGTCGCCACATGTCTGGCTCAAAGAGCTGTATTGACGAGTATAGAGTGGCAGCAAGCGCCAGGGTGATGGCAAGGAGGGTGGGGTAGAACGATGCGATATCGTCGAGATGGATTATGTGGGCGTGTCTCTTGTGAATAAGGCGTAGAGTGTATATCACAATTATCATACCGACAACAATCAGTGTCCACAGGATATGGGTATTTGAGAATACCGATATGAACTGTGATATGGGGTCGGATGGTACTACGGCAGAGAGCAACTCTCTCTCATGTCTCCAGCCTATTGTAAACTGGTCACGTGCCACCTGGACCCAAACGGAGTCTACGCTGTCCGTGGGGAGAATGCGGATATCTGCGACAACGAGATGCTCTCCGCGGTAGACGGTTACAGAATCAATGTCTCGCTCTATACGGTATTCTTTCGGGGCATCATATCCGCTGACAATCTCCTCTGGCTGCTGGAGGTATAAGATGAGGGAGTCGCATTGGATGACGAAGTTGTAGTTCTTTGAATAGTGGTGGGTCGAGGAGAATGTCAGTGAATCCTGATATCTTTGTGTCGTGGATGAGTCTGGGGTGATGTTTGCCGATTGTGTTTCGAGATATACAAGGGTGTCGTGTCCGTCACCTCCATACTCGTAGCATGAGGCGGTCATCGTTGCAAGCACGATGCAGACGGTTATGTATATCAGCTTTCTCATCTTTCGTCTTTTTGATGGTGGGCTCTATCTGCTCGCTTTATAAAAAAAACATGCAGCCACCTTCCATTGTCTTCGTTTTGGGGTATGATGTCTCACCGTTGGATTTACATCCGACCTTTTCTCGCCAAGCCAAAGCGAGCAAGCTCTCTTTGGTCTTCTGTCTTACCGAAAACGTTGACTTCGCCTTCGTTTTCTCGCCAAGCCAAAGCGGGCAAGCTCTCTTTTGTCTTCTGGCTTACCGAAAACGTTGGCTTCGCCTTCGTTTTCTCGCCATGGCATAGCCCAAGCAAGCTTGGCCTCTGCTCTTCTGGCTTAACGAAAACGTTCACTTTCCTGCATTTATTAACATGACACATCTCTTGCAGTCGAATGTTATGGTGAAGGCTGTTCCGTCGGCGAGGCTCAATGTCAGCGGTTCCTTCCAGTATGGCTTCTTCCCTCTGTTTCTCGAGCAGTATCCCATCTCGTATCTGATGCAATACTTGCATTGCATGAGCATGGGAGCCGTCATCTGTCCTTTCTGTTTAGTGTGGGATTTATCCAGCTCAGCGCTACATCTTGCTGACAAGTCTGAGAAACCTGTCGCACCTGTTATCCCTTGTCCTTGGAGGAATCTCTTCGCTTCCATATTGTCCGCATTGTAGAGATATCTGTATGATGTGGCATATGGGTTTGTACCTTCCCCGCTGTCGGCAGCAGCATATTGGTTCTTTCCTGCCTCTATGTGTGGCCTGTTTACATTGTGGCACGTCTTGATGGGTGAGATATCGCTGACAGCCCTCCTTCTTAGGTCAGACAGCATGCTTGACGGAATGAAGAGAGTGTATATCCATTCCTCTATGTCTGTCTCCTGGCATACGTATGGAGTCCCTCCGAGTTTTGTCAGCTGCCTTCGTATATTTTCCCTCTGTGACTTTTGGGCAGTCTCCATGCCTGATATCTCAAGGGTAGCTTCTCCGTGGATTGGTATTCCGTCCATTCCGTCAATCTCCATCCTCACCTCTGTGCTGGCTGCCTTTAGGGATATCTTGACGGGAATGTTACGCGTGGCTGTCTTCTTTTCCAGGAGGGAGTCAAAGGCCTTGTCCTGACTTCTGTAGAGGGCTATGCCTGGTTTTATCCCCTTAGGCATGACATACGGATAAAGTCTGTTCCCTTCCGCCCTGTTTACCCGGAAGCCCTCAAGTGTGCCCTTGTCATTCATGAAGCATAGTCCGTCGCCATTGACAAAAGGTGCTGTCCCCGCTACATTGAACGATGGGTTCCGCCCCAGTCTTATCTCTTTGACTTGTCCTACATATTCGCCTATAGCCTTTGGAGTCATGAACGATGCCATCCCGCGTTGGCGTCCGTCGGCAAAATATGTGGTATAGCCCCTGTTGTAACTTCTCCCGAGGTCGGGAGTGAAACCAACGGTGACTTTCCCCCATGATGCTCTCCGCCATTCTTCTTTCACTTCAGGGTCTGTGCTGTTCATACTGTCACTGTGTGCTACTCTGGCATTATGTCTCCCGATTATCTCGTCAATCTTCTGGCTGTATGCCGCGACGGCATTCTTGACATATGTGACATCTTTCAGCCTTCCCTCTATTTTCAATGAGACCACACCAGCGTCGAGCAGCCGCTCTATGTTGTCTATCTGGCATTGGTCCTTCAGCGAGAGATAATATGCGTCCGGTCCGATACTGTTCCCGTCGGCATCCTTCAGTGAATATCTCATTCGGCACATCTGTGCACACTCACCTCTGTTTGCTGAGCGCCCATTGACATATTCAGAGGCATAACATTGTCCGGAGTAGCTGACACACAGTGCTCCGTGGATGAAAGCCTCGAGCTCTATATCAGGTACCGCTCTGTGTATTTTGCCTATCTCCTCTATTGACAACTCGCGTGCGAGAACGACTCTTGAGAATCCGTTTCTCCTCAGCCATTCCACCTTCGCCGTGTCCCGGTTATCTGTCTGTGTCGAGGCATGAATCTCTATATCTTTGTCCCTGACTATTGAGAGCAACCCCATGTCCTGCAGAAGTATAGCATCTACTCCCGCATCCTTAAGTTCATTGACAAGACGCTCTGCATCGCCCAGTTCGTGGTCGTAAACGACAGTATTGACAGTAGCATAGACCTTGGCGTTATAGATGTGTGCATATTTGCACAAGTCTCTAATATCGTCGATGCTGTTCGCTGCAGCCCTTCTCGCACCGAAACTTGTGGCTCCGATATAGACGGCGTCGGCTCCATGGTCTATGGCTATCATGCCATACTCCTTGTTCTTGGCTGGTGCCAGAAGCTCAATACGCCTCACTGTCTTCAATGGGCTGTTGTCATTCTTCATATACATCGTCGTTTTTTTCCTGCACTCCTGTCTTTCCATGCATGATGGTCGTTTCTGTCATGCATATCATGGATATATCCGTGCGCCTTGTCTCTATTTTATAAGGCTTATGTCGTATGGTGTTGCCTGGTAGACATAATAGTTTATCCAGTTTTGGAAAAGGAGGTTGGCGTGGGCTCTCCATCTCACCTGTGGCCCGTCGTCGGGATTGTCGTTCCTATAATAGTTCTGTGGCATGTCGACATCGTCACGTTTCCCCATGTCCCTCTTGTATTCCTTGTCGAGGGTGTCGGGGTTATACTCCATATGTCCTGTTATGAAGAACTCTCGTCCCTCTCTTGCCATTACTATTCCCACTCCGCTCTCGTAGCTCTCAGCTATTATGCTGAGCTCCTTATGCTTGACAATATCCTCTCTCCTCACCTCAGTATGTCTGCTGTGAGGCATGCGGAACATATCGTCGAATCCTCTGAATATTGGGAGGATTGTCTCTGTCGTTATATGGTGCTTGAATATCCCGAACATCTTGCGGTCGAGATTATGCTTAGGCACACCATAGTGATGGTATAGTCCAGCCTGGGCTGCCCAGCAGATGTACAGAGTGCTTGTCACATGTGTCTTTGCCCATGTGAATATCTCAGATATCTCGTCCCAGTAGCTGACATCCTCATATTCCATCTGCTCTACTGGAGCCCCTGTTATAATCATTCCGTCGAAACGTTTGTCTCTCAGTCTCTCAAATGGTATGTAGAACATTCTCATATGTTCTATGGGCGTGTTCTTCGGGGTGTGCGAGACGAGCTTCATGAATGTTATGTCAAGCTGTAACGGAGTGTTTGAGAGAAGCCGCAGAAGGTCTGTCTCTGTTGTTATCTTCAGAGGCATGAGGTTCAGTATGACTATCTCGAGTGGGCGGATATCTTGTCCATGGGCTCTGTTCTCGTCCATGACGAAGATATTCTCCTTTTCCAGAAGCTCTATGGCTGGCAGATTGTCTGGTAATCTTAGTGGCATGTATTATCAATATTTCATTTATGGACAGCTCCGCTCATGTTGCCGGGGATATCATTGGCCGGTGGGGCTTTGTCTTGCACCCTCTCCTTGCTGAGGATGGGCGGGGCGGAACAAGTCAAGCTTGTGCTTCTCAAAGCTTTTAGCCCATGACCCTTGTCCGGCCTGTAAAGGCTATATTTGGTATGGGGAGAGAATTTCCTGATGCCCTTTCATCAGTATTAAGGGGACGATGGTTCCTCTCCCCATCATCTGTTATTTGTTCTTGATATAATCAATTATCCATGCTCCGACCTCTCTTGTGCCATATTTCTCTCCACCCTCAACTTGTATCTCGGGTGTGCGGATATTATTGTCGAGCGAGGCGTTCACAGCTTCCCTTACAAGTGCTCCCTCCTCTGTCAGGTTAAAGTGCTCGAGCAGCATCGCCACCGACAGGATTTGTGCCAGAGGATTGGCGATATTGAGTCCCTTGCCCTGAGGCCATGAACCATGTATAGGCTCGAATACAGGTGTGCTCGTTCCTGTTGAGGCAGAGGGCAGAAGCCCCATTGACCCTGTTATGCATGAGCCCTCGTCTGTCAGGATATCTCCGAATGTGTTCTCAGTCACCATGACATCGAAGAAACGTGGGTCCTGTATCATACGCATCGCCGCATTGTCGACATACATGAAATCGGTTGTCACGTCAGGATACTCTGCCATCATCTCTTGGGCCACCTTGCGCCACAGCCGGCTTGACGCAAGCACATTGGCCTTGTCGACCACTGTGAGATGTTTCCTCCTTTGTTGTGCGTATTTGTATCCGACTCTCATTATGCGCTCAATCTCCGGACGTGTGTAGAAGTTCGTGTCGAGTGCTTCCTCTACTCCTGTCTCCGTGTTCTGGTGTGGCTCTTCCTTTTTCCCGAAGTACATGCCTCCGGTCAGCTCGCGTATGCAGACAAAGTCCGCCCCCTCTACTATCTCGTCTTTCAGTGGAGACTTGTGGATAAGGCATGGGAATGTTGTTACAGGACGTATGTTGGCGTAAAGGCCTAATTTCTTGCGCATGGCAAGGAGCCCCTGCTCTGGTCTTACCTTTGCTGTAGGGTCGTTGTCGAACTTAGGGTCGCCGACAGAAGCGAAAAGCACGGCATCTGACTCCTCGCATATCCTGAATGTCTCCTCCGGGAAAGGGTCACCAACCTCGTCAATGGCGTGTGCACCGCAAAGAGCCTCCTTGTATGTCACATTATGGCCATACTTCTCTGCTATCGCTGTGAGCACTCCGACACCCTGTTCCATAATCTCTGGTCCGATACCGTCGCCGGCCAGAACTGCTATTCTCAAATCCATGATGATTGTGTGTTTGGTTTGTCTGTTGTTATTATTTTGTATTTTTATCTTGTTGTCTTCTGGTAAGACGCTTCGGGATAAACGAAAACTCTGGCACGATGTCGTGCCTTTGTACGCTTGCCGGATATGGCCTTAATGGCAATAATCGTGGCAAAATTACTAAAACTTATTGTATTATGCAAAGAAAAGATATTTTTTTAATTTATTTGTTGTCCTATTAAAACATATTTAATAACTTTGTCCTTGCATTTTGCGTCATTACATACACATGGGATACCTTATGATGCCTTGTGCGGCTAATTTACCGGAGACCATTCTCTATATCTTAGTCGCCTTTCTCACCGTCGGGTATAGTTGGGGTGTGATGACCAGCGTCTGTTATGGCAAGAGTGATTTTCTCCGATATATAGCATGGGTTGCTCATTCAGTACAAATGAGCCAACCATTCAGTACAAATGAGCCACTCATTCAGTACGAGTGAGCTGTTCATTCAGTATCTTTGAGGATTGTGAAGATAAAGTCTTGAAACACAGCGATATGCATCTTGCATGTTTTTGCCGCCAGGCCAAATTGAGCGAGAATAATCCAACCGTATGCCAACCACGGAGCTCGAATTGCTTTTTGCGGACGTAATCGCAAGGTGAAGTAGGACATGATAAGACTTACAATGTGATGACCAATGGGAGAATTCGCCGGGGGGGGACTATACCGAGTACAAAGACAGCTCCCCATTTTATCCGATGCATCTGATGGCCCCGACAATTATGCAGACGGATACTGGTATTAAGAATCAATATAGACAACTATATGTAAAACATTAAAAATAAATCATTTATGACTAATATCCTATATAGATACCCCGTTGTTCTGACCCTGGCGGTTTTCCTTACATGTTGTACCTCACGCCGTGCGTCCACGACAGAAGCTCTTGACACCTCCTCTCCATTCCAGCTGGCCTTTGATAGCATTACTATCAGCGACTCAGCTGTTGTCGGCCCAATGGCAGTGGCTTATATTGATATACGCTGCCTGTTTCCGTCCTCTCCTTCTTCTCCTGTTGTTGACAGTCTTACGCTTTGGACGACACGCATACTTGCCGATACCATCGTCCGCCCGACTACGGCAGTGGAGACTGCGCGCAAACGAGCCTCTATCCAGCTTTCGTCAGACAGTAGCGAGATACGCTCCATCCTAAGCTATGCTGAGCGTCCTGCAGACTCACGTATAGTCTATCAGCGGGATATTGATATACGCCCTATATATGCAGATTCGAGCTACATCACTCTCCAAGCCACTATATATGATTATACGGCTGGTGCCCACGGTTCTACGACGCTGTTGCCACAGACATTCAACCTTGCCGATGGAACCCGTGTCTCCCTCTCCGCCCTTCTCCCCACGCTGTCCGCCGATGCTCTCTCCGACAGTATACATACGGGACTTATGAGACACTTTGAAGTACCTGAGGATAATCCACAGCGTCTACGCGAGCTTCTTTTCGTCGACCGTGACGCCCCGATTCCCATGCCACAGACACAACCATATCTGACATCGGAGGGGGTTGTCTTCCTTTATCAGCAGTATGAGATAGGCCCCTATGCCGCTGGCATGCCCAAGGTGACTGTAAAGTACAATCCCAAATAACATATGGATTATGGAGATGCGATAATTGCTATAGATTATGGCGACAGAATGAAGACATGGTCTACCTTAAATCCGCAAGTAATCTCCAATAGCAATCTTCGTTGCAGCAAAGTGCTTGGACATGTCAATCATGATAGTTGAAACGCGCGTGTTGTCTGATTCGGTACTCCATCCCCCTTACCCCACAATGCGACTTTGGGGGGGCATCAGGTGGCTCGTAACGTCCTCCACGCAGTCACCGCCACAAAAGTAGACGCTTGCCAGCGAACCTGCAATCTCGCCGTACTGGTAGCCGAATGACGTACATCGGAGACCCAGGACTTTGTCGATAACCGGACCTACATAATGGGAAAATGCTCCCTCACGTGAAATATTCCTCCAAAAGGTGTGAGTTTTTCTGATTTTATTTGTACCTTTGCCATGTCTTGTTACGATTTATGCTTGTTTTGAATTGCAACACTAAGATAAGTGAAAAATCTGACATGGCAAAATCCTGAGCGCTCTGCTTTGCCGCTTGCCACAAGCAAGAACTTTTTGTTGCTCAGGACTTATAAACAAAGTAAAATTAAAGTGCTGCGGAATTTAGGTATATCATGAAACCCAAGACCTTTATAACAATCATCGTCCTGCTATTGGCATTGTTCAATAGCGAATCGGCACAAGCCCAACGACTTGTCATCTGGCAGAAGGACGGCAGCAAAGTCAGCTACAATCTGGACGAAGAACCTATGACCAGGTTTACAACAACAGATTTAGTCATTACAACGAAAACTGCCACCATCAACTATCCACTGAGCACCATTCACCGCTACACCTACGAAGGTGTGCCTTCAGGCGTGGACGATGTCACAGCCGACGGCATCAGCATCTCGCACGATGGCAATAACATCATCATCAAGGGCCTGTCAAGCGGAAAGACCGCTGCGGTCCATAGCATGGACGGCATACGGCTGCAGGCCAATCGCTCCAATGGTTCCGACCGTCTCGTTCTTTCTCTTAGCCAACTCCCTGCCGGAGTCTATATCATCAAAGCCGACAATATAACCTATAAATTCACAAAGCGATGAAAACACATTATAACCTCCTCACCCAGATAAAAGTTCGGATTTGTTGTGTGATAGCCTTAATTGCCGCTGCCCAATCGCTTTACGCATGGGACTATCTTACCGTATATCGCAATGACGGGGAAGAACCTTTGGAGCTCTTCTTGGCTGACGTCGACAGTATGGTGTGTTCAAAAATCGGAACCGATGGTCTCCTCTATGCAGATTGGCAAGTGCAGGAAATCTGGGTTCCAGACACTACCTATCGAATTCCTCTTGCAAGTATCGATAGCATTAGAATCAATACTGTTGATCCCGAAGAAGCCAATCGAAATTTGGTGGAAGCATCTAAGGGAGTGTCGAAGATATTTCTTCAAACCGAGAATATCTCTGAGCTTGCATCACATTTGGATGAAATCCGAAACATGGAAAAAGTGGAGAAGGCATGGGTGAACGGGACGTCATTACTTGTAAAAGTGAAAGACTGGGGAGTCATTTCTTTTTCCTTTCCTATATCTTACGAGACAACATCTGAGAAAGAGAATGCAAAAAGTGTTCACAAGGACATGAAAAAAGCAGCAATTTATCCCTCGGATACCCATTCGCCCTTATTTGATGATCAGTTATTATACGATATCTGCATAGTTAATCAAGCGTATAACGACGAAAACAGATTTAATGTGGGTAGGGATGCCAATCAAATGGGTGATAACTTCAATTCTTGTGGATTCCATTATGTCAGCCCTGTTAATGGAGAAGAGTTTAATTTAAATTTTTTAAAGAACGATATTTACTACTATGATATTATCCTGATGGCCACACATGGAGTCTTTGATGGCCAACACCACTGGATATACACAGGTCAGCAGTTTAAGGTGTTTAAGAATTTCGAAGAAATTGATGGATGGAATGATGAGGTTCCTGACTGGGTAAAAGATAAACAAAATAGTATAAATAACAACTTATCACCAGGCTGTGTTTCCTGTGGATTTATAAAGGAGAAAAGAGGTGGTGTCGATGTGCTTGTACTATATGCTGCAGTTTCTGAATCATTCTTTGCGAAAAGCGACAAACGTTTCCAGGGAGATGGACGAACATTATTCTTCAATACTGCATGTCAGTCAATGCAGGAAAATCGTTCTTTTCCAAGATCTTTGCTAAGAAAGGGGCTTGGCTATTACTTCGGGTACACACACACCAACTCCGTAGGATGGAAAGCGTGTAAGGAATTCACCGAACTCATCTTGAACGGCTATGATTATGTAGATGCTAAACAAAATCACATGTCATTTGAGAACAAGTATGAACAAGTTCAAGTGCCTAATCAACAAGGAGAACTTGAAACTGTGGTATCAGAACTGGTGGGGTCCCAACACTATTCATTAGAAAACGTCCACACATGCATTATCCAACCTGAAACTTTGGAACCAGAATATCCATTCGATGGCAAGTTATATGGAAAAATTACACAGCTCAATCCATCAACAACAGAATTTACATACGGATTCTGTATTAGTGAAGATGCAGAAATGAAGTCATCCAAAATTTTAGACGGAATTTCAATTAATCAATGTTCATACACTATTTATGGTAGTACTGTATCATTCAATATTGAACTGGACGATTATGATAAGATGAAAGATGGAAAGTATTATTATTATTGTGCCTATATTTATGATGGAAAGAATTACTGCTTTGGAGACATCAAGCAATTAAAAATTCCGGAAGCAGAACCTTACACTGTTTGGGATGAAGCAAATAAAACCGAGACTTTTTATTATGATGGAAAGCGTGGAATACGAGGAGGAACGAAATTTTATGATAGTGATAATTTTACATTTAGACATCTTTGCGAAAAGGTAGTTTTTGATTCGTTATTTGCAGATTATTATCCAGAAAGAACCGCATTTTGGTTTAATCGTTGTGAGAAGTTGAAGACTATTGAAAATATTCAATATCTTAATACGTCCAATGTAACGAATATGCATGCTATGTTCAATGGTTGCAGTTCCCTGACAAGCCTTGATCTGAGCAGTTTTAACACTTCCAATGTGACGGATATGAGTTTCATGTTCACAGGTTGCAGTTCCCTGATAAGCCTTGACCTGAGCAGTTTTGACACGTCCAAGGTGACGGATATGGATGAAATGTTTTGGGAGTGCAGTTCCCTGATAAGCCTTAACCTGATCAGTTTTGACACTTCCAATGTGACGGATATGGATGAAATGTTCTATAACTGCAAATCCCTGACGAGCCTTAACCTGAGCAGTTTTAACACTTCCAATGTGACGGATATGAGCTACATGTTCGATGGTTGCGAATCCCTGATAAGCCTTGACCTGAGCAGTTTTGACACGTCTAAGGTGACGAATATGCGATCTATGTTCGATGGTTGCGAATCCCTGATAAGCCTTGACCTAAGCAGTTTCAATACTTCCAATGTGACGAATATGAATTACATGTTCTATGACTGCAAATCCCTGACGAGCCTTAACCTGAGCAGTTTTAACACTTCCAATGTGACGGGGATGAATTGTATGTTCGATTGTTGCAAATCCCTGACGAGCCTTGACCTGAGCAGTTTTAACACTTCCAATGTGACGGGGATGACTTCTATGTTCAAGAATTGCAGTTCCTTGATAACCCTTGACCTGAGCAGTTTCAGCACTTCCAATGTGACGGATATGGTTGGAATGTTCGCTTATTGCAAATCCCTGACGAGCCTTGACCTAAGCACTTTCAATACGGCCAATGTGACGGCTATGTATTATATGTTCGAAGATTGCTGTTCCTTGATAACCCTTGATCTGAGCAGTTTCAGCACAGCTAATGTGAAAACTGTGGAGTGTATGTTCAAGAATTGTAGTTCCCTAAAAACAATTTACGCAGGAAATTGGAAACAGATATCTTATGATAGTTTTATATTTTTGGGGTGTGACAATCTTGTTGGAGGCCAAGGAACAAAACTCTGGGATAATTATTATCGTGATGAAGATGGCCACCAGAAACATTATAGTTGTCCTGATGATAGTAGATCTGCCCATATAGACGGCGGTAAGGACTGGCCTGGATTGTTTACCGCAAAATAGAAAGAATGTCCGTTCTGCTGGATTTGTCGCTCGACATTTGTCGAGCGGCAAATCATCACAAACTACATTGAAAAACTGCACAAACAGAAAAAAACAAAAAACTGAAAGCTAAAGAAGCTGAAGTAGAATCTTATCATTTGTTTTTATAGTTGATGCGTAGTGTGGTGCAAAGGTACGAATAAGCGAGAAGAAAAGCAAGAGATATCCGGAAATGTCACCCTTTTTCTCTTCTACAAGTCCCTCCCGATTCTGAACCATATTCTCAGAATCATGAACGTGCACTTTGGCGAGAAATCGCACTTATTAAGAATCAAATTTATTCTGAATAATATGAAGATATGTTACATTGTTGCAATGGAAGCCGAGGCTGCCCCATTCATAGAGCATTATGGAGTGAAAATAGTCCCAGGAGCTTTCTATCCTCTTCCTTGCCAGCTATATGAGAAGCGTTTTGATGACACACACTCATTATATATCGTCACTAACGGTACACAGCATGGCTCAAGCCTTGTAGGGTGTGAGGCTGCATCTGTGACAACATTGAAGGCAATAGAGTCGCTACAACCTGATGTGATTGTGAATAGTGGCACATGTGGCGCATTTAAGGCCAACGGAGCGAAGATAGGCGATGTGTATATAGGCCATTCAGTCATGTTCCACGACAGGAGGGTTATGGGCGATGACGAATGGGGCACGCAGGCGCTCGGCAATTATCCTCTCTTTGACGGAAAGGAACGTCTCGCCAAGAATCTCGGCATGAAGACGGGGAAGGTGACGACAGGCTCATCTCTCGACATGCAGCCCTGCGACCTTGAGATTATCAAGGAGAATGGTGGCGAGCTGAAAGATATGGAGGCTGCCGCTGTCGCCTTTGTCTGCTCACTCTTCTCCATGCCATGCCTCCTCGTCAAGTCTGTCACAGACCTCCTTGATGGTGGCGTGGACACTCTCGAGGAGTTCAGAGCCAATCTCTTGTACGCCTCGTCTGAGCTGGCGAAGGCTAATGTGAGAGTTGTCCGTTATCTTCTTGACAATAACATTACACGGAACATCGCAGACACCCACTGATGTGTCCTTTGTCACGGATACCTATGACGTTTGACACCCGCGTACGCGCTGTCGTCTCCATTATCCATGAGGATGGTGTGATGCCAGAAAGCATTAAGCGACTATTGATGGTGAATCATTATCGATAACGCCATAACTATGTTTTAAAACAATATATGCCTTCGTGCCGGATATCTCTTGACATCCGACGCGAAGGCATATCGTAACTCATAGCCTAAAAAATATTAGGGGGGACCTGCTGAATGAGATAGATTTATGCTGAGGGCTGCTGCTCTCGTCGCTGTGTCCATCGCCTTTCAGCATGGCCTGAAGAGGGTGATTCTGTTATGTTGTCAATTGTGTTTGTCTTGTCATATGAGCGGCATATTATTCTCTCTGCACTCTCTCCTCATATCTTCAGGCCATATACTTGCCTGTATTTCTCCGATGTGAGCTTTGTGGAGCATCACCATGCAGAGTCGGCTCTGTCCGATACCACCACCTACAGACAATGGGAGTTTTCCTTTAAGTAGCATCTTGTGGAAGTAGAGCTCTTTCCGTTCATTCTCGCCCTCAATATCGAGTTGTCTAAGCAGGGCTTCCTTGTCAACTCTTATTCCCATAGATGACAGCTCGAACGACCGCTCAAGCACGGGATACCAAATAAGTATGTCTCCATTCAGTCCCATCATGCCATTCTCGTCTACTGTTGACCAGTCATCATAGTCAGGTGCTCTCCCGTCATGCTTCTCTCCGTTGGATAGCTTCCCGCCTATGCCAACGACAAACACAGCACCATACTTTTTGCATATGGCATCCTCACGTTCTTTTGGAGATAAGTCGGGATACATTTTCAACAGCTCCTCAGCGTGGATGATGTGTATCTCCTCTGGTAGAAAAGGTTCAAGCTGTGGATACCACTCACATGCGAGATACTCTGTGCGGCGTATTGCGCCATATATGCGCCTGACAATCTCCCTCAGGTATTTCTGTGTGCGTTGTCCGGCTGTTATGACAGCCTCCCAGTCCCATTGGTCAACATAGAGAGAGTGGAGGTTGTCAAGTTCCTCGTCTGCCCTGATGGCGTTCATGTCAGTATATATTCCGTATCCGGGACGTATTTTGTCTTCTGCAAGTTTCAGCCTCTTCCATTTTGCCAATGAGTGGACGACTTCTGCCTTGGCGTCGCCCAGCTCTTTAATAGGAAATGTTACAGCACGCTCTATACCGTTGAGGTCATCGTTAATGCCGAGTCCCTTAAGCACGAAAAGCGGAGCAGTGACGCGTCTGAGGCGTAACTCTGTGCTGATGTTCTGCTGGAAAAACTCCTTTATAAGCTTTATTCCCTGTTCTGTTTGTGCCGCGTCAAGGAGAGGTTTGTATCCTTGTGGCTTGATTAGTTTGCTCATTGTGTTCTGTATCGTTTTCTTTGCTCGTTTGATTGGTTGCTGGATTTCATCATTCGTTTTACCTTCGTTTGGGGAAGCATAAGAAAGATGGTTTGCATGAGATATCCGGGGGGATATCTTTGTTTATTGCGGATGCAAAGGTAATAATATTTTATTTTATGTGCAACTTTATGTAAGAAATATTTGTCGTAAAGTTGACATATGTAAATAAATAGATAAATTTGTGTTTACAATTAGCTATGTGTATGGTGATAATGTCTTACATAAAGTGAAATAAACCACATCATCCCCGATGACTCTCCTCTGGGCGTGGAACTGAAAACGGAGGCTTTCGATAAGCCAGAAGACTAAAGCGGGCTTGCTCGCTTTGGCTTGGCGAGAAAAGTCCGGATGAAACCCAACGATGAAATCCTACAAAAGGGTATAATGAATATTTACTCTTGTTGTGTAACCAGCATGATAATTCCGCTTTTCGCCTTTTCATTAGGGATATATCACATTAGCGCCTGGGCTTATTGTCTAAACATCGAATGATATAGGCATATACCAGGAACAATCACATGGATTGGCAGATAGTCATGGGGGGCTGCATTGACTGGACGGTATAGTTATCATGGGGGGCAGTGCAGGTTTACAGGACTCGTCTATCGTTATTCGTCAATCATAATTGCAGACTGTTATATCTTTGCCGTCTGCATGCTGGCGTAATAGTCCAGCAATGTATTCTGCGCATCTGAGAGTGTTCATCTTGTCACCGTCGTATCCGTTTACAAGGACGAGGATATGGCGAGTATCTATTGACATCTTTGTCCGCTCGTTATCGCTGGTCGGTGTTCCTACTCCTCCTTCAGCATCCCTATAGACTGGGAGTCCCTCGATATTTATCATACCACGCCCTATGCCCTCATAAGGCTCATCATGTCGTCCGATGCCAAGTGTCAGCGTCTCGCCCACTATCTTATCAGCATCAAAACCTCCAATGCTGTAGCCATAGGCCATGCTGCCGAGATTTACAAGGTCAACGAGAGTGTCACGCTGGTATAGTTCTTTCCCTTGTAACATACGCCTTATAAGGGCTTCTGCTGCGGGACGGTATCTGCTCGGGTCTTTGCCACATAGTCTGTAGATATGGCGAGTTGCCTGTATTGGTGGCATGAGTTTCAGACTCTCTGTGTCGAGGCTGGCACGCAATTCCTCGCCCAATGATTCTATCTTACGCCACAGGCCGTCATCGTACTCTGTGTTCTTCACTGTAGCGTAAACCATAGCACCCGCAAATTCCGGACAGACTGACTTTATCTCTTCTGATACAATTATCTTCTTAAAAGTGCGATTTCTCGCCAAGCCAAAGCGAGCAAGCTCTCTTTGGTCTTTTGTCTTAACGAAATCGTTCATTTTTCAACTTAATAATATAATGTTTATGCCCTTGCGAGAGAACGAACTCCCGCTTTAAGTGCAAAGTTACGAGATTTGTTCAATATGTCCAAGAAAATTGCAGATAATAATTCCCTGAAAAATGAGATACCCATACCATCCTCAATGCTGTTTCCTATCCATGTATGACATTCACACTTAACTCGGCACCCAATGGTCTATACATCGAAACTTTTATCAAGGTGTAAAAATTATTTTTATAGTGTATACAATAAAATGGCATCATAGACGTTATAATATACAAACATTGACATCATAAATAAAACAATGAAAAAACTTCTTGTATTTTTCCTCCTGTTCAGCTGTTCTATGACATTTGTCCATGCCCAGATGTCGGATGAACAAGTTGTAGACTATGTTAAACGTCAGGTACAACAAGGCAAAGACCAGAAACAGATAGCCAAAGAGCTGCTCAGCCGTGGTGTGTCGGTTAAGCAACTTGAACGTCTGAAATCACAATATGAGTCGCAACAGAAAAGGCAGGAGATCATCTCGGGCGATATGGACCGTTCGAGAGTATATAATGGTGAACGCCGTGAGAAGAGCAATAAGAAGAGAAGGAAAACCAGTTCTTCTTACGCCACCAGTGACTTTGAAGACAGCTATGGCGAAATAGACAATTATGATGAATACGAGAATATTGAAAACGAGAATGACAGCTTAAGGATATTCGGCCATGACATCTTCAGGTCGAACAGCCTGTCGTTCGAGTCGAGTATGAATGTGGCTACACCTGCCAACTACACCTTGGGGCCAGGCGATGAGGTCATACTCGATATTTACGGAGCGTCGCAGCTCAGCGAGACAATGAAAGTCTCGCCTGATGGTACTGTGACAATCCCGAACGAGGGACCTGTCAATATTGCCGGACTGACAGTGGCACAGGCGCAGGCAAAGGTCAGACGCACTATAGGAGGGCACTACCAAGAATCAAACATCAGGTTGACAGTTGGACAGACAAGGACAATCATCGTCAATGTGATGGGAGAGGTAAGAGAGCCTGGAACATATACCCTGTCAGCTTTTGCCACTGTATTCAATGCCCTGTATCTTGCAGGAGGTGTGAACAATATTGGCACTCTGCGAGAGGTGAAGGTCTCGCGTAATGGAAGGATTATAACATCTGTTGATATATACGACTTTATTCTCAACGGTAGGCTCACAGGCAATGTGATGCTACGGGATAATGACGTCATTATGGTCGGCACATACAGCAATCTCGTTAAGATAGAGGGTAAGGTTAAACGCCCGATGTATTATGAGATGAAGAAGAACGAGTCACTGCAATCACTCTTGAAATATGCTGGCGGATTCACAGGCGACGCTTACAAGCAGAAGGTAAGGGTGGAACGAAAGAGTGACGACGGACTGACAGTGCACAACGTTGACGAATGGGATTTCACTACATTCGCATGTGAGGACGGAGATATTGCTGTCGTAAGTCCCGTAATAGAGCGGTACCGGAATACAGTCACGATAACTGGAGCCGTCTTCCGCGAAGGACAGTATAAGCTCGGTGGGAATGTCAATACGGTAAAGACACTCGTAGACCAGGCTGGAGGACTGAAGGAGCAAGCCTTCACGAAACGCGCTGTGCTCCACCGCATGAGAGAGGACCGCACACTCAATTCCATGACAATAAACCTCAAAGGCATCCTCGACGGTTCTGCTCCTGATGTCGTTCTGCAGAATGAGGATGAGCTAATAATATCTTCGACTGAGGAAATCACATCAAAGCAAAGCCTTACAATATATGGTGATGTCGTTATGCCTGGTGTCTATAAATACTCAGACGGAGAGACTCTTGAGGACCTCATAACAGAGGCTGGCGGACTGCTAGAGTCTGCATCGTTATTGAACGTCGAGGTGGCAAGGCGCATTATGTCGGCCGATGATAATCCCGATGGGAAGAAAATGGCAAAGATATATCAGGCGACACTGGCTGAGGGACTTGCCATAGAGGGCGAGACAGGACTGAAGCTCCGCCCATACGATATCGTCACCATACACCGCTCGCCAAACTATCAGGAGCAGAAGGTCGTCAATATATCAGGAGAGGTGCTCTATGGCGGGTCGTATGTCCTTTCAGATAAGGAGGAGAGGATTACAGACATACTTAAGCGAGCAGGAGGCATGACAAAGAACGCATATGTTGATGGAGTACAGCTGATAAGGAAAGTCTCAAAGAAGGAGCTTGACATACAACGCATGAAACTCGAGGTAGCCAAGAATATGGCTGACTCACTTGAAATTATGTCAGCCCTGCAGAAGACATCATACAGTGTAGGTATTGATCTCAGAAAAGCACTCGACAATCCCGGCAGTGGAAATGATATCATCATGCATGAGGGTGACTCCATATATATACCACAGCTGAATAATGTCGTGAAGATTAGCGGAGAGGTTATGTTTCCTAATACCATAGCTTACGAGAAGGACCGCAAGGCAAGCTACTACATCAACCAGGCTGGCGGATTGACCAAGAAGGCAAAGCGTAAACTGGCATATATTGTCTACCCTAATGGTCAGGTAAGCAGACTCAGTAAAGGAAAAATCCTGCCAGGATGTGAGGTTGTAGTCCCTACACCGCCAGAAAAGAAGATAGATACAAACAGGACATCGCTCTTCATGGCATTGGCAAGCTCTGTGGCAACTATCGCTGCCGTCTTGATAACAGCCCTGAAATAGCCTGTCGGCCATGGATGACATGATGTGAATAAGCCATTATTGACCGACCCTTCTTTTCACCCAAGAATTACAACAAACACAAAGACGAGTGACAGCTGGTCATACCCCTATATCAAAGATGGTTATGGCCAGCTGTCACTTATGTGGAGGAAGTATTCATGAAAGGATTGAAACTTATCAGACAGAGAGATTTTTGAGTTGATACGAACTATTAGGCAGAAAATGTTTATGAAAATGATAGCATCCCAATATCGAAATGATGTATGAAGGAATCCCGTTTACTCATAAACAATCGACAAGGACAAGACATAAAACAGAATAATATGCTGAAGAAAAATCTATTGACCTGCCCGACAGGAAACAGTATAGAGAAGGAAGATGGTTTCAAATATTGTGACGAACGTTTTGCAGACATCGAGATGTTGCGTTACAAGGTTGATGGGTTTGAGACTCTCACTTTAAGACAAAAAATATTCATTTACTACCTTCAGGAGGCCGCCCTATGGGGCAGGGACATACTCTTCGACCAAAACGGACGGTATAATCTTGAGATAAGAACATTGCTTGAGAGACTCTATACCGGATATAAGGGTGATAGGGATAGCGATGATTTCAAAGCCTTTGAAGAGTATCTTAAGAGAGTATGGTTCTCTAATGGTATCCACCACCATTATGGATGTGAGAAGTTTGTGCCACACTTCAGCCGCCAATGGTTTGTCATGCATACAGGATGCTCGGACAAGATTGCCGACATAATCTTCAATCCAGATATCCTCCCCAAGCGTGTGAATCTTGCTGAGGGGCAGGATTTGGTACTAACAAGTGCGTGTAACTACTATCAAGGCGTGACACAACAGGAGGCAGAAGCCTTCTATGCTCAGCAAAAGGCTCTGGGTGATAAAGAGCATCCTGTCATGTATGGTATGAATTCTACACTCATCAAAAGTCCTGACGGCACAATATATGAGGACAAATGGACAACATCAGGACGTTACGGCGCATACCTCACGAGAATCACGTCACTGCTGGGAAAAGCGCGATTATATGCTGACGATACAAAGCAGAAGGATGTCATAGACAAACTAATCTCATTCTATGAGACAGGCGACCTCAAAATTTTCGACGATTACACTATCGCATGGGTAGAGAATACCGCACCCATTGTCGATTTCGTCAACGGATTCACAGAGTCATATGGAGACCCTCTCGGCATGAAAGGCTCATGGGAGAGCATTGTCAATATCAAGGATATAAAGGCAACAGAGAGGGCAGCGCGGCTAAGTGCCAATGCACAGTGGTTTGAGGACAACTCTCCTGTATCGCCAGAGTTCCGCAAAGAGAAAGTCAGGGGAGTCTCAGCTAAGGTGATACGCGCCGCAATACTGGGAGGCGACCTCTATCCCTCGAGCGCCATAGGTATAAATCTTCCTAACAGCGACTGGGTGAGAGCAGAGCACGGAAGCAAGTCTGTCACAATAGCCAATCTCACCCATGCCTACTCACAAGCGGCTCGGGGGAGCGGCATGATGGACGAGTTCGCTGCCTCACAGGATGATGCAATCCTGATGGATAGATACGGCGATTTGACAGGGAATCTGCATACTGACCTTCATGAATGTCTCGGACATGGAAGCGGCAGGCTATTGCCTGGTGTTGATGCCGATAGTCTTAAGGCATATGGTAGTACAATAGAGGAAGCTCGGGCAGACCTCTTTGCTCTCTACTATCTTGCTGACGACAAACTTATCGAGCTTGGACTGCTGCCAGACAAAGATGCGTTCAAGGCAGAATACCTCAGGCAGATGATCAATGGACTCATGACACAGCTTGTGCGCATAAAGCCTGGAGCACAGATAGAGGAGTCGCACATGCGTGACAGGGCTCTCATTGCCAGATGGGCTTACAAGCATGGACTGGGCATGGCAGATGGCGGGAAGGATGTTGTGGAGATGATGCAGAGAGATGGTAAGACTTACGTCAGAATAAACGATTATGACCGGCTACGTCAGCTTTTCGGACATCTTCTCGCAGAGATACAGCGCATAAAGTCGACAGGAGACTTTGATGCCGCACGCCATCTTGTTGAGGAATATGGTGTCAGGATTGATACCGTTCTCCATAAAGAAATTCTCGACAGATATCAAAGGCTTAACATCCCACCATATAAGGGATTCATCAATCCTGTCTATAAAGCTGTCATGGATAACGATGGAGGTATTACTGATGTCATCGTTAGTTACGAAGAGAGCTATACTGAACAGATGCTACGCTATTCAGACGCATACTCCATAAAGTGATAATCATCTCGTATCCAATGGCTGTCATTAAATAATCGACGCATAATACCTAATTCTCATACACATGCATCGATATAAATAAACAGGATAGGGACATGCAGGAGGCCTTTGCTTTCATACATGTCCCTATTCTATATATTTGAGTGAAACATACCTGCTATAACTTACCTCAACTGGACTCAGTCAAGATTATTGTAAAACTCGTGTGGGGACAGAACCAGATAGCTAAAAGGGGTAGGGTAGATTCTCTCCTCGTTGTCTTCTTCTCTATATCCGCTACTCTAAACTAAGATTGTTTGAAAGTTTTATGGCTGCAATACCTTTTACTATGATGTTGTCTTTTCCAGTTGGACGTTCTTGCTTTAACCCATTTCTTTATCGATGGTGTCATCCTCAATAACGAGGGGACGGTCAATAGCAGCATTGAACGATATGATTGTCTCTGAACGTGACAAGCCTAACGGTTGTAACTTATCATGGATTACAGTTAATAGATGGTGATTGTTGTGGGTGTAAATCTTGATAAACATATCAAACCCTCCTGTCGTATAATGACATTCGACGACCTCGGGTATTTGTCTTAATGCCTCTACTACTTGGTCAAACTTAGATGGGTCTTTAAGGTATAGTCCAATATAGGCACACGTCTCATATCCAATTTTTTCAGGGTCTATTATAAACTGTGAACCTTTGATGATTCCAGTGGAAGTAAGTTTCTGTATACGCTGATGTATTGCCGCGCCGCTGACATTACATGCTCTTGCAACTTCAAGGAATGGGACACGTGCATCCTCACTTATCATTCTTAGAATTTTCTTGTCAAGATAGTCAAGTGAATATTTTGCCATTTTTATATAATGTTTTGTTTTGGTTACAAAGATAATAAAAATATCATGTATTGTCGTGTGTCGTTATGGTTTTTTAATATTTTCTGTGGCTGAATAATTAATATGTGTCACATTTGCCTCCCTAAGTTTTGCCTTGATTTCTGCGATTGCTTTAAGCTGAACGGATTTGTCGGCTTTTATAGAAACCGTGTATTCTGATTGTTCATCTGCCGGTAGCCTGTCCCTGTCTCTATTTACGAAATCTGGGAGAGAGGCCATGTTGATGTACTTGTCTCCAAATTGAATTCTCATGTTTCCTATATCATCCTTACCTATATAGAGATAAGACATAGAATGCCGCTTTTCTATTTTCTCAAGGTTTACACCATCTGGGGTTCTTATCTGTAAACTTATATCAGTCTGACGCATGTGAGTCACAATCATAAAGAAGAATAGGACTGTGAATATGAGGTCAGGAAGGGCTGCCGTGTTCAGCTGTGGGAGTCCTTTATCTGAATTGTGTCTAAGTCTCATATATATATTGGTCGTGAATATGTTTAATCCTCTGTGAAAACCTCACTTATTCTTTGAGGATATGCTTCTCTAATTCTTGACTGGATGTTAGAATCGCAATTGTTGAAAGGCATGTGATACCTGCTCATAGCGATATCATTGCGTACAATACGATAAATCTCAACTATTGAATTCTGGAGATGGAAATACGTGTCATAATTTGCTGTTGTTGAAGCTCTGACCTCAATAATGTGCTTATCTCCTTTCTTCTTTATGAAATCTGACAACTTGTTACATAGTAACTGTTCAGATATCTCTTCATTATTGACAGTCAACTTGTTATCTTTCGTAATACATACTGTTATAACATTATTGCGGTCAACATCTTTAGCACGTATTTCTTTATTCGCTTCTCTTGGTGGCAACTGACGGCGTAACACTCTGTCAGAATCAATGGAAGTAGTGACGAGAAAAAAAATAAGGAGCATAAAGGAGATATCTGCTGTCGCAACTGTATTCAGTTGTGGTATACGTCTCTTACGATGTTTCCTCCAAACATTTTTGATTCTCATAGGGGATATGTTATTATTATTTTGTCTTTATGCGCTCTTTTTTGGCATGTATTCCAAATGACTTAAGCGACTCCTTTATGTTTCCTGTCTTCATGAAGCTGTATATTATGGCTACTATTCCTAATAACATGAATAGGCTGCCAGTAAAGACAAACATATTTGAAACCCTAAGCCAAAACATATCATCATACAGCCGGGTGTTTATTGTTATTGGAGAAACGTCGGCGAATGCAAAAGACAATGACAATGATGCGAATACAGAAAAAACTATTGTCATGTTTATCCTGCGCGCTGGGATACCATGTATCTTGCCCGATGTGCGGCCAATCATTTTTATTCGCCGTACGACAGACCATATGGTAACTCCAATTGCTGCCAGTATGACAAGATACATAAGGTATATAATAATATCAATCATGGCTGATAATCTCTAAAAGGTCAATTGATGTTTGCTCCATTTGTGAGGTGATGTGCTCTATTCTGGACAAGATGTAATTATAGAATACTTGCAGGATAACAGCTGATATAATTCCGAATATTGTCGTTATGAGGGCAACTTTCATACCTCCTGCTACAATTCTTGGACTTATATCACCTGCCATCTCAATATTATCGAAAGACATCACCATGCCGATAACAGTTCCAAGAAATCCTAACGATGGTGCGATAGTGATGCATAATGTTATCCAAACACATCCTTTCTCGAGTTTCCCTACCTCAACATCTGCATATGAGGCTACAGTACGCTCTATATCTTCTCTTTTTTCTGTTGAGTGCAGAAGACCTTGCAGACACATACTGGCAATAGGGCCCCGTGTGTTTCTGCAATACTCTATAGCTGCATTCAGGCCTTCCGTTTTATATAATGTCTCGAGTTTTGAAATGAATGTTTTTCTATTAATATCTGCTAATGCAAGATATATTACTCGCTCGATACAAAAAGTAAGACCAACTATAAGAGTAATAGCGACAATTGACATAAAGACAGGATTACCTTCTATAAACTTTGTCTTTAGGGCATCATTCATGGATCCTGCGGTTTCTTCTAAAGCCTGAGCAGAGGCAAATGCCTTTGTCGTTAACAATATCAGGAGTGTAAGAAAAGCTGTTCTTATTTTCATTGATGAGTTTTTTTTGATAGTGTAAAAAATGTTCGTATAAACACAGACGTTTTATCGATGATGATTTTCGTCAGCACTCGGCATAACAATTAAGCAAGCTTAATGTTCTGCTCTCGCTTGAACGAAAATTGACTTCGTCTTCTTCCTCCGCACCTCGGCAATATTCAAGCGAGCTTGATAATGCTCTCGGTTTGTCGTCAGGTCTCGCCAAGCCAAAGCGAGCAAGCTCTCTTTGGTCTTTTGTCTTAACGAAATCGTTCCCCTTGTAAGTATATGGCAAAGATTGAGCAAGCTAATCTTTGTCCTTTTGTATTAATGATATGCTCCAGAAAAATATATAGAGATTCATGCGAGGTTTAGTCTCCCTTTTTTTCTGTAGTTTATTTCTTTTTCTTCTTTGAATGGTTTACTGTCTCGTATCTTGATTTGATATGTTCAATTGCTTTTTCTGCCTCACAGTTGTGAGGTGAAAGCTTCAAGGCTTTCTCGTAATTTAGGATGGCTGCACCATATAGCTTCTCCTTTTCACATTCACGGCCCATATCGACATATTCAGAAGCAAGTTCATCGAGAAAAATTTGTCGCTCTATTTCTTTGTTTTCAAAATAGCGTACTTGGCTTTTTAGTTCTTCCAGTTCTTTCTCAAATTGTGCTTTTTGCTTCTTAATCAATGATTGATATGACAACGCTTTTGACAGTTTAAGACGCAAGAGCCTATTGGGGACAGGTTTCTCTATGTCATAACGCATATGAATAGCTTTGAAAAAATGGTCAAGTGCCTTCTGAACATCACCTTCTTCAAATGCCTTGATAGATGTTGCGTATTCTATGTTGGCATATGAGTCTTTCAAAGCAGCCTCGTAAGTCTTGTTGTCATTAAACCGTTTGGAGAATGCCTTGACCTCTGACTTTATAAAGATATCTTTCTGGCTCAAGGGTGTGTTGAGCTCAATGCCCTCTAACGAGCGGCAACGTGATAATGCAACATAAGTCTGACCACCGGCAAAAGCACCTCCAGTGAAGTCTATCTTGACATTGTTGAATGTAAGTCCTTGTGATTTATGCACTGTTATTGCCCATGCTAAACGGATTGGGAATTGCATAAAAGTGCCTAACTCTTCTTCTTCTACCTTGCGCTCTTTCTCATTATATGAGTATCTTATGTTTGACCATATGGCACGTTCCACCTCACATTCTATTCCGTTCTCAAGTTTGATGATGAGCTTGTCATCTCCAATTTCTTTCACTATGCCAAGAGTGCCATTAACCCATTGGTGTTCAAGGTCATTCTTTATGAAGATAACTTGTGCACCAAGCTTAACCTCAAGGTTGATTAGTGTGGGGAGCATTGCTTCTGGAAACTCGCCTTTTATCACCCCTTCAAATGAAGTGACTTTTCCCTGAAGTTTGTCAAGATGTATCTGGTTTATATGGTCGACACTGTCTCTTCTGGTTGAAAGGGTAATTGCCAGAGATTCGTTGTCGTTATTGTCTTGGATTTTGATTTCTCTATCTTGCTTGACACGTGAGTTAATAATTGCAAGATCATGGCTTGTTGCACAGCTTTCTCTTATTCTGTCAAGAAGATTGATGAAAGATATATCATTCTGTCTGTATACCTTCGTCAGTTCTATACTAACCAGATGCATCTCTCGCCATACATGTGCTGAGAAGAAGAATACTGATGAGTAATAAGGTTGAATGAGTCTGCGTTCATCTTCTTTAATTACAGGCTCCAACTGGAATACATCGCCTACAAGAAGCAGTTGCTTTCCTCCAAATGGCTGTCTGATATTGCGTGAGTAAATTCGTAAAACTTTATCTATAAAATCAATGATATCAGCTCTAACCATGCTAATCTCATCAATTATTATCAATTCAAGTTCTCTTATCAGCTTTATCTTCTCAGCATTGTATTTTAGTGTGTTCTTTATATTCTTTCGGTTGTACTGGATGTCTTCTGGTACGATGGGATGAAATGGTATCTTGAAGAATGAGTGTAGAGTTTGGCCCCCAGCGTTTATTGCTGCAATTCCTGTTGGCGCAAGAATTACATGTTTTTTCTTGCTGGTTTTATCTATATGCCGTAGAAAGGTTGACTTTCCTGTACCAGCCTTTCCTGTCAGAAAAAGTGAGTTCTGAGTGCGCTCTATGATATTGAGCGCATTCTGGAACTGTTGGTTTGAAATGTCAATCTGTATCATTCTCTTATATCTGGCTTTATCAGGGTATAATATTGACGGTTGAAAGCATCAGGGGGAAACTGTTGTTCATTCCAATATGGTTGTTATGACAGACAATTTCAGATTAAGACAGAATGGTTAGTGATACCTTACGGCTACTCTTTATGATTCTTGTAAGAAGACAGTCTTCCTGTTTTTTTGTGATTTGAAACAATGTGTCCTCCATGTAGTTATATATTATCGTACAAGAAGAACACATTGCTATCACGAGAGCTATTGAGCGAATTTGATACTATGTTTGATGATTATGGAACAAGGATTATAAGTCCTCAAGTCTAATTTGTTGCTCTTTTGGCTTCTCTATTTCAGGAACAACGTTCACAGGTTGATGGATTGGATTGCCATTCTCGTCTACTTCAAGCATATCGTCATGGACTATTTCGAGGCTGTCACTATTTACTGTATCTCTACGATGCTCATAATAGCTGTCGCAAATATACATGTTACGCTCAATATCCGGGTCGTTAGGACGGTCAAATTTTGCATGATATTGTTTGAACGCTGGGTCCTTCATTACTGATTGCAGGAAATAGCCACAAATTGGAAGGGCTGTTCTGGAGCCTTGGCCTAATGCTCCTGTCCGGAAATGTATGCACCGGTATTCTCCGCCTACCCATGCACCAACTACAAGCTTTGGAGAAACACCTACAAACCATGCATCAGAATGATTGTTTGATGTACCGGTCTTACCTCCGAATTCTGTATCCCGAATATCTCCGACATACCCCCATAAGGCTTGACTTGTTCCTCCAGGCTCACGCATACCTCCTTGAAGCAGCTGTTGTACAAGGAAAGCTGATTTATAGGGTATAACTTGCTTGGATTCTGACGGGCCATAGTAAATCTCATTACCGTCCCGGTCCGTTATTCTTGTTACCAGGACCGGTTCCCTTTGACGGCCATTGTCTGAGATTGTGCAGTATGCATCAACAAGTTCAAGCAATGTGACGTCGCTCGAGCCCAGTGGCAGAGATGGTGTCTCGTCAAGAGGGGATTTGATTCCCATTTCATGGGCCGTCCTGGCTATGTTCTTTATTCCCATCTCCTGGCCGAGCCTTACAGCAATGGAATTGATGCTTTTTGCGAAAGCCGACTTTAATGCCATTGAATCTCCTGTGAAATAACCGTTTGCATTCGTTGGAGTCCAGTTAACTTCTTTCTTCTGTTTCTCATCATAAACAAGCATAGAGAAATACTCGTCACGGCGCTTGTCACATGGAGTAAGTCCTTGGTTCATAGCTTCTGTATAGACAAATAGCTTGAATGTTGAACCGGGTTGCCTCATCGCTGTGACTTTGTCATACTTCCAATGGTTGAAGTCAATATCGCCAACCCATGACTTCACGTGGCCTGTATTCGGTTCCATTGCTATGAATCCACAGTGCATATACTTTACCATGTAACGTATGGAATCCATCGTAGAGAGCTCCATCTCGATACTCCCTTTGTCATAATCAAATACTTTTACCTTGTGCGGTTTGTTTAGATGGTAACTTATAGAGTCTGGGTCGTTTGGAAATTTCTTTTGTAGGTATTTATATACGGGTTGCTTTTGCGCTATCCCCTCAATAAAACCTTCTATCTCATTATGCTTCTCGTCCTGCCATGGGTTCGTTTTCCCCCAATGATTCTTGAAATTCTGCTGGACCTGTTTCATTTGTTTCCTGACAGCATCTTCTGCATACTTCTGCATTCGTGTGTCAATAGTTGTATATATCTTAAGGCCATCACTGTATAAGTCATAGCCTTCCTCCTCGCACCAGTCGCGGAGATATTCAGCCACGGCATTCCTGAAATATTGCGCCTTGCCATCATAGTTCGTCTCAACGCTATAATTCAATTCTATATCTTTTGCCGAGAGTCTGTCACATTCTTCGCGCGTCAGGTCTTTGTGGCTGAACATGTTCTCAAGGACCTGGTTGCGTCTGGCCTTCGCGTTTTCAGGATGTGACAGTGGATTGTAATATGTTGTTGCTTTCAGCATACCGACAAGAACGGCTGCTTGTTCTGTCTTCAGCTTGTCTGGAGTGGTGTTGAAATATGTTTTTGAAGCAGTCTTGATTCCATATGCATTTGAACCGAAATCAACAGTATTAGCATACATGGTGATGATTTCTTCTTTAGTATAACATAATTCAAGTTTTGTAGCCAGAATCCATTCTTTTGACTTCATCACAATAATCTTGACACCAGGAATGTATCCCAGCAGTCCCGTACTATAGCTTGTCCTTGTGCGGAACATGTTCTTTGCAAGTTGTTGTGTGATTGTCGAAGCGCCACGGCCACCGTGTCCAGTCAATGCGTCTTTAATGGCGCCAAAGAGGCCTATTGGGTCTATACCATAATGTTTGTAGAACCTTTCGTCTTCTGTGTCTATGAGTGCTCTCCAGAATTGTGGCGATACATTGTCATATTCAATGGGGGTCCTGTTTTCGTTGAAATATTTTCCAATCAACACGCCGTCAGCAGAGTAAATCTCTGAAGCTTCGTTTGTTTTAGGGTTCTTAATGTCAAAAAAGCCGGGCGACTTCCCGAAAAGCCAGAACAAGTTGACGTCTACTGCTCCAAGATATAGGATGAACAGCGCAATGAGGGTTGTAAGGACCGTTATAGTCTTTACATACCATTTTGTGTTCTTAAAGAGAGAGGCATACCAGTTTGCGAATCTCGAAAGCTGTTTCCTTGCCGAAAGCAGCCAAACAAAAAGTCTATTCATTAAATGAATTTGTTATTTTATAATTTTTGAATTATGCAAAGTTACCTATTTTTGGCTAATAAAAAGCAACAATCAATATATTTTATGATTTCTTTAACATCATTGGGGCTGAACCATTTTATCTCTTTGTCACGCTTTAGCCAAGTTTCCTGTTTGCGCATATATCTCCTTGTGTTTGACTGGATTCTGGCAACACATTCCTCGAGAGTCGTAAGTCCGTCAAGATAGTCAAACATTTCTTTGTATCCTACAGTATTCAATGAGTTGAGATGACGGTATGGGTAGACTCTTCTTGCTTCCTCTACAAGCCCCTTATCCACCATCTTTATTACTCGTCTGTTAATTCTTTCATACATTGCTTCCCTGTCTAACCTTAGTCCAATCTTGATGATGTTGAATGGCCGTTGTTGCTTTGGCTTGTTCAGGAATGACGAATATGGTTTCCCTGTCTGATAACACACCTCGAGTGCATGAAGAATGCGCCGTGGGTTCTTCTTGTCCACAATTCTCCAATGTACAGGGTCAAGACGGTGCAAGTCCCCAACGAGAGCTTCCAGTCCTTTTGATTGCAGGCGACCTTTCAGCTCTTCTCGTATAATGGGGTCAATTGTAGGAATATCATCTATACCATTGCATACGGCATCAATATACATCATTGAACCTCCTGTCAGGATAAAGACCTTCTGGTCAGAATTCTCCACAAGATTCATGACGTCTTCAGCATACATTGAAGCTGAGTAATACTTGTCCAAAGACAATGTCCCGACAAAATGATGCCGCACCTTCATCATGCTCTCTGTTGAAGGCGCGGCAGTCCCGATAGGGATTCCATCGAATATCTGACGGGAATCGCAATTAATGATTTCACAGTTAAGATATGAGGCAATATTCACGCACAATTCTGTTTTACCAACACCTGTCGGGCCAGTAATAACTATTATTGTCTTGTTTTTATCTGATAATGCCACGCTGTGATGTCTCTACAAATTCTATTATATATTTTACCTCAGGTGTAATTGGCAGATTTGCCTTTATTTCCTCTATTCCATCTTTCAATACGCCTTTGGAGTACAATAGACGATATGCCTCGCGGATTGTTTCAATCTGTTCATTGCTGTAGCCTCTTCGACGCAGCCCAACCAAATTCAGGCCGGCAAACTTTATCGGCTCTTTTCCGCATATGACGTATGGGGGGATATCCTGGCTTGACCGACTTCCACCCTGGACCATGACATACCCACCGATATGGCAGAACTGGTGGAACAAGACCTCTGCTGATATTATCGCACAATCATCAACGACAACCTCGCCAGCGAATTTGGTGGAATTCCCTATTATACAGTTATTTCCAATGATGCAATCATGCGCTATGTGCATGTTTTCCATAAGAAGGTTGTTTGAGCCGACAATTGTGGTCCCCTTGCTCGCTGTGCCACGGGATATGGTGACATTCTCCCGGATAGAGTTGTTGTCGCCAATCTGACATGTTGTCGTTTCCCCTCTATATTTCAGGTCTTGGGGCTTTGTTGAGATACTTGTTCCTGGGAATATCTCGTTACCTGACCCCATCCTTGTCCCCTGGTTCAGGGTAACAGAGTTTTGCATGACATTCGAATCGCCTATGACAACGTCTGCGTCAATATAGCAGAAAGGCCCAATTATGTTATTGTCGCCTAATTTCGCATCTGGATGGACAAATGCCATCGGACTAATTTGATTTGGCATGTTTAATACTTTGTTGTTTATTTGTGATATTATTATTCTCAGTGACTGCTCTCCGGCTGTTCCTGAAAAATTGTCAATACTCTACCAACTCTTTTCTCACAGGGATGAGAAAGAACCTGTGTTGTTTTTCTCTTCCCTGAATATGAAGAAACGCCCTTGTGGCCATATTATCGTATTCTGGGGGAGAGTTATGCGAAGAGTGGGATTATTTGTTCTTGATTATCTGTGCGGTGAAAGTTGCTTCACTTACGACCTTGTCTCCGACGAACATATAACCCTTCATTGATGATATGCCATGTCTGACGGGGGCAAGCAGCTCGACGCGGAACAGCAAAGTGTCTCCGGGGACAACCTTTTGCTTGAATTTGACATCATTGATAGCCAGAAAATAAGTTGACCACTTCTCAGGCTCTTCAAGCGTGTTGAGAATCAACAGGCCGCCACATTGTGCCATCGCCTCTATCTGTAACACTCCTGGCATAACAGGCTCTTGTGGGAAGTGTCCTTGGAAGAAAGGCTCGTTTGATGTGATGTTTTTTATACCCACGATAGATGTCGGCCCAAGTTCAACAACCTTGTCAACCAGCTGCATGGGGTATCTGTGCGGCAGGAGTTCCCTTATTCTGTTTACATCCATTATTGGAGTGGTGTTAGGGTCGTATATAGGAGCCTGTATCTCATGTTTCCTAATCTCCTTGCGCATCAACCTTGCAAACTTATTGTTGATTGTGTGTCCTGGACGTGTGGCTACGATGCGTCCCTTGATGGGTTTGCCTATCAGAGCCATGTCGCCAATGATATCGAGCAGCTTATGCCGGGTACATTCATTGTCCCATACAAGTGGTCTGTGTTGTATATATCCCAGCTTTGTAGAGTCAATTCTCGCTACTCCAAGCTTGTCGCACAAAGAGTCAACCTGTTCCTGGGGCATCTCACGCTCATATATAACGATGGCGTTATCCATGTCTCCACCCTTGATAAGGTTTGCCTGGAGAAGAGGCATTATGTCACGGACAAAGACAAAGGTCCTTGCAGCGGAGATTTCTTTTGGATAGTTCTCCATACTGTCAAGCGTGGCGAATTGTGAGCTTATGAACTTCGAGTCGAAAGTGCACATTGCTGTTATCGAGAACTGGTCATCGGGCAAGATTGTTATACAGGAGCCTGTCTTGTCGTCTTTCACCTCAATCTTTTTCCGTATGATATAATAGTCCTTTGGAGCATTCTGCTCTACAGTCCCCACATTCTTTATCTTCTCGACATAAGGTGCCGCTGAGCCATCGAGAATAGGGAACTCTGGTCCATTCACCTGGATGAGACAGTTATCAATACCTAAGGCGTAGAGTGCCGAGAGGCCGTGCTCTACTGTTGAGACTCGCACATCCCCCTTAGCCAGTACGGTACCACGCTGTGTATCAACTACTCGTTCTGCGATGGCATCAATAACTGGTTCTCCCTCAAGGTCAATACGCTGGATTTTATATCCCGTGTTTTCTTCTGAAGGATTAAAGGTGACTGTGAGATTCAAGCCTGTATGCAGGCCTTTCCCACAGAGTGAGAAGCTACCCTTTAGTGTTCTTTGCTTTGACATTATTCTTTATTTGCTTTAAGTTCTTCAATCTCCTTACGAAGCTTGTTTATCTCATTATACATTTCAGGCAGGCGGCGGAATATGGCTTGTGATTTGAAGTACGACCGCATCTCCATCGGAGGTGTGCCTATCAGTTGCTGTCCATCCTTTATGGAGCCTGGTACACCTGACTGGGCGCCAAGCATAACCTTATTGCCAATTGTGATATGGCCTGAAATACCCACTTGTCCACCAAACATACACCACTCTCCGACTTTTGTTGAGCCCGCTACTCCTACTTGGCTTGACATCACGGTGTTTGCGCCAATGTCTGTGTTGTGTGCTATTTGCACAAGATTGTCAAGCTTCACGCCGTTCCGGATGAAAGTGGAACCCATGGTTGACCTGTCAACACAAGTATTGGCTCCAATCTCAACATCATCCTCAATAGTTACAATCCCTATTTGTGGAATTTTGTCATAACCATTCTCTGAGGGGGCAAAACCAAAACCGTCAGCTCCAATCACACACCCTGCATGGAGTATGCATCTGTTTCCGACTTTACAGTCGTGGTATATTACCGCATTGCTGTGTATCTCTGTATTCTTGCCGACAATGACATTATCTCCTAATGCTGCGTGCGGATGGATAATGGAATTGTCGCCAATGACACATTTTGGACCAACGTATGCAAATGGCCCTATATAGCAGTCCTCGCCGATGGCAGCAGTAGGGTCAATAAAGGCCAAATCGCTTATTCCCTTCTTCCGCGGTTTCATTGACTCGTATAGTTGAAGCAATTGTGCTACAGCCTCATAGGCACTCTTTACTCTTATCAGTGTGCAGTTGACATTCCTCTCTAATGCCAAGGACTCGTCTACAAGAACAACTGAAGATTTCGTCTCGTATATATAATGCAGGTATTTCTTGTTTGAAAGGAATGAGATGGCTCCCTCGTGTCCCTCCTCAATTTTTGCAAAAGAAGAGACTTTGGCATCCTTGTCTCCTTCGACGCGTCCTTTTATAAGTTCGGCTATCTGTTGTGCTGTAAATTCCATCTGTAATTTGTTTGCTTAAAAATTTTCATGCAAATGTACGAATTCTTTTTTGAATACGCAAATCAGGACAATAGTTTTTCGTTTTTATCTGGCATAATGATGTCTATAGAATGAAAAACGGCTGTTTGTCAACGCTGTTACATGTTTTCGAGCACCTCCCTGCATTTCTCCATAAGCCATTTGGGAGTGCTTGTCGCGCCACATATTCCCACTTTCATATCATCATTGAGCCATGAGGGATTTATTTCCTCCGGGCCCTCGATATGATATGTACGGTTGTTCACTTTCTTGCATTCTGAGAACAAGACCTTGCCATTGCTTGATTTCCTGCCTGATACAAATAACACGACATCATGTCTTTTGGCAAAGGCACGGATATTCTCCATTCTGTTTGCAACTTGCCTGCATATTGTATCGAAACTCGTGAATTTATGGCCTGGCTCAATCCTTCCCCTTATGTATTCAATGATTTTGTTGTACTCATCCAATGATTTTGTCGTTTGTGAATACAGATAGATATCTCTTGAATAGTCTATCTCTGAGTGTGGCAGCTCCTCGTAATGTTCTATAACAATCGCATGCCGTTCCGTCTGGCCCACAAGTCCGAGAACCTCGGCATGTCCATTTTTGCCGAATATCACAATCTGGGCTTCAGGATTGTCCATATACTGTCTCCTTATCCTTCTCTGTAAGGCCAGAACGACAGGGCAAGTCGCGTCTACCACCTCGACATTGTTCTCTTTAGCTGTTCTATATGTCTCTGGTGGCTCGCCATGTGCTCGAAGCAATACACGTGTATCATGCAGTTGTTCCAAATCCTCATGGCCTATTGTCACCAGCCCCATATCACGGAGTCTGTCACACTCTGTCCCGTTATGTACAATATCTCCGAGACAATAAAGCTTTATCCCGTCTGATAGTTTCTCCTCGGCTTTTTTTATCGCTGTAGTAACGCCAAAGCAGAACCCGCTACCATTGTCAATCTCAATTTCCATAATTTATTCAATTTCTACAGGTTGACCAGATTTGTTGGCATGAATGTGCCCAGAGAATTATTGTTGACAGCATCTTTTTTTTTTGAGAAAAAATGATGTCTACACAATAGTTAGTTGCTGCAATATTCAATGAGATTATCTCGTAGTACATCATATAATGAATATGGTCGGACTGTATGGTTGGCACAGGACGAGTCGTCCAGATTCATATGGACACGCCTTCAGGTGTACTCGTGGTATAAAATGCTTTGTTTCAGGTTGTTAGCATTGCTCCTCACCAAAGATACTCAATGAGCGGTTCAATGCTATTGAATGAGCAGCTCATTTGCACTGTAAGAGTGGCCAATCTGTACAGAATCAGAAACAGTGATGATATCAATAGTAATATAATACAATTTGGGGTTGGAGAATGGATGCTGTATGAAATGGGCAAGAAGCCCTTGGCCATCATATTATCTCACTGCTGCAAGCGATGTGTTTATAGTATACCTTTGAAATATGCATCGAGCAACTCTTGTGCAGACTGGAAAGACGTCTTTTTGTTGTTCAAGACGGCTTCCTCTGCTTCTTGTTTCATCTCTTTGATTCTTTCATTTTGGTAGAATGAACGTCGTAGATGCTCGTCAATGGTCTCATACATCCAATAGCGAGCTTGTTTTGCCCTTCTATACTCAAAATACCCGTTCTCTCTCACAAAATCAAAATATGAATATATCATATCCCAAACCTCTTTCACGCCATAGCCGTAGAAGCCACTGTAACACAAGACCTTGGGCTCCCATCCACTGTCTGTGGGTGGAAAGAAGTGAAGGGCATTCCTGAAGTTTGTCGCTGTCATGTGGCAACGGTCGACATTATCGCCATCACATTTGTTGATGACAATGCCATCAGCCATCTCCATAATTCCGCGTTTGATGCCTTGGAGCTCATCGCCCGTCCCTGTCACTTGCAGGAGAAGGAAGAAATCAACCATAGAGTGGCATGCCGTCTCGCTTTGGCCTACACCAACGGTCTCTACAAATATTGTGTCATAACCAGCCGCTTCACATAATATTATTGCCTCACGAGTCTTTCTTGCAACACCTCCAAGCGAGCCTGCTGTTGGTGAAGGACGTATAAAAGCATCTCGTCTTTGGGACAATTTCTCCATACGGGTTTTGTCTCCTAATATGGATCCAAGAGATCTCTCGGATGATGGGTCAATGGCCAATACTGCGAGTTTACCGCCTTTCCTGTCTAATACGTGGCATCCGAATACATCAATAGATGTAGACTTGCCGGCACCAGGGACTCCACTGATACCTATACGTATAGAATTTCCGCTGTAAGGGAGACAACGTTCGATTACCTTTTGCGCCTTTGCCTGATGGTCGGGTGCTTGACTCTCAATAAGTGTCACTGCTTGTGAGAGCATTGTGACATTACCGGCAAGGATTCCATTTACCAATTCGTCAACGCTATATTCATTACGTTTGAATCTGCCGCGCTTTAGATACGGATTAATTGAAGAAGGCTGAACTATTCCTGCATTAACCTGTAGTCCAGAATATTCTGATGAGTTCTCCGGGTGCTCCATATTGGTCTGAATTGTTTGTTATTAGGATTATGTTAATGTGATTCTTGATGTAGGGTAGGGTGGAATCTTTGGGAGGAAGCCTATTAGCCAAGCCATGGTACCTTCCCCGCCCCCCCACACGAGAATTCATAGATGTCTTGACGATGATATGCCAAATGTGTAGATGGATATGAGGGGGATATAAGCCGATGTATCACTCATACCCGATAACTTCTAATATGACTTTCGGGTTCTTTGGGTCATTTGTTATCATCAGGATTCCTGGCTTCTGTTTCTGTCTTTTTAACTCGAAGCTGTCAGCTGTTATCTTCATTTTTGTAGACTCAGATGGAGCCAGTCTTGTTTTACCCAATGACACTTGCAGACCTAATGTGAACATTTGCAAGGTGGAGATTTCCAGAATCTCTTTGCCGATGTTCTGGATTGTAATCTCCCCTTTGAGTTTTTCAGGTTTCCCTGTCATGTCTTGAAGAGAGATCTCTTTCTTGGAGAGCTGAATCTGCGGGCCTGTGTAATACTGTGATGTGTCATTATTGTCAAATGACGGTAGCAATATGGCTGATGTCTCTATCTCCTTGTCTTGCGAGATTTTGTCGCCTGGGTATTTCCCCAGATATATGGTTGTTTGGGATAATCCCAGATTCCTTATCTTGTCTGTGTCCAGGGTTATCCGTATCTCTCCCCCTTGGTCAGGAGCTATACGTGTAGGAGAAACTTCTGCTGTCATATATTCTGGCAGATGCATAATGACAGGTTGAATTGTCTCTCCCGTAGTGTTCAGGATATGGATTGTCTCTGTTGGCGACGTGCCTCTGCTCACATCCTCAAATTCCACAGTGTGTCTGTCTGTCCTTATGTTCCCTATTGTATATGGGTATGAACCGCTGTAGTCTTTTATCTCAGTGACAACCACGCCCCTCAGTGTTAGTTCGAGAGGCTTATTCTGGCCTTCTTCATATATCCATATCTCCTTTTGGAAATGTCCTAACTGCTTAGCGTCATAAGTCGCGTCGATGACGCTCTCTTTGCCACCACCAATCTCTTGTACTGCGGCTATTGCTGTCGTGCATCCACACGAGGTTTTGACATCAGTTATTATTACCTTGCGCGAAGCCTTGTTCTTGATGTTGAAATGTGCAGTTATAGGTTGTCTGAAGAGAACCTGTCCGCAGTCATACACAGGAGTGTTTGTTGTGAGCTTTTGGGCAGAAGCTGACAACGTTGAAAATAATAGCGTGATTAGTATGAATATATAGCTTTTGTTCATGGTTCTGAATGGTATTTCTTTCATCTGAACGTCTATACGTTTCCTTCTTAGCAAAAGGGAGCTGCTGGTGCCCCCGTCACTAATGCTGATGTCGCCTCTTGATGATTTGCGCCCCTGCACTCTAAAAGGTGTTTGGCAACTGACAGATGGTTGCCCCGGGGGGATGACTGGTTTAAGGGTGGGCTGATACGCCTGCAGTGATGCCGGTCAGGACTATTGCCTATCTGTCGCAGGTCTGAATAACTGTCGCTTTTCCCGGTATGTTACACTGATTATCCAACTCTATAACGAGGCGGATAAAGAGCACGGACACTGTCTCCGCCAGTCGTTTCCTATAGTAATGGGGAATGGGCTGGCATCGGTGATGCAGGATATTGTCATCCAATGTACAATAGTATTATTTTATTTACCGCTTGGGAGATTATTCAAATAAAACACCCAAGCGGTAAAAAAGAAGTGTATCTTATCGCATCCGGCATATTCAGCTTAACATAGGATACACCTGGGGGTGGAACTGCCTAGATGCTATATTAGGTAATGAAGAACCGTTCGAAACTGTTGTGATTCTGTCAGTTCCTGACTATGTACTGGTCTGATATACTTTTGTTTGTCTCGACACGGCGTATTGTCTCTGCAAACATGTCTGCAACGGATAATTGCTTGACTTTTGCACAACGCTGAGAATAAGGTATTGAGTCAGTAAAGACAATCTCCTCAAGTGAAGAGTTCTGCACGCGTTCTGATGCCGGTCCAGACATGACACAATGGCTTGCGCATGCACGTACGCTTCTTGCTCCTGCCTCTTTCATTATGTTGGCTGCTGTGGTGATAGTCCCTGCCGTGTCAACCATATCGTCTACAATCACTACATCTTTGTCTACCACGTCACCGATGATTTGCATCGACTCAATAACATTGGCACGAGCACGTGTCTTATTACAGAGGACGAGAGGGCAGTCGAGATATTTTGCGTATGTTTTGGCACGCTTAGCGCCGCCTACATCAGGAGAGGCAATCACAAGATTCTCGAGATTCAGCGACTTGAGATAAGGAAGCAGTACGCCAGACCCATAGAGGTGGTCAACGGGGACGTCAAAGAATCCCTGAATCTGGTCGGCATGAAGGTCCATGGTTATGAGGCGGTCTATACCGGCTACACCAAGAATATCGGCTACAAGCTTCGCGCCGATAGAAACACGCGGTTTATCCTTGCGGTCCTGTCGTGCCCATCCGAAATATGGAGTAACTGCGATGATGCTCTTTGCTGAAGCTCGCTTTGCTGCATCTATCATCAGGAGCAGTTCCATCAAGTTGTCGGATGAAGGGAATGTGCTCTGGATGAGGAATACGTCACGGCCACGTATAGACTCTTCATAGCTCACAGCGAACTCTCCGTCAGAGAATTTTGTCATTACCATCTTGCCCAAAGGACATTTGAGGCTCTGGCATATCTTCTCTGCAAGGTATTTTGTCGCTGTGCCAGAGAATACCATGAAATTGTTTGCGTCACTCATTTTTTTCTTCTTATTGTTGTTGTTGTAATACGTTTTTGTTCAGTCTGATATGAATAAATATCTATTAGTCGGCAAAGATAACCAGCTGCTCCTGTGGAACCACCGGTGGGGGGTGGAGCTCTTTAGCCATACTTTTTTTGAGTTATGCCGAGTATTGGCTGGACAAGATAAGGCCAGCAAACTCTATCTTTTATATGATGGTTTATATCGACTCGATTTCTACTAAGTTGCCTGCCTAAACAGCTTTGACTGCCGGAATTGTGTTATCTTTTTGGGGGTGGGGGAGTGTATCTGACAAGAACAAACAATACAATTATATTGTGAGGAGGTGAGGGTATAGACTGTGTTTCTTGGCTGACAACACTTACTTGACCACTTTGCGTAACCTCTGAAAATGGCTTATAAGCTCCTTGTAATCTGTCTGTTGGTGGATATTGAAACGGTTCCAGAGGTCTCCGCAGATTACTACGCCCCCGAAGCCTTCATCCTGTGCCCATCTTATGTTGTCTAAACACATGCCTCCGAGGGCATAAACATGTTTGTCTATCAATCCGCGTCGGGACGCTTCATGAATTTCAACAGCTGTGAACTTAGACTTGACATCTTTCTCGTGTAGACTGTCGAATATGTCATGCAGGAAAACATATTCGCTTTTACGTTTGACATCTTTTAGCATGTGAAGGTCAGTACAGCTTCTGCTTACTTTACCTTTATATCCATTAGGTATGTCAACGTTTGGATTGTCCAGATGTATTCCACCCAGCTCAAACTCTTGTTTCATATAATAATGTTCATGTATTACAATATTTCTATGATACTCTTCTGGTATAAGAGTGAGCAGGCGTTCGAAGTACAATGGTTCTGAACCTGGTTTGTATATATGTAACATGTCCAACCCCTCGTCAAAAAGAGTCGTGATGATTTTATCTTCTTCAACAAAGAATTGGGGACAGGATACTATTACTAACTTCATTTTTCAGATTGTTTCTATTTAGAATGCAAAATTAGTAAATAATCAGCAAACCACAAATCTTTTATAATAAAAAAGGCATTATTAGTGGTTTTTCTGAATAATTATCCAACGATGCATCATAATGAATATATTATTACAGCCCCGACATGATGAAGATTTTTTTTTCATCTATGGTGTCCTTTTTATCAAACTATACATGGAATAGTATGAATCCTTTTTGTGTCTCAGGCAGAATGTCACCTATCATTATTTTCCTGATATTGTAATGCGGTAAGATAGTTTTTACCCACCACCATGTATCCAAATGATATCAAACTCCTCAATGTCATATGGGTAAGTGGAAATAACCACAAACGGCATTACTCGAAGACATCCTCAACGCTTGTGCCCTCATTCTCTTCATCCTGGAATGTATGTTCGCACGGATTGAAATCACTGGGGATAGCGAATCGTGTGTCTTGTGAGAGGCCAAGCATCCTGTCGCGATATACTCTTTTCATGAAATACGCCCATATCGGCAATGCCATTGCAGCACCTTGGCCGTACATTGTTGACGAGAAGTGTATATCACGGTCGTCACCACCTACCCAACATCCAGCAACGAGGTCTGGTACGATTCCCATGAACCAAGCGTCTGAGTTGTTGTTCGTAGTGCCAGTCTTGGCTGCTATATCTCCTGTGAGCTCATATTTGTATCTTAGACGTGAGGCTGTACCTCCGTCACATACTGCACGGAGCATATCCAGCATCTTGTATGCTCCTTCCTGGGATATCACTTCTGTCATTCGCGGGTGGAACTCTGCAAGCACATTCCCTTCGCCATCCTCTATTCTTGTCACAAAAAGCGGTGATGTCCTTATTCCGTTATTCACAAAGGCAGTGTATGCGCTGACCATCTCTGCCACGCTCACCTCACATGGGCCGAGACACAAAGACATGGATGGATGGATGTCTGGAGAGTCTATGCCATATTTTTGAAGTAGAGAGACGAATTGCATAGGGTTCAGTTTTGACATGAGGTATGCTGATATCCAGTTGTTGGATTGCTGCAGGCCCCAGCGGAGTGTCACCAGTTCGCCATAGCGTGAATGGCTTGAGTTGCGTGGTGTCCATGGTTGCCCGGCTACGATGTATGTCTGCCGCACATTTGGCGCCATGTCACATGGGGTGAATCCATTCTCCATTGCAAGGGAGTAGAGGAATGGCTTGATTGTCGAGCCAACCTGGCGACGTCCCAGTGTTACCATGTCATATTTGAAATGGGTATAGTTAAGTCCTCCCACATAAGCTCTGACACCACCGTTCTTTGGGTCGATAGCCATGAATCCTGCACGCAGGAAAGATTTGTAGTACTTTATCGAGTCGAGCGGTGTCATCGTTGTGTCCACTTCGCCATGGTATGTGAATATCGTCATACCGGTTTTCTCACTGAATGAACGTCTTATTTCCTCATCGCTGTAGCCGGCATTACGCATGCTTATCCAACGCTCACTTTGCCGCATAGCACGTGAGAGTATACCCTGAATCTGCTTTTGGGTGAGGTCGCTTGTGAATGGCGCATTAGGTTTCTTCTTGTTCTCTTTGTTGAAGAGGGGCTGGAGGTATTTTGCCACATGCCCGTATACAGCTTCTTCAGCATAACGTTGCATGCGGGAGTTTATGCTTGTCCTTATCTTCAGACCGTCGGTATATATGTTGAAATGTGTACCGTCCCGTTTCGTATTCTTGTTACACCATCCGTATAGGGGGTCCTGCTCCCATGCTATTGAGTCGATGTGGAATTGCGTTCCTGCCCATGAAGGGTATTCAGAACGTACCGGGCGGTTAGCGGTCATATATTTTCTTAGGAATTCACGGAAGTATGTCGCTGTGCCATCGTTGTGGTCTATGGCGTGGAAGTGTAGCTCAATAGGCTGGGAAGAAAGAGAGGCGTACTCATCGTCTGAGATGAATCCCGCTTTGTTCATTTGCGACAGGACAACATTCCTGCGTTCCTGGCATCGTTCAGGGTATCTTACCGGATTGAAATAAGATGGATTCTTGCACAGCCCTATCAGTACAGCTGCCTCAGATATTGTAAGTTGCTTAGGCTCCTTGTTGAAATATGTATTGGCGGCCATTTTTATGCCTACAGCGTTATGGAGGAAGTCGAAATAGTTTAGGTACATTGCTATAATCTCTTCCTTTGTATAGTATTTCTCAAGTTTCAATGCAATAATCCATTCTATAGGCTTTTGCATCAGGCGTTCGATTTTTGATGATGCGTGGGCGCTATATAGCTGTTTTGCAAGCTGTTGTGTTATGGTTGAGCCGCCTCCAGCGCTCGTCTGTCCGAGGATTCCGCGTTTTACGATAGCTCGTCCGAGGGCACGGAAATCTATACCTGAGTGTTCATAGAATCGCTCGTCCTCAGTCGATATGAGAGCGTTCACAATGAAGGGTGAGATGCTGTCGTATGGCAGCCTGATTCTGTTATCTTTATTCAAACTCCATGTGCCTAAGACTTTCCCATCGGCTGAGTAAACCTGTGTGGCATACTTGTCTATAGGATTCTGCAATTCCTCAACAAGAGGCATATATCCTATCCATCCATTCCATATGGAAACGGTTGTTATGACTCCACAAAGGATACCCAGAAGAATCAGGGCCCAGAGCGTATGTATAAACTTTTTCCTCATCTTGCTGTTTTTTGTTTCTATCTTTATGGCATATGGCATAAGTGTCACAGTATCCATATTGTAGTATGCCTCCCCCTCATGTTCAGAGGTGTCACCGTCATGTAATATGTGGCAACGGTTTAGCAATATATCTGTACAAAGTCAGATAATCGGATATGATAAAAATATTTTCTGCAAAAATACAATAATTAATTGGAAAAGTTGAAGGTTTCTCAAATAAAATTCTTAACTTCGCAGTCAAAACAGCCACAAAAAGCATTAAAGACACATTTTCAACAATGGAGAAACAAGATTTTGTCACTATTGCCGATTTGTCGAGAGATGATATAATGTATCTTCTCAGCATGGCAAAAGAGTTTGAGCGATACCCTAACCGTGAGTTGCTCAAGGGACGTGTCGTCGCAACATTGTTCTTCGAGCCATCCACACGCACACGCCTTAGCTTCGAGACTGCTGCCAACAGGCTTGGGGCCCGTGTCATCGGATTCACTGATGCTAAGGTGACCAGCGCCACAAAGGGAGAGACTTTGAAAGACACAATCCTCATGGTCTCTAATTATGCTGATGTCATAGTGATGAGACATCATATTGAGGGAGCAGCCCAGTATGCCTCAGAGATAGCGCCAGTGCCTGTAGTGAATGCAGGAGATGGAGCACATATGCACCCCTCACAGTGTCTTCTGGATCTTTATTCAATCTATAAGACGCAGGGCACACTTGAGAATCTCAGCATCTATCTTGTCGGAGACCTTAAATATGGACGCACAGTCCATTCGCTCATTACAGCCATGAGGCATTTCAATCCGACATTCCATTTTATCGCTCCTCCAGAGCTTTCCATGCCTGAAGAGTATAAGCAATACTGCCGTGACCACAACGTGACATTTGTAGAACATACAGAATTCAATGATGATGTCATAAAGGATGCGGATATCATCTATATGACACGTGTGCAAAAGGAGCGTTTCTCTGACCTGATGGAATATGAGCGGGTGAAGAACGTCTATATCCTGAGGAAGGATATGTTAGGGAAAGCAAAGGACAATATGCGTATCCTGCATCCGTTGCCAAGAGTCAATGAGATAGCCCAGGATGTTGATGACAATCCGCACGCATACTATATCCAGCAGGCAGGTAACGGACTGTATGCAAGACAAGCCATATTCTGCAGGGTTCTTGGTATAACTCTCGATGATGTGCGTAATGACCAAAACATCATCCGTTATTAGCCAGCCCCCCGTGCGTATGAGCTGCTTTTTTTGACTCCCCATTGTGTTTCCGCCATGGACAATGACACACATTCATTTTGAGTCTCACCTTTCTCTATGCCTCTTGCCTAAGGCATGGAAAACCTTGCCGCCCATCCCACCTACTCCCCTATACTCTATCCCCCTCACCTCTAACATAAACATAAATCCCCCCCAGACAGATAACACAATGAACAAGAAAGAACGCCTTGTTGCTGCCATTAAGAACGGCACCGTCATAGACCATATTCCTGCTGATAAGACATTCCAGGTGGCACAGATGCTCAGGCTTGACGAGCTGACATCTGAGGTCACTATAGGCCAGAACTTCATTTCCAAGAAACTCGGACGCAAAGGCATCATAAAGGTAGCCGACAAGTTTTTCACCGATGCTGAGATAAGCCAGCTCTCAGTTGTGGCGCACAAAGTTGTCCTAAACATCATACGTGATTATGAGGTCGTTGAGAAGAAGACAGTGTCTCTCCCCGACAATCTTGTAGGTATCGTGAAATGCAACAACCCCAAGTGCATAACCAACAATGAGCCCATGAGCACATATTTCACCATAGTCGACAAGCTAGCCACACAGCCGCAGCTCAGATGCCGATATTGTGACAAGGTGCAGGATATTAACAAGGTCAAGCTCGTCTGAGATATTCCTCCCCTATACATACGATATTAATATTTCATTTATCATATATAACGACCATGATTAAAGACAACAGAATTTTTGATTTGATAGAGCAGGAGCACCTTCGCCAGCAGAAGGGCATGGAGCTTATCGCGAGTGAGAATTTCGTGAGCGACGAAGTGATGGAGGCCATGGGGTCCTGTCTTACCAACAAGTATGCAGAGGGCTATCCTGGGAAACGCTACTACGGTGGCTGTCAGGTTGTCGACAAGGTCGAGCAGCTTGCCATTGACCGGGTCTGCCAGCTCTTTGGAGCCGAGTATGCCAATGTCCAGCCCCATTCAGGAGCACAGGCCAATGCGGCTGTCCTCCTTGCTGTCCTTAAGCCCGGAGACACCTTCATGGGTATGAACCTTGACCATGGCGGACACCTGTCACACGGCTCAGCCGTCAACACATCCGGCATACTCTATAACCCCGTTGGGTATACCCTGGACAAATCTACCGGCCGTGTTGATTATGATGAGATGGAGCGCCTTGCAAGAGAGTGCAAGCCGAAACTCATAATAGGTGGCGGGTCTGCCTACAGCCGTGATTGGGATTATGCCCGTATGCGCAGTATTGCCGACGAGGTGGGAGCACTCCTCATGATAGACATGGCCCACCCAGCCGGCCTCATTGCTGCTGGCCTGCTTCAGAATCCTGTGCGCTATGCCCATATCGTCACATCGACAACCCACAAGACACTCCGAGGCCCACGCGGCGGTATAATCCTTATGGGCAAAGACTTTGACAACCCATGGGGATTGAAGACTCCCAAGGGCGTCGTGAAGAAGATGTCACAGATACTCAACTCAGCAGTTTTCCCAGGTCAGCAGGGAGGTCCGCTCGAGCATGTCATCGCCGCCAAGGCAGTCGCTTTCGGAGAGGCGCTCCAGCCAGAGTTCAAGGCTTGGGCTAAGCAGGTGCAGAAGAATGCCAGGGTTCTTGCCGACGAGCTCATCAAACGCGGATTCACAATCGTCTCTGGTGGGACAGACAACCACTCCATGCTTGTCGACCTCAGGGAGAAATATCCTGACCTGACAGGCAAGGTTGCAGAGAACGCCCTCGTCGCCGCAGACATAACAGTCAACAAGAACATGGTGCCGTTTGACACACGCTCCGCTTTCCAGACATCAGGAATACGTCTCGGCACGCCAGCCATGACCACACGAGGCGCCAAAGAGGATATGATGGTTCTTATAGCCGAGCTCATCGAGACAGTCCTTGACGCTCCAGAGAATCCTGAGGTTATCGCCTCTGTAAGGCAGCGCGTTAATGATGTCATGGCCGCCTATCCTATGTTCGCGTGGTAGACACGGCGACGCGTTCCCGGCTAAGAAATCCCGTCAGGCCTTCACGCTATCAGCCCTGATACTTTCCGTCAGGCCTTCACGCTTTCGCTTCTGATACTTTCCGCTCCGAGACCCTTCTCTCTTCTCCCCCCGACAGTCGGGGGGCGGTTAGAAGATTGAGGCCGTTTGTGACTCTTAACACCGACGGGAACCATATATATACATAAATTGAGGGGGCAGATTCCTGATGTGGCATCATGCTGCATCTATGGAGTCTGCCCCCCGCTGTTCCCCCGAGTCATGGTGTTCATAAATCCTACTTGCCGTGACCTGAACATTAGTGAATGGGGGACATCACGGTGATAATAGCCCCATGATGCCCCCCAGTAATTTTTATCTAAACATTCAAGAACCATCCAGCCATCTCTGTCCAAGCCTATCCTCCATCTCACAAGAGAGTGACGTACAGCTCAGGCCAGCATGTGGGTTTGACCTCGCATGTGGATTGTATGCCGAGAGGATAGTGGGAGAGGAGGAGGGATGCTTAATACCCTGCTATATCTGGGCGAATGCTTGCTCAAGGTCGTCAATGATATCGTCGATATGCTCCACACCTATTGAGAGGCGCACTGTAGTCGGGGTGATATGCTGCTCGGCAAGCTCCGCGGCTGTCATCTGTGAGTGGGTGGTAGTGTATGGATGTATCACGAGCGACTTGACATCGGCCACATTTGCCAAGAGCGAGAATATCTGCAGGGAGTCAATGAACTTCCACGTATCCTCTTGTGTGCCGTCTATCTCGAACGTGAAGATTGACCCTCCACCATTCGGGAAATATTTATTGTAAAGAGCGTGGTCAGGATGAGAGGGCAGAGAGGGGTGGGACACACTCCTTACCTTCGGGTTGGCCTCAAGATACTTCACAACCTTGTGGGCATTCTCGACATGACGCTCAATACGAAGGGGCAACGACTCGACTCCCTGAAGGAGTATCCATGCATTGAAGGGGGATATTGTGGCTCCAGTATCTCTCAATATGACGGCGCGTATCCTTGTCACAAAGGCCGCAGGGCCAGCGACGTCAGCGAAGACTGCCCCGTGATACGAGGGGTCGGGCTTGGCTATTGTCGGGTACTTGTCCGCATGAGCCTTGAAGTCGAATTTTCCGCCATCAACAATGACTCCTCCTAACGACGAGCCGTGTCCGCCGATGAACTTTGTCGCAGAGTGTACGACGATGTCCGCACCATGCTCTATAGGCCTTATCAGGACAGGCGCGAAGGTGTTGTCAACAATGAACAGTATGCCATGCCGGTGTGCCACCTCTGCTATCGCATCGAGGTCAGTCACATCAGAGTTGGGGTTGCCGAATGTCTCGGCATATATAACCTTTGTCTCTGGGCGTATGGCAGCCTCGAGAGCCTCAAGGTCGTTAACTCTCACTATTGTGTTGCTGACACCCTGTGTCGTAAGTGTGTGTGTGATGAGGTTGAATGAACCTCCATAAAGATTGTCGGCCGCTATAATATGGTCGCCATTCTGCAGAACATTCTGCAGGGCATAGGTGACGGCTGCCGCCCCAGAGGCTACTGCGAGACCGGCAACACCGCCCTCAAGAGCTGCCACACGTGACTCGAAGACATCCTGTGTAGAATTGGTCAGGCGGCCGTAGATATTGCCCGGGTCACGGAGTCCGAATCGGTCAGCGGCATGCTGGGAGTTCCTGAATACATAGGATGTTGTCTGGTAGATAGGTACGGCGCGTGCGTCGGACGCTGGGTCGGCCTGCTCCTGTCCTACATGGAGTGCGAGGGTCTCAATGTGTAATTTCTTTTCTGTGCTCATGTCCAGTTCTCCTTTTTCTTTTTTTGCAAGCGCCAGAGGAGGAGGAGGGAGATTCTGCTGGATTGAAGGGACGAGAGTCATCTACCCTCCATAACGGCCTTTGTGGCTGTTATCCTCTGGACGCTGGTTCTGGTTATTATTTATTATTTATGTCTCGCAGGTTGAAGACGTGCGGACAGTTAATGGGATTGACAAGATAAAGGGGGTGGGGCGGGGTGACGAGTTGCCACTCGTTTCTGGATGCAAAGTTACTGATAAATGAACTTTTTTCCAAATGATTTGCATAATTCAGAAAATATCACTAATTTTGCCCTGACAGAAAGAATAATATTCTGCATTACTTTAGTCCATTGATAGTTTTACCAAAAATAATTCTGTATGAATCCGACCTTAGACGAAACGGATATTCTGATTCTCCGTGAGCTTCAAGATGATGGCCATTTGACCATCAAGGAACTGTCGCAGCGTGTGCATCTGAGCGTCTCGCCTGTTTATGAGCGTGTGAGACGTCTTGAGCGTGAGGGATTTATCAAGCGTTATGTGGCTGTCCTCGACCCAGAGAAGCTTGACTGTGGTTTTCTCGCCTTCTGTTATCTAAAGATGAAGCAGCACTCTCATGAGAATGCTGTCCAGATAATGGAGCGCGTGCAGAATATCCCCGAGATAGCCGAGTGTTATAATATCTCTGGAGATTTTGATTTCCTCCTTAAGATATACGTGCGCAATATGAAACAGTATCAGGAGTTCGTGATGAGGATTCTGGGCGATATCCCAGCCATTGGCTCGCTTAACTCATCGTTTGTGTTAGGAGAGGTCAAGAATTCACACAGGTTGCCGTTTGGGTATTGATTATCAGGCGCCTCTTTCTCTCCGCCATCTCCCCTGCTTCCTGCCTCTTTCTCCAATCCATCTCCCCCTGCTTCCTGCCGGGGATTATGTCTTATACATCATAAAGGACTGTATAGACGTTGTGGAGATGGTGGAGGCATCTCTGGGGCTGTCTTGTTCATCCCAACGTAGATGGTAACATACACATAAAAAATGGGCAGGCTGATACCATCGCATAACGCTTTGCGACAACAACCAGCCAGCCCTTGTGGTATTCTTTGCCCACACAAAAAAAATAACAGTGTAGGGGAGTATGTCTATTACGTGAGCCCTCTCTCTCGCGCGCACGCTTCATGGGGAGAGTGATTATCTTACACCTCCTGTTCCCCTCCCCATGAATGCCCCTCTCTTTGATGGAGACGCATCCGCTGATTTCTACACAATAACGCCGATTACCATGAATAACTCCTCTCTTTTTGATGGAGACGCATCCTATCCTGCGACACTCACATTGATTCGGATGTCATTAAGAGGTCTGTCGGCATCACCTGTTGCCATGTCTTGTATTCTGCCAACAACCTCGATACCCTCAACAACCTCTCCGAAGACTGTGTACTGCCCGTCAAGGAATGGTGTGCCTCCTGATGTGGTGTATGCGGCACGCTGCTCGTCAGTGAATCCTACACAGCCATTCTCATTGCAGATTTTTTTTGTCTCTGTGATGAGACGCTCCTGCAACGCTTGCAATCCGGCTTGGTCGCGTTTTTTCCTCAGGGAGATTATCTGAGCCCTGTTCTTGTTTGCCAGATTGTTGAATACGGCCTGTTCCTGCTGCATCCTCATCTGCTGCTCAATCTGTGTCAGCTCGTTGTCATTATATCTCTTTCCGTATACGATATAGAACTGGCTTCCACTACTCTGCCTTTCAGGATTTACCTCGTCGGCTGTTCTTGCGGCGCATAGCGCTCCCCGCTTATGGTAGAATCGCGTGGAGTCAATCTCTGCTGGTATAGTGTATCCTGGGCCGCCTGTGCCGAGCCTTGTTGTCTTGTCGGCGGCCTTGCTGTCCGGGTCGCCTCCCTGTATCATGAATCCCTTAATGACACGGTGGAACAACGTGCCATTGTAGAATCCATTATTTGCCAATTTGATGAAATTGTCGCGGTGGAGTGGTGTCTCGTCATACAGACGTATGACAATATCCCCTTCTGCGGTATTGATAGTCACTCTGTTTCTCATAAAAACGTATATTTATTAATTATTATTTTGTACCTCGTAGTGTCATCCCTCCCGAGTCGGCAGAATATGTGATAATATGCCAAGCTAACTTAAGAGGGGGGCATTGATTGTTATTGGCTTTCTCTCAATGCTTGTCCCCTCGCTACCTGCGGTCAGTGAGGCCAATGACAAGACCAGCTGTAGCCGAATCCCCCACTACAATGTATTTCTATCATACTGCATTCTGAGGCTATCGTCATAACAGATAACCCCTTGTTGAACCCCGGCTGAATATCAAGAAGAATCCTGGGGGAGGATGAACCTGACTGCTGAACCCTTGTTCACAATGAAGGTGTCAACAACATGCCTACCTGATAAACTACGGCAGAGACGACCCATGCGATGAATGTGGTGTAGGCGGCCGCGAACAATCCCCAACGCCATGAGCCGGACTCGTTCTTTATGGCTGCTATCGTCGCTATGCATGGGAAGTAGAGTAATGCAAAGACCATGAATGAGATTGCTGAAAGTGGATTGATGCCGTCTGCCTCCATCTGTTTGCGCAGACTGCCGTACTTGGAACCCTCGTCGTTCTGTTGTGGCCGCTCGTGTACATTATTCTCATTGCTAGGGCTTAGAATGGTATCGGGGGCGTTGTCTCCAGCGGCATCGTGCGTGTAGAGTACACTGAGAGTTGAAGCTGTAATCTCTTTTGCCCCTATGCCTGAAAGGAGAGAGACATCAAGTTTCCAGTTGAATCCTTGCAGACGGAAGACGGGCTCAATGGTCTTGCCTATATGACCGATGATACTCTGCTCTTTCTGCTCGCGCGGCGACAAGGATGTGTTGTGGGGGAAATAACCGAGAGCCCAGACGATGACTGAGGCGACAAGAATAATGCCACCCATCTTCTTGAGATATTCACGTCCCTTCTCCCATGTATGACGCAACATGCTCTTGGTAGAGGGGAAACGGTAGGGGGGCAACTCCATGACAAAGGGTGTGTCCTCACCGCGGACAAGGTACTTGGAGAACAGTATGCTCGTCATGACGGCTGCCAGAATACCTAAGATATACAGGGCGACGAGAATCGGCGTATGGTATTTATGCTCGAAGAATGTTCCCACCATAATGATGTATAGCGGCAGACGTGCCGAGCACGACATAAACGGAAGGATGAGCATTGTTATAAGGCGTGAGCGCTGGCTCTCTACGGTACGGGTTGCCATGATGGCAGGGACATTACATCCGAAACCCATAATCAGAGGGATGAATGACTTGCCGTGAAGACCCATCTTGTGCATCAGCTTGTCCATTATGAATGCTGCACGTGACATGTAGCCTGAGTCCTCCATAAACGAGATGAAGGCATATAGGATAAGTATCTGTGGGAGGAAGACAATGACTGAGCCGACACCTCCGACAACGCCATCCACAAGCATGTCTTTCACCGGACCGTCTGGGAGGAACGTTGTGAGCAGAGAGCCAAGGGCATCTATGGCTCCCTCTATCCATCCCATAGGATACTCGCCGATTGTGAATGTAGCCCAGAACATGGCGTAAATCATGAGTACAAAGATGGGCAGGCCCATGTACCGATGCGTTATCACATGGTCGATAAGATGTGTCACATGGTATGTGTCCTCTTTCTCGCCTATTCCAAATTCAGCTTCTTGGAGAGCTCCGTTTATAAAGCCATACTTGGCGTCCATAATAGCGGTCTCTGGGTCGCATTTCAGCTCTGTCTCTATCTTCCTGGCAGCGGTGTCACGTGTACGGATGATATCATCGGCCTCTGGCAGGGTGCTTATGAAATCCAAGGCCTGACGGTCGCCCTCCAGTATCTTCAATGCGAGAAAGCGCGGTGTATAACGTTGTATGACAGAGCTGTCACGTCTTAGGATACGCCTCAGACTGTCTATGCCCTCCTCTATGTATAAACCATGGTTGACGTGTATATGCCCCTCGTGGATGTGCCCCTCGTAGAGCTCGATAATCGTGTGGAACAACTCCTCAACACCACGCCCTGTCTTGAATACTGTAGGGACCATGGGGACAGCAAGAAGCTGGCCAAGTTTGACGTAGTCGAGCGTGTCGCCACGACGTTCGGACTCATCATACATGTTCAGCGCACATACCATACGTATGTGCATATCTATCAGTTGTGTCGTAAGATAGAGATTGCGCTCAAGGTTTGACGCGTCGATGACATTCAGCACGACATCCGGTGTCTTGTCAATGAGTTGTCTCCGGACATAAATCTCCTCACCGCTATATGCTGAGAGGGAATACGTCCCTGGCAAATCGACGAGATGGAATTCATAACCTTCGTAGTATGCCTTTGCTTCTGCTGCCTCTATGGTAACTCCAGAATAGTTGCCGACACGTTCATGCGCCCCTGAGGCATAATTGAAGAGAGAGGTCTTACCGCAATTGGGATTGCCGACAAGGGCTACGTTGATATGATGGCGGCGTTTCATGGCGTATCCATGCATGAGGAGACAGTCATCATCCAGCTCCTCCTCGCTCAGCGTACCTGTATTGAAAGCCCCTGTCTCTGGCATGATTTTCTTTGCCTCCTCAATTGTGACACATTGTATATGCGCAGCCTCGTCATGACGCAGTGAGACTTCATAACCCATGATGAGATAACGGACAGGATCATGCAAAGGAGCATTCTCGAGAACCGTCACTTCCTTGCCTTTTATGAATCCCATCTCTACGATGCGTTTGCGGAAACCGCCATGACCGTAGACCTTGACAATTACCGCTTTCTCTCCATTATGTAGTTCAGATAATTTCATATCTCTTTTGCCTCTTTATTGTGGGTTGTATAGAAATTCACGCATTGTCGATACTATGTGTTCTTAAAAGTGCGATTTGACTTCGTCTTCTTCCTTCGCGCCTCGGGATATTCTGAGTAAACTCAGCCTCTCCTTTGGCTTGTCGTCAGTTGACTTTCGTCTTCTTCCTTCGCGCCTCGGGATAGTCTGAGTAAACTCAGCCTCTCCTTCGGCTTGTCGTCAGTTCTCGCCAAGCCAAAGTGAGCAAGCTCCCTTTGGTCTTTTGGCTTAACGAAATCGTTCTTAAAAGTGCGATTTCTCGCCAAGCCAAAGCGAGCAAGCTCCCTTTGGTCTTTTGGCTTAACGAAATCGTTCATCAATATGCATTATAGGCTCACATGCAGCTGTCAGGCAGGAGAAGTCTGCCCCGGGGAATTTCATCAGCATGTGATGAGACCTCCTTGTGAGAATCTGATTTCATGGGGGCTTGATGCTTTTGTTTGATTATGGAGATATAGATTTCGTTTAGTTCATCCTCCGGCTTCTGGCAGTTGTGTGATTTATCTGTCATCCCACAAAGAGTCTCATCGCAGCATATCCAAGCCGACAAAGAATCCTCATGACTGACTCCATTGTAGACATATTATATCTTTGGCATGAAATTTCTGCAAAGATACTCAAAACTTTTCAGATATTATATATCGTAGAGGGAAAATAATAATTTCCGGGTATTTTCACCTAAAACAATTATTTCTCGGAAATATAGAATTTCAGCATGTTTTATAAAATCTGTTAACCAAATACGTCGGCCGGATAATCATAGAATTAAACAGCTATCTCCCCAGATTGCCTGAAAATCCGGGGAGACAGCAAATCGGATTATCTCCGATGCATTGTCCAGTCGATGCCGAGTGGATTATTCATCATCTTTACTACCATAGGAAGAGACGAATTTGAGTCTATCCACATTTCTGTGCCGTCGGTGTCTGCCTTCACATGGATTATACCATCCGACGTGTCGATAGCTCTCCATGTTATTGTGTCATAAATCATTATCCCGTTCTCTTGAAGCTCATGTAGTGAATTCCGGGAGATGAAAAGGAATGTTCCGTCACATACATATTTATTTTTGCCTTTATATGGTGAGCTCCATGAGAACATCGTGCCGTCCTCAACCACATGGCGCGGTATAATAAAGGTTGATGTGTTGCAGGTCAGATATAACGTGTCATCATTCCATACCATGCTGACAGGCCATGTGCGGTATTGGCGGTTGAGCGTATATGAGACCATGTATTGAGGGGCTGGCAAATTTTCTGGATGCATCATTGAAGTAGGGGAGGCCGTCGGTGTCCTGTTGCTGTCCCTTCCTGTCAATGACGTGTCTATGTGTAATGGCTGATTACGAAGATATTCCACCACATCGTCATGACGCATGAATGTCCCGGCTGTCAGTCCCTGCTCGTGCTGATTTGTCTTTTGAATCTGCCCATTGTGGGTAATATCTGGACGTACAAGGTAGAGGTTCTGCCCGGCTACAGGGTAGATGCCAAGCATATTGAAGACAAGCCACGAGGACATCGCTCCGCTGTCGTCATTACCCGGTAGCCCGTCAGGTGTGTCGTCATAATTGTCATTAATTATCCGCCTTATCCGGTCGAGACTCATTTCTGAGTGTCCAGCCCAGTGGTATAGCCATGGAGTAAGGAAACTCGGCTCGTTTGCCACGTTGTAATGTCCGTTTTTGAAGAATGTATCCAAGCGTCTGATAAACATTTTATCACCACCGCAGAGTTTTATGAGCTGTGGAACATCATGAGGCATGGACAGGCTGTATTCGGCCGACAAGGCCTCGTAGAAGAAAGAATTCCACCATGGCAGGTTCCATGGAGCCACCTTTGTGTCTGGCCGGTAGGGTATCTTTGGGGCGAAGACTTTCGATTTCCCCCACCGCACAGAGTCAAGCCAGTTGCCAGCTGTGTCCTTGGGCATGATGAATCCACGCATGCCTTGCCATTCATAATCCTCGCGCCAGAGGTTCTTCCAGTTATGTGAGCGGGAAAGATATTTATTATATAAAGAATCTATCCCGAGTCCCTTTGCCACTTGGGCTATGCACCAGTCATCATAGCTGTACTCGACAGTCCGTGTTCCTGCGCGAGGAATGCCATAAGGGATATAACCCAAGGTGTTATATTCGTGTAGCCCGCCGCGTCCTTCCTTCTCGTCGTCAGCAGGAGGCGTCTCCGCATCCTTTATCATTGCCTCGAATGCTGTCCGGTAATCAATACCCTTAAGTCCTTTCGCCATGGCGTCGGCTATTACAATATTAGCGTTGCTTCCACCTTGTGTCCGTCCGTTCCAGTTCCCGCTTCGGGCGTCAGGCATATACCCGTCAGTCTTATATATATTGACAAGGGAGTTTATCATATCACGTTGCCTGTCTGTGTCGATAAGCGTAAGGAGAGGCATCGATGTGCGGTAAGTGTCCCAGATAGCGTAGTAATCGTCATAATACGGCTCGGCAGGTGGAACTACTTGTCGTCCATCAGCGTTAACAAGAGCTCCCGGCTCTCGTTCTACGGGCATAAGCATGGTATGGTAAATGGCGGTGTAGAACATACGTTTCTGTTTATCTGTCGCTACAATGTCAAGCGCTTTAAGCTTCTCCTCCCATGCCATGAGGAGATGTTTGTGTTGTAAATCAAGACTCCGCCCTATGATGTTTCTTCTCGCTGCCTGTGTGCTGAGATTGGATATGCCTATCTTTATGTTCACGACTTTACCTTTACCCGTAAACTTAATTGTGCGGAAACAGTCATCATAATCCATATGCTTGTGATAAGGCCGGACAGAATGACTGCCTGCATCCCATATATCAGCGGGCAGGAAATCACGGTCTGCTTGTAAGCAGAAATATACGGTGTATGGTCCTCCATTGTTCCATCCTCCACGTATACGGGTCCATCCGCATATCTCACGCTTACTAATGCTCTCTATCTTTGATTCGCAATACTCCTGTGCCTCACGTTTGCCGGGAATAGTATCCATTCCGAGAAAGGAATATGCGTCAACAAGGAGAAACAGCTCTTTTGGTGATGTTATGCGGTATATGGCACATCGCTCGGATGAAGTTATCTCTGTCTTTATACCATTGGTGTATGTGGTGGAATAGTATCCTAATCTAATGTTCTCAGATTTCCTCTCTTGTAATATCAGTGGTATGCTGACCCTCTCGTTCCATGCCACTATCTTGTCGCCTTCGAGAAAAGGCTGTATGAGTATATTCCCATATTTCTGTCCTCCTCCTGTCCCGCTGACATGTGTCTGTGTGAATCCCTTCACCATCTCAGGCATTTCTGCCCATCCTGCATTCGGCATAGTGACACAGTCTGGCCCTGGCTTAACCATACCATATGGCATGGATGGACCTATGAAGACACGCCCGAGCCCTACGGAGCCAATACGCGGGTCAACCCATTTCGTATGGTCGGCAGAGACAGGCAGGGATATAAGTGATAATGCTAATATGAGATGGAGAGACGGTTTCATGTTAATAGCTTTACGGTGGGTTAGATTTTTATGATATTCCTTATGTTTGGGCATTTTCCAAATGCAGATATACTGTCAACGGCAGGAACAGGATGTATGTCTATAATGACCTGGCCATATATATTGCAAGAAAACATTAGTGGACAAGATGACATGTTGACATAATCAACTTGCCCACTTGTCCACTAAAGATTATTTACCTTATGTCTTTTGTTACATAATTAGTAACCAGCGTTCTGAGTCCAGCCTGGATTGAGGTCAAGCATTTCCTGCTCTACAGGGAAGATGCGATGACGCTTGTCAAAGTTGGCATCAGGGAAATTCTTGTAGTGTGGGAAGAACTCATCCTCATAGTGACCGAAGCGGACCATGTCATTACGACGCCAGTTCTCGTCAAAGAATTCTCTGCCACGCTCCTCATATATGTCATTGAGACTTGGTTCTGCGCTTATTGTCGGAGCTCCGGCATAAGAGCGAATCTGGTTGAACAGCTCCTTCGCTCCTGACTGGCCGTTGCGTACAAGAGCCTCTGCCTTTGTGAGGAGAATATCAGCGAAGCGGAATATTGGAAGATCGTTTGACTGGTTACGTCCGTTGTTGTAGTCCTGAGGCACGATGAACCACTTAATGGAATGGCAGCCCTGCTGGATAGCTTGTGGGTTGTTTCCTACATCGATTGTATTGTCTGTCTTAGCAAGCTGGATGTCCTCTGTGAAGTGAACATGTGCGCCCTTATACATGAATGGCTCGGAGGTTGGTCTGAGAGTCTTTGGGTCACGGATGTAAATATCACCACGGAGAATGCAGAGGTTACGTACGTCGCCATTAAGAGAGAAACGTTTTACACATTCAGGAGTAAGGACCATATTTCCACCGAATGACTGGGTGAATTTATCTATTGAACCGTAGTAGTTAGGAAGAAGGTTCTTCATGTCCTTGAATGTACGTGGACGTGCATATTGCAATCCCTGGCGGTTAATGGCGTCATACGGCATCACATAAATGAAATCCTCGCACTTCCAGTCATTATCATAAGAGAACTTCTGGAGATAATCGGCATATTTGCCTGTTCCGAGGTTGAACTTTCCACTATTGATGATTTCGTCACACACGCTGATGCAATCGTCAAGTTTGTCATTGACAGCCGTAGCGGCATCATAAAGCTCTGGGGCATCAGCTGTGTAAACTGGCCAGTTGATATATATCTTGGCGAGAAGAGCCTGGGCCATCCATTTAGTTGGTTTGCCATAGGTATTCTCTGTGACATCCTCTGTCAGCTCAGGTATAATCTCAGTCAGCTCCTTCTCCAGCCAGAGGGCAACGTCCTTGCGTGATGAGCGCTGGACTACTTCGCCCTCGCCAAGAAGTCGGTCAATTATCGGGGCATCTCCGAAAGAATCCATGAGAATCCAAGTGAAATAAGCACGTATGGCACGTGCTGGAGCGGTCATCTTTACTGACGCACTGCTTCCGAGCTCCTCAAGTATCGTGTTTGTCTTTGTTATGCCTGCTGTAACTTCTGAGTACCAGTCGAGCGAGGCGTCTGTGGCATAGCTGTTATGGAGTGCCTGATGGGCATAAGTGCCGTCATCATAGTAACCACCATCGAATGCAAGTGCGGTGAACTCGTCAGATGAAAGACACTGGGCCTCCATATATCGACGGCCGAGTGTGCCGGCAAGATGGAAATAAACGTCGGCCATCTTTGCCTCAACGACTATCATGGGGTCAATACCTGAGTTCTCACTCGGGTCTTGAGTGTACTGAGACTCAACATTGACATCCAAGTCTGTACAGCCTGTTATCGCTACAGCAAACAATCCGGCTGAAAGAATCAATTTATTTAGTTTCATATCAATATTATCAATTATATGTGTTCGAATTAATTCAGACGTTTTATCGCCAAGCCAAAGTGAGCAAGCTCTCTTTGGGCTTTTGGCTTATCGAAAACGTTGGCTTTCATCCTACCTTTTCTCGCCAAGCCAAAGTGAGCAAGCTCTCTTTGGCTTTTGGCTTATCGAAAACGTTGGCTTTGCCTTCTTCTATCATCTGACAGTAACGATTGCTATACGGTTTGAGTGGGTTGAGTTAGCACCCTTAGCTGTCGTGTAGATGACATTCACTCCCTTTGACTTGAGGTAGTCGGAAACAGCAGCGGCACGGTCTTCAGAGAGCTTCTGGTTTGCGTTCTCATCACCTTCTGGCGATGCGTATGCTACAATCTCCACATTAGCGCCCTTCTTGATGCCGTCAAGCTCTGATGGGTTGAGAATCTCAGATGAGTTTACAGGGAATGTTACCACGAATGTGCTCTGAACCATGATGTTCTTTCCTGGTACTTCTTTCACGACTTCCTTAACGACAGGCACTTCCTTTATCACCTCACGGTCGATATACTGTGGCTGTACAGCTTTCTTGGCCTTGCCGCCGCCGAAGTTGATTTTCACACCGACCATGAATGTGCGAGTGTGTGGATAACGGCTCCAACGGTAGTCAACACCTGGGTCAATGCCGCCAAGGTTCACTTCTGGGTCAAGTCCCTTATAGTCTGATATGGTTAACAGGTTGTTCGCTGTTCCGTAAAGGGTGAGATCCTGAATCCAGTTGTTGAAGCAGTTGCGGAATGTGTAACTGAGTGAGAGTGACTGGAGACGGATGTATGAACCATTCTCTATGAAACGGTCTGAGGGGAGTGAGCCAGAGGCGTCTCCAGCTGGCATAGTGAGGAATTCTTTCAGAACGTTCTTGCCGTCAGAGAACATCTGTGCAGATGTATAGTGGGCGCGTGCGCTGTTGTAGACATCGTTGCCGAACACACCTGTTATGAATGCATTGAGACTCCAGTTCTTGTATGAGAGCGTGTTGTTCCATCCTGCGTTGAGCTTAGGCTGTGCACATCCTGTTATAGAGCGGTCCTTGAGGCTTGGGTTGTTTGTTGTCTCCCCTGTGCGGTTTCCATTCTCGTCAAGGACATAATACTCTGAGCGGCCGTTTACGGTACCAGCATACTGGTATGTGTAGAATGTTCCGAGAGGCTCACCCTCCATTATCTTCTGAGTCCATCCATTAGCTGACACACCGGCTACCATTGGATCACCCTGTGTGAGGTTTGTGGTATGGAAGACATCATTCTGCATCTTGTCGATGCGGTTCTTGTTGTGTGAGAGGTTTACTGTTGTGCTCCATGAGAAATTCTTTGTACGTACGGGAACAGCATTCAATGTTACCTCTATACCCTTGTTGGTCATCTCGCCGACATTGGCGTCAATCCATCCAAAGACATACTGTGTTGTCGGGACTGGGTATGACCAGATGAGGTCCTTTGTCTTCTTCTGGTATACCTCTACAGTACCATTCAGGCGGCCACCGAGGAAAGCGAAGTCAAGACCTATATTGAGCATTGATGTTGTCTCCCACTTGAGGTCAGGGTTGGCGTTCTTTGTCGCGCCGTAAGTGCGGTAGATTTTTCCGTCGTATGTGAATGTGCCGGTAGCTCCGTATGTGACTGTCGATGAATAAGGGTCAAAGCCCATAGAGTTACCTGAGACGCCATATCCTGCACGGAGCTTCAAGTTATGGAACACGTTCTGGTTCTTCATGAACTTCTCCTCTGTGATATTCCATGCGGCTGATACTGATGGGAATGTACCCCAACGGTTGTTCTTACCGAACACTGACGAGCCGTCACGACGGATAGTGGCCTGAATCATGTAGCGGCTGTCGAATGAGTAGTTGGCACGTCCGTAGAAAGATATGTTGCGGATGTTCTGTATATAACCGCTCTGTACAGAGTTCTGTACACCGAGAATCTGCTGGGCGTATGACATGTTATGCCATGTGAGGTCATCATTATAGTAGCCCTCTACGCTTAGTCCGAAGCCATCGTTGTTCTTCTTCTCTTCCCAAGAGTAGCCGGCCATAAGACCCCACTTGCTCTTGCCGACCTTGAAGTCATAGTTGGCATATGTCTCAAACGTCTGCTCACGTCCGAAGTATGTGTTACGGGTAGCCTGTCCATTCTTGTTTCCAATACCCTCAAGCTGGGACTCACGGGTGTTATAAGCGCTGTATGTGCTCTGGTAGTTGTTCCAAGAATAGTTGACGCTCCATGTAAGACCCTTGACAATCTCCAGTACAGCCTTTCCTGTGAACTGGTTGCGCTTCCATATAGTCTCAGAGATATTCTCCTCCATGAGAGCCAGAGGGTTGTAGTTCTTTGAGCCTGCGCCGAGTGTCCAGTTGCCCTGTGCGTCCTTTATAGCGTTTGTAGGAGAATAGTAGTTCATGGCGTCAAGTACTGAGGCTCCCTCGTTGCCTGTTGGCACTCCGAAGTGCTTGCCGTACATTGAATTGAAGCCAAGAGATACTGTGAGATGGTCTTTCAGAGTCTTGGTAGAGACGAGCGAGCGGAAATTGAAGCGGTCCATGCCTGTCATCTTTATGACACCCTCACGCTTGATGAGGTTAGCGCTTGCCATATAGTTCGTCTTCTCGTTGCCACCGTTTATGCTGACGTTGTGGCTGTGGCTGACACCTGTGCGGAGCACCTCATCCTGCCAGTCTACATTGCTGCCGCCATCCTTCAGTGTGACGTTGTTCTGCTTTGCATAGGCACGGAGCTCGTCGGCTGTACACATGTCGTATGTGTTGAGGATGTTGTCGAAAGCCACGTAGCCATTGTATGAAACGTTGACTCTATCCTGTGCGCCTTTCTTGGTAGTGATGATGATGACACCATTAGCTGCCTTTGAGCCGTAGATGGCTGTCGCTGTAGCGTCGCGGAGCACATCGATCGACTCGATATCGTCTGGAGAGACAATAGAGATATCAACACCGGGGATGCCGTCAACTACATAATATGGTGACATGGCTCCAGAGCGGAGTGTTGACGCACCACGGAGTGTTATTGTCGGAGCTCCGTTAGGGTCAGCTGTTGATGACACTACGAGTCCTGGCACCTTGCCCTGGAGCATCTGTGCGGGGTCGGTGAAGACACCCTTGTTGAGGTCCTCTGCCTTCAATGTTGTGATAGATGAAGTGAGGTCTTTGCGCTGCATTGTGCCATAACCTACTACTACGACTTCCTCAAGTGACTGGTCGTCCATTGTCATGGTGAAGTTTTGTCCAGCGTTGATGATTGCCGTCTCATATCCTATATAGGACAATTTCAGCTTGGCGTTTGCCTTTGTTGTACGGAGGGCATAACGTCCGTTAGCATCTGTTACGGTACCATTCTTTGTGCCCTCTTCCATAACGGTAACACCGATGAGAGGCTCGCCGTTGGCATCTTTGATGACACCCGTAGTCTGGCTCTGTGCCATGGCTGCGGTTGTGCAGAGCAATAACGACGCTGCGGCGATTCCTTGTCGCCAGACATTCGTCTTGTGTGCTGCTTTCTTGTTCATGATAATTCTATTTGGTTATGAAAATTGTGATTCTATGACTGAATGAGAAAAATACATCGTTTTTATATTCATATATCAAGCGGTGTGTATTATATTACAGAATACGCTTTATGCCTTTTATATCGATATTCTTCCCTTTCTCTACATAAACAGGAGAAACGTCTTTCTTAACAAATCCTTCCCCCCTGCAAGGGCGTTTGTCGTAGACACCTGCGGGGTATGATGTTGTCTTGTGCAGTTTGATGTTGACATTGTTGAAGTATATATCGCTTACCTTGTCCTCTGTGTCTCCACCTACGAAACATCCATTCTCTGATGTGGCTGTGATATTGTTGAAGAAAATCCTGCTGACATTTCCGCATCTTCCTTCTGTCTGGCCTTTGGGGAATCTCCAGTTAGCATCCTTGTGGTTCCCATTCGCACGTGGGTATGATGTCACATATATAGGCTCGGCCTTACCCCACCATACATCTGACCACAGATGGCAGTCGAGGATAATATCCGAGAACACTATATCTGTAACTGTCCCCTCATCACGGTTCTGTATGCCAAGACCTCGGTTACTGTCTGTGATGATACAATTCATGAACGACACCCGTGCTATTGAATCGACATTCTCGCTTCCAATCTTTATGGCGCATGAGCGGGATGTCATGACACAGTTTGTCACAGTGATATCTTTTGTCGGGCCATATTCTGCGAATTCACGCCTGTTCTTAAGGCATATGCAGTCGTCTCCTGACGTTATATAACAGTTAGCGACCCTCACCTTGCGGCTATGGTCGATGTCTATACCGTCTCCATTCCTGATTTTTAGATTGTTGAGAAGTGATATGCCGTCTATAAGGACATTGTCGCATCCTATGAGGTGTACAGTCCAGTATGCCCCATCACGTATGGTGATATCCCTGATAATCAGGTCGTCACAGTCGATGAGAGTGAGCACGTGTGGTCTGGGGTCGAATGTTGTGACTGGTTTAAGCTCATAACTGTCTGAAAGCTCATCGCCCATGAACTTTATGCCGTTGCCATCAATTGTGCCGCGTCCTGATATTCCTATACCTTTAGCGTGCCGAGCGTATATCCACATCATTCCCTCACCCTCGTTCTTGCCGAAGGCAGAAAGCTTGTAGATGCTCTCATCTGGATTTGCACGCCATACTGACTGCTGTTCCAAAATTATATTGACGTATGGCTTTATCTCTACGGGACCCGAAAGGAACACTTTCCCTTTGTTGAAGACAACATCTCCACCACCATCTGCCGAGCATGCGTCAATGCATTTCTGTATTGCCTTGGCATCGTCTGTAACGCCATCGCCTTTGGCACCATAGTCTGATACATAATGAACTGCTGCTAATGATATAACAGAGTAAGTCAAAGCAAGAAATGTCAATATTAATATCCTCTTCGTCATATAGTGCATTATTTCTTATCCGTAGAATTATAAGGTTAATAGGTGTATTTTTTTTTGTTTAATACCAAAGCCTCCATGTTTCATTACATGTAAATTATATGGCATTAAGTATATATTTCCTGAGCGCAAAATTAATACTTTTATCTTACAAATAAAAACTTTTATTGTCTTTTTTTTGCATATATCCCTATTTCTTCATAATTTTGTAAGCACTCAATCAATATTTAGCTTATAATGAGACGAAATGTATTACTTTTTGCATTCTTTTTCCTATGCCAGCTTGTCAATGCAAATCCTGTTGATGAGTTGTTGGAGCGTATAGACCGTGGCGCCTCGCACAAGATAAAAACCGTTAAGGTCTCTTCCGCCCGTGACTTCTTCGAGCTTGACCAGGAAGGGGCGCGTGTCGTAGTGCGTGGAAACACATGGGTTAATATAGCCACAGGTGTGAATTGGTATCTTAAATACCATGCCGGAATACATATCTCGTGGAATAACATGCATCCAAGAATTCCTGCCACTCTCCCGCGTGTCTCTTGCCGTGAACGCCATGAGACAGATTTGAGGTTGCGTTATAACTTCAATTACTGCACATTCTCTTATTCCATGGCTTTCTGGGATTGGGAACGCTGGCAGCAGGAGATAGACTGGATGGCTCTTCATGGTATCAACATGCCGCTGGCTATAACAGGCGAGGAGTGTGTCTGGCGCAATGTCCTGCTCCGACTTGGCTATACAGAAGATGAAATAGGCAGGTTCATCTCTGGCCCGGGATTCTTCGGGTGGTGGGCCATGAACAATCTTGAGGGCTGGGGAGGGCCTCTCCCTTTGGCATGGTATAGCCAGCAAGAAGCCTTACAGAAGAAGATACTTAGCCGTATGCGTCGTCTCGGCATGTCACCTGTCCTTCCTGGTTACTGTGGCATGATGCCTCACGATGCCAAGGAACGCCTTGGGCTTGACGTGTCGATATCAGGACCATGGAATGGCTACACACGTCCAGCAAACCTCAGCGCCACAGACAAGCGTTTTGACGAGATTGCCGATATTTACTATCAGGAGCTGACACGTCTCTACGGGCGAGCCGATTATTACTCTCTCGACCCTTTCCATGAGACAAATGATGACTCGTCAATTGATTATGCAGAGGCAGGCAACAGCCTCCTCAAAGCCATGAAGCGTTGTAATCCGAAGAGTGTATGGGTTGTCCAGGGATGGACGGAGAATCCACGTCCTGAGATGTTGCGTGATATAACAGCAGGTGATATCCTTATCCTTGACCTTTTTTCTGAATGCCGCCCTATGTGGGGAATACCTTCTGTCTGGCAGCGTAAAGAAGGATACGGTGACCATCCATGGCTCTTCTGTCTCCTTGAGAATTTCGGGGCCAATGTCGGGTTGCACGGCAGGATGGACCAGCTCCTTGATAATTTCTATGAGACCAAGACTAATCCTCTCGCGAAAAACATAAAAGGTATCGGCCTCACAATGGAGGGAATAGAGAACAACCCCGTCATGTTCGAGATGATGTGCGAGTTGCCATGGCGCCCACAGCGTTTCACGAAAGAATATTGGATAAAAGACTATTGCCGTGCACGTTACGGCGTTGATGACCCTGCTATTCTTAAGGCATGGGATATCCTTGTACACTCTATATACAACTGTCCCGCAGGCAACAACCAGCAGGGGCCTCATGAGAGTATATTCTGTGGTCGTCCGTCGCTGAATAATTTCCAGGTTAAGAGCTGGTCGAAGATGCGCAACTATTATGATCCAGCCTCAACATTAGAGGCTGCGAAACTGATGGTGAGCGTCGCTGAGAGGTATAGGGGGAATAATAATTTTGAGTATGATCTTGTTGATATCGTCCGTCAGGCATTAGCCGACCAGGGACGAATAGCCTATCTTCATACCATAGCCTACTATAACTCATTCTCACGCAATGAGTTCAGACGTTCAGCAAAACGTTTTCTCGATATGATTATGCTTCAGGATCGTCTCCTTGGCACAAGGCCCGAGTTCCGTCTTGGACATTGGACAGAAGCAGCGCGAAGCCTTGGGAGGACGCAAGAGGAGAAGAATCTATATGAATGGAATGCACGTGTGCAGATAACAACATGGGGAAACCGTTTCTGTGCCAATGAGGGAGGGCTGAGAGACTATGCCAATAAGGAATGGCAGGGCCTGTTGCATGATTTCTATCTACCTCGTTGGAAAACATACATGGACGCACTTGACAGACAGCTTACGGCAGGGTCCCTGCCAGACAAGGACGCTCTCGGAGGAGGAAAAAATGCGAACAAGACCTCGGCCGAGCTCTTCCAGATGGCTCTTCCGGCAGGACCAGTCATCGACTGGTATTCTATGGAAGAACCGTGGACGCTAAAGCACAATACATATACTAAAGAACCTGAGGGCGATGCGGTGGATATATCGAGAGAAGTGATAGCTTTTCTTGAGAGCAATTGATGCAAACAACGATAATTCAGCTGTTTGGCAAAGTCTGTGATTTACTGTTGGTTTGTGTTCTTAGCTATACATTAATCCAAATTCAGGCTTTGTTTACCTACGTGCAATCATTGCAATAACACGCCGTAATCTTTGAAAAATTACAATATAACCGAATATGTCATCAGATAAAATTATAAGTGTACAGGCTTCTGTCTTGCAATCATCATCTGTCACGCAGCAGAGTGGTGGACGCCTCATAGCGCTTGATGTTTTCCGCGCCCTGACCATCCTGCTCATGATACTTGTAAATAACGGGGCTGGTGACGAGATATATCCGCAGCTGGTCCATTCCAAATGGAATGGCCTGACAGCATGTGATCTTGTATTCCCCTTTTTCCTCTACATAATAGGCTTCACTACATATATCAGTATGAGGAAGAAGAGTTTCACGTGGTCACGTGATGTACTCCGTAAGATATTGAAGCGAACAGTCCAGCTGTTTGTTATCGGTCTGCTGATTAACTGGCTTGACATGGCCTGTGACGGACGCCCGCTCGATTTCTCTCATCTCCGTGTATGGGGTGTCATGCAGCGTATAGCCATATGTTATTTCGTTACAGCAGCCTTCGCGGTCACGTTTCATCATCGCTACGCTATCCCTACATCGATTGCCCTGCTGGTAGGCTATCATGCGCTCCTCGTTTTCGGCGATGGGTTCGCTTATGACTCTTCTGCTAATATTTTATCACGCATCGACACCTCACTCTTCGGCTACGACCATCTCTACCATAAGAGCCCCGTTGACCCCGAGGGACTTGTCTCTACCATAGGTGCGTCGGCACATTGTCTGCTTGCGTTTGGTATATCATGGCGCGTAATGAGCATAACGAAGCATCATCACAAGACTCTGTTCCTTTACCTTGCAGCCCTGCTGCTTATTGCAGTAGGCTATATACTCAACTTTACATACTGCCCATTCAACAAGCGTGTCTGGAGTCCTTCGTATGTTCTGGTGACAATAGGATTGGCGAGCTTCTTCCTTGCCATCTTGATTTATTTCATTGATATAAGAGGATGGAAACGTGGATACCTGATGAAGATATTGAAGATTATCGGCATTCACCCGTTGTTCCTATATGTATTAAGTGAGGTCGTTGCTATTGTGATAGGAGCCATAGGTGTGAAAGATTTTGTTTTCATCCACATATCCGCAGCCATTCCTGACGGATATATAGCTTCTCTTATATATTCAATTCTTTTCATAGTAACTATGGTTCTGGCTGTGGTTTGCATACGAGGCGAGAAAAAATAATAATGTATCCTTACTCAGCCACAGGCATGTAAGGTAGAGGACTGTAAGCAGTACATATTAAGCGCCAAGAGATACTGTTTTGGGGTGCATATTCAGTATCTTTTGGGCGCTCATTCAGTACAACCTTCCGGATTGATGATATCGCATAAAAACTGTAAGCAGAATACGTTCTTTTGATTATAAATCGTAAGATGTTACTGATTGCTATAGCGTGCGGATGAGATGAATGATTGAAAAGTAGTTCTTGGATATCTAAAAATTACGTTAGTTTGTCGAATATACTTTAGAAAAAAGCATGCCTTAAACGTATATTTGACATCTGTGCATCAAAAAAACTTTGCAGAAATCATCTGCAACAGAGAAAATTTCTGGAGTTTCCTTGAACGAAGTGAAAAACTTTGTCCTCGGTAATTATATAGGAATTCTTTGGTTTCATCGTTTTTTTTTTTCACCACGAAAGTTGCAAACCTTAAATCCGCAGACCTGTAGTTAAGCAGTAAGTACAGTAACCATATCTGTCTGATGTCAACTCTGTGTGATAGATTGCTCAAAATAGATTAACTAAAGAGGCAATATCCCCTTACCCCACAATGCGACTTGAGGTAATACGCATCAGTTATCCCGTAAGTAATGCAGATTATCCGGAATCAGACTGGAAGAGTTCCCCATAGGCAGGATTTGAAGTGTACATGTTCAGCACATTCTGCCTTGAAGCCTTTATCCATTTCGCAGGAACAGATATGAATTTGAAGACAAACGTCTTGATTCTGCTGGTATTTTTTCGTCCGAACTTCTTTACGTCAAGTTTCTTCACGATGGTTTTGTAGAAGTTACGGATGATAGCAGTAAGTATTATGAATACGGTGTTCTTTGACATGAAGGACTTTGGTAGCCTGTCCCATCCGAAGCTGTTGTCCATCTCATCGAAGATACGTTCCTTGCATCCGTGAAGGTTATAGAACTCTACGATTTCCCTTACTAATGATTTGTAATCATTAGTGTCCAATAAAAATGGACGAGTTAATTAATTTAATCAAATAATCCCTCAAAGAGGGGATAATCGAGTTCTTTGACATCGTTGAAATTAGTCTTGTCGAACAGGTCACGCAAGTGCGCCTTGTCTG